>JAFZQU010000041.1 GCA_017620255.1 Lachnospiraceae bacterium
ATGTCATCCGGTATACGGATATGATGTCGTGAAAGAGGGGAACCGCAGGGTTCTGATCGTGAATGAAGATGCTGCAGTGATCGTGCGTGAGCTGTTCGACAGGTTCCTTCGGGGTGATACTTATGAAGAGATCATCGGATGGCTTTATGCTGAGAAGATCCACAGGCCAAGCGATTACAGGAAGTACGGCCATGTGCATCAGGAAGAGGGGGAGACTCTTCATAACTGGCATAAGGCTTCGCTCAATCAGATCCTTAACAACTGTGCCTATATCGGGTGGCTGATATGCGAGCAGAAGGACGGGGAGCGTGTTACCGGAAGGACAAGCACGAAGGTTCTGAACGGGGAGATCAAGGTTCGTGAGAACAACCATGAACCTATCATTTCAGAGGATATGTTCCGTGAGGTGACAAGGCGGTTTGAGGCAAGATCGCAGAAGTTTTCTTCCGGCTCTTCAAGAAGTATACCTCTGGAAGAGGATATATTTAACGGCCTGATATACTGCGGTCTGTGCGGTAACAGGTTTACAAGGGTGTGCGGTCTTAACAGAAGTTCTGCCGGAAGGGTAAGAAATTATCAGTATGTATGCGTAAATAAGGAAACCATAGACGGCAGAAAATGTGATAATACCGGGATTTCCCTTATTAAGCTGAAGGGGATAGTGGAAGAGGCTCTTGAAAAGGAATTTTCACTGGCTGACTTAAAGCAGAAAGACCTTGTTGCTGCAAGTAAAAAACAGGCAGAGGCTGAAAAGAAGAAGCTTGAAAAAGAGATAGCGGATGCCGCCTTCAGGGCAGAGCAGCTTAAGAAGGACGGCAGCGAGGATTATATCAGATACCGCTCAGGTGAGATATCGGAAGAGGAAATGACTGACAGGGCGGATAAGAGGAAGAAAGAGATCAAAAGGCTTCAGGACAGGCAGAAGATACTGGACAGGAAACTTGCAGAGATGGACGGACAGACTGAGAAGAGAAACCGCTATCTGCGTACCCTGATGAAATGCAAGAAGGACACGCCGCTCACGGCTGAAGTGCTCCATGCGCTGATCGATAAGATTGAGGTGTTTCCGGGCAAGCGTGTTGTGGTTCATTTCCTTTATTCCGGCAAAGAGATAAATGCTCTGAAAGGCGGTGACTGATCATGAATATAGCTATATATATGAGGCTTTCCAAAGAGGATGATTTTTCTCACGAGGAAAGCAACAGTATAACAATGCAGCGGCTTTTGCTCCGGGACTATGTCCGGGAGCATTTTCCACAGGATAATGTTTTGGAGTATTCGGATGACGGATATTCCGGAACCAATTTTGACAGACCGGGAGTGCAGGAGCTTCTGGAAGGCGTTAAGAACGGCGAGATCAACTGCATCATCGTGAAAGACTTCTCAAGATTTGCCAGGGATTATATCGAGCTAGGTTCATACTTAGAACAGATATTTCCGTTCATGGGCGTGCGGTTCATATCAGTCAACGATAAATACGACAGCATTAAGTATGAAGGCAATGTGGCGGATATTGATGTGAATTTCAAGAACCTGCTCTATGACCTGTACAGCAAGGATCTGTCCATGAAGGTGAAGGCTTCGCTGAGGGCTGTGAAGGAACAGGGAAAAGCAGTATGCTCCACTCCGCCGTTCGGGTATGCAAAGGATCCGGGAGACAGGCATAAGTTCGTGATAGCTGAGGATGAGGCAGCTGTTGTAAGAAGGATATTCAAGATGTATGCAGACGGTATGTCGGCAGTGGAGATCGCAAGTACCTTTAACGCGGAAGGGGTAAAATCCCCGTCGCAAGTATGGCATGAGAAGGGAATCCGCAAGGCTACTCCCAAGGGCGGTGTTTTTGTATGGCAGCATTCGGCGATACACCGTATCCTTAAGAACAGGGCGTATACCGGCGATCTGGTACAGGGTGTGTATGAGTGCGTGAAGATCCGTGATGATAAGAGAGTTACGGATCCGGACAAGTGGATCATTGCTGAGAACCACCATGAACCGATCATTGACCGGAATACTTTCGATAAGGTACAGGCACGGTATGGAAAGACCTGCAGGAAGTACAGGATTACGGATGATCATGTGCTTATGGGAAAGGTTGTCTGCGGATGTTGTGGGCATAATCTGAGGCATAATGACGGAAAAATGGGACAGGCATATTACTGGTGCTCCGGGCTGAATATCTATCATCTAGACGGATGTGTGAAGAGGATGGAAGATTTCTTTCTTGAAGAGGTTGTGCTGTATCAGCTTCAGCAGCATATCATGGAACTGGGTGAATCCGATAAGCTTCTGCAGGATGAAAAGGATGCGGCAGTGGCTGATGTGGATGCGCTGAAGAAGAAATGCAAGGCGGCTGAAAAGGCTATTGCGAAGTCAAAAGAAAAGCGGATGGCTGAGTTTGAAGCATATGCCCTGGGTAATAAGGAAAGATATGACGCATCTGCAGATGAGATGGAAAAGCTTAAGAAGAAGCATGAGAGGCTGAAAGAACAGCTGGCTGAGGCGGAGAACAGACTTAAGGAACTGAACCGGCAGAAGACGCATGAGAGCTTTGCGGTAAAAAAGCTGACAAAGGAATTGATAGATGAATATGTTGAGAGCATTATGGTTTTTAACAATGACGATGTGAAGATCGCATGGAAGTGATGATGAGGGGCTTGCTGATAAACGGCAGGCCTCTTTTTTTATGGGGTAACGATTCGTTACGCCAGGGGATATAGGCTTTGAGATTACAATTTGTGACTTCAAAGGGGATATGGCTTGACGCACTTATATAACGCCAGATTGATGATTTTGTGGCACTTATAAAACACGCTCCGTGCTTATTTTATGGGTGTTTGAGCGGAAAGCCTTGATTTATGGGAAAAGATTTTTGAAAAAGTTTGTGTCACGGGGTTGACATTATCGGGCGTAGGAAAGACGGTGATCGCTGCATTTGATTTTCGAAGATACTTGGAAAAACATCCTAACGCATCTTTACTATTTATCGCTCACAGGAAAGAAATATTGGAGCAGAGTATCCAGAAGTTTAGAGAAGTGTTAAATGATTTCAATTTTGGGGATTTGTATGTGGATGGCCGAAAACCTACTCAGATCAATCATTTGTTCATGAGTATTCAATCCTTTGTATCGTCAAGATTTGAAGAAATTACAACTAAAGATCATTATGACTTTATTATAGTAGATGAGTTTCATCATGCTGCAGCAAAATCGTATGAAGGCCTTCTGAACTATTATGAGCCCAAGATCCTTTTAGGACTTACAGCAACACCGGAACGTCTCGATGGAAAGAATGTTTTAGACTATTTTAATGGCCGGATCGCTTCAGAAATGAGGTTGGCGGAGGCAATTGACCAAAAGCTGCTTAGTCCATTTGTTTATTTCGGAGTATCAGATTCTGTGGATTATAGTCATCTTTCTTGGAAAGGAAAGTATGATATTACAGAACTAGAAAACATATACACTGCAGACACAAGGCGTGCTTCATTAATACTTAACACGGTTATCCAAAAGGTGAATGATATAAATGAGGTTCATGGCCTAGGATTCTGTGTGAGTATTTCACATGCAGAATATATGGCGAGGTTTTTTTCGGATCATGATATTCCTTCTATTGCTCTTTCATCAAAAAGTGTGGATGATATCAGAAGCGATGCAAAAAAAGATCTGGTGCAAGGAAGAATTAAGTTTATTTTTGTCGTAGATTTGTATAACGAGGGTGTTGATATTCCTGAGGTCAATACAGTTTTATTTCTTAGGCCGACGGAAAGCGCGACAGTATTTTTACAACAATTGGGACGTGGACTTCGACTTCATCCGGACAAGGAGTGTCTGACAGTTTTAGACTTTATAGGGCAGGCGCATAAAAAGTATAATTTTGAGACGAAGTTCCGTGCCATGATCGGATCGAGCAGAAATTCAGTAAGGAAAATAATTGAGGATGATTTTACATCACTTCCACGTGGCTGCTATATAGAATTGGAAAAGCTGGCCAAGGAGTATGTGCTTAGTAACCTGAAACAGAATTCGGTTGATAAAGCTTCTCTGATTGAACAGATTAAATATTTCGAAGCAGATACATCCTTGCCGCTGACATTGGAGTACTTCTTAGACTACCACGGCTTGTCTTTATTGGAGTTGTACCGAAGTGATGGGACGCGGTCATTTCACCGGTTGCTTCAATGGGCAGGGGTGTTATCTGATGGAGTAGATGTTGAAAATGATGTTTACAAAAGGTTTTCCGGACTTCTCCATGTTAATTCCAAAAGACTTTTAGAATACTGGATTTCGTATATCGAGCTCCGTCAACAACCTTCTAGCAATATGGAACGCCTAATGAAAAATATGCTTTATTACACATTCTACCAGAAGGATCCACGGAAAGAAGGTTTTATCTCTATTGATGATGGAATTCAAAGTCTGATCAAATACGATTTCGTAAAAGATGAAATACTGCAGATTCTCAACTATAATCTGCGCCATATTGACTTTATTGCAAAACCCAGTGAATATGATTTTGATTGCCCAATAGATATCCATTGCAACTATAGTACGAGACAGATTATGGCGGCATACGGATATTTCAATGAAGACAATGCACCGGAGTTCCGTGAAGGGGTGAAGTATTTTGAAGACAAAAAGACAGATGTTTTTCTGATCAATCTTAATAAATCAGAGAAAGACTTTTCGCCTTCGACCATGTATGAGGATTTTGCGATTAATGATACGTTGTTTCATTGGCAAACACAAAGCGGATTATCCGACACTAGTAATACTGCCCAGAGATATATTAATCATAAGAAAATGCAATCCGTTATTTCGTTGTTTGTCCGGGATTATAAGAAGACATTGACACACACTTCATCTTATGTTTTTTTGGGGGATGCGGAATATGTTAGTCACGAAGGAAACAAACCAATCAGTTTTATCTGGAAATTAAAAGAACCAATTCCAGCAAATATGGTTCAGAAAGCAAATAAGAGCATAGCTATCTAAAGAAAACAGGGAAAAGGAAATGAAAAGAATAAGAGTTGTTGCAGCTGTAATAAGAGAAGGAGACAAAATCTTCGCAACTCAACGTGGGTATGGAGAGTATAAAGATGGCTGGGAATTCCCCGGCGGGAAAATAGAGGATGGAGAATCACCTCAGCAGGCATTGGAACGTGAGATCATGGAGGAGCTTGATACGCAAATCAATGTCGGCGAATTAATTGATACGATTGAATACGACTATCCTAATTTTCATTTGTCGATGGATTGTTTTTGGTGCACATTGGTAAACGGTAATTTGACATTAAAAGAACACGAGGCCGCTAAGTGGCTTGATCGTGAGTCGATCGACAGTGTTGATTGGCTTCCAGCAGATATTACATTAATTGATCAGATTAAAAACGAATTGTAAGTTCAAAGATGATTGGGTTATTGCTGTTCAATTTTATGAGAGCGGGTACATGAAATGATACGCTATGAGTATGATTATGTTTTCAAAGATGTTCTGATTAGAAGCATAAAAACGGATACTGATTGCTCAATAGAAATTCTTCACAACATTTGGAGTTGCTAAGAAAAATGTCTGATTTCGCAAAGAAGATCGATCGCGAACAACTGCTCGGCTTATATTCCAAATTTGATATTTAAACGATTTGAGTGAAGGGGAATTATTATGTACTACGTACCGGATGATACAAAAAAAGCAGGATATTATGAATGCCTCGCATGCCATGAACGGTTTTTGGATGTACGGATCGCACCGAGGCTTGTCTGCCCGTATTGTGGTGTGGAACCCGATATGGAGCTGGGGCCTGATGATGAAATGCCGGACGTGAAAGAGGATGCATTTCTTATCGAAACGGTCGAGGGCGAGGATGTGGAGCGTTATGACACGCTTTTAAGCCTGGCGATCACCGGTGGGGATTATTTGTGGATCTGATGAGGAGTGTGAGAAGCATATGAACGAACAGATCATAGAAGCGGCAAAGCAGTATATTCAGGAGATCTTCAAGGATAATTCAGACGGGCATGATGCCGGACATTCTTTGCGGGTGTATGTGAATGCCATGAAGATCGCAGAGGGATATCCGGATTGTAACAGGAAGGTCGTTGCGCTGGCTGCATTGCTGCATGATGTGGATGACCATAAGCTGTTTGATACGAAAGACAACGGAAATGCAGTCGGCTTTCTTAAGAGCCGGGACATCAGTGATTTTGAGATCGAACTGATCTGCGAGATCATCAACGCCGTGTCTTTCAGTAAGAACAAAGGCAGCAGGCCGGGGAGCCTCGAAGGAAAGATCGTGCAGGATGCGGACAGGCTGGATGCGATCGGCGCCATTGGGATCGCAAGGACGTTTGCATACGGCGGAAAGGCCGGAAGACCGCTGGCATCTTCCATTGAGCATTTCCATGAGAAGCTGTTGCTGCTCAAGGATCTGATGAATACGGAAGAAGCCAGGGAAATGGCGAAGGCCCGCCATGCGTTCATGGAAGAATATCTGGCGGAGTTTCAAAAAGAAGATAAACAATATTACAGAGGAGAGAGGAATAATAATGAAGATTCTTATCGTTGTGGATATGCAGAATGATTTTATCGACGGAGCGCTTGGAACGAAGGAAGCGGTCGGGATCGTTGA
This sequence comes from Lachnospiraceae bacterium, assembly GCA_017620255.1. GTDB lineage: Bacteria > Bacillota > Clostridia > Lachnospirales > Lachnospiraceae > UBA2868. The sequence continues at coordinate 6,627 of JAFZQU010000041.1, forward strand.
AAATGTGGCAAAGAAGATACGCGAATTTGACGGGAGGGTGATCTTTACAAAGGATACCCATATGGAAAATTACCTGCAGACGCAGGAGGGGCAGAACCTTCCCGTGGAGCACTGTATCAAAGGGAGTGACGGGTGGCAGATCTCATCCGCGCTGCCTGTGAAAGACGCTGATACGGTTTTTGAAAAGCCGACGTTTGGTTCCGTGGAACTGGGTGAATATCTGCAGAAGACCGCGCAGGATACGGAGATCGAAGAGATCGAGGTCATCGGTCTTTGCACGGATATCTGTGTCATTTCCAATGCGCTGCTGATCAAAGCCTTCCTGCCGGAAGTGAAGGTCAGTGTCGATGCTTCCTGCTGCGCCGGCGTGACGCCGGAAAGCCATCAGAATGCGCTGGAAGCAATGAAGATGTGCCAGATCAATATTACAAACACGGATTGAGTAGTTAGAAATGGAAGTGGTCAGAAAAGCTTTTTTCAGATCCCTGCCGGTCATGGCAGGATATGTGGTCCTTGGGATCGGATTCGGCATTATGCTCCATAATGCGGGGTACGGCGTGTTGTGGGCAGCCGCAATGAGCGTTTTCATTTACGCGGGATCCATGCAGTATGTGGGCATCGGCCTTTTGACGGGCGGTGCGTCCGTGATCACGACGATCATCACAACGGTCATGGTCAACGCAAGGCATCTCTTTTACAGCATTTCCATGATAGATAAGTACAAGAACACGGGGAAGTACAAGCCTTATCTGATATTCGCCCTGACGGATGAGACTTACTCCCTTTTGTGTGAGGATGACGATCATACGGAAGAGACGATCAACCGGTACCGGTTCTTTGTCTCTTTGTTTAATCAGTGCTATTGGGTGGCCGGAAGCGTGATCGGAAGTCTTCTTGGAGCTGTGCTTCCGTTTTCGACAAAGGGGATCGAGTTTTCCATGACGGCGCTTTTCATTGCTTCGTTCGCGGAGCAGTGGATCACTTCAAAAGACCATATTCCGGCACTGACGGGACTGCTCTCTACGGGACTGTGCCTCATCGTATTCGGGGCCGAGAGATTTTTGATCCCGGCGATGCTTCTCATCACGCTTGTGCTGACTTTGGTCAGAAAAAGAGAGGAGGGATCCAGATGACGGCGGGCGTTCTCACACCGGTCATTCTCATATCGGCCATGGCGCTTACGACCATGGCGCTGCGCTTCCTTCCCTTTCTGCTATTTGGGAAGCACACGCCTACATACATATCCTATCTTGGGAAAGTGCTCCCGCAGGCGCTCATAGCGCTTCTGGTGGTCTATTGTCTGAAAGACGTTTCGGTCACAACACATCCCTTCGGAACCCCAGAACTGATCGCTGCGGTTTCGGTCGTTGCGATGCAGGCCCGGAAAAGAAATGCGGTCCTCAGCATTTTACTTGGAACAGGGATCTATATGGTCCTGATCAGGCTGTTTTAGTTTTCTACCGTTTTTGTGGTCTGCGCGGCCCGGGGACAGGGTATGGCCACGGGGTTTAGGAGAGGTGCAATCCTGGAATACGGTATGCTCATGGGTTTCGGGAGAAATGCGATCCGGGAATACAGTATGGTCATGGTTATCGGAAGGGGCGCGGGTATGGTATACTGCGGGTAACGATATTTTCATATTCAAAGACCGATGAACTCTAACATGACCGGTCGGGGAGGCTGTATGATAACTGTCAATCTGTACTACAAAGGAATAAACGGAAGTGCGCTTGATTTTGCCAAAGAAATGGAATCATCGGGCATCGCGGATGCGATCCGCGCGGAAGAGGGGAACCTTAGATATGAATACTTTCAGCCACTCGATGATCCGGAAACGATATTGCTGATCGATTCCTGGACGGATCAGGCTGCCATAGATGCCCACCATGCTTCGCCCATGATGAAGCAGCTGGCTGCGCTTCGGGAGCGGTACGATCTGCATATGACCGTGGAACGCTTTGTGAGTGATACATATACGGCGGATGAGAAATTCATAAGGCATTGACGGGTTGCGGAAGCAGGAAGAGAAATATGGATATTGTATACAAAAGACTGACTGAGAATGATCTGGACAGAATCATCAAAATGAGGATAGACCAGCTGACGGAAGAATACACCGCAGAGGGAAAAACCGTGCCGGATGATGTGGATCTGGAAGCGGCTCTCATGGATTTTTACAGAAGGAATATGGCTGCCGGCACTTATGTTTCCTGGCTGGCATTTGACGGCGATAAAATTGTCGGAACAAGCGGGATGTCATTTGCGCAAAAGCCCCCCTATTTCACCTGCCCCTCAGGGAAACTGGGGATCTTATCAAGCATGTATACGGATCCCGCTTACAGGCGGCGGGGGATCGCCATGGAGCTCCTTGACAGAGTCGTAAAAGAAGCAAAAGCCTATGGCTGTGGAACGATCTATATCACGGCCTCCAACATGGGTGTAAAGCTGTACGAAGCGTACGGGTTTAAGCATAACGGCAATTTCCTGCAGCTGAACCTGTGAGCGGTGCGACTACGTGTAAAAAGGCTGAGGACAGTGATTTCACACGTAGGCGGGGCCAAAAAGGGAATGGCCGGGAGCGAAAAGGGAATAGAAGCAACCAAAGGAGGTGCAACAGCGGTATTGCTCGTAGCGTTCAAAAAGAATGAAAAAGGCAATGCCTTCTGGGAGTCGCAGGGATTTACGGTTCGGGATGATTTAAACTACAGGAATAAGGCACTTGCGGAGATGGTCAGGATCGATCCGGATTATGTACGCGCATGATCTGATAAAGCAGGGCATCGATAGAGACAGGGGAAGAAAGAAAGTGTTACGAGTAAGGAATGCGACGGAAAATGATTTTGACAGGATCATGGAGATCTACAGATATGCAAGAGAATTCATGATCAGGTCAGGAAATCCAAACCAATGGGGGCACGATCTATCTGGAAGACGGTTCCCCCAGACTGGCTTATCATCTGAAAGACAATAACGAAGGGCAGCAGGAATGAATCCTTCTTTTAAATCCCTTTTTGGAAAAATCATTCTCATACCGATTTTGATCCTGCCACTTGTTTTGGCAGCCTGTGGCGGACAGAATAAGCGGGCAGGGGATATTCCAACAGAAGTAGAGGCGCTTGAAGCTGCAGAACAGGAATTTGGTATCAAAGGCGCACAGGTGCTTTCCGTACGGGACGTCAGAAACGAAGGCAGTGAATACTACGGTATTGACGCTATTTACACCATGACGTGCGAGAGGATCGGAGAGTTCAGCGTACTGCGGGCATTTACCTATGACAGTTTGTTCTGGGGCGGTTATACCTACAGCTGGATCACGGATTACAGCGATCTGGTCCTGCAGGACTATTTGAAAGATCATCCGCTACCAGATGGGATCGCTTACTCCGAGGGGCCGTATGCCCAGTCCAACTATGGGGCGCATAAATACTTTGGAGAAAAAAGCAGACAGATATGGTTTGATTTTCACTCTGATGAAGAGTTTGAAGACCGTCTGAACGCGCTTCAGCCGTGGCTTGATGACTGGCTTTCCCATGAGAGGGCCTGTCTTTTGCAGGGAAAAGATCCAAAGATCAAAGTGATCGCGCAGCGGCCGCAGGACGAAACCATGCAGTACAGCATCCGGCTGCAGAGGATCTTCGGTTTTGATAAAGATTCGTTTCATATGCTCGGGGAAGACGGTCAGACCTACAGATGGAGTTCGTTTCAAAAAGCGATGGAGGCCGGATACAAGGCGAGAAAGAAGCTTGTGATGAAACCCGGTTTCTGAAAGGAAAGACGGATATCATAACGAAGCAACGGGATTTCGTTCCTACTTTATCCGTTTTGATGACGGAGCAAGGCTTGAGATCACGGTCTGATGGGGGCCGGAGTGATATTTACGCATAGGAGAGGATGCAAACGAAATGAAATATGATCATTGTCTATTCGATCTGGACGGAACACTGACAGATCCTGCAGTCGGGATCACGAATTCCGTCATGCATGCCCTGGATCAATACGGGATCCGTGTGAATGACAGGTCCGAGCTGTTTCCTTTTATCGGGCCGCCGCTTGACCATTCTTTCATGAAGTTTTACGGTTTTTCGGAAGAAGAAGCCGCCACGGCGATCCGGTACTACAGAGAATATTTTTCCGTCAAAGGCCTGTTTGAAAACGAGGTTTATGACGGGATCCCGGCACTTCTTTCCGAGCTGAAAAAACGCAGCGTCACTCTGGCTATCGCCACATCCAAACCTTACGAATTCACGGTCAGGATCCTGGAACATTTTGACCTGATGAAATATTTTGATCATATAGGTGCAGCCACAATGGACGGCAGCATCAGCAGGAAAGAAGACGTGATCCAAAACCTTCTGGACAAGCTGCCTGTTACGGACAAGTCCTCCATCCTGATGGTGGGTGACAGGCATCATGACATCGACGGCGCAAAAGCAAACGGACTAGACAGCGCCGGCGTGCTATGGGGATACGGCCCGGAGGAAGAACTCCGGCAGGCCGGCGCGGATTACCTGCTGACGGAGCCCGCTGATCTGCTGAAATTGTTTTGAGTAAAAAGGATACCAAGGGAGGCAAGCAGAGTTTGAAAGAAAAGAAAACCTCAAGGGTATTGACAGGGATTCTGATCGGATTTGGTGTCGGGGCTATAGCTGTAACCGGCGCGATCATTGTATTGTTTTATTTCTTTTTTGCCGGCGGTCCGATACAGACCACAGATAACGTGGAATTATACGAAGAAACCATGCATAAGTACACAAATGAAGTTGTGGGCAAAGTTCATACCGGCTTTTTTTCTTTCCCCCAAACGATTCCTGAAAGTGCTTTTGCAAATGATCACAAACCGGAGTTTTATTTTTCATATAGAGACACGTGGGATGATCCGACTTGCGAAGTGTATCTAAAATGTACATACTCGGATACGGACTATGCTAAAGAAACAGACCGTCTAAAGAACAGTGAATTTGAACTCGGGGATGATGATCTGAAAGTGATAAAGCATCTCGAATACGAAGAAGGCAAACGGTTCATGCATCCGGTATACAAAGCAATTGACTGTGACGATCATTCCTATGAATATGCGATGGACCTGGGAAACAATGAAATAGTATACATCTATACTTCTTTTAAAGATGATCCGCGATCCTTAAAAAGGATACCCAAAGAATACCTGCCGGATGATTATTCTGCCTCCTTAATGAAAAACACCTTTGCCAACGGCGGCTTCAACGTATATGTGACCGAAAAAACGGACGCGTACAGGCGGTTCGATTACGGCGATAAATTCAATTAGAAAGCAGACCATGTCAATTTGACAAAAAAACGCAGAAAGAGAGATAATATCATTAATTCTAGTTTACTTGGGAGGGTTAAAAATGAGCGTTTTGAAAAAGAGTGCTAAGAGACTGATCACGGGTATGCTTGTTGCGGCCATGCTGGCTACATCAGCTCCCGGATATGCGTTTGCGGCAGAGACTGCGGACAATGAAGAAATCTTAGAAGCTGTCGCGCCTGAGGAAACTGAAGATGCAGTTTCTGTGATTAATGATGGAAATATCGATGATGAAGAAATCCTGGAAACTGTCGCGCCTGAAGAAGCAGAGGCAGAAGATGCACCGGTGGAAGCGGAGGGGCTGCTGCCTGAGGGAAATCCTGATGGGGATCCCGCAGGAGATGTGACAACCCTGACCGAGGCTTATTACGAGGCTTCCCAGCTTCAAGATGACGGAGCTATCAAAGTGGCCTGCGATACAGAGATCCATATCGGGGCGGGCGTTAACAAGACCATCAATTCAATAAAGAATGCAAACGGAACAAAATATGATCTGACCATAAGCGGTGATGATACGGGAACGCTTACCATAACCGATGAATTTACATTTAATTACAACAAAGACGGACAAAAGATTACCATATCCGGCGGAACGATCAACTGTAAGAAGATGCTGATAGGTGATACTGATATTACCGGCGGGACATTAAATGCGGATCAAATAGTTGTGTCTAATCATGATCTGTCTGTCAGCGGCGGAGAAGTCAATGTACACAATAGTGCGACGGGATCTGATTGGGCATTAACTGCCAAATTACTCACGGTTTCCGGAGGAGAGGTAAATGTTGAGGATGATGGTTCGGAATGCGCAATCTTCTGCGGCGATACCTGTACCATTTCAGGTGGAGTTGTCAATGCAACAGCCTATGCCGACGGCAGCAAGGGAATCACCTGCAATAATACAGTCACCATCAGTGATGATGCCTATGTAACGGCTTCGGGGAAAGTGGAGTCCGTCTATAGTGGCGGGGGTATCGTCATAGACGGCATGAGCGCGACGGATACATCCGGCGGAGGAGAAGCAGTTGTAGTATATGGGGCCGACAGTGTTTATCATTTTGAAAGAGCAAACGGCAGCACCGTAAACAGCGTTCACATAGAAAAGAGCGGGGGTACCTATGCAATAGTTACTGATGCACCCTCTGCCGGTATCGGATTTGCAGATACCCAAATCGGTTTAGCCGCTCCGGATGCAGCGACGGTCACTGTAACAAACAACAGCACCGGTACCATCGGGCTTACAGGGGTCGTTTCAAACAAAGAGACCAGCGAATACGTGATCGGTGATTTTTCCGGAAAATATCTGCTTAAGAATGAAACGGCAACCTTCACCGTACAGCCGGACGAATTGCTCGCTATTGGTGAGCATAATGAAACATTTACGGTGACCACCGACCATGCGGGGGTGACGGCCTCCTTTAGTGCCGCATATACGGTTACCCCGAGCCCCAAAATGATCGAGCTTACATCAGAGGCACCCGATTTCGGACTTGTAAAGCGGGACTATGAAGGGAAATATACCATCGAGACCAAAACGGTCACCATCAAGAACACTGGGACGGAAGACCTGACAATTGGAACATCGGTAAAGCCCGCGAACTTCAGCGTGAAATTCCCCACTAATCTTGTACTGTCTGCCGGTGAGAGCGCAGACATCGAGATTTCACCCAAGACGGGTCTGGCAGCAGGTGTATATGACGAAGACTGGTACGTGACGACGACAGACGGCGTGAAAGCTCTTGTACCTGTTTCACTCGAGATAAAAGACACCGATTATTCCATTGAAGCGGATCAGACACAACTTGCTTTCGGAAAGGCTACCGTCGGATATGCTTTAGCTCCGAGCGCACAGAAGGTCAAGATCACGAATAAGGGCGATGGGACAGTGGAACTGATCGTTCCGACTCCAAGTGACTATACAGTAACCACAACAGACAGTCTTATTCTTGGCAAGGGGCAGTCAGCCACCTTTTCGGTTCAACCCAAAACCGGTCTCATGAACTATTTTTCGCATAATGCGAATATCCTATTCAAAACGAAACAGAAATCCCAGGTAACTGTAAGAGCCACCTTTGACGTCGGATATTACCTGATCGGAGAAATGAAAGCATCGGATCTGATCGATAATCAAACATACAGACTTGTGGATGATGCAACGATCCTTATCGATGCCACTACGGATAAGACGATCAAAGATATAAGGTGTGAGAGTGATTCTGATACCACAATCCCCGCGTATGAACTGACCGTTACCGGAAACGATTCGGGAAAACTGACAGTAACAGGCAGTTTCTATCATAATTATATCTCACACGAGGAGACGGAGAAAAAGCTTACGATCTCGGGAGGAACTTTAACTTGTGGCGAGATATGGGGAAAAGATATTGATATTACAGGCGGGGTCATTCAAGCAAAACGTATCTATAGCCCGAATCATACGGTGTCGATATCCGGAGGAAAGGTTACGGCTTACTCCACCGAGCAGGGAGCCGCGATACAAGGGAGAAACATATCGATCACGGGGGGTGAAGTATATGCCACCTCAACCAGCAACAGCGGTACCGGAACGGGGCGTGGTCTGTATGGCCGCGGTATTACAATAAAGGACAAGGCGTTTGTTCTTGCCAAAGGATCCGTTGAAGCAATATACTTTGACGGTGGTCCGAAAGCCTATGATATTGCAGAAAGCATGCAAATGACGGAACCTTCCGGTGAGGCCGAGGATAAGACTGTCACGTTTGTAACAGAAAATGAGAATACGGGTCATCTTGCCAATCAGGCAGGCGACCTGGTAAAAGAAGTGCAGATCAACCCGGCGGCGCCGGATAATACAAACGGAGCAGCCATCTCTGTTGAGCCGATGGAGATTGACTTCGGGGATGTGTTCATCGAGCAGCCCACTGAAGCAAGGGCGGTAGTGATCAAAAACACAGGAGATGTACAGCTGACCATCGATTCCGTACAACCGGCAGGTGAAGTCGCGTTTGTTCTCGGTGACCTGTCGAAGAGAGTACTGGATCCGGGGGAGACGGCTACGCTCTCTGTGCGGCCTGATGAGACCAAGATAAGAACCGAAGACCGCTATATCGAATACTTCACTGTAAATACCAATATCCCAAGTGTAAAATTTGATTTTTACGCCGTGGCCAGCGGGGTATGGCCGGAACATTCCATATCGGTAACGCCTTCCACGGCTGATTTCGGATCCGTACCTAAGGGGTACGACGTAAGCCTGATCCCCCAAAAGACCATAACGGTCACTAACACGGGAAATGTCAATGTTGCTCTCGATGATCCGATACCGGATGCCGGAACCTATTTTGAGGCGGGCAGTATTTCCAAAAAGGACCTTGCTCCCGGCGAATCGGCTACCTTTGCCCTCAGTGTAACAGGAGATGCTACAGCAGAGGCTGCCATAAAAGGAGACATTATTAAGATACCGGCCATAGCATTTCCGGGTTTGTCATATCAAACGGATATATCCAGAAACCTCAGCGCAAGCCTTGATGTAAAAGAAGTGAAGCCAGACGGGATCTTCATCGACTCGATCCCCGATCAGATGTATACGGGATCCGCCATCAAGCCGGAAGTGGATGTCTATTTTAACGGCACAAAGCTGACTGACAAGGATTATTCGGTAAGCTACAAGAACAATGTAAATGCCTGCGTAAAAGATAAGACAGATGCAAAAGGCAATCTCATCGCACCTGTTGTCATCGTAAAGGGCAAAGGCAATTTTGAAGGGACAGCGACAGAATCCTTCACGATCACCCCGCTTGATATCAGCCTTGCGACAGCATCGGATATCGTTGTTGCCTATAAAGCTAGAAAGGCTCAGTTCGGAGAGACTACCGTCACATATGAACTGAACGGCAAAACGGTAAAACTTGCCAAGAACAAGGACTTTGAATATGTATATGAAGACGGAAAGGATTATACGGAGCCCGGGGTATATACAACAACCATCAGGGGAATCAACAATTACAGAGACTCTGATAATGCCGTTACATTTAAACAGACCATAGCGGAGGATGGCCAGACTCTCATCACCAAAGTTTCCGTTCCCTCCATTCCGGACCAGGCGTATACGGGAAGGAAGAAGATCCTTACCGGAATGACTCAGGGCTTTAGTGAAGAATATGCCGTGGACAAAAAAGGCAATCCGTTTGCTTTTACCATCAAAAACGGAAAGACACCTCTTACCTACGGCGTTGATTATACCCTCTCGATCGTTAACAACAGAGAAATAGGAACGGCTACCGTAACCATTGAGGCCAAGAAGGATGATGACGGGAAATACACCGGTGACTATGCCGGATCGCGGACGGTTACCTTCAAGATCAAGGGTACGGATCTCAAGGGCGCAAAGGTTGAGAATTTTGTGAATAATGTTGAGTGGACGGGAGCGGTCAGAAAGCAGGATGCGAAGTTCTTCTTCATGAACGGCAAAGAACGGACCGATCTGTATGAGGGGAAGGACTACAGGGTGGTTTATCTGGATGCAGCGGGCAAAGAGTGCGATCCTGTAGAGATCGGATCCTACAGTGCTGTATATACCGGAATGGGATATTACACAGGGACCGTTAAGAAGCAGTTCCAGATCACCGGTATAGATATGAAGAATGTAACGATTCCCGATTTTACGGAATCGACAGGCTCCTTCACATCAACGGTCACTTATAAGAGCTGCTACGACCAGAGAGCAAAGGCCTTTGTTTATACGGGCATGGAATACAAACCTGTGGGATTGGCTCATTTAACGACCGCTATGCCACGCGAAGAAATGGATCTTACATTCCATGACAAGCAAAATAACAGAATGATCCATCTCAAGAACGGTGAAGATTATTATGTAACATATGAGAATAATACCGACCCCGGCACAGCGACGGTCATCTTTACAGGTATGGGCCAGTGTGGGGGAACCGTTAAGAAGACCTTCAAGATCAAAGCATACAACGAAGGGGAAAGGAAAAAGGGTTACATCTCCATCGCCATGCCTTCCGGATCGCTGTATGCATACACAAAGGGAGGCGTTAAGCCGGAGCCGGTTGTTACGTACAAATTTAACTATGAAGCCCGCACTCTTCAAAATAACGTAGACTATACACTCAAATGGAGCGACAACAATGCCGTGACAACGGACAGCACGAGGAAAATGCCGAAGGTGACCATCAGCTTCAAGGGCAGATTTGCAGGTACTGACAGTAAAGAGTTTACGATCAAAGCCGGCAAATTAAACACATTAACCGTAGATGCGGTAACGACGGATGTGGTTTGCGCGGATAAGGCAGGCATCTGCAAGACGAACCTTACGCTTACCGATAAGAAAACAGGTGCAAAGCTGGCGGCAGGAACGGATTACGAGAAGGACATCGTATATAAATACGGTGTTGCCGTTGATGTGAATGTCAAGGGACAGGCCGAGAAAGAACACCGCAATTCAGGCGATCCTGTGGGCCAAAACGACATCATCCCGGGCGGAACAAACGGAACAAAGATCAATGTCTTTGTTGTACCGAAGGGTGCATACGCAGGAGATGGAACAGAGCCGGTCAATATCGCAAGTTTCTATTTCCTGGAAGACGGCTCGCATGATCTTTCCAAGGCAACGATCACCATCAACAACAAGCCGTTTACCGGAAGCCCCATTTCCCTTGAGAATGACGACATATGGTTCAAGTTCGGAAAAGAGCCGGCCATTCAGCTTTTGGCATCGGATTACGAACTGATCTATGAAAAAGCCGATGGGGAAAGAGTGGACAAGGGCAAGTACAACGTTACGATCATCGCAAAGCATCCCGGCGCATATGGTAACAGGAAGACGGTTTCCTTCCAGATCGTGGCCAAAACGATGGATTATAACGTCCATTTTGAAAGCAATCTGGCGACGGAGAGCATAAAAGAAAGGGTATATGACACTTACAAAGGGGATTCCCCTCTCGAAAAAGATGCATGGTTTGAAGCAAACTGCAGGATCACAGGGACCATGAAGGATGCGGTCATCACAAAGGGCGGCAAGCTTCCCAAGAACGCATTCATGCTGCAGGTAAAGACCGTCAGGAATGGCAGGGAAAAATGGATCGATGTTCCGGGCCTGACATTCAAAGGCTGGAATACCGAAGCGGACGGAAACGGATATCCAAGCACCGGAGACAAAGTCATTCCCGACAAGGGAGTATTATCCCTGTCATGGCTTAGGACCCTCATCTGCGGAGATAAGATCGACCTCTATGGACAGTGGCAGTTGGATATTTGATGTAACATGATCATACGGCAGGACCCCGGCGAACGCTGAAATGTAGCCGGGGTCTTGTCTTTTCAAAACAGCAGTGGCTCTCCGGATGATCGTTATGGTTTCGTAAGAACGATCAAGGATTTACGGAGCAAGAGTATATAAACAGGAATGAGGAATAATATGACAGGAAAACTGTATGCTGTCGGCGTCGGACCCGGAGATCACATCGAAGGAACTGTTACTTCTGGAATTCCCGATGCGGAAAGATCACTTAAGCGACGCGCATCAGAAAGCGGCCGAGCAGGTTATAAACTATCTTGCATCAGGAAAAGACGTGGCTTTTCTGACGCTGGGCGACCCGGAGTTCTACTCAACTTTTTATTATGTTGCTGACCTCATAAAGGAACAAGGGTATGAAACAGAGATCGTCAACGGGATCCCTTCATTCAGCGCGGCGGGCGCGACTTTGAAACTGCCGCTTTCTTTGGGGGATGAATCGGTAATGATCACATCCGGGAAATTCTGTGAATTTGAAGGTACGCTCGTGATCTTAAAAGCCGGGAACAGGTTAAAGGAAATCAAGGAAAAAGCTTCTGCCTGTAATAAGAATGTCTATTTGATCGAAAACTGTGGGATGCCGGAAGAAAAGGTATATTATGACCTGCATTCCATGCCCGATGAAGCGGGGTATTTTTCTTTGGTGATCGTAAAGGACTGATTTCGGAGGTTGTGAAATGATTTTTATTACACATGGGGAAAAATCAAATAAATCTATTTTGCTGATACACGGGATGGCAAATACCTCGGATCTTTTTGATCCGCTTCTCCCGTATCTGAGAGATTATTACGTGATCGTATGTGAACTGGACGGTCATTCCAGAAGCGAGATGAGTGAGTTTGTCTCCGTGACAGATGCGGCGCAAAAGATCGAAAGGTACGTCAGGGATAATCTTGATGGAAAATTGTACGGACTTCTGGGTTTTTCGCTTGGCGGAACCATCGCAACGGAACTGATCAGCAGAGGGAAGATCGAAGTGCAAAGGACGATCCTGGATGCAGCGTTTGTGATCAAAATGGGCCTGATGACTTATCCTTTTAAGCTCATATTCCAGGGCGCCATATGGTGTATCAAGAAAAACATACCGGTTCCCAAAACTTTGGTGGAGAGCATCATGGGGAAGGGAAACTGCGGTATCGTGGACACACTTTATAAAGGCGTGTCCCTGAAATCCATAGGCAACGCAGCTCTTTCCTGCTATACCTACACGATCAAGGAAGGCATCAGGGATCATCATAATCCGGTGGTGTTCTGGCATGGTGAAAACGAGCCTTATCCGGTCAAAAGCGCAAAGCTCTTAAAACAATATCTTCCGCAGATGAAAAAGCGTGTGTATAAAGGAATGGGTCACGGACAGGTGTTGCATGAGCATACGAAGGCTTATGCGAAGCGGTTGATTGGTTTTTTGGAAGACGAAAGTATATGACTGCAGATGCATCCATGAGTGGAAAAGGAGAAGAATAGAAATTTCCAGACGATTTCCAGACAATCTTAGACAAATGGGTAATCTGGCAAAGGCTACTGATGGACAAAATAATGTACATACCGGCGTCATAAACATGATATAATACGACTTAAAGATATCGGCAGTGAGGTGGGTAAAAACGGAATGCCAATAAACAGAGGCAAACAAAGAATTGAGTATCTGACAGACTATGTCGTTTTTGATCTTGAGACAACGGGCACTTCATGTGAATCCGATCAGGTGGTGGAAATCGCTGCGATAAAAGTGATCAATGGAGAGATCGCGGAAGAGTTCTCAACGCTTGTGAACCCGGGAAGACCAATACCATATTATGCATCGCAGGTGAACGGTATAACCGATGATATGGTAGCAGATGCGCCGGGATTTAGGATGGTTCTTTCGGAATTCCTTGCATTTGTGGGCGATTTACCTCTTGTGGGTCACAATATTCATACATTTGATTTAAGGTTCATCTACAGGGACTGTATGGAATTCTTTGGAACAATACCGCAAAATGACTATGTAGATAGCCTGACAATAGCTCGAATCTGTCTGCCGGACATGAAACATCGCACACTATCGGATCTGGCTATTCATTATGGCATTTCCGCGAATGGTGCGCATAGGGCACTGGCAGATTGCCGGATGAATCAGGCGGTGTATGAGAAACTGGGCGAACTGATGCGGAATAATCCGGGATTAATCAAGAAGTGTCCGCGATGTGGAAACACTCTTGTAAAAAGACATGGGAAGTTCGGAGCGTTTTGGGGATGCAGCGGGTATCCTGGATGTAAATATACCCAAAACATTTGAATTTTGTAAATTTGATTTTCTTCATTTGGATTATTGTAAAGACTGTTAAAAAAAAAAAGAGCGGGAACCCACTCTTTTTCCTGATCGGAGTGACAATATTCGAACTTGCGGCCTCTACCTCCCTAATTTTTTAAAGCACTTTTTATTCTGTTTTATCATGTCTTAAAACCGTTTAAATACTGACTTTTTCAGATCTCCTAACACACAATAAAACGAAATAAAACACCAAAAACGGCAAATTAGTAGACAGATTAGTAGACAGTTATGCCGCTACTCAGGTTCAAAACGACATCATATCATGCTTGCATAATACACCCAATGGGTGTATTATTATTCTGCGAGGTGATGAACAATGAATGTTCGTGAATTAAGAAAGCAGCTGGGTGATACACAGGGTGAATTTGCCAGAAGGTATCACATACCCTTCAGAACGGTTCAGAATTGGGAGACAGGTACACGTAAGCCGCCGGAGTATATTCTTGACCTGTTGCAGCACCGCATAAGGGAAGATCTGGTGAATAGGAGGGCTCTGGGATTACCTGAGTATGATGCCGCAAAGAAGAATCTTCCAGCGAGAAGTGATTATATGGGAGCATTGGCATGGCTTAAGGCTGTTAAGGCGTGTCTTGGAGAAGATGTAGTCTTTGCTTTAGATGAAGCATTGATGTGTAACGGCTTGTTCGGAGGTCGTAACGATGAATATCTGGTATGGATCTATGGAGATGACAAGGCTTCAAACTATAATGGTGTGGTCGTGATCGGAAACCACATAGGTCCTCGCAATGTTGAGGAAAAGGACGGCATAAGGTACACTGATTTTAACAGAACACTTTCTGATGCATTCGCTAACGAATCGCTGTTGGATATGCAAGGTATCACTGAGGCATTGAGCAAGTATTATTTTGCAAACGGGGAAAGCTTCGACGGCCTATATGTTGCCCCTGAATATCAGGAAAGATTTGATCTGCTTGCAAACGAAGCAATAGAGTATTATGACAGTTAATCTGGAGGTGATCCGGTGGTTCTATCGGCAGAAGAAAAACTGATGTATGAGGTTATGAAAGCCATATATGACAGTGGCATTCCAATCAGTTTCAAAGGATCCATGGTTATGAAAGCTTGTCTGATGGAGGCCGGGTACACAGAAGACACCCGACATACAGTTGATATTGACGGAAATTGGAATACTGATGTCCCACCGTCGGCTGAGCAGATGGTTGATTCTATACAGAAAGCTTTGGATGAAAACGGAATTCCGCTTATAGTGAGCATTTACAGAATGTATGGTGAAGAACGCTCCGCAGGATTTGAACTGAAGAACAATTCCACCGAAGAGATACTATTTACCATGGATTTAGATGTCAACCGGCCAATCACTCCGACAAGGATTTATGAGATTCAGGGAATCCGTTTTTGCGGTTCGGCTCCCAAGCAGATGCTTGCAGACAAAATATCGGTTATTTCGTCGGATAAGGTCTTTCGACGGATTAAGGATGTAGTTGATTTGTACTATTATTCGCAAGTGCTTAAGCTTGATCGCGATGAAATCCTTCAAACGCTCGCAGATAGCGGAAGAAGAATTGGTGACTTTGATGGGTTTATCAACCGGACAGAGGAACTGAAGCATTCATATGAAAAGTTTCGTTTCTCTGGAGGAATTAATAAGCCGGCGTTTGAGGATGTTTACCAAAGTGTGAAGACGTTTGTTGCGGAGATGCTCTAGGATATAGTCATCTCCAGCAATAGCGCTATAATATCTGTAATTCATGTTTATGATAATCTGTAACATATAGTTATTTATGACAAAGACGATAAATATTGAAAACGGACAGAAACCGACTCCTGAGCAATTACAGGAAATAGAAGATGCAAAGAAATATCCGATTACATTTGATGAAGATTGCCCGGAATTATCCCCTGCGATGGTAAAGGCATTTAAGAATGCTGTTACGCAGAGAAACAAGAAGAATAACGCATAGTAATTCTCTAAGCCGATAATGATCCTGCTTTTGAAGTGTGCGGTTTTCCAACGTTCGATGTGAAAAAAACAGAAAAATCATTGAAAAATATGCGCGAAGGTTCTTTCGTCTACGGTTTGGCATGATATTTGCCTGCATAATTATAATAAATAGGTAGGAGGAGAGCAGTTATGGCATCGAGAAAATATGTAAAGGAAAGAACTTTTTCGTATTCGTTTCATACCTTTTCCAAGTATACGGATGGAAAATCGGTTATATATACTGATAATAATATGCCAATAGATAAACCATTTATCAAGTTGTCTAAAGGAGAAATAACCATTTATCAAAACCATGCACTATCGGAGAATGGAATAGATGTAAAAGAAATCACGTTTGAGTCATCGGAAATAAGTAAATTTAAGATATCAAATGGAGGGTCAGTGATTGTTAGCGATTTGCTACCCCACGGAAAAACCGCTTGTATTTCTATTCCAAAAGAAATGTATAGTGATATAAAGAGTTATATAAAACCGTCAGGTACCCGTGGAATGGTTTTGAAAGCATTATGGATATTTACCGGACTGGCAGTATTATTTCTTTTGGGGATATTATTGTATACTACTATAAATGCACCCAGAGGCTCTTCGGGCGCATCGGGTTCCCCAGAAACAGTGACCTGTCAATCGTGTGGAAGATCATTTCAAATAGATTCAGAGAATGCAAAATCCATAAATCATACAAATATGTGCATAAATTGCTATACGAATTTCGAGACTGCAACAGATGCCCTTAGAGAATTACCGGTAAAGTAATTTTTTGGTGATTGGGTGTTGGTAGCGGTTACTAGCTTGAAAAAAGAAAAAGAGCGGATGATCCGCTCTTTTTTTATCGGAGTGACGTGATTCGAACACGCGGCCTCTATAAAACACTAAAAATGGCAGATTAGTAGACAGATTAGTAGACAGATTAGTAGACAGTTTTGACGCTGCCTCGGTTCACGACGGTCTCACGACGGACTCACGACGGACTCACGACGACTCACGACTCACGACTCACGCTACAACGCTACACCACGCTACACCTACGCTACGCTACAACTTTGATGCTACAAAAACGACGATTTTGATGAAAATGGGAAATATAGAATTGACGATTTTGCAGAAAAGATATAAAATTAAATTGACGATTTTGCAGAAAACAGGAGGGCAAAATGTTTAAACGAAAAATATATGATAGATTGCTGGATTGGAAA
This sequence comes from Lachnospiraceae bacterium, assembly GCA_017620255.1. Taxonomy (GTDB): domain Bacteria; phylum Bacillota; class Clostridia; order Lachnospirales; family Lachnospiraceae; genus UBA2868. Next base: position 23,740 of record JAFZQU010000041.1, read on the forward strand.
AAAGAATCGGATGGTAAAACGGCATTGCTTATTGAAGGCCCGCGACGTGTAGGTAAATCAACGATCGTAAAAGAATTTGCAGAAAAAGAGTATGAAAGTTATATCCTGGTCGATTTCTTTAGGGCGTCAAATGAGACAAAAGCCTTGTTTGATGATCTTTCTGATCTCAACTATATATTTTTGCAATTACAACTAACATATCATGCGAGTTTAAGAGAAAGAAAATCCGTAATAGTATTTGATGAGGTTCAATTGTGCCCGAAGGCAAGACAGGCAATAAAGGCTCTTGTTGAAGATGGAAGATATGATTATATCGAAACCGGCTCTTTGATCTCGATACATAAAAATGTAAAGGATATACTGATTCCGAGCGAAGAACGGAAAGTTCAGATGTATCCTATGGACTATGAGGAGTTCCGATGGGCTCTGGGAGATGATGTGACGGTTCCTATGTTAAGGGATGTTTATCATTCCGGGAGGCCTTTAGGCCAAGCTGCACATCGTAAAATATTAAGGGATTACAGATTATACATGCTTGTAGGCGGAATGCCTCAGGCTGTTGAAAGCTATATTCAAGCCAACGATCTTAGCAAGGTTGATGCGATAAAAAGGGATATACTGGGACTATATGAGGATGATTTCTACAAAATCGATCCTACGGGTAAACTATCGGCTCTGTTTGATGCAATCCCTGCGCAACTAAACAGTAATGCGTCCAGATATCAAGTTTCGAGTGTTTTGTCCGGTAACAGAGCAAATGACATACTTGAAGAAATTACAGAACTAAGAGAGTCCGGCACCGTTTTGGTTTCATATCATGCAAATGATCCGGGTGTAGGCATGTCGCAGAACAAGGATTTATCGCGCTTTAAGCTCTTTACTTCAGACACAGGATTGTTTGTGACACTCATTTTTAAGGATAAGAGTTTTACAGATAATGATATTTATTTCAAATTGTTAAATGGAAAGTTACAGGCAAATCTGGGATACTTATATGAAAATATGCTGGCTCAGACACTTGCTGCAAACGGACATGAATTGTATTATCATACGTTTCTAAATGAAGCATCGAGGCATAATTATGAGATCGATTTTCTTATTGCCGATAAGAGAAAAATAAGTCCGATAGAAGTAAAGAGTTCGGGCTACAAAACACATTCATCATTGGATGCTTTTTCGGAAAAATATACATCGAGAATATCACGAAAACTCCTTGCATATACAAAAGACTATAAGACGGAGGGAGATATAGATTTTATTCCCATATATATGATGCAGTTTATTTAATGGTAAGAACATTATTTATCATACCGGAATAAGAGGATAAAATGCGACCGACAGAACATGATCTTAATTCCCTGAGAGGAATCATAAGAAATCTCCAGGATGAGAACGCGCAACTAAAGAAAATATTGGATGAAAACGAGATCGCTTATGAGACGGGTGCGTCTATAGATGCAGTGAGGCGATTATGATAAGGATAAAAGTTGTCCGCAAAACTGTCCGCAAAAATGAAAATAAGGCTATTGCGAAATTCGCAAAAGCCTTATCTGTCAATATCGGAGTGACGTGATTCGAACACGCGGCCTCTACCTCCCTAAGGTAGCGCTCTAGCCAAACTGAGCCACACCCCGAAACATTGTGTATTTTAAGGCAATCTGCGAGAGATGTCAAGAGAATATCACTTCTTTCCCAACAAGACTCTCATCTGTGTTAGGAATTGCAATGCCAAAAGGCATATCGTAAGCAACCACAGGCGTGTATTGTTTCCCGCCAATAATATAGTGTCTGCTCTCCGTGACCGGTGGTTCTTCATCTACGGCCAACACTTTATACTTATCTGCAACAGTAAACTCTGATAATACTTTACACATTTTTTATTCCTCATAGTATCTCATATTCTTTTGTGAAAATAACCGCCGAGCCCCGGCGGTTATCCAATAACACTATCTCGGGCTAACCGTTGCTGTACGGGTAGCACCTCTTGTAAAAAGAATAGCACAATGCGGTTAGCCCTCTGCAGGGAGTTAAAGCCCTGATCATATAGAAACCCGAAAGGGAATCATATGAAGGGAGGGATTTGTATGGATATATTAGCAATTATTTGCTTGTGTATCACAGTTTTTTCCCTAGGATATGTTCTGGGAAAAGACATTAATACAAAAAAATAACCGCCGGGCTTAGCGGTTATTTTTGTAACACAAAAACGACTTCGGGCTAACCGTTGCTGTACGGGTAGCACCTCTCGAATAAAGAATAGCACAATGTGGCTATTTTTTCAACCGCTTTTTATATATTTCTTTTGTGCGGGCGGCATTTGCTAGAAACGGGAGAGTCTGATATACTATTCCGCGGAGCGTAAAAGCTTCGCAAGGTAACTTGGAAGAACAACCGGAGGTTTATTATGAGCGAATGTACACATGACTGTTCCACATGTGGTGAGAGCTGTGCGGAACGTGACCCGAAGAGTTTTTTAAAACCGGTCAATCAGTATTCTACTGTGAAGAAAGTGATCGCCGTTGTCAGCGGCAAAGGCGGTGTCGGTAAATCCATGGTGACATCCCTGATGGCGCTTTCTATGAACCGGAGCGGATATAAAACGGCCATACTGGATGCGGACGTGACGGGACCTTCGATCCCGCAGATGTTCGGGATCCATCAGAAGGCAGAAGGAACGGAGCAGGGGATCCTGCCTGCGATCACAAAAGGCGGCATCGAGCTGATGAGCGTCAATCTGCTTTTAAAGAATGAGGACGATCCTGTAGTATGGAGAGGCCCGATCATTGCAGGGACCGTCGAACAGTTCTGGACCGACGTGATCTGGAATGATGTGGACTATATGTTTGTGGATATGCCGCCGGGAACAGGCGACGTGCCGCTGACCGTATTCCAGAGTCTGCCGGTGGACGGGATCCTGGTAGTCGCATCTCCGCAGGAACTGGTCGGCATGATCGTCGGCAAGGCTGTGAAGATGGCCGGCCTTATGAATATTCCCGTGCTGGGTATTGTTGAGAACATGGCGTATTTTGCCTGCCCGGACTGCGGGAAAAAGCATTATATCTTCGGCAACAGCAACGTGGATGCGATCGCAAAGAAGTATGACATCGCAAACACCGCACAGATCCCGCTCGATCCGTCGCTGTCTGCGCTTTCGGACCGTGGGGCGATCGAAGACTGTCAGGGAGAATGGCTTGCATCGCTTGCCGAAATGATCGGGAAACTGTAGGGGATCGTAACAGACTGAGGGAGAGTGGTTATGCCGAAAGAGAGAGAAACAGGCCCGGATATCATCCGTGTGTTTGCCTCGCTTTTCGTCGTGGCAGTACATTTTTATCTGAATTGCAATTATTACCAGACGCCGCTTGCAGGCGGGAAGATGCTGGTAATGACATACGGCAGATGGTTTTTCATGATCTGCGTGCCCCTGTTCATGATGCTGACAGGCTACTTTAAGTGCAAAAACACTTTCTCCCTGTCGCATTACCTGGGGCTTGTTCCCGTTCTTGTAACCTATGTGCTGATCTGCGTGATCAAGATCGTGATCAGCAATCTTTATTACGGGCAAGGATACTACTCGTTCTTATCCGGTCTGAAGGCCATCGCGACTTACCAGCTGGCCTGGTATGTCGGAATGTATGTGGCACTGATGCTGATCATCCCGTTTTTAAACAAACTCTTTGCAGCGCTGGATGAAAAGGGACATAAGTGGCTTCTGATCATGCTCGCCATTGTCAGCATGCTCTATCCGCTGACGCTCTATGTCATTCCGTCATACTGGCAGATGCTCTATCCGCTTGTATACTATTTCCTCGGCGCCTATATCAGAACCCACAGGCCGGCGGTGAACAGGCTGTTACTTATCCTGCTCCCGGTACTTGCGACCGGTGTGAACACGGCGGTCTCTTATGTGGCAGCAGGCGGCGGGATGTTCCGCTGGGACGTGCTCTCGCAGGTGGACAGCGGTTATTCGGTGCTGACGGTCGCGATCGCAGCGGCGTCATTCTTCCTGCTATTCTATGATGTACAGGTGGAAGCAAAACTGCTTAAGACGGTCCTTGCAAAACTCTCCTCTGTTTCTTTAGAGATCTATCTGTTCACGGGCGTTTATGATGTGATCATTTTCTCCTATCTGAAGCAGAGTTTCACGCAGGCACCGGACTTCTTCTGGTATTTCTTCCTGACGGTTCCCGTAAACTTTGTACTGTCGGCACTGTCGGGCTTACTCCTGCATTTGATCCTGACGCCGTTGTTTAAAAGGGTGCGTGCGCTTGGCACGGCAAAAGAATCCGGAAAAGAGGACTGACTATGTTCGCAGTGATCTTTGACATGGACGGTGTGATCTTCGATTCGGAGCGCGCCACGTATGAAGGCTGGCAGGAAATTGCGGATAAATACGGATTTACGGATCTTTGGACGCCCTACAGGCAGTGCATCGGCGTGAATTATGAGCGGACCAAAGAGATCTTTTTGGATTTCTACGGGGATGATTTTCCCTTCGTGGAATACTGCAGGGAACAGTCGGAGAATTATCACCGCAAATACGACGGCGGGAATCTGCCGGTCAAAAAGGGTGTACGCGAACTGCTCAGTTTCCTGAAAGAACAGGGCTGTTACACGGCTGTCGCTTCATCCACCCGCACACAGACCGTGACGGCACAGATCAGGGATGCGGGTCTTCTGCCGTATTTTCAAACGATCATCGGCGGAGACCGGATCAAGTGCAGTAAGCCGGCGCCGGATATTTTTCTGAAGGCTGCGGAAGGGATAAAGGAGGCAGACAAGACCGCGATCTATGTGATCGAGGATTCCTACAACGGGATACGCGCGGCGCATGCGGCAAAGATGCACCCCATCATGGTGCCGGATATGCTGCCTGCAACGGATGAGATGGAAGAACTTGCGGATGTGGTCCTGCCGGACCTTACGGAAGTGATCGGATATTTACAAAACAGGGAATGCAAATGAGAAAAAAGATTATTTCAATGATACTCATCTCTGCACTGCTCTTAAGCGGCTGCAGCATGCCGTGGCAGGATGACGAAGAGAAGAAAGAGACAGAGACGGCGGAAGAGACGCCTGCGATCATCGAGGAAGAGCCGGAAAAAGAAACGCCTGTGATCGTCGTGAAATCCTCCGGGAATTTTGCGGAAGATGTCACGGAGGAAGAAAAGGAGAGGCTCGAAGAAGGGGCGCAGGATGGCGACGGTACGGAAGCGGAAACAACACAGGAGCCGCCGGAAGCAACAAACATCGATAAGCTGGCCTGCGAACCGGGACAGGCAGTGTCCCTGGATCCGAACTGGGAGTATGCGTCTTTTTCCAAGATCCATGACGGAAGCGCCGTTTATTATGCAGCAACCGAGAACCGTTGCGGGCTTGTGGTCGGCGTGAATGCGGGACACGGCACCAAAGGCGGTACGTCGGTAAAGACCTATTGTCATCCGGATATGACGCCGAAGGTGACCGGCGGAACGACGGCGGCCGGTTCGGTTGAGGCGGTGGCGGTTTCCGGAGGGATGACTTTTACGACGGGGGAGAGTGAAGCGAGCGTGAACTTAAGGCTTGCGAGATTCCTGCGCGATGCGCTCCTGGAAATGGGTTATGATGTGCTGATGATCCGCGACGGCGACGATGTGCAGCTTGACAATGTCGCAAGGACCGTGATCTGCAATAACGTGGCGGACTGCCATGTGGCGATCCATTTTGACGGGGATTCGCAAAGTTCCGATAAGGGCTGTTTCTTTATGTCGGTGCCGGACGGGATCAAATCGATGCCGCCGGTCGATCGGACCTGGCATATGAGCGAGGAACTCGGAACGCAGATCATCATGGCGCTTGGTGCCAACGGGCACAAGATCTGCGGCAACGGCAGCATGGCGATCGATCTCACGCAGACTTCCTATTCAACGATCCCGTCGGTGGATGTGGAATTCGGCAACCAGTGCTCGGATACTTCGGACGAAAACCTGCGCTCGATGGCGCTTGCAACGGCAGCAGGCATCGATTCGTTTTTCGATGTGTCAAACTAAGCGTTTATAAAAGTCATGAAAGCTCACGGAAGAAGAGACGGATCTCTTCTTCTTTTTTTGCAAGTTTTCCCTGGATCATGTCTTTGGAGCCGCCGCCTTTTGCCTGCAGGTGCTCGCGCATTTTTGCGGCAAGAAGGGTCGAATCAAGCGCGGGATGCCCTGCGTAGAACTGATAGCCCTCTTCATCTGTTCCGGAAAATACGCCGCAGAATTTTTCAAAGCGATCCGTCAGCGCATTGTAGCAGATCTTCAGTGCGTGCGGGGTAAGCGACGGTGCAAAGAGGCAGGGCTCGTCCCTGTCGGATAGTGCCGCGACTTCTTTCAGAAGTTTTGCTTCTGTGATCGAAGCCAGCTGTTCTTTTGTTTTGCGAAGATCTTCGCGCTCTGCCAGGATCACCCGCATCAGTTCCTCGGGCGCGGTGGAGTATTCTCTCGATATTTCCGTGAGCAGCTCGTGTTCATTCTGCACGAGGGCCTGGGCTCTCTTTCCGCAGAGGATGTTTACCTGCGTGCCGCCACCTTTATAACTTGCAATGGATAAAACCTTGATCAGGCCGATGTGGCCGGTTGTGGGAACATGCGGTGCGCAGCAGGCGCAGACGTCGACCCCTTCGATCGAAACGAGACGGACCTGTCCAGCGATCTCGATCTTGCTGCGGTAAGTGATCCGGTCCAGTTCTTCCTTCGCGGGATAGGAGACAAGGATCGGGATATTCTGACAGACCGCTTCGTTTGCAAGCGTTTCCATCTTCAGGACATCCTCTCTTGTGAGCACGCCGTCAAAGCAGAGGATGACCGGTTCGCTGTCGCTTAAGTGAAAACTGACATTGTTGTAACCAAAGTGCTGATGGATCAGTCCGCTCATGACGTGCTCGCCGCTATGCTGCTGCATGCGCATGAAACGGAGGTCCCAATCTAGTTTACATAATACAGATGTCCCAACCGGGATCTCTCGGCTGACAAGGTAGACGGGACCCTGCAGGGAACAGTTCTTCACGCGGTCATGCCCGTCCAGTACCTGCACGGTTTCATTGCTTCCGGAAACGATGAGTTCCCCCAGGTCAGCCTTCTGTCCGCCGCCCTCCGGCGCAAAGATGGTCTGATCGAGCGTGATATAGTGCTTTCCGTCTGCGTTTTCGTATCCGGTCACGACGGCGGTGCACTCACGGAGCATCCCGTCTGTTTCGTATCTTTTTTGTGTGATTTTCACATCGGATCCGTTCCTGTCGGATGCGGTAGAATGATCTGTCATAAAAGCCTCCCAAACCCGCTCATTTTGCGGTCACTTGTGATTGTATCGGTTTCCTTTTGAATAGTCAATGGAATTGACACGGTTCCACGCAACGCGGTAAAATACCCATGATGTATGATGACCGGATCGGAGGATAAGATGGTTTCCAGTATTTTCGGCAAATATCTGACGGATAAGAAAATCATTACTTCTGAGCAGTTGAAAGATGCATTGTATGAACAGAAGAAAGCTCGCGTGAAACTCGGGCTGATCGCGGTATCGGAGGGCCTTTTGGACGTTTCGGATGCCGAGCGGATCAACCGCGCGCAGGCGCTGAAAGACAAGCGTTTCGGCGATATTGCGGTGGAGATGGGCCTGCTTACGAAAGAGCAGATCGAACAGCTCCTTGCAAAGCAGGGCAACGCCTACATGGCTTTTGCGCAGACCTTAAATGATCTGGAACTGATCCGGGTCGAGCAGCTTGAACAGTGCCTTCTGGATTTTAAAGAAGAGACGGGCTTTAGCGATGCGGATATGGAAGCATTGAAGAGCGATGATCCGGACAGGATCCTGCCGCTCTATCTGCCAACGGATGCGGATGCATATCTTGGGATCTGCGGGGTCGCATTCCGTACGCTGATCCGTTTTGCGGATACGGACACCTATCCGGAAAAAGCAGAGTTTGTATCGGAACTTCCCGCGGACCATGCGGCGATGCAGTTTGCGGACGGAAAAGATACGGTAAGCTTCGGGTTTGCCGGATCGGACGGAGCACTCCTGCCGCTTGCGTCGGGATTTGCGAAGGATGATTTTCACGAAGTGAGCGAAGATGCACTGGATGCTGTTGCGGAGTTCGTGAACTGTGTGACAGGCCTCTATGCGTCCGAACTGAGTAAAACCGGTGTGGAACTGGAACTGATGCCGCCGGAATATGCAGCCGGCCTTACGGGCATCACTTCCGGAAAAATGCTTGCGTTGCCGCTGTACGTTGGCGGGCGCAGGATCTATATGATGGTTTCTGTGAACGATAAGATCCGGTTCTGACCGGACACATACTGTCGGAGGTTTATTATGGCAAAAGTATTACTGATCGATGATTCCAAAACATCCAGAAAGTTTCTGAAAGAGATCGTGGAGACGGCCGGGCACGAAGTGATCGGCGAAGCGGGCGACGGCGAGGAAGGATACCTGAAATTCAAGGAACTGCGCCCGGATCTGGTGACACTGGATATCACGATGCCAAAGATGGACGGGTTAGAGTCGCTGCAGCTGATCCGCAAGGAAGATGAGAATGCGAAAGTGATCATGATCACTGCAGCCGGACAGAAAGAGAAGATGATGCTGGCGATCAAATACGGTGCTTCTGAGTTTATCGCAAAACCCTATGAGGCGGAAAAGGTTGTCGAGCTGATCAATAAGGTACTTGGAGGATCGTAGGAGATATTATGAAAAAACTGAAAGAAATACTGCATGAGATTTTTATCGATGGTCTGGGCGGCATGGCGATCGGCCTGTTTGCCACGCTGATCATCGGAACGATCATTATTCAGATCGCGGGGTTCATCCCGGGGACTGTCGGGGAAGCCCTCATCATGATGGGTAAGATCGCATCCGCGGCGACAGGTGCCGGCATCGGTATCGGTTGTGCCGTGAAGTTAAAATCAAAACCGCTCACGACGGTCTCTGCCGCCGTAGCAGGCATGGTTGGCGCGTTTGCCTCGAAGCTGCTGGCGGGTACCGTTCTGGTGGACGGGGCCGTTACGCTTGCAGGTCCCGGTGAACCGCTGGGTGCTTTTCTTGCCGCCATGACAGCAATTTATCTCGGAAAGGTTGTGGCAGGACGGACAAAGGTCGATATACTTATCACACCGTTCTGTTGTATCGTATCGGGTTCTGCGATCGGTCTGGTCCTCGGGCCGCCGATCAGTGCCTTTATGACCTGGCTTGGAAGCCTGATCAACTGGGGCACGGAGCAGGCTCCGTTTGTGATGGGGATCGTGGTCTCCGCGCTGATGGGCATCGCATTGACGCTGCCGATCTCTTCCGCGGCGATCGGCGTCATTCTCGGACTGAACGGACTGGCAGCAGGCGCCGCAACGGTCGGCTGCTGTGCCAACATGATCGGATTTGCCGTTGCGTCTTATCGTGAAAACAAAGTCAACGGCCTTCTGGCGCAGGGGCTTGGGACCAGCATGCTGCAGATCGGTAACATCGTGAAGAAGCCGGTGATCTGGCTGCCGGCGATCTTATCAAGCGTGATCTTAGGACCTGTCTCTACCATGGTGTTTAAGATGACCAACAATGCGACGGGCTCCGGTATGGGAACGGCCGCACTGGTCGGACCGATCAACGCTTTTAAGACGATGACGGAAAGCGGTGTTTCCACAGGGCTTACCCTGCTTGAGATCGCACTGATGCATATCGTGTTCCCGGCAATCTTATCGCTGATCATTTCCGAAGTGATGCGAAAGAAGGGCTGGATCAAACAGGGCGATATGAAACTGGATGTCTAGGCGTTCGCGCTCTGACCGGCAATTGAGGAAAAAGGATGAGGAAGGTAGTACAAACGGGGATGAAAAAAGGGATCGCGCTGATGCTCGCGGCAGTTCTGACACTGCAGGGCGGCTTCTTTGTGTATGCGGCGGATCCCGCAGAAGAAGTTGACATAATTCAAGACAATTCTATCGCAGATGCGCAGATCGGCGATGATTCCATTGATTTGGTTGACATAATGCAGGACGCGGTTTCGGATGAGGAACCGCTTTCTTCGTATGCGGATGCGGAAGACGTTTCGGATCCGGTAGAGGAAGTGCCGGAAGAGGACGTGGATCCGGAATCGGAGATTCGTCTTTCCGCAGCGCAGTATGAGGAAAAGGAATTACTCGGAACCTACGCGGGCGAGATCGAAGATGCCTGTGCAGGAACCGATTATGTGGAAGAAGAGATCATGGTCGAAGCGCCGGATGAAGAGACGGCGCAGACTTATGCGGATGCTTTTGACGGCGAACTGCTTGCGTTTTCGGACGGGCTTTGCCTGATCAGAGTGGCGAACGCTAAGGAAGCGGTCCGAGCGTCCATGGATCCGGAGCGTGCGTTGCCGGCGGCATGGCTCAATTATATTGCCGCGGACACAGAAGCGGTGGTCCGGGAAGTTGCGGCAGAAGACGGAGTACCCGAGACAGCGGCAGAGGAAGTACTTGCGATCGCGGAAACCGATGACGAATACCTGACGGCGCCGGAACTCACGGTGGTGGATGGGCAGACCGGCGAAGAACTCCCGCAGGAAGCGGAATCTTTTGAACCGGAGCGTTTAGGCGGCACCATCGCTTATACTGATCCGTATCTGAAGCAGAGCAGTAAATATTATCAGTGGCATCATATGCTCATTGATTCGAACGCGGCCTGGAAAGCCGGATATACAGGCAAAAACATTACGGTGGCCGTGCTGGATACCGGGGCTTTGACTTCACATGAGGAACTGAGCGGCAAGATCAAAGGCAAGGCCTATTACGAGAGCGCGATCAAGGGCATGAAGGCCGACCAGATCGCGGAGTACGACGGAAACGGAACGCATGTGGCGGGGATCATCGGCGCCAAAGCAGGCAACGGTCTCGGCGGCTGCGGGATCGCACCGGATGTGCAGCTCTATCTTGCGGGAGCCAACGATTCCGCAACGAAACTGACGACGGCCTATACGGTTTCCTGCGCCCTGCAGTATGCATACAAACAGTGGCATCCGAACATTGTCTGCGTGGGGCTTTCTTTTTACGGATACAGCAAATATATCGATGAACTGATCACGCGGTTCTATGACGAAGGAACGGCGGTCTTCTGCGCAGCGGGCGATGACGGATCTAACCAGCTCGTCTATCCCGCAGGTTATGCAAAAGCCATCTCTGTCGGTGCCACCGGTGCGGACGGAAAAGGTTCCGCGTTTTCCAATCACAACAGCAAAGTCAGATATGCGGGTCCGGGTGAGGACATCGCATCATCCTTCAAACTTTCCAATTCTTCCTATACGCATTTGAGCGGCACGACGCAGGCCAATGCCTGTATCGCAGGCGTTGCAGCCCTGATCTTAAGTTCCGGCAGGGTCACTGCGACGGGTTCCGCCAAAGTCGAGCAGCTGCTCGCTATCATGGACAAAGGCTGCAAGAGTGCGGGGAACGGGTTTGGCAAAGGCGTACCGAATGTGGCATCCTGTCTGGATCTGGTAAGGAGTACGGCACCGCCGGCCCTGCCGACAGCTACGCCGTCCTGTGCGTTTGAAGCAGAGAGAGCGCAGATCCGGATGCAGTCTGAAGACGGCACCTCGATCTACTACACGCTTGACGGGAAGACGCCCGCATACAAGAGCGACGGCACGATCGTCGGCGAGAAACTGAAGAACCAGAGTCAGCCGGTTACCATCGAAGGTGCTGCAAAGATCACCGTCAAGATGATCGCGGTCGATAACGTGAACGGCCAGGCGTCTGGCGTTGCAACCTATACTTATGAACTCAAACCGCTTGTCTCAAAGATCGAGCTTTCAACAGAGAACAACCTGTTAAAGATCGCGAAGGGGACGAGCCTGAAGGTCAATGCGGTGGTTTCACCGTCCTATGCGGCCAATCCGAAACTGCGTTATGAAGTGGTACCGAGATCCGGTGTGACACCGCGCGGTATCACCGTGGATAAGACAGGCAAAGTCACGGTAGCAAAGACTTGTACTGAGAAAACTTTTTCGATCAAGGCACATGCGACGGACGGCAGCGGCAAGAATGCGCAACTGGACTTTGTCGTTGCGGATCCGGCAACGACGGCTCTCGTCAAGAGCATCACGCCTTCCAAGAAGAGCATCACGATCACGGGCGGTGACGGAAACACGTCAACGGAGACCTTTGAGGTCAGCGTGATTTTGACGGACGGAACAACTGCAACATCGTCGAGCCTGTACACGAAATGGGTTGCCAAGGACCCGGATCTTGCAGGCGTGACGCAGATGGGCAACAAGGTCACGGTATCCGCCAAACAGAATCTCGGCAAGACGACGCTGATCGGCATCGCGACGGACGGCAGCGGCAAACGCGCGCAGGTCAGCGTGAATGTGAAACAGTACGTCACGAAACTGACGATTAAGGGACCGCAGGGCGACAAGCTGAAGGCAGGAGCTTTCACGACGCTGAAGGCGGAGACCACACCGGCAGCAGTTACGACCAAAACCGTCAACTGGGAGATGACGAAATGGCCCGCGACCACAACGGATCGGGGGTGCGGCGTTTCGATCGTGAAGACCACAGGCAAGGTCAATGCGACCAAGAACGCGATCCCCGGTGAATACGAGTTTGTCGCGACCGCAAAAGACAGGGGAACGGTCCGCTCCAACGCCTATAAACTGACGGTGGATTCACTCGTCATCAAGGACATCGTGCTGTCCAAATCACAGACGAGACTGTTTCGGACGACCAACACGGAATCCGCACCCGTCACGGAAAATCTTGCGATCAATCTCTACAACAAGAGCGGTATCATAGATTCCAAACTGAAAGACTGCATCACGATCACAAACAGCAATCCGAAGATCCTGGATATGCAGGTGAGCGGTACGACCGTCACGCTTACGACAACGGGACATGGCACGGGCGTTTCCACGATCACGGTCGCGGCGACGGAAGGATCGGGCATTAAGCGGACCTGTAAGGTCTATGTGTCGAATCCTGCTTCGAAACTGACGCTGACGCTGCCGAAAGACAGGAGCAAATACATTGCCTATAAGACGACGATGAAACTGACGCCGACGCTCGTTGCGGAGTTTGGTGCACTCGATGCATCGGCGAAGAAGTTCGAGTGGACCTCCTCGAATCCGGATCTTGTGAGTGTCAATGCATCCGGTACCGTAACGGGCCGCTCCGAGATGGGCGTGAACAGCTTTGTGGAGATCACCTGCAAAACGACGGACGGTAGCAACCTGGTCGGGAAGTACATTCTTTATCCGACCGGCAGGACGATGGGCTTTACTTCCGAGAGCGACAACGTGAACGTGCGCTACAGGGTTACGTCGAAGTTTGACGAACCCGGCTGCATCACAGGCGATGATTACGCAGTCAAAGTCAACAAGGCAGGGCTTGGTGTGGTCAAGCGCGCCGGCGAGACAAACGACGTGGTCTATCTGTACCTGTTCGGGCAGGCGGAAGGCAATTATACGGTCAATCTGCGTAAGCTTGACGGCAGCAAGGGAAACATCAATCTGCCGGTCAAAGTCGTCAGCGCGGGAACCAGTGCGGACGGCGAGTCTCTGTTTGAGATCATCCTGAAGTAGCAAACCACGTAAAAATCACTGAAAAACATATAAAATTTCCTTGAATTTTGGGGCGCATTGTGCTATTGTAAGTAAGTTACTGGGCACATACGCCCCAACATTCACGTATACGGACCCGTGAGCCGGTTCTTTGGAAGGGTTTTCCGGAGAAGTTCAGGGGAAGATGTATACGGAAGCATAAACCAAACGGAGGTAGAAACAAATGAGCGTTATTTCAATGAAACAGCTGCTCGAAGCAGGTGTGCACTTCGGCCACCAGACACGCAGATGGAACCCTAAGATGGCTCCCTACATTTACACGGAGAGAAACGGTATCTACATCATCGATCTCCAGAAGTCCGTAGGCATGGTTGATACAGCTTACAATGCAGTAGCGGACATCGCATCCCAGGGTGGTATCATCCTGTTCGTCGGTACGAAGAAGCAGGCACAGGATGCCGTAAAGACAGAAGCAGAACGTTGCGGCATGTTCTATGTAAATGAAAGATGGCTGGGCGGTATGCTCACCAACTTTAAGACCATCCAGAGCAGGATCAAGAGGCTCAAAGAGATCGAGAGAATGTCTGAAGACGGTACATTCGATGTCCTTCCCAAGAAGGAAGTCATCGGTCTTCGCAAAGAGTGGGAAAAACTTGAGAAGAACCTGGGCGGTATCAAGAATATGAAGAGGATCCCCGATGCGATCTTCGTGGTTGACCCGAAGAAAGAGAGGATCTGTGTACAGGAAGCGCATGCACTCGGTATTCCGCTGATCGGTATCGCTGATACAAACTGTGATCCGGAAGAACTGGATTTCGTTATTCCGGGTAATGACGATGCGATCCGTGCCGTAAAACTGATCGTCGGCAAGATGGCTGATGCAGTGATCGAAGCAAAGCAGGGTGAGTCCGAAGATGCGGGCGAAGAAGGTGCGGACGTAGCAGCAGCAGAAGGTGAAGTTGCGGAAGGTGAAGCAACAGACATCGAAGAAGTTGCAGCAGCAGAAGAAGCGTAAAACGATCAGATAGAAGAGGAGGCAGATTTATGGCAGCTATTACAGCAGCAATGGTAAAAGAGTTAAGAGAGATGACCGGCGCGGGCATGATGGATTGCAAGAAGGCTCTTTCCGAGACGGACGGCAACATGGACGAGGCCGTTGAGGTATTAAGAAAGAGCGGCGCCGCTAAGGCAGAAAAGAAAGCAAGCAGGATCGCAGCAGAAGGTATCTGCAGGATCGCATGCGACGGTAACAAGGCAGTTGTAGCGGAAGTCAATTCCGAGACAGACTTTGTTGCAAAGAACGAAGTATTCCAGGAGTTCGTACAGAAGGTTGCGGACAGCGCACTTGCATCCGGCTTACAGGGTGGCAAGGACGGCGAAGATGTGGAAGCACTGCTTGAGAAGGACGGCTTAAAGGATCTGCTCGTTGAGAAGACAGCCAAGATCGGTGAGAAGTTATCCGTAAGACGTTTCGAGAGAGTAGAAGCGGACTGCGTTGCTACATATATCCATGGCGGCGGCAGGATCGGCGTGCTCGTAGCAGCAAAGACACCCGATACAGGCGATGCGATCAAGGAAGCGCTGACCAACATTGCAATGCAGGTTGCAGCTCTTTCCCCGAAGTTCATCTCCCAGAAGGATGTGGATCAGGCTTTCTTAGAGCATGAGAAAGAGATCATCAAGGCGCAGATCGAGAACGATCCGAAGGAAGCGGCTAAGCCTGACAAGGTAAAAGAAGGCATGATCATGGGCCGTATCAACAAGGAAATGAAAGAGTACTGCCTGTTAGATCAGGTATATGTAAAGGCAGAAGACGGCAAACAGTCCGTTGCCAAGTATCTCGAATCCGTTAACAAGGATCTCGTGATCGAGAAGTTCATCCGCTTTGAAGTTGGTGAAGGTATGGAGAAGAAGAACGAAGACTTTGCCGCTGAAGTTGCAGCACAGATGAACGCGTAATGAACTGAACCACAGATAAACGAGCAGACTGCAGGAAACCCTGCAGTCTGTTTTTTTTTCTTTGTACTGTATGTGTTCTGCTTACACTGCCGGCTCATGCGTTGTCTGCCTGCGTGTACCCGAGTGCCACCTTCACCTTCTTGAGACACGTAAGCAGCGTCGGCGTCAGATAGCAGCAGGCGGCGATCCAGGCCGTCTGGTCTGCCCAGCAGATCGCATTAAAACCGACCAGCGGTACAAAAATAACACTGACACAGATCCGCGCGATCATTTCCGAAACGCCCGAGAAGATCGCACGCCCGGAGAAGCCAAGTCCCTGGACCGACAGTCGATAGATCGCAAGGCAGCCTAAGATCCAGTAGCAGGTACCAAGGCAGGCAAGATACTTTGCGGCTGCGTCTAAGATCGCGGTCTCGCCTGCATCCATGAACAGCATGGCCATGGTACGTCCGCCGAGGATCAGGGCGACGCCTGCCACGATACCGTAGGCGATATTGATGGCAAAGCCCGTGCGGATCCCGCGTTTGATCCGGTCGTAGAACCCCGCGCCGTAATTTTGCCCGCAGTAAACGGAAACGGCGGTCGCGATGGCGTCAAAGGGACACATCACAAACTGCTTGATCCTGGTGCCTGCGGTAAAACCGGACACATAGATACTGCCGAGTCCGTTGTTGGCAGACTGCATGAACATGCTGCCGATCGCAGTGATGGAAAACTGCAGTCCCATCGGAATGCCCATCATGAGCATGGCGTTGGCGTCTTTGTTACGGAAGTGGCAGTTATCCCTGCCGATGTGCAGTATGTCGCTCTTATAGAGGATCACGAACAGACAGAGCAGGCCGCTTAAGAGCTGCGAAAAGACAGTCGCGATCGCGGCTCCGGCCACGCCCCAGTGGAACACGGCGATACAGACGAAATCCAGACCGATATTTAAAACGGTTGAGATCGCAAGGAAGACAAACGGCGTCTTGCTGTCGCCGATCGCACGCAGATAGCCGGAGAGCAGGTTATAGAGAACGGTCGCCGGGATCCCGATGAAGATGATCATGAGATACGTATGCGCATCCTGAAAGATCTCTTCCGGTGTTTTCAGCATATGCAGGATATTTGAGCAGAAAATGCAGCAGGACAGGGTCAGAATGAGTGCCATGACCGCCGAAAGTATATATCCGTGAAAGAGGTAGTCTTTCATATGTTTATGATCCTGCGCACCGAAACGCTGGGCGATCGGGATACCGAAGCCCGAGCACGTACCGATACAGAATCCGAGGATCAGAAACTGCACGGACGTGGAAGCACCGACACCTGCAAGCGCACCGGCCCCGAGGATCCTTCCGACAATGGCAGCATCCACCACGTTATAGGTCTGCTGCAGGAGGTTTCCGAGCAGCAGCGGCAGGGCAAATTTTAAGATCAGTTTCAGGGGATTACCCTGGGTCATATCCTTTTGCATACTGCCATTATAGGCTTGATGGATGTGTGAAACAATAGTCTTTTTTATCTGTTAAACTGAGAAAGGATATGATATAATACCCGTGTGACTTGAATTGCCCAAGGAGATATCGCGGATGGAAAAGATCTTTCCCGCAACAGATGAGGCCCTTCAGGATGTAAACCTCTTCGTGGAAGGAAACCTGGAGGAAGCCGGCTGTTCCATGAAAAACATGATGAAGATCATGGTGGCGCTGGAAGAACTGTTTGTGAATGTCGCGCACTACGCCTACGAGGACGGGGACGGCAAGGTAAGCGTTTCCTTTGACCTTGACGGCGATAACATGATCCTGACACTGAAGGATTCCGGCAAGCCCTTTGACCCGCTTGCCAAAGCCGATCCGGACATCAGCTTATCCGCTGAGGAAAGACAGATCGGCGGCCTCGGGATCTATATGGTCAAGAAAAGCATGGATGATGTGCAGTATGAATATAAGGACGGCTGCAATATCGTGACCATCACACACAATATCAGATAACGGCAAATAATATAGAAGAAATCATTGAGGAGGATGACCATGACAATCACCAAGAATCAGGAAGGAAGCGTTTTACACATCTTACTGGAGGGCAGACTGGATACAACAACGGCGCCCACACTGGAAGAAGATCTGCAGCAGTCGATCGCGGGGATCACAGAGCTGGATTTTGATTTTGCCAACCTGGAATACATCTCTTCGGCAGGCTTACGTGTACTGCTCTCTGCACAGAAGATCATGAACAAGCAGGGCAAAATGCAGATCCGCAATGTCAGCTCTGACATCATGGATGTGTTTGAGATCACAGGCTTCACGGATATCTTATCGATCGTTTGATACATTGGCGATCAACTTACCGCCAGGAAAGGTATACCATGTCTTACATTGCAGATTATATCCGATATATTGACCAGACTCCGACCGCCTATCAGGCGGTCGCTGTGCAGAAAGAGACTTTATCTGCCGCGGGATTTACGGAACTTCAGGAAAAAGATCCCTGGAAATTAAAAAGAGGCGGTTCCTATTTTGTGACAAGGAACGCTTCTTCGCTGATCGCATTTTCGATCCCGTCAGGCAAGATCAAGAGCGCCAGGATCGTTGCAAGCCACGCGGATTCACCGGCTTTCAAGATCAAAAACGACCCGGAGATGAAGGGCGTTGCACCGTATGTCACGCTCAACGTGGAAGAATACGGCGGCACGATCCTTTCCACCTGGTTTGACAGACCGCTTTCGATCGCGGGCCGTGTGTTTGTAAAAAAGCGGGGAAAAGCGCAGGAATGCCTGCTTGACCTTGCAAAAGAGGTCTGCCTGATCCCGAGCCTTGCGATCCATTTGGACCGCGATGTCAACAAGGGACACGCTTTTCAGATCCAGAAGGAACTCTTGCCGCTCCTTACCAATGATCCGTCGGTCACACTGAATGCACTCGTTGCAAAAGCGCTTGGCGTCAAAGAAGAGAGCATCGTAAGTGCGGACCTGTTTGCCTACAACCGGATGGCACCGAAAGTCTGGGGCGCAAAGGATGAATTCCTCTCTGCACCGCGCCTGGACGACAGCGCCTGTGCCTATGCATCCCTTTCGGCACTGCTGAAAGCAAGATCCGCAAGCCTTACCATACATGCCGTCTTTGACAATGAGGAAGTCGGTTCATCCTCGCTGCAGGGTGCCTGCGGTACGTTCTTAAAGGATACGCTGCATCGGATCGCGCTGGGCCTTGGATTATCCGAGGAAGAGGAAATGAGGATGCTTTCCGAAAGTTTCCTTTTATCGGCAGACAATGCGCATGCACTGCATCCGAACGTGCCCGAAAAGAGCGATCCCAAAGCAAGACCTGTACTCGGCGGGGGCGTAGTCCTTAAGTTTTCCGGCAATCAAAAATACACCACGGACGCCTATTCAGCTGCCGTGGTGCGTATGCTTGCAGAAGGAGCGAAGATCACTCTGCAGGATTATCATAATCATTCGGATCTGCCGGGCGGTTCGACGCTCGGAAATCTTTCGATCCGTCAGGTCGGCGTGCATTCGGCGGACATCGGCGTGCCGCAGCTTGCCATGCATTCCGCTTACGAGACCTGTGCCGTATCTGACTTATCGGATATGTGTAAACTGATGAAACAGCATTTTACGCAGTAGATCACCAGTTGCTGTTCCAGTTGGAAGAGCCTGAATTCCAACTGTTGGATCCCCAGTTCCAGTTGGAGGAATTCCAGTTATCATTCCAGGAATCATCCGAATCCCAGCTGCTGCCGCTGTCGTTTGAATCCCACCAGCTGCTGCCGCTGTCATCATCATCGTAGTCGTAGTAGTTGCTCGAATAACCGGGAACGGCATCGTAAAGTCCGGAACCGGATCCGCTGCTGCTTCTGCCGCAGGATCTGGTACTTCCGAAAACGACAAGGACGATCAGGATGATCAGGATGATCGTGATAAGATTAGGACCTGATTTTTTCCTGTTGTTCCGGTTTGGCGGACTGCTCTGGAACTGTTTGCCCGCTTCTCTTTGCCGGATCATGTCGGTCTTCATCTTCTGATAGATCTCATTGACCGCATATTTTTCATCTTTGCCTTCATAGCGGACGGCGCGTGTGCCGTCTGCTTTATTTTTGTAGACGATGAAATTTCCGGTTTCTTCATCTTTATAAATGCCGATCGCTTTTGCGCCCTTGTAATCCGTGCCGATGTGATAGTGCATCTGCGCAAGGGGCAGGTTATGCTCCTCGGCAAAAGCCAGCAGCTCGTCCATGGTCTCCGGAATGCCGGTCGCTTTTCTGACAAGGTGTGAGTTAACGGCACCGCAAAATTGACATTTCTCGTCGGTATCATCGATGAATGAACCGCAGTATTCGCATTTGATCTTCATGATCTTACCCCCTGATGACCTGAAGAGATTATAACATATTCGCACGCAGGATGACAAAAAACGTGGTATTTTCGATAAAATCATAGTATACTGTTTTATTATTTGTGTGAAAACACTGAGGAGACAGCATTTTAGAGGAGAAAACGGATGAGATCATTTGTGGAAGAGAGCCGCTTTTTCGGGAAACAGAACCCCGAAGAACTGGCGCGCACCTACGGCACACCGCTGTATGTGTATAATGAAGAGATCCTGCGCGATAGGATGAGAACCGTTGCAGGTCTGATCACGAAATACCCCTACACCGTCAATTATTCGATGAAAGCCAATTCCAACACGGCGATCTTAAAGATCGCGCTGGAAGAGGGTCTTAGCTGTGATGCGATGAGCGAAGGCGAGATCCGTATGTTGGAGCGCGTGCATTTTCCGTATGAGCGCATTTTCTATGTGCCGAACAATGTTTCCGATACGGAAATGGAATATGCGGTTGAGCGGAACATCATGGTGAGCCTTGACAGTCTGGACCAGCTTGACTTATTCGGAAAGCGTTTTCCCGGCAGAGAGTGCAGCGTGCGCATCAATCCGGGTGTCGGTGCCGGTCACCACGAGAAAGTCATCACGGCCGGCAAGCATACGAAGTTTGCGATCTCGATGGAAGACATCGGGGAAGCAAAAGAGATCGCAAAGCGCCATGACTTAAAGATCGTCGGGATCAACCAGCACGTCGGTTCCCTGTTCATGGAGATCGATCCTTACGTGGCGGCGGTCGAGAACCTGCTCGCTGCATCCAAACATTTCCCGGATCTGAAACTGATCGATTTTGGCGGCGGCTTCGGCACGCCCTACCACAAACTGGACGGCGAAGGCAACTTCCCGATGCAGGACCTGCATGATGCCCTGGAACCTGTCCTGGATGATTTTGTCAAAGAATACGGATACGCACCGCTGTTTAAATCAGAGCCCGGCCGCTTCTGCGTGGCTGAGGGCGCAGTCATCCTGGGGCGTGTCTATGCAAAAAAATCAAACGCCGGCGTAAATTATCTCGGGACGGACGTTGGCATGAACGTGCTTGCGCGCCCCTCGCTCTATGATGCCTGGCATGACATTGAGATCTTACGTAACGGAAAGGCATATACGGACGGCGAATACGAGAAGATCACCGTTGTCGGCAATATCTGCGAGTCGGGTGACAAACTGGCAACGGACCGGATGATGCCTGTCTCACAGAATGGAGACCTGATCTGTGTGCTGGATGCCGGTGCATACGGATACAGCATGTGCTATACCTATAATGCAAGACCGCGCCCTGCGGAAGTCATGATCATGGCAGACGGAAGCTGCCGCGTGATCCGCAGGAAAGAAACATTTGAAGATCTGATGGCGCTGTTCACGGACTAGGTGGAAGATGAATCTGCAGGAAAAGCGGGACATGCCGCTTACAAAAATCGCAAAACCGCTGTGCTTTATCGCTGCCGCCTTTGTGGCAGGCGTGATCTTATTCTGCGCCCTGTACGCAGACAGCGAGAGGACGAGGTTTACCGCGGCGCGTGAGTTTGCCGCCCTGCCTGCCTACTTAGACAGTGCGCAGAAGGAAAAGGTTCCGGACAGTTTCCGGGGAATGCCCGGAGAGACGGCGGTGTTCTATACCACCGTGCCTGATTATGTGGGGCAGGATGCCGCGCTGATGCTGCAGTCTGCCTACTGCAGCACGGAAGTGTATGCAGGGACACAGCTGCTTGGCAGTTACGGAGTCAGACAGCCCCTTCCCTTTGGGGAGATGGTTGGCAATATCCGTGTACTTGTCAGGGTCGATCAGGCCTTTGCGGGACAGCAGCTGACGATCCGCTACACCCCTTACTATGAGACAACGGTGGATTATCCGGCACTCTCCTTTGGAAACACCGGCAGTCTGCAGTTATATATACTGCTGCACAATATGCCGCGTCTTGTGATCATTCTGATCCTGATGACCATGGTCCTTGCGGCCCTTGGTATGAGCGTTTACGAACTCTTTGGCGGATCGGCCGAGATCGTAAAGATGCTGACCAACTTTGTCGCCTTCGTACTCTGCATCCTGACCTGGATCATATGCAGTTCGGATCTGCCGCAGTTTTTTACCAATAATAATGAAACGGTGAGCCTCATCAGTTTTCTGGCGCTTTCGATCCTGCCCATCCCCTTTTCGCATTTCTGTGCACAGATCCTGGAAAAGGGAAGGACCGTATTCTTAGTCAGTGCCCATCTTGGCTGGATCCTGCCTGTTACGATCTGCCTCTGTTTTGTCACGGATATCTGCGATCCCTATCATATTCTGATCCTGACACATTTATATATCGCATTCACGCTTGTCTTTGCCCTCATCTGCGTATGCAGGCAGTGGAAAATGGACAGGGGTGTTGCCATTCTGGCGGTGAGCCTCATGGTGCTGTTTGTCTTTGCGCTGATCGGTCTGATCCTGTTCTATATCTCCAAGACCGGGGGCTATGATGCCCTGTTCTTCGGCTTCGGCTTATCCTTCTTCATTCTCATGCTCTTTGCCCTGATCTTAAACCGGCAGATGGGCTACTACGAACAGAAGAAGGCAGCGGAGATCTATAAGGAACTGGCTTATACGGATTTTCTCACCGGGATCCCGAACCGTACGGCGTTTGAGGCGCTGCTTGCGGATCTTGCGGCGGATAAGACGCCCCATTATGTGACCATGTTCGTGGCTGACTTAAATGACTTAAAGCAGATCAATGACAACTTCGGCCACCAGATCGGTGACGAGGCCATCAGAACCGTTGCGCAGTGCTTAGAGAAGGCCTTTCGTGCCAGGGGTTCCTATTTCCGCCTTGGCGGAGATGAGTTTGGTGCCATCGTCCTGGACCACACGGCCGATCCCGACAAATGCTGCCATGATTTCAGAAGACAGGTGGAGCAGTACAACAAGAGCGCCTTCCGGCCTCTGTCCGTTGCCATCGGATACGCGGAGGCGGAACAGGAAAAGAGCCTGGAAAAGGGATTTTTCAATACGCTCTTCTCCAGGGCAGACTGGGAAATGTACAAGGACAAGGTACGTTTGAAGGAAAATGAGGATAAGTTCGGAGAAGGGGAAGCAACGTTTTTGAATAAAAATGAAGAATCATGTGACGAATCAGGGGAAATGTGATATAATGTCGCATAAGACAAATCTTTTTTGTCCTTTTGATGTTCGTGTTTCGTATATATCCATGGAACATAAGAAAAGAAATGCCAGTATATAATGAGGAGGCAAGAGTATGAAGAAACATGTATTAAAGCGTATTCTCATCGCATTTGTAGCGTTCACGCTCGTCGCACCGACGCTGCTGATGCCGCTTGTTGCAAGTGCGGATGAAGATGCGTATGTAGAAGTGTATGACGATCCGGATCCCGATCCGCAGCCGGACCCGCCGGCACCCGATCCGCAGCCGGATCCGCCGGCACCCGAGCCGCAGCCACCTGCACCGGAACCGACGATCCTTCCGCCTTCACCGGAACCGCCTGCACCGGAGCCCACGGTCATCCCGGAGCCCACGGTCATCCCGGAACCCACGGATATCCCGGAACCCACGGATATTCCGGATCCCACACCGATCATCAAGCCTGAGATGAAGATCTCGGCTTCTCCCGGTAACGCAAGTTTCGGTACGGTTCAGCCGGGTGCGACCAGCACGATCAATATCACGGTACGTGAGAGCGGTAACGAAGGTGCCAACCTGCAGTGGTACGAAGTCGACAATGACGATTTCTTCACTGTATCCGCACCGAGCCAGACATCTCTCATGCCCGGTGATTCCGTAACATTCGTTTTAACACTTAAGAGCTCGATCGGCCCCGGTAATTATTCCGGTTCCGTTTCCTTTGTGGGCAGCGATGCGGCAGGTAACCAGAGTGTGGCAGCCGTGAACGTTACCGCAACGGTACAGGATGTGAAGCCCCATGTGGATTCCGTTACGGTCACACCCGGATCCGCTACCGTCAAGAAGGGCGGTGCCATCCAGTTTACCGCCATCGTACGCGGCTCCGATCTGCCCACGACAGATGTGGACTGGGTCGTACGCGGTATGGGCAGCGGCGGAACCGTCATCGATGACAGAGGCATGCTGGTGATCGGAAGCGATGAGGATGCAGGCAGCGTCGGCGTTGTCGCAAGATCCAAATTCGATCCGAGCGTGGAAGGCAGAGCTACTGTTACGATCCAGAGCGACACCAAGACCCACTATGTATCCGTAACCGCAGGAAAAGGCGGCACGGTCAGCGGCGGCGGCACAGTTAAGGAAGGCGGATCCGTTACGGTTTACGCATCTCCGAGTGCAGGCTACACCTTCAAGGGATGGTATGACGAGAATCAGTCCTTTGTTTCCAATAAGAAGAACTTAACGATCAACAAGGTTTATTACGATATTACCCTGTATGCGCAGTTCACCAGAGCAGCCGCACACATTTCGACCTATGCTTCCCCGAAGGAAGGCGGCGAGACGACCGGTGACGGCACATATGCTGTCGGCACATCCGCAACGGTAACAGCGAAACCTTACAACGGCTATGTATTCAAGTGCTGGAAGATGAACGACCAGATCGTAAGCCGTGACAAGGAGTTCCGTATCACCAACTTAAACGGTGACTACCAGCTGTATGCGATCTTTGAGAGAAACCGCTACATCGTTCGTGCGGATGTATCTCCCAGCGGCGCAGGTGCGGTAGACGGAGCAAACGCTTATGATCCGGGCAGCAATGTTACGCTGAAGGCTTATGCGGCAAACGGCTACACCTTCAAGGGATGGTACGCAAACTACCAGCTGCTCTCAAGTGATTCGAACTATACGATCAACAACCTGCAGAACGATATCAGCTTAACGG
Source organism: Lachnospiraceae bacterium (assembly GCA_017620255.1). Taxonomy (GTDB): domain Bacteria; phylum Bacillota; class Clostridia; order Lachnospirales; family Lachnospiraceae; genus UBA2868. The sequence goes on from JAFZQU010000041.1 coordinate 48,427, forward strand.
CCCTGTTCGAAAAGAAGGGCGCACAGGCTTACGTGATGACATCGACGGCAGGAACCGGCGGTAAGATCACACCGGCAGTCAGTGCACCGGTACCGGCAGGCAGCAATGTCTCCTACACGATCACCCCGGATGTCGGATACTATATCTCCGATGTCAAAGTAGACGGTGCTTCGATCGGCGCGGTACAGATCTACGCATTCACAAACGTACAGGCCAATCACAAGATCGAAGCGTTCTTCGCAAAGAAGGATGAGAAGAAGGGCTCCAAGAGCTCCGATGAAAACAACAATCCGGACAAGACCATGGAAGAAGCCAAGAAAGACATCGGCTCCACTTCCAAGGACGAACTGGACGATATCAAGGAAGACATCGCCGAGACCAAGCTGAACACCGATATGGACCAGCTGACAGGCGTGCTGCAGAAATACAACATGACACCGGAAGAAGCTTACCTGCACTTCAATGATGCGGTAGGTGACGAGATGTTCATGGATGCTTACAAGGAAGGCTTCATCTCCTTCGTCTGCAACAACGATTACGGCGATGAAGGTTACAACTACATGCTGAACGACCAGTTCCTCTTTGCGGAACGTCCGCCGATCGCGAACATGGAAGATGTTTACAACTCCATCGTAACGGACAATGAGGCACTTGGAACACTCGAAGGCAGAAACCTTGAGATGCATCTTGATTTTACCAACATGACAGGCATCACGAGCGTGGAAGATATGGAAGCGATCGAGAAACTGGCCAAGGCCGAGAATCTTGCGATCGACAACACCTTCGATATCACGCTCTTAAAGACTTACGACGGCATCACCTCTCACGTTACGGAGATGGGCGCGGAAGCGCAGTTCCAGCTGAAAGTTCCCGAATCGCTGAGAGCGACCGGCGCAAGGTACAAGATACTGCATGTACATGACGGAGAAGCGGAAGTGCTCGAGAACCTCTCGACCGATCCCGAACTGGTCATCTTCAAGACCAACAAGCTCTCCACCTTTGCAATGGCTTATGAAGTAACAAATGCCATGGACGCCGGCAAACTGACAGGTGAAGCGAGCAAGATCTATGTAGATAAGATCAATGACGAACTTCCCGCAGCAAGAACGCCGGGCGCAAACAAGACGGTTGTGATCGTACTGATCAGCGTGATCGTGGTTTGCCTCGTGGTTGTCGGTATCGTCTTAGCTACAGGCGGCGGAAAACGCAAGAAAACAACTTGATTTTTACAGACATACGTGCTAGAATACGGAATGTAGTAATTGGAAAGTGGACCGAAGAGGTCCACTTTCTTTGATGAAAAGGACTAAAAAATGTCAAAACGCGAACTCTATGAGACCAAAACGGAAGAGCTGCTGCTCCCCATCTTAGAAAGGCTCGGCTTCGATCTTTGGGATGTGGAATACGTCAAGGAAGGCAGCGAGTACTACCTGAGGGCCTACATCGACAAGGAAGGCGGCATCACCATCGACGACTGTGTGGATGTCAGCCGGGAATTGTCGGACCTGCTCGATCAGACGGACCTGATCCCGGATGCCTACATTCTGGAAGTCAGTTCCCCGGGCCTTGGCAGGACGCTCAAAAAGGAAAAAGAGTTTCAACGGAGCATCGGAAAGAGCGTGGATGTGAGGACATACAAGCCTCTTGACGGGCAGAAAGAGTTTTGCGGCACTCTGTTATCGTTTGACGGGGATGAGATCAGGATCGATGAGAACGGAGTGGAAAGAACCTTTCAAAAAGCAGACGTGGCAGTCGTGAAACTGTCCGTTATTCTGTAAGATCAAAGTTCAATGACAAAGGAGATTACAAGATGAACAAGGAATTGATGGAAGCGCTGACGATCCTGGAAAAGGAGAAAAACATCAGCCGGGAAACGCTTTTTGAGGCCATTGAGGCGTCAATCCTGTCGGCCTGCAAGAACCATTTCGGCAAGGCGGAAAACGTGAAAGTCGAGATCGATCACGAGACCTGCGATTACCGCGTATACGCCGAGAAGGAAGTTGTGAAGGAAGTGGAGGATCCCGCGCTGCAGATCAGTGTGGCGGATGCGAAAGCGCTCAAGGGCAAAGCCAAAGTGGGCGACATCGTACAGGTGGATATCGAATCCAAGGACTTCGGCAGGATCGCGACACAGAACGCGAAGAACCTGATCTTACAGAAGATCCGTGAAGAAGAGCGCTCCGTGATCTACAATCAGTTCCATGATAAGGAAAAGAGCGTTGTGACCGGTGTTGTACAAAGATACGCCGGCAGAAACTTAAGCATCGATCTCGGCAAGGCGGATGCTCTCCTTACAGAGAACGAACAGGTAAAGAGCGAGCACTTAAAGCCCAACGACCGTGTAAAGGTTTATGTGCTTGAAGTCAAGAACGGCAACAAAGGTGCCAGGATCCTTGTCAGCAGAACGCATCCGGAACTGGTGCGTCATCTGTTTGAAGAAGAGGTTACGGAAGTACGCGACGGCACAGTCGAGATCATGGCCATTGCCAGAGAACCCGGCAGCAGGACCAAGATCGCCGTATGGTCGAACGATCCCGACGTGGATCCGGTCGGTGCCTGTGTCGGTATGAACGGAAGCCGTGTCAACGCCATCGTGGATGAGTTGAACGGTGAGAAGATCGATATCATCAACTGGGATGAGAACCCCGGTTTCCTGATCGAGAACGCACTGTCTCCCGCAAAAGTCGTATTCGTTATCGCGGACGGCGACGAGAAGACGGCGAAAGTCGTTGTGCCCGATTCGCAGTTATCGCTTGCGATCGGTAAGGAAGGACAGAACGCAAGACTGGCAGCACGTCTGACAGGCTTCAAGATCGACATCAAGTCTGAGACGCAGGCGAAGGATTCGCCGGGATTCCGTCTCGAAGACTACTATGATGATGAAGAGGAAGAATACGAGGACGGTGAATACGAAGAAGGCGAATACGCTGAAGGTGAGTACGAAGAGGGTGCTTACGAAGAGGATGCGGAAGCTGCGGATGCGTATGATGACGATGCCGACGACGCTGTCACCGGAGAAGACGACGGAGAATAAAGAGTAGGATGACTGCTGTTAAAATGCGCATGTGTGTTGCCTGCGGTACATTCGGAAACGGAAAAGAGATGTTTAGGATCGTGAAGAATGCGGACGGAACCGTCGCATACGATCCGACGGGCCGTATGGCAGGCAGAGGCGCTTATGTATGCAGGAATGCAGAATGCATTAAGACTGCGTTCCGGAAAAAAGGGTTTGACAGATCGCTGCATGCAAAGCTTTCAAAGGAAGCGGAAGAGAGCATACAGGCAGCGCTGTTTGAGGAGATGAATATCATTGAAGAATGATCGTGTCCTGCAGATGTTGTCCTTGGCACAGCGTGCGGGTAAAGTCGCAAGCGGCGAATTCATGACGGAATCGTCCGTCAAGGACGGGAAAGCGTTCCTGGTGGTCGTCGCGGCGGATGCCTCGGACAACACGAAGAAAAAATTTCGGGATATGTGTGATTTTTACGGAGTGCCCTTCCTGATATACGGAAGCCTGGACAGTCTCGGGCATGCCATCGGTAAGGAGTTCCGCGCGTCGCTTTGCGTGACGGATGCAGGGCTTGCAGGGCAAATAGAGAAAAAGGCAACGGAGGTAGTGTGAAGTATGGCGAAGATGAGAGTACACGAGTTAGCAAAGGAAATAGATCAGGCCAGTAAAGATGTGGTCGCGGTGCTTGCGGAAGCAGGTATTACGAAAACGGCGTCTTCTTCCTTAGAGGATGACCAGATCGCCCTGGTGCGCGAGAAATTCGGCGTCAAGGCGGCACCTGCAAAGGCGGAAAAACCGGCCAAGGCAGCAAAGGAAGAAAAGGCGGAAAAGCCTGCAAAGGCCGAGAAGTCCGCTGAAAGGCCGGCGGAAAAACCTGCGGAAAAGCCTGCCGAGAAACCGGCGGCAGCAGGCGAGAAGAAGGCACCTGCCGGGGCAGCACCCGTTAAGAAGAAAAAGACCAATATCATCTTTGTCAGCAATCCGCACAACAGCCAGGACAGACGCGGCGGAATGAGCGGCGGCCGTCCCCAGCCTGCAGGTCCGAGACCTGCAAGACCGGCGGAACCGCACGGCAGACCACAGGGCAGGATCGTTCCGAACGTGAAACCGCTTGCGCCCGGCGAGAGCAGATTACTGCAGGAGCGCGAACAGGCGGCAGCGAACCGTAGAGCAGCGGAGGCAAATCATGCAACAGATAACAAAAATGTTGAAAAAGGCAGGGAAACTGACCAGGCAGCTCCGGCACCTGTACAAAGGGATCCTGGTGTTAGCCGTCCTGATAGCGGCCGGACTGACAGCCCTAACAGAGTACAGGAACATAGAGAAGAGGAGAGGCCTGTAAAACGCGAAGGCGGGATCAAGGTCCAGACGCAGGGAGACCGCAGAGGCGGGATCAAAGTCCAGACGCAGGGTGACCGCAGGGGCGCGGGCCGTCCCGGTGCAGAGCGCAGGGGCAACACCATCATCACGCAGAGCCAGCGCGGACAGGGCGGCGGACGCGGCGGATTTGCAGCTTCCGCACAGCCTGAGAACAAGCGTCCGGATCAGGGCAGACGCCATGATAACGACAGACGCAACAAAGAGAAGACTTATCAGACGGAAGACGGCTTCAGGGGCGGCAAGAACTCCAAGGGCAAGCAGGTCAAGCAGTTAGAGCGCCCGTCTGAGAGAAAGAATGAAGTAAAAGAAGAAGAGAAGATCAAAGTAATTACGCTTCCGGAGACCTTGACGATCAAGGAACTCGCCGAGAAGATGAAGATCCAGCCTGCAGTGATCATCAAGAAACTGTTCCTGCAGGGCAAGGTCGTGACCGTGAACCAGGAGATCACCTACGAGCAGGCCGAAGAGATCGCTGTAGAATTCGATATCCTTTGCGAGAAGGAGATCGTTGTGGACGTGATCGAGGAACTGCTGAAGGAGGAAGAGGAGGACGAATCCTTAATGACCAAGCGTCCGCCCGTTATCTGTGTCATGGGTCATGTTGACCATGGTAAGACTTCCCTTCTGGATGCGATCCGTAAGACGCATGTGATCGATAAGGAAGCCGGCGGTATCACGCAGGCGATCGGTGCCTACGTGGTAAATACCAAGGGTCAGAAGATCACCTTCTTGGATACGCCCGGTCATGAAGCGTTCACGGCCATGCGTATGCGTGGTGCGAATTCCACGGATATCGCGATCTTAGTCGTTGCAGCGGATGACGGTGTGATGCCGCAGACCGTTGAGGCGATCAACCACGCCAAGGCAGCAGGGATCGAGATCGTTGTTGCGGTCAACAAGATCGATAAGCCGGGTGCAAATATCGAGAGAGTGAAACAGGAACTGTCGGAGTACGAGCTGGTTCCGGAAGACTGGGGCGGTTCCACCGTCTTTGCACCGGTATCCGCAAAGACCGGCGAGGGTATCGACAACCTGCTTGATATGATCTTACTTACCAGCGAGATCCTCGAGCTCAAGGCAAACGCCAAGAGAAGGGCAAGAGGTATCGTGATCGAGGCAGAGCTCGACAAGGGACGCGGTCCCGTTGCGACCGTGCTCGTACAGAAAGGTACCCTGCACGTGGGTGATTTTATCGCCGCAGGTGCCTGCCACGGTAAAGTCCGTGCGATGATCAACGATGTGGGCAAACGCGTCAAGGAAGCGGGTCCGTCCACACCGGTTGAGATCCTCGGTTTAAATGATGTGCCCAACGCCGGTGAGATCTTTGTTTCGCCGGAGAACGATAAAGAAGCCAGAAACTTCGCCCAGACCTTCATTTCACAGAACAAGGTCAAGCTGCTTGATGAGACCAAGAACAAGATGTCTCTGGACGATCTGTTCTCGCAGATCCAGGCAGGCAATCTGAAGGAACTGAACGTCATCATCAAAGCGGATGTGCAGGGTTCCGTGGAAGCGGTCAAGGAAAGTCTGTTAAAGCTTTCCAACGAGGAAGTGGTACTGAAGTGCATCCACAGCGGTGTCGGTGCGATCAACGAATCGGATGTGATCTTGGCCAGCGCCAGCAACGCGATCGTCATCGGTTTCAACGTGCGTCCCGACGCGACCGCCAAGGCAACGGCCGAGACGGAAGGCGTGGATATCAGACTGTACGATGTCATCTATAAGGCGATCGAAGATATGGAAGCAGCCATGAAGGGCCTGCTCGATCCGATCTTTGAGGAGAAGGTGATCGGTCATGCCGAGATCCGTCAGATCTTCAAGGCTTCCGGCATCGGCAACATTGCGGGTTCCTATGTGCTTGACGGTACCTTCCAGCGCGGCTGTTCCGTACGTATCAGCCACGAGGGCGAGCAGATCTACGAGGGCAAGCTGGCCAGCTTAAAGCGTTTCAAGGACGACGTCAAGGAAGTAAAAGCCGGATTCGAATGCGGTCTGGTATTCGAGGACTTCCAGAACTTTACGGAACTCGATATCGTTGAGGCCTACATCATGGTAGAGGTACCGAGAACATGAGAAAGAACAGTATCAAAAATACAAGGATCAATTCCGAGGTCATGCGCGACCTTTCCAATATCATCCGCGGGGAGATCAAGGACCCGAGGATCGCACCGCTCACCTGCGTGACGGGCGTGGAGGTCGCACCGGACTTAAAAACATGCAAGGCATACATCAGCGTGCTCGGGGATGAAGAAGTCAGGGAAAAGACGATGGAAGGCTTGCGGAGCGCGGAAGGTTTTATCCGCAGACAGCTCGCATCCGACCTGAATCTGCGCAATACGCCGCAGATCACGTTTATCGCGGACACTTCGACCGAATACGGTATGCGCATGGACGGGATCATTAACGAAATCTGTGAAGATACACAGTAGAATAAGAGTATGAATTTATTAGAAGAGATCAAAGAAGCAAAACGGATCGGCATTGCCGGTCATGTGCGTCCGGACGGGGACTGTGTCGGTTCCTGCCTGGCGTTGTACAAATATCTGCAAAACGCAAGGCCGGACGCCAGTATCAAAGTCTATCTGGAGCCGGTGACTGCGGTGTTTTCCTTCCTCTACGGGTATGAGGATCTTGACAGCACGTTTGCGGCAGATGAACCGTTTGATGTGTTCATCGCACTGGATGCGGGAGATTCGGAACGTCTGGGAGATGCCAGGGAACTGTTCCTTGCGGCAGGAAAGCGCCTCTGCTTTGACCACCATTTGAGCAATACGGGCTATGCGGATAAAAACGAGATAAAGCCTGAGGCAAGTTCCACCTGCGAAGTGCTTTTTACGCATTTTGAAAAGGAATATATCGATCAGGATGTTGCCAAGGCGCTCTACACGGGCATTGTGCATGATACGGGCGTTTTCCAGTATTCCTGTATGTCGAGGGAAACCTTCGGCATTGTCGGGGAACTGATCGGCTACGGGTTTGACGCGGCCAAGATCATCAGCGAGTCTTTTTACGAAAAGACCTATGTGCAAAATCAGATCCTGGGGCGTGCTTTGTTGGAGAGTATCCTTTTCATGGACGGGCGCTGCATCGCAAGCTGTATCGACAGGCGGATGATGGATTTCTACGGCGTCACGAGCGAGGATTTTGACGGCATCGTGAACCAGCTGCTTGTCACGAAGGGCTGCGAAGTCGCGATCTTCATGTACCAGACGGGAACGCTTGAATTCAAAGTCAGCATGCGTTCCAAAGGCAACGTCAATGTCGCCGAAGTCGCCTCTTATTTCAAGGGCGGCGGGCACGCAAGAGCCGCAGGCTGTACCATGATGGGCACCTACCGGGATGTCATCAACAATCTTTCCAAACATATCGAGAAACAGCTGTCATGAACGGTGTTCTGAATGTTTATAAGGAAAAAGGATATACGAGCCATGATGTGGTGGCAAAGCTCCGCGGGATCTGCCATCAGAAAAAGATCGGTCACACAGGGACGCTGGATCCCGATGCGACGGGCGTGCTGCCTGTCTGCTTCGGGAATGCAACGAAACTGTGTGATTTTTTAACGGATCAGACCAAGACCTATCAGGCGAAAATGCTGCTGGGGAAGACGAGCGACACCTATGATGCATCAGGAGTTATGTTAACCGAAGCGGACACCTCGCAGCTGACAAAGGAAGCGGTCGAAGCGGCCATTTTCTCGTTTGTACCGGGCTATGACCAGGTGCCGCCGATGTATTCCGCCAAGAAGGTCGGCGGGAAGAAACTCTACGAACTGGCAAGACAGGGCATTGAGATCGAACGAAAGAGCGTGCCTGTCAAGATCGGGCCCATCGTGATCGATGAGATGGACCTGCCGCACGTGACTTTTACGGTGACCTGTTCGAAGGGCACCTACATCCGCTCACTGATCCATGATATCGGGCAGAAACTATCATGCGGAGCCCTGATGGAAGAACTTGTAAGGACACGGGTCTCTTCGTTTGCACTGGAAGATGCGATCCCGCTTTCCGAGATCGGGCGACTTGCCAAAGAAGGAGGGATCGAAGAGAAGATGATCCCGACAGACCGCGTGCTTTCGCATTATCCGGCGCTGACGGCGAAACCGGCGGCTGATAAACTGCTGGCGAACGGGAACAAGGTTAGTGCGGAATTGGTTTACATAAGTCAAAATCAAACAGATGCCGGCAACGGTGGAGTGGTTGACATAACACAAAACCGTACCTGCCGCATATACGATTCAACAGGCCGCTTCATCGGCCTCTACAGCAGGGAAGAGGACGGCGGAATCTTCCGCCCATATAAATTATTCTTATGATCATATTTGAGAACACACTGCATTTTCATACGGACCGTCCGACGGTTGTCGCGATCGGGAAATTTGACGGGATCCACAAGGGACACATGGAGATCCTTAAGGAGATGCTGTCTTTTAAGAAGCAGGGTCTGGCAACGGCGATCCTGACTTTTACCGTACCGCCGCAAACACTGCTGCATGCACCGGGATCGGACGGGGCCATAGAACATGTCCTTACGACCAACCGGGAAAAACGCAAGATCTTCTCGGAACTCGGGATCGATTACTACGTGGAGATTCCGTTTGACGAAGCGGTCATGCAGATTTGCGCGGAGCAGTTTGTCAAACAGATCCTGTTGGAGCGCCTGAACATGCGCGCCATCGTCTGTGGAAACGACTGCAGGTTCGGCTACGGGGGAAGCGGCGATACCGCCCTTTTAAAACGCATGGGAGAAGAACACTCCTTTACGGTGCGCGTGGTGGACAAGGTCTTTTGTAACGGCGTTGAGATCAGTTCGAGTGCGATCCGCACGGCGCTTCTGGCAGGCCGGATCGAAGAAGCCAACGCAATGCTGATGCGGCCGTATCTTTTTTACGGGGAAGTCGTGGAAGGACTCAAGATCGGAAGGACTTTGGGAATGCCGACCGTGAACCTGATCCCGGAAGAGGAGAAACTCCTGCCGCCAAAGGGCGTTTATTACTCGCGTGTGCTCCATATGGGGCAGGAATACCGCGCGATCACGAATATCGGCAGCAAGCCGACGATCCACGGCGACAAACCGGGGATCGGACTTGAGAGTTATCTGTATCATTTTTCGGAAGAGATCTATGGTGATTTTCTCTTCCTGTCCCTGTATCATTTTGTCAGGGATGAGATCGCATTTGACAGCATCGACGCGCTCAAAGCGCAGATGCAGCAGGATATAGAACAGGGAAGGATCTGGCACCGGGAGAATCTATGATCAAAGTTTTGAAAGCCTTATCCCGCATCGTGTTCAGCCGCGGACTGATCTTCGCGCTGATGATCCTGACTCAGCTGATCGTTCTGATCGGCGGGGGTCTCTTTCTTGCGGGCAAATTCCCGTACATTTACTATGCGTGCTACCTGATCGCGGGCGTGATCCTGATCATCATCATCAACAAGGACGAGCCGGCGGAATTCAAGCTCACCTGGGCTGTGATCATCATTCTGCTGCCGGTACTCGGGGTGACGCTCTATTTATTCAATGCGTCAAACTGGGGCATGCCGGGCCTTCGGAACCGCGTCAACACGGAACTGATCTGCAGTAACCATCTGATCAGGATCTCGAACGGGACCGAACGCGCGCTTCTTGAGCAGCCCAAGGTCTTTCAGCGTTTTGCGTATTACATGTATGATAAATGCTGTTTCCCGACTTTCCACAACACGCGGGTGACCTATTATCCGACGGGCGCCGAAAAGCTGGAAGCGCTGATCGAAGAACTGAAGAAAGCGGAAAAATTCATCTTTATCGAATACTTCATCATCGGCAGGGGAGAGATCTGGGACCGCGTGCTTGCGATCCTGAAAGAAAAAGTCACGGAGGGCGTGGAAGTCAAAGTCATGTACGACGGGCTCTGTTCCCTGCTTTTGCTGCCGTACCGCTATCCGTACAAGCTGAGTGAATACGGGATCGAAGCCAAGATGTTCGCGCCGCTCATCCCGTTCCTGTCAACGGCGCAGAATAACCGTGATCACCGCAAGATCGTCGTGATCGACGGAAAAGTCGCCTTCACGGGCGGCGTCAATCTGTCGGACGAATACGCCGGCTTAAAGATCGTCTACGGGCACTGGAAGGACGTCGGGATCAAACTCGAGGGCCGCGCGGTCTTATCCTTTACCAGAATGTTCATTCAGAACTGGAACCTGTACGGGAAGATCGAGATGAATTATGAGAAATATCTCGATGAGAGCGCTGTGGAGCACTTTGACCATGACGGGTTCGTGATCCCTTACGGCGATGTGCCGACCGACGACCAGGAAGTCGGCAAGACCGTTTATTCCGATCTGTTCGTGAACGCGACCGAATACGTGCACATCATGATGCCGTATTTCATCGTGGACCGCGAATTCTACAGCACTGTGCGTTATGCCGCGCTGCGCGGGATTGACGTGCGGCTGATTTTACCGCATATTCCGGACAAAAAGGCGGCGTTTGCGATGGCAAGGTCTTTCTACCCGGACCTGCTCTCATCCGGCGTAAAGGTGTACGAATACACCCCGGGCTTTGTCCATGCAAAAATCATGGTATCCGATGATATCGTGGCCACGGTAGGCTCCGTCAACCTGGACTACCGGAGCTTTTACCATCATTTCGAAAACGGTGTCTACCTGTATGATTCTTCCGTGATCTCTCAGATTGAAGATGATTTTCAAAAAACTATGCAGACAAGTATGCAGGTAGATATGGTATACTATAAAAAGATCAATGTGTTTGCAAGAGCATTCGGGCGTGTGCTCAGGCTGTTTGCGCCGTTGATGTGATCTGACAACTTTGAGGTGGGATTATGATAACAGGAATTATCATGTCACTGGCCGGCGGACTTTCGCTGTTCCTGTTTGGCATGCATGTCATGAGTGAAGGCATTGAAAAAGCGGCCGGCGCCAAGATGAGATCCATTTTGGAGTTCTTCACGACCAACCGTTTTACGGGTATGATCGTCGGTCTCTTCTTTACCGCAGTCATTCAGTCTTCATCCGCCTGCACCGCCCTTGTCGTAGCATTCGTTAATTCCAATCTGATGACGCTGACGCAGGCTGTCGGCGTGATCTTCGGTTCCAATATCGGTACCACCGTTACCTCACAGCTGGTTTCTTTTAATCTGTCCGCATATGCGCCCGCGATCTCTTTGGTCGGCGTTATCTGCCTGCTGTTTATCAAAAAACCGTTCGTAAAGAAGATCGGTGAAGTCCTGATCGGCTTTGGCGTTCTCTTTATGGGCCTCACCAATATGAAAGATGCCATGAGCGGGATCAAGGAGATGCCTGTCATCGCGAATGCGTTTACTTCGCTGACAAGCCCGTTCCTGGCGGTACTTCTGGGACTCGTGATCACCACGATCGTGCAGAGTTCTTCCGTGACCGTATCCATCACGCTCTTAATGGCATCGCAGGGCTTGCTGGGACTTCCGATCTGTCTCTATATCATCCTCGGCTGTAACATCGGCGCCTGCTCGACGGCCATGCTTGCCAGCCTTTCCGGTAACAAGATGGCGAAACGTGCGGCCCTGATCCACCTTTTGTTCAATGTGTTCGGCACGATCGTCATGTTCATCATCCTCGAATTTGCCATGGACTATGTCGTATACGGCATCGAAGCGATCTCCGGTACCGACATGGGAAGATGCGTCGCGAACGCGCACACGATCTTTAAGATCTTCCAGGTGCTGATCCTGTTCCCGTTTGGCGGTGGCCTGGTGAAACTGACCTATATCCTGGTACCCGGCGAAGACGAGAAGATCGGCTACCGTGCAAACATGCAGCTGAAATACATCGGCGGAAAGAACATCTTTTCTCCTGCAACTGCGGTTGTTGAAGTTGTAAAGGAACTTGACCGAATGGCAACGCTTGCAAGCGAAAACCTGAACCGTGCCATGAACGCCCTCATCACGCTGGATGAAGAGGATATCGAAGAGGCTTACGCCGTTGAACAGAACATCAACTATCTGAACAAGGAGATCACGCACTATCTGGTCAAGATCTCGCAGACAAACCTGCCCGTGGAGGACGCAAAGAGCATCGGTGCCCTGTTCCATGTGGTGAATGATATCGAACGCATCGGTGATCACGCGGAGAACGCCGCGGATGCTGCAAAACAGCGACAAAAGGACGGCAGCAGTTTCTCACCCGCCGCCATGCGTGAAATGGGTGAGCTGCTCGACATGGTCAACACGATCATCCGGTTTGCGATCGAGATGTTCGTGAACAACGACGAGACCCATCTCCACGATGTTCAGAATCTGGAAGAAGCCATCGACGAGAAGGAACGCGAGATCCAGCAGGCGCATGTGGAACGTATGGCAAACGGCACCTGCAGCGCGGAAGCGGGCATGATCTTCTCGGATATCATCTCCGGTCTCGAGCGTGTGGCTGACCATGCAGTCAACATCGCGTTCTGCATGTATGAAAACGCGTAAAAAGGTTGTACATTTTCTACTCGGAATTAAATCGCAGAAGTCCCTGATAGGGACTTCTTTTTTTGTGCATAAAGTGGTAGAATAGAAAAGATGTTATATCACATATCACACCGGAGGTGACATTTTGAAAACGAGAACATGGAAGAAACTTTGCAGAACCATCCTTGCAGCCGGGCTTTGCTTTGCGCTTGTATTAGACGCGCAGACGGCCGGCGTATTTGCCGCGGAGACAAGTCAGGGGATCGAAGAGGCAGCGGATGAGGCGACGGAGTCGGAAGCGCCTGCGCTTTCCGAGAATACGGATGATTCTTTCATGGAGAATACGGATGTCGAAAAAAGCGATGAAGAGAATGCGGAAACGGAAGAATCCGATGAAGATCTTTTGGCAGATCCGGTAGACGAAGAAGAACCGGTTGTTGAAGAATACGACCAAAGCGAAGAATTTCTGAATGCTGTAACCATTCCGGATAATCCGGCCATCTATACGGTCGGGAATACCGAATCGGTCGAACTGACGGAAGCGGAATATAACGGATGGTATAAGTTTACCTGGGACAAAACATGTGTCGGGAGAATAAGAAATACCGCTACAAAGGGTCAGAATACAGTGCCGTCTGCGGATCTGTATATATATGATGCTTCGGGAAATTTCCTGTTGGCCAAGTACAAGAGCGGAACCATGTTCTTCAGCCTGCTGAAAGGGACCTATTACATACGCTATCAGTCTTATTCGCATGAGGGGACGGTATCTTTCCAGATCAACACATATGATGCGGATAATCATTATCAGTCCTTCGAAGAGAGTTATCAGGATAGCAGTACAAGAAACAACAGCGAGAGCACTGCATCGGTTTTAACGGCCGGTAATGTTTATCATGGGCTCGTCGGAAGAAACAACGCTGTGGACTGGTATACCTTTACGCTTACTGAAAGCACCTATGTACAGATCTCTCAGGTTGATTTTTATAACGATTATTATGGAACCGTGAAGATCATGGATTCCAACAAGAACGATGTTTTGAAGCAGAGTGAGATCAACGCAAAAGATGCCATATCATCTACTGTTTTAAAACCCGGAAAATACTATGCGTATGCGGAACGGTTTAATTACAGTAATAATGATAACGGCATTACTTCCTACAGGATTGTTTTGGGAGAAGAGGCTACAGAAGAATACAAGCCGTTTCAGCCGGTCCTGTATCCTGCCTATATCTTGGGGGAGACGAAGAATCTGGATCTTTCGGTCAGCCATACAAAATGGTACCAGTTAAACCTGGAGAAGAGTTCGATCATTAAGGCAAGAATGTCCCACACCCTTTCAGATTATGTTCCTTCTCTCAGGATCTATGATCTTACGTTTCATAAGTATCTGGATACAAATGGAGCGCATATAAAATATATAGGATTATTAAAGGGAATCTATCTGGTCGAGGTCTATGAAGGTAATCTCACTTCCGGATCCGTCAGTTTCGATATAAGTGCAGTTGAAAGTGAGAATTATTTCCAGACATATGAAGAGGCTTATCATAACAGAAGTGTGCGTAATAACACCAAACTGGATGCAAATGTAATTGATTCGGTGCCTCCGTATGCAGGGCACCAGAATCTGGAGCAGATCCGTAATGATCCCTTTTGCTCAGCCGGAAAAACCATTTACGGGATCATTGGGAATAATAACAATGAAGACTGGTATAAAGTGACGGCCTCCGGGAAACTGGTCATTGACATTAAGGAAGAATACTATGCAAATTACAGTAATGCACTGATCGTTTATGATGAAAACAAAACCCCGGTTACTTCTTCAACCATATCATCGGAAGGGACAGAGGGCGGCAGAAAGACGGTTGTCAGACAATGCTGCGTGAATCCCGGCACATATTATATCCGTGCGCAAAGATTTAATTATAACAACAATCAGTCAGAGGCGGCCATGGCCTACAAGATCGGGCTGACGGAGATCAAAACGATCCCGATCGAACCTGATACCTACTATGACGAAGATCCCGCTGTTCTGGGTGATGGATTTTTCTATTACCGTTTTTCGGTTGAAAACGACAATACTGTGATGGATCTGTCGGTTGATTTTGCAAGTGCACCTACAGAGCCTGAGAATGTAATCTGCTTATATAATTCCAAAGGGGAGCAACTGACGGTTAGGAATGAAGGGTATTCTTTAGTTACCAATCCGCAGATACTGACATTCGATGAAGGACACAAGATCGTATTCCGCAGGATTAAACTGAATCAGGGGGATTACTATTTTACGATCAAACAAACAAAGACTACATCCGATCCGACTTTATATGGTTTTTCAGATCCGTATGCGATCTATATCACAACACATAAAGAAGGATTTGATCTGGCAAAAAATACATTTCCGATCGCAAACGAAGCAGTGCTCTTTCGCTTAAAAAGAGATGCGTTTGGCAATCTGATAGTCAAAGACAATCATAATTTTATGCCGGAGGAACCCTGGAAAGAGGTCTATGGAGAGTTCCAAACAGATGCGTATGACTTGAGTAATGAGGTTTGGAAGGGATACTGCTGCGGAATGGCAACAGCTTCGTTACTGAACTATGAGGGCCGTTTGAATTTGGGAGCAACTCCCTCTCCGTGGAATTATTTTTATACAGACAAAAATATAAAATATCCTAAAGCAAACACCGATTATTTATCGACACTTGAAAAAACATTTGGAGTTTATCAGGTGTGGCAGTTCTCGGACCAATGCTCGAAGCAAAGAGATAATAACCATGCCAAATACATGATCGATCGCTTTGATGGCAAGAAAACGATCAACTACGAATCACTGAAAGCTGCATTGGATAATGGCAAACACCTCATATTTACATTTATGTACTGGAATGTGCTTTCAGAGCTTTCAAATGGGAGTCCACCCGAAAAAGGCGGGCATACGCTCGCAATTGACACATGCAGAGAAATATTGAAAATCCCCAATAAGGATCAAAGCGGACTCGACTGGTACAGATTGTATTTATACGACTGTAATACGCCTTTCTATGAACCATATTCAGTAAATGGATGCCCAAATGGCTGTCTGAAGCAATATGATCAGGCTGAAAACAGATATATTGATATTTGCCAAAACGGAGAATGGGTAGCACACAATATCGGCGTAAACGCCGGTGCACAAATGCGGGATGTGACCTCGGATGATGGGCTTTTAGGGCTTGGAGAGTCATATATTTGTATAGATGATACTTCCATGATTCCGGATTCTTTCAACTGGAAAGCGAAATACGCTACTGAGGACAATGACAAGATCAAAATCTTCAACAAATATGTTAAGACATATGGTAGTAATAATGGAATCAAAACGATAAAAAAAGATGGCCGGGTACTGTTCAAAGTAGAAAAATACGAAGATACTTTGGCATTGCCAACAGAAGTGTTCGCATATTATATCGGTTCCGAGATGGGGACGACGAGTCAAAGTGCGGATTGCATCTATGAGATTCCGAAGGATATGTACACTTATGAACTTACGGGTGGGGTGTTCGAAATACTGTGTGATGAGAACCTGGTTAAATTAAGTACAGAGGACACAGTAATTGTTGACATGACATCTGGATCTGCAGTTATTCTTTCGAGTAATGAGGAAACAAATGTGGACATTGTTGTTTCTGAGATTGATACCGAAGAAGAAACATATAATAAAATCAGGACAACACTGACAGTTACAGATGAGCCGATTGCTGTAAATGTGATTGATGGAAAGGTTTCTATTGAATCTGATGAAGAACAGGTAATCACTTTGGAATTGGAGAACGAATCCGGTAAGGAAGTGATCGAGAATCTTTCTACGGATGACATCGACGACTTTGAAATTGAAAAGCATATCAACGGCTTTAAGGTCACCTTCGATGAGCAGGGGGGATCGGATGTTAACAATATATCCGGAATCACCGCGAATACCTGTGTACAGATGCCTGTTACCAGGAAAGAAGATTTTAATTTCGAAGGGTGGTTCACACAGAAAGACGGGAAAGGAAAACAATATACATCGACGACACCGATCGATCAGAACCTGACGTTGTACGCATATTGGGTAGAAAAGAGCACTACGGATCCGGATGAGGATGAGATTCCCGATGATGCACCTAACGGCATTTGGCTTCGCGGCCTTGAAGAAGAATATACCTATACCGGCTCTCCGATCAAACCCTCCTTCAGGGTCTATAGAGGGAAGACAAGGCTGTATGAGCAGACAGATTATACGCTGAAGTTTGCGAATAATACAAAGCCCGGGACTGCGAAAGTTACCGTCACGATGAAGGGAAACTACTCGGGAGCAACAGCCCCGGATGATGTGACATTCAAGATCGTCCCGGCATCGCTGAAAGATGATATCACGGCTGATACAATGTATGTTCTGTATAAAAAGAACAAAGCACAGAAGCCCAAACCGGTATTGTATGTAAACGGGGCCAAACTCAAATACGGTGCAAATGATCTGGCCTTTACCTATCCTTCCGTTGCAGTAGGAGAGGAAAGACCGTATGTGGATCCGGGAACATACAAGATTCATATAGCACCGAAGAATACAAACTTATTTAAGGATGAGATGGACGTTGACCTGGTGATCATCGACCGGGTTCTCATGAGTGCAGTCACTGTTTCGGCAAATAAGAGTTCCCTGCCTTACGATAACGGAAAGCCCGTTTCCCCGGTGTTTACGCTTAAATACAAAGGAGAAGCATTAACAGAGAATAAAGATTACACAGTATCCTATGCGGATGACCATACAAGCATAGGAAAGCATGTCGTGACTTTTACGGGAACCAATACGGACTACTTTGGCACGAAGACATACACATTCAGTATTACCGGTAAGTATGACCTGACTTCTGATCTGGCGGATATCACATTGGATCCGTCAGACCTGGATGGGGATGGCAGCGCATTGTTTACTTACGGCGGTGCAATGCCGGGTGCGATTGTCAAATATAATGGGGTAAAGCTGACAGCCGGAAAGGATTATACGGTATCTTATACGAATCATAAGGCGCTTGGTACTGCAACGGCGACCATAAAAGGCAAGGGCAGTTACACGGGAAGGCTGCCGTTAGAGTACTCGGTTAAGGCGCGTGATATCAATACACTCAACCTGATCCTGCAGGACGTAGTGTATTCCACGAAGAAAGACGCGTATAAGAAGGCATCGCTGACATTTGTCGATCAAAACTACGTTAATCAGAAACTGAAGGTGAATACGGATTACTCGCTGGTCATCAACGGAGAGTATGCGGATGCACCGGCACCCGGGACAGTAGTCAATGTCACTATCACAGGTTTGCAAAACTATACCGGTACGATAAACAGCTCTTACCGGATCATTGATAAGGCGGTTGATCTTTCTAAAGCCAAAGTGACTGTGAATGGCGGAAAAGCCTATGATTATACCGGCAGTGAAGTGAAACCCGTGCAAGGCGACCTACAGGTTCAACTGGCTAATCAAACGCTGAACGACGACTGTTACGAGATCGTTGGGTACTACAACAATATCAAAAAAGGAAACAACGCCTATGTCCGCTTAAGAGGAAAAGGCAGTTACGGAGGAGAAAAGGTCGTCAAGTTTAAAATAGGTGCAGCTCCGCTGAAAGAATTGTGGTCGGCTATAATCATAAGGCTGAAAAGTATCTCATTGTAAAATTATACGTTCTGATTTGATCGCTGGTAACGCCGGATCAGATTAAAAAGGTGGAAGAAACACTAATAATCAGCCTTTACAAGGCATAACAACTGTGTTATAATGCTTTCTGTTGTACGCCGATGCTTAAATCTTCGCTTCTCCGGCGGGGTTCCGGCATTTGGCAGGATTACGCAGTAATCGTGCCGCAACGTCAGGGCTCGAACGAAGTTCGATCAGCATGCCCGGGCTTCCATTATATGGCACGATCACTCAAAGGATTCAGAAGGAGAAAAAGAATGATCACAAAAGAAAAGAAAACAGCAATCATGAACGAGTACGCGACGAAGCCGAATGATACGGGCTCGCCGGAAGTACAGGTAGCGGTCCTGACAGAGCGGATCAGGGAACTGACCGAGCATCTGAAGGAAAATCCGAAGGATCACCATTCTGCAAGAGGTCTGCACAAGATGATCGGTAAGAGACGCGGCCTGCTGAACTATCTGAAGAAGGTTGATATCGAAAGATACCGTTCGCTGATCGAAAGACTCGGTCTGAGAAAGTAATACTTGTTTACAGAGGGTGGATTGTTCCACCCTTTTTGTAATTTTTGTATTCCCTTTGGAATATACGACAAAGCGCATACGGCGCGAGAAGAGAAGAAGAAAAGGAGAAAAAAATGTACAAAAGCTATTCAATGGAAATTGGTGGCCGCACGCTTACAGTTGACGTAGGCAGAGTGGCAAAACAGGCAAACGGGGCAGCCCTGATGCACTATGGTGATACGACCGTGCTTTCCACGGCGACCGCATCCGACAAGCCCAGAGACGGAATTGATTTCTTTCCCTTAAGTGTGGAATACGAGGAGAAGATGTATGCTGTCGGAAAGATCCCCGGCGGTTTCAACAAGAGAGAAGGTAAGGCAAGTGAGAATGCCGTCCTGACCTCCCGCGTTATCGACAGACCGATGCGCCCTCTGTTCCCGAAGGATTACAGAAACGACTGTACACTGAACAACCTGGTATTATCCGTAGATCCTACCTGCAGGCCTGAACTTGTGGCTATGCTCGGCAGTGCGATCGCAACCAGCATTTCCGATATCCCGTTCTGCGGACCCTGTGCAACGACACAGATCGGCATGATCAACGGGGAATTCATCGTGAACCCTTCCCAGGAAGAGTGGAAGACAGGCGACTTAAACTTAACGGTTGCATCCACATCCGAAAAGGTCATCATGATCGAAGCCGGTGCCAATGAGATCCCGGAAGCAAAGATGATCGAAGCCATCTACATGGCACACGGCATCAACCAGGAGATCATCGCGTTCATCAACAAGATCGTGGCAGAAGTCGGCAAGCCGAAACATGAATACACAAGCTGCGCGATCCCGGAAGAGATGTTTGCGGCGATCAAAGAGATCGTACCGCCTGCTGAAATGGAAACAGCCGTATTTACGGATGAGAAGCAGGTACGTGAAGAGAATATCAAAAACATCACAGAGAAGCTGGAAGAGGCTTTTGCCGATAAGGAAGACTGGCTGGCAGTTCTCGGTGAAGCGATCTACCAGTACGAAAAGAAGACCGTACGTAAGATGATCTTAAAGGATCACAAGCGTCCGGACGGCAGAGAGATCACACAGATCAGACCGCTGTCTGCAGAAGTCGACATCATCCCGAGAGTGCATGGTTCCGCCATGTTCACCAGAGGACAGACACAGATCTGCGACATCTGTACACTGGCTCCGCTCTCCGACATGCAGAAAGTGGACGGTCTGGATTCCAACGAAGTTTCCAAGAGATATATGCATCACTATAACTTCCCGAGCTACTCCGTCGGCGAGACCAAGCCGAGCAGAGGTCCGGGACGCCGCGAGATCGGCCATGGTGCACGTGCTGAGCGTGCGCTGATCCCGGTTCTTCCGAGCGAAGAGGAATTCCCGTATGCGATCCGCTGCGTCTCCGAAACCTTCGAGAGTAACGGCTCCACATCCATGGCAAGCACCTGTGCATCCTGCATGTCCTTAATGGCGGCAGGTGTGCCGATCAAGAAGATGGTTGCCGGTATTTCCTGCGGTTTGGTAACAGGTGATACGGATGACGATTATGTCCTTCTGACAGATATCCAGGGCCTTGAGGATTTCTTTGGGGACATGGACTTCAAGGTAACCGGTACCACAGACGGTATCACGGCCATTCAGATGGATATCAAGATCCATGGCCTGACACGCCCGATCGTGGAGGGTGCGATCGCACGCTGCCGCGAGGCAAGACTGTTCATCATGGACAACTGCATGAAGCCGGCCATCTCCGAGCCCAGACCGAATGTTAACGAATACGCACCCAAGATCATCCAGATCAGGATCGATCCTGAGAAGATCGGTGATGTTGTCGGTCAGCGCGGCAAGACCATCAATGCGATCATCGACCAGACAGGCGTACGTATTGATATCACGGATGACGGTGCTGTCAGCATCTGCGGCACGGATCAGGCGATGATGGAGAAGGCCGTAGACCTGATCAAGATCATTGTTACCGATTTCGAAGCCGGACAGATCTTTACGGGCAAAGTCGTAAGCATCAAGGAATTCGGCGCTTTCGTGGAATTCGCGCCCGGCAAGGAAGGCATGGTACATATTTCCAAGATCGCAAAAGAGCGCATCAACCGCGTGGAAGATGTGCTGACGCTCGGCGATGTGGTTACCGTAAAATGTCTGGGAAAAGACAAAATGGGCCGCATGAGTTTCTCGATCAAGGACG
>JAFZQU010000042.1 GCA_017620255.1 Lachnospiraceae bacterium
AGGGTTGCTGGTTCGGGCCCAGCTCGGGGAGTACATGGCTCCGTGGTCAAGCGGTTAAGACATCGCCCTTTCACGGCGGTAACACGGGTTCGATTCCCGTCGGAGTCATTTATTATGAAATCGCTTCGCGATTTCCAGGCACAGCATCCTACGGATGCTGCACAAATGGTGCTGTAGCCAAGTGGTAAGGCGTGGGACTGCAACTCCCTGATCATCGGTTCAAATCCGTTCAGCACCTCGAAAGATAAACTGTCGCAAATGTTGCGGCAGTTTTTTGATAGGAGGGTATGATTTTGCAGGTAAGAAGAATATCGGGACAGGAACACTTTGAAGCAAATCTGATCTCTGCCATAGCTTTTCATGAACGCATCGAGGACATGGAGAAGGCCAGAGAGAAAGCTTTGGCGTGTAAAGACGAGGATTGGGGTGCTTTTTCCGAAGACGGTAAATTGATGGCAAGGATCATCAATAATCATTTCATATCGCATTTTGACGGAAATCTGATCAAAAACGGCGGGATCGGGGCAGTTTCCACTTTACCGGAATATCGTGTGAGCGGAGCTATACGCGCGATCTTTCAGGAACTGCTGCCGCAGGTATATAAAGACGGAGAGATCATTTCAACCCTGTATCCGTTCAACCATGAGTTTTACGGAAAAGTTGGTTATGAAACGATCTCCTGGCAGAACGACTATGAATTTGAACCGGAAATTCTGCAGAAATACAGATTTGACGGAGATGCGATCCTCTGGAGGAGCGGTGATCCGGTATCGGAATATACGGATCTGTATAACCGGTTTGCATCAGGCTACAATCTGACTGTACAGCGTACGGATGAGAGTATGTTGAAAAGCCACATCGAGGGAGACTGCTATAAAGACCGGAAATTCTGTTATTTACTGAAAAAGGACGGAAAAGCGGTTGCTTATCTGATCTTTCAGGATATCAAAGAAGATCCGCAAGCGATCCTTTCCGTGCAGGATCTTGCCTGGGAAGGACGGGAAGGATTTTTGGCGATCTTCGGATTTCTTGCCAGGTTTTCTGCGGATTATGGCAAGATCAGGATCTTTATGCCTTCAAATATAGACCTGATCTCACTGATCCGGAGCAAGAAACTGTATAACATGAAAAAGACGGGATGTATGGCATATATGGCGAGGGTGATCAATGTGCAAAAACTCCTTTCTTATATGTACAAACCGGATGACGCGCCTTTTGTGATCAAAGTCACGGACGAGATCATTCCGGAAAACGATCACGCTTTTAAGGTGGCAGGTGAAAGCGTTGAAATTACGGACGAACAGCCTGATCTGTGCGTTTCCGTAAGGGCACTGGCACAACTTGCGATCGGGAGTGTCAGTCTGTCGGAAGCCATGTACAGGGAAGACGTCAGCATACACGGAAATGAGGACGTACTTAAGCGGATTTTCGTAAGAAAGCCGCTGCTGATCGAAGAGCATTTTTAGTGTTTTACATAATAGTCATGATAGTCAGTTATGTAATCAAAAATGCCATTTTTTCGCATAAAATCAAGGAATTTGGGCAATAATTCCTTGACAATCGAAATGAAAACGATTATATATATTTTTAGACGTCAGCAAGGCGTTAAAACAAACTCGAATATAAGAGGAGGCGTTCATTATGAACAAAACAGAATTAGTAGATGCTATGGCTAAATCAGCCGGATTATCCAAGAAGGATGCTGAGAAGGCTCTGAAGGCTTTCACAGACGCAGTTGCTAAGGAACTGAAGAAGGGCGGCAAGGTTCAGCTTGTTGGCTTTGGTACATTCGAAGTTTCCAAGAGAGCAGCAAGAGAAGGCAGAAATCCTCAGACTGGCGCAGTTATGAAGATCAAAGCTTCCAAGGCTCCTAAGTTCAAAGCTGGTAAGGCTTTAAAGGATTTAGTTAACAAGTAAGAAGCACCTTTAACAGGTCAAAATACTACGGCAGATCCTGCCGTAGTATTTTTTTGGAGATGAACATGAGATTAGACAAATATCTGAAAGTGTCAAGGATCATCAAACGCAGGACCGTTGCCAACGAAGCCTGTGATGCCGGGCGCGTAACGATCAACGGCAGACCGGCCAAAGCCTCCACGGATGTGAAGGTGGGAGATGTCTTAGAGATCATGTTTGGCACGAAACCGGTCAAAGTCGAGGTTTTGTCCATACAGGAAACCGTGAAGAAAGAGGCGGCAGCCGAAATGTACAAAACACTGTAGACTTGACGGAAAGGCCGGAAGCATATATAATATTATGTAAACAAGAGCAGAGGGGCTCTTATCAGGGAGTGAATAAGGGGAGGTCTATATGGCAAGACGTCGTGTAGCGTTTCGTAAAAAGAGACAGAACCGTTTGGGAATGATCCTGGTTTCTTTTGTCGTGATCATGCTCTTTGCCGTGATTCTGGTCAAAAGCATCGATCTAAAGGAAAAGAAAGCGGCTTATGATGAGAAAGAGATTGCTCTGGAGCAGCAGATCGAGGATGAAAAAGCCCGTGCGGAGGAACTGGTCGAATACGAAAAATATACAAAGACAGCCAAGTATGTAGAGGAAGTGGCAAAAGACAAACTTGGTCTTGTTTATGAAGATGAGATCATTTTTGAGTCGGAAGATGGGAATTAGTTATCAGATCAGAGAGCAGGTTTTTCACTTCATCACTGAACAGAAACTAATTGAATACGGCGACAGCGTTATGATCGGTGTTTCGGGAGGGGCAGACTCGGTTTGCCTCCTCTTTTTGTTATTGGAATTGCGTGACAGACTGGGCATGGACCTGTCTGTACTGCATGTGGAGCACGGGATCCGCGATGCCTCATCGAAAAGGGATGCTGCTTTTGTAGCGGATCTGTGCGAGAAACACAGGATCCCCTGCAGGATCTGTCATGTGGATGCCTTATCTTATGCCGGGGAACAGCATCTTTCTTTGGAAGAAGCTGCCAGAACGCTCAGATACCGTGCTTATGAAGACGCCTGTGCGGAAGCGGAAAACGATCATGTGAAGATCGCAGTCGCGCACCATAAAGAGGATCAGGCGGAAACCGTCCTCTTCCAGATGGCACGCGGAAGCGGACTGCGCGGACTTGGCGGCATGCTGAGCAGGAGAGGCAAAATCATCCGCCCGCTCCTTACCTGCAGCAAACAGAATATACTGCTTTATCTGGAAGAAAACGACATCCCATACTGCACAGATGAGACCAATGCGGATAACACTTTTGCCAGAAACAGGATCAGGAACGAGATCCTGCCTGCGCTTAAGGAGATCCAGCCCGGCTGTGTTAATCATATAGCCGGAGCAGCGGCAGAACTGCAGGAAGTAGAAAACTACATACAGGCACAGACCAAACTGGTCTATGATACGATCGCCGGATCGGATAAGATGGGATCATACGTGGAGGTGCGTGATTTTAACACCTATGATCCTGTGATCCAAAAGGGCATCATCCGCATGGCTTTGGGACAACAGGTGCCCGGCAGGAAGGATATCCTGCGGCGGCATATTGAGAGCATTGTCGCACTTGTACAAAAGGAAGGACGCAGGGAACTGCATCTTCCGGGCGGCGTCCGCGTTGTAAAGCAGGGAACGAAACTGTTCTTTGGGAAATGGGACGGGGAGAACGCAGACTTACCGGAGGGACCGTGGATCCTCTATCCGGGGGAAGAAACGGAGACTGACGGATCGGAAGAAGTCTTTCTTTCTCAGGCACACTCTTTGAAGATGCGGATTTTTACCTATCAGAAGGAACTCACAATTCCAACGGATACCTATACGAAATGGTTGGATTATGATAGAATAAAAAACGGCTTGCAGGTCAGAACCCGTAAAAGCGGTGATTTTCTCTGCATTGACGGGGAAGGGCACAAAAAGAGCCTGCAGGATTATTTTGTAAATGCAAAGATTCCGGCAAACGTACGGGATCAGGTGCTGCTGCTTGCAAGCGGCGGGCAGGTCATCTGGATCCCGGGATACAGGATCAGCGCAGAGCATAAGATTACGGACAAGACCAAAACAGTTATAGAATTAAAGATTACAGGAGGCTTTCCATGGGAGACAAAATAAGCGTTCTTTTAGAAGAAGAGAAGGTTGACGCCAGGATCAGGGAGATTGGTGAACAGATCAGCAGAGATTATGCGGGAAGATCCGTGCATCTGGTCTGTGTGTTAAAGGGGGCGACTTTCTTTACATGTGAACTGGCCAAGAGGATCACGGTACCCGTAACGCTGGACTTCATGTCTGTCTCCAGTTACGGAAATGATACCAAATCCAGCGGTGTGGTACGTATCGTCAAGGACCTTGATGAATCCATTACGGACAAACATGTGATCGTCGTAGAAGATATCGTTGATTCGGGCAATACGCTGAGTTATCTTTTGACCATTCTGAAAGAAAGAGGACCGGCAAGCCTTGCGCTCTGCACACTGCTTGACAAGCCGGAACGCAGAGTTGTGGATGTGGCTGTGGATTATACGGGGTTTGAGATCCCGGATAAATTTGTTGTCGGATACGGCCTTGATTATGCGCAGAAATACAGAAATCTGCCATTTATCGGTGTTGTTGAGGTGGAGGACTGACCGTGAATGAAAAGAGAAGAGGAATAGGGATCTATATTTTCCTGGCTCTTATGGTCGTGGCGCTTGGCTTTATGTGGAGGCAGACGGCGCGCGCGAGCAAGAATTATATTACATATGCGGAATTCGAGCAAAAACTGTCCGACAATCAGTTTATGACCATTCAGATCGATCAGAATGCGGAAGTACCGACAGGCGTGGTCGAGGCAAAACTCCGTTCGGGCGTTACGGAATATCTGTATATATCGGATGTAAAAGAAGTTGAAAAGCTACTGCAGGATAAATTCCCGGCTTATACGATGACAGACGTCAAGAGGGAAAGCTGGTTCACGGCTTATCTGCTGCCGGTACTGATCGGTGCAGGAATCCTGTTTTTACTGTTCTTTATCATGAACAACCAGGCAGCAGGCGGTGGCACAAATGCCAAGATGATGAATTTCGGCAAGAGCCACGCCAGATTGCTGACGGATGACAATCATTTCCGTTTTGCGGACGTTGCCGGACTCAGGGAAGAGAAGGAAGATCTGGAGGAGATAGTTGATTTTCTGAAATCTCCTAAGAAATATACAGCACTCGGTGCAAGGATCCCGAAGGGCTTATTGCTCGTCGGACCGCCCGGAACAGGTAAAACGTTGCTCGCAAAAGCAGTGGCGGGAGAAGCCAAGGTACCGTTTTTCAGTATCTCGGGTTCTGATTTTGTTGAAATGTTCGTAGGTGTCGGTGCATCCCGTGTCAGAGACCTGTTTGAAGACGCCAAAAAGAATGCACCCTGTATCGTGTTTATCGATGAGATCGATGCAGTCGCAAGACGGCGTGGTACCGGTATGGGCGGCGGCCATGATGAAAGGGAGCAGACCTTGAACCAGCTGCTGGTGGAAATGGACGGTTTTGGGGAAAATGAAGGGATCATCGTAATGGCGGCTACCAACCGCGTGGATATCCTCGATCCTGCGATCCTGCGGCCTGGCCGTTTTGACAGAAAAGTGGCCGTGGCAGCGCCGGACGTAAAGGGCAGAAAAGAGATCCTGGAAGTACATTCCAAGAATAAACCGCTGGCAGAAGATGTGGATCTGGAACAGATCGCACGTACAACGGCCGGCTTTACAGGCGCGGATCTGGAAAACCTGATGAATGAAGCCGCGATCTATGCCGCAAAAGAAAACCGTTCGTATCTTCTGCAGGAAGATATCCGTAAAGCATTTGTGAAAGTAGGCGTCGGCGCTGAAAAGAAAAGCAAAGTCATTACGGAAAAAGACAAACGCATTACCGCATTTCACGAGGCAGGTCATGCGATCCTCTTCCATGTTCTGGAAGGAGTCGGTCCCGTATACCTGATCTCGATCATCCCGACAGGTCCGGGCGCGCTGGGTTATACGATGCCTTTGCCCGAAAAGGACGATGTGCATATCACCCGGAAGGAAATGCTCAATACGATCATGGTAAGCCTTGGCGGCAGGATCGCCGAACAGCTTGCCTGCGATGATATAACGGGCGGTGCGGCGCAGGACATCAAGGATGCAACGAAAGTTGCCAGAAACATGGTAACCAAATACGGTATGAGTGAAAAACTGGGCATGATCTGCTATGCCGACGAGGACGATGAGGTGTTTATCGGAAGAGACCTGGCACACGCAAAGAGCGTGAGTGAAGGAACGGCAAGCTCCATCGATGAAGAAGTACGCGGGATCATAAGCGACTGCTATGCAAAAGCCAAGAAGATCATCGAGGAACACAGAGATGTGCTGGAACGCTGCGCAGAGCTCTTAATTGAAAAAGAAAAGATAACAAGGGACGAATTTGAAGCCTTGTTTGGGCAAAATGCCTAATCCATAGTAAAAATCACCAAAAAACCACTACAGAATTTGTAAAGTTTGTGCAACCTTCGTGTAGACGGAAACTGGGGGCTTTGCTACAATACACTTGTAACCCCCCAATACATTGTATAGTTTTTACTATACCCCATAAGAAAGAAATACCTTCTCCAGAGAAAAGCAGCCCAGTAAGCTGCTTTTTTCATTTCTGCGGATCTGATCCCCCCATAATCCCCAAATGTGGATATCGTCTTTTAATAAAGCACAAAATGTGGTATACTACGTGGCAGGGGTTAAATCTTATTATCAGGGGAGCAGTTCTTTATGGATTTCCAAAGTCAAGGACCGGATTACTTATCGAAAATGCGCCCTATGTTGAATAAACAGGCGCTTTTTTTCGATTACAGCGAAGATTATGTGATGCCGCTCGAACCAAGCCGCTATGGCATGATGAATTTCCGGTTCCGCACGGCAAAAAACAATGTCGACAATGTCTTTCTGAAATGTAACGGCGAACGTATTCTGATGAAGAAAACGTTCACCAAGTATGAGTATGACTATTATGACTGCATCTATCAGCTGAATAACGAGATGCTTTATTTCCATTTCGAGATCGAAAGCGGAAGGCAGAAGTACTACTATCAGATCATTGGCGCAGTCAAAGAGGTTTCCGATGAGTGGAATTTCAGGCTCAGTCCCGGTTTTGCGACCCCGGATTGGGCAAAAGGCGCCGTCATGTATCAGATCTTCACGGACCGCTTCAGGAACGGGGATCCGTCCAATGACGTGGAAACCGGCGAATATCACTATTTAGGCGGAAAATCAAAGAAGGTCAGCGATTGGAACAGCGTTTCAAAGGATGCTTCCGTGCGTGATTTTTACGGCGGGGATCTGCAGGGCGTTATCGATAAACTGGATTATTTAGAGGACCTTGGTGTTGAAGTCCTGTATTTTAATCCTCTTTTTGTGTCTCCGTCCAATCATAAATACGATATTCAGGATTATGACTATATCGATCCGCATTTCGGAAAGATCGTTGACGAAAAGGGTGGTCTGCTGCCGGAAACAGGGGCTGCAGCAGAGGATAACACCAAAGCGGAAAAATACATCAACCGGGTCACAAATCTCAAAAACCTCGAAGCAGGCAACAAACTGTTCCAAAAACTGGTCGAGGAAGCGCACAAACGTGGGATGAAAGTCATTTTGGACGGTGTTTTCAACCACTGCGGTTCCTTTAATAAATGGCTGGATCGTGAGAAGATCTACGAGAACCGGATCGGATTTGAAACGGGTGCCTATATCACAAAGAACAGCCCGTACCGGAGGTACTTTGATTTTACCCTTGATAATTGGCCGGACAACGGCTCCTACGACGGCTGGTGGGGGCATGATACTTTACCGAAACTGAATTATGAAGGTTCGGATGCCCTGTGCCGCTATATCATGCGGGTCGGTGAAAAATGGGTCAGTGCACCGTATAATGCCGACGGATGGCGGCTGGATGTGGCGGCCGATCTCGGGCACAGCCCCGAATTCAATCACAGGTTCTGGAAAGAATTCAGACGTCGTGTGAAAGCGGCGAACCCCAATGCGATCATCCTTGCCGAGCACTACGGTGATCCGAGTGCGTGGATGCAGGGTGACGAATGGGATTCCGTGATGAACTATGATGCGTTTATGGAGCCCCTTACGTGGTTTTTGACCGGAATGGAGAAGCACAGCGACGACCGCAGGGACGAATTGCTTGGCGATACCGGGTTCTTCTGGGACAGCATTTACCGGAATTACGCGAGGTTCCTTGGTCCTTCCATCTTCGTGGCCATGAATGAATTATCCAATCACGACCATTCCCGGTTCCTGACCAGGACAAACCATAAGGTCGGCCGGGTAGCACAGTTGGGCGTAGAGGCGGCCTCGGAGGATATCAACATGGCAGTGATGCGTGAAGCTGTCATGGTCCAGATGACCTGGGTTGGTGCACCAACGGTATATTATGGGGATGAGGCGGGTTTGACCGGCTTCACGGATCCGGATAACCGAAGACCGTATCCCTGGGGCAGAGAGGATCAGGAACTGATCCGCTATCACAAAGCCCTGATCGAAATCCGAAAGAACAGCCCGGAGCTGCGCACCGGGTCCACCAAAGAGATCTCGCGGGAATACAATATTCTGGCATATGGCCGGTTTAGTATCGATGAACAGAGCATTGTTCTGATCAACAACAATGACTGTGAAAAGGAATTGAATGTAAAAGTCACAGATCTGGGCGTTTCCTGGGAAGCAAGCGCAAAAAGGCTGATCTTTACAAATGAAAACGGGTTTTCCACGGAGCATGAGATCTATCCGATCATAAACGGATATTTGAAGATACAAATGCCGAAAACATCGGGTATGATCCTTAAGGTCATTCAGTAAAAAAAACTTGCAAAATGGGGATTGCTTGTGTATAATATCCCTTGCAGTGCATTTTCGGAATGCAATGCATGCCCAGATAGCTCAGTTGGTAGAGCAGAG
>JAFZQU010000006.1 GCA_017620255.1 Lachnospiraceae bacterium
CTCTTATAATAATTCATATCTGCTCCTATCCGCAGACAGTAATCGATATAAGAAATTTAACAGAGTTCATTGCAACAGTAAACTAGACTTTTATAGGCGATTTTCAGTTGTCAAAGTACAGGTTTAATTTTTCATTCTAAGTCAACTGCATTTTTACACTTTTTTATTTTATGTCCCGTTTATGGGATTAATAAGCAATGATTTGGAATATTATGTAAACTTAGTCTGGCTCAGATACTCAAGAATACCGGTCCGGAGCATATTCAAAGCCTCTGCACACGCGGATTCACGGATCTTCTGCCGGTTGCCCGTGAAGCGGCATTCCCGGACGCTTGTTTTGCCGGCAACGCTGCATCCGATGTAAACCAGTCCCACCGGTTTTTCATCCGTGCCGCCGTCAGGTCCCGCGATCCCTGTCACAGCGATACAGGCGTCGGCCTTGGTGCTGATACAGCCGCCCCTGGCCATTTCCATGGCGGTCTGTTCGCTGACGGCACCGTATTTCTTGAGCGTGCTTTTTTTGACATCCAGATAGGTACGTTTTGCTTTATTGGAATAGGTTACGAATGCTTCGTTTAAGACAGCGGAGGCGCCGGGCACATTGACAAGCCTTGCAGCGATCATGCCGCCGGTACAGGATTCCGCACAGGTAACGCTCATATGGTTTCCGGCAAGCAGCTCCACAATGGACTGCTCGAGCGTGACATCCGGATCGGTCGTATAGATCTTACTCCCGAAACGGCTTTTCAGCTTGTTGACCATCGGCTTGACGAGTTTTGCCGCCGCATCCTCATTTTCCGCAAACGCCGTTACGCGGATATGCACTTCGCCGGTCTTTGCGTAGGTCGCGACCGTCGGATTTTCTGAAGAGGTAAGATCTAAGATCTGTGTTTCCGCATCGCTCTCACCGATCCCGCACATCTTTACCATCTGGGAATAGATGGCAGCCTGCCGTTTCTCAAGCAGATAGGGTTCCACCTGCTCCAAAAACATCGGACGCAGCTCACCGGGAGGCCCCGGTAAGAGGATCAGCGTTTTACCGTCCTTTTCGATGATGATCCCGGGTGCCGTTCCGTTCGCGTTTAAAAGCGCCCTGCTCCCTGCAGGGATCATGGCCTGTTTCCAGTTATTATCTGCGATCTCTCTGTTTCTTGTCTTGAAAAACTGCAGGATGTGTTCTTTGGATGCGGGATCTTCCACAAGGGAAAGGCCCATAACGGATGCGACCGTTTCCTTGGTCAGATCATCTTCCGTCGGTCCGAGGCCGCCGGATAAAAGGATCAGATCCGCGCGCGAAAGCGCTGTTTTGATCGTATCGGAGAGTCTTGCACCATTGTCACCCACCACACTCTGGTAGTAGCAGGTCAGGCCGAGATAGGCACATCTTTCCGCAAGAAATGCCGCATTCGTGTTTACAATGTTTCCAAGCAGCAGTTCGGTGCCAACGCATATGATCTCGACCGTCATGATCCATCCTCCGGATAATATGTTATGTAAACTGATTCAGTCTCTTTAATGTTCCCCGGCGTTCTGTAAAACCTGCCGGTTCTTGATCATGTAATCGATCAGCGAAATGATCGTAAGGGCCAGGGCCGTCCATTTCAGGATCTCCGACACAATGACAAAAGGTTTGATCTCCATGCCGCCAACCGGTATCGCCCATTGCACGTTGCCGATCAGGAATCCGATCATGATCATCTGGATCACGGTCTTGACCTTGCCCCACATGCTGGCTGCGATCACGATCCCCTGATCGCTTGCGATCAGACGGAATCCGCTGATGATGAACTCTCTCGCGATAATGATGATGGCGATCCATGGCTCCAGCCTGTCCAGATAAACCAGGCAGATCAGCGCCGAACAGACAAGCAGTTTGTCTGCCAAAGGATCCATGAACTTTCCGAAATTCGTTACAAGATTGTATTTCCTTGCGAGTTTCCCGTCAAAGAGATCGGTAAACGCCGCCACGATAAAGATAGCAAGCGCGATCCAGTCTCCCGCTGCGCCGCACAGACCGGTCAGCAGGAAAAACACAAAGAACGGCACTACAGCCGCACGGAATACCGTCAGTTTATTCGCCAGATTCATCTGTACATTCTCCCGTCAGATCATATTCGTTAGAGCCGGTGATCCGGATCTTTACAAAATCACCGCTCATCATTTGTCTGTCCGTATCAACGAACACATATCCGTCCACATCCGGCGCATCCCGGTAGGTCCTGCAGACGTATACGTTCTCATCGGTCAGATAGCCCTCAACAAACGCATCGAGCGTTTTTCCGACCATTTCCCTGCCAAGGGATGCACTGATCTCCTGCTGCAGTTCCATGATCTCATCGCGCCGTCTTTCTGCTGTTTCCGCATCGATCTGGTCTGCAAAATCATACGCCGGGGTGCCTTCCTCTCTCGAGTACGGAAATACGCCGAGACGGTCAAAACGCAGATCGGAAACGAAATCCAGAAGTTCCTGATGATCCGCTTCCGTTTCACCCGGAAAACCGGAGATCAGCGTGGTGCGGATACAGATATCCGGAATCTCCGTTCTGAGCGTCCGGATCAGTGATTTTAGCGAAGCCTGATCCGTCCTTCTGCCCATACGCCGCAGCACCGCATCCGATGCGTGCTGGATCGGGATATCCAGATAATGACAGATCTTCTCATGGGACCGGATCGTATCGATCAGTTCCGCATCGATCTCCTCCGGATAGCAGTAGAGCAGACGGATCCATTTCAGACCCTCTATTTCGCAAAGCTTCTCAAGCAGCTTCGGAAGTGCTTTGTAACCGTACAGATCCCGTCCGTATAACGTGGTCTCCTGCGCGACCAGAATGAGTTCGGAAGCTCCCTGCGACACAAGGTATTCCGCTTCGCGGACAAGCCTGTCCATGGGATAGGAGCGGTATTTGCCACGCATGGCGGGGATCGCACAATAGGTACAGCATTTGTCGCACCCTTCCGCGATCTTCAGATAGGCAAAGTGTCCGCCCGTTGTGATCACGCGCTCCGCGTCCGGAAGCGGCAGGTCGTTGATATCGGACAGATAATCTTCCGCCTTGCCGGACAGGACGCTTTCGACCGCGTCTGCGATCTTATCGTATGCGGTCGCGGAAACAATGGCGTCCGCCTCCGGGATCTCGGAATGCATCTCTTTTGCATACCGTGTTGCAAGACAGCCTGTCACGATCAGCGCCCTGCATCTGCCTTCGGTCTTATAGGCCGCAAGATCCAGAATGGTCTGGATGCTTTCCTCACATGCATCATGAATAAAGCAGCACGTGTTTACTACGATCACGTCTGCTTCCGATTCATCATCCGTAAAGGAATAGCCACGCTCACGCAGGATCCCAAGCATGACCTCTGTATCTACCAGATTTTTGTCACAGCCTAGAGATGCAAAAAAAACGTTCATTCTTATTCGTCATCGCCAACGATCTTGACAATGCCCTTGTTGACTTCTTCGACAGCCACGGAAAGCGGCTTTTTGTCAACAGCGTTCTCCACGGGCGTTGCCGCACCGTCGATGAGCTGTCTGGCACGCTTGCTGGTTGCCATTACGATCGAATAACGGCTGTTGACAACGGGTGCCTCGCCCTCTTCGACTTCGCTGTTTACGACTTTCATTAAATCTGTGTAACTGGGATGTAACATGATCATTCTCCTGTTTCTTTTATTTAACCGGCCGGCCGTTTATACGGTCTGCCTTAAACATGCTCTTTCAAAAACTCCACGAATCCGGTCTTGATGGATTCCACAAACTCACGGTTGCGTTCCGTTGCATAGCGCGCGGAGTTCACGGTCTCATGCAGAAACCTTACCGTTTCATCCAGGTCGTCGTTCACCAAAAGATAATCATATCTGCCGATCACTTCCGCCTCTTCCTGGCCGCGCTTCATGCGCTTTAAGATCACTTCCTCACTCTCGGTGCCTCTGCCCTTGAGCCGGTTGTAGATCTCCTGCACCGTCGGCGGCATCACGAAAAACAGGACCGCTTCCGGAAACATTTCCTTGACCTGCAGGGCACCCTGACATTCGATCTCTAAGATCACATCCTTGCCTTCCTGCAGTTTCTGTTCGACATAGGTACGCGGCGTGCCGTAGTAGTTGGAAACATACTGTGCATATTCCAGCAGTTCGCCGGCATCGAT
Source organism: Lachnospiraceae bacterium (assembly GCA_017620255.1). GTDB lineage: Bacteria > Bacillota > Clostridia > Lachnospirales > Lachnospiraceae > UBA2868. Next base: position 4,146 of record JAFZQU010000006.1, read on the forward strand.
CATCTCAAGGAATCTCTCCTTCGTGATGAAGAAATAGTCAACGCCGTCCACTTCCCCGGGTCTCGGATCCCTGGTCGTTGCGGAGACCGAAAACGCATAATTATCATGCTGCCGCATCAGTTCCTTGCAGATCGTTCCCTTGCCGGAACCCGCAAATCCCGAGATCACCACTAACAGTCCGCGCTTTTTCATGTCCTTCCTCACTGTGTAAAAATCAATCCGCTGCTACTCTATGTTCTGGATCTGTTCCCTGACTTTTTCAATATCGGTCTTCAGATCGATCGCATGATCGCTGGTCATAAGGTCATTCGACTTGGAAAGGATCGTATTGGCTTCGCGGTTCATCTCCTGTGCGATGAAATCCAGCTTGCGTCCGACGCTGCCGCCCTCTGCCAGTGTCTCTTTCGTATGCTCCACATGGGCCCTGAGTCTTACGATCTCTTCATCCACGCAGATCTTGTCTGCAAAGAGTGTGACTTCCGTCAGGATCCTGGCCTCGTCGATCTTGGCGTCGGAAAGCATTTCCGATACCCTGTCGCGGATCTTTGCGCGGTATTCCGCAATGATCTCCGGTGCACGCGCGGAAATATGATCCACATGCGCAAGCATCCCGTCCAGCTTCTCGTTCAGATCCGCGGCCAGTTTCTCACCTTCCGTGATCCTCGCCTGTACGAACTGCTCTGCCGCACCGCGAAGTGCCTTTTCCAGATCCGTCCAGAGTTCCTGCTCGTCGATCTCCATCTCTTCCAGGGAGAGAACTTCCGGATATCTGGAGAGCACGGAGATGCGCACATCGTTTTCCAGTCCGAAATCATCTGACATTTCCTGCAGGTATTTCATATAGGAAGCTGCCATTTCTTTGTTGTAATGCAGAGCATAATGATCTTCCGTGAAGTCTTCATAGGTGATGAACACATCCACTTTACCACGCTGAATGTACTCTTTCAGCACGTTCCGGATCGATGCCTCGAAGAAATTCAGTTTCTTTGGCATCTTCAGATTCATGTCCAGATATCTGTGATTTACGGACTTCATTTCGACCGTGATCTTCTTGCTCTCATCGGATAATTCGAAATGTCCGAACCCCGTCATACTTTTAACCATGCAGGTCTCCTTCCCCACAAGCCACACGCTATTTTATTATAGTCTATCGGTATTTAAGCGTCAAGCAAAGCCCTGTTGCAAATCGGTCCCGATTTCGTTACACTTATAGCATTGATGCGGAAAAAATGAAAATCATCTGATGGGGAGCGGCCGATGGCACTCGACGGATTTACGATCAGCGCGCTTAGGGCGGAGCTTAACAATACCATACTGCAGGCGAGGATCTACAAGATCTCACAGCCCGAGGCGGACGAGATCCTGCTGACGCTGAAAACGGAGCAGGGACAGAACCGCCTGCTTCTTTGTGCCGATGCGACGCTTCCTTTTCTCTATCTGACGGAACAGAACAAACCCTCTCCCATGAGTGCGCCGAATTTCTGCATGCTGCTGAGAAAACATCTGCAGAACGGCCGGATCGTGGCGATCAGACAGCCGTCTTTAGAGCGGATCCTGATGTTTGATATCGAGCATCTGGACGAAATGGGCGATCTGAAAAAGAAAACGCTGATCGTCGAGATCATGGGAAAGCACAGTAATATCATCTTCACGGATGAAGACGGCACGATCATCGACAGCATCAAACACATCTCCGCGGCCGTCAGTTCCGTACGGGAAGTGCTGCCGGGACGCCCGTATTTTATCCCGCAGACCACGGACAAATTCGATCCGTTCACCGTGACAAAAGAAGAATTCATTCCGGCTTTTCTCTCACAGCCCCTGCCCGCAGGCAAAGCGGTCTATACACTCCTTACCGGCTTTTCGCCTCTTATGAGCGAGGAGCTTTTGTACCGCAGTTCCCTGGATTCAGACAGAAGTGCAAACACCCTGGAAGAAGACCATGTACTGCACCTGTACGGTCGGCTGCGCGAAATGATGGAGGATGTCACGGCGGGTGATTTTGACGCAAATATCATCTACAGGGACGAGGAGCCTGTCGCCTTTGCGGCCCTGCCGCTCACGATGTATGCGGGAGAGACCTGCGTGCACAGCCCTTCGGTCTCCTCCGTCCTGCAGGAATTCTATCAGAAGAAAAACGCTTTCACCAGGATCCGGCAGAAATCCGCCGACTTAAGAAGGATCGTTCAGACGGCGCTCGAGCGTAACGTGCGCAAGTACGACCTGCAGTTAAAACAGCTGAAGGATACCGCCAAGAAAGACAAATACAAACTGTACGGCGAGCTGCTGAACACCTACGGATACAGCTGCGAACCCGGTGCCAAGACATTTACCTGCGAGAACTACTACAACGGCGAACAGGTGACGATCCCGCTTGACGATACGCTGTCGGCGCTTGAGAACGCGCAGAAATTCTTTGACCGCTATCAGAAACTCAAACGTACGGAAGAAGCCCTGCTCACGCAGAGTGCCCAGACGAAGGGCGAGATCGACCATCTCTCTTCCGTGATGGCCTCGCTAGACATCGCGCAGAAGGAAGAAGATCTTCTCCAGATCACGGACGAGCTGGCCGATACCGGTTATATCCGCAGAAAGAGTACGGCCAAACGTGCAAAGATCACGAGTAAGCCTTTCCATTACATCAGTTCCGACGGGTTTGACATGTATGTCGGCAAGAATAATTACCAGAACGATGAACTCACATTCCGTCTTGCGACCGGAAACGACTGGTGGTTCCACGCCAAGGGGATCCCGGGCTCGCATGTGATCGTGAAGAGCGAAAACAAAGAACTGCCGGACCGCACGTTTGAAGAAGCGGCAGCGCTTGCCGCCTACTATTCAACGGGCCGCGAATCCGGCAAGGTGGAAGTGGATTATGTCCGCAAAAAAGAAGTAAAGAAACCGGGCGGCGCTGCACCCGGCTTCGTGGTCTACTATACAAATTTCTCCATGGTCGCCGTGCCGAAGATCGGCCATCTGCAGCAGGCCGACTGAATCATCAGGCGTTGCGGGATTCGATCTCTGCGACCATGTCCGCATACATCTTCTCATCGATCTTATATTTTCCACGGACGATGAAGTAACACGAAAGCATCGCCGCCATCGGGATCAGGACCATGCCAAGGCGCAGGATGAAGGTCTGCGTGTCGGTTACGGATGCGATATATCCGTTGGCCTGACTCAGCGCTTCCTCACTGCTCATCGTCGCCTTGCCGACCTCGATCTCAAGCGCGCTGATCTGCTGGCTGATCCCGTAGATACCGCTGACGATCAGCACCAGGGCGCTGATACCCTGATTCAGTGCGGATGCGAACTTCACGGCAAACGAGCGCACCGTGGAAATGACGCTGTCATGTCTTTCATGGAATTTATACTCATCATATTCGATCGTGTTGTTGATCATCACGATCATCGTCATGTTAAAGATACCCTGACAGAAAAAGATCAGAAAACCGATGACGTTCAGCAGGATCACATTCTTCGGAAGAACGTAGCCGTAACTTAAGAGCAGCACATAACCGATGCAGATCAGGATGATGCTGTAGGTCAGGATCTGTTTGCGTGACAGTTTCTTGGAGACCGCCGCAAAGATCGCCTGTGAGAACAGCGTGCCCAGTCCGAACATGACCGTAAAGATAAAGATCAGATTTCCCGCTTCCGAATAACCGAATTCGAAATTGAAGAAATTATAGCCGAAGATGATCAGCAGGTTGGAGCCGATATTGAACAGGAAAAACGCGATACCCGCGGGGATCAGCTGATCGTTGCGAAGGAAGATCTTCAGCATGTCTTTTAAGGACAGTTTCACGTCCGAGCTCTTCCTCTCCCGTTCCGTAACACCGAAATATACCAGCACCTGGAAACCGAGAAAGGCAAGCGCCACAACGGCTGCCACCGCGCGGTATGCGTTGACGGCGTTACCGGCGATCACGGTCGGTACGATACCTGCGACCGAAAACTGGCCGATGCAGACAAAGATGCTCATCAGCGTGACCAGCGTATTCCTGGTCGATGCATCGCTCGAGAGACTCGGCAGCATGCCCCAGTAGGAAATATCGTTCATGGTAAAAGTCATTCCCCACAGCAGATAACTGATGCCAAAGAACAGTACAAAGGACCAGCCCTGCGGCCTGACCGTAAAGAGGATCACGATCAGTGATGCATTTAAGATCGCACCGAGCAGGATCCACGGCCTGTATTTTCCGTGTTTCAGATGCGCGTTTTCAATGATGATCCCCATCAGCGGATCGTTGATCGCATCCCACACGAGACAGCCTGCCATGATCGCGGAGATCGTCGCAAACTGTGCCGCGGTAAGCTTCATCGTATACTGGATGTAAGTGATCAGATACATCGAGATCAGCGCATAAGCCGCATCCCTTCCGGTCGCTCCGATACAGTAGGACCACTTGGTCCTGTTATCCAGTTTTTTTGTACTTGTCTGATCGTTACTCATGTTTGTTCTCCATTTTATGTAAACTATATAGTCGCAGTTTCCCTGCTATACATGTCAATCTTCAGGTTTGTCATGCGTTATGTCAACCAATAGATATTGCATTCATACGGTCTCAACACGCCGCTTCGTGTGTTCTCGTAATTGCCGAGCACCCTGCAGTCCCTGACCATGGATGCGGACAGGTCCGCAGCGGACCGCTTTATATCATGATCACTTAAGTTATATTCCACGTACCAGGTCTCATCCATATCCGACCGGAAATACGTGAACAGATCTTTCTTATCACGGTTTGTGACCAGGAATTCGCCGTAGATCAGCGTCTTGTGATCTTTCCGGATCGTTGTCAGCTTCTTCAGATAATTCTGCACATGCAGCCGTTTGCACTTCTCATCCGGGTCATCACAGTCCCAGTCGATCATGCGTCTCGCATGGTCGCGCGATCCGGCAAGGACAATGCGGAATGCTTCCTCCTTTGGCATCTTCTTACAGAGTTCCGCGTACAGATTCACACTCTCGATATCTTCCATCTCATCGATCGAGTGAAAATCGTGATTTGCCATGCCCATCTCCTGCCCCTGATAGATAAAGGGCGTTCCCTTTAACGTCAGCTGCATGGTCAGAAGGTTCATGGCCAGTTTCTCGTGAAAGGCAGCTTTGGGTTCCACCTTGGATACCATGCGCGGATTATCATGATTTTCCAGGAAAAGTGCCTGCCAGCAGTGGTTTCCGAAACGCTCCTGCCAGCGGATATAGAACTTCTTTAAGTAGTTCAGGTCATACACATAGTCTTCGAATTTGGAATGCCCGGGCGTCTCGAGATGGTCAAAGCAGAAGAACATGTCCAGTTCGTCCCTGTCATCGCCCGTCAGCAGTTTGCCCGTCTCCATACCGATCCCGGGCATCTCGCCGACAGAGAACGCCTGATAGGGTTCAAACGCTTCCCTGCGGATCTGTTTCAGATAAGTGTGCAGTTTCGGGCCGTAGAAGTAATGCTCGATGCCACAGAACCCCATCATCCTGCCAATGGTCTCATCCCCGTCCGGCAGGCCGTCCGCCTTGGAGATCAGGTTGATCACATCCATGCGGAACCCGTCCACGCCCTTTTCAAGCCAGAAGCGGATCATATCGATCAGTTCCGCGCGCATGTCGGGATTTTCCCAGTTCAGATCCATCTGCTTGGTCGAGAACAGATGCAGGCCCCATTCCTGCAGCTCCGGATAGTAATTCCAGGCACTGCCGCTGAAGAAGGATTTCCAGTTATTCGGCGGGCTCTCCTTCTTCCCTTTTCTGAAAATATAGTAATCGTGATATTTCGACTCGGGGTCGGTCAGCGCTTTCCGGAACCATTCATGTTCATCCGAGGTATGGTTGATCACAAGATCCATGATCAGGCGCATCCCCTTCTTATGGACATTTTCAAGCAGAACGTCGAACTGTTCCATGGTGCCGAAGGATTCCCAGATCTTGCGATAATCCCGGATATCGTATCCGTTGTCATCCTGCGGAGAATCATAGATGGGCGAAAGCCAGATCGCATCCACGCCGACGGACTGCAGATAATCAAGTTTACATAATATTCCTTCGAGATCACCCATCCCGTCTCCGTTCGCATCACAGAACGAACGGGGATAGATCTGGTAAAAGACCGCTTCCTTCCACCACGCTCTCTTCAGCATACAGTCGCCGGAAGCAGGCGTATCCTGCTCCGCGTTGACCAGTTTCAGGAAGGTGTCCAAAAACCCTTCGTTCAGTTTGCCGCGTGAGAGTTTCCGGATAGCGGATAACTTCATGTTGGACACGGCCGGATTGTTGATCACACGCTCCGGCAGGTTCAGCTGCAGCAGAAGTTTATCCAGAATGTCTTTGCCGATCGGTGACGCATACACATCTTTGAGCTTCGAATGAATTGTCAGCATACATTCCTCCGAATACAGAATTGAAAATGACGGGGATCTACAGGGATTTTAGATACTTTAAGGAAAGCATCGTGATATCGTCGAACTGCTCCACGCCTTCTCCCGCATACTCATCCACGCTCCTGTAGACGCTCTCGCAGAGCTCCTCGGCGGAAATATCATGATCCGTTTCCTGCAGATGGACGAGCAGGCGGTCTTCACCGTACAGCTCTTCGTTGATATTGATCGCTTCCGTCACGCCGTCCGTGTACAGGAAGATCTCATCCCCCGGCTGCAGCGAAAACGATTCGCTCTTATATGCATAACCGTCCATCGCGGCAAGCACGAGATTCCGCTTGGTCTGCAGATAGGAAAATGTACCGTTACGCTTGATGATGGGCGGATTGTGTCCCGCATTGACGAAGCTCACGCCGCCTGTTTTCAGGTCCAGCACGCACATCCAGGCCGTAACGAACATCTCGTTCGTGTTGTTGCGGCACAGTCTCTCATTCGCCTGCGTGAACGCTTCCTCGATCGGGATACCCGTCTGTACGAGCGCCTTGATACTGGTACGGGCGCGCATCATGAACATGGCTGCCGGGATCCCTTTGCCGGATACATCGGCGATCAGCGCGACCAGGTGCGTGTCGTCCAGTTTATAGGCATCGTAAAAATCACCGCCCACTTCCTTGGCGGGACGCGTCTTTGCGAACACGTCCACGGCGGGACTTACGTCAAAATCATTCGTCAGCGAAGATAACTGAATGCCCCTTGCAATCTCCAGTTCCTTGGCAACGCGGTTCTTCGCCTCTTCGATCAGTTCCTTCAGGCGGTTGACCATCGCGTTGATGGAATCGGACAGGATGTCAAATTCGGAAGAAGCCCTGACATTGACCACGCGGTCCAGTTCCCCTGCCGTGATCGCTTCCAGGTTATCGTTGACTTCATCCATCCTCTTGGTGACGAGTTCCTTCATCTCGATCGTGATGAACAGGAACAATGTCGCAAAGACAAGGATCTCCAAAAGAATGGTGATGTAAATGGATACGTTCGTCAGATACAGTGCATCCTGCGCAGGCATGCTCGCCATCAGCATGTATCCGTTCCCGTGAATGTATTCGAGGTAATAGCGGTCTCCCTCAAAGGAAGTCTCTATGAGTTCAAACTCCGGCTCGCTGCCGATGAGATAAGTCAGATCCACTCCGTCAAAATCACTGCCGACAACGATACGGTCCATACCCATGGCCCACAACTCGCCCTTCTCTCCCACCGCATAGCCCTGTGCCACGGTGGAGGCCGTGTATTTCGGATCCGTGGAATTGTCCGTTTCGTACATCTTATCGATCACGTTCACGGCCGCCTTCAGGTTTGCTTCGAAAATGCGCGCGGTTGATTTTTCCGCAATGCGCGTCTGCACAATGAAGGTGATGTAGATCGTCAGGAACATGGACACAAGGACAAGCCCCAGCAGTCCCAGCTGGAAATGCGAGAGGATCGGCCGGTTATGCCTTTTAAACAGGGCAAATCCGCGGTCTATGATCTCAATGGTGAAGAACGCAAGGAACAGCGCCAGAATGTTTACCAGGATCATGGGCGGTGCACAGCGTCTGACGAATTCAAACGCCTGATCCAGCTCTTTCTCATTGGTGGCAAAGATCAGGAACATATGCACGGTCTCGGACATCAGGGCGATGATCACACAGTAGTACGGGTTCGGCCGCTTATTGTCAAAGACCACTTTGCGCAGGATGGCCGAAAAGAGACCGGCCAGGACGCAGGCGACCGAGCAGGCGATCTGCGTAAATGCCGCACCGCCCCAGTAAACACATAAGAAACGCTCCACGCCGCCGATCACACCCGCGACGATGCCGGCAAAGCCGCCGAAGAACAGACCCGCGCAAAGAGGCGCCGCGTCTCTTGCATTCAGAGCCGCGCCGCCGATTTGTACACTTCCGAATTCGGTGGCATAGATCGCCGCCAAACCGAACAGGATACCGATCAGTAATTCCCTGATCCATTTATTGCCGATCTTTTCCAATCCGCCTTTGCGATCGATAAGGTGCATCACGATCGTGAGACCTGCCGTCACAAAAGCGGATAGAACCAGTTTCATAATACCCATCTGTAACTCTTTACTCCATCGTGAATCTGTTTACTACGTCTTTGAGCTGGTCAACACACTGCAGGCTCTCATCCACCAGATCTGCAGAATGACTGGTGTTGGTAACCATATCCGTTGTCTTTTCAGCAATGTCTGTCACACCGACTGTCGACTCACCGACTGTCGAGTTGATGCCGGAGATCGCATCGGAGATCTTATCAATGGAGTCTGTCAGATTCTGGATGGAAACATGCACATCGTTCATGCTCTCTTTGAACATCAGCGCATCTTTGTTATACTGTTCGGAAACATCGGAAAACTCCTGATAATCCGTGAGAACGGTCTTCTCAAGGAAATCGCCGGTCTCTTCCAGGCAGCCTGCCATATTGGCTACCGCGGAATTCACCTCACCGACAATACCGTTGATGTCCGTAACCGCTTTGGAAGTCTGCTGTGCAAGAGATCCTATCTCCGTCGCAACGACTGCAAAACCTCTGCCGGCTTCCCCGGCTCTTGCCGCCTCAATGGATGCGTTCAGCGCGAGCAGACTGGTCTGTGAAGAGATCGCCATGATGGATTCCGTCAATTCGTTGATCTTGGAAACGGCTTTGGATTCCTCGATCGCATTATCCGAACGCACCTTGACGGAATCGAAGGTTTCTCTGGTACGTTTTGTAGCCTCTTCCGTCTTGGCACGGAGTGATTTTGCCCTGTCCATGATCTCAACCGAAAGCGTTTCGCCGTTCTCGGAAAGAGCCGTGATATCTTTCGCACCTGTCTGCATGTAACCGATGTTCGCATAGATGCTTTCCGTGGTCGCCGCGGTCTGCTCCATGCCTGCCGCCAGTTCCTCTGTGGTTGCGGAATTATCCGTACACATGCTGTTTACGGCATTCGTTACATTCTGCAGTTCGTTGATGTTTCCCTCGATCCTGGTGGAAGCACTTTCGATATCGGCAACCATGCCTCTTAAGTTATCACGCATGGATCTTGCTGCCTTGAACATTACGCCGACTTCGTCTTTTCTGGCCGCCAGATCACTGGTGCCCGTGCTTCTGAAATCAAGCGCTGCGGTCTGCTCGATGACGCCTGTCAGCCTCATGAGCGGCTTCACGATCATCTGGGCCACGAAATAAGCAGCAACAGAGCATACGATCACAAGCAGGATGCCGATGATGATCGCCATATTCCGCGCCCTGTTCACCGGTGCCATGATATCATCATAATCCGCTGTCACAACAAGAATGCAACGGTTATATGTCAGGCAGTAGCTGGCGAATTTCAGCGCGCCCTTGAACTCGTAGGTCACGCAGTCGGGATCCGGTACATCCCCGGCCTGCATGCGCTGCACAAGGCCTGAAACAACAACGTTTTCAACAGGCTGTCCGATCTTGGATTCCGTCGGATGATATTTCATGATCCCTTCGGGATTTACAACATAGATGTAGGAAGACTCAACGCCGCCGACCTTGACATCCGTCAGATATGCCTTGTACTGGTCTGTCGTTGCGGCGATCCCGCCGGTCTCCAGATCCAGCTTGGCCGCTTCGCTCTTCGCCATGTAGAGCATATAGGCAGAGATCTGATCCTGCATTATTTTTTTCTCGTTTTTGACCACGATCAGTAACGATACGAGCACGCTGATCACCATGGCCACAACGACCAGGGCGATGATCTTCGCCTTAATGGAATTTAAGAAAGATACCTTTGTTTTTTTCCCCATAATACACATGTCCCTTTCCGGATTTTTGCTCCGGTCTCCCGGCGCATCCTATGTCAATTTTACATGATTTAACAGTAATTTACAATGGAAAATTTGACGGGAAAAGTCATATCGTTTATGATATGTACTGGGGAAAAAACGAACGGAGAAGGGTAAAACATGCCGGTTTTTGTTGATCAGGTCGGGTACCTGACGGATGCGGTCAAGATCGCGATGACAGAGCATCCCTGCAATTATCAGATCATACGTGAACATGACCAGCACAGCGTGCTGGACGGTGCCGTATCGGAATCCGTTTATGACGCCGATTCCGATTCACATGTATACCCCATCGATTTTTCAGAACTGAAAGAACCGGGGACCTATTATATCCTTTGCGGGAATCATGAAAGGTCCGCGTCTTTTGCCATTTCGGATCACCTCTACGATGATCTTCTTTTTGATGTCTTAAAGTGCCTGTATTACCAGCGCTGCGGGACAGAGTTGAAGCCGGAGCACGCAGGTGTATATGTTCATCCTGCCTGTCATCTTTCTCCTGCTGTCCTTTTGGCTGACTATCAGGCAAAATCACCCAACCCGCAGACTTTTGAGCTTAACGGTGGCTGGCATGACGCCGGCGACTACGGCAGGTACGTGTCTGCAGGAAGCGTTGCAGCCGGTCATCTTCTCTATGCCTACGAACGTTTTCCGGACGCCTTTTCCTTCTCTCTTAAGATCCCGGAGAGCGGAAACGGGATGCCGGATATCCTGAACGAGTGCTTATGGGAACTGAAGTGGCTTTTGAAAATGCAGCTGGAAGACGGCAGCACCTGGCATAAAGTGACCACTTACGTTCATGCGGAATTCATCATGCCGGAAGAGGATACGGACAGACTGGTTCTCTTCCCGCCCTCCAGCATGGCGACCGCTGATTTTGCAGCAGTGATGGCACTGGCTGCAAGGATCTATAAGCCTTTCCTTCCGGAATTTGCGGATACAGCCCTGCAGGCTGCCAAACGCGCCTATGCATGGCTGATGACACATGATTACATCGGTTTTCACAATCCGGAAGGCTGCAACACCGGGGAATATGATGATGCATGCGATCTTGACGAACGGCTGTGGGCAGCCGCGGAACTGCTTCGCGCCGACAGCGAACATGCCGCGCAGTACCTGAAGGATCTGACGGATCTTGACAAAAAATGCAAAAGCAAAACGGGATTCGGATGGAGAGATATCTCGGGGCTTGCCTCCATGAGCATCTTAACGGACCCTTTGCACAGTGCCCGTGTACTTGAAGAAACATTCCGGAGTGAAGTGCTTGCAGATGCAAAAAAAGTGACGGATATGATCCAAAACAAGGGCTGGCATCTTGCGATGGAAACGGATGATTTTGAATGGGGTTCCAATATGGTCGTCCTAAACCGAGCCATGCTGCTTTCACTCGCATCGATGGTTGCCCCTGACAACGCTGACCTTTATAAAACAGGGATCTTATCCCACCTGCACTATCTCTTCGGGCGCAACCCGATGAACACTTCCTATGTGACCGGTTACGGGGATTTTGCATGCAAAAACCTGCATGCGCGTGTCCTGGAAACGGACAAAATAAAAGAGCCGATCCCCGGATTTGTATCCGGCGGCCCCTTCAAGGATTTCTGTGACGAGATCGCGCTTAAGATGCTGCCTGCCGGCACACCTCCGATGCGCTGTTTTGTCGACCACTGCGACAGCTATTCCACGAACGAGATCACGATCTACTGGAATACGCCGCTCGTGTTCCTGCTTGCCTTTCTGCGCAGTTGCTGATCCATCCCAAACAGATTCAGTTCATTTGGTCCAACTTTCCACCTCTTCATCCGTACCGAGGACATAATGCCTGCCTTCGATGTGATGCAGCTTTCCTTTGTCGTAGTCAAGACCGCTTGTCGCGTAGTCATAGGAAACGGACGTGCGGGCTCTCTCCGATGCCGGATTCGGGCTCGGAATGGCTGACAGGAGGCTGACCGTATACGGATGCAGGGGACGCGAGAAGATCTCTTCCGTCGTACCTGTTTCCAGCAGGCGTCCCAAATGCAGTACGCCGATCCGGTCGGAAATATATTTGACCATGGAAAGATCATGGGCGATGAACAGATAAGCACATCCCGTCTCTTCCTGAATATCCTTCATCAGATTCACAACCTGCGCCTGGATCGAAACATCCAGTGCGGAAATACACTCGTCCGCGATGATCAGGTCCGGATTCATGATCAGCGCTCTGGCAATGCCGACTCTCTGACGCTGTCCGCCGGAGAACTGGTAGGGATATCTGTCGTAATGCTCTTTGGCAAGACCGACTTTTGCAAGGATCGCGTCGATCTTTTCCCGTCTCTCCTCTTTCGTGGCGTAACTGTGATGGATATCCAGACCCTCGCCGATGATGTCACCGATCTTTTTGCGCGGATTTAAGGATGCCATCGGATCCTGGAAGATCATCTGCATCTTGGTGCGCAATTCCATGTTGGTGTACCGGTCCAGCTTTTTCGTGGAAATATCCATATCGCGGAACAGGATCCTTCCTCCTGTCGGATTGTACAGGCGGATGATCCCGCGTCCGATCGTTGTCTTACCGGACCCGGATTCGCCGACAAGCCCGTATGTCTCGCCGGGATAGATCTCAAAACTCACATCGTCCACGGCTTTGACCGTAAACGATCCGTTCTTGAAATACTGTTTTAATTTTTCCACTCTCAGCAGGGGTTCTGCGTTATAATCTACTGCCATTTGTTTCCTCTTTTATCTGACGGGATCCCGGCTTATTTCCGGCCGGCATCCGCCTTCATGCGTTCGATCCTTCTCTTCAGTTCTTCGGGCATTTCGATCTTCGGCGCACGCTCATCCAAAAGCCAGGTCGCCGCATAATGCGTTTCCGTCACCTTGAACATCGGCGGCTGCTCTTTCCAGTCCGCCTTCAGGGCATAGCGGTTACGCGGTGCAAACGCATCACCTGTCACTTCATGTAAGAGGTTCGGAGGCGAACCCGGGATCGTATACAGTCTCGAATCGTCTGTTTCCAGATCGGGCATGGCCGAAAGAAGGCCCCAGGTATACGGGTGTTTGGGCTCATAGAAGATCTCTTCCACGTTACCGACTTCCACGATCCTGCCGGCGTACATCACATTTACATAGTCAGCGACTTTTGCGACGACACCGAGATCGTGCGTGATATAGATAACGGAAATACCGTGTTCTTTCTGGATCGTTTTGATCAGTTCGAGGATCTTTGCCTGGATCGTTACGTCGAGCGCCGTTGTGGGCTCATCGCAGATCAGAAGGTCCGGATAACAGGAGATCGCCATGGCAATGACAACACGCTGGCGCATGCCGCCCGAGAGCTGGTGCGGATACTGTTTGTAGCGCTTCTCCGGATTGGTGATCCCGACTTCTTCCAGCAGTTCGATCGCACGTTTCTTTGCATCTTCCTTACTCAGATGCAGGTGCATGATCATGCCCTCGATCAGCTGGTTTCCGATGGTCATCGTCGGGTCCAGGCTGGTCATGGGATCCTGAAAGATCATGGCGATCTTGCGTCCGTTGATGTTCTGGCGGATCCATCTCTTTTCTTTTTTCAGAATGTCCACTTCCTGCAGACTGCCGTCGTCTTCCTTGTAGCGGAAAATGATCTCGCCGTCATGGATCGTCGCGTTACCGGCTAAGATACCCATTGCCGTCTTCATGACAACGGATTTGCCAGATCCCGATTCACCGACGATCGCAACGGTCTCGCCGCGCTCTAAGTCCACGTTCACGCCGCGGATGGCGTGCACGTTGCCGGCGGTAGTCTTAAATGAAATATCCAGGTTGCGGATCTCTAGGATTTTGTCTGCCATATTGATTCCTTGTGTATTCTGTATCTGTTCTGTTTTGTGCTATTCTGTTTGGTTCTATTCCGTTTGGTTCTATTCCGTTTGGTTCTATTCTGTGCTGCTATCTTTACCGCCTACGTGTGTAATCCGGTTTTTTTCATTTTTACACGTAGTATTCTGCCCATTTTTCGGACCGGCTACGTGTGAATTGCTCGTTATCGTTGTTTTTACACGTAGTTTTTCCCTGCTTTCGGCTTGATACTACGTGTGAAATGCATCATTCCCAGCTTTTTACACGTAGTCGCACCGTCATTTCTCCCTAAAACTACGTGTGAAATGCATCATTCCCAGCTTTTTACACGTAGTCGCACCGTCATTTCTCCCTAAAACTACGTGTGAAATGGACCATCCTCATCAATATACACGTAGCATACATCTCAGCAACTCCCGATCAGTATTATTGTGTCCTTCTGCCGCGGGCAGCATAAATAACCGCAAATAGGAAGTGTATGTATTTACATGTCCTCTATTTACATATCCTCGATCCTGGGTGCCAGCGCTTCGCGCAGGCCGTCGCCGACAAAGTTAAAGGCCAGCATCAGCAGGGCCAGCACGATGATCGGCGGCAGGATCTGATAGGGAAGCGTTGTGATATTGTTGAAGCCGTCCTCGATCAGGGAACCGATCGAACATTGCGGCAGCACGATACCGACGCCCACAAAACTTAAGAATGCTTCCGTAAAGATCGCGACCGGAATGGAGAACATCACCTGTGTGATGACCGGTCCGATCGTATTGGGCAATACGTCCGAGAAAATGATGCGCAGGTTTTTCGCGCCCAGCGTCCGGCTGGCCATAATATACTCAAGGCCTTTGATCTTGAGCATCTCTGCCCTTGCGATCTTACTCATGCCGATCCACTCCGTTAAGAGCAGCGCCACGATCACGAGCCATACGCCTTTGGGCATGAACGTTGCGAGCACGCCCACGATCACGAGCCGCGGGATACTGTTACTGATCTCCACAAACCGCTGCATGATCGCATCACAGGTCTGTCCGAAATATCCCGAGATCAGACCGTAACTCATACCGATCACCATGTCGGTAAAGATCGTGACGAACGCGATCATGACGGAGATCCTGGCACCGTACCATACTCTGGTCCACAGATCCCTGCCAAGCGTGTCCGTTCCGAACAGGAATGTCTTGTCCGCAAACGCATCTTCTGCCGGGTCGCCCGTAGTTTTATGTAAACCAGCAATCCGCGGGGACAGACTCTTTGCAACAACGTCCGTTCCGTCGATCCTGACGGAAACGATCTCCCTGTATCCGTATCCCGAAAGCATCGGTCCGAATATGGAGAACAGCATGATCAGCACGATGATGATCAGTCCGATCATAGCCCGTGTGTTGTTGCGGAAACGGGTGAGCACACCCTTCCAGAATCCCTGGGATGCAAAGTTTTTATCTGTTTGAATGTCTTCACTGACGTCCAGAACGAAGTCTTCGTCCGTGACCACAGTTCTTTCGGATCCTGTCTGATCCATCATTGCAGATGTGTCCATCTCTTAAGACTCCTTTCCGGCCTGGATCCTGATGCGCGGATCCAGCAGCCCGTAGGCGATATCCAGGATCAGCATGATCAGGATGTAGAGCGCCGAATAAATGATACCCAGCGCCAGCACGTAGTTATAGTCGATCCCCTCACCGGAGATCGCATCCACCATCAGTTTTCCGAGTCCGTTGATCCCGTAGATCTTCTCGACGACCAGCGCGCCTGTCAGCAGGTCAACGACCAGGGGCGCGATCACGGTCACGATGGGGATCAGTGCGTTTCTCAGAATATGCCTTGTCACAAGCTTTGTCCCGTACATGCCTTTGCTTTCCGCAAGCAACACATAGTCCGAATCCATGACTTCCACCATTTCATTCCGCGTGAATCTCGCCACTGTCGACATGGAAAACAGCGACAGGGACAGAGCCGGAATGACGGAGGAAGATAAGAATCTCGAGGCGTCAAAATAGAACGGGAAGATCGTGACCTTATAGGCAAAGAAATACTGGAGGAAGATCATGAACACATAGGAAGGCACACAGACGCCGACAATGGACAGTACTGTGCAGAACGTGTCCCAGAATCTCCCTCTGTTCAGGGCGGCAGCGATCCCGAGGATCAGTCCGATGAGCGTTCCGATCAGAATGGAGATCCCGCCGATCTTGAATGAATTCGCCATACATTGGGGAAGCACGGTAGAGATGGGCGCACCGTTGTATAAGGAACTGCCCTTTCCGAAGCTCCCCTTGGCGATCACGTTTTTCAGATAATTACCAAACTGAACTAAGATGGGGTCGTCAAGCCCCATCTCAGCTCTTTTTTTGGCTATTGCGTCGGCGCTCATACGCTCACTCGGGAAAGGATTTCCCGGCATGATCCTGACCATCAGAAACAGCAGGAACATGATGATGAACAGTGTTAAAAGCGCCATTAGTACTCGTTTGATGATATATTTCGTCATTTGAGTCTATCGATCCGTAATATTATTTTGCGATCTGTGCGTTCTTGTAAGCCCTGTTGATCGCTACAGGGTGGAATTCAACATTGGTCACGCCGGCCTTGATCAGGTTTGCGTTTGCCTTGGTGTAAAGCGGTGCGATGACTGCTTCGTCCATAACGATCTTCTCTGCGTCAAGCAGTGCGCTCCAGCGTGCGTCGTAATCCGATACATACTGTCCGGTCGTGCAGTCCGTGATCAGCTGATCGTAGTCCGCATTGCTCCAGAAACCGTAGTTGTTTGCATTGTTGGTAACCCACATGCCAAGGTAAGTCATCGGATCTGCGTAGTCGGGACCCCATCTGGTCAGAGCGATCTCATAATCGTCGTTCTGCATCTTGTCCAGACGTTCTGCCTTGGTCATCGGAGCCAGTGTGATCGTAACGCCTGTCAGCGTTGCTTCGATCTGTTCCTTCAGCGCCTGTGCAACCTTTGTTACTTCGTCGCCTTCGTTGTTACCGAATACCATTGTGAATTCGAAGGTATCAACCCCGAGTTCTGATTTTGCAGCATCCAGATACTTCACGGCTGCTTCCGTGTTGTAATCGCATACATCTTTGAAGCGGTCCTGATTAGCGGAGAAGTCTTCACCCGTGGTGGAGCTTGCAGCGAACTGAGGAGGAACGCAGGTGTATGTTGCAAGAGAACCGTCCATGACATAGTTGTCAACCAGAGACTGTCTGTCGATCGCGTTTGTGAAAGCCAGTCTTAAGTTCTGGTTTGCCAGATATCCGTTCGCATTGTTCTCGGTCTGGCTGAACGATAAGTACCACATGTAACCGGCACCGGTCACCTGCAGGTTCTTGGAAAGTTCTGCGTCGTTCTTCACACTTGTAACCTGGTCGCCGCCGACAACTGCGATATCCAGTGTGCCGTTCTTGAAACCGGTCAGGGCGTTATCGGAAGAACCTACTACCTGGTAGTTTAAGCCGTCCAGTTTCACTCTTGCCGCATCCCAGTAATCCGGATTCTTTGTCAGGGACAGGCTTGCTGTACCCGGCGTGTAATCGGACAGGATGAAGGCACCGTTTGATAAGAATGTCTTCGGGCTTGTGCCGTATGTACCGTCTTCCAGACTCTCATAGAATGCCTGGTTGATCGGATAGAATGTCGGGAAATACATTAAGGACGGGAAGTAAGAAACCGGTACTTCCAGTTCTACCTGCAGTGTCTTGTCATCCAGTGCCGTAACACCGAGTGTGGAGGGATCAGCGCCCTCATACAGGATCGCATCCGCATTCTTGACTGCGCCTACAGAGGAATCAAACATGTAGTTGTATTCCACGTTAGCCGTCATAGCCAGTTTCCATGCGTATTCAAAATCAGCCGCCGTCACGGGTGTGCCGTTCGACCACTTTGTATCACGCAGGTGGAATGTGTATGTGCATCCGTCATCAGATACATCCCAGCTCTCAGCCAGTGCCGGGATCGCGGAACCTTCCGCATCCATCTGTGTCAGACCGTCGATACAGTCAGCGATCACCTCGAAGGAGTCACCGTCTGTAGCAAGGTTTGTGTCCAGAGACATGACATTCGTGGAGAGCATGACATTCAGCGTATTGCCGGCAGACGAACCGCCGCCGCAGGCTGTCAGTCCCAGAGCCATGGCTGCTACGAGCAGCAGGGCCACAATTTTGTTGTACTTTTTCATAAAACAACCCTCTTTCCTTTAATATGCTATTGCGTCAAAGCGCAAACTCAAACATTAAAATTATAGTCAATCAGCCGCACTTTTTCAAGTGGCAATTGACAGTGTAACGGCAATCGTGCCAAAATAGAAATATCAATTTTCAAGTCATAAGGAGGCGGTTTTATGAAGAAGGGATTATTGGGAGAATTTAAGGAATTCATCATGCGCGGCAACGTCATGGACATGGCTGTCGGCGTGATCGTGGGCGGTGCTTTCACGGCGATCGTCACTTCTCTGAACGAAGACATCCTGACACCTGTCCTCGGCATCTTCGGCGGGACTGATTTTTCCAACCTGAGCGTGAAGCTTGGCAGTTCCGATGCGGCGCCCGTTCTGATGTACGGAAATTTCATCACGGCCATCATCAACTTCCTGATCACGGCGCTCGTGATCTTCCTGCTGATCAAAGGTCTCAACGCAGTCAGCAACAAGTTCAAAAAAGCCGAGGAAGAAGCTGCACCTACCACCAAGACCTGTCCGTTCTGCAAATCGGAGATCGCCATTGATGCGACCAAATGTCCGCACTGCACTTCCGATCAGCCGGAAGCTTAAACAGCTCTAATACGATGTACACAAACGGCCCCGGTCGCATTGAAATGCTCCGGGGCCGTCTTCCTGTCTATGGGATCTTGTCTTCCGATCAATCGAATTTATCGATGATGTTGTTGATCTCTTTTGCGTTGGCGCTGTTCTCATCGGACACGCGCATGATCCGCTCGGCAATGTCTGCCGTCATCTCATTCTTCCGGATGATATCGTCCACGCCCTTTTCGTTATCGGAGGAAGCGTTCATCACATAATCCACCTGCTCTTTGATCTTTTCCATCGATCTGGAGAATTCACGGGTGGAATCGGCAATGGAAAGGATCGCTTCCTGAATGTTCTTACCGTCTACGGCATATTCGGACGCCATATCCGTGAACTCCTTAAACTGTTCCGTAACATCCTGTTCCATGAATGCAACGATATCCCTGAAGCATTCCTTGACGCTCTCGATGCTTCTGCCGGACTCGACACAGATGCTCTGGATCTGGGAAGCCGTTTCGGAGGAATCCGCGGCCAGCTTGCCGATCTCATCCGCTACGACTGCAAAGCCTTTGCCCATCTCGCCGGCTCTGGCTGCCTCGATGGAAGCATTGAGCGAAAGCAGGTTGGTCTGGCTTGCGATCGCAAGGATCGTGGATGCCATCTCGTCGATCTTGGAAAGCGTCTGCAGGGCTTCCATGGCATCGTCGATGTTCTTCTTGGTCGACTCGATCTTGGCCGTATTGTTTTCCAGCTTGGTCTTTGATTTTGCAGACATCGCATCGGAATTGGCGATCATGGTCTCACTCTCTTTGGAGCCTTCCTTCACCTGTCCGGAAATGTTGTCTACCATTTCCGCCATGTGATCCATCTCCGTACGTACGGCATCGATCGCCTGGTTGGTGTTCGCGATGCTCGCGGAAAGCTGCTCGGTGGTCGCAACGTTGTTCTCAATGTTGTCCTGCAGTTCGTGCGCCGTCGCACCCATGTCCACCGTATTTTTCGAAAGTGATTCCGAACAGTTGCTGAGTGTTCCGATGATGTCGCGGAAAGTGCCGGAAAGCGAATCCACTTCGGTCGCCATGGTGCCGACCTCACTCTTGCCGCCCACATACTGTCTGATCGACTTGTCTTCGGACAGATGCAGACCACCCAGTTTCTTGATGGATTGTGTCATCGTGGCAAGCGGTTTTGTGGAAACCAGAACGGCTACGCTTGCAAGGATGATGATCAGGGCAAACGCGATCAGACCGATCAGCACCAGAGTCGTGATATTGCTTCTGGAAGCGGCATACAGTTCATCCTTGTCAGCTGCGATCACGACCGCCCAGTCTCTGGCAGGGATCTTTTCGAAACTTACGATCTTCATTTTGCCGGTGGACGGATCCTTGAATTCGAACTGTCCCTGGCTTAAGTTTCCGCCGTTCATCCGGTCTAACGCCTCTAAAAGAAGCGGGTTCGTCGTTTCCTGTGCGATCACGGATTCCTGGGTCTCAGGCGTTACTTCCGTATCGGTAAATACAACGGAGGTTTCCGTGTTCAGCATATAGAAATTACTGCTGGTCACGCCTTCCATCTTAAAGCCTGTCAGGATCTGCTCCAGTTCCGTATGGAACACACCGCCGCCGACATAACCGATCATGGTTCCGTCTTCATAAACCGGCGCATACATGGAAAGACACAGCTGGCCGGTGCCGGGCGATACGATGATACCTGCATTGTATACACCGTCCGGGTTGGCACTCATGGAATCCATCAGAGCCTGACGTCTGTCCGGATCTTCACGGAGTACTTTACCGATGACAGGCGGTACGCTGTAGGATAAGATCCTTGTTTCCTGGTTGCCGATGTATAAACCTTCCCAGTTATTCAGCTTCCCGTAAAAATCCAGGGTATACTGCTGCGCTGCGGGATAGCTCGGATAGTTGTCCATATAGAATGCCGCCGTGTTGTAACTCTCATCCGTAAATGCCGGCAGTTCCCGGTCCGGATGCGCAGTCAGGTCAGCCAGATCTTCCTTGATCAGGTCTTTGACGATCTGGTTCTGCGAATACAATACCAGTTTGTTCTCGGCCTGCTGTACAAACTCTTCCACCGAGTTCACCTGTGCCTGCAGATAGGTCGACATATTCTCATTGATCTTGTCTCTTAAGATCTTGTTGGAATTCGCCATGG
Source organism: Lachnospiraceae bacterium (assembly GCA_017620255.1). GTDB lineage: Bacteria > Bacillota > Clostridia > Lachnospirales > Lachnospiraceae > UBA2868. Next base: position 25,090 of record JAFZQU010000006.1, read on the forward strand.
CCAGCCCGCACAGAAGCAGGATGCCAATCGCGCTGGAGATTGCGACAATGGAAATGATCACAGTCCGCATTTTCAGGTTTTTCATTCTTAAATCACCCCCAAGCAAAAGATATGGTATTTATGGCAAATATTATATCACGAATGTGTTCGGATGTCATTATCCGTATCACATCTGCGCAAGTACTCCGGACATATCATCCGCATGTATCATCTGTGTGACAACACGGTCGTATTTCTGTGCCAGGTCACGCACCAGCGCATCCGAATACAGGTTTCCGTGAAAATCATAATGTGCGGTCATGCTGCCGTCCTTTTGTTCATAAGGCTGCACGATGAACGGCATCTTTTCGTAGGCAAGGTTTTCCTGCAGATCGTATGCCTTCACGGTCTTCCCGTCCATCGTATACTCTTCCGGCGCGTAGGGCTGGTAAATGAACGCAAGATTCAGCGCCTCGGGATACTTTGTCATGATCACCGGTAACGGCATCACGGGATAGGTCATCAGGTTCAGCATCTGCCTGTCATAGGCTCTCAGATACTCTGCCACCGTCGCATACTTTTTAGGATGACAGAAAGCCATGAGCAGCGTTGCCACATATCCCACGGTCGCAGAAAGCCTGGAGTCCATCCGGCCGCTGAAACCGATGCAGAACGCACTGCTGTCACGCTTTTGCGCATTGGCAAGCACGATACCGAAAGCTGCGGTATACAGCGTGCTCTTCGAAAAATGATTTTTCCTGCAAAAATCATCCACCTCACGCGCACCGGCAGACATCGGGATCTCGATATGCCTTGCGATAAAGCCGTCCCCATCCTTTGTTTTGTCCGAGTCTCCCGGCATCTCATTCACGCCGCCCGCATCCAGCAGGTAAGCCATGTAGAGTTCCACACTGCGTTTGCCCGCTTTTGTTCCCGGGAAATCATGCAGAAATTCCGCATATTCGGTCATGGGCAGTGTTTCCTTTTCGATCTCCCTGCCCTCATAGGCCGCTATGATATCTTCAAACACGATATCGATCGACTCGCCGTCCGATACCAGATGGTTGTAATTTGTCAGCAGGAATTTCCGGCTCTGTGTTTCTATGATCTCAAATGAGAACAGCCACTTCGCATCCGACGGGATCGGCGTGAAGAGTTTGTTCCGTTCCGCGTCAAATGCGGCATCTTCCATCTGTCTTACGGGGATCTGCACCGTTTCCGTATCCGTCTGCGGGATCTGCCAGAGCACGCCCTCTTCATCCTGCATAAAGCGCACCGTCAGTCCGGGATGCGCATCAAGCACCGTTTTGATCGCACGGATCAGACGGTCATTATCAACAGAAGGATCCAGTTCATAGAGCATCGGCAGATCCAGACTGTTGCCGCCGGCCATGCTTTCCATGTAGTCAGCCAGCTGGATGTCCGTGGTATGGTAGCGGTCCAGATTTTCAAACGAGCGGATCTTCGGCGCGTTTTCAATGAATCTTTCCAGTTCCATGACCGTCGGATTCTCCATGAAATCATGGACGTTGATACCGATCTTATATTCCTCACCGATCAGTGAGATAAACAGCATGACATCCAGAGAGGACATCCCGCTCTCCGGCAGATTGGTGTCGATCCCGAATTCGCCCTCTTCCATCACCTGCGAAAGCAGTTCTAAAAGCTTCTTCTGCATATCCGTTTCAGGCGGTCTGACTGCAGCCGCTTTGATCTCCGGTTTCGGAAGCGCTTTGCGGTCGGCTTTCCTGTTCTGCGTCATCGGCATCTGATCCAGTTTCATGTAAATGTCCGGAAGCATATAGTGTGCCAGATGCGCTTTGGCAAAATCACGCATGCCCTGTTCCGTTACGCTGTCATCGGAAACATAGTACAGGCAGAGATATTTGCCGTCGATCGAAGCCGCAACGCAGATCTCCACGCCCGGCATCTGACTGAAGACGGATTCCACTTCCTCAAGTTCGATCCTAAGGCCCCTGATCTTCACCTGATGGTCCTTGCGGCCTAAGTATTCCACTTCGTTGTTCTCATTGATCCTTGCAAGATCGCCGCTCTTATAAGCGCGTTCTCCCTTGTATTCGATGAACGCTTCTTTCGTCTTCTCTTCCAGATTGATATAACCCCTGCCGACGCCTTTTCCGCCGATCAGCAATTCACCGGTCTCGCCCTTCGGAAGTTCCCGGTTGTCGTCATCGATGATCTCCACCGAAACATTGGCGTTCGGAATACCGATGGTGATATTCTCCGCACTTTCGATCACCTTCATGGTACAGCTGATCGTCGCTTCCGTGGGGCCGTATCCGTTCATGATATACACATCCGGATTGACGGCCCGGATCCTGGTATAAAGGCTTCCGGGAAAGGCTTCCGCGCCAAAATCAATGACCTTCAGTCTGGCGATCGCCTCTTTGGAAACAGGCAGTTTCAAAAGTCCGGAGAAATAGCTTGGCGTGAAATCGCCGCCGTCCACCTGATAGGTGTTCATCAGTTCGATCATCTTTGTGGGGTTTGCGATCTCGTCATACAGCGCATAGACGACGGTATGTCCGCATACGAGCGGAATGTATTCTTCCATGATGGAAACATCAAACGTCATCTGTGCCATGGCAAGCGTTCTCTCACTGCGGTCCGCAAGGCCGCGGAATTCATGGTTGTCGGGAACATCCAGCAGGAAATTCGCAAGGTTGCCGTGCGTGATCATCACGCCCTTCGGCTTTCCGGTGGAACCGGAAGTATAGATGACGTAGCAAAGGTCCTCCGGAAAGATCACGGTATCGGGATTCTGCTTTTCCGGATAACTCAGCATGTCCTCATAGAACAGCGGCCGCTTCTGCAATTCATCCACAAACAGTTCCAGCCGTTCATAGACCATGTCGCGGGAAGAGATGATAAAGGCTGATCCCGAGTCCCTGTAAATAAAAGCGATGCGGTCATCCGGATACAGCGGGTTTACGATCGTATAAGCGCAGCCCGCTTTCAGAACGCCGATGGTCGCCACATACATATCCACACTGCGCGGCAGCATGATGCAGACGATGTCCTCATGGCCTGCGCCCATTTCGATCAGGGAATGAGCCACCCGGTTTGCCGCTTCGTTGAGTTTTTCATAGGTGAAGGAGCCCTGCGTGGAAACAACGGCCGGATGCTTCGGATGCAGGGCGGCCTGTTTTTCAAACTGTCGTGTCACTGCAAAGAAATCAGCCGGCACATCTGCAGCATTTCTTGTATCCTGAACTGCCTCCTCTGCACTCTCTTCTGCCACAGGTTCCGCACCGTCTTTTTCCATCCCGAAGATCTCCTCCAAACCTGTGATGGAGATCGCATCATAGACAGCTTCCGAAACGTGGAGCATATGAAAATCACTGCAGCGCTTACGAAGTTTGAGCAGCAGCCTGATCCCGGCTGAAGAAGTGTAGGGAAGGTTTGTTGCATCGATCATGATCTTCTCTACGCTGCTGCCTGCCCCCTGCATTTCTTCCATGTATTTTTCAATTTCCTGATCCGCTTTGAGAGAGTTCTCATAATCCAGTTTTTCTTCAAAGCCGATCTGCAATGTCTGATCCTGATGGGATAGTTTCATGCCTGCCTCCTTCTCAATGAGTCCGATTGCTATCATTGTACCACTTTACGGGCGTATTTTCCACGACACATTCCCTTTTCCGGTGTGTTCTGTTATAATCTTTTTGAGATATATTAGCCCGCTGCTCTTTTGCATCGTATAAAAAGATGGAAAGAGAAAAGAGAACGAGAAAAAGGAGGTAGCATCATGAAAGATATGGAACAGATGAGGATCAAAGATGAAGATATCGAAAAGGTAACCGGCGGCCTGATCTTCTACGCAGGAAACATCAACGGTGCCGACCCCAACCGTCCGTTTGAGGTACTCGACGAAAAGGGTAATGTCCGCTACAGGGCAGCCGACTACAACGAGGCGTACCGCGTAGCCGGTGAGATGGGTTACGGTCAGGATTACACCGACAACTGGGATCTGATCCAGATCATCCGGCAGCAGAACAACTAAGCCTTCTTTCGTGCCGAAAGATAAAACGGAAGAAAGATAACAACGCCTCCAAGCAGGATCAAAACAAGATAGGCCGCCGTGGCTGTATACCAGCCGGCGGCCTTTGCTATGTCATGAAAAACGATCAGCGGCGTAATGGCAGGACCCACAAAGAACATGTTGAGTTTGCCGCCTGATGCGTCCCAAAAAAGCAGGTTGATGCAAAACGCCATCAGGCAGAGAACAAGCAGCGTGACGGTCGCATAGAAAAAATCACGCATCCGCTTTGCACATAGATTGGAAAAGCCGAGATAAAACGCGACAAAGATCAGCATCAGATGCCAGAGGAACGAGTATACGGTCATGATGAATTCAGGCTGGATCATACCGGAAGGTTCCAGATAAGCACTGCACCCGCCAAGCAGGTTGTAGATCATCATAAAATGACACATCCCGCTCTTGATCGGTCCGTCTTTTAAGAAGGGGACGATCACGAGAAAATACATCGGCACGCTGCACATGTGAAAAGGAAACATCTTCCAGATATAGACGCCGCCCCCGACGTAGAAATAATAAAAGCACTGCTTGAACGCTTCCCCAAACAGCATGATGAGGCCACAGCAAAAAAGGAGCCTCCTGCTTCCCGTCTCACCCAGGTTACGAACCTTCCATGCAAGGATGATCACGACCGGAAACCCTATGCACATGAAGAGCAGATGGAAAGCCCCGTAAGCTTCAGGGACAGGCGCCTGTATATCACAGGCTGCCATCAGTTCACCGATCCATTCCAAGAGAATCTTCTCCTATCCCGTTCATTTCTTTCTGTTGCCAAGCAGAAGCGATCCGGACATGCCGGCCAGAAACCAGAATACCGTGGCCACGAGCGCTCCCGCTACATGATCTTCCTGCAGGATCGCCGCATAAAACCAATGTCCCGGGAAGATCACAGACACATAATCCCAGACTCTCGCCCAGTCAGGTAGTTTACATAACATTCCCGAAACCAGGGAAGCTGCCATCGTCACGACAGGCGCGAGGAAGACCAGATTGGAAAAACTGCCGGCAAGTGCGCAGACAAGCAGCGACATGGCAGAGGACGCGGCAATGTACAAAAGGAAGGCTGCCAAAACCTGCACCGGCTTCGGATGTCCCGAGACAAGCAGGACGGGAAGAAGTCCCATGTAGGTGATGAGCATTCCCGGCAGTGACTGGAACACAAACAGCTTTACGACGTTCCCGCCTTTCGATCTTACCCTTTTCAGCAGACCGCCGCTCCCGTACGCACACATCCACGTACCGCTGATCATCAGATAGAACAGGGCAAAGGCCGCATACCAGCGCAGGCCGGAAAATGTCTGTTCCTCATCCGTATCGCTCCTGTCCGCCACAAGATTTGCATTGACATCCAGAAGCGATCCACCGTGCAGTACTTCCACGGCATTTTCCCGAAAGGCCTGCAGATCCGCTTCGTCAATACCCGAAACAGCGCCAAGTTTTCTCCCGATCAGTTCTTCCATCCAGATCTTGACCGTGTCGTTGATGACCAGTTCACCGAGCGTGTTCATGTCATAGGAATCCGCCATGATGGTGGTCTCGACCAGTTTCTCGTACGCACCGGCACGCACTTTTTCCGTAAAATCGGGCCGGATCACGATCATACCGTGTGCCTTGTTGGAGGCGATCATTTTTACCGCCTCGTCCCGGTCCGTCAGCCGCAGGTCAAACCCGTTTTCTGAAAGCAGTACGTCCGCAAGATGCTCTCCGAGTTCCCCGGTATCCTCGTTGACCACGGCAACAAACATCGCCGTTTCATCCGGCATGGAACCCTTTTCGATCCATACGGATACGATGACCGCGAGCAGGATGATAAACAGGGATGTGATGTCTCTAAAGAGTGCGAGCCATCTGCCTTTGAAGATGGAAGCATAATTCATAGCGCACGCCCCCTCTTCATATAAGCAGCCAGTCCTGCTGCCAGAAATACGACAAACGCTGTGGCAAGGATCAGCAGATCCTGTTCGTAACGTTCAGGTATCATTTTAAACATGGCGTTGGAGAAAATACTGACGCAGGCTCTGACAGGTGAAAAGTGCAAAACGGAAGAAACTGCCTTTGGCAATCCTTCGATCCGCTCCGGTAAGATCACGCAGGCGAAGAATACGATCCCCGCATAGAGTCCTGCCCAGAGAGCACCTTCCCCTCTTTGAAAAAGGGAACCTAAAAAAAGTGCAAAGGCGGAAAAAGTAAGAGCGATCAAAAAGACCGCAGGCAGTACCGAAAGCGCGAAGGCAAACGGCACTTCACGGATCGCACGCGCAGCCGGATACAGGATCAGAAACGTGCACAGGATGAGCAGTGCGCCGGATAAGACTCTTGCAAAAAATCCGCCAAGAAGCCGTCCTGTCCCCATACTCCTCTTACCAAGGATCTCTGTCAGATCCACGCTTGTCAGATACATGACGGGAAACGCTGCAAAATACGCACAGACCGTAAACAGCAGGGCAATCGCGAAGCGCAGATGGTAATCGGCCCCTGGCAGAAAGACGCCGCCGCTGCCTATGATCTTGCCTCTGTGCATATGAATGCGGATGATGTCATCTGTCCCTTCTCTCCAGAGCGTCAGCACATCTTCCTGCGTCAGGCCGTGTTCCATCGCAAGACCGCCTGCGACATAGACCAGGCGGATACCCTGTCCGAACACGGATAAACTGCTTTTGACCGCGGTATAAAACGTCAGGGCTTCAAACGCGTGTGCCGGCGAATAGTAATAGTCAAGCACCACCTGCCTGCCGTTCATCGAATCCTGATAAGTGTTTTCGGGAATATGCAAAAAGGCGGCCACCCTGCCCTCTTCCACCAGACGCTTTCCGCTCTCTACATCCTTCACCGGGTAGACGATCGCGGTTCCCTGTTCGACCTCCGAATTGATGACCAGGTCCAGCAGTTTCGTGAGTGTCTCGTTCGTATCTTCGTTGCAGAGTGCACAGGAAACGACCACGCCCTTTCCCGCCGACAGCATCGGCAAAAGGAACACGGCAAACAGAAATACAACGGGAAGCGGCAGTAATATGGCTATGAGCGCCGTCTTCCCGTGGCCGAGCAGTCTTTTGATATCATAAAAAAGCAGTGAAAAGAAACTCATCCGATGAAATGACCTCTGTCAAGTTTTAACGTTCTGTCCGTAAGCGGAAGCAGGATCGTGGGATTGTGTTCGGTAACGATCAGGCCGCAACCCGCCTCCCTTTCTTTCCGTAAAAGCGCCTCGATACAGGCAGCGCCCGCCTCATCGATCCCGGCAAGCGGTTCATCCAGCAAAAGATAGGTATACTCTCCCATCAGCGCTGCCGCCAGATTGACGCGTCTTCTCTGCCCCCCTGAGAGGCGGTCGACGCGCTTTTTGCAAAAATCCCCCATATCAAGTGCTTCTGTCAGATACTGCGCACGCTCTTTGTTCTTCACGCCTTTCAGCGAGGACCAGGCAAGCAGATTCTCTGTCACTGTCAGTTCCTCAAACAGAACGATCTCCTGCGGTGCATAGGCGATCTTTTTCTTCGCCTGTGTGCCCTGCAGGCCGTCGATCTTCACTTCTCCCGCATCCGGCTTTAATATAAGCGCAAGCATCTTAAGCAGCGTGCTTTTTCCGCTGCCGTTCGCGCCAAGGAGTGCGACGCCCTCCCCCGGTGCAAGCGTCAGGGAAATATTATCTGCCGCAAGGAATTTTCCGTATGATTTTTTCAGTCCGCATGCTTTGATCATAACGCTCTCCTAAAACAGCGATGCGCCCTGCCCCATCAGCGCAAACGCATTTGCGAGACGCAAGATGGAATTGTCGATCTTAAGGTAATCCAGGTTGCCCTTCATATGTACGGTATCCCTGAGGTCATCGATATCTACGCAGTCCACACCGGATTCCTCGATGAATTCCGGCGGTGTGATCTTTTCCTTCTGCAGTTTTTCTCTCTCGATCGCTGTGTGCAGCGTGAACGAGCCCTGCTCGCTTTTGATCGTGGTCTCGATCTCCCCGCTGCCGTTTTTCATATGTTCACTCATCGTGCCGCTGACGCTGTCGCCCAGGGAAATGCCTGTCCTGTCACCCGGTGTTACTTCAAAACTGCCCGAAAGATCACGGTCGTCGCCCTTGATCTTACCTTCCTGTTTGAGCAGGATCGCCAGATCGCCGTAATCCGCCTGCGTAGTCAGTACATAAGAGCCGCCGGACTGCGCAATGACAGTATCTTCCAGTGTGAAATCCCCGTCTTCGAAATCAGACGAGATCCTGACTGTCATCTGCCGTTCCACGTCTTTCTCATAGAAGCTGAGCTCGTAGCGGTAATTGTCTTCCGGTGTGGCCGCGAGGATCCGCAGGGCCGCCGGTGTTCCCTTGTATGCAAAGGTGGTCACGATGATCGTCAGTTCGTCCGGATCCTCTTCCGTTTCTTTGTAGAGTTTCCTGAAGAGGTTCATATACTCTTTTTTGTCTTCATACTCATCCGGATCCACATATTCGCCAATGATGAGTTCATTGATGCCTTCCAGGAGCTGCAGGGCTTTATCCCCCGTCGCTTTCACGCTGACGGTCTTACACTGTTCCTCTTTTCCGAGGATCGTAAACGCCTCTTTATCCTTCTTAAACTCGCTCTTGTCAAACCCTGCAAGTGTTTCTGTCAGGAACGTTTCTTTCGCTGCGTCCCAGTCGGTCTGCCCGCCGTTTTCCGCTGCAAGAAGCATCAGCGCATAACGGTCGACCGCACCGTAATCCTTCAGGGCTTTTGCACTGCCCTTATCCATTTCATAACGGATCATGCCTGCCGAAGCACTCATCGGTGCAAAGAGGAATTCGTCGCCGTGGAAATAGATGCTTCCTGTCCCAAGAGCCGTACTTCCCGCATTCACGGTCAGATCATATGCGGTATCACCGCTTGAAGCATCATAACTGTAACTCTGGATCAGTTCATAGGTTTCGTCCCCCGTCATATCGGAGTAGATCTCTGTGGTCCTTGTTGTCGTATGCGAATCCTTTGTATCGTCTTTGTCCAGATGGAGAAGCGCACGGATCGGTCCCAGACCTGCTTCCGGCACCTCTCTGGTGATATTTTCCGACATCCCGACAATCTGCTCCGCAAATCTCGTCCTGTTGTCTTTGAATACACCTGTAAAGATCAGCACTGCAACCAGCGCGGCGATCGCTATAACGCCACCGACAAGCCCGAGCACCAGCCCCAGGGCACTCTTCTTTTGCGGCTGTGGCACCGGTCCGTATCCCTGCTGCATCTGCGGCTGCATCTGTGGTTGCGGCCCATATGTCTGCTGCGGGCCGTAGGCCTGTTGTTGCGGGCCGTACGTCTGCTGCGGACCGTAAGCCTGTTGTTGCGGGCCGTACGTCTGCTGCGGTCCGTAAGCCTGCTGTTGCGGGCCGTACGTCTGCTGCGGTCCGTAAGCCTGCTGTTGCGGGCCATATGATTGCTGCGGTGGCGGCATCTGTGGCTGCACATAGGTCTGCTGTGGTTGCACCGGTTGCTGTACCGGCGGAACCTGCGGCTGTACCGGCTGCGGTGGCGGTGGAACCTGCGGCTGCGCCGGCTGCATCTGCGGTGGTGGCACCGGCGCACTCTCCTGCGGTCCCGGCTGTGCCGCGATCACGGGCGTACCGCATTTATTGCAGAATGTAAACTGATCATCCAATTGTGCGCCGCAGCGCCTGCAAAATTTACTCATATCCCATCCCTCTCTCTCATTTCACGGGTAACAGTACGGGTCAGATCCCGTCAAGATTAAAGAAGTAGTACGGTTTTCTGCTCTTATAAAACGGCATCGAATCGATCGTCATCTGTCTCGCCGCCATGCCTTCAAAATCAAGTTCCGAAGCCAAAGCCCTGCTGGAATAGCCCACCATAAAGACCGTACCGTCGTAATCCACCGGACAGGTGACCGTGATGGTGCGCGTCATCAGCTTGTTCTTTTTATCCATCTTGCTCGAGGTTTCCATGAAGATCTCCACGGGACCGGATGGCGTGCTGATCGTGATCGGCTCTTCCAGTTCCGTCGTCTTATTCTTCGAGTTGATCGTCAGCGGGCTTCCGCTCATGAACGACGTCCCGGTGTAACGGTCAAACGCATCCACCCACGCTTCAAATGCGGCCCCCGATCCCTGCTCCGAATAATCAAGCGTGTAGTAGCCGGTCACTTTTTTCATGCCCGGTTCACAGTCCTCGATGGACTCGCTCACATAACAGTTGGTCGGCATATAATACGATTCATCCGTATCCTTTTCGCTCTTGATCTTCATGACTTCCGCCGTGACTTCCGTCCCGGTCGGCATGATCAGCATGTTATGCTGTACAACGAAATCAGCCGGTGCCGTTTGCGTTATATGGTCATCGACTTTGATCATGACCAGATCATCCTTCATATAGGTCCGGTTATAGATATCCGGTCCGAGAACCGTTCTGCCCTTTCCGTCATCCAGCGGATCCATATGTGTGATCTCTTCGGTATCTCCTTCTTTGTATCCCACAAGCATCAGGCCGTCATAGTCAGCCGGCACCGTAACACAGTAGTACATGGTCCAGTCTGCTTCTGCCTGAAAGATCGGGAAGCCTTCGCCGGTCTTTCCTGTCTGCTCATAATTACCGCCGTTCCACTCTTCATACGATGCCATGCCGATCCGGATCGTCTCGCCCATCCATTCGATCTCCGTATACACCGGATCCATCTCGTAGGTCCGGTCATAATTCCCCGAGAATACGATCTGCTGTCCCGTATAGTAGTCATACAGCCGGAACATTCTCCAGTTGAGCATGGGTCTGTAGTTCTTCTCCACGCCCTTGTCCACGCATGTCTGCATACAGTTGACATCATACGGTATGATGATCCGCACATTCCCGTTTTCATCCGCCGCGGTCTTCGTGAACGGACGAAAACGATACTCACAATCCGTAGCGGAACACTCCGTCAGTTCCGGTTCAACCGGTTCGGATAACACTCCTTCATCGTTATAGTACATTGCCTCCAAAAAGCACGGAAAGTAAAAATCACTCGTATACGGATCGACGAAATCAAATCCCTGCTCTTCCGCATAAGGTACCGGAGGCAGTTCCTCCACTACCTCTTCGATCTCCTCTTCCACCTCTTCTACTTCCGCCTCTTCTTCCTGACGTTTCTTTTTCGGTTTCTGCTCCGTGCTCTCTTCCGTCTGTGCCTTGTTCACCAGAGAGTCGTCCGCACGGAATCTGCTGCGCAGCACAAGAAAGGCCGTAACGGCAAGCCCGATCACTACAACCGCAACGATCGGCAGAACGATCAGGAGGATCTTCGTACCCGACTGCTTTGGTTTAGGCGGCATCTGTTGCGGCGGTATATTCTGCGGCGGCCGGTAGTTTGGCTGCACCTGCTGTGTATACTGCTGCTGCGGTATCTGTTGCTGCATGTTCTGTTGCGGTTGCTGTACCGGCGTCGGCTGTGGCGCAGGTTCTGCCACCGCCTGCTGCACCGGCCCCGGCTGTGGTGCGGGTTCTGCCACCGCCTGTTGCACAGGTTCCGGCTGTGGCGCAGGTTCTGCCACCGCCTGCTGCATGGGTTCCGGCTGTGGCGCAGGTTGTACCGGCGTTGGCTCAGGCACGGGCTCTACAGGCGTCGGCTGTACCGGCTCTACAGGCGTTTGCTGAACAGGTGGCTGCTGTGGTGTCTGCTGTGGTGTCTGCTGTGGTGTCTGCTGTGGTGCCTGTGCGACAGGCGTACCACACGCACCGCAAAACAGAGAATCATCTGGTAATTGTGCTCCGCATTTTGTACAAAACATTCTTCATCCTCCCATAGTTCAAAACTGTGTCCTGCAAACAGACCTTAACGGTCATCGTTTAAGTTGAATTCAAACCCGAACTCCGTTGTGGCCGCCAAAGTTTCCGTATTAACGGTATACCAGTCATATGTGGTCGTATGGCCGTCCACCTCGTCATAAACCTGTACAACGATCGTACCGTCGCTGTTGACACTGTCGATCCTTGCAAATTGTGCACCGCAGTGTTTCGCACAAAGGGCGGCGATCTCTTCGTTGGAAAGTTTCTTGGAAGACGGTGCCTTGGTCCCTCCGCGTCTCGATTCTCCTGCGGGGACCATGCTCGTATCCAGTGCGCTTCCCGGACGTTCCAGAATGAGGTATTCTTCTTCCCCGGACGGATACATGAATTCACCGTATGCATACTGATGTCCGTCCACATCTATGAACTTTTTCATTTCGATCCGGTCACCCGCATCGTCATTCTGAAATCCCGTATACTCACTGTTCCACTTGCAGTGACTGGTACCCTTGTCATATTCCTGCTCATATCCATCATCCGGGTCAGAGAAAGAATAGTACCACCAGTCAAAGGTCATCGTGACTTTATCATCCATGGAATGGATATTCACGTTAAACATGCGATACGCATCATTATCCTCCGCAGACATCCCCTTCTTGGTCCTGAAGCATGCTTTCCAGTCACCCTCCACAAGCTCTGGATTCGTGATCACCGTCGCACCGTCCTGGTCAAAGATCGCTTCCAGATCTTTTCCGTCATAATATGCTTCTTCTAGCCATTCAAAATCATCCACGCCCGGGCGGTCCGTTGTGGAAAGAAACGCCGCATACTCTTTTGCTTCCTCAGAAGTCATCGCGTTGACATCTTTTGATTTTTTGCTCTCTTTTGTATCTTTTTCTTCTTCCTCTTCTGCCTCTTCCTCTTCGGTTTCTTCTTCCGTTTCCTCTTTCTTCTTCGAATTCTTCTTTCCTTCTTTGGAACCGGAGCTCATGCTCGCAAGTTCCTCTTCCATCTGCGCATGATCAGCATCCCTTGCCCGCTTATCGAGCACAAGGAATATGACTGTTCCGATCGCAAGCACACCGACAATCGCCAGAATGATGATCAGCGCGACGGGCGTTTTTTTGCGCGGGGGCTGTTGCCCGTACGGCTGTTGTCCGTAAGGCGGCTGTCCGTAAGGCTGTTGTCCATACGGCTGATTCATCTGCGGCGGGACCTGTTGCTGATACGGCGCCTGCTGTGCCTGCACCGGCTGCTGATACGGTGCCTGCATGGGCTGCATATTCGGCTGTTGCATTCCCTGCGCCGGCTGCATATTCGGCTGCTGCACCCCTTGTACCGGTGTGACCCGGTTTCCGCATTTCTCACAGAACAGGGAATCGTCCGGAAGACTTGCTCCGCATTTAGAACAGATCATATAGAATTCCTCGCTTTCTTTGTATGTCCTTTATCGATCATTTCAGTTTCGCACCGCAATACCGGCAGAATACGAGATCCGCTTCGATCTCTTTGCCGCAAAACCTGCAGAAGTGCCTGGCAGGCTCTGCAGAAACAGGCTGCGCATTCTCCTGCTGTGTGTTCCGGCTCTTTTCGTAATCCGCACGGATACGCGCTTCCAAATCTTCCGGAAGAGCCGGCAACGGAAGCAGGATCCACTGTGCAAGATACTCTTTATCTTCCGTGATCCCGACGGCCCCCTCTTCCGAACACAGATATGTAAAAGGGTTGACACCGGCGGCACGATACGTCTCGTCCAGTTCATCCGCACGAAGCAGGGCATCATCCCAGCTGACAACCTGTTTTCCCTGTACGGTCACCCATTCGTCACAGATCTTAGCCGCTTCAGCTACTGCGTCAGCCATTGTCTGAAATTCTTTCATACACAGAAACCTTTCTATCCTTTCGCATAACTGACGATCAGCCCGATCATATAAAACAGGATCGCGGGGATCAGCAGGATCACGCCGGCCGGAAACGCCGTCTGCAGACCGGTAAGAGACAGGATCGATCCTGCAAGATACCCGGCCGCACTACCGCCCATCAGACTTGTAACAGTCTGCATGGAACGCGGATCCGCAAAGTATTTCCCGAAAAACAGATGCAACAGCAGGCCGTACAGGAAACTGTCCTTCTTTCCGAGACTCCCGATGACCATTACTGCAAGGTAAGCACCGATCAGGCTGTTCATGCGATTTTGCGTAAAATTACACAGGCAGTAGACAAGCAGTGCGGAGCCTGCGCCAAACAGCCAGGCCGCAGGATCGTAAAACCGCTTGAATGCAAACGCGCCGAATCCTTTCTTGATCCCGCCTCCGAAACTCGCAAACGGATTTTGGCGCATGATAAGACTCAGCACAAACGTGTTCAGGAATGTGAGCAGGATCATTTTTCCGATCATGCCGCCTGCCACGCCGAGTACACCGCCATACATCCCGCCGTTCGCATAGAGCAGCAGGCTGAGAATACCTGAGACATTCCCGCCTTTTCCGGCCGCACTTATCACAGACAGCAGGGTCTGCGCCACCGCGATCAGGATCGTCAGCACGATGGAGACCACAATGGGTACCGGATTCTTCAGCATCTCTTTGAAACGCCCTATATATTGTCTTAAATAACCACCGATCGTGTGGTCCGGGTACATTACCGGTTCCATATATTCTTCAGTTCCTCCGTTGACAGCCCTTCCAAACGGTCCAGTTTCCGTTCAAGATCCGCAAGGATCTCCTCTTCCACATGCGATTCATCAGGCAGGGGATAAAACAGCCACTGCGCATTAAATTCATAGTCAAATGTCAGCCCCAGTGCCCCTTCCTTTGAACACAGAAAAGCCGCGGGGTTTTTCTCCATATTTACGCGCTCACGGTCGAATGCCTCCGCAAGCATCAGGAGCCCTTCCTTATCCACCGTGGCATCGTCCGCACGGATCAGCCAGATATTGCAAAGCCCTGCCGCTTCCGCAGCCGCTTCTGACATTGTTTCAAATCTTTTCATACGTTCTACCCCGCCACATTATTCCGGCAGATTGTTCTTGATCGTGTCACTGACAAGCGCGCCCACCGCATTCTTGACATTGTCGTTTTTGATCACGCCATCCGTAAAGCCGTTCTTTGCAAGGTCGGTCGCCCATCTTGTAGCGCCTTCGCCTTTTATGCCGCTGTTTTTATACAGGCCGTTATAAACCTGCCTGTCGCCGATCTTCACGCCGCCGGTCAGACCGTCCATGCCCTTGCCGACCGAATAGTCTACCGCGAAATTGACAAAGCCCTGTTTTGCCGCAGAAGATCCCTCCTTCAGAGCTTCCGCGTGACTCTTGCCCTCGATCCTTGCGTTGAAATAGCCCTTGATCCCGTCGCCGCTGACATTGGAAAAGAGTTTCGCTTCCGTAGAATCCACATTATCTTTAATGAATTCGACCGTCGAGTTCACGAGCGTCTTGCCAACCGCCTGCGAAAAGCTCTGGTTGCCGGCCATGACTTCGCCCGTCTGCCCGGCCGCTTCCGCAAGGATCTTATAGGTGTTCTTGATCCCCTTGCCTGCGCCCGTCGGTTCCAACTCCGCCATCACATCGATCGCGATATCCGCTCCGGCTTTGATATTCTCGGCAGTCTTTAAGCCCGCGTCCGCATAGGCTTCCCGCTGTTCCGCCCAGGAGCGCATCTCGGCCTCTTGCATCTCGTTCCGGATCCACTGTTTCTTGAATTCCTTATAATCGCAATCGTAAATGCCCTTCTTGTAGAACAGCTTATTCTTCTTGTCCTGTTCGGCAAAATCACGCTCCATGGCTTTCTTCTCAGCTGACCACTCGATCGCCTCACGGGAGGGTCCCATGTTCTTCTGCCGTTCCCGTTCGATCCATGCCTGATTTTCCCGCTCCGCCATCATGTCCTGATAGCGCTGTTTATCGTAAACACCGACACCGGCTTCCTCCCACTGCCGCTCCAGTTCCCGCTGGTAGTCGTCCATGGATTGATTGATCTGCGCAACCTGCCGGTTGATCTCGTTCTGGTAATCCTGCCAATATTGGTCGGGAATCGTTACCCCGCCGGAACCGCCCATGCCACCTGCTCCTGCCGCACCCAGCCCTCCCGGTCCGCCGGCCGCGCCCGATGAAAGCAGTCCGATCACAATGGCTCCAAGCGTGGTCCCCATCGATACCGCTACCGATTTCATTTCATTCAGATGCTCGTCGTCCGTGTTCAGCAGCCACTTTAAGATCGTGTCTTCATCCGCGTTATCAAGGTCGATCTCCTCCGGCTCTTCCGGTTCTTCTTCGACCTCTTCTTCCTCCTCAAGGTCCTCTTCGGCTTCTTCCGCTTCTTCCGTTTCCTCTTCTTCCTCTTCCGGCTCTTCTTCGGACTCTTCTACATCCTCCGTCTCCGCCTCTTCGGTTTCTTCCGGTTCTGTCTCTTCCGGTTCTTCCTCTTCCTCTTCTTCCGGTAAAACCGGCGGCTCGCTGATCCGCTTGTAGTAAATATCCTTACCGCTGGCATCATGAGACACGAACCGGTTCAGATCGATGAGCTGTTCATGGATCGAAGACTCCCGCGTCTGCTGCGCACCCTTGGATCCTATCTGAAATACGTTGGAAAGGGTTGCCTTCAGCGTACCTGTGGCCGGGTCGTATGTATACGGACCGGTCCACGTATTCGTGCCGGTACCGCCCATGAATTCCTCATAGAAATCCATGGTCATCGTGTCGTCCGAAAACGAGAAAGTCATGTTGAAATAATAGTCTCCGGTAAAACCGGCTTCCGGTTCCCAGGTGCCTTCAAAGACCTCCACGGGATACGTCGCGGCATGTGCCGGTATGCAAAGAAATGTGGCCGCAAGAAGAAGAAAAGACACAGCAACAGCCGCAGCAATAACCTCTTTCCTGCGGTTGCATCTGTGTCCCGAACGATTTTTAAATCTGCGGCACAACGGTCTGAACATTCTGAGATCTCCCACTTATATCTCTTATTGTACCGCCCGCGCAGATAAAATAAAAGGGTGTGACAAAATATTGTCATTGACATTTTTGTCACGCCCTGATCACTTCCCGGCAATCTATGATCTTGCCTTAAGATATTCCCGCAATTCCTGCATTCTGTCATGCATGTCATGATAGCCGAGCCAGTACAGATCGCCCAGCTTATCCATGTCGCCCTCAAACCGCGACACCGTCACTTCTTCAGACGGCGCCATCAGAAAGATCTTCCCCGCCGCCTCGTCGGCCAGCAGTTCTTCCGTCACGGTGTTAAAATCAGCCTCCGCCTTCTCCATGCTCTCCACGAAGTTCGGATAGTTTCTATAGAGCCGTCTCGCTGTCCTGAGTTTTCCGGATTCCCTCCTGTATTCGCGCTCTCTCGTCTTTACGACCATGATGGCTGCATCGCCCTGCTGCTTTGCCCAGTCATACGGGATATGCACGGAACAGCCGCCATCCAGATACGGTACACCGCCGATCACAACCGGTCGTGAGATGTAAGGTACGGTCGCGGATGCACGCACCGCACGAAAGAAGTTACAGTTGACTTTTTCGAAGTATTCCGTTTCCCCGGTCAGCATGTTGGTCGCACCGACCGCCAACCGCCGCTCCGTGGTCTTCAATCTCTTCTTATCCAGCGGATACTCCTTCAAGATCTCATGAAACAGGTAGGAAAAGCCCGTGATCCCGTGGTCGCGCCCGAAGGCCTTGTATCCGCAGTATTCCGGATCATGCCGGTATGTCAGATCGATCCTTGCGCTCCAGCCGATCTGCCCTGATACATAGCCGATCCCCGAAAGCGCTCCGGCCGAGATCCCGACCGTTTTGCGGAAATTGATGTTCTCCTCCATCAGCGCGTCCAGCACGCCCAGCGTATACAGTCCTTTCCATGCGCCGCCCTCCAATACCAGGCAGCCTTCCGTAATGCTCTCATCCGCTCTGCCATCCGGCAGTTTATCGATGTCTTTGTATGTCTTCATTTCCTTCTTTGCCGTCCAAGTTTATTATTATGTGGATCATTTTTTTATTCAATGATGTCAAAACGATTATCCTCGTAACTGGTATTTTACATGTTTACATGCCAAAAATAGTAGCGGTTACGCCTACTCACGTTAGAAGTTATTATATCATGAAGCTTAAAGTTCCAAAGCCATCCACAGCGCTGGGCGTACCGCTCGCCTGCCCTGTTTATTATCAGTGCCTATTACGTCAATGGAACCGTTAACACCGATATAGGAATTCTTTGATATACCGTTTCCGGGAGACCGTAGCCACCACATGCAGGTACCTCTGCCGTCTATAGAATTAACATTACTTGCTACTACCCCCTGCGCTATGGCGTAATCTGTCGGGGCACATTTCCGCTCTTCATCCGAAGCGAAATACTCATCAGCCTCTGTGATGCTAAGAAGAAAAACCTTGTCTGTTGTATCATTCCCGGGCAATGTGTAATGATTTTCCCGAATAGTTTCTGCAACAATATTGGTGCTGAGTATATTCTTTTGCTCTTCAGAACTAAATGCTGCGCTTAAGAACTCTTCGTTGAGCCACCCGCGAAGATCACTTTTTTCCCATGTTCGTTCCCAAGTTGACCAAGACTCACTCATCTTTAGATCATCAAGAGCATATTTGCTGACAATCAACACTTTGTCTTTATCCTTATCAAGTACGATCCACTCAATATCTTCCTTTCCATTAGAGGTATTATTGTCTTGTTCATATGCGCCAAAGAAAAGAGTTTTTCCAACAGGACAGATGCTTCTCCATGCGTCGGATTCTTCAATCTTTTTTCGCTTGCTTGCGCTATCTTTGTAATCCAGTCCATCAAGTAAAAAATAAGCCCCTTTATAATCCTCAGTTTCGATCAGCGCATCCGCTTTTTCATATTTGATCGAATCAAGCAATTCGCTGTTGTCAATTCTTTCCAAGAGCGTGTTTGCCAGATCATACTCTCCGGAATCTATCAGCGCCATTGCTTTTTCGCATTTCAGTGTATCAGTCACTTCACTATCGCCGATTTCTTCCATGAGTGCATATGCTGCTTCATAATCTCCGGAATCCAGCAGTACCCTCGCCTTGTTCAGATTCTGCCAAGGAACAATAACTGTTTTTAGTACAAACAAAACAACAATACAAGCAATGATGATCGGTAATCCGATTAAGACGATTTTTTTACGATTCTTTTTCGCTTTTTCTGCCGTGTTGCTTCTTTCCTCTGCCAGACGTTCATTGATATGATCAATATATCCCGTGAGCATATCGGCAGTCGATTTATCACCGAAACGTACAGCTTTCTGATAGTTATTACTGTTATCAAACGGCTTTTTACGGTTCTTGAGATCTTCCTGTCGGCGAACACGGAGTTCCGCCATCAGTTTTCCGAGATATGCCTGTGCGTTTTCCGGATCCTGATCAAGTATCTTTTCACAATAAGCATCTGCTTCCTTCCAGTTGCTGTCATCAAGAAACATAAACGCACGTTTCAGGAGAGGCGCAACACTTGCATTCCCTTCGACAACAGCGGTTTCCTTTGCAACCTGGTTCTGTTCTTCAACTTTTACTATTTTCTTAATACCGCGGATCAGATCCGGTATAAACCCAAGTTTAGACATATCCAATGCCTGAAGATGTGAAAACTCTTCCGGCAGATCATACGGGTCCATATCACGGTAAGCGGGAATGAGAACCTTTTTACCACCACTTTGTTTAACCAGGGAAAGGTATCGTCTCCATTCGTTCTTGACCCAGACAGCATTGAAGTACTCCGGTTTTGTTCCGAGGACAACCATGACTTTTGCACTGTTCAAAGCAGCAAAAATGTATGGTTCGTATGCTGTGCCAAGCTTGTCCTCCAGCGTGATCCGTGAAAAGAACACTTTGAAACCTTCATTAGTTAATTGGTGATAAAGGTCATTGGCCAAAACAGAATCCTGTGTACGCCTGCCGTCCTGGTCTGTTTCCTTATAGCAGATGAAAATGTCAAATGGTTCTTCTTTCTGCGATATGGAAAGGATGCCCTTCTGAATCTCATTAATGGCGTTTGCTTCCGCCTCATATATAGCTCTTTGATAATCGTCCGCATAATGCACTGCAGATTTGTAATTATCATCATCAAATATCGATGTAAACTGAGCGCAGTTGACTGTCGGTACGCGCTTGCGTGTCGCCGGATCTTCAACATACTCAATACCGTAACGGCAAAGAACAAGCGACCAGTATGCTTCGGCATCTGTAGTATCTTCATTCAGCACTTGCTCGTAGATGTCAGCCGCCTTATCATACTCATTATTCCGTCGGAAATGGTTCGCACGATCATAAAGATTTGCTCGCCGCTCATCATCGAGACGCGGTAGCGTTTGCTTCGTCCCACAACTGTCGCAAACGCCTACAGTATCACCAGGATTGAATTCAATTGTACCTCCGCACATTTTGCATTTGAAAATGAACATAAACTAAACCCTTTTTCCTTTTCAACACGTATTGCAAATTGGTTCTATTTTGCTCTCATTCTTATTGCTTGTATAACAGATATGAACTCTTATCTTTGTAGCAATAAACTTCCATCTGTCTTTTGTTTATTATCGTAAACTTAAACACGTCTTTTCGATCAACGGCATTCTCAGTGTGCATAATTCTAGCTCCATCTTTGCCATACAAATAATAAACCCCTTCGGTGCTAATCGCATAATACGAATTAGGCAGGTCAACATATGGTATATTGTAAGTCGTACTGCCATCTTTTTTATATTCAAAATATTTTTTTCCATCTGATGTTTTCCATATGCCCGGCATCCAATCATTAAAGTTACACCAAGCAATAACGCTTGCCATTTTGTTTGTTTTTGCTTTATCCAGAATCACATTGATATCATTTCTAGCATTCCATATATCACGATAAACTTGCACATCCTTATAGTTTGATTCACAAAGACTGAAAAAATCATCTGCCTGTCTCAACCTGAAATATTTATCCACATCAGTTTTATTCTCCGCATCTAAAACGATGGAATAAGCATCGTTATACCATTTCTCTTGGTTGTCCTCTACAAACTGTTTAGTCAAATCCGCATCTAATTCCATTAATTCTTGAAGAATATAGCGGCACCCTCTATTTGCCTTAATATTCTTATTCTTATAGGAGTTTTCAAACTCCTGCAATTTTTCTTTGTATTCCAGTTGGCCGGAAATGTCCTCTGTGTCTTCAACTCCCGATGCAATCATTTCTTCTAATGTCTTCTTTACAGTATCGTAGTCTTCAATCTGGTCGAAATCATTAGCTAAGATGTGGTACTCACACTGTAAAGCCATTTTGGAGGAATCTTTGTAGCTTTGATTTTTTTTATATATCTCTTCGGCTGTTTTGTAGTCTTCGCGTTGAAATGCAAGTCCCGCATCAATATAATCCACCAATTGAGGATCTATTTGGACTGTATCTCCAAGACTTGTGATTATATCCATCGCCGCCTGATATTCACCGGAATCTATCAGTTCTTCCGCGTGCTTAACTTCTGCCTCGAGCCTTAGTCGCTCAGCACGCTGTTTCAAAAGGATACTGGATATTACCGCAATCACGACTGCCACAACAATTGCGCCGGTAATAATTACATACCTTTTCTTTCGTTTGGAAACGCGTTTTTCTATCTCTTCCAAACAGTCCTTCAGCGCCGCCTTTTGTTCGGGCGATGCGTATTTTAAGATATTTTGATATGAATGACTCTTTTCGAATGATTTGTTTACAAGTTTTAAAGACTCCTGGTCCTTAACCTCCATCTCAGCGCACAGCTTTAGTATATGAGTCTCTGCATCCTCCGGAATCTCATCTAAAACTATGTCACTATATATCATAGCGTTTTTATAGTCGCCGATATCCAAATAATCTCTGATTCTCTTTTTGTATGCGGCAATATTCAGTCCGACAGAATTTTCATTCTGTTTTGATTCCGCCGACATAATGATCTTCTTTATCCCGCGAACCAAATCCTGCATAAATCCCAGCTTACTCATATCCTGCGCCTGCAGATGGGCAAACTCTTCCGGAAGATCATATGGATCCATGTCTCGATAAGCCGGGATTAAAACCTTCTTCTCTCCGTTCTTAATAAGCGAAAGGAATCGGCTCCACTCATTTTTCACCCACACAGCCTGAAAGTACTCGGGACGTGTGCCGACACAAACCATAACTTTAGCTGAATTAAGTGCAGCAAAGATATACGGCTCATATGCGCTTCCGAGTTTATCTTCAAGCGTAATACGAGAGAAGAATACTTTATATCCTTCTCTTGTGAGTTCCGTGTAGAGTTCCTGCGCGATTACACTGTCCTGTGTCCTTCGCCCGGCATTATCTGCTTCTTTATAGCAGATGAACACATCATAAGGTGTTTCTTTGTTTGAGATTTCAAGGATATCACTCTGGATCGCATCGATGGTTTTGGCGGATTCTTCAAACACTTTCCTCTGCTCATCTGATGCATACTGAATTGCTGACTGATAATCTTTATCTTCAAAGATAGATTGATACTGCGTTCTGTTTACTGTTGGAATTCTTTCATGCGTTTTTGTATCTTCAACATATTCGATCCCGTAACGGCACAAGACAATATCCCAGTAAATCTCCGCATCAGTGTTATCTTCCGCCAGGATCTGCTCATAGAGTGCCTGGGCTTTATCAAACTCATTTATCCCTTGAAAATGAGCCGCACGGTCATAAAGATTTGCTTTTTTCTCACTTACAAGCTTTGGTAGTGCCTGTTTCGTTCCACAGTATAAACAGGTGCCTACACATTTATCCTGTCCGACTTCAATATCTCCACCACAAATTTTACACTTTAAAACCATATTTCTGTTCTCCGTTTCATGTTAGAACACACTACACCCGATTCAAAAACTTGATGCTCGAAAGCTCTGAGCCCGGTCATAAACACAACATAGGCATAGAAACAATTACTGGCTTACATTTATCCACATTGCAGGGCGAACAGCACCTTTACCGCTATGAGTATATGCGCCAACTTCAATGCCACCGCCATGCCTACCCTGATCGATGGAACCGTTATCGATGACTCGAGTAGCACTTCGCGACCAAATGCTAGGCGACCGCAACCACCACCAACAATTCCCATTTGCGGCTTTATAAGCACCTTGCGCATAACAGTATGCTGTACCTTGACACTGGCGATCAGTTTCTGTACTGAAATACTTTTCCACTTCCTCAATATTAAGAAGAAATACTTTATCCGTCGTAGTAATTTCAGATGAAGATCCATTTTCTGAATAATCATCTACAGAAACCAAAGAACTAAGGATGCGTTCTTGCTCTTCTGGAACGAATGCCTCCTGTAAGAAATCCTCATTTAACCATTTGCGAAGGGAACATGTTTCCCATGTGACACCACTAATTGACGTGTTGAATGGCTGGTAATCAAGCGCATATTTGCTAATAAGTAGAACCCTTTCATCGTCTCGGTCCAACACCATCCACTCTATGTCTTCTTTCTCATTGCCGGAACTGCTATCCTGCTTATATGAACCCCAAAAAACATTGGATCCAACTTGCGCCTCTGAAAGAAGTAACTCCTTTTCATACTGCGGTAATATTTTATCCAAAAGCTCCTTACTGTTTTGATAGTCCATTCCATCAAGAAGAATTTGAGCTCCGATATAATTGCCAGACTCAATCAGTACTAACGCCCTATCGTATTTGCTCGATGCAATCAACTCGCTATTGCCAACTTCTTCCATGATCGCATATGCCGCTTCATAATCCCCGGAATCCAACAGTTCCATTGCCTTGTTCAATTTTATCCTGGGAATAAGCATCGTTGTCAACACACCAAAAAGAGCAACACATACAATAATGATTGGCACGATTATTACAATCATTCTTTTGCGCCTCTTTGCCGCTTTCTCTTTTGCTATACGTCTTTCCTCAGTCTGACGGCCCTTGATATAATCAATAAACCCGGAGAGTATATCGGCCAATTCATCGTTACCAAAGCGTACTGCTTTCTTGTAGTTGTTGCTGTTATCAAATGGCTCTTTACAGTTTTTGAGGTCTTCCTGACGGTGAACATGGAGTTCCGCCATCAGCTTCCCAAGGTAGGCCTGTGCATTCTCCGGTTCCTGATCGAGGACCTTTTCGCAATAAGCATCCGCTTCAGCCCAATTACCATCCTCAAGGAAGATGAATGCTCGTTTAAGAAGCGGCGCTGTATTCATGTTGCCATCGACTAAGACCGTTTCTTTTGCGGTCTGCCTCGGTCCATCCGCTTTCACGATCTTTTTTATTCCACGGATGAGATCCAGCATAAACCCCAGTTTGGACATGTCCAGTGCTTGCAGGTGAGAGAATTCCTCAGGCAGATCATACGGGTCCATATCGCGATAAGCGGGAATAAGAACCTTTTTTCCACCACTCTGTTTCACAAGGGAAAGGTAACGGCTCCACTCGTTCCTGACCCAAACAGCATTGAAATATTCCGGCTTTGTGCCAAGTACAACCATGACTTTTGCACTGTTTAAAGCGGCAAAAATGTAGGGTTCATAGGCAGTGCCGAGTTTGTCTTCCAGCGTGATCCGGGAGAAAAACACCTTGAAACCTTCATTTGTCAATTGGTGATAAAGATCGTTTGCAAGAACGGAATCCTGTGTGCGTCTTCCGTCCTGGTCCGTTTCCTTATAGCAGATGAAAACATCAAACGGTTCTTCTTTCTGTGATATGGCAAGGATGCCCTTCTGGATCTCGTTTATGGTGCGCGCTTCTGTCTCATAGACCGCACGCTGGGCACCGTCCGCATACTGTATGGCAGATTTGTAATTATCATCATCAAAGATTGAGGTGAACTGGGCGCGATTGACCGTTGGGACGTGCTTATGTGTCGCAGGATCCACAACATACTCAATACCATAGCGGCAAAGAACGAGTGACCAGTATGCTTCCGCATCCGTAGTATCTTCATTCAGTATCTGCTCATAGATACCCGCCGCTTTGTCATACTCATTATTTCTGCGAAAATGGTTCGCGCGATCGTACAGATTTGCACGGTGCTCGCCCTCAAGACGTGGTAATGTTTGCTTTGTCCCGCAAGAGTCGCAAACACCTACGGTTTCACCGGAGTTGAACTCGATCGTTCCTCCGCACATTTTACATTTGAAAATGGACATCAAGCTAAATCCTTTTCCCTTTTCGACTCTTTTTTATCACACAGGGCTAGTCGATGTTTTTGCTAAGTGCGTTGTATGCTGAAATACCATGTCGTTTAGCTATAATTGATAGTCACTGAATCCGGTATTTCCTACGGATATTGTTGTGACGTTTAAATCTGTCAACATATTTGTCCAATTCATTTGCAATGTTCATGCCATCCATTGCAACCTCTTCACCAACGGTTTCCACACTGCTTGGAACTTTGTTCGTTAATCCATGGACCATTCTGTTACGCGTTTCTTTCCACTCTTTGTATCTGTTCAGCAACTGAATGAAATCTTCAATATCCTTGACCGTATTCTCCATCTGGTTATGAACATCGCTCAAATAGGGATTATTTGTGCGCTTGATTTTCGCCAAAGCCATAAGGATAGATATCTTTACATCCGCATTTCTTACCTGTATCTGATCCGTGGGTTTTTTCCCTAATAATTCAATGATATGAGGTCGTATCTTTCGAACCACACGCAAGTTTTCCTGATCGCGACTAACCACGCCCGCGTAATGCAGCAATGCGATCAGCCGGTCTTCAATAATGTTGTAAACGATCATAAGCGCTTCAAGATAGAACTGATGCCTTTTGGCCAACTCAAATCTTTTCTTTAAATACGCATATGTTTTCTGCTTTTCTTTTGACGTCTTGTTCTGAACTAATTCCATTTCCTTTGTGCCTTATTCATATCTCTTGATCAGCGCCATGTTCTTCTGCTCTATATCACTCAGCCGGACTACCAAACTGAACTCATCCGGATCATATATGCCCCGATACCATGATTTTGAGTCAAAGTATGCCTGCAGTTCGGCATCCTTAAACCTTCTGCCGTGTCTTGCGAAGATTTCGTTACGGGCGATGCGCAGCTCCTCACTGCTCAGTCCCATCACATCCGCATCCGTAAGATATCTGTCCGAACTGTCGGGAATAATATATTCACTGACCTGAGTGCTTTCCATCCCATAGGTGTTGTTCCCGGCATTGGCAGACTGGAATGTGAAGGAGTTCTGGGAATAACCTGTGTATTCTACCAGTCCATATAATTCGACTTCATCGTTATACATATAGTGCGGATTGCGCAGATCTAATGTCACATTGATCTCAAATAACCGGTTACCGCCTACGGATGAGGCCAACGCTCTGGATTCGTTAACACCTATCAAATCATCCCAGCTGGCGACTATGCCGCAGGATCGTAACGTTTTCATAAAGTTTCTGTCTTCTTCCAGGTCGGACCCCATCATTTCCGCATTTCCTTTGATCACAAATTCCTGCCCGTCATACGCGATCCCGGCAAAATTCAATGCGATCCCGTCCGCGGATATGTCGTAAAACTGTACTGAAAACACACCGATCGTCTTCTTGCCGTCCACATCATAGGTAAAAGCGATCGTATTGCCACCGTCACCGTCCAATGTCCTCACGCGATACTCGTACTGATCGGCTTGTCCCACTCCATCCTTGTACTCATACATTGTAAAATAGATCCATTGCCCCTGCTCAATAGACGGGATCAGTAATTCTTCTTCCCCGTCTCCGTCAAAATCATCCACGAAGCAGTCTATATTTCCAATGGGTACATTGTTCAGGTTTTTATATCCGTTTGACACATATTGTGAGAACTCGCCCGTGAGTCCGTTCACATAGACCTGTTTTTTCGCATAATCCAGCAGTTCTTGTTTGTGTGATACCGGCTGCGGTGTTTCGGGCTCCTCCGGCTCCGGGGTGTCCACAACAATATCTTCCACCGGAGCAGGCTCCGGTTCGCTCTCCTCTACCGCGGCTACGGTTTGTTCGGCATCTGCGTACTGCTTTCTTTGCATCCCGGACTTTATTGCCAAAGCAGCAACAACGACCAGCAGTGCTAGTATCACACCTCCGATGGCGATCGCGATCCATTTCAGACGGCTTGTGCTACCATTATTGGATGATGACAGACGAATTCCCTTTTTGTTCTGCCTGGCCCATTCGACCTGTTTCTTTACGATGTGTTTCAGATCCTGGAATGCACCCAGTTTTGAAATGTCTATCCCCTGGAATTTCTGCAGGTCAGCCGGCAGATCCGACGGCGAGATCTCCTTGTATACAGGGATGATGCTCTTTTCCTTGTCATCCTGCATAAAGGACAGAAATCTGGACCACTCGTTTTTCACCCATACGGATTCCGCATACTCTTTCTTTGTTGTGACCAACAGAAGGATCCTGGCCGATTTCAGCGCCGCATAGATATAGGGCTCGTATTCGGTTCCGAGCTTATCTTCCAGCGTGATCTTTGAGAAGAAGACCCGCAGTCCCATCTGCTCAAGCGAATCAAACAGTTCGTGCGCGATCGCACTGTCTTCGGTAGGATTTCCGGACTCATCAGAGTACTTATAACAGATAAACACATCATACGGCTTCTCTTTGGACGAAATAGACCGGATATGATTTTGAAGACGCTCTATCTCATCTGCTTCCTTGATATACAATTCCTTTTGTTCTTCAGAAGCATACTTGATCGCAAGGTCATAATTGACCATCTTTTTAGGCGATATGTTTTTTGTTCTGTGACATGTGGGAACGCGCTTCTTTTCTTTTGGATCCTCTACATACTCGATCCCGTACTCTGACAGCAGCATTCCCCAGTAGGCTTCAGCCTCCTGACCATCTTCTGTCGTGATCGACTCATAAGCGGAATATGATCTGTCAAATTCACAATTGTTCAGATACTGAATGGCCCGGTTATATAACCGAGCCTTTTTATCTGAATCTATTTTCGGGATGGTCATTGTGGTCCCGCAATATTGACATGTCCCTAATGTTTTATCCGGACTGACATCTATGTCGCCGCCGCAGATTTTACACTTTAAGATCGCCATGATACTTCCTCTTGCTGTTATCTGTTTTTCATCAGGCTGATGATATCTTCACATTTTGCGATGATCTCATCTTTGTTGCCTTCTGCAATAATACCCTTTAGCAGTGTGATTTTCTCTGCTACCAGATTTTCCACTTCGGTGTCTTTACTCTTGGCCTGTGTGAACCGTATTTCGTCCATCACTCTGGAAACAGCTTTTTTTGTTTCCGGATCACTGATCCCATCCGACAGGTTTTTCACCATCGATTGCAGGTTCCTCACAGATTCCGTCTGTGTTCTGACCTCTTCCATGACCTTATAGGACTGTTTGCGTCCTCTGTTGAGCAGGGAAATGATCAGAATATATGCGAGTAACAGTGCAAGACTGATCAGGATCGCCCAGAAGGGAGAAATGGGAACCAGGTAGATGTATCTGAAGCATAAATAGATCTGCGCAGCCAGATACAGGATCGAAAAGATCACCTGCGGGCCGCTGAGCATGTATTCATTCAGGTTTCTTGCATATCTCGGCAGAATAACATTTACGGTCGCGATCACGATCACAAATGCCAGCACTGTAAAGATCAGTTCGATCACAAGTACCGGTGAGAAGATCCACGTGCTGACTTTCCCGTTTATTTCCGTTACGGTATCCGGGAAGATGACCATGTCATAGTGCCCCAGAAGATTGAAGGATACTGTCGTTACCGGCTTACCGTCAATATAGGACGGGATCGCAATGATCTTATCGTCTCCCTTGTACCCTACCAGTTCGATCGACTTTCCGTTGTCGTTATAGTAGAACGGAATGTCCGCGCAAAACGGATTATAGTAGGTCGAATCATAGGTTGTTTCCAGTTTCCAGTCCTCGGAATCCTGATTTCGTTTGTAAAAAGGTGCATCTTTGTCACAGTAAAGGATAACCTTTTTTGTGGGTTCTGCCTTGATCTCCACGATGGTTTCCGGAAGATACAGACTCTCGATATCAAGATTGTCAAAGAAGTGTTCCCCGATCGTCGTTACCATGGTTTCTCCAATGAACGCCGGTATCATCAGGTCTTCGCTTTTGCCCGCATAACTCTCAATGGATATGGTTCCTTTATCCGTCGTGTTGTAGTCAAAGTTCTCGTAGCGGAAATCCAGGAATTTCTTTTCCGAATCAGGCACATTGATCTGGTGAAGCATATTCTCTTGGGCAAACCGCTCCGCGTAACTGCCCGGAGCCGTTGCAATCGGGATGGATCTGTAGAAAACATTCCCCACGATCAACAATCCTATGTACACAATGGCTAAAATGATCGTTACTACATTAAAGGCCGCTCGTTTCATCCGTTATCCCCTCCTTGTCCCGCATTTCGGGCAGAAGTTTGCGTCTGCAGACAACTCCGCCCCACAGGAAGCACATAACACTTTTGTTTCCACTTTTGTTCCGCATTTTTCACAGAATAATGCGCCTGCGCTGAGAACGGCGCCGCAGGATGCACATGTTTTTTTGCCGGTCTCTTCCTGTCCGGCTGCGCTCTGCATAGCCGATGTTGCCATTGTTCCGACCTGCTGCCCCAGGGTGCCGCCGATACCGGTCATCATGCCCATTCCGATGCCGACATTGTTCATCTGTGCTGCGGCATCATTCCCGGCAACTTCCGAGGCAACATCAAAGCCTCTCTCCTGTTGATATGTGTAGCCTTCCAACTGACGTTTCTTTGCAATGGCTTCAGCCTCGATCACCGTCTGCTGGGCCTTTGTCTGTTCATTTATGATCGAAACTTTCTGATTCAGTTCTGCTTCTGCGACATCCGTGACTTTTCTGAAGTGCAGATCCTTGAATTTCTTAAAGTTGGGATCCTCATCCGGTTTGACAACCGTGGTTATGAGAAATGTCTTCAGATCGATCCCGTAATCCGTAAAATCATCGGCAAGCATGGGCTTGATCGCATCCGAGATCACGGTCAGGTGCTGATCAATGTTGAAGATGCTGATCTTCTTTTCAATGATGACCGAAGGAATGATCGATTTGATCCTGTTCATCAGAAAGGCCCGGAAGTAAGACGTCAATTCAGCAAGTGTCAGATTCTTGGTTGTCCCCACAACCTTAACAAGCAGTTTCGTGGAGTTGGAGACTGCCAGACTCATCTGGCCGCATGCACCGATCTCCAAAGGGAAATTGTATTCCGGATCCAGGTAGGATATCTTGCTGTCAGTACCCCATTTGATCGACATGTGTTCTGTGAGATTCACAAAGTAGATCTCGCAGTGGAATGCACTCTTCCCGCCTGTCGTAATCTTTTGCAACTGCTTGATGACCGGCAGGTTTTCCGTCTCGAGCACATGCTTACCCGGCCCGAAAACTTCCAGTACCTCTCCGTTCAGCAGGAAAACCGCCTCCTGTGATTCATGGACGATCAACTGTGAGCCGACATTGAAATCCGTTGTCGGATGTTTCCAAACAAAAGTGCTGTTATCACCCTCGTACTTTATTACACTTGTTATAGCCATATAAACCCTCCCATGCGCATATGCCCATATTTAATTATTATTATACTATACAGTTGCAGAAATACAAAGAATTTAATTACTATAAACCGTTTGACAAATGCGCCGGTTCGCGGTATTATAACACTTGCGTCAGATGACGTACGCGGAGGTGTCGGAATTGGCAGACGAGCAAGACTAAGGATCTTGTGGGAGCAATCTCGTGTGGGTTCAAGTCCCATTCTCCGCATGAAAAAAGTGTCGATCATATCGGCACTTTTTCTTTTGCTTTAGGAATTCGTGTGAAATAATATGCTCCTGCTATCGAATATTAAACCGTCTTCTCCCCGATAAAGACCGGTTCGTATCTTTCGTAAAACTCTGTTTGGCACACTGCCCGTCCTGTGTCTTTTATAATACAACACGGGCCATCGCCGCCGATCGTAAACGCGTCTGCCTTTGCTTTAAACATATAGCCGACATCGTACTCATCACATGCATCGATATTGTGTTTCAATTCCCTTGCTTTTTTCAAAGCATCCTCATATGTGATCATATTTCCTCTCCTGTTCCATTATACTGTGATTTTTGCAAAATCCGTGCCGGATATTATAATTATATTATAATTGCGGAGCATAAACAAATGGTTACGAAGATCAGATACGGAAACACAAACACATTCTTTATCCGGGGGAGCAAAAAGAATCTCCTGGTCGATACGGACTATGCGGGCACACTGCCCCTGTTCTATAAAGCCATCAAGGAGAACGGCATTACAGCGAAAGAGATCGATTACGTGCTTGCCACGCACTATCACCCGGACCATATGGGACTTATCAGCGAACTGATGGCGCAGGGCGTTAATCTTCTGCTTGCAGAACCGCAGGTGCGTTTTGTACATGGTTCAGACGCGATCTTTGCCAAAGAGCCGCAGCTTGGATATAAACCGATCGACGATACTTCAGCGGTCATCCTTTCACCGGACAAAAGCAGAGCGTTCTTTGAGTCTCTGGGGATCAAAGGCGAGATCATCTGCACTCCGAGCCACAGTAAAGACAGCATTTCCGTTGTCCTTGATGGAGGGATATGTCTCGCAGGCGATCTGGAGCCGTATGAATATCTGGGTGCTTATGAAGATAACAAAGCACTAAATGACGACTGGAACAGGGTTATGTCTTATAGTCCCGGAATCGTTTATTATGCACACGCAAACGAGAAGTATTTTTGATTGGCATCTGGGATTTGTATAACAATGTAATCCGGTTCTATGTAAAACACTTGCCCACAAAGACAGTAATGAAATTGTGGGCAAGGGGTATCAATCATTCAGTTAGAAAGATTTCTCCACCACCAAATGAAGTTCTTGGGGCCGATGGTAAAGGTGATCGTCTTCCTGCCGCAGTAATCGCCGGTTCCGACCACGTCCACCGTAGCTTTGCCTTTGGCGGTATGGTTCTTATAAGTACTTACGTCAAATTCAAAGGTCGGTGCGGGCTGGTTCTTAACAGCCTTCCATATGATATCGCCTGCTGACAGGAACACTTCCTTTCCGGTATATTTCTTCGGATCAAGGCTTGCCGTCATTTTGCTGATGTCATACTTTCCGATCCGGTATTTACCTGTTATCGGACCGCTGTAATTTCCCGCTCCGGTCACCTCGATGCGGATCTCATCGCCCGGGGCCAGTTCAGCTGTATCCGCTAACGGTGTGGTTTCATCACCCTTATAGAATTTAAAGACTTTTTGATAATCGGTTCCGGCTTTCAAGGTCTTCCCGTCTTTATCCACGAGCGTGACTTTTTTCGTCTTCCACTTGTTTGTTGCCGTCTGGGAGACCACATCAGCGGCTATGACTTTCACACCCGCGGTTTCCATATCCGTTCCCACGATCTTAAAGGTGGCTGATGCATCCGTTCCCTTAAAGTTTCCTTTTCCGGTCACTTTGACAGTGGGGAGTTTCCCCGTATTGTTGCCTTCGTTCAACGCCGTGTTGTTGACATAGGAAAGCGTGTAGTCTGTTTTTTCGACACAGGGGATCCACTTCTCGCCTACTTTGAATTCCACAGTTACTTCCGGCTTTGTGCCTGCCTTCGCATACGGATATTTATTTTCTGCAGGCGGATTCTTCAGTGTGACCCTGAACTTCTCAGCCGCTTTCGGATCTTTTGCGATATCAAACGGCGCGATCTTAAAGGTCTTGCTGAATGTGCCGGTGCAGCCGTTGATACCGGTCAGTATCATCGTGGCCGTTCCGGCTTTGATATTGTTCTTATAATCTACGATGCAGTCGACATTCCTCTTTTCAACAGGATCTGTGATGGCTTCATATTCTTCCTGCGTTTTGACAATGAGCTGCGTGATACCTGCACCGGATTTAAAGTAGGGCTTTAGCTCCGCTTCGTCCTGCTCCAGTTTTGATCCGCTGTATGTCATGGTTCCCTGGAACGTGCCGCCCAATGTCACTTTATTCATCGGGATGCCCGTGATCTTGAAGGATACGGTGCGGGAACCAACATATCCGCTTGCTTCTACGCCCGTGATCTTTACATAGTATGTGCCTATTTCGGAGGGTTCATCAACGGCCTGTGTACAAGCGGCATTTTTATAAGTTGCAACCGTAAAGTGTGTATCCTGAGTAAGCGGTCCGCCATCCTTTACGCTCAGCGGGATCAGCACGGGATTACCGTCGTTATACGGCTGATCCGGGATCTTGTCGATCTTGAGTTTGCTGACAAGTACCTTTTCTTTTGCATAAATCTCAAAAGGCACATTTACGCATCCCCGGTAGTTTTCTTTTCCTTCGATTACTGCATAGTATTTCCCGGGTTCTTTGGGTTCAACCAACGGACCGGCTTCATCCGTATTCGTCCTTTCATGATACTCTATCGTGAAGTCTTTATTTTTAACGAGTTTCTTTTTACCATAAGTGATCGTCGGGACCGGTTTGTAGGGCTTGTTATTATGATTGGCATCGGCAATTTCAGAAACAGTTATGTCGGCATCACCAATATCCTTCTCTGTGATCTTAAAGGTTTCTGTTTCCATACCGCTATAATTGCCCTTACCCCGAAGCGTTATAAGAGCCGTCGTACCGACATTAGTATTATTACTGTATGAAATCGTGTAATCTTTGTTTTCTACTAATAGCGTATTATAACAAAAGACCTTTACAACCGGCTTAATTGCAAACCCTGTATATGTATATCCGTTTTCATCGATGCCTGTAATATAAAAACCGTTGGGAATGTCTTTTTCAGTTCCATCCTCATTGATTTCCTTAACTTTATTGTCATTCTCATCTAAAACATATAATTTGACCTCATCGGCTTCAGCATCGCTTCCCACATCACTATTCATCCTTTTTCCGGTCTGCAGAATGACACTCTCAAAGGTTTTCTCAGCATAATCCGTTACCTGTCCGGAATTATCGTATGAATAATCCAGAATCCCATATGTCATTGTTCCATTATCGGTTCCGACAAGATCAAGACAATATTGGCTGTCTGCAGGAAGTACTATACATTTTTCATCTCCTACAGCGAACATCAGAACATTCTCATCTTTCACTTCTCCAACAGTATTATTGATTATGCTTCCAATGACGTTCCCCTGCCGATCAACTAGTTTTACATCAACAGGGCACCTGATGATGGCTATGCGTCTTTGTGTCGCCAATACATATCTGCTTTCAGATAACAGCCACGCCATGTATGTTTCCGTCATATGATGTTCATTAGAGTCTTGATTGACGACGACAGAAAAATTTTTACCCGTCAGATCTTTGTAGCACTGAGCAAACACGCTGTCAACCGTAGTAAACTCACGATCTATACCATGTCTTAATGTAACCAGGTATTGCGGACAATTTGGTACCCAATCATCTTCATTTATATAGTTCTTAATAAACCACTTATTTCCACTGGTTTCTCTTATCGAAAACGGACTGGCAAATGTATAGCATGTGATGTGTTTACCATCAATGCCGTACGAATCATGCAGCGCAGCGGCCAGATTATTTGCATCTGCCCCTCCCAGACTATGTCCGGTCACGAAAAACCTGTTTTTGTTATCCCGAATATCTATGTCACGGTCAGTAAGAAAGTTAACAACATCATAGTTTAGTATATTTGCAGCATCTGCTTCAAAGGGGATAAATATGTCTGTAATCCCGTCCTTTACTAAATCCTGGGTTCCTCTTATGACTATCGTGATAAGATTATAGACCTGTCCTTCTTTTTCGTATTGCCTTAACGCTATGGTATGTGCAGTCCCCATCTCATAGTATTTATACTGCCATCTCCACCTGTCGCTGATTTCCTCCAGCAATCCCATTCGCTTAAGCGTGTCATCCACGGCATCACATGAGTCATACGCACTGCTGCTCAATGCCAGTGCGCCGATTGCCAGATTCTTATCCGTTTTTTCAGAATATACGTTGTTTAGCAGCTTATCAATGTTCCAGTCAAATTCAATCTCCTTGCCGCTAAATCCGATCACTGTCTTTGATTCATTTGACTTGACCTTTCCCGCATAGGTCCAAAGACCTGCTGACGATGCA
The DNA here is from genome assembly GCA_017620255.1 of Lachnospiraceae bacterium. Classification (GTDB taxonomy): domain Bacteria; phylum Bacillota; class Clostridia; order Lachnospirales; family Lachnospiraceae; genus UBA2868. Next base: position 59,892 of record JAFZQU010000006.1, read on the forward strand.
AGGTTGATCCGGATGGCAGGGCGTACACATACATGATTATAGTCTACGAACTCTCCATACGGATAAACGCCCCCGTTTTGACTGATATATGCTGCATCATTATTACTACGGCCGGGCGACCTTAACCACCACATATCGGACACTGTCATTTTATTGGTATGATAACCATCTTTATTCTGCACATAGTTCGTTTTATATGCCACTCGCGTCTGATCATCATCCGTATATGTCGAGTTGTACTCCATTTCCCGAAAGTCATTGACAATAAACCCATGATCGGGGTTCATTGCCTCCGATATCGACAAACAAAATACCTTATCATATGTATCATCTCCGGCATCCGTTTCCCAAACCGGATTATCATCATTTACAACTCTTGCAGAGAGTATCGCATTCCTTTCCGCTTCCGTAAACGCATTCCTGAGAAAACCATCCCCTGAAAAATCTTTTCCGGCTTGGTTGGAAAACACACTGTAATTGTTCAAAAAAGATCTGATCGTTGACGTCTGCCAGGTAACCCGTCTGTCCTCCGTATTGTATTCAACAATATCGAGTATTTGGTCTGAAAGGAGCAGAGCATTTTCATCCTGATCTATATCAAGTATTCTCCATTTGACAGGATCTTTTTTATCGGCAACCGTAACCTTTCCGTCCCCGTTCGAATCCGTATACTGCCAGTATTTTCCAAAGTACAGGCAAGCCCATGTTGTGACTCCGTCAGAGGTTTTCTTTGGTTTTTTCGGTACGTTTTCCGGCTCGGGATCATCCGGATCATCCGGACCAGATGTATTGGAAGGCGCGATTTCCTTCACAACCCCATCTGCGCATACGGTTCCCGCATAACTCCAAAGCGAAGGATTCTCTTTCAGGTTCATTCGAAGTGCCGGACGCACTCCGTGGATACCTGCCGCAGTGAAACTTCCCCCTGCATGTGCGGCTCCGTCTATGCCAACATATGTCATCCCTCTTCTGCCGCTACCACCCACATTTCCAGGTGTGCGTAGCCACCAATCTATCGCTGTCCATGCCAAATTTTTATATACATATTCACCAGTTTTATCGTTAACAAAATTAGTCCTCAGTGCAACACGGGAAGACGTTGACTCAGTGTATTTATCACTGTTTCGCGTGTAAAGAAAATCATTGCCCTTAAATCCATAATCCGGATCAGTCGCCTCTGCGAGCGAAAGACAGAAGATCTTATCCGTTGTATCGTTTCCTCCCGCCGTATTAAAGACCGGATTATCATCATTTATAACATTAGATGACAATATCGCATCTTTCTCTGCAGAAGAAAATGCATTATTGTAAAACCCATCATTTGTGTTGTCTTCTTCGTCGTCGGTTCCGTAACTGTTGAGAAAAGAACGCAATGCACACTCTTCCCATGTGATCATATAGTTTGTGTCATGATATTGCATATAGTCAAGTATCATGTCGGAAAGCAGAAGAGCCTCTCCATTTTCATCGATAGTAAGCACCCTCCACTTGATCGGATCCTTTCTGTCTTCCTGTGTAACGTCACCATCTTTGTTGGAATCCGTATCCTGCCAGTAATTGCCAAACCATATACAATCCCATGTTGGTGCTGCATCTTCTATTTCCGGCCCTGCTATTTCCTCAATCTCTTTCTCTTCAACCGTTCCCTCACCCGGTCTTCCCTTTTCATGGACCACCCCGTTAGAGCAAACGGTTCCGGCATAATTCCAACAGGAAACATGATCATCCAATTTTATTCTGATCGCCGGACGAACTCCCAGAACATGATCATATGCCGAATTATACCCGCTCGGAGCGAATGCATATACTGCTCCTCCATAAAATACACCTGTTCCACCCGTCGTCCGCAAGTACCATGCCATCCAGCTCTCAACACAATCAGCATAGCGCGGTTCCGAGGTGTATTTTGTTGCAATTGCCTCACGCGTTATGTCTTCATCTGTGTGATAGTAACCATCCTCGGAAACAAATTCATTTTTCACAAATCCATAAACTGATGTCATTGCCTCCTCTGTGGAAAGCAAAAAGATCCTGTCATATGTATCATCGCCGCCGCCATTTTCACTTATCGGATTCGGACTGTTTACGATACGGGAAATCTCAATGGCAGTTCTCTCTTCCTCTGAGAAAGCATTAAGCAAAAATCCGTTCGATGAGAAATCGATATTACTGTCATTTTCAGATGAATCGTAACAATTCAAAAAGGATCGCAGATCACAGGTTTCCCATTCGCTACCCATGCTCGAAGTATACTTTACAATATCGATGATCTTATCGGAAAGAAGCAACGCAATGCCGTCTTCATCCACATCAAGCACTCGCCATTTAATTGGGTCTTTGTTGTCCTCCTGCGTTACTTTTCCATCATTGTTTGAATCAGAATACTGCCAATAATTTCCAAACCAGATACAGTCCCATGTCGTTACGCCTGTATCGGTTGTTGAAGGCTTGCAGATTTGTACGGCACTCTCTCCTAACGCAGAGAGTTCATTCTCAACACCATACTCTGAAGCAGAGACATCCGGTAGCCGGCCACTCAAAAAAAGGGTCAGGCATATAAACATTGCAACCGTCTGCTTAATCATCTTTTTCATATTATTATCTCCATGTATGATTCACCGTTCAAAAAACACAGGAGTCAGGCAGCATTAAGAATTGCCGCTCGACTCCCCTACTACTTATTTTAGCAATTAATTAATGGATACTCAACAACTTCCTTGTTTACATGCAGTTTACCTATAATGATTATTTCTGTCATCTGATAATTGTTTTCTATGGTAATAAGCGTATAATATACGTATTAATCCGCTCAAAACAATGACCGATTGGCATAGAACCTGCACCGGTTGTCATTTCGGAATTGATGGAAGCGTCTATGAAAAGAATAATGACTCATACATGGAGATTCTGAGCCAACCATGTGCATGAAAAACGCGTCGGAGGAAAATGATCATGAGAATGAAAAAACACACAATACCGGCAGTACTCCTGCTTACAGCCATCCTGCTTACATCTCTTTCGGGATGTATGCAGGTTTCCATGAAAATACACAGTGATGCCGATATCACCACCAAGCAGAAAAAGGATCCGGTTAAAGAGCAACCGGGAGAAACGAAAGAGGAGCCGGAAGAACCGGAAGAAGAACCGGCTAAGGGTGGCGGCGGTCATCATACAAAAGCAGCACTGGAATACTGGAGCGAGGATTCGAAAGCGGCTGCATCGATCGTGGATTACGTCACAAGGGTTACGGACGAATCTTCGGATGCATTTATTCCGGTTGAAGACAGGCTTGCGGTGTTTGATATGGACGGAACCCTTATCTGTGAACTCCATCCGGCCTATTTCGAATATATGATGTTCATACACAGGGCGTTGCACGATGAAACCTACGATGCACCGGCCAACATGAAAGAGTTTGCTAAAGCCCTCGAGGAAGGCGTATATAACGGAAAGAAACCCGAGAATCATGCCTTGCTTCATGCAAAGTACGCCGGCCAGGCCTATGCAGGCATGACACCGGATGAACTCAGGGCATACACCAGGGAATACATGAATTCAAAAGCAGACGGATTTACGGATCTGACAAGGGGCGACGCGTTCTATCTGCCCATGGTATCGCTCGTGCAGTATCTGGAGGATAATGATTTTACCGTATATATTGTCAGCGGATCAGACAGGACCGTCTGCCGCGAAATGGTCAAAGAAAAGCTTAACATTCCCGAGAACCGTGTGATCGGCATGACTTATACCATGGTTGCGACAGGGCAGGGTGAAACGGATGGTCTCGATTACGTCTATACGAGTGAGGATGATGTGATCTTAAGCGGCGATCTCGTGATAAAAACGATCAAAATGAATAAGACGATCGCGATCGCTGAGGAGATCGGGAAGGTGCCGGTCCTCTCATTCGGGAATACCTCCGGAGACCAGTCCATGGCACAGTATACGGTCAATAATGACCGGTATGAATCAAAAGCCTACATGCTGCTGTGTGATGATCTTGAAAGAGAGCACGGCAACATGAAACAGGCTGACGACATGAAGAAAATGTGTGATGAATGCGGATTCGAGCCGATCTCCATGCGGGATGATTTTGCCACGATCTACGGTGATGACGTGAAAGCCGTTCCCTATGAAGAGACTGAGGTCGAAGAAGTACTGGAACCTGCGGCTTAGCACATATTCCGGTGTCCACATAGAAACAGCAGCCACCGCAAACGGATTGGCTGCTGTTTGATTTACTTAAACTATGGAATCACTGCATTGGCTCAGAATCTCCACCACCACAGGAATCCTCTGGGGCCTATATAGTATGTGATCTCTTTACGGCCGCCCCATTCGCCGGTTCCGTATACGGTCACTTTGACCCTGCCATTGTTGGTGTATTTATCCTTCTCCTTTTCATAGACCGTTCCATCGACCTCGCAGGTCACATCGACCGGCTTGTTACCGCTTGTCCAGTGAATATCCTCGGGCAACAGTTTTACGACCTTACCCGTATAAGGCTTCGGATCAACGGTAACTCTCAGTTTGCCGATATCTTTTCCCTGTGCAAGGATCCTGTAACTGCCCTTGGCTTCGCCGGTATAAGGCGAACCCTGTTTGGCAGGTACCGTAATATAGATCCTGGTTCCCGCCAGCACGCTTACTCCGTCCGGAATGGGATCGCTTCCGTCCGCACTGTAACTGTAGATGATACTGTTCTTATCATAGTCTTTTCCTGCAGTCAGTTTATTCCCGTCCGCATCGATCAGGGTGACGGCAGATTTCCACTTATCTGCCCTGGTGTTTTCGATCAGGTCATTCGCGTCGGCAAACACCTCTGCCTCTATCATGGAAACGGTTGTGATAGCAAAGGTCTTTGTCTTGTTTGTATCTTTGTAATTCCCTTTCCCTTTCAGGATCACAGTCGGCGGGTTTTTGTCCGTGCCGTTATGCAGGTCCTTGTTGTTTTTGTAGGAAATCTGGTAATCCCTTCCGGATACGAGGGTGATCGGCTCGTCAAGACCGTCAAATGCCGCCGTTACGACCGGAGCAGGCTTTACGCCGCCTTTTTCGTACGCATAGCTGTCATCCATAGAGATCGTGATGTTGGCCGCATCAATGCTCGCAGGCTGAATCCTGAAGTTCTTCTTTATGCTGCCCGTATAGCCCCTATCGGGATTTCCGGTCAGCGTCATACTCGCCGTACCGGCGTTCACATTGTCGGAATAACTTACAAAATAGTCGGTCCCCTCGATCAACCGGACAGGCTCTTCTCCCCTTACCTTCTGATATGTGAGGATCAATTCCTGTTTGATCTCCTGTCCGTTATAGGGTACGGAAGATTCAAAGCGGGTGATCACCGCCTTGGAAAGCGGGAAGCCCTTGATATTAAATTCCACAAACCGCCTTCCCGTGTATCCTTTTTCCTCGTTACCGGTGATGATCACATTGGCCTTGCCCGGTTCGTATCCGTAGCAGAATGCTTCATATTCCTCGCCTATTGTCAGTTCATTTCTTCCGTCCTTTACGACCAGCCCCAGATCTTTCACTTCGATAAATTTGCCGGTGAAAACCTGATCGGGGATCTTATTGACCGAAAGTTTGCTGACAGGTGTCAGTTTAGGATCCAGGATATCAAATTCGAGGAACGCTTCGCCCGTGTAGTTGGAGCCGGCCTTTCCTTTGATCTTGACATAGTAACGTCCGATCTTTTTCGGCGTATCTGTCATTTTGGTACATGCGGCATCCGTGTAATACCTTACGATAAAATCACGGTCTTTCTTCAGGTTCGTCCGGTTATAGGAGATCTTCGGAACCGGCAGATAGACCTTCGGTTTTGCAGGGTTATATGTTACCGGCTCGATCTGGGAGATGCTGACATCTTCATCCGCAACATCCTTTTGCAGAATCACAAAGCTGCCCGTTTCCTGTCCGCTGTAATTCCCCTTACCCTTGATGGTAAAGCCGGCCATATCGGTGGCGTTTACGTTATCATGATAGGTAATGGTATAGTCTTTTTTCTCGGTTAATCTTGTTCCCGCATAATACACGGTTACCTGCGGTTTGATGGCTTTGCCCGTATAGGTCTGATCCGGGACCGGATCATAGGAAAACGCGTAATCTTCGTCTGTATAGATCCCGAATACAGAGTCCTTTGTTTCACCCTCACAGTTTTTCTTACCGACAGCCCAGACCAGTCCTGCGCCGGGTTCCATGTTGTCCGCGTAGAAAACATCATAGTTTTCAGGGTCGATCACAACATCATATAACGTTAACTCAATCTCCGGTTCGGCAACGCCTGTATCTTTGTCAAGAGGGAACGGCTCTTCCAGTACCCGGATCTCTGCATCCTCCAGTGAGGCGGTATGTATGGTATAAGTCACCTTCTGGTCATCAGTCGTGGAGGACTGTGTCACGTTTCCTTCATCGTCTTCACTTTCGATCAGCCACACGAAACCATCGTCAATATGCAGTGTCAGTTCGTAAGTCCCCGCGTCTTTAGCCACCGGATTCCCGTTCTCGTCCAAATGGCATCCCTGCGGCAACGCGGTTTCTACAACGGTATAGAAATTGTCGATCGTAAGCAGCGTCTGCTCTTCTCCGGTATATACATATTCTTTTCCTTCCGGAATGGGAACTGCGTTATCAAAAGTATATACATAGGTCATGACGGGGCTGTCCCACAGTCCGTCCTTGACTGTAAACGCCTTCAGGATGAACATCCATCTGCCGGTATAATGCGTCTCACCTTCCTCATCGACCCAGTATTCGGGTTTCAGATTAGGATCATTACGGCAGATCAGGATCTCTTCCCCTTGATACTCGGTGCTGCTTACCGTGGGTTCCTCTCCGTCTGTTGTGTAGTAAGTGGTTCCGCCTTCTTCCGTTGTCTCAAGGGTCGTTACCTGGTCTGCCAGGTATGTTCCGGTCGGAAGCGTGGACATAGGCGAAGAAGCATGATCTGCTTCATTTACCATGAGATGGAACACGGGATCCAAAGGCACATCGTCAGGATTTACAACGTCACTTGGAAGCTGTACATCCCCGGTTGCCGTCCATACAACGGCGTTTCTCTTTTCCGCCGTCTCATCGGATTCAAGCGTCCACGTGACGTCCCCGTCAATTTCCATGCCGGTATCCACCAGAAGCTTAACGGTTTCCGGCAGTAGTTTTCTGATCTCTGCTTCGCTTGTTCCGTGCGGCAGTCCGCTGACGTCATCGGGAGCAGTTACGGAGACAAGGGTATATCTTAGCCTTTCCGTTTTCGGGAAGGTATAACTTGCATTCCAGTCCCCGGCGTTGAGTGTTGCCGTCTCGCCGTTCAGGCTGACTTCGGCGTTTGGCGAGATGGCAAAAATGCCGGACATTCTCACATACTCGCTGCCGCCTTCTTCTTTAGCTTCGAAATAGTCGTTTTGCGATTCGTCTTTTTTAGGAACCAGACTGACCGTAGCCGTATATTCCGTATCCTGATCGGCGATCTTTTCTCCGCTCTCTCCGTCGATCGGCGCAGGTGACCAGTCGATCCTGACGTAGTCCGGATGGATCACATACGTATTGCCGATCGTGACTTTCATTGTCTCACTGTCAGCCTGATCGGTAGCGTTCATCTGCATTTCCTCGTCCGTAACGGGTGCTTTGAGTGCAAGGTCGATCTTTTTGATCACGGGATAGTAGAGTATATCGATCTCGAGTTCATCCGTTCCGACACCTTCCGGTACAATGACTACGATCATACGGTCTGTGACACTTGTCTGTGAATCCGGATCGATCTCGAGTTCTCCCTTCAGATCCCATTCCTTAAACTGTTCGTCCGGTACATCCGGCGCCATGAGCGCCACTGATTTGTCGGGGATAGCAATGTAGGAGACCTGACCGGCGGCTTCCTGTCCGCTGTTAACATCCTTCCTGTTGGCTCTGATCCTTACCGGATCGGGCGGTTCGGGTGTGGGACCGGATTCGGTCGCCCTGAATTTGATCACGACCGTAGCGCTTCCGTCTGCATCGTCCCTGGTTGCTTTAATGCTTGTATATGTTCCTTCTGCGTCACGAAGCGTTGTGCTAAGATGCTCGTTATCCATAAACACGGTATTCTTGTCTGCATTCTGCGATATATGGACCGTTGCGATGTAAACCGTGCCATAATCCGCCTTTGAAGCGAGCTGGGATCCGTCCTCATCCCTTTCGACCGGAACAAGCATTTCCTTTTTTTCACCGTTTTCCTCATACTCGCGGGACCAGGTGATCAGGGGGCTGCCCATCATGGGTCCCCATTCTCTAGCACTTTCGCCTTCCCCGCTGGTGTATTGTATTCCTGCTATTACGGCCAGATCCTCCCCGCCTCTGGGGACGATCGGAATGTCTTCCTGCCTATCCGGGTATACCTCGATGTTCCTGATCTTTTCCTCTGCATGCCAGATGGCAACAAGGGCATATCCGGAAGGTACCGTCTGTTCGCATATGGTATCGCCTGTCCTGGGCATGACAAATGAAGCGTTTTGTGTATAGCACTGATCGCCGAGGAGTTCCTCCGCGCATTCACAAAGCACTGTACCGTCTTTTGTCACGAGATTGATCTCCCAGTATTTAAAGAATTCATGGTCCGGAACAGCCGGAGCAAGCGTCACGGCCTGCTTGGCAAAATAACTGTATTCTTCTTCGCTTTCTGCTCCGTCAGTGACCACCACCTTGTGCCTGGGATCAAATTTCAGTTTATAGACGGCTTTCTCACTTTTCACTCCGTAGGATATTCCGTAACAGGTGATGGTATAATCCGTTTCTGTTTTTTCATCCTCATCCACGATCAGATCGATCCCGCCTCTGTAGCAGAGATTGGTGGTGAGCTGTTTTTTTGCGGTATCATCCCTCAGATCGTAATAGATGGCCTCGCCGACGATCGTTGGAATGTCCAAGATGATCTTCTGATCGCCGTAGAGCCTGTTGATCGTGCCCTCACCTTTCGTGAGGATGAGTTCCCTGCCCTCTGCATCTCTGGCGGTCGCAGTCGGTGCAGCCGGACGATAGCCGACTTTTGTGATCCGGTATTCCGTCGTTTCATTATCGTAATAGCTGTCATAGGCCCTTGCCCATGCCAGATTGATCTCCGGATAGTGGTTCATGAGGATGTAGCCGGCGTAGGTTGCAAAAGTGCCGAGGAGCATCATATGGCTTCCCGAATCTTTTGCCCATTTCTTTCCGCTCTCGTTACTGCCGGGATAGTATTTGTCATCGGCTTCCATGAGTATGAAAGCAAAATCGGCAAGCTTCGGCCAGGCTTGTTGCAGCGCGGAAACATCGGATTTGTCCATGCCCTCAAGGGCCCCCGTCTCATTGAGTATCTGCCAGAAATAATCAATGATGCTTTTTCTCCGTTCTTCGTGTGTATGGCTCCAGCCGGCCAGATACTCGGGATTCGGACTGTAATGCAACTCGTCTCCCCCGATGATCTCAAGATAGATATCCAGTAAGGACACAGTGCCTGTGAACGTGTTGAGCTTGCTCATGAGCGTACCGGCCCTTTCCATAAAGGAGTTGCTTACGTCATCTGACATGGAAAAAACAACCGCCAGGGTATCTCTTAAAGCAGGCTGAATATTGTCCGCAAAGTTATCACGGTGTTTCACGGCCTGCGTCCAGTGCTCGGGTTTACTTGGATCATTTCCCTCCATTGCATACCGAATGAAGTCACGTACAAAAGCTTCCACGTCATTTTCATAAACGCCGGCTTCGGATATTTTCATACCCGGAATAAAACTCATCGTCATGGGATGAAAATAATCATCAAAGACTATAGCCGAGTCGATGGTTTTCAGCTGACTGAGCATTTTGTTTTTGTATGTGTCACCGACACCGTTTTTGACGTAGTCGATCTCATTGTCATAATACGTCGTGATCACGGAGGCACCGCTTGCGCCGCCCCTGTTCACGTGGCTGACCTTGCTTCTTACTTCCGAACTGTAATTCTTGCCCGGGATATAATGATCGACGCCGTAGCGTTTGAAGCCCATGAGTTCGGGAGCCACGAGAGGTACGATGTCGACTGCGTTTACAAGGTTGTGAATGCAGTAATAGTGTGTTTTGTCATCCAGCTGCTCGGCTTCATCCGTGCCGCCCATCGGGGCTTCGCAGGTGTAGCAGAAGACCTGGTTGTTTTTACCCGGGGTAGTTGCATCACAGGCATAGTGCTCCACGAGCCTCTTTGACGTAATGTTTGCAGTGGCGCCCGCTCTGGAATAACCGGTCACCCAGAATTTGACCCTGCCTTCCTCGATCATATCCTGAAGTTGGTATTTCGTGATGTATTTTTCCACTTCCATGACCACCTGATCGGCAGCCTCGGAAAATCCCTGTGCTTCCTTATCACGGTTACTGGTGGATGCTTTGCCGATGGTGGCGTTGCTTCCCCATTCTCTTTCATAACCGCCGCCTCTGACCACAACGGGGACAAGGATATATCCGGTCGTTTCTTCGTTTGTTTTTGCAAGCCTTTTGTTTGCGATCGTTACGCCGATCGTATCGATCCCCGGCACTTTTTCCATGCTCTCGTTGATCGTGATGCTCTGATCCGGACAACCGATGTCGGCCAGAAACTGGCGGATGCCCGCATGCTTGTTATAGTATCTGTTGCCGTTTTCATCCTCATCTTCCAGATTTCTTAAGTACATGCCGGAAAATGCCATGGACAGGGATGCGGTGGCCAGATGACCGTTATAGGTCTTGGGATTCTCGTCAAAGAACGCATCCGAATAGTAGAAGACGTTATCGGCATCATGCATGTCTTCCGAAGTTGACTGATGATGGGAAAAGCCGCGGATCAGGTAATAATCGTCGCCCTCACCACCGCCGGGGCCTACTTTCCCGACAATGCCGGCTTTTGTTCCGCCGCCGTCCTGTGTTGCCGATGCATTATTGGTATCGGTCGCCTCTACGTTGGTCGGATCAACAGGCTTTTCATATTTAGAGCCGGTAGAGGCACTGTCTTTCCCGTCCTTGACCAGGTAGATCTTTCTCTGGTTGGGAGAGGGATTATAGGTAAAGTGGTATCCTCTGTTGTCCGAAGACAGATACTGGATACAGTTGGGCGTTTTGATCGTGTCATTGACTTTCCCTTCGGTGACCATATAGGAATCACTCCCGTCCGGCCAGCCATATATAAAGTGAACGTCGGCGCCTTTGGTCAGCTTGAAGTTGACGCGCGAGTCAGTGGGTTTTGAATCGCTGATAAAGAAGTTGTCACCTAATTTTTTGGCATAATTGTTTCTGACGATGGTCTTGCCGCTGACGACAAACCCTTCCCTGACGTTTTTGCGAACGTAGACACCGCCGCCGTACTCCGCGGCTGTGTTATTGGTGATCTCACAGCCTGAAATGGTGTTTTTATTGTTGTAAATGAAAGCGCCGCCGCCGTTTCTGCTGGAGTAATTTTGCTTGATGGTAAGATTGGACAGAGTAATGCTGACGTCATCTGTGTAGACGCCGCCGCCGTCCTGGGTGCTGTTGTTGTGAATGATCAGCCCGGATACAGCGGTATTTGCATCCCATACGCAGACACCGCCGCCGTAATCACCGCTGTTGTTGTAGCATACTTCGGCGCCGTTTCTGCCGATGACATGGCATTTTTCTCCGTCCGTATAGATGCCGCCGCCTCTGTTGCCGGCGTAGTTATGATCCACGGAGGAATTGTTGAGCTCGATGGTGATCTGATCGTCATCCATGATACAGATGCCGCCGCCGTAGGAACTTGCATAGCAGCCAGTGACGCGGGAGTTGTTCAGAACAAGCCTTGCATTATCATCCCACATCCAGATGCCGCCGCCTTTGCCATACCTTGTCTGTCCGCAGCCGGCGATGGTGACATCATTTAAGATAACCGTTGTATTGGCTCTGGCATGGATGCCGCCGGCGCCGTCGCAGCTGCAGCCTCCGGTTAAGAGTCCGCCTTTAAAGGTCCCTCTGTCGCTTGCCTTGTCTCCGGAAGGGTTGTTTGTGTTATACAGGGCGATCTCCTTATATACGTGGTTTCTTTCCTCCTCGGTTCCGCCGTTTACGACCAGCGAAGCGCCTTTGTCGACCAGGATCAGTTCGCCGTTATATTTATCCTTCCCTTTATACGCATTGTTTCTGTTGAACACAAATCCATGCATATTCAGGGTGACTGATGATTTTGCGGAAACAAAGAGCCGGCGGTTGAAATCTTCATCTCCGGCCGCGTTCCAGCTTCTCAACATGTCGATGGTGATCTTTTGTCCCTTATATTTGCCATCCACGTCGTTCGTAAGCGAGCTGAAACTATAATAATTCTGCACGGAACCGTCATATGTGACCGCCGCTATCGGCTCCGCCGCCTGTACGGTTTCGGGCGCTGACAGATATAGCTCCGGCAGCGAAGTAAACGCGATCGCAAGGGCAAGGAACAGGGCTGTTTTTCTTTTCACATTCTTCATCTTTTAGAACTCCTGATATAAAAATGTCACAAATACCGAGGTATATATCGGTTATTGTTTCAAACGGCTTAACATGTATATTATACGCTTATTGCCACAGAAAACAATTATGAAACAAAAAAGAGATCGGACTATCGCATCCGATCTCTTTTTTTGTGCGTATATTTTCGCTTTGAATCCTAATCCTCAAGTTTTGCATGCCCGAACATGGCAGGATTTAAGTAGCATGTTCCGGAGTCATCCGCCCAGCTTAAAGTGCCGGAGCGCTCTCCCGCCGCCGTGGCGTCGTTCACCTGCAGTTCGAGGCCGATCAGCGTCCCTGCCGCGGGTGTGATATCCGTCCATTTCATGGCAGCTTCCACAAGGTATCCGTCAGCCGTCTCTTTTGCGGCAGACACGATATTGTCCGCGATACACTTTTCGCCGTTGAAACTCTGCACATTCTTATAGTTCACACGGTACTGTTTATCATCACTTTCATAGGCATCGGCGCCCGCATTGTTTTCATCGATAAAGACTTCGATCGAATCCTGCTGGTAGTCATCCGGGCTCGCATCGTTCAATACGGGATCGGTCACGGGCATCAGCACATACAGGTTATCTTCATCCCATAACAGTTTTGCTTCACACTGCACATCCACACTCTGCACCACGATCGTAAGCGGGACCGCTTCCACAGATTCCCATGTCTCGTCCACTTCACCGTCCACCTTGACCGTTCCTTTTTTGATTCCGATCGTCGGGCGTTTGATGACAAGAGATTCCATGTCGATCTTTGAGGGATCGGCAAAGGCCCAGAATGCAGGTTTCGCCTTGTATTCCCCGTCAAACAGGAGCGGACACTGCTTTGATCTTCCGTCCGCACCGCCGCCGACAACGTTTGGATCCATCAGCCAGGAATAGGTGTCGATCACGCCCCAGAACGTAAGGCCGGATACATGCACGCCCTCTTCCTTCTGCAGTTTCTTCAGTGCCTCATAGATCTCATTGTAGTAAGCACCCTGCCGGTTGTATTCGGCAGGCAGTTTCTCTGCGGAGCCGTCGAACTGGGCGCTTGATTTTACATCGAATTCCGTGATCATGACTTCGTCGACCACTTCGGCGTATGATTTTGCCGCATCCGCAACCGTTCCCGCGGAAGGCGCACCGACCGTGTAGTGGCCCTGCATGCCGAAACCGTCGATCCTGGTGCCGTCCGCCGCCTTGACATCGTTCAACAGTTTCAGGATCCCTTTCGCTTTGTTCGTGTCACACTCATTGTAATCGTTGTAATATAACTTAACGGATTCCGGCGCGTATTTGTTCGCATAGCGGAACGCGTTTATGATGTAATCCTTGTTCTTGTATACCTTCCACCAGCTGGATTTACGCGAATGCGTGGAATCGGTAAGCGCATCGTCCCCGCTCTCCGCATCGGTCCGGTACGAGCCACTCGCATCGCTCACAGCCTCATTGACCACGTCCCAGCCGTAGAACAGGCCCTGATACGCGCTCTCTTCACCTGTGTAATGCGAAAGCACCGATGCGATATACCATTCAAGACGTTTGTCCATCACATCCTTCGTTACATACGGCTCGTTCTTGTCATAGTTTTCATGGAAAAACCACTCCGGCGTCTGCGAATGCCACACGAGCACATGCCCGCGCACTTTGATCTGGCGGTCCGCACAGTGCGCGTTCCAGTCTGCGATCTTGTCAAGGATCCGGTCCGCTCTGGAAAAATCAAGTTTCGGTACCTGTATCGTCTCTCCGCCGAATTCTTCCTCATGAATGGAACCGTTTGCCGGTTTATCATTGTTATAACCGAACAGCGCGTCCGGTTTCAGTTCGTTTTCCAGCGTGACGGCATTGAAATGCTTGTAGATGAGCGCCATATATTTTTCATCTTCAGCCGCTTTCGATCCGAGGCAGGCACCGACGATGGCATCTTCCAAAAGGCCGTCATCTGAGGCCACTACCCCACGAAGATCCGGAATATCTGTTTCGATCCCGGCTCCGGCAAAGATCTCTTCGGCATCATACGGCTCCACATCCGCATTTTCCTCTGTATCCTGCACTTCTTCCGGCGTAGTCTCTGTCTCTTCCGTCTGCGCGTTTTGTCCGCCCGCGCTGCCGATCTCCACCGCACATCCCGTTAGTGAAAATACCATGCTGACCGCAACGGCCAGACTGATCATCTTTTTAAGCATTCCAACCTCCTGTTTACTTAGAACTGCTTTATGGTTTACATAATGTCATATAGGCTCATTCAGAAAAGCCTTGATCGGATTCACCTTTTTTGCAAGCGCAAATATCGTTTCCGTTTCCTGCTGCCCGTATGCCTTCAGCTGTTCCAGCTCTTCCTCACTGAAACCGCGGTTGTACACGACCTTGCAGTCCGGCACGAGCAGTTCCGCGCTCTTCTCCCCGTCCTGAAACAGGACATAGACACTCTTTTGTTCGCCTGTGCGTGTTACAGAGGACACGCTCATCCTGATCTCATGATCCATGTTTTTCTCCCGCCGTATGCAGACGTTTTGCAACCCTCCGGCTTATATGATCACTTACGGTTCCGGCTTAAGACGGATGAGTACATACTCCGACTTACAGCCGGTCTTAAACGGGATCTCCCAGGCACTGATGCCGGAAGTGATGATAAAATCAGTATTCCCGCGTCTTTCCCGTCCGTAGGTGTTGTCATTGGCTCCGATCCATTCCCCGACATGATTGATCGGGAACAGCTGCCCGCCGTGCGTATGGCCGGACAGGACAAGATCCGCTCCTGCTGCCGCTTCCGCGTCATAGTCGTTTGGCTGGTGATCGATCACGATCCGGTAACGGTCTGCCGGGATATCCGCCAAAAGCGTTGCGATATCTTCCCGCTGTCCCATCGTATAACCGCCTTCCGAGCGCCCGGTCGATGCGTCGGCACGTCCGGTCAGGGTGACTGTATCTGTCAGTTCATGGGAGACGTCTTCCAGGATCACGACATGGTTTTTGGTAAGTTCCGCTTCCAGTTCTTGATAGCCGTATCCTCTTCCGCCTGCCGCATAGCCTTTGTCATGATTTCCGTATACAAAGAATACGCCGTACTTTGTCTGCAGTGTCCCCAGCGCCCTGCAGGCATTGACCATATCCTCATACGAGGTGTTGTCATCGATCAGATCGCCCGCGATCACGACTGCGTCGGGTTCCTTTGCAGATATCCTCTGCATATCTTTTTGCATTTCCGCCCCGTCAAAAGTCGTCCCGACATGGGCGTCCGCAAACAGCACGATCTGAAGCGGTTCCGCGATCTTTGCAGACCTTACCGTAACATCCGTTTCAAACACATGATGTGCTAGGATCCATCCGCATACAAAGTAAAGGAACGTAAAGACAAGCGCACAGATGCCTGCCACATAGCATTTCGGTGACTTTCCCGTCCGGTAATGTTTTACGATCAGTGCAGCAAGGTCGCAACACAGCCAGAACAGGGACAGTGTGATCGTAATGACCATCATGTTCATGATCCCGAAGATCCCTGTGGTCAGAGCGATGATCAGCACCACCGGAACCGTTGCGACAAGGATACGCCGTCCTTTCCTTTCGCCGCCGCGTTTTTTGATCTGTTCAAATTTCGCAAATCTGGAAATAAGATACACAAGCGCGCCAAGTGCCGCAAGCATCGTGGTCCCCAGGATAACGATCCACATTCCCATTTGGTCTTCCTCTGTATATCCGCAAAGCCGCTACCGGAGCGACTTCAAAAATGCCTTTTGTTCATCCGTGATCCGGTAGCTCTCCACAGCTTTCTGGATCGATTTTTTATGCACCCATGCATCCAGCCGGCGCTCCGAAAGGAACGGCAGGATCGCATCATACTGCTTGGCAAGCGCCGTGGCAAAGTACCAGGCAACCATCATCTGCACGTAATACTCTTCGGAATGGATATTGGCCACGCGTTCCGGATATCTGATGTCAAAATCAGCATCCAGAAAATGTGCCATCAGCATACGGATCCCGTACCGGATCGTGTAGGTATGCGTGGAATCCATCCAGGCAAATGCTCTTTCTTCCAACACATCCTTATGCTTTGCAAACACCTTCGGATTCATCTGATCCCCGGTCGCCCAATTGTCGATATAGGGCAGGAACCGCTCCGTTTCCGCCAGACAGGTGTCAAGATCACGGATGCGCTCGATCAGAAAAGCATGTAGCTGATTTTCCTCAAAATAGGCGTGCGGCAGTTCGTTAAGAAACGCCGCAGCCGTCTGTGTCCCTGCCAGTTCCTTGGCCAGGCCCCGAAGCAGGGGCGTGCGCACGCCGATCATCTGCTCACTTCCCACGGTCGGCGTCAGGTTCCCCTGAAAATCACGGTATTTTTCATCCTGCAGTGCAAACAGGCGTGCCCTGATCTCTTCCATAACCTACCCCGCAAAGAACATATCATCAAACGCCTGCCAGACCTCGATCGGTCCGTCTTCGGTATAAACATAGCGCGGACCGTCAGCCGACTTATGGATCTCGATGCGGATCAGCGTGCCGTCCTTTGTGCGGACATCCGCATAGTTATCGTCATCCGTATATTCCATCGTGATCTCATCGCCTGCTTTAAGATCCACCGTGGTTGACATAACTTCATGTGTCTGTTCATCCACCACCGGGATGTTTTTCATGTCACTCTTCGGACGGATGGTATACCTGCTGCTCTCAAGGATCGTATAGTAGGGAGTATCCGGCGCAAACAGACCGTCTTCCGTCAGCGTATAGCTGCGCTCGCTCCCGCAGGTGGAAAGTACGTTTGTATAAGCGGTCAGACTGATGTTCCAGGGATCCGTCAGGATATGTCTCGGGATCGCCGAATCGTCATCGTCAAAATCATCAAAGTCAACCGATACCGAGCCTGCCACACCACCGCCGTGCTTACTCTTTCTGCCCTCCAGTATGAACGTATCGATCATGCTGTAATCGTAGTCTTTATAGAAAGCAAACAGAAACGTTTTGTTCTCCTTATGCACCAGCAGCGGGCGGATCTCATAGATATCATCGCCGAGCGCGTATTTTTCGATATTGCCGTTGCAATCCACATGGATGCCGCTCACATAGTTGTAATCGCCCTCATACTCCATGGCTTCATACACGTAGATCTGGTTCGCGCCCGTTTCATCGCCGTATCCGTCGTAACGGTAGAGCGGGAACATCATCGTCCAGTCTTTGGGTGCTTTGGCACGGTATTCCTCAGAAAAAATATTCCCGTCTGTGTCCTCCGCAAACAGTACATTGATATGGATCGGCATCGTTGTAAACGTGAAGGAATCAAACCACACCGATACACCCTGCGGGTCCATCGTCCAGTTCCCGCGGATCTCCGTGTGCAGTTCCTTTCTGATCTGTTCCGCCAACACCGCTTCATCCTGCGTTGCAAGATCCGGGATGTCCGTTTCTTCGGTCTGTTTGACTTTCTTCGTGAGGATCTGCACAAAGGCGTCTTCATCGGCCACCACATCCGCAAGTGTCAGTTCCGTGCCGCTCTTTGTGTCGATATTGAAGCCCGTGTGCGTATAGTGGTAGTACTCGGTTCCGCTTGTACAGTACTCATAGAGCACACTGAACACTTCTTCGTCCGCTCTGCGCACATACAGCTTCCATGTCTCGTTAAACGGCAGGTAGTAGTAGTCGATAGCTTCCCTGATCTCGTCATTATCGTAGCCGTCAAGCTCCTTCATTCTGGCCATGTAGGAGTTTGATCTTTCCGTATTGACGATATCGTTGATGATCGCGACCTTCTTCGCAAGTTCCGGGTATTTATCAGCCGAGTCCTTCCCAAGCACGAGATTTTCGCATTCAAAATCCAGGATCTTATCCTGCTCTCTCCATTCCGTCTTATAATCAGTCGTGATGTTCAGATCGACAACCCCCGTATCCACGTGCGCCGGTGTCTTCTCTGCAGGCACTTCATCATCCGCAGGTTTCTGATCGTCCTTTCCTTCACTTCCATCGTTTGCGCCGTCTTCTCCCGCGCCGGACACGCCCTGCTGTGCCGCATGTAGTTTATCGCGCAGAGCGTCCACATCCGCGCCTTTGTCCTTCCCTTTTCCGATAGAAAGACCGCAGCCGCAAAGGCCTGCTGCCAGTGCGACAACAAGGAGTATACCGATCAGGCTCTTCGCCGTTCTTTTGTTTATCATGATGCATTCCTTTCTTTTGCTTTGTTCTTGCTTTTGCTTTGCTCTTACTTTTCTCCTGTTTTCCCGGACTTTCTGCCCATCTACCGGGCAGGCTGGCGCCGGGTCAACAATTCAGTCCCCTTCGCTGTGTTTCGTTGTCTATTTTACTATACTTCGGGGTGAAATTACATCTATTTTGCCTATTTTCCCGATTTTGTTGATTTTGCCTTCGAACGAACAGAAAAAAGTCATCAAAAATGCCATTTTCCTGCAATTTTGATGACTTTTATAATTTGATCGTTCTTTTTCCCGGCTAAACCGGCCTCAGCCAAATCGGCGCCGGCCGATCCCTCTTTACCAGAGGCCGACCCTGTCCTCAGGCGCCACATACATGCCGTCGTTTTCCTTCACGTCGTAAACATCATAGAAGAGATCGCACATCTGCAGCGGCACATTTACCCTGGCTCTGGCCGGTGAATGCACATCCGTCTTCAGGGCCATCAGCAGCGCATTCCTGTTGATCTTGGTCGCCCATACACGGGCAAAGCTTTCCGCTGCCTGTCTGAACATCTCCTGATCGCCGTCGCAGACCGCTTCAATTGCCTTGAGCGCACCCAGATCCGCCATGTTTTCGGTTACCGTCAGCGCACCGTCCACAGTGGCATCCTCGCCCGGTACCACAACGAAACTGTTGTAATAATCCGCAACCTCCTGCGCGCGTTCCTCAAACGCCTTCAGGTCCTCCTCGGTCCACCAGTTTTCCAGATTTCCTTCCGCATCATACTGAGCACCGGTTGCATCAAATGCGTGCGACAGTTCGTGCGCGATGACCATTCCGATCGCACCGAGATTGGTTCCGTAATCCGCATCCGGATCATAGATGGCGCCCTGCAGGATACCTGCACAGATATAGATGCTGTTTCCGGACGGATCATAGAAAGCATTCACTGTCTGCGGCTGTATCCCCTGCCAGGTATTCCTGTTCACTCTGCCTTTTGCTTCTTTAAGCCAGTAATCGTTGACAGCCTTTTCGATCTTCTGACAGTTGTCAAATGCATTTCCGCCGTCCGCCACGGATAAGATCTCAGCCTTTTTCGACGAATTGTCCCACTGGTCCGGATAGGCAACGTTGATCTGGAGTTTATCCAGTTTTTCCATTGCCCGCTTTTTGGTTTCCTCTGTCATCCAGTCGTTGTTTTCGATGATCCCGTAGTAAGCTTCGATGCAATCCTCAATGATCGATTCCACGTCGTCCTTGGTCTCATCGGAACAGTACTTCTTTGTATAGAGCATACCGACATCTGTCGAAAGGAGTCCGTTCACCAGATGGATCGTATCTTCTTCAAGGGTGCGCGACTGTTCGATCCCGTTGCAGGTATCGGAGAACCGCTTATATGCCTGATAAAAATCATCGCCCAGAACCGGTGCATAGTTGCCGATGATCGTGCTGATGGCGTTGGATTTCAGCATCTCCAGGGAATCCTCGTTATAGATACTGTTGAGATATTCCAGGGCTTTTAAGTCCGCAACCTGATATGTTTTGTAGCCGGATGCTTCATCCGCGCCTCTGGTCTTCAGCCATTCCGCGATCGGAAGATGAGCCAGTTTCTTTTCCAGTTCTTCCTGTGTAAAGAGATTGTTCGTATATTTCGGGTTGCGTGCATCCGCTGTCGGCAGGGTATGTTCCTCGTAATTTGTCTGGATCGCATAAGCCGCCGCGCCGCGCAGTGCCGAATCCACGTAATCATATCCCGCAGCCCTGAAGATTTCTCCCAGATATACCAGATAAGCATCCCGGAATGTATCCATGCCTTCATCAACCATGATGGAGCGGTCCGGGCCGTGCAGCATGGTGTCCAGTGTGATCACGTAATGTCTGGAATCCTCCGGATGCACTCCGACTCCGATCCCAATGATCGCGGAATTCCCGGTATCTTCCATATAAGCAAGGTCAGCGGCAAGCAGATCGTCCATGCTGTCCGCCTTTTCAAAACGGTCGATCCATTCTTTGATCGGCTCTGCCCCTGCTTCGTTTCTCGCATCCATGTCCATAAGTGTCTCGTACAGAGCACTGATCCTGTATTCAACCGATCCAGGATCGGAAGCATCCGCTTCCTTGCCTGCATCCTGAATGATATTCTTCAGCTGTGCATCGGTATCAACTCTGCTCTGTATGATCGGACACCACTCGGAATAACCGGACGGGATTTCAGCTTTTTTCGCTATATCATAGTCGATCGCCCCGTAAAAATCATCCTTTGGCTCCGGTTTCTCCGCCGCCAGAAATGCCGTATCTTCACTGTCATCCGCTGCCGGTGCAACTTCTTCCGACTCTTCTTCAGCCGCCTTGGCAGTCTCTTCTGCGGCCGCCTCTGCCTCGTCCTTCTCTACTGCTTCGGCTTCGTCCTTCTCTACCGCTTCGGCTTCATCCTTCTCTACCGCTTCCGCTTCTTCTGCTGCTTCCGCTTCTTCTGCTGCTTCCGCTTCTTCGACAGTCTTGTCTTCCTCCGCCGCAGTCAGTTTTTCCGTATCTTCGCTTTCCGCTTCGGGAGCTTCCGCTTCTTCTTCTGCTTCCTCTGCCTCTTCCACAGTTGCCGTTTCGTCCGCAACAGGGATCGCTCCCTGGTTGATCATCGTTTCCAGTTCCGCAAACGCTTCCAGCAGCGAGCTCAGCTCGCCTGCCAGTTCCGTCGGAACAAGGCCTGCGGATTCAAGATCCTGCACCGTAACGCCAAATGCCACAAGATCGCCGATCGTCAGCTGTGAAGGGTCCAGATCATCGAGATCGATCTCATCCAGATCCAGATCGTCAAGGTCCAGTCCTTCCAGTTCCAGATCCGCAAGATCCAGATCTTCCAGTCCTAAGAATGCAAGATCATCAAAGTTCAGGTCATCGAGTGAGAGCGCACCCAGATCGATATCGTCAAAGTCCACATCCACAAGGCTCGTAAGGCTGATCAGATAATCCTGTATGACCGGATTGTCGAGATTGAAATCATCAAGATCCATTTCCGCAAGATCCACCGTAAGATCCAGTCCGTCCATGAACTCCATCAGTTCTTCCATACTTAAATCTTCCAGTTTCACTTCGATATCCAGTTCTTCCGGTGCAAACCCGAGTTCCTCCAGACCGATCCCCTGTAAATGGAAGTCAAAAGTGATATCATCCAGTTCGATGTCTTCCGGACGGATCCCAAGATCCTCAAGGCTCAGGTCCTCAAGATGCAGATCTTCGATATCCAGATCTTCCAGATCCAGGTTTTCAAAATCAAGATCTTCGGCCGTGATGCCAAGGTCCTCCAGACTCAGGTTTTCGATATCCAGTTCTTCCGGGTCAAGTCCGAGATCCTCAAGGTGCAGATCCTCCAGTTCCATCCCTTCGAGGCCCAGTTCCTCAAGCCCGAGGTCATCCAGGCTGATGCCGTATTGCTCCAGGTTCAGGGCATCCAGGTCCAGCTCGTCAAGGCCGATCTGACTGAACACATAGTTCTGCACGATCGGGCTGACAAAACTCAGGTTCTCCGGGTTCAGGTCCTCAAGGGTCAGACCAAGACTGCCGAGACTCAGTTTTGTGATGTCAAAGTCATCCGGGTTGAGTTCCGTCATCATAACGGCGCGGATGATCGGATTGTTAAAATCAATATCCTGCAGGCTGATCCCGTAATCTTCCAGATTAATGCCTTCTTCATCCAGCGCACTTTGGATATATTCACGGATCATCGGGTTATTGAGATCGAGGTCTTCAAGCTTGATCCCGATCTTTTCCAGATCGAGCGCATTCAGGTTGAGGCCGCTTAAGTCGATCCCGTTCAGATCCAGATCGTTAAGGTCGATTCCAAGGCTGTCAAGATCGATCGCATTCAGATCCAGATCGTCAATGTCGATCCCGAAGTCCTTCAGGTCAATGCCTTCCGCCGTCAGTTGTTCCATAAGGAAATCACGGACGACCGGGCTGTTTAAGTCGATATCGTCAAGCTGAATGCCCAGATTCTCGAAATCGATCGCATTCAGGTTCAGTTTCGTAAAGTCAAGTGCCTCCGGATCCAGGTCCGTCAGGTCAATGCCGAGGCTGTCGAAATCGATCGCATGCAGATCGATGTCTTCCAGATCGATCCCCAGGCTTTCCAGGTCGATGCCTTCCGCAGCAAGCGAACTTACAATGGCATCCTTGATCACCGGATCAGAGAGATCCACGTTCTGAAGCACTTCTTCCGGCTTGATCCCCAGTCGGTCAAAATCGATCGCGTCCAGATTGAGTTTACTGATGTCAAAGACACTCGTCAGATCCGGATTCTCAAGGTCAAGCGCATTCAGATCCAGGTTGTCAAGATCAAGACCGATCTTTGTCAGATCGATCGCATTTAAGTCAAGATCATCAATGTCGATCCCGAAACTCTTCAGATTGATGCCCTCTTCCGCAAGGGAATCGATGATGAATTCCTTGACCATCGGATCGTTTAAGTCAAGGTTCTTAAGGACCTCTTCCGGTTTGATCCCCAGACGGTCAAAATCAATCGCGTTCAGGTTGATCTTACTCAGATCAAAGGTCTCGGGATCCAAATTATTCAGATCGATGCCAAGAGAGGCCAGATCGATCGCATTTAAGTCAATGTCGTCAAGGTCGATCCCAAGGCTTGCCAGATCGATGCCTTCCGCAGCAAGTGCGCCGACAACATAATCCTTGACCATCGGATCGTTCAGGTTCAGATTTTGCAGGATGTCTTCCGGCTTGATCCCCAGGCGGTCAAAATCGATCGCATCCAGATTGATCTTCTCCAGATCGAGGTCATTCAGATCGAAATTTGCAAAATCAATGCCAAGCGCTTCCAGATCGATCGCATTTAAGTCAAGATCGTCAAGGTTAACACCAAGGCTTGCCAGATCGATACCCTGTGCCGTGAGCTGGCTGACAATATATTCTTTGATAAGTGGATTGTTCAGATCGACAGATTTCAGATCGATGTTGCTTAAGATAAAATCAACCGGATCGATCCCGGCGTCTGCCAGGAACTGCTCAAGGCCGCTCAGATCCACGTTGTTAAGGTCTATTGCATTGAGATCCAGATGTGCAAGGTCTACATCCCCAAGCCCGATCGCCTTCAGCGCCTCCTCGCTTAAGCCGCTTAAGAACAGGTATGTTTCCGCAGGGCTCATCTCCAGCGCATCCGGGTTCAGTTCAACCATCAGGTCATCCAGTGTCAGGTCGCCAAGGCCCAAGGACTGCAGATCGATCAGGTCGAGTTTTTCAAAATCAATATCCGACGGCTCCAGGTCGCCCAGACCCAGCTCGTCCAGTACCAGTCCGGCTTCTTCCAGTTCTTCCACACTGAAACCAAGCGCCTCGTAGTCTTCCAGCGTCAGGCGCTCCCAGTGCAGGTTGGCGGGATTGATATATTCCGGATGCAGATTATCCGTGAATTCTTCCAGCCGCTCCTCCAGGTCGCTGTTCTCCATTTCATCAGCGATCCCGTTCAGGGCTTTTGCCATGATCTCTATGTCTTCCGGTGATAATTCATCAATATCGCCGGAAAGAGACTCCATCGTCCCGGCCATCTCCCTGAGATCTTCCGGTGATATGTCACTCACATCACAGGCGATCATATTCGTTGCCATCACCGCGGCCAATAAAACAGCAATCCACTTTTTCATCTGCTTCTGCCTCTCCATCTTTTTCTCTTAGGTTCTGTCGGATGAGATCCCCTTCTTAATAAGAGCAGGAGACACTCATACATGATCATTATACCCCAAAGTCGGGCTCTCATAAACCACTACATATGGCACTTTTGGGGGCAGTTATACACCATTTTGCGCTTGCCGGCATGTCTGTGTGACTGTGTATAAAAAAGCTCCCGTCTAAATGACAGGAGCCTTGATCTTTATATACGCACCCGGCTGCAGATCATCAGGTAACTGCAGGGGTCCCATGGAAATGCGTTTCAGATAAGTCACTTCATAGCCGCAGGCTGCAAACATGCGCTTGACCTGGTGATAACGTCCCTCCGTGATCGTGATGAATACTGCAGGATCCGCATATTCGATCACCGCCGGCAGACAGGGCTTTTCATCCCCGATGTCAATGCAGTTTTCGATCTTTTCCTTGTCGGCTTGCGCCAGCGGCCTGTCTAGGTTTACATAATATTTCTTTTCGACATGTTTCTTCGGGGACAGCATCCGGTGCGCCATCTGTCCGTCGTTGGTGATGAGGAGCAGCCCCTCCGTATCCTTGTCCAGTCTCCCGACCGGAAACAGGCCTTTTGTATTCACGCCCTGCAGCAGTTCCACGACCGTATCGCTTAGGGCATCGCGCGTTGCGCTCACACATCCGGCCGGCTTGTTGAGCAGATAATAGACAAACTCCTCATACGTGACCGCCTTGCCGTCCACGGTAACATCTAAGAGCGCATAGTCCTCTCTCCTGCTGCCGTCTGTACAGGGCATACCGTTCACGCTGACCCTGCCCGCTTTTATGAGTGATCTGATCTCACTTCTCGTGCCGCATCCCGCGTCCGAGAGATATTTTTCCAGTCTGCAAACCGCCATCCGTACCACCCGGTCTTTTCACACATCCCCGTTTTCCGGGGTATCTTCCATACGGCCTTCCAGTATCAGTTCTTCCCTTGCACGGCGCACCATCTTATCGATGGTAGCATCGGAAAGAGGGTATTGCATTTCCCGCACGATGCGGTCTGTGTCATACCCTCTCTTAACCAGTTTTTTGATCTCGTCGCCGTAAGCGAAATTACGGACAAAATCACCCAGTGCCTGTTTGAAATAATCGCCTTCTGCCATGTCAGATCCCCGTACGGGTCATATCAAACGCTTCCGCCGGATGTATCTAGCGGATATCGTAAACGCTTCTCACGCGCACGTCTTCCGGCTCGCCGGATAAGATCAGCACGCGCTTCTCGCCTGCGTTCATGTCAAAGTAGTTGTCGGAAAGTCTCAGGTCCTCGTTGCGGTTCCTGATCTCCACACTTCTTGCGTAGGCGTCCGCTTCCACAACGATCTCACGGCCTTCCACACGGACGCGGAGTTTCGGATCCGCAAAACGGAAATGTTTCGGGATTGAGAAGATCACTGTGCCGGATGAGAGTACGGCACCCGTTTCGTCCGCTGCTTCATAGCTGACGTAATCTTCATACAGGGACGCCTCCGGCAGTTCCACGGTCTCAAGCCATGCGGAGGAAAGCGCATCCGCGTGCACCTTCACATCCTCTGCACGTTTGATCTCGCCGAACTTGTCGCGCAGTGCCCATCTGACAGTCACATCGACAGGCTCCATCGTTTCGTTGGCAAGACATAAGGTGATCGATCTCTTCACCTCGTAAGGCTCCGCGTTCACGTTGGTATCCTGCGTCAGAATGCCCTCTTCCATGCACGAGAGCATCACGGGCGCAAAGAATCGTTTTGCATAGTAGTGCAGCGCCTTCCACCTTCCGAAGTAATCAATGCTCGCCCACGATGCGACCGGCCAGCAGTCATTCAGCTGCCAGTAGATCGTGCCCATGCAGCGGCCGCGGTTTCTGCGGAAATGCTCCACGCCGTAACGGATCGCATCCGCCTGCAGAAGCTGCGAAGCATAGAGCAGGGTATCAAAATCAGTCGGATACAGGTACGTCGCCGACAGGTAGTTCATGATCTTGCCGTTTGCCGCATTGTTCCGCTGGTGTTTCTCCATGACATAGGAAAAGATGTTGCGGTCTTCCGGCTCCGTAAAGGATTCCACTGTTTTCAGACACGGGAAAGACTGGAACCCGAACTCGGAAACATAGCGGAAGAAGAACTGCCGGTATGCCGTGAACGGAACGCCGCCGTGCCATACATCCCAGTAATGCACATCACCGCGGTTTTCATCGTTCGGATCGTCAAACGCGCCGCCCGAGGACGGAGAAGCCGGCCAGTAGAAGGTCTCCGGATCATACTCCGCAAGCGTCTTCGGGAGCAGGTATTCATACATCTTGACATAATCGGATTTCTGCGAGGCCTTGTTCTGCCACGCCTGATCCATCAGCCAGGAAAGCATGCCCTTGAACTCGATCAGATTCGCCAGTTCAAACTTCAGGCCGCTCCTTGCGACAAACATTTCCATCTCGTTGTTGCCGCACCACAGTCCCAGCGAAGCATGGTGGCGCAGCCGTTTGATGTTGTCTATGAATTCCGCTTCGATATTCTCTTCAAATTCATCCGTCAGGTTGTATACCGCGCAGGCGAACATGAAATCCTGCCAGACAATGAGACCCATTTCATCGCAGAGGTCGTAAAAATCATCCGACGGGTAGTAGCCGCCGCCCCAGACCCTGATCGCGTTAAAATGCGCGTCGCGGCAGTCCGTGAGCAGCTGCTTTGTACGGTCGTAGGTCACACGACTTAAGATATTGTCCTCCGGGATATAATCGGCGCCCATGGCAAAGATCTGCACGCCGTTGACTTCGTGTGCAAAACTCTCGCCCCACTCGTCTTTTTCGATGTGCATGGTCATGGTACGCAGACCGATCCGTCTCTCCCAGGTATCCAGCGTCACCCCGTTTTGCAAAAGGGTTACACAGACTCTGTACAGGTTCTGCTCACCGTATCCGTTCGGCCACCAGAGCATCGGATCTTCGATCAGGATCGTCTCCGGTGCATCCGTATAGGTCTTGACCGTTCCGTCAGGTGCCGTGATCATCACTTCATAGGTCAGGCCGCATTTTCCGTCCACGGCACAGTCTGATGCCGCGCAGGACGGATCGGAACAGTTGAGTTCCACTTCCAGGTTCAGTGTGACTTTCCCATCCGCATGATCCTGTGTGATATAGACACTGTCGATCAGCGCCACATTGACACCGATCAGCTGTACATCGCGCCAGATCCCCGCATCCGGAAGACGCGGACCCCAGTCCCAGCCGAACATGCAGTGTGCCTTACGGAGCAGCGGAAAGCCCTTCATCGCATCCGTCGTTCCCTCGGCCGGATCTTCCGCATAGGCTTCGCGGATGAATTTAGTCGGCGAATGGAAGGTGATCTTAAGGCTGTTGTGATCCGGTCTTAACAGATCCAGCACTTCGTAATCCCAGATACGGTGCATGTTATTGACACTGCCAAGCAGTTCCTCATTCAGATAGATGTCTGCGAGCGTATCCAGCCCGTGAAAACGGAGGATCGCGCGGTCCGCATCAAGGATCTCCTTATCCGGCACAAACTCCGTCTCATAGGTATAGTCATCTTCCATCAGGCTAAGCGCCTTCAGTTCGTTGTCCCTGTAATAGGGATCTTCCATTTTTCCCGCGTCCAGCAGATCCTGATAGACCGATCCCGGCACGCAGGCAGGGATCTTTTCCGTATCCCCCACACGGTACATCTGCCAGTTCTCGTGCAAAAACTGTTCTGTCATAACCCTTCTCCTTTATCCCTTGCGTTTCAGATACGAAGACGATACCGGAAACTCAAAATACGTATCCGGGTACGGCTCATCTTTCAGCGTAAAGTGCCACCACTCACAGTCGATCGGCACAAAGCCGGAACGCATCATTGCCTTCTGCAGGAACATCCGGTTCTCATACTGCTCATCCGTTATCGACCTGCAGTCGGGGTGCGAGACCTCGCTGAAGAGATCAAAAGGCGAACCCATGTCAACTTCCTTTCCGGTCTGCATGTCAAACAGCGTCAGATCGATCGTGCTGCCCCTGCTGTGCCCGGACTGGGATGCGATATAGCCCTGTTTAAAAAGTTCCTGCTTCTCCAGGTCCGGATAAAAATAAGGCTTCATGCGCAGATCCAGGTCCTCGATCCCCCAAAGCACAAAATGCCTGACCGCACAGGCCGGACGGTATGCGTCAAACACCTTCAGCCTGTAACCCTGCGCATTCACCTCGTTGCTGACAGCCTTTAAGGCCCTTGCCGCTTCGATGGTGAGCAGGGCAACGGGCTCCTCATAGCCGTCGATCTTATCGCCTATGAAATTGTATGTGGAAAAATAGCGGATCTCCTGAATGATCCCGGGGACGTGTTCGGACAAAACAACGAAGCCCGCCGGGTCCATGGTCACTTTCTGTTTAAAGTCCATCTGTCATTCCTACTGGTATCTGATATTTGTGATCGCGCACTGGTCACCTGTCAGTGCCGCGTAAATGTCGCGTGTTTCCTTGTTGATCTTTGTGGTGCTCTTGATGGAAATACCGCCGTTCTCCGTTGTAACGGTCACGGTATTGCCGCGTCTGCGGATGGAAACGGTGCAGTCCATACCTTGTTTGTTCTGTTCTTTCCAGTTTTCCCATCCGTCAAAATCATCCGTCCGGTTCACAACGATCTTATTCTCCGCGTTCGCATCGGATTCCCAGTTTTCCCCGTCCAGTCTGACCAGCACATACTCAAGGAAACCGGGCCCTTTCACCTGCCCGTTTTTGGACGAATAGATGGAGACGTACGGGCAATGCCAGATCAGTCTGGCTGTCGGCAGGCTCATGGTATGGAAACGGATCTGCATGTTGTCTCTGACCGGCATGCCCTGCGATGCGGCGGATCTCCAGCCGTCCACCTGCACGTTCGGGATGTCCCCGGCCGGCACGTTGATATAGCTGATCTCCTCGGCGATCCGCGGGATCTCCTTTTCATCGATCTCCTTCTCTGCCTTCTGGATCTTCACATTGCTGATCTCGCAGTGTTCGCCTGTCAGCGCGATATAGGTGAAGCGTACTGCATCCGGCAGCGCCAGGATCACTTCCAGGCTTTGATATACATTATCGATCCGAAGCCGCAGATGATCTTTCCACTTAACTGCATTCACCGTATACTGTATGCCGTGCTTTTCTTCCGACTCATAGTCGATATCATCGGCATCATGCACCGTGACATGCGTTTCCAGTTTTCTGGCTTCCTCGCAGATCGTCTCACCGTTGAAACGGATCACGGCGTATTCAAGGTACTTCATTTCCTTCTGCTTCTTTTCATCATCCTCATGGACTCTCGCATCCAGCGCGTCAAATAAGATGATCGTCGGAACGCAGTCAGAATAGGGATAATCCTCATCGCGTTTGCTGTTTAACACGATCGTGGTCGGACGTTCGTTGACCATGATCCCGGTCGTGATCGTAGAACGGTATTCTTCAAAGCGCATCTCAATGGTTCCGCCAAGTTCCGTCAGATCCTCCCGCTCCTTCATCTGATAGTCGGGATCCCGGTCGATCAGATGCAGCATAAGGCCTGCAAAGTTGGGATCGAACTGCGTCTCCATGCCTTTGACGATCTCTTCACGCACTTCCTGCTGCGGTTTCGGTTCCCTGTAGCTTCGTTTACTGGTCATTGCGTCATAGGCATCTGCCACGGCAATGATCCTTGCGATCTCCGGGATATCGTCTCCCTTCAGTCCCATCGGGTAACCCTTCCCGTCATACCGCTCATGATGGAAATTGGCACCGACGCTTAAATAGGGCGAGCGTGTGATCCTCGATAAGATCTGGCTGCCGATCACGGGATGTTTCTTGATCTCGTTATATTCAGCACTTGTCAGTTTTCCTTCTTTGTTGATGATCTTATCGGCGATACCGATCTTGCCGACATCATGCAGCAGCGCCGCAAAATAGATCTCATCGCATTCCTCGGTACTCTTTCCCGAAAGCTGCGCGATCTTTCTGGAATACTCCGCCACTCTGGTGGAATGACCGTGCGTATACCGGTCCTTGGCATCGATCGCACCCGCCAGGGCCTCCGCCGTCTGTTCGAGCAGGATGTGCATGTTCTTCTGCTCTTCCTTCAGCATACGGATCTCGATCTGATCCGCGTTTGCGACCGTTTCATTCAGGTCGATCAACGCAAAGATATAAAGCAGTGCCGCTGTGCCCACAACCGTGATATTGGTCAGGGAAACGCCGTAATGGAATGCCTGAAAGGCAGTGGCTACGATCGGAACGATCGTAAAGAGCACCAGTGGCGTCCGGAGCCCCGGGCGCAGTCTTTTATAGTGCCGGATGATCACGGTGGCCTGCAGGATCAACATCACGAGCGGGATCAGATAGCAGAGCAGATATCCCGGCGCCCGCTCGTAATGGTTGGTCTCATCAAATACATAGTACAGACCCGTGAACTGGGACACGGTCAAAAGGATCACGCCCAGAACATACAGAACTTCGACGGCTCTTAAACGGCGCGGGACTTTTTCCAGCCCGCCTTCGTTTATATACAGGTCGATCAGATACAGGTTAAACGAGAACAGCAGCGTCAGTTCCAGGAAAAATACCATAAAGTTGGAAACCCTGACCATCCACCATCCGGTCTGGCTGATGTTTCCCCTGTAAATATACGCATACCGGTCAAAGACCAGAAGCAGCATGGCGGTCAGCTCGATCGCCATCAGCGCCCTTCTTCTCTTCGGAGGGATCGATCTTGTGATCAGCACCAGAAGCGCGAGCGCACCGCAGATTCCCGAAAGGATCAGCATGATATTCAGTTGGTTCGTTCTTAAGAACATCATCCCTGTAAGATCTCCTCGATCAGAACCCGTTCATCCATCGGGTATTTTACACCTTTGATCTCCTGATAATCCTCGTGTCCCTTGCCGGCAAGCACGATCACATCCCCGTCCTGCGCGTTATGGATCGCATAGGCGATCGCTTCCTTGCGGTCAATGATCTCCACGTACTTACCGTCCGTCCTGCCGATCCCGACCTTGATATCGTCGATGATCGCCTGCGGATCCTCAAACCGCGGATTATCGGAAGTGATGATCGAAAGGTCCGCATATTCCCCGGACACTTCTCCCATCTCGTACCGGCGGTCCCTTGCACGGTTTCCGCCACAGCCGAACACGCAGACCAGGCGGCCCGGCTCGTATTCGCGAAGCGTCTCCAGAAGAGAGCGCAGTGCCATGCCGTTGTGCGCATAATCGATCATCAGCGTGAAACGGTCGGAAATGGGTATCATCTCAATGCGGCCCTTGACTTTGGCAGCCGCAAGTGCTTTTAACACATCGTCTTTCCCGATCGCAAAATGCCTGCAGACCGCGATCGCACAAAGTGCATTGTATACACTGAATTTACCGGGTGTCGGTATGGAAACATGCAGATCGGTAAGACCCGTTACGTCAAAATCAACTCCGAGGCAGCCCGGTTTCTTCACCAGTTCTATATTTTCCGCCTTAAGGTCCGGCGTTCCGGTCAGTCCGTACGTCTCCACGCTGCAGGTATGTCCCGCAAGGACCGCTTCATGATGCGCATCATCCGCATTGACGATCCCGACCCTGCACTGTCTGAAAAGCAGGCTCTTGCAGGATAAATAGTGCTCAAAACTCTCATGTTCACCGGGCCCGATATGATCCGGCTCGATATTCGTAAAGATCCCCAGGTCAAAATCAATGGCGTCGGTCCTGTGCATCATCAACCCCTGTGACGACACTTCCATGACAACAGCCTGCATCCCCGCATCTGCCATCTTCCGGAAGTATTCCTGGATCGTGATGGATTCGGGCGTCGTGTTCTTGGCGGGAATGTGTTCATCCCCGATGATCACTTCGATCGTACCGATCAGACCGACACGGAAGCCCGCATGCTCTAAGATCGATCTTATCAGATAAGTCGTCGTGGTCTTGCCCTTGGTGCCTGTCACGCCGATCACTTTCATTTCCCTGGCGGGATGGCCAAACCATGCGGCACTTAAATAGGCAAGCGCGCGTCTGGTCGAATCCACGCGGATCACGGTAACAGGGGTAGTGACCTGCACATCCTTCTCCACGATCAGGGCGGCCGCACCTGCTTTTGCCACCTCATCCGCAGCTGAATGGCCGTCAAAGTTCGCGCCTGCGATGCAGACAAACACGCAGTCTTTTCCGGCTTTGCGGTTATCCGTCACGATCCCGGAAACCGGGATCTCCGTGCTTCCCTGCAGTATTTCATAGCTGTATTCTTCAAGCAGATCTGACAGTTGCATAGGTTTCCTCACTTCTTCTGAATATATCTTAAATCCTTTAGAATCACTTTATTCTTTCTTTATGGTTTGTACACAGTTTGAACACACTTTCCGTTTAGAATGAATTTCAGATAGATGAAACACTCACTATCTCCCCCCTCATAAGAGAATCTCAAGCCGGTGCCACCAAGGTGTCCGGCTTGATCTCTTTTATCTGCGCTTCCACGCTCCGGACGCCCCTGAATTCATTGATCACCGGGGTATAGGCGACCATAACGGTATCACCCGCATGATACGTTTCCGCGAAGGCATCCCCGTCACCAAACAGGACGCCGACCACGGTCTCGTCTTCAAAATCCACTTTTACAACATTATGCGCATCGCCCTGCACGCGTACATTCCTGATCTTAAGACCTTTCTGTGCAAAGACCGGCCTGGGATTGCCCGTGCCGTATGGGCTTAAGCGGTCAAGTTCCTCCACAAACGTTTCCGTGGCAAAACGCAACGGCATAGCGATATCAATGGTGAGTTTCTCGGTCAGATCCGCTTCTGTCAGCGTTGCCTGCGCATTCAGACGCGTCCGCAGTTTATTCACTTCCGCTTCACCGGCCAGGGACATGCCGGCAGCCATCTTGTGTCCGCCGAATTTGACAAACAGTTCGGAAACCGCCTGCAGGCCTGCAAACATGTTGTAGGCTTCGATCGAACGGCCCGATCCTTTGATCTGCCCGCTTTCGGTACCGGTCAGAAGGATCGTCGGTCTGTAGTAGTGTTCCCTGACTTTGCCTGCCACGATACCCGCAATGCTCTCATGGCAGTCCGGCAGGTAGATCACAAGCACCTTGTCGTCCTGCATGGCAGGGTTATGGGCATCTCCGCTCTGCACGATCGCGATCGCCTGCTCCGTAGCAGCGAGCGTGATATTCTTCCGTTCTTCGTTCAGTCTCTTTAATTCCTGCGCAGACAGAAGTGCATGGTGTTCATCTTCCGTCATGAATAATTCCAGTGCACGTTCCGCCTCATCCAGACGCCCGGTCGCGTTCACGCAGGGCCCCAGGATAAAGCCGAAATGGTAAGCGGCAAGCATATCCCGGTTGATGCCGGTTACGGTCAGTAGCGCATCAAGACCTGCATTCTGTGTATGTTTGAGGGCTTCCAGCCCGTATTTGACAATGATCCTGTTTTCATGCAGGAGCGGCATCACATCACAGACCGTTGCAAAAGCCGCAAACTGCAGATGTTCTTCCCGTTCAGGGACCCCCATCCGCTTACAGAGAACCTGTGTCAGTTTCCATGCGACTACGGCCCCGCAGATATCCGGATAAGGATAGTTGCTGCCCGGCTCCTTCGGATCGATGATCACATCGGCATCAGGCAAAACTTCCGGGGCTTCGTGATGGTCTGTCACGATCACGCACATGCCCTCTTCTTTGGCATAAGCGATCTCGGAGACTGCCGCGATCCCGTTGTCACAGGTTAAGAGCAGGGAGATCTTGTCATCCACAGCCTTTTCCACGATCGAACGGTTCAGTCCGTATCCGTCCCTGATCCGGTCCGGGATCTGCCAGGATACTTCCGCGCCGCAATCGCGCAGTGCCGTGACCAGTATATAGGTGGCACAGATGCCGTCCACGTCATAATCGCCGACCACGCGGATCGCGCCTCCGCCTTCGATCGCACCCTGCAGAAGGGCTGCCGCCATATCCACGCCTTTTAAGGACGAGGGGTCCGGCAGGTCTGCAAGTGTACCGTTTAAGAACCGCTCTATTTCTTCCGGTGTCTGCATATCCCTGTTACGGATGATCCGCGCCAGCATGGGACTGATATGGAATTGTCTTCCGATCGCGTCAAAATCCGCCCGTTTGGCGGTCACCACCCATTTTTTCATACAAAGTTATTATAGTACGCGACCGTAAGATAGGCAAACAAAAATCAAGAGACCGCAGGACTTGCGATCTCTTGATTATTACATTATGTAAACCATTTTGCGATCCGGCCTCTTTGAGCCCCGGACGTTTAACTTTCTTTCTTCACGATCTTCGTACGCAGGATGTACCAGAGTGCACTCGCGATGCAAACCGAGGAATAAGCGCCGCAGATGATACCGATCATCAGCGGAAGGGCGAATTCCTTGATCGAGCTTACGCCGTTGATGTAGAGCACCGCTACCATGATAAAGGTTGTCAGGGAAGTGAAGATACTTCTCGACAGTGTCTGGTTCACGCACTTGTTGACCACTGCCTGCAGGTCGTCATTCTTGCGCAGGCTCTTTAATGCTTCACGGATCCTGTCGAAGATAACGATGGTCGCGTTGATCGAGTAACCGACAAGCGTCAGCATACATGCGATGAACGAGGATCCGACGGATACTCTTGCGATCGCATAGAACGCAAGTACCACCAATACGTCATGCATCAGACAGATAACAGAGCTTGCACCGAAGCGCAGGTCTTTGAACCGTACCCAGATGTAGAGCAGCATCAGGACGATCGCAACGATGATCGAGATGACTGCATCTTTCTTCATTTCTTTTCCGATGGTCGCGGAGATCGTCTCGGCCTGGATGTTTTCTTCTGCCACGCCGAACTGCTCTTCCATGACCTTGTTGAACTCTTCTCTTTCGGAAACCGTTAAGGAACGGGTCTTGAAGATCACTTCGTTCGTACCTGCCACCTTCGTGGACTGTACGTTACCGTCGCCGGTGATCTTTTCAATATAAGGAACAACCTTGGAATCGATATCTGCAAGGCTCATGTCCTCGTTGAACGTTACGTTACTGGATGTACCGCCAAGGAACTCAAGCGAGAAGTTCAGAGTATGCTCGCCTTTTGCACCGTGGAAGGCCATTCCGACAAAGCCTGCTAAGATCACAGCCACCGAGATCGCGATGAAGATGTGCTTCTTGCCGAGGAAATCGATGTCCTTGCGGTCTTTTGCCTTGCCGTACCACTTCTCATTCTGAATGCCGAGCGCGAAGAGCGCCTGCATGATGTATTTCGTCACGAACAGCGCCGTGATCATGGATAAAACGATACCGAGGATCAGGGTCTGTGCAAAACCTTTGATGGAGCCCGAACCGAAGATCAGCAGCACGACACCTGCGATCAGGGTCGTCACGTTACCGTCGATGATGGCGGAAAGGGCTTTCTGATAACCGATCTGCATGGCTGATTTTACCGTCTTGCCTGTCGCGATCTCTTCACGGATACGCGCAAAGGTGATCACGTTCGCATCCACAGCCATACCGATCGACAGGATGATACCTGCGATACCGGGCAGGGTCAGTGTGATATCGAACAGATCCAGGCAGACCATCATCAGCACGGTGTAGAGCATCAGTGCGAGCGATGCTGCAAGGCCCGGGATAAAGTATACGCAGATCATGAACACAATCACGATACCGAGACCGATCGCGCCGGCAACCAGACTCTTTGCGATCGCTTCGCTACCGAGCTGGGCACCGACCACGTTACTGCGCAGTTCTTCGAGTTCCACTTTCAGTCCACCGATACGGATCGTGGAAGCGAGCTGTTCTGCTTCTTCGAAACTGTTCATGCCGGTGATGACTGCGTTACCGTCCACGATCGCCGCATTTACGGCCGGAACGGACACATCATCGCCGTCGTAGTAGATCATGATCGTATCATGTGTTGCAACCGCTTCGGTCGTTGCGTCCGCAAACTTCTGCGTACCGCTTTCATTTAAAGTCAGGGCTACGACATATTCCGTATTGCCCATATTATCTTTCTGGCCGCCCGCTTCCGCAGTCTTCACATCGGAACCGGAGCACACGATGGAACCGTCCGCGGTAAGCTCCTCAATAGACTTGCTGAGTTCGTAATCCGGCTTGCCGTTCTCTTTATATCCGGTCAGCGCATAGTTCTCGCTGCCGTCAGGACCGAGATGTTTGATGAAATACAGGGAACCCGGTTTGCCCAGTTCCTCCAGGATCGCGTTTGCATCCGTAACGCCGGGGATCTCGATGTTGATCCGGTCGTCGCCTTCCTGATACACCTGCGACTCCGTGCTGTAATTCTCCACACGTTTTTTCAGCTTTTCGATCGTATCACTCATGTCCGTGCTCGACGGTTTTTCCTCGCCAACAGCCTGATAGGTGATACTGACACCGCCTGCAAGATCAAGACCTAACTTGATATCCCTTGCGGAGCCTGTCTTTTCCGCGCCGACCCCGAAGATCGTCATATAACCGAATCCGCCGATCAGAATGGCTAAAACGATCAGGGTGATAATGGCATTTCTCTTTTTCATTGCTGCATTTCTCCTCTTTATAGTAGCCGGGTTACCCGGACTGCCGTTCCATACATACGCGGCATATTATAACACAAATCCATGCTTCTGCATAGAAAAAAATCAGTTTGTCATCAGGTAGATCAGCGCGATGATCGCGATGGCGATCAGGATCGCGACAAGTACCCGCAGAGCCGATACCGGCGACCTTCCGCCGACCTTGCCGCTCTGTCCGTTCACCATGAACTGGTAAACCTTTCCTTTATAAGTAAAACTGGAAATGTAGATCGGCAGCATCAGGTATTTGTAAGTGATGTTGGAGTAAGCCGTGCGCATTGCCAGATTGGCAACGGAATCCGCGTTGTGCTCGCTGCGGATCTTGTTCTCGATCAGGGCTCTCAAGCGGTTTGTAATGAACTGCTTGGCCTTTTCCCAGGCGTCCTTTAAACCGAGGGAATAGCGCTCCGCCGCGTAGCCTGCGATATATTCAGGCTTATATGTCTTGTTGTCCGCGGTATCAAACGGCTCGATCATGTTCAGGATCGAGGAATCGTGGTGGTTCGATGCCAGCACCAGCTCGTCATCCACGAAATGATGATAGGTGCCGGAGGTGTTGTGCCAGTCCGTCACGATCTTTTCCTCATCCCCGTGTTTGACTTTTCTGTTGATCCCGTATCTTGCCGTATATGTTGTATCCGTATCGGCGTCAAACGTCCAGTACGGAAGATAGATTCCCTGGAATTTATCCGCCTTGGCGCTTCGCTTTGCTTCGCTTGGGCAGAACCATTTGCCTTTAAGCCAGGACATGAAATTGGCGCCGGCCTGCTGTGCCGTGATCCTGAAAGGTACCACGCCGTTTGGCGCAAGTGTCGTGACATCGTTCGCTTCCATGACCTGGTTGGAGCCGCAGTAGGGGCACTCGCTTGCTACTTCCAGCGCATCGTATACACTGGTCGCACCGCATGATTTACAGGTAACGGTCTTCTGGGCCAGACCCCAGTCGCAGTTTCCGGTCAGTTCCGCAGAGGCAAAATCAAGCTCCTCCGCTCTTTCCGGCTTGTCCGTAGCCGTCTTGATCTCTTCCTGATAATCGCAATACGGGCAGTGCAGGCCGCCGGTCGCGGGATCGAAATCCATAACGCCGCCGCAGGCGGGACATTTTCTGTCCGTCTCCTTTAAGGTTTGTGTTTTTTCTGCTGTGAGCAGGTCGTCGTAATTGGTCAGTTCAGCCATTTTTATTCCGCCTCTTCGTTAGGTTCTGCCTGTTCGCCGTTATCCGCTTCTTCCTGCGGATCCGGCAGGGTCATCTTGACTTTGTCTATACGGTTCTTATCCATCTCCATGACCTGCAGTGTGGTACCGTCATCCAGTTCCGCACTCTCTCCGGCTTCCGGCAGATGGTCAAGTTTCTCAATGATCAGACCGCCGATGGAATCGTAATCTTCCGAATCAAACGACGTGCCGAGCGCATCATTGATATCATCCAGTTTCAGGGAACCTTCCACAAGATATTCCTGTTCGCCGATCTCCTGGATACGTTCTTTTTCCTCTTCGTCAAACTCATCCCTTATCTCACCGACGATCTCTTCAAGCAGGTCCTCTAAGGTGATGAGTCCGACCGTATCGCCGTACTCATCAAGCACTAAGATCATCGGGATCGAATTCTGCCGCATTTCCGCCAAAAGATCCGATGTCTTCTTGTGTTCGAACGTGAAGTTCGCCTCACGCATCACGTCCCGGATATTGATCAGTTCCGGATGATCCATGAAGAGCAGATCCTTCATATTAATGATGCCTATGATATTATCCGTTGATTCCTCATATACGGGAATACGGGTGAATTTCTCTTTATCAAAAACTTCCTTGAGTTCTTCGTAAGTGGCATCCACGTTCACGCACGCCATTTCCACACGCGGGATCATGATGTCCTTTGCCATGGAATCACCGAGATCCACCACGTTATAGATCATCTGGCGTTCTTCCGATTCGATCACGCCGTCCTCGTGGGAATCTTCCACGATCCTGCGGAATTCGTATTCCGTCATTTCCGTGCGTGCCTTGGCCGGATCGATCCTGAACAGTTTCAGGAATGCATTCGCGAGCACATCCACCAGAAAGATGACCGGCGTCAACAGTTTGCTCAAAGCATAGATGATCCCGGCGCAGGATAATGCCATCTTCTCATTATTCACACTCGCCATGGTCTTCGGTGTGATCTCGCCAAAGATCAGGACAAGCAAAGTCAGAATTCCGGTGGCCAGAGCCACATAGGAATTCCCGAGCAAACGGATCGCAAGCGTGGTAGCGAGCGCGGATGCGGAAATGTTCACAACGTTGTTCGCGATCAGGATCGTGGTCAGCATTTTGGTCGGCTTCTTCAGAAGTTCCAAAACCCTTTTCGCACGCTTGTTGCCCTCTTCCGCAAGAGATTCCAGCTTCAGACGGTTCACGGTCGTCAGTGCCGTTTCCGAAGAAGAAAAGAAAGCCGATAAGATCAGCAGGATCAGAAGTATGCAACTTTGTATGACACCATCGGTATCCAAGGAAATTCCTCCTAATATTTATGAAGCAAATAATACAGTAAACGCCTTATTCTGTCAAGATTTCCGTCTAGTCCCGGCGGAAGATATCACGCGTATATACGCGGTCTGCAACGTCATCCAGTTCCGTGTCGTAACGGTTTGCGATGATCGCATCACTCTGCCTCTTGAATTCGGCCAGATCGTTGATGACATGCGAACCGAAAAACGTGGATCCGTCGGCAAGCGTCGGCTCATAGATCACGACTGTCGCGCCCTTTGCCTTGATACGTTTCATCACGCCCTGAATGGAACTCTGGCGGAAGTTGTCGGAATTGCTCTTCATCGTCAGTCTGTAAACGCCGATCGTAACCTGTTTCTCATGGGAAGGCACAAACTGATTATCCTCGCCGTAGCTGTAATATCCCGCCATCTGCAGCACACGGTCCGCGATAAAGTCCTTGCGCGTTCTGTTGGATTCGACGATCGCGCCGATCAGATTCTCCGGGACATCGGAATAATTGGCCAGAAGCTGTTTGGTATCCTTTGGCAGGCAGTAACCGCCGTAGCCGAAGCTCGGATTATTATAGTTGTCACCGATCCTGGGATCGAGACACACGCCGCGGATGATGCTCTTTGTGTCGAGCCCCTTCATTTCCGCATAGGTGTCGAGTTCGTTAAAATAAGACACGCGAAGCGCCAGATACGTATTGGCAAACAGTTTCACCGCTTCCGCTTCCGTATAACTCATGAACAGCACGTCTATGTTTTCTTTCAGCGCACCTTCCTGCAGAAGATCCGCAAAGATCTCTGCCGCTTCCTTAAGGCGCGGATCCTCCATATCCGTCCCGACGATGATACGGCTCGGATAGAGGTTATCATAGAGTGCTCTGGATTCTCTTAAGAACTCCGGCGAAAAGATGATGTTCCTGCTGCCGGTCTTTTCCCGGATATGTTCTGTATAGCCGACGGGGATCGTGGACTTGATGACCATGATCGCATCGGGATTATACTGCATGACCAGACCGATCACGGTTTCCACCGCAGACGTATCGAAAAAGTTCTTCTTCGAATCATAGTTCGTCGGTGCGGCGATCACAACAAAATCAGCCCCCGTGTATGCTTCTTTTGCATCCAGTGTCGCCTTAAGGTGCAGATCCTTCGTCGACAGATACTCCTCGATCTCTTTGTCGACGATCGGTGATCTTCTTGCATTGATCAGGTCGACCTTCTCCGGAATGATATCCACGGCAACCACTTCATGATGCTGTGAAAGGAGCGTGGCAATGGACAGACCGACATAACCGGTTCCTGCCACCGCGATCTTATAGGTACGCGCCATCTTTATGCCTTCTCCTTTTTCTGCTTCGTCTGTTTTTTGTTCTTTACCACGGATTCCTTTGTGATCTTCTCGACGCGGATATAATACTCCAGCAGTCTGATCACATAGTCCGGTGCATGTCTTCCGTCGCGTTCCCACTCGGAAACGGTACGGTAGGGGATCTCAAAGAATTCACAGAACTGCTTTCTGTTCATCCCCGTCATTTCCCTTAATTCCCTGACTTTTTTGGCCTTATCCATCATTTACCTCCTGGGGTTCAATACCATTCACTTTCTTCAATGTATCTGCGGGTCACAAAGACCACAGTGATTAATATATCATATGCCCGATAAAAACACAACGTGTTATGTCCTCACTGCATACTCTTCGTTTTGATCGTAAAGGTAAACTTTTTGACTCCTCCGTAACTACCTCGGCCGCGTATTTCCATAGTCGCGGAACCGGGGAATCTGTTTGCATCAATAGATACGATCTCGTAATCAGAGTTTTTCAATTGCTCTGTACCGATCTTTACGATCAACTGATCGTTCTTCATGGGAACGACCGGCTCACCGTTGCAGAATTCCGGCGTATAACCGTTCACAAAGCTCACCGTGGCCTTTGAAATATCAGCGGATATTACTTTGTAATACGCCTCCATACTGTACGTTCCTGCCCTGTAAGGACTGTTTCCGTTCGATACCGTGACAGGTAAGACAACTTTGATCAGCGTACCGGCAGCAACCGGATCTGTTGGAGCAACGGCAGATCCCGCACATTTAAGCACCCCGTTTACAAATGTATCTTCCGCGTAATAATATGCACAGTCCTTCTTTACGTCAAAAGCATCCACGTCTTTATTATTTCCGGACGTCACTGCCTTCCCGTTATCTGTCAGTTTCGGCGTTGCAAGCATGTACCCGGCTTTGCCTTTTGCATTAAAGACAATGTCATTTACGGTAAGTTCTGCACATTGATCCAACCGTCCTTTGAGAATGTTAAAATATGTTGCAGTATTACTGCCGGAATAATTACCCATTCCTTTTACGACCACTGTCGGACGCGCGCTCGCTTTTAATTCCGCATAATCCGCTACGATCTTCGTGTTATTTTTGTAAGACACTGTATAATCGATACCTTCCAGAAGGATCCTGTCCCCATCTCTTACAATGACCTTCTCGGGGATGGAACCTGCTTTGGAGTAAACAGCATCCGAACTCTGAATGTTGATCCTGGGATTGGGCCTTCCCGTGTCATTCACATCGTATGCTTTAATGGTGATCGTCTTCTGCACAGTATCCGTATACCCGTTGATCCCGTGGAAGACCAGGTCAAACTTCCCGACGGCCCCGTTATTTTCCATGGACACGGTATAATCACCGCTCACGCCGTCCGTACTCAGACGGAGAGGTTCGTATACGGTCACTTTCTTTCCGTTCTCCTTCGTTTCGGAAGTTGTATAGAGCGTAACCGCCGTCCAGATCTTTGCCGTTGCTTTATTGTGATCCGTGATCGTCTTCTCGGATGCGTTGAAGAGATCGGAAAGCGTGATCGCACTGCCCGTGTATTCCGCCGTCGTATTTAATCCGGCGATCTTCACCTTGCTGAGGGATACGCCCTGAATCTCAAACGTTCCGCTCTTCTCACCGATGTAGCAATTGCCGGTATTGTTTTCGCTGCCCCGGATCACAAAGGTGTGGGTTCCGGCCGATGAATTATCTTCATCTGTCAGTTCCACCGTATAATCCTTTCCGTACACAAGCGGATCGGACGGGCTCTTCACATACACATATGCCTGCGGGGTCAGTCCTCCTCTGTTGTCAAACAGCATCCCCGGGGTCACTTCTACGCCGTCATACGGCAGAGTGATCGCCTTGCCGCTTGCATTACCCACTTTCAGAGTGGATACCTGGATCACATTTTTATCGGTGCCGCTGACGGTTTTCACCGTGATCGTATCTGCATACTCTCCTTTGAAACTGCCGCCGCTTACGGCACTGATCCGGATAGAATAGGTTTGCCACGGCTGCTTCAGATATTCCTTTGCCGGATTGGCGACCACCTGTCCGTCTTCCACCGTCCCGGTGTAGTATGTCAATGCATAGTCTTTGTTCAGCGTCAGTTTCTTTCCGCTGAAGGAAAGTGTCGGTTTCGTATTTCCAAGGGCAACCTTGTTGCCTGCTGCTACAGTCACGGTTTTCTCCGAGGTCAGAACGGCACCGGCCAGATCCGCTTCCGTGATCTTAAATGTAAAGGCGGCGGTTCCCCCATAATTCCCCTTGCCTTTGATCTTGACCGTCGGCGCTTTTTTACCCTCCGGATCCTTCATTACGGCGGTGTTG
Organism: Lachnospiraceae bacterium; assembly: GCA_017620255.1. Classification (GTDB taxonomy): domain Bacteria; phylum Bacillota; class Clostridia; order Lachnospirales; family Lachnospiraceae; genus UBA2868. The sequence continues at coordinate 102,753 of JAFZQU010000006.1, forward strand.
TTCGAATAGGAGACAGTATAATCCCTGTTCTCCTGCAGTTTTCTTGTCCCCTGGTATACAACGATCCGGTCGTTGATCGTGATCGAGTTGCCTGTATAAGGCATTTCCAGAGCGGTAGTGCCGGCTGCCTCGTACTTCCGGCCGTCGATCAGATACCACAGATCTTCCGGAACATCGCCGATCCTGCCCTGGAACAGGTCATAGCGCATTTCATCGGATATATCGCCCCAGTCATTTACGTCATATGTAAAGGATGCGATTTTGCCCGGATTCCGTCCGTCTTTATAGGCATAAGCACAGATCGTCGTACGCTCATTAATCACAAGGGCATCGCTGTAGCGTTTCGTCGCGCAGGTATCTGTTGTATGACTTGCCACAGCCGCATCATAAGCCGCTTTATCCGGATCGCTTCCATCCGTCGTATAATAGATCTCCGCATCCACAGTCGCCGTACTTAACATCACCCGGGTCCCCCTGGATACACTGCCCTGTGCTACGCTTGCCTGCACGGGATCCGCCTCCGCCATGGGGTTCAGCAGAAGGCTGCAGGAATCGCGATACACATGATCCATGTGTGATACCGTTGCAACCACGGTCAGTTCACTCTGTTCATATAATTGCGGTGCGTCTTCCACGGAAACCGTCCATACATCTTTTCGCTTACCGTCATTTGGAACGGTATCCCCGGCATCTGTTCTCACAACAGAAAGACCTGCATATGAATTGCCATCTCTATCGATCACGAAGCACTGCAGGGTTTCCGATAATGCCACGTCGGTCAGTGTAGAAACCAAAGCCGTTGCCCCGTTTCTTGCCGTTAACACGATCCGGTCCTGTTCGATCTTTACAGGACAGGAAACCTTCACTTTGACCGTACACTTGGCTGTGCCAAGCTGGGCTGTGATCACCGCTTCTCCTTCCTTGTATCCGGCTGTGATGACAGCACCGGAACCATCGGGTGCGGATTCCACGGTGGCAACGGATGGATCGGAACTGCTCCACTGCACGCTTCCCGCAAGTACATCCGACAGTTCCGCGGGAGTGATGTTCACTCTCACCATGCCGGATTCCCCGCTTTGCAGCGTACAGTTGGCCGTATCGAGCGTCATGTTGTTCGAAACGACTTTGTTGCTGACCCGGATCGTCACCTCATTCGAACGTACCCCGTTCAGAGTGGCATATACATTACATACGCCCTGTGAAAGTCCCGTCACTTTTCCGTTCTGTTCCAGCCGGATGCAGGCGGGTGTGCCCTCCCCGCTTGGTACGATCATCCAGTTCAGACCGGATGCCGAAGCGTTTCCGGTAACCGATGCCGAAAGTGTGATCTGATCGCCGATGTTGATCTTGCGCTCTTTGGTACCGCTGATCTTGATGGTGCCCGGTTTCTCATAGGAGATCCATTTTGCATACAGTACCACATCCTGTTTTGGCGCAAACCATTCCGTAACGCCGTCTGTGGAATAGACCGACGCTTCCTGCCCCGCAGTGCATGCGGGATCATAGTACCATCCTCCAAACAGCAGATCACCGTCTCTTCTGACGCGCCTGCCGTAATCGGTAATGCACAGGGGTTCCTTGGAGGTCAGCTTGATATCCAGCTGCGTACAGGTCCGCATCTCTCTTTCCGGAACAACCACACGGTTTTGATCATGATCGAAGTATCCGCCGTTTGCATGAAGTGTCACTGTATATGCATCCTGATATCCCGCATACAGATCTGTGATCATCTGCGGGAAACGGAGTTCGTTGCAATATCCGCCGTCTTCGTATCTGAATCTGCTGCATCCGTCATAATACGGCTGCGTCCCTGCGGCATCCAGATACCAGCCTGAAAATGCTTTTGTATCCTCATCGCTCAAGGGAACAGGGGCCGTATACCAGCGCGTATTTCCGTTTGCATTGTATAGGCCGTATGTACCGCCGATGGTTTTCCTGTTTCTGTCTTCACAGGCAAAATAACCATCGCCTGCATGATAAGTGATCCGGCAGTTATCGTTTACCGTAACCTCTCCGGTGCTTCCGACAGACCATTTGCAGAACACTTTTACCGGATTCAGAATGGCTTCATCCGCTTGAACCGGTTTCGTGCAGTTTGTATCCGTAAAGGCCCACTCACACGCCTGCACACCTGCGGGTTTGGAGTCAAAATCACACGGCTGCTCTTTGATTTCTTTCCAGGTGATCCCTTTTGGCACGGAAACCACCCACCGCTTATGATCCGCATTCAGTACGGCACTGTGATTCATTTTCCACCATCCGGCAGAGGCAGAGAACGCGCCGCCGTTAGCATCAAACGTCACTTCCACTGTTTCGTCGGTCCATCTGATGTAAAAGTCCATATCCTCTGTCGGAATAAACGCCTGATCAAAACTGTATTTGGTACCGGTGCAACCGGGATCGGTATACCACCCGTCAAAGGCATAAGATCCGATCGGAGTCTCAGCAAGCGCAGGTGCCCCCGTAACCGATGCGATCTTGGAACCCTGTGCACAGTATCTGTACGGCTCTCCACGGACGATCTTAACTGCAACCATGTCTTCGCCGTTTGCAAATAACGCATCCTGCCTGTTGGTGTGGAATGTGATCGTATAACAATCAGACCATCCTGCATACAGGTCGATCACCGCATTCCCGGACCGGCTGAGTGCGTTCAGATCAGCCGGCATCATACAGGACGCATCGTAATACCAGCCTGCAAACACCTTATCATTTCCGGTCACAACGGGTTCCCGTCCGTCAGAACCGGTCAATTCACCGTCTTTGATCCGGATGGTATAGCAACTGTCATCCTCCGTATCCGGAGTAACACCGGAAAACTGCCCACCATTTGCGTGGAAACGAAGCAGTCTGCCCGGTGATATCTTTGCAACATATGTAATGTCATGATCGATGGTTTTTTTCAGGATCTCGCGGTCTGAAAGGATTTTCTGTTGTTCATCCGCCGAATCATACCAGCCATCCAATACCAATGTCTGATCATCTATATAATCAACACCGGGGATCAACATGTTTTTAAGAGACTTTAGACTTGCTCCCTGACGGACACGGTACAAAACTGTGTGCTCATTGGTCCCGGGAATCGTTCCCTGCATTCCATTGTAAGATCCGGCATCAAACGTCACCGTATGTGTCTCTATCCATCCGGCATACACAGTCGTATTCACTGTCGGAATATAGGAAACCTCATCGATCTCACTGCCGGGATCACAGGCAGGATCAAGGTACCAGCCGGTAAATTCCTTATCCGTATGCAACGGTACGGGCATGCCGGTCACCGCATCGCCGATAGCTTTTCCAAGTGGTACTCTTATGATCTTTGCATCATATGTCTGTGTCTGATCCTCATCCGCAAAGTAACCGCCGGCCGGATCAAACGTAACTGCAACCGCATCGACATAGCGGGCCTTGATCGTTACATCCCGGTCAAAGATCATATGATAGTCCGTTATCTTCTTATCGCCCAGATACCAGCCTGAAAACGCCTTATTTACATAGTACGGCTCCGGATCCATGGGCCATCGGTCAAGGAAAGGGTGCGCGCTGTTGATCACAAAAGTTGCGGTTTTCTGGCCTTTATAGACAACATTGCTCCACGGTGCATAGTAATCAAATGTTCCACCGTCACCGTCAAATATGATCTTATACTGTTTTGCAAACCGGGCCTGTATCGTTACATCCCCTGTCGGGTAAAAATCATCCAGCGATTCCAGTTTGATCCCGTTCAGATACCAGCCGGTAAAGTCATAGCCCGGCATGGTAACGTCATCATACGGATGGGATGTGAGTCTCTCTCCATAGGGAACTGTATAAGAGACGGAAGATGCCTTCACCGAATGATTTATATCCCAATAAGTAAGCTGCCCGCCGTTGGCATCAAAGGTTACAACAGACACTTTCCCCCAGTGTGCTTCCAGAACGGTATCCTCCCTGAACGGGTAGCTGGCAGGGTCTTCGATCTTTGTGTCCGTTCCTTTGATATACCAGCCTTTAAACGTATAATTCTTTCGTGTGATATTCTGATTGAGCGGTATGGATCCAAGGGTGCCGAGATTCGATGTGCGAAGGGTCAGAGTGGAAACATCACAGTATCCCTGGACATTGATATCGTAATAGTGAATGTTCCCTGCGCCGGCATCTAAAACCACCTCATAGGATTCCCAGTAATGGGCGTACAGAGTCGTGTCCTGCGTAAACTTATCCCGCATGACATCCACCCATTTCCCGCCTGTTTTTTCCGTATACCATCCATCAAAGTTCTTTCCGGTATCCGGATGTCCGATCAGGGCGGAATAACCCACGCGTTCATAATCCGGCAGCGTTCCGTAGCCGTTAGTCTTAAGTTGCAGGGTGCTCACGCCTTTGGTGTCCCCCGGGTTCTGCTTGATATATCCGCCGTTGGCATCAAAGGTGACTGTATAGCGCGGATTGTATATGGCTTTGAGCACCACATTTTTAGTCGGTTTATAGACGAGCGTGATCACCGGCGTCCGGGTCTCATCCCCCTCTTCGTACCATCCACCGAACTCTCTGGGATCATTGTCAGGAAGTACACAAATCAAGTTGGAGTAAACACTCGGGCGGCCTTCTTCATTTGTTTGTACCTCATAGGTTTTCACATTTTTGTCACCTAATCTGATCAGGCCGTCACCTGCGTCAAACGTAACAGTATAGATCGGAAGATAAAGTGCTTTCAGCGTGATATTGCCTGTAGGCTTATACAAATACATATACCTGATCACGGTTTTGGTTTCATCGTTCTCCTCATACCATCCGGAGAAGATCATTCCGTCATTCGGACAAACGATGTCTCTGTTAACAAGATAATTGCTTAATGTACCATCGCTCGTCGTGTAATAGGAGAGGCTGTCGACCAGCTCATCGCCGTATCGTTTGATCTTGCCTCCGTTGGCATCAAAGGTCACGGTATATCTGGGTACCCAGTGGGCAACAAGAGTCACATCCGAATCCGGGGCATAGGTCTCAAGCGATTCGATCTTTTCTTCGCCGTTGTACCAGCCTTCAAAAAGATAGTCATCGCTGATCTCCCCATCGGCCCACCAGCGCGGATCAAGACCTAACGCTTTATACTTTGGCAATACGCCACCGATATCCGTTTTGCACTGGACCGTTTCATAGCGTTCCGTTCCTGACTTACCCGGTTCCTTGATCCTGCCGTCGTTGGCATCAAAAGTGATGGTGCGTATCGGGGTCCAATGCGCGTAAACCGTTGTATCAGCCGTGAAAACATACGAACCCAGACTCTGTATCTTTTCACCGCCTTGGGCGGCAGTGTACCAGCCTTCGAATACCATCGTATCGTCTGTCCATTTTGCACTCTCCGCCTCGGGATAATACGACATTTTGCCGGAGGCGTTTGTGGAAAGGTCGAACACGGTTCCGTTATGGACTTCCTGTTCATTATTGGGATTATAGAAATAGAGAAGGCTTCCGCCATTCATATCAAAGGTTATTACCTTATACGAGTTTTTCCAACCGGCGTAGTAGGTGATATCTTCTGTCAACGCGTACGGACCAACCCTGACTGTTTTTGCACCGCCTTTATAGACAGGGATACCCATGGCAGACGGGTTATCATACCAGCCTGTAAATCCCATATGGGGATCATCGTGCCAGGGGCTTCCGACATTTTCTCTCGTGACCTCCACACCGGGTTCTGATGCATATTGTTTCGGCTCGGTCGTTCTTTGCCAATTCGTCTCGTCATCACGGAAGAAACCACCGTTCGGGTCAAGCGTCAGAATGTAATTTGTAACTTCCCAACCGGCATAGAGATCCATGTCTTCCGTGACTTTCATATAATAATATTCATCGGAATCACGTATTGGGAGTGTACATTCGGAATTCCTGAACCATTCAGGCTGTATCGTGCAAGCCTCATCCAGATAAAGTCCCGTATACTTTTTGCGAAGATTATCCGAATAAAGCCCGTCCGGTCCCTTCTTCGGCATATAAAGACTGTTGTATGAATATGAAACGGATGAAACCCGTATCTCATGATGGACATTTTGCAGCTGATTGCCTTCCGCATCAAAATCTCTGTACTTAAAATATGCATTGGGAAAATCACCGGAATGTATCGTAACCACATAATGTGTTTGCTCATAACGTGCATAAAATGTAACATCGGAGTCCAATTGATAGGAACTGAACGATACGACATCATCGCCGCCGTTTGTAAATGTCCATCCACCGTTTTGTGGTTGCGTACAGTGCGGATCATTGGCAGTAATGTATAATCTGTCGGGGCTGTAAAAATCTACACAGGTATAGTCTTTTTGTGTCTTTGGAATCTTATATGAAAGAGAAGTGACTTTACGTTTATCACTGTTAATCCCACAATAGTATCCGTCCCCCATATCATAGGTCACGGTCCAGTATTCATCGGTCCAGCCGGCATATGCGATCGTCCCTACCGGTGCCCTTTCCAGTTTGTATATTGGATATGATCTTGAGAGCAGTTCATCTTCCCGGCATTCAGAAGTCTTATACCACCCGGTAAAAGCATAACCTTCTCTTGTCGGAACCTCCGACAGTTTGATATCCCATGTGTTGCCCGGAAAATTCAGGTACGTAGCCCCGTTCGGAAACTGTCCCCCGTTTGCATACAGAACCATGGCCGGATGGTCAATATCATAAGACAGCCGTTCCCCGTCCTCTGTTTCCGCTTCCACGATATCTTCCGACTCACTCTCCGCATCTTCCGATTCTTCCGGCGGATATACTTCGTCTATGGATTCCTCCGGTTGCGATACTTCGTCTACGGGTTTCTCCGGTTGCGATACTTCGACTGCAGTTTCCTCCGGTAATGCGGATTCATAGGAGCCTTCATCCGTATCGGAAAGATCTGTCTCATTTCCAACGACCTCATCAGGATATGCTTCCGATGCCAGGATGTCTCCTGTAGGAATCATACTGATCGTCAACAGGAACGCTGCAAATAAAGCTGTCAGTCTTTTGAATCGCATTGTATTCTCCTCCGGGGTCTGTAAACTCCCATGAAAAAGGTGATGGTCCTCACCCATGATCTTTCATATCAAAACAGCAGTGTATCCACCTTCGGCAGAAGCTCGGCAAGCTTTGCCTTGCAGTTTTCGATCTCCCGTCTGCCCTCTTCCGTGTCAAAGCCTTTTCTACGGATCCTTCTGCGCATGATCCTCGCATAGCCGATGACTTTGGCCTTCTCTTCCACTGCGCGGATCTTCTCCTCATCCGCGCCATCCAGATACAGGCGCAGTGATTTTTCCCAGAATTCCACAGCTGTTTCAAACTTGATGCCAAGGAAGGATTCCGCGATGGAATGGTCCAGTTCGTTGTATCCCACATAGGCATTAAACATGCTGGCCAGTTCAAAGATCGGATGCCCGTGGCAGAGCGTATCCATATCGATCAGCAATACCTCACCGTTTTGCAGCATCACGTTCTTGATATGATAATCGCCGTGCATCATATGGTTATCTTCCGGAATTTCCTCGATCAGCGCGTGCAGCTTTTCGTACTGATCCCCCGGTAGATAATCCTTCAGGAAATCCGCCCAGCCAAGAGCGACCGTACGCATTTCCGGCATGGATTCCGGCTTGACGACCGTCGAATGGATCAGTTTCAGCAAATCCACGCTCATACCGACCACTTCATCCACGCTCTTCTCGCCGCGGATCAGAAGTTTCGCAAAACTCGTGGCATTCAGCAGTTCGAATACGGAGCCGTATCCGCCGCCTTCAATCTTGACCACATCATAGGGGATCGCCGTCGGTACGCCCAGCACGAAAGCCGTCCTTGCCAATTCGCGCTCCCTGTGGATCTCAGGCAGTGCATCGGGATTCAGATAAACCTTCACGATCGTATCCGGATCGATCCGATAAACCTTTCCGTTCGCGCCCTGGCCGATCACTTCGCAGCCTTCCACGGAGATCACGCGGTACGCTTTTTTGATATCCATCATCTCGGTAAATCCGGTCATCTCAAAGATCTCGTATACTTCCGCGGAAACATTGGTCAGACAGGTTTTCTCCGCATTTTTCTTCAGGCGCAGGATCACACGCAGGCCTGCACTGGAGATATATTCCAGGGCTGCGCAGTCAACGGTCACTTCCTCCGCCGGATTCTCTTCCCGGATCTTTCCAATCTCCTCTTCCACAGCAGGCGCTGAATTGGAATCAATGTGTCCACTTAAAAACAGCGTCAGCATGTTATCTTTCATTTCATATGTCACAAGTCCCATCTTCCGTATCCTCCGTAAAAATAGAGTGTTTTCAATCTTTACTATCATATCATTATTTCCACTTCAAGTGTACCTGTTTTTTTGATATAATGGTTGGAAAGGAGACGCCCAAACGGCGCAAAGGATCCTATGCGGAAACGGATCGGCATCTTACTGGCACAACTTGAAGAGAACACACAGAAGCGCTTTGTGGACGCTTTTGTCAGGGAAGCATATGATCATGACTACGACATATGTATTTTTTCCATGTTTCAAAAGTATCAGGAAACCGAACTCCGTAACATCGGCGACTCCAATATCTATTCCCTGATCCGGTATGACCGTTTCGACGGTCTGATCATTATGCTCGACACGATCCTCACGCCGGGTTTTGCAGACAAACTGCTGATGCGCATCAAACAGGAATTTCACGGACCCGTGATCGTGGCGGACCGTGAGACCGATCTTTTTGATTACGTTCTCATTGACCATTACACACCCATCCGCGAACTGGCCGATCATCTGATCAAGATACACGGCTACACGGATATCGCTTTCCTCGGCGGTAAAGAAGGCCACCCGCATTCCGTACAGAGACTGAACGGCTATCTCGATGCCATGAAGGAACACGAACTGCCCGTAAGAGAAAAATGGGTGTATCACGGAAATTACTGGTTTGACAGCGGCAAAGCCTTTGCCGCGCAGCTTCTCGACGACACCGGTGCGCTTCCGCAGGCTGTGATGTGTGCCAACGACTATATGGCGATCGGATTTGCTGCCGAACTGGCCGCGCACGGATACAAGATCCCCGAACATATCGCTATCACCGGATATGATTCCAACGAAGAAGGACAGACCTCTCCCGCACCACTCACATCGGCCGATATCCCGGCCGCAAATTGCGGTCAGCTCTGTTTCTATAAGCTGCACAGTGCCATCACGGGCGAACCCATCCCGGAACTGAACCTGCATGCAAAGATCAAGATCGGCGGCAGTTGCGGCTGCCAGAAATACACTCCGATTTATACAAAGAGCAACCGTGACGAATGGAAGACCGATCATTCCGAAAAGAGCTACTATTCTGATTTTAACCACATCACGGAAGACATGCTCTGCCAGACGAATTTCGAGAAGTTTTTTGATATCCTTGCGACCTATTCCTATCAGATCCGGCCGTTCCACAATTTCTGGATCTGTCTGAACGAGAACTATCTGGATCCCGTTTCCTTTATCGGTGACAATGCAAGACGCATCGGCTACGATCCGCTGATGCATATGGTCATCAAATGCAGTGAAAAGCTGCCCGACCAGGATCCGCACGCGGTTGATTTTACCCGTGTTTTCAGATCTGAACTGATGCTGCCCGAACTCTATGAGGAGCGCGACTATCCGACCACGTTTATCTTCGTGCCCATGTTCTTCGAAGACCGCTGTTTCGGCTATGCGGTCTTGAACCAGGGCAACCGCCTGAATCTTTATAACGAGACCTTCCGCGTATGGATGCGTAACGTCAATCAGGGCATTGAGGCGTTTTACCGTCAGAAGGCGCTCTCGCAGCTGATCGAGCAGATCAAATCCGACCAGGTACGCGACAAGCAGACCGGTCTGTATAACTATCAGGGATTCCGTCAGAAGATCCTTTCCATGATCGCCGAAAATACGGATCCGGCAAAATCACTTGCGATCGTTGCCATCGACATCGACGATCTCAAGGGCATCAACGAATCCTATACACGTACCGGCGGCGATTCCGCGATATCCGCCCTTGCTTTCTGCGTTTCCCGCATCACACACAGCGATGAATACTGCGGACGTTTGAGCAACGACGAGTTTCTGATCGGTTTTATCAATGACGACTGCGATGCCAGATACAAAGAGATCATTTCGCAGATTCCTGCAGACGGCATCATATTCTACGATTCGGAACGGACGAAACAGCATGCATTCATTCATTATGAAATGCGCCAGACCCCGCTTTTGCAGGCACCCGACCTGGATTTTTTGATCAACCGGACTGTCAACGCCAAAAACCACGCCAAAAAGATCGCCCTGCAACAGCAGAACGCACGGTCGGGCTTATCCGAAGAAATGCGTAAGAAATGCGACATGGTTGCAAAGATCCTGGATCAGGAAGATATCACCTATCATTTCCAGCCGATCGTGAATGCATCAGACGGCTCTGTTTTTGCATACGAAGCACTGATGCGCTACGAAGGCGAGCTTTCTCTCTCGCCTTTGGAGATCCTGGAATGCGCACAGCACCTGAACCGCCTGTACGATGTGCAAAAGCTCACGTTCCTGCACGTTCTCAACCGCATCGATGCCCTGTCGGATGATTTTGCAGATAAAAAAGTCTTTATCAACAGTCTGCCGGCCTACCGTCTGCGCGGCGATGACCGTACCATACTGTTTGAACTTCTGCAAAAACATTGCGGGCAGATCGTTGTGGAATATACGGAATCCTCTGAGTTTACCGATGAGGCATTAAAAAAACAGCAGGCTGACAATGCCAGCCTGCAGATTGAAGTTGCGTTAGACGACTACGGCAGCGGTTATTCCAATGTGAACAACCTGATCCGTTACTCGCCGCAATATGTGAAAATTGACCGGGAACTGATCCAGGACATTCATTCCAATGCACAAAAGCGGCACTTTGTCGAAAGCATCATCTCATATGCAAATAAAAATCATATCAAGACGCTCGCTGAGGGCGTTGAGACCATGGAAGAACTGCGCTGCGTCATCAAACTCGGCGTGGATCTGATCCAGGGCTTTTATACCGCCCGTCCCGCCGCGCTGCCCCTGCAGGAGATCGATGAGGAGATCAGCGCACAGATCCGCCGCTTCTACATGAACCGGGATCTGTTCTCCACAGTTCTCGAATAAATCGAATCTTTTCTATTGCCAACCCGTGATATTTGTCTGAGCGGGAAGGCCTCCGGGCATGGTGCCAAAGTCCTCAAGTCTCCATTCAAGTGATCTTCCCCTGTAGTAATCAAGTCCTTCCTTGGGATACATCGGGTAATCATCAGATTGCCATGCGGTGTCCAGATGGCGCATGGCCAGTTCCGCATCGATGGAATCACCGTTATCGGCAGATATGGTGAAATACATATGGAGCAGCCCGTTTTCTTCGCCGACAGCCGCCAGTTCCATCGTTCCGCCAAGCAGTTCCCCGGACAGAAACATGCATTCCATATCCGGATCAAGCTCTGCTTCCAGATTTCTGAAATTGTACTGAACATCATCGTCCTTTGCCTCTGCAAAGTACGGGGTTACATTTCCGTTTTCATCCATTGCGATCCTGGCAGCAACATCACACTTCGAATTGTCACGCTTCGCAAACGTGGTGCCTTTTGCATTGAAGAACAGGATGATCCCGTGCCAGTCTCCCTCGTATCTGGCCATCAGGTTTCTCGGGATCTCAACGGATGCGCTGTCACCACCTAAAGAAACATCGTCATTTCCGCCTTCACGCTCGAAAGCGAGAACCATTTCGCCGTCAACAAGTACAAGAAAATCATCCGTAATGGAGTATCTGTACTCATCCCGTCCGCCTTCTCCGTTATCGGGAACAACGATCTGACCGTCACCCCATTCCATATCCATCAGATCACCGACAAGATAGATCTGGCCTGTTCCGTCCGGATCGACCTGGATCCAGGATTCTATGCCTTTCTTCCTGAGGTCGTTTTTCATGTATACCTGGCCGTCTTGTGTCACGGTAGACAGATTCCATCTGCCGACTTCCTCGCTCGAATCTCCAAGGAACGATTCCAGTCTGCTCTTGTCAGGTCCGTCAGATGCAGCATCTTTTTTCGATTTTAACCTGTCGGCTACGGAACCACCCGAAGATGACTCATCATCGCCGGACGATGCGGCAGCATTCATTGCCTCTTCGCATTCAAGTGTCAGTGTAACACCGGAACCGATCACATCTTCCAGTATCATCACACCGTTCTTCAGTGTTCCGTCCAGTTCAACGCCGCCGCCTTCCGCATGGAAGGAATCGCCGTCAAGTTTCCACTTGATGCTGGCATCATCTTCACCGATCTGGGCTTTTCCTTTGCCCTTCTTTTTCAGTTCGATCGTGAATCCGCCATCGAAAACGTCGTCCACGCCGATCTCAAATCCGCTCAGTTCAGCGGTCTTTGCAACATAAACGCCCAGATTGGGATCGCTTTCGTCATCATCGCCTTTTCCGAAACCGAGACATGCCGTAAGCGTCATGCTCATCAGCAGCATAAGGGCAACCATTAAGATCTGAATCTTCTTTTTCACAGTCATAACCTCTCTTTTATTTATTTCTCCATGAACCCTACAGGTCCAAAACATCTTCTGACATTATACAACAATTGGAAAAGTAAAGTAAATGTTACAAAAAGGAGAGGCCGTGCGGCCTGATATGCGTACCATTCCCGCTGCAATTCATCCGCCTCAACTAAATACGATTCATATGGATCATAAGTGTTGAATTGCTTCAACAAATAAAACTTTGCTATTGCACTAAAGTATTGAAGTCACATTGTCGATAACACTATTGACGGCAATGGATGGCTGTTTTGAAAGGACAAGGAAGTTATGGCAGGCATGAATGTTGTAGTGCATAACCTGGGCGCCATGAACGCGAACCGGCAGTTAGGCATTACATACAGATCCAGACAAAAGACAACTGAAAAACTTTCTTCAGGATTTAGGATCAACAGGGCTGCGGATGACGCGGCAGGACTGACGATCTCTGAGAAAATGCGCTCTCTTGCAAGAGGTTTGCATCAAGGTGCAAGGAATACGCAGGATGGCATTTCCCTGTGCCAGGTGGCTGACGGTGCGCTCGCCGAAGTGGATGACATGCTCCATCGCATGACGGAGTTATCCATAAAGGCGTCCAACGGTACCAACACGGCGGAAGAACGCCATGCGATCCAGCAAGAGATCAATGCATTGCGCGGCGAGATCGACAGGGTCAGTAAATCTACCGAATTCAACACGCGTCATATTTTCGACGGAAACCTGGATTTTAAGAAGGAAGTCATAAGCAGGAGCCTGATAGAGTCTCCGTCTGCATCGAAAGGCTACATCAGTGAAGCCTATGCTGCAAACGGCGGCTATTATTCCTGTGCCACTCTGGACTTTTCCAAGCTCGACAGCGAAAAGATTGAAATGCTCATGGGAAAGACCTTCTCTTTCGACTGCAGCATTAACTGTGGCGAGCGGTTCAGTTTTACGTTTACCGACGGCACGGATTGCAGCGTAAATGAAGAAACTTTCGGCTCAAGAGTTCCCCATAATTATAACATCGGGATTGAAGGGCTCACAACGGGATCGGAAGTACTGAACAAGTTGTATGACTATGTATCCGCACATCATCCTTCAGAAAGCACCGGTGTGACTTTACACGAAGGGATCACTGTCAGTCATTCCAACAATCTGATCAAAGTCGACGACAACACCCTCGTGATCGCGGAAAACCATACGGCACATTCCAGCAAGAACGTAGCAGAAACGCATTATAAGGAAATTTATAAAGGGGCAAATCATCCCGGAGCCGTTGATTTCCAAGAGATCGCAGGTGGAAAAGATGAGGAGATCGAATACTCGGAACTGTGGATCCAGTCCGGTGCAGTCAAAGATGACGGACTTTACCTTAGGATCAACAGGATCAACGAGAAGATCCTCGGGATTGACAAAGTGGATGTAACAACGATCGATCAGGCCAGAGGAGCCATCGCAACCATCGATCAGGCTCTGGATAAAGTAAACGAAACACGTTCCAGGATCGGGGCATACCAGAACCGTCTGGAGCACACTTTTGATAATGTATCCAATATCGCTGAAAATACTGAAGCCGCAGAGTCACAGATTCGCGACGCTGATATGGCTGCGGAAATGATGCGGTTTGCTAAAGACGGAATCCTTGCACAGGCTGGACAGGCCCTGCTCTCTCAGGCCGGCAGAGATCCCGAAAGCGTTCTGACGCTGCTGCGTTAACAGGCCGGAATTTGTGAACGCATTACAGGAATGAAGCATGAAGTAATGCCATAATAGCTTCAATATAATAGAGTTCACCACCTCGGTGATCATGCTGTTGCACTGCCAATGCCAACTTTTTTGTTTAGTTGGTCAATCTGCTCAGTATGTTTACTGACAACATGTTCCAGCTTATCAATCTTTCCATTGATCTCGTCTGAATTTACCTGCATCTCTTTTCTGACAGCTGCGAATTCCAACCCAATCGAATCAAATCCTGTCTGCATTTTCTCTTTTAATGCATCTGTGCGCTCTTCCAACTTATCAAGTTTCGACAGTACTTTCTCTTCAAATTCTACTGACATTTTCATTGCCTCCTTTCAAAACATAAACAACAAATCATTGGAACGTAAGCGCTAAATATTTCGGCGGTATTGCATAACCCTGTCGTTTGTGGTAAAGGGCTTTGCCCATAATAATACCCCGGCCTCAAACGAGACCGGAGCACCTTGACAATTCACATATGATTAAGATTACATTGCGTCAAAG
>JAFZQU010000043.1 GCA_017620255.1 Lachnospiraceae bacterium
CTTTGCGCCAGATTGCCATTTTGACAGATATTGTATACAATTATGTGGCAGCCGGAGGTGCGCGCAAAATGGCGCAAACCAGCGCAAAGTCCGGCATTTTGAGAGGAGATTTTTTGAATGATACGAGTGCTATTTGTCTGCCACGGCAATATCTGCAGATCGCCGATGGCCGAGTTTATGATGAAAGACATGGTGGAGAAGATGGGGATCGCGGATGACTTCTATATTGCATCTGCGGCAACTTCCACGGAGGAGATCTGGATGGGACACGGCAGCCCGGTCTATCCGCCGGCGCAGGCGGAACTGAAGCGTCACGGGATCGGGAAGACACCGTATACGGATTTCAGCGGCAAGCATGCCGTGCAGGTCACGCGTGCCGACTACGAGACGTTTGACTACCTGCTCTGCGCGGAGAGCTGGAACATCAAAAACACGACGCGCATCACAGGAGGTGATCCGGATGGAAAGATCAAACGCCTGCTTGATTTTTCCGACCGTCCGAGAGACATTGCGGACCCGTGGTATACAGGCGTGTTTGATACAACTTACCGTGACATTGAGGAAGGGCTGAAAGCTTTTCTGGAATATCTCGGATATGCAGGATAGGAAACGGAACAACCGGAAAAGAAATTTTTTTAAATTAACGCTTGACAGATTTTTTGTCAGGCGTTATAGTATGTTCAGAAACCGACCGACGGTCTAGAAAAAGAACCATAAAAAAGGATCGATCCGGCGGTTTTCTTCTCACCCATTAACCGACCGATAGTCGACAAGAGACAGGGACCCGCAGGAATGGAAGCGGGCCGGAAGGGAAGCAAACAATGAAGCATGATCACAATTTCGGAAAATTCTTACTGCTTTGGAGCGGAGAACTGGTTTCGGCAGTGGGCGGCGGCCTGACAAGCTTCGGACTGAGCGTCTATGTGTTCCGCATGACAGGACGCGCAGCGGACACGGCGCTGGTGGCATTGCTGGCGTTTCTTCCGACACTGCTGCTCAGTGTTCCCGCAGGGGTCCTGGCAGACCGGATGGACAGAAGGCTGCTCATGGTCATCGGGGACGGCTGTTCGGCGATCGGCATCATCTATATCCTGCTCTGCATGATGCGGGGCGGCGCCACCCTGACAGAAATCTGCATCGGGGTAACGATCAGTTCGGTATTCTCATCGCTCCTGGAGCCTGCCTACCGCGCAACGATCACGGACATCCTGGAGCCGGAAGAGTTTACCAAGGCAAGCGGGATCGTGGGACTTGCCGGCAGCGCGAGATATCTGCTCTCCCCCGTGATCGCGGGACTGCTGCTTGCCGTTTCCGATATCCGTCTCCTGCTCGTCATCGACATCTGCACGTTCTTCCTGACCGTGACCACGACGCTGATCGTGCGCAGCCATCTTGATACGAAAACGGAAGAGAAGACCACGACATTCTTTGAGGATCTGAAAGAAGGCTGGGGAGCGGTCGCGGGGAACAAAGGGATCCTGGTGCTGCTCATCATGTCCTCCCTGATCACACTCTTCATGGGATCCATCCAGATCCTGTCGGAGCCGATGATCTTAGCCTTCACGGACTCGAAGACGCTGGGGATCACCGAAACGGTCTGTGCATCGGGTATGCTCGTATCCGGCATCCTGCTCGGGTTCAAGGGGATCAAAAAAAGATTCACGGCTGTTTTGTCAGTCGCGCTTGCGGGGTGCGGGATCGCCATGGTGGTCTTTGGCTTAAAGGAAGAGGTCCTGCTGATCGGAGCCGCCGGATTTGCCTTTTTCTTCATGCTGCCGTTTGCCAATTCCTGTCTGGACTACCTGATCCGGATCAATATCCCGGATGCGCTGCAGGGAAGGGCCTGGGGTGTGATCGGATTCATTTCCCAACTCGGCTATGTCGCTGCCTACGGCGGGTTTGGCGTGATCGCAGACCGTGTCGGCAAGGCGAGTGGACTGGGAGTCGGCAGGGGCGCAGGCTATACGATCATGGCATCCGGTGTGATCATGGCAATTGTTGCACTTACCCTTTATTTCATCCGGCCGGTCCGTGACCTGGAGAACGGTTCGATGGCCTGTCCGGCTGCAGAGAATGCCGGCCGTGCCATCCCGCAGACGGAGCGGACGGCTTAAGATGGCGATCCTGCCGGTTCGCAAAAAAAGAAAACATATAAACAAAACAGAACATACACCACAAAGAAAAGGAGTAAAAATCATGGAAAAGTACATTTACAGACCGAAACGTTTTTATCTGATCACTTTTGCACTCACCTGGGGATTCTGGATCCTCGCGCTCGTGTTCAAGAACACGCCGCTTCTCTTCCCCTTCATGCTGTTAGGACTGATCATGCCTGCCGGCACAGCGGTAGTAACGGTCATGACCTCCGGCAACAAGAGCCTGAAGGATGACTTCAAGCGGAAACTGTTCCGTTTCTACAAAGTCCGTCCGCTACAGATCTTAACGGCGATGGCAGTGTTTGCAGCGATCGTGGCTGCTTCGATCGGAACTTCCGTCCTGTTTGGCGGATCGCTCTCGCAGTTTTCCTTCACGGAAGATTTCTCGTTCTCGATCGGCGGAACATCGGCACTGCTGACGATCTTTCTGGCATCCACGATCGAAGAACTGGGCTGGAGAGGCTACGGTGAAGACGCGGTCGGCGAGTACCACAGCTGGTTCAAGGAATCGATCATCTTCGGCTGCATCTGGGCCTGCTGGCATCTGCCGCTGTTTTTGATCCCGGGAACTTACCACTACGGCCTGAAGGAAATGGGCGTCGTCTATGTGCTGAACTTCCTGATCAGTACGATCCCGTTTGATTTTATCCAGACATGGGTCTATGTAAAGAACAACCGCAGCATGCTCGCAACGATCATTTTCCATATGTTCGTGAACATCATGCAGGAAAAGATCGCGATGACACCCGAGACAAAGATCATCCAGACAGCATTCGTACTGATCGCGGCAGTCATCATCGTCCTTACCAATAAGAAGATGTTCTTTGAGAAAGACCACATCGGAAATCTGCTGGGTTATTCCAATACCGACCGCAAGACCGACCAGAGTACAGTTTTGCGTGACAACAGCGCCAAAACAGTATAGAATAGTAGACGTACCATAATAGAACCTGCACGGAGATACGAATATGGCTGAATCTAAATCCTCAAAAATCAGAAGAACCGAGATCTTAAACGCCGCGGAGGAACTGTTTTCCACGAAAGGCTATGAGAAGACGACAACGGTCGATATCATGCAGAAGGTCGGCATCGCAAAAGGAACGCTGTATTATCATTTCACTTCCAAAGAGGAGATCCTGGATGCGCTGATCGAGCGCATGGGGCGCAGGATGATCGCAAAAGCGCTGATCTGCGCCGGGCAGCAGGATGAGCCGGTGTTCGAACGCATGCTGCAGGTTCTGATGTCTTTAAACGCGAGCAAACACGGTAGCAAAGATCTCGTTGAGATCATGCACCAGCCGCGGAATGAACTCTTACATGAAAAATCAAGGGCCCTGATCGTCCGCGAGGCAGGGCCGATCCTGACAGGACTTGTACAGGAAGGCATCGGGCAGGGGCTCTGCAAATGCAAATATCCCGCTCAGACAGTGGAGATGGTGCTTCTGTATGTGCTGCTCGCCTTCGATGACATGAGTGATGCGGAGGCGGAACCGGAAAAAATGCTGCTGCGCATCGACGCCTTCATCAACAATCTGGAGAAGCTGTTCGGCACAGCTCCCGGAACGTTTGAATTTGTCAGGAAGCTTTTAGCGGAAAATCATTGACGGGTGAAACAGATCACCCTTCACGGAGATTTGCAATGAAAAGAAAGAACTATCTGAAACGACTCTTTTCGGCAACGCTGGCAATCGTTTTAACGATTGGCAGCGCTTCTGTTTTGTATGCATCCGATGAGATGCAGGTACAGTACGCACAAGAAGAAGCGTACGGGGCAGAAGAAATAGGGGATGACGGAGAGAGTTACGAAGCAGAAAACGCACAGGACATTGACGAAGAAACGGTTGAAGGAGAAAGCCCGCAGGAAGACGGAGAAACATACGAAGAAGAATACCTGCAGGCCTTGCCCGTGTCGGTCAGGACGATCGAGATCGCAGACCTTAAGACGCTGCAGTATAAGGATGCGGAGGATATAGTCCGTGATTATACGGTCGTGAACGACGATACCATCCTTCTCCCGCTTGAAAAGGATGCGCTTAACTATCTGACCATGGATCTTTCCGTAAAGGAAGACGGCGTGGAGACGTGGAAAAAGGACAGATGGACGATCTATCCGGCAGAGGCAGCGCAGCAGGTGATCTACTCTTCCTCGAATCCGCAGGTGATTTCCGTTACGGCTGAGGGCCTCGTGGAAGCGCACAAGTCCGGCAACGCCACGATCACGATCCAGGCGGCGGACGGATCAGGGGTTAAGAATTGGATCAAATTCCGGGCCGTGACACCGGTGCGGAAAATAGAGATAAAAGACAAGGCAGGACGTGACAGGATCACCGGCGGTGACAGCCTGACGCCTCTTGTGACGTTCAATAACGGCGTCTTTACGCCGGATGATAAGTGGCTGCAGTGGGCATTGAAAGAGATCCGTTCCGAAGACGGCATGACGGATCTGACGGATGCACTGCGGGATGCGGTATCGGTCAACGAAAGGACCGGCAACACCAAAGTGCAGGCAGACTACGGAAATGATCCGGTAAAGATCACGATCTCGGCTGTTTCATCCGCTGTATTGCCGGCTGACCCGCCAATCTGTCAGGATTACACCTTTACGGTCCTGCCCGTGCAGAAACCTTTTGAAGTACTGACTTTGAAAAATACGGGGAATCCCGTGATCATACCGTCAAAGAACCTGCAGTTCAGCACGGAAACGGATGCGACGATCCAACCTAAGGCAGCAGACTTTGAGTGGTTCTTTACGGCAAAGGATGCGGATCCTTCGATCGAAGGCAACCGGCAAACGGAAAACACGCTGTTTCAGATCCGGAAAGGGAAACTTAGCGCGCTTCCGGCCCTGAAAGCAGAAAGCGCACCGGTACAGATCGATGTCTATGCGAGATATGCCTATGCGGATTCTGCCTATATCGTTTCCGCACCGGTAACGGTAACGGCTTATCCGTCTGCGGTGGCTGCGATCACCTGTCCTCCGCTGCAGGCTGACACGCTCTTTGGCACGTTAAGCCTGAGTCCCGTACTTAGCGGCACGGACGGCAAACCCTGCTGTCAGGATCATCTGACATATAAAAGCAGCAATCCGAAGATCGCAACCGTGGATGGCGCCGGTATCGTGACCGCCGTTTCAAACGGCACGGCTTATGTGACGGTCACGGCGGGCGATCAAAGCAAAAAAAGTGTAAAAGTCAAGGTCACGGTCGCACAGAAACCGTTGTCTGTAAACATTGCCGCAAAAGACGGTGTGAAAACACTCGGTGCGGGGAAAAAACTGGCATTTAGCGCAGATGTCAATGCACAACCCGGAGAATATCCTGCCGCAAACAAAAAGGTGGGATGGAAGATCACGGAGATCCGCGAATGGGGCGGATCTGCAGTCGCGGAAGCCGACTATGCAAAGATCGCCACGATCTCGACAGCCGGCCAGCTTAGCGCGGCGAAAAATCTCGACCGTTCGTATGCGGTCAAAGTACAGGCGGCCAGTCTTGCGGATCCGTCAGTCGTATCTCCGGAACAGACCATCCGGCTCTATCCGCTGACAGCCTCCCTGTCCCTGACGGATAATGCAGTGCCTACAGCAAAACGGTTCAGCAGAACGATCAGCGCCGGCGTACCGCTTGGAACATATTCTACAAGTTTCACGCTTGCGACAGAAGGGTCTGCGGATGATTTTACCGTCACGGCGGCAGGAGCGGACGGGGCCGTGATCAGTGGCGAATACACGGTCACATCCACGAAACCGTCGGTTGCGGTGGTGGAAGCAACATCATATGATGCGGACGGTTTTGTAAACAAATGGACGATCCGCGGACTGTCAAAAGGTTCCTGTACGATCAGGGTCGTAGCAGCAGACGGTTCCGGAAAATCAGCAAGCATTACCGTGAATGTTCTGCAACCTGTGACTGACCTGCAGATCAGCAGCAAGAGCGGCTGCTATATCCTTGCGGGCACCTGCAAACTGCAGCTCCTGGAAGTGATAAATGCGGATGCAAGCGACAGGAGCGTGCAGTGGGAGATCGAAAGTCTCACGCGTGACGGTGTGCCTGTTGCAAATGACGGCAGGATCGCAGAGATCACGAATAAGGGCCTGCTGAAAGCAGCAGACATTACCACGCAATATGTGGCAACGGTTAAGGCAACGGCAACGGACGGAAGCGGGAAAACGGATACGGCACAGATAAAGCTCTATCCCTACGCGGTCACACACCAGGTGAAGACAGCACCGATCCGTGACGTTAAAACGATTTTGACAAAGGGCGGCACAACGATCCATGTCGATGCGCTTTCCTTTGATGAGAAAAACGGCGGGATCGGATCGGTCGCAGATAAGGACCGCGCCGCCCAGACCTATAAAGTAACGTATACGCCGGGCGCCGCAAAGGTGACCTTAAACAACGCCGACGGGAACGAAGTCAGGGTAACAGGCCTGAAAAAAGGGTCGACGACCGTGACTTTTACGGCACTCGACGGCTCGGCAAAAAAGATCCAATATAAGATCAACGTGAGCGCGGATGCGCAGAAACCGGGCTGGTTTGAGATGAACGGACAAAAATATTACGTCAGTCCGGAAACGGGAGAGATCGTGACCGGATTCCGCCTGATCGACGGGAAACTGTACTATTTCCGGGAAAGCGGGGATCTGGAAGGTGCCATGGCAAAAGGTTTCTTCTATCTGCCGTCCGAAAGCCCGTTCTATGACGGCTCGGCGCATGCCTCGAACAGATATTATGCATTTATGCAAAATCAGACAGGCTCTCATATGGCCGGCGAGATCCTGACGCCTGCCGGGGAGCCCTGGCGCGTCATCCGGAAGGATCCGTCAAAAGTGGATTCGCAGGAGTGGCTGTACTATTTTGCAGACAGAACCCTCACGGTTGACGGGGAAGAATGCGTGATCGGCGAAGTGCTTGCCGGTGACTGGTATATCAAGGACGGCACGACAGAATACGTTGCGGATATCGCTTCGGCTTCGATGGTGCGGCGTGCGCATACCTACAGTTTCCATCAGACGACCGGCGCCAGAAAACGCACCGTGCTCTATTTCTGCGGAAACTATTACGGACATGTGGATGCGCAGAACGTACAGGCGCAGAAAGCGGCTGTTGACAGCATCGCCCGCTATTTTAACGCGGATGAGGCGTTTAAGGATGTGGCGGATGAACTCGTCTATGTGAATTATCAGGACAGGGCGGCCAAGAAAGACGGCGATGATTCGGATGCGTTGCAGATCGCACTGCAGAACCGTTTGCATAGCCTGGGGCTGACCGCTTATGATCCGGGCACGTACGGAACGGGAACCGTGTATCCGATGGCCGCTTCCGAACATGTGCAAAACGAAAAAGAATATGATCTGGATCCGAACGGATGGCCGTATCTGAACAAGATCATTTATAAAGAAGTCAATGATATCGCAAAGTGGAACGGCACCGGCGCCATAGCGGGGCAGGACCGCAACGTGGACGTGCTGGATGTGAAGCTGTATGCATGGGACGTCTACCAGAGAGCGATCGTAACGGCCGGACCGCAGAACCTGGTGTTAATGGGTGCTTCTTCCGGCGGCGGTACGGTGCTCGCACTCTGTAAATGGGCGCAGATGACAGGCGTAGAGCAGCCGGCGCAGGCGATCCTGCTGTCGCCCTGGCTGGATGTGGCGCTCGATAATCCGGACGCGAGGGAAACGGACGGAAACAACGGGACCGACCGCGCAACCTTACAATACTGGGGTGCAAGGTACACCAGGGATCCTGAATATACCAATGACGAAAACATTCATCCGTATGCAGCCTGTGCGGGACCCGGAGTTGAATATGATTTTGCTTCACCGTTCAACTACTCGGAATACGCCTTGGACCGGCAGACATACGCGAACAGTTTCAGCGGTCTGACGACGCATTTTTATATCTTTGCGGGCGTGAAAGATCCGTGCTATGCGGATACGCAGCTGTTCGCGGGCGTGGCACCGTCGTGCACGCTGAAATCCTATGCCGGCAGGCCGCACGGTTACATGTTCCACGCGGCATATGATCCGGACACGACAAAGACGTTACTTGCGATCGCAGATATCATTATGGCAAAATAATAAAACAGGGATGGTAAAAGTATGGATTATGATGTGATCATTATCGGAGCGGGACCGGGAGGCATTTATTCCGCATATGAATTAAAGAAGACACGGCCGAAACTCAAGGTCGGGATCTTTGAGGCAGGCTCGGAGCTGAAAAAGCGACACTGCCCGATCGACGGCGTGAAGGTAAAATCATGCATCAACTGCAAATCCTGCTCGATCATGAGCGGGTTTGGCGGTGCAGGCGCCTTTTCGGACGGGAAATACAACATCACGAATGATTTTGGCGGCACGCTTTTTGAACATATCGGCAAGCCCGAGGCCATTGAGCTGATGAAGTATGTGGACCAGATCAATGTCGAGAACGGCGGCGGGGATACAAAACTGTATTCGACTGCCGGCACAAATCTGAAAAAGGTCTGCATGCAGAACAAACTGAAACTTCTGGACGCTTCGGTCAGACATCTGGGCACGGATATCAACTACATCGTGCTGGAGAATCTCTACGACTATCTCAAAGACAGCGTGGACTTTCACTTCATGACGACGATCACGAGGATCGAGGTAGTCGAGGGCGGATACAGGATCCAATATGAGGGCGGCTCCGCCACCTGCAGCCAGTGTATCGTTTCGGTCGGCAGAAGCGGCAGCAAATGGATGGAAACGATCTGTGAGGAACTGAACATCCCGGCCAAGAGCAATCGCGTTGACATCGGTGTGAGAGTGGAACTGCCGGCGGTGATCTTCTCCCATCTGACGGACGAACTCTATGAGAGCAAGATCGTGTACCGCACGGAAAAGTTCGAGGACAGTGTGCGGACCTTCTGCATGAACCCGCACGGGATCGTGGTCAACGAGAACACAAACGGCATCATCACGGTAAACGGGCACAGTTATGAAGGCAAGGAAAAGCAGACGGAGAATACCAACTTCGCCCTGCTCGTTTCCAAGCATTTCTCGGAGCCCTTCAAGGATTCCAACGGATACGGCGAAAGCATCGCCAGACTCTCCAACATGCTTGGGGGTGGCGTGATCGTCCAGCGTTTCGGCGATCTGGTCAGGGGACGCCGCAGTAACGAGAAGCGGATCGAGGAAGGCATGGTGACGCCGACCCTGAACGCAACGCCCGGTGACTTAAGCCTGGTACTGCCGAAGCGGATCATGGACGGCATCATAGAGATGATCTATGCGCTCGACAAGATCGCGCCCGGTACCGCGAACGACGACACCCTGCTTTACGGCGTGGAAGTCAAGTTCTACAACATGGAAGTCAAAGTCGACGAACATCTGGAAACGTCATACCTGGGACTTTACATCATCGGGGACGGCAGCGGCGTGACGCATTCTTTATCCCATGCATCCGCGAGCGGCGTCTATGTCGCAAAACGGATCGTTGCGACTTACGGCTGATCCCTGTCAAAGAGTTACTTTTGAACATGCTTTCTGCCTGATGCGTAAACGGCAGATATAACATAAGAAAAGAGGATCATCATGAAACAGTTTGGATTTATCGGAATGGGAAATATGGCAAAAGCACTGGCGCAGGGTTTCATTACCGCCGGGGTCTTACAGAAAGAGCAGGTTTTTGCGTATGCACCCAATCAGGAAAAACTGAAAAAGAACGCGCAGGAGATCGGCTTTACGCCTGTATCTTCGCTACAGGAACTGGCGGATACCTGTGACACGCTGATCGTGGCCTGCAAGCCCTATCAGATCGAAACGGTCCTTGCCGAGATCAGCGGAAAACTTGGCGGAAAGGTCCTGCTTTCGGTCGCAGCCGGCTGGGACTATGCGAAATATGAAACGAAGCTTGCAGATCTTGGCGTGGATGCCGCAAACATGCCGCGGATCCAGTTTATCATGCCCAATACGCCTGCGATGGTCTCAGAAGGCGTGCTTTTGTTTGAAGAAAAAAACAGCCTGACCTCCGCAGAATCTGAAAAGGTCAGGGAAATGTTTACAACACTCGGAATAGTGGAAGTCCTGCCGTCACACTTAATGGGGATCGGCGGCGCCGTGAGCGGCTGCGGACCCGCATTTGTGGACGTCATGATGGAAGCCTATGCGGATGCGGCGGTAAAATACGGCATCCAGAGAGATACGGCTTACAGACTGGTCGCACAGATGGTGCTTGGCAGCGCAAAACTGCAACAGCAGACCGGCTTGCATCCGGGCGTTCTCAAAGATCAGGTCTGTTCCCCGGGAGGAACGACCATCCGCGGTGTGGCAGCCCTGGAAGAAAACGGCTTCCGCAACGCCTGCATCTCATCGATCGATGCCATCATGTGCGCGAAACAAAACGAAAGCAAGTAAAAAAAAGACAGCATGTATGCTTGCATAACATGCTGTTTTTTTTATTACTTGGGAGCGTGCAACGCGAACGAGAAAACCGTTCCGGTTTTCGAGTCTTTCGTTTTGCACAGGCGTGCAATACGCGTTTTATCCCTTCTTGATCAGGTTAAACACCGCCAGAATAATACATGCGCCGATCACGGATACAATGATATTACCGATGGTACCGTGTGCATCAATTCCGATCAGGCCGAGAAGAAAAGTTCCGACGACACCGCCGACGATACCCAGAATGATATTGAGCAGCAGGCCGTTGGATTTTTTCATGATCAGGCTTGCAAGCCAGCCTGCGATAGCACCGATCACGATAGCTACGATCAATGAAACTAACATAGGTTTGCCTCCGTATTTGTGATTTTTGAGTATTTTTTATTTACTATACTATACATTTCCAAACAATGCCACGAAAAAATATCTGTCAGTGAACCAGCAGGTGCACAATGAATGCGGCGATCCATGCGATCACGCACTGCCAGATCACGACTCCGACTGCCCAGAGCCTTCCCATTTCACGCCTTATCGAGGAAATGGCGGCAACGCAGGGCGTATAGAGCAGGCTGAATACGAGCAGGGCAGATGCGGCACCTGTACTCAGTACCTCGGAAACAGGGGAAGATGCCCCAAACAGGATCTGCAACGTCGACACAACACTTTCCTTTGCCATGAATCCCGTGATCAGAGCCGTACAGATACGCCAGTCGTTTAAGCCGATGGGGGCGAGCAACGGCGCCAGAAAACCGGCGATCGCTGCCAGGATACTGTTCTGTGAATTCGTGACCAGATCAAGATGCGTATCAAAACTCTGCAGGAACCAGATGACGATCGAGGAGAGCATGATGATCGTAAAGGCGCGGGAGAGGAAATCCTTGGCCTTCTCCCAGAGGAGCAGAGCAACATTCCTTGCACCCGGCAGTCTGTAGTTTGGCAGCTCCATTACAAAAGGAACGGCCGAGCCCCGGAAGAAAGTATTGCGGTACAGCAGTGCGATCAGGATCCCGATCAGAATGCCGAGCAGATAGAGCCCGACCATGATCAGGCCGCCGCGTCCCGGGAAGAAGGCGTTCACAAAGAAAGCAAACACCGGCAGTTTGGCGGTGCAACTCATAAACGGCGTCAGCAGGATCGTCATCTTACGGTCACGCTCACTGGGAAGCGTCCTTGTGGCCATGACTGCAGGCACGGAACAGCCGAAGCCGATCAGCAGCGGGACGATGCTCCGTCCGGAAAGTCCGATCTTTCTTAAGAGTTTATCCATGAAGAAAGCAACTCTCGCGATATAGCCGCTGTCTTCCAGCATGGACAGGAAAAAGAAGAGCGTCACGATGATCGGCAGGAAACTGATGATAGATCCGACGCCGGTGAAGATACCGTCTATGACAAGGCTGTGCACGGTCGCATTCACGTGTGCACCCAGCAGGATCCGGTCCACAAGTGCCGTCAGCGCGCCGATCCCTTTTGCAAGCAGTTGCTGCAGGAGTGCGCCGATCACATTGAAAGTCAGGAAGAAGACAGCGCCCATGATCAGGATGAACATCGGGATCGCCGTGTATTTGCCGGTCAGCAGACGGTCGATCTGCATGGAACGCTGGTGTTCCTTGGATTCCGTGGGTTTCACGACTGTTTCCGCACAGACTTTATGAATAAACGCATAACGCATATCCGCGATCGCAGCGCTGCGGTCGAGACCGCGCTCCGTTTCCATCTGCTCCGTGATATGCTCGATCATTTCTTTCTCGTTTGTATCCAGATCCAGTGCATCCACGACCAGCCGGTCGTTCTCAATGACTTTGGAAGCCGCGAAACGTACCGGAATGGAGGCTCTTTTCGCGTGATCTTCGATCAGGTGCCCCACAGCGTGCAGGCATCTGTGCACGGCGCCGCCGTGATCGTTCTCGTCACAGAAATCCTGTTTCGGCGGGTGTTCCTGATAGTGTGCGATATGGATACAGTGATCGATCAGCTCGTCGACACCTTCGTTTTTGGCAGCGGAGATCGGGACAATGGGAACGCCGAGCATGGATTCCATGCGGTTGACGTCGATATGTCCGTGATTGCCCCTGACTTCGTCCATCATATTGAGCGCGATCACCATCGGCACGCCCATTTCGAGAAGCTGTATGGTCAGATACAGGTTCCGCTCGATGTTGGTGGCATCCACGATATTGATGATGGCTTTGGGTTTTTCGTTCAGAACGAAATTTCTGGATACAATCTCCTCTTTTGTATAGGGAGACATGGAATAAATGCCCGGAAGATCGGTCACACGGGTATTCGGGTAATTGCGGATCGTGCCGTCCTTGCGCTCCACGGTCACGCCCGGAAAGTTTCCCACATGCTGGTTGGAACCGGTCAGCTGGTTAAAAAGGGTCGTTTTGCCGCAGTTCTGGTTGCCGATCAGCGCAAAAGACAGGATGGCATCGTCCGGAAGCGGATCCCCGTCCCCTTTGGCATGATATTTACCGCCTTCACCAAGACCCGGATGCTCGGTCTTTTTCTTATGTTCTTTGACCGGTGCCGGTGCAGGATCTGTATCACGGGATCCGTCGATGAGTTCGATCTCGATCTGCGAGGCATCCGCAAGACGAAGTGTCAGCTCATAGCCGTGGATCATCAGTTCCATCGGGTCGCCCATGGGTGCCAGTTTGACAAAAGACACCTCCGCGCCCGGGATGATCCCCATGTCGAGAAAATGCTGCCGCAGGGCGCCTTCTCCGTAAACTGCCGTAATGAGACCGCTCTGTCCGGCCTGCAGATCTTTTAGTGTCATGATTCAGCCTCTTTCAAAATCATTTGATCAACCTTGACCTGTCCTAGTATACCACTTTTCGCGCCCTCTCGTGAATAGGAATTTCACGTGCGCACATTTACTTTTTTGAGAAAAAAAGGTAGTCTTATAGAAAACGGAAACGGAGGCAGGATGAGATGGATTTTTCGAGATTAACGGCGTATCTGGACGGTCTCCAGGAGACATATTCGATGCCTATGGGCGACCTAAAGATCATGCGCGATCATGAAACGGTCTACCGGCACAGTTTCGGGTTTTCGGATCTTGACCGTAAGAGCCCGTTAAGTGACAGGCATCTTTTCCGCCTGTATTCTGCGACAAAACCGGTCACGATGACAGCCGTACTGCAACTTAAGGAGCAGGGAAAGCTTGACCTGACCGACCTGCTTTCCGACTATCTGCCGGAATACGAAGAGATGACAGTAGCGGATACGTATGAACTGTATCCGGACGGTCCGGTATGCAGCAGCACAAGTCATCCCGCAAAGCGGCCGATCCGCCTGATCGATCTGATGACGATGTCTGCGGGCTTTTCCTATGATACGCAGGATCCGAATATCCTGCAGGCAGTCCGTGACAGTCATGGTACGGCAGATACAAGGACGGTCATTGCAGCACTATCGAAAACACCTCTCATGTATGAACCCGGAACCAGGTGGTACTACAGCCTTGCGCATGACGTGCTTGCGGCCGTGGTGGAAACAGTCAGCGGGATGCGTTTTTCGGAGTATCTGCGCAAAAACATCTTCGAACCCCTGGGTGCGGAGGACCTTTACTTCCATTTCGAGGGCCGACCGGAAGACGGCAGCAGAGTCTGTGATATCTACACGGGGACGGACGGGACTGTGCCGATCGTTCCTGCCGATGCAGCTGACCGGGACACATACTGTTTCTCACCAAACTATGACAGCGGCGGGGCGGGACTCATCGCAAGCGTGGATGCCTACAGCATGATCGCAGATGCCCTGGCCTGCGGCGGCGTCGGAAAAACGGGTGCGCGTATCCTGCAGCCGGAGACGGTTGAGATGTTCAGACATGCATATACCCTGGATGGACAGTTGAAGCGTGATTTTGACACCTGGGAGAGAACCGGATATGAATACGGACTCGGCGTCCGTGTCCTTGTGGACGATACCTGTTCGAAGAGCCCGGTTGGAGAGTTCGGCTGGGACGGTGCGGCAGGAGCCTACGTCATGATCGATACCAAAAACCGACTGTCGGTCTTCTACGCGGAGCATGTTTTGGGATTCCCGGATAACTATTACGTGATCCATCCGCACATCCGTGATCTGGTCTATTTATGTCTTTTTGGAAATTTCTGAAAAATCACGTTGCGCTCCATATGTGATATGTGGTAGAATAGCAAAGCATTCTATTTTACGGGCAGGATATAAGAAAGGGACGTGCATGCCGAAAGACATTGATTTATCGGGTCTGAATTTCTGGAACGATGATGATACGACAACTGCAAATACGAGCATCACTTACGATGGTGATGTAACCGGATTCTCTTCGGATGTGGGCCGCTTTGGCAAATATGCGCAGGCAGAACAGGCCCCGCAGAAAACGGACGAGATGATCTTTCCGAAAGCAAAACCCGTGAAACCGGAGTCCGGACGGCCGCTGATCGTGGTGATCGATGATGATTTCTCCACACTGGATCTGATGAAGATCTACGTGCAGCGCGAGTACGACTACAAGGCGTTTGACAACGCGAGGGAAGCGATCTTCTATCTGAATAAGACCGTGCCGGACCTGATCTTTATGGACTGCTACATGAGTATTGTCCGTCCCAAGAAAATGGTCGAGATCATCCGTTCCTATGCGGAATTTAAGAATGTTCCGATCTATTTCCTGGCGGAACCGGATGAAAAGGGTCCCATGGAGATCAAGATCGAAAAGGAAGGGTACGAAGGCGTCAGCGGAATCCTGACAAGACCGGTGGCCAGAGGCGAGTTGCAGACCGTTCTGGATACGGTATTTAGCAAGGGAGAAACCGCTTGACTTCCTAAAAACCCTATGCTATGGTAAGATAGTTGCAGGGAAACCTGCATGAATTTCATATGTTTGTACGTGTAGCTCAGCTGGATAGAGCGTTTGGCTACGGACCAAAAGGTCGGGGGTTCGAATCCTCTCACGTACACGTCTTGGAGGTGCCGGAAACCCAGTGTTTATCAGGGTTCCCGGCTTTCTTTATACGCGAGAAAATCTGTTTTATGTTGTTTTATTTACGCATTGCGTCTAAATTTTACGATATTTGAATCTTCAAATTCCTTGACCTGATCGATGGACAATGTCTCGATATATTGCATGGTCTCGATGTCATCGTCGGTGATCCTGATGTAATCCATGGTCTGCTTCAGGGAAGAATGTCCTGCGAACTCCTGCACTTTTTTTAGCGGCATTCCCGCATTGTAGAGGTTAGTCAACGTGGTCCTGCGGATATCGTGCGGAGATTTGATCACGCTCATCCCTGCTTCCCGGCAATAACGCCGGAGCCTGGAATCGATGGAACGTGGGGTAATGTGACCGATCTTGCCTTTTCTTTTGCGTAGAAAGATGAAATCATCCATCTCGCAGGGGATCCCGCATTCCTGATTGCTCTCCCTGATCTGGCGCAGGGTCTCGATCGCTTCCCTGTTGAGCAGGAGCCTTCGGTCGCCGGCCGGTGTCTTGCAGTGTGCAAACAATGAGCTCGTAAAGCTTGCCGCCGTGGATAAGGGTCTGGTGCCTTCAACAGGCGATTTTGTCAATGCAAAGGGATCCGGGCTTACCGGAACGAAGAAAGCAACCGGTGAGGGAGTTACCGTAGGCAGGGGGCAGTACCTTGCGGTAATGGCAGTTAACCCGGGCGTTGTTACACTTACCGGTTTTGCAAAAGACGGTTCCGGTAAGAAAGTGACCTGCTCCGTGACGATCCGTGGACAGGTAACGGGGCTGAGCCTCAAAGAACTCAGTACAAAGGACGGTTTGGGACAGGTTGAACTGAAGAGTGGGGAATATGAGAGCAAATGTAAACCTGGCGGAAAACTAACCCTTACACCGATCGTGGACATCAACGGGATACCGGGAAACACAGCGGACAAGGCAGAACAGAAGGTTTATGCCGGATATAAGAAGTACACGGATACGAGCGTATCCTACAGGAGTTCGAATGCAGGTGTCGCGACTGTTGATACGAAAGGTAAGATCACGATCAGCAAAAGCGCGGTTGATGGTTCGACAGTAACGATCTATGCAACAACTGCCGATGGAAACAAGACCGTACAGATCACGATCACAGTGGTGAAATAAAGGGGAATAGTATTATCTGATACAAAGCCTGTATTTATCAGCGCTTTACGCCCTTGAGGATTTTTCGATTCTTCTTACATAACGACACAAAACAGGGTCGGGACATATAGTTCCGGCCCGTTTTTTAGGTCATTAGAAAAACGGGCGATAAAAAACAAACTATAAAAGCGCATAAAGCGCAAAACATGAAGATTGGATTTGCGCTTTAAAAATTGAATTTAAAGCGCAAATGTGGTATGATTGTTGAAATAGTAGAAGAAAAAGAGGTGCGAAAATGAGAGAAATCGATACTATTTTGACGGAAAGTGAGAATCAGGTAACAGAATGGAAGGAATCCTGGCAGGACAAATATTTGGAGTGGATCTGCGGATATGCTAATGCGCAAGGCGGCACCCTTTATATAGGCATTAATGATGATGGTAATGTACTTGGATTGGAATCGAAAACGGCAAAAAAATTGTTAGAGGATATACCAAACAAGATCTCGGCAGCTTTTGGAATGACTTGTGATGTGAATCTTAGAACAAAGAATAAAAAGAAGTATATTCAAATTGAAGTCAAAAAGTCGAAACTGCCGCTCAATCTTCATGGACGGTACTATTACCGGACAGGGAGTGTGAAGAAAGAAATAACCGGATTTGAACTTACAGAATATATTATCAAAAGTACAGGGACGTCATTTGATGAAATGACTTCTGATATTTCCAGAGAAAAACTCACATTCGAATCTCTTCGGAAAATGTATTTGAAAGCGACCCGATTACAGATGAATTTTGACGAGGATTTGGTGAGTTTTCGATTGATGCAGGAAGACGGACAGATGACAAATGCCGGGATCTTATTTGCAGATCAATGGAATATACATCATTCAAGGGTTTTTTGTACAAGATGGAATGGATTGGAAAAAGCAAATTCGACACAAGACGCACTCGATGATGCGGAGTTTACGGGCGGTTTAATAGAGCTATATGATAGCTCGATGTCCTTTATTCGGAATAATATGAGAAAGGGATGGCGCAAAGAAAAAAACAGGAGAGTTGAACTGCCGGATTATCCGGAAAGAGCAATAGAAGAAGGATTGGTTAATGCGCTTATTCATAGGTCTTATTTACAGACAGGCGCACATAGCCAGATCGATATCTATGACGATAGGCTGGTCATTACCAATCCGGGAGGAATGTTTGATGGTTCAGAGGTTCAATTGTTGGATATCAGACATGTGCCGTCAAAACTGAGAAATCCGATTCTTGCGGATGTTTTCGGGCGTTTACGTCTTATGGAGCGCCGAGGCAGCGGATTAAAAAAGATTCTTGATGCATATGAGTCTCAAGAGAGATATCGGGAAGAATTAAAGCCTGTGTTCTATACCGATGGATATAATTTCTTCCTGACATTATGGAATCTGAACTACGCTTATGATAAAGCGCAAAATAAAGCGCAAAATAAAGCGCAAGGGAGCGAGTTGACAGATCGTGAGCATTTATTGCTTCTTTTAAAGGAGAACCCTTCGTTGACACAGGTTGAACTATCAGAAATGATGAACAGATCCAGAAGAACCGTGCAAATGCTAATGAAGGAATTATCTGAGGAGGGGTTAATCGAAAGAATTGGATCTAAAAGGATAGGAACATGGCTTGTGAAATAAAGGTAAGCGCTAAATATTTCGGCGGATAGAATCCGCATCATAATAAGTTCATAATGGATCTGACACATAAACCCCATTTTGGTGTGACATTCTGTACCAATGCACTACGTTTTGGTGTCACACGGAAAGGATTGTCCATGTCA
>JAFZQU010000044.1 GCA_017620255.1 Lachnospiraceae bacterium
ACCTGAGATTTGTCAATGCATCAGATGGCTATGCGAATCTTCGCACAGGTCCCGGCACCGAATATGATGTCATATGCCGTGTTCCAAATGGTCATGATCTGGAAGTATACAGAAAAAAGGGCACTTCAAAGAGCGGTAAGAACTGGCTGAAAGTGACATACTTTACGGAAGCTGATAATGAGGACGGATACATGTGGCTTGACGGATGGATCGCCGAGTCGCAGCTGGATTAAGTGTCTCGTACTATATTTGAAAGCATTGAAATACAGAAAAAGACGGTGATATTCACTGCAAGGTTATTCCGGAGAAGATAAATCGGATTTGTGTTTTCTTTGGTACACGTTTTAAATTGCAAATATATTGCGTAATTCGTCGTCGTTAGCAGAATCAAATAAATAAGGACCGGTATCACCGATCCTTATTTTCTCTGATTTAACTGCCACATTTTCTTACAGTATATTGGTTTTATGTTTAATATGAAAACGTTCCTGATACTCTTCCGACAGCGACTATATTTCCGCTGTTTCCTTCTGCATCTGTATCCAGTGCTTTAAAGTTCTCCTCAAATTTCGGATTCGATGCACCGAAGGCTCCCTTTACTTTTTCAACCGGCGCTTTAAGAGCGACAACATAAACTTCATATGTACGAGTCGCTCCGCTTGGTGGATATGGTCCCACATACTCTGATTTCGGGGCCCAGCCCTCATCAAGACTTGTCTCGGTCACATTGTTAGATTTCCAATGCATAAAGTGCCAGGAATCCGGATCATCCATTATAATGACATAAAGCCCGGCACCATCAACCGCATTCCACTGAAGCTGAGGCGATTTATTTGAGCCCTTGTCAGTGTTAGATATGATATCATTCCAGACACCATTATTCAAACTGGTTGAAGTCACGTCAAAAGAGTTGTAGTCATCAATAAATGCATTATACTCTGAAGTAGTTTCTGCTTCGGTAGCTGTTGATACAGTTTCCTCTGTTACGGCTTCTTCTGTCGCAACTTCCTCTGATGTTTCTTCTTCAGTGACAGCTGTATCGGTACTACTCTCAGCGACAGAGACGCTCTCTGTAGCAGATTCGCTTACATTACCTGACGAGCCACATCCTGCACATAAAGCTAAAATCATAATACATGATAATATAACCTGTTTCTTCATGATCATTTTCTCCTTGATATTACACAATAATTCTATATTTTACTCATATTCAATGACGGCCTATCGATACAAACAATATATAGTAGAAAGTCTTATAATTCAAGGGTTGGTGTAAATATATATGTACTTTGTTGAATACATGAACCAAAATGATAGAGAATGGTTAGTACGGGCTTTTTCATTTCCGGATGACGGATGAAACGGTTTTTTGATATGATATAGGTATAGGAGGGATGGAAAATGAAAGTACTGATCATTAACGGAAGCCCCAGAGTGGATGGGAACACAAGCATTGCAGTTAATGAAATGGTTAAGGTGTTTGAATCCGAAGGCATTGAAACGGAAGTCGCGCTGATCGGAAACAAGGATATCCGGGGCTGTATAGCCTGCCGGTCCTGCGCCCAAACGGGAAAGTGTGTTTTCGATGATGCGGTAAATGAACTTGCACCCAAGTTTGAAGAGGCAGACGGACTGGTTGTTGCATCACCGGTTTATTATGCTTCGGCAAATGCTACGCTGATCGCTTGCCTGGACAGACTGTTCTTCAGTACACATTTTGATAAGACCATGAAAGTCGGCGCAAGTGTTGTTGTGGCCAGAAGAGGAGGCTGCTCTGCCACATATGATGAGCTTAACAAATACTTCACCATCAGCGGAATGCCGGTTGCGTCCAGCCAATATTGGAACAGTATCCACGGAAGAGAAAAGGGGGAGGCCGGGCAGGATCTGGAAGGCCTTCAGACCATGCGGACACTTGCAAGAAACATGACATTCCTTATGAAGAGTATCGCGCTTGGAAAAGAAAAATACGGGCTTCCCGAGAAGGAAGAACACCAGTGGACGCATTACATTCGTTAGTCGCGGCCAATCTTTATATGGATCAGACAGGAAAGCTAACGCAGAATTGAGGATGTGAAATGATACTTGCGATCGAGAGCGCGCTTTTATGCGTGCTATTTACACTGTTGGTTTTTGTGATGTCAAGAAAACCGATCAATACGTTGTACAATTATCCGCCGAATATTCAGGAACGGGTGAAATCTCTTGAAGAATATCGCGACAGTATTCCGACGCAGAAAAACAAGGTCGCCGCTAAGATCGGAGCATGTGTTCTTTTTGTGGTGATACTCAGCTTGATCCTGCGATACGTGAACGGATATACCGGGTTTGCCGAAGCGTTTGGATACGGGTTTCTGATGTGGACGATCGTGAATCTATGGGACGTGATCGTGCTTGATATCATCTGGTTTTGTCATGATCCGTACTTTGTGTTTAAAGGTACGGAAGATATGGTAAAGGACTACCATGATTACCTGTTTCACATCAAGGGCTTTGCGATCGGAGAGCTGTTAGCCC
This sequence comes from Lachnospiraceae bacterium, assembly GCA_017620255.1. GTDB lineage: Bacteria > Bacillota > Clostridia > Lachnospirales > Lachnospiraceae > UBA2868. The sequence goes on from JAFZQU010000044.1 coordinate 2,518, forward strand.
TTGCCGTATGTGCACTTGCCGGTCTGGTTGTACAGTTTGTTCTTTGAATCTGATCTGTCCGAGGAATTCTATATGAAAAAACATATTTTAAAGTTATCGTGATTTTTCAAGAATCCCCTTATCAGTTTATTCTTATCCCCGGGCCGAAAACAAAGATATCGATCAGAATGAGTATGACACTTACGGCAAACAGTCCCCAGTTTGGCTTTGCGGGGAGTTTGTAAAGAAAACGGCTCTTTTTTGGCGGCAAAGTATGCATCGGGCCGGTGAACATGAATCCCCAGAAGAAAGAGATCCACATCATATTGTAAAGCAGGCCGAGTCCGAAACTGAGTTCGCCGCTACCCATAGCCGGTGAAAGCAGTGTTACGATCATGCCGATGGAATACCCTATGAGCAATACAAGAAGATGGAGTTTGAAGGCGACGCTAAGGCGCTCTTTTTTGTTATCGGCGTCTTCAATAAAATAATATGACATATAGTTGAGCAGGAAGAATAATCCTACTATACCAAGTCCTCCGACGACGGAAAGTATGATCCTGAGGGTCACTATAAGACCGGGATGATCGCTAAGATGTGAAAATACAAGTCCCCAGTCACCTACGGCAAAAAAACCGCCGATCATAAAGTATCCGATGCCCGTTGTCAGCTGCATTCCCGTGAGTTGCACAAGAAACAGTCTCATGAGAGGCCCCATCGAGACTTTTAACACAATAAACATGAGAATAAGACCTATAATAGCATTTAATACGGAAGCACTTCCTCCCGTCACCATGATCCGGTGAAACGGAGAAAGACTCATGTAATCTATACTTTCCATGGGTTGAACGGCTCCGGCCGAATACCAGGTCACCTTGTCCCCGTATGCGTAATCCGTCAACAAATGGATCAGTTCATGTCCGGGAATTGTAATAAAATACGCTAAAAGAGTAGTGGAAATACAGTTTACGATGGAAAGATCCTTTTTATCATTCATGAAATGTCCTCCTATACAACCTTGTGGATGATATGCGGGTTTAATCCCTGTGCTTACTTAAATACTTCTCGGCGCTTGCCGTATCTTTTACGAATACACTGCGGCAGGAATTCGCAAGAAGGGATTTGACCTTCTTGAGCTCTTCCGAAGAATCGCTGATCGCAATAACGAGCGGCTTTTCGCTTTGCGCTTCGTCTGTTTCAGCGGGCACGGATCCGGTACCGGTTTCTTTTTGGATCAGATCCTCTTTCAGGTATTTCAGAAGGATTGCTTCCAGAGCATCATACATCACAGGCTTGCTCAGATAATCCGAGAAACCTTCTTTCAGATAATTGTCCCTGGCACCGACGATCGCATCGGCGGTCAGCGCGATGACGGGTGTATCAGGTGCGAGGTTTTCCTTGTGGATCTCCTGCAATGTCTGCGATCCCGACATCCCGGGCATCATCTGATCGAGGAAGATCACGTCAAACGAATGATCCCGGAGAATATTGATACACTCTTTTCCGGATTCTGCGGTTGTGATCTTTATCTTTGTATCTTCCAGGAGGCTTTCGATGACCTCCAGATTCATGTCGTTATCATCTACAACGAGAACGCGGGCAAGAGGAGCAACAAGTGCAGGATGATACTCTTCATGGAGTGTCAGTCTGGAAATATTCTGTGCAAAATCACCGACCGGCGTCACATCAACAATGTCCTGCTTCATCGTTGCCGAAAATACGGTTCCTTCCCCGTACCTGCTGTTGACACTGATGGTTCCGCCCATCATTTTGACAAGGCGCATCGTAATGTTCAGTCCCAGGCCTGTTCCTTCGATATTCCGGTTCTTGTCTTCTTCGAGGCGCTGGAAAGAACCGAAGAGTTTGCCCAGATCCTCGTTTTTAATGCCGATCCCCGTATCGGAGACGGTGACCTTCAGCAGCTGTGTATCCGGTTCGTAGGAAATGTCCGTCGTCACGCTGCCCTCAGGGGTGTATTTGATCGCGTTGTTGATCAGATTGAGCATGACCTGCCTTACGCGGATCTCATCACCGTGCAGCACGGAAGGGATGTCTCCGGAAATGTTCATGTTATAGGTAAGCCCCTTGTCCTGCGCTTTTTTCATAGTCATGTTCACGATATCGTTCATGACGGAAGCAAAGCCGTAATCCACGGGCACCAGTTCCATCTTCCCGGACTCGATCTTGGAAAAATCAAGGATGTCATTGATGATGGAAAGCAGAGTTTTTCCTGCGCTCTGGATATCCAGCGCATATTTCCGGATGGGATCCTTCGGACTCGAGCGGAGGATCATCTCATCCATACCGATGATCGCGTTCATGGGTGTACGGATCTCGTGGGACATGTTGGCGAGAAAATCACTCTTGGCTTTGTTGGACGCATTGGCCGCATCCTTTTCAAGCTCCAACACCTTTCTGTTGTAATCGGCTTTCTGTTCTTCGAGCCGCATTTCTTCCATCTGTTTGGTATATTTCCGTTCGTTCCGGTAACTGATGAAATAGAATATGGCGATCATGGCAAAGACGAGCGCATAGATCAGGGCATTGATCGCGATCTGGTTTCTGGTCTGCTGATACAGTTCTCTGTTGCTGACCAGCATGACCACGTGCCAGTGATTCGTTACATCGTTGACAAATACCGTGCTCTCTTCACCGTTATAGGAAGCTGTGAAACTGCCTTCGGAAATACGTTTGATCTCGTCAAGAAGTTCTTTGCCTCCCGGCAGCTGCGTAAGATTCGTCCCTTTCAGGCTTTCGTCCCTGTGGGCGATGATCAGGCCTTCATCATCCACAACAAAACCGTACCCTTTGCCGTTTACCGTCAGTTCCTGCATCATCTCCTGGATCCCTTTGAGCTGGACATCCAGGGAAATGATGTTCTGACGGTCAGGCAGCATTCTGCTCACGGAAATGATCATATTTCCCGTCTGTGCATCCACATAGGGCGGCACGAACGCAACATCGCCGTCTGCTTCCTTTGCCCGGATATACCAGTCACGGCTTGCGGGATCGTACCCTTCCGGAGGCTCCCAATTGAGACCGTCCATATACTGAGACATGATGTATCCGTAGATCCCCGTAAAGTTCTCGTTGAACTGTTCCTCCACGTTGTTCGTCTCTTCCACCAGGAATTCGTGGATCCTGGCAGATGTGGTACCGGATACGAGCATGTGGTATACGCCGTCGGCGGTAACGTGCAAAACGGTCTGGGCCGTATTCAGGTGATTGTCGATCATCGAGGAAACATTTAAGATCCTGTCCTCGATGACAGCCGTTGAATTCGATTCAGCCGCGTTTTTCATGAGCAGCGAATTATAGATGGCGACTACGGCAATAAACGCAAATACAAGGATCAGCGGTATGAACATCCCGTTCTTCTTACGTGCATATTTCTTTTTGATCTTGGTCAGGTTTTCTTTTTCCTGCGCGTCCATTCTCTATCCCCTTTGCAAGGTTTTATTCGATCGTAAAGTATTCTTCGGGTACACGGATCTTTGTTGCACCCATATAGTGCCCGGGATCACCGAAGATATAGGTGTCCTGATAGATCAGGAAAATGTTGTCCAGCACTTCGCCTGATGCGGCGTTTGTATACTTGGAGCCGTTCCACTCGGTCTCCGGAGAATAGACAGTGTAAGCAGACAGGATGTCGCTAAGATCCGTCAGGCTGCTTTCTCCCAGGAGAACATTGCGGGCGTGCTCTGCGAGACCTGCCGAGTTCGTGAATCCGCAGGAAGAAGTCCACGTTCCGAATCTTCCGGCTCCACCGCCGGAAACAATAGCGTCTTCGACCTCCTTTGTGATCTTTTCAAAGTCACCGTCGGCACCTGTAAGATCCAGATCCAGCGCACCGGGATAGCCCATGATCGGAGAGGGCAGGTCGGCTTCGATAAAGTATCCGCCGTATTCCAGCAACCCCTTGATCAGCGGCTCTGTGTGCGCATCATTCGTGCAGAAATATGCCGAATTCTGACCGTATTTTTCCACCCATTCGGGAATATGCTCCGTGACATATGCCTGGGCTCCGGGAACACCCACATCGGTCGTCGGATCAGGTGCTTCTTCCATCGCAAAAGTCATGCCGAACTCCTCACAGGCTGCTTTCATGATGTTCACGCGTCTCGAATAGGTTTCGTAGGATAAGTGGCGCGGGAATGATATATGTACAAAGGTATCGCATCCGAGATCATGTGCGCTTTTGATGATCAGATATCCGCGGGAGACAAAATCGTTGTTGACCACAAGATCCGTATAGGGCCTGATATCCTCAAAATCTTCAAAGGCTTCCCCGGCGATGCAGAGGATATCGGGGCGTTTTTCCTTCACCTTCCGGAATGCATCCGTGGTCCCTTCGATCGCCTGATTGACAATGATCGCCTTGATCTTGGGATCATCGGCAAGGTTCACGATCGTTTGGATCGTTACATCATATTCTTCGGTAAAGTTATCCGGGTAAATGGCAAGCGTGACCTTGTCGGCACCGTATTTGTCACGGAATGCCTCGGCGCCTCTCCTGTCGTCTTCAGACTGCGCATAGGATCCCGTTACGATCCCGATGCGAAAATCTTCGGTATCAGTTTCTTCCTGCGCGTTTTCATCCGATGCGGATGTATCGCCGGTATCTGCTGTTTCTACAGTATCGGCGGTGCTTTCTTGCGAAGCATTTCCGGATAACGATTCCTGCGACCCTGCACAGGCTGCAAGCATCAGCATGAGTAGAATTGCCGGAAATATGAGAAAGATCTTCTTTTTCATATATGTCCTCCTTATGTCCTCTTTTCGGGTTTTACCTGCATGATTGCTGCGGGCACATGCTTTTCCAGATATTTATCTTTTGCGGCCTGCCCGGTAACACAGACACATCTGTAGATACCGTCAAGCCGTACTTTTTCCTGTTTCAGAGCGTCCGGATCATCGCCCCAGATCAGCATGATGGGAAGTTCATCGGCTCCGCTCGGGGAAAGCTGTTTCTCTTTCGGGATGTACTCCTTTAAGACAGCTTCCAGGATCTCGTATTTGACAGGTTTGGAGATATAATCCGTAAAGCCTTTGGTGATATATTCTTCCCTGGCACCGATAATCGCATCCGCGGTGAGTGCGATCACAGGCGTATTGTTCAGGATCTCAAGTCTTACCATCTCCGCAAGCGTTTCCTCGCCGCTCATGCCGGGCATCATCTGATCCAGCAGGATACAGTCGTACCGGTTTGTTTGTACCTTCTCGATGCATTCCGTACCGGAGAGAACATAATCTGCCTTGATCTTCGTATCCCTAAGCAGCCCCTTCATAACATCCAGGTTCATGTCATTGTCATCCACAACGAGCACGCGGGCCTGCGGAGCATAAAGCCCTACTTCATCAGCTTCGATGTTGTTCAGGTAATTCCTGACTGCATCGGAGAAATTCCCGATCGGCGCGGCCCTGACCACCTTCTGCTGCACAGAGATCGTAAACGTACTGCCTTTGCCGTATTCACTCTCAAAAGAGATGGTGCCGTCCATCATCTGAAGCAGCCGGTTCGTGATATGAAGCCCGAGGCCTGTCCCTTCGATGCTGTGATTTTTCCGCTCATCGAGACGCTGGAAGCTCTTGAAAAGCTTGTCCTTGTCCTCCTCTTTGATCCCGATCCCGGTGTCGCTTACTTTCACGATCAGGTCAATGTAGTTTCCCATCATGACAGGTACGGAGGACACATCCACTGTAACGCTGCCTTCATTCGTGTATTTGATCGCATTATTGATGATATTTAAAAGGATCTGGCGGATCCGGATCTCATCGCCTTCGAGGACAGAAGGGATGTCCCCCGATACGTGAAAATCAAACTTCAGCCCTTTCTTCTTCGCGCGGATCCTTGTGATGTTAAATACATCATTCAAAACGGAGGCTGTTCCGTATTCGGCCGGAATGATCTCGAAGTTGCCGGACTCGATCTTGCTCAGATCCAGAATGTCATTGATGATGGAAAGAAGCGTATTCCCTGCACTCTTGATCTCAAGCGCGTAGTCTCTGACGCGGCTTTCTTTTGCATCGCGCAGGATCATTTCATCCATACCGAGGATCCCGTTTAAGGGCGTTCTGATCTCGTGAGACATATTGGCAAGAAAATCGTCTTTTGCCTTGTTGATGTGTGCCAGTTCGTTTGCCTCGAGCCGGATGCCGATCAGCTGTTTGATCGTATGGATGATCGAGCAGATCATAAACCCGAACAGACCCAGAGCCATGAAGAGTCCGGAAAAGACCCCGTTATGAGCGAACTGGTATTCCAGGATCTGGATGATCGCGGCAAGGGCCAGTACGGCAAACCCGATCGCGACAAAGATGTATTCCCGGATGTAGTGGCGTCTGATATCCAGTGAAATGGAGATGATCATTGCAAGGATCGAAAAGAACGCACTGATGGCGGAACATACGAAACTTTTGGCAAGCGGGACTGTTCCCGAAACGAACAGCACCACACAGATGATAAGATTCAAAACGGCTATGATCCCGGCTGCGGCCTCAATTTTTCTGTACCGGCCCTTTTGCAGGGAATCGATGAACACCAGGAACGGAAGCGGCATGATCATGACCATGAGAAACGGCGTATCCGACATGACGGAGATGTTACGGGCATATAACTGCCGGAAGATCGAATTGGACAGTACCCAGCAGGCGCCGATGATCACACCCAGAGAAAGATGCTCCATTTCCAGATATTTATTATGGATGTATTTATAGGCGAGAGCCGCAATGAAGCAGATAAGACCGAGCATCAGCAACGCGAGTCCCACGAACAGTTCCAGGCCGTAAAGGTGGAAGAGGTAAGAGAGGATCCCGATCCTGGTTCCTATATAAACCTCATAGATCATCCCGGAGTTGTATTCGTAACGGACTTTTAAGGTCGCACCGGCATCCTCGGGGTAGATCGATGCCATGACATAGCATTCTGCCGACCGGTCGCCAAGGAACCGGTAGTCCTGCGTCCGGTAGCTCTCCCTGAGCTCGTCATTGATATAGATGTCCATATCCATGCCGCGAAAACACAGAACCGCATAATCTTTGTTGAATTGTTTCGGGAGCGTGGTTTCAAGGACGATCTCTGCATCTGTTTTGCCCGGAACCTGAAACGGTACGCGCTGTCCGTCCTCTTTGAGCGCGACCCATTTATCTCCGGGCAGAATGTCACAGACGTTTCCGTTGATCGGGACATTTTCCGGCAGAACGATCTGACCGATAATGATGTATCCGAATACGATAAGAAGTATGATGGAAAGGATGAATCTGATCTTTTTTGGCATATTTTCTACTCTATGGTGGGCAGGATCTCCCTGATGATCTCAGCAGCTTCGTCATACATAAAATCTTCGATGAACGCGATCGCTTCTTTCAGCCTGCCTGCCTGCGTGATTCGGAACGGATATCCCGAAAGCTTCACGGCGAGCGCTTTTGCTCCTTCATCGTCAAAATCATCGAGTGCTTCAAGAAGCCGGCCGGCGGTTTCTATGGCAACATCCGCCGAAATCTCATCGGCACTGCGGACCTCATCCATCTCGCCGATAGGCTTTAGGGCAGCGATCAGTTTTGCATATTCTTCCATGACAACAGGGTTCACGCCTTCTATAAAATCGCCGTCCCCGCTTTTTGCTGCCATCTCCAGTGACTCAAAGTGCTCGGAAAGCTTTTCGGCACCGATCATCTTTGCATTGCTTTTTAAGGCATGGACGGTGATCATATAGTTCTCATAGTCTTTTGCGGCAAAGGATTCTTCCACCTTCGCCTTGTTTTTTTCGTAGTTTTTAAAGAAACGCTGCACGGCTGACAGATATTTCCGGTCGTTTCCCGTATAAGAAATGCCGGTCTGCGTATCCAGCCCCACATCATTTAGCCAGTTAAGATCGATCTCCATTTTCTTTCTCCTCCAATGCATCTATGATCTTGGAAACGATCTCCGATTTTTTTGAGGGTTTTACCAGGTATCCCTGCGGACGGAGTTCGGTCAGTGCCTTGATCACCTTCTTTTTTTCCGAAACGCCTGTTAAGAAGATGATCGGAACGTCGGCCCATTCTTTGGTTTCCCGGATCCTGCGGAGCACTTCGGGACCGTCGATCACCGGCATGATATAGTCCAAAAGGATCAGGTCGCATTTCTTTTTTGCAAGGAAGCGGAATGCCGCTTCGCCTGTTTTCACACAGGTGACATCATAGAATTCTTCCAGCTGTTCCTTGATATGGTAGAGCTGTTCGGTATCATCGTCGACGACCAGGATCTGTCTTCTTGCCGGCGTGCCTGCATTTTCATTGACGAATTCCCGAAAAGCAGATCCGGTCTGTTCTTTTTCTGTTTCCAGTTTTTCTTCGATCTCGTTCAGCTTTTCATACAGGGCAAAGAGCGAAACCGGTCTGGACAGGAAAAGAGCACGCTCCAGTTCGGTATATTTCATGAAGAGTTTTTCGTCGGTCTCGTCCGTGATAACGATCGTTGTGATATTTCCCCGACGCAGGGCTTCTTTCATTACGTTGTAGACCTTGATCGAATCTGCCGTCTCGTCGCCCAGGCAGATGATCACAACTTTCGGAAGCTCGGACAGCATCAGATCAAAAAGGGCGTTTTTGTTTGCGTCGCATTTAACGGTCATATACCCTCTGTCTGACTGCAGGTGTTCGCAGATATCCTGCGCGATCTTTCGGTTTTTTCCTGTTACAAGAACTTTTACATTCATTTATGATTCTCCGTTCGGTTTTGTGTCCTGATCTTTCTCGTGTTCATGCAGCTGTTGAAGTTCTTCGTTCATTTTCCTGACTGTGATCTTCCAGTAAAAATAATTGACCAGCCAGATGATCGTATAAGCAACGACATAACAGACGAGAGCGATCGCAAGCTCGGCGCCCGGTTTCCACCAGTTCATCGGGATGTCGATGCCAAGGATCGAGGCAAGTGTCAGCAATGCATGAACAACGGTCTGTTTGGTCAGGCCCCAGCTTTCGATCTCAAAAACCGTAGCCGCGCCGACAGGGATCAGTCCGTGCAGCCCCGACATGATCACATGCATCAATAGACTGTGGTCAGGTTCGCTATCTCCGGCCAAAAAGATCCAGATGATGACACCGACGATCATTCCGATCACAAAGCCGATCAGTGAATTGATAATGAATTTATCCCGAAGCTTCATCGTATCACCTCCGACATTCTGCCCTGCGAAAGCATGGCCTTGATCTGCTTTACACGGCTTCTGGAAACCCATGATTTGATCCCGCAGTCAAATTCCACGCCGATCGTTCCGGCCATGTTAAAATCAAAGCATTTCACTTTGTAGAGATTGATGATCTCCGATTGCGAGATGCGGAGGAATCTTTCAGAGTCAAGAAAGTCTTCGAGAACGGCCAAAGTCTTTCGCACGGTGTAGGTTTCATCTTCGGTCTCCAAAATGACCTTACGCCCCTCCGTATGCACCCTGACAATGTCGCGCTGGGACACAAATACCTGCTTATCATCCCGGATTGCAGCGATCTGCGGATAGTCCGAGTTGGAAACGTTCTCAATGGCGCGGATGATATTCTCAACCTGCCGCGTATTCGTTCTTGTTTTGATCGTCACATGCGGATCCGCATACTGTTCGTCAAGAACGACTTCGATTTCAACCATATCTTTCATCGATTCACCATCCGTTGATAGATAGAATAACTTCCATAATTATAATATATCAGAGTATGCCGATCGTTTCAGCGCGTCTATTCGGTCGATTTTCATGCGTATTCGGTTATCCGGGAAAAGAATGGCAGAAAGAAGTATGATTTGCTGAAACGGTTTTTTGATATTATAGTAAGAAGGAATTGACAACTAAATCCATAGAAATGAAAGCGATCGTGCTTCATGTGAAAAAAACGTATACGAATGGTTAAAGAACAGGAATGATTATGGAAATAACGAATATGATCACGCCGGAAGAATACACACAACTGAGAAAAGCGGTGGGGTTTCATGAAATCCCGGTAGAAGAGGCCGCTGAGGGACTGAAGCATTCCTATGTGATATGCGTCCGGGACAATGAAAAGGCTGTAGCTACGGGAAGAATCTTATGGGATCACGGATATGCAGTTCTCCTTACAGATGTGATGGTTGATCCGGCATACCAAAGACATGGTCTGGGCCGGCTGGTAGTGGAGACATGCATAAACTATGTGAAAGAGCAATTGAAACCGGGATATAAGATCATGATCAGTCTTCTGGCAGCGAATGGAAAAGAAGGTTTTTATAAGAAATTGGGATTTGTTGAAAGACCAAACGAAAAATGCGGACCGGGAATGCATCAGTGGGTGGAAAAATAAAGCGATATGGATATAAGAGCGAGGAGACACTATATGCTTGAAAAAATGGGAGATTTTTTTGATTCCCGATTAAGCGGATATGAAGAGCATCAATTGACATGTATTGATTTCGCAAAGGAATTCTATCCGTTTACAGCAAGCTGTCTGCCGCAAGTTTATGGTACGCGTCTTCTTGATCTGGGCTGCGGTACAGGTCTGGAGCTCGGATATTATTTTGAGTTAGTACCTTCGGCAGAGATCACAGGCATTGATCTTGCGCCGGGTATGCTTGACGCGTTACGCAACAAATATCCTGATAAGAGCATGACACTTATTTTGGGCTCGTATTTTGATGTACCATTCGATGGAGAGCTCTACGATGCAGCGGTGTCTGTGGAATCTCTTCACCATTTTACCAAAGAAGAGAAAACACGTCTGTATGAAAAGATACGAAAAGCGTTGAAGCCCGGAGGCTACTTTATTCTTACGGATTATTTTGCAATGACCGAGGAAGAAGAACATTTTCACCGCGCGGAGCTGCTTCGCCTGAAAAAAGACCAGAATATAACGGACGAAACGTTTTATCACTACGATACGCCCTTGACTGTCGAACATGAAAAAGAAGCTTTGATCAAAGCCGGTTTTTCGTCTGTCACAGTTTTGAACAGCTGGGGTGTGACTTCTGTACTGAAAGCGATCAGATAAATTCCGGTTTACGGAGAAGAGAAGGATGCGGAAGAACTGATCGCGGTTCTCCCGCTTAATAAAAATGTAATCAGACACGATTTTTTGATATTATGGTTTAAAAGCTATTAATGGAGATCGGAAATGAAAAAATATATGTTACCGGTAATGATGCTGATCATATTTGAAGCAGTAGCTGTTACACTATGGCTCACAAAGGATAATCTCTTCTATCTTTTTAATTTCAGTTACATAGGAATATCCATCTCGCTGGGGTTGTTTCTCTTTGTCAGGAAATATCCGTATGCAAGACGTATCGTTCAGCTGCTTGTCGGATCCTATATGCTGGTATATCTGGGTCTTATATGCAATGAAAATATGCAGATAGAAGGCTTTTGGTACTACCTGTTTACCGGCGTATTTGAGGCAGCGACCATACATTATGCCGTTGCCAAGATATTTGGTCCCTTGATCTTTGGAAGAGGATGGTGCGGATTTGCCTGCTGGACGGCTATGGTGTTGGATTTTCTTCCTTACAAGACGCCTAAGGGGCCCAGACAACGCATCGGATGGATAAGATATATTACATTTGCGGGCTCTCTTATCTTTGTGGCAGCCTTATTCCTAAGTCATGCCGGAAATATTGAGAAAATCATGTTTTGGGCGTTTGTTTTCGGGAACCTGTTATATTACGGTATTGGCATTGCCCTGGCATTTCTGTTTAAGGACAACCGTGCTTTCTGCAAATATATCTGTCCTGTTACCGTGTTCCTGAAACCCATGAGCTATTTTTCGCTGGTCAGGATAAAGTGTGACAAAAGCAAATGTATTTCCTGCGGGAAATGTGAACGGGCATGCCCAATGGACGTAAAGATCACGGATAATGCAAGAAAACGTGAAAACGGAACAGAATGTATCCTCTGTATGGAATGCAAAAGAGCCTGCCCAAAGGATGCGTTATAACATAGATGAGGAGTATGAAAAATGATCACAGTTAATCTGTACTATACCGGAGAAAACGGCAACGCACGTAAGTTTGCAGAGGAAATGGAAAAGAGCGGAACGGTTGATAAAATACGTTCGGAAAAGGGAAATTTACGGTATGAGTATTTCTTTTCGATGAATGATCCGGAAACCGTTCTTCTGATCGATGCGTGGGAAAATCAGGAAGCAATAGATGTTCATCATGCATCGTCCATGATGAAAACAATTACTGATCTTCGAGATAAATATGATCTTCACATGAGAGTGGAACGTTTTGTTTCAGAGGATGTATCTTCAACGGATGAAGCGTTTATCAGGAAGTGATTTAAGAACGGACAAAAACAGTAGAGTTCGGCGTAATATGGCAAATACCATCACCCTTATCCGGATCATCAGCAGTATCGGTCTGCTGTTTGTTCCTGTGTTTTCGCCGGTATTCTATGTTTTGTACCTGATCGCAGGAGTCAGCGATATGGTTGATGGAACGGTTGCGAGAAAAACAGGTACTGTCAGTGATCTTGGATCGAAACTGGATACGGTAGCTGATTTTATTCTGGTAACAGTATGCCTGATAAAGCTGATTCCTGTGCTTGATCTTCCTGCATGGCTCATCATCTGGATCGCTCTCATAGCTGTGTTTAAAGTGATCAATATCCTATCCGGATATGTTATGCAAAAAGATCTTGTTGCTGTACATTCCGTGATGAATAAACTGACAGGCATCATGCTGTTTCTTTTGCCATTAACTCTATCGTTTATTGATCTGAAGTATAGCAGTATGTTTGTCTGTGTTTTGGCAACCTTTGCTGCGATACAGGAGGGTCATCTGATCCGTATCAGGAGATCTGTAAAATGAAAGTATTGATCATGAATTGCAGTCCTGTTCGAACAGGGGCAACAGCTGAAATAGTAAGGATCGTTGCAGAACAATTATCTGTCAGATACAGCGTTAAAACGATATGCATAGACGATCATGCCTTTGCTTTTTGTAGAGGATGCCGATCCTGCCATCAAACGGCAAAATGTATTATGAGTGATGCTGAGGTTATCCGGAACATAATGGATGAATATGATGAGGCAGATATTATCGTATCGGTTTCTCCGTCCTATTGGGCTGACATTCCCGGTCAGTTTAAAGCTTTTATAGACAGATGCACGCCGTGGTGCAATACACACGAACCGCATGCAACGCTCAGGCCCGGAAAAAGAGGGTACACGATTGCTTTGCGGACCGGGCCAAACATGCCGGAATGTGAGAGGATCATCGGCAGCATCGAACATTTCTACGGACATCTGGAAATAGAGTCTGTGGGGCATTTGGGATTGACATCTGTAGAATATAAGGAGAATGTCGAATCGAGAAAGCAGGAGATCATAGATTTTTGCACAAACATCTGAAAGGCATATCGATCAGAGAGGGATTAAAATGCCAAATTACAGAAAAACAAAACTTGCCTGTTACCTTGGTTTTATCACGCAGGCCATAGCGGCAAATTTCGCACCGCTTCTTTTCCTGAAATTTCACAAGGATTATGGGATTTCCCTTGGCAACATAGCCCTGATATCCACAGTATATTTCTTTATGCAGCTTTTGATCGATCTTTTCTGCGCAAAGTTTGTGGACAGGATCGGATATAGGGTTTCTATTGTGGTTTCGGAAGTCTGCTCGGCAATTGGACTTATAGGTCTTGCTTTTTTACCGGATCTTCTGCCGAATGCATTTGCGGGCATACTGATCAGTGTAACCGTATATGCCGTGGGCTGCGGACTGATCGAAGTTCTGGTCAGCCCCATCATTGAGGCGTGCCCGTTTGAAAATAAAGAAGCGACTATGAGCCTGCTGCATTCTTTTTATTGCTGGGGCGTTGTAGGAACCATAGTGATATCAACCCTGTTTTTTGCATTGTTCGGTATGGACAGCTGGAGATGGCTCGCTGTCTTTTGGGCATTGATCCCCGCATACAATATTTATAATTTTGCCACCTGTCCTATTGTACCGATCGTTGAAGACGGTCAGGGAATGGGCATCAGACAACTTGGGAAAAGACCACTTTTTTGGGTCTCCATATGTCTTATGGTCTGCGCGGGCGCATCAGAGCTTGCCATGGCGCAGTGGGCATCGGCCTATGCGGAAGCGGCTCTGGGACTGTCCAAAACCATAGGGGATCTGCTGGGACCTTGTATGTTTGCGGTTACAATGGGTATCAGCCGTATCATATTCGGTAACTACGGAGAAAAACTCAATCTGATGAGATTTATGCTGGGGTCCGGAGCCCTGTGTGTGGTCTGTTATCTTTTGGCATCCCTTTCATCCAATCCCATTATCGGGCTTGCAGGATGTACCTTATGTGGTTTTTCCGTAGGGATCATGTGGCCCGGGACCATAAGCATTTCCTCTAAAAAATTCCCCACCGGAGGAACCGCAATGTTTGCGCTTCTTGCCATGGCAGGGGATCTTGGAGGGAGTATAGGACCGGCTGTTGTCGGAAAGGTCACACAGTACGCCGGAGATGATATCCGCGCAGGCATGGGGGTTGGACTTATCTTTCCGATCGTGCTGATCGTTATGCTGATCATAATGAGTAAGTGCAGCATAACTGTGACGGAGAAATAAAAATCCATCTTGACACCATAAAGGTAATATGTTACATTTAATTTCGAAAGTGTAATATATTACCTTTATTATTGCGGCAAGATAAGGAGTTACAAATGAATTATGATGAAGAAATGAATATGAACAAGGTGGAGTTTGGACAGATGCCGCCGCAGCCCTTTTTGCTGGGACTGCTCAGTGCATTTGACAACAGGTACCAGGCTGCTGCAGACAGGTATTTCAAGGAGATCACCTGGAAACAGTTTTTTGCGATCATCTGCATAAATCTGTGTAAGGAACCGCCTACACTGAATGATCTTTCGGAAGTAATGGGAAGCTCACATCAAAATGTGAAGCAGATCTTATTGAAACTTGAAAGCAAAGGGTTTGTTTCCATGGTCCCGGATGAAAAGGATAAACGAAAGCAGAGATTTCTGGTTACGGATAAGTGCAGGAATTTTCTGGAAGAGAATGATGATCAGGGCAAGACCAGCATCCGGATCATAGGGCAGATCTTTGAAGGCGTGGATCAGAAAAGCCTGGAAGTAACTATCGGAACGATCATGAAAATGGAAAGGAATCTGAAAAAAATATGAAGACAATAGTGATCTATACCTCGCAGACAGGATTTACCAGGAAATATGCACAGTGGATAGCCGGGAAACTGGATGCGGATATTTTTGAACTGAAGGATGTTCGGAAAAGAGAGCAGGCATTTTTTGATAACTATGATGCGATCATATATGCCGGATGGTTCATGGCCGGAAATGTGGTCAAAGTAAAATGGTTTTTGGACAGGGCCGTTCAATGGAAGGAAAAGCGCCTGGCGGTAGTTTGTGTTGGGGGAAGTCCCAACGACAATCCGGACGTGGAAGTGGCGCTAAAGAATATCCTTAACGATGAACAGAGAAAGTACATAAAAGCATTTTACTGCCAGGGCGGATTTGATTACGATAAGATGGGCAGAGCCTCAAGATTTGCCATGAAAATGTTTACCGGCGCCTTAAAAAAGAAACAGGATGAAAAGTCAAGGCAGATGGCTGAATTGATCTCCAAATCCTATGATATTTCAGATATAAAGTATATTGAGCCTGTAGTATCATATATGTTATATTCCGGATGATGTTGTTGATGAATGACACAGCATATAAAGGAAACAAGGAAAGCATATGGAAAGACCGGAATTTGACAGCATTAAAGATTATGAGGAATTCAGCAGGTACTACTGGTATCGTGATGAACTGATAAAGATCTGCAAAATCCACGGACTTAAATCGAGTGGTAACAAAACGGAACTGAATAAGATCATAGAGGCCTATTTTTCAGGTGAAAGGATATTGCCGGACAATCCAAACAAGGAGAAGAGCCGTAAAACTGCAGTTAAAGAACTTACACCGAATACGGGATTGATAGAATGCGGTTTTACTTTTGGAAACAGGTTTAGGGAATTCTTTTCCAAACAGACCGGCGAGGCACATTTCAAATTCAATGTTGATATGGTGGCAACCGTCAAAGAGGTAAAGGCCAAAGGAGATGAAAGTTTTACTTTGGGAGACCTGCTCGAGGTTTATTATGGCCGGAAGGTTTATGCCAGATATGACAGGTCAGCACTTCAGTGGAACCGGTTCGTTAAGGATTTCTGTGAAGACAAAGAAACGAAGGTCTATAAAGAGCGGTTAAAAACAGCAGCAGCTCTTTGGAAAATTGTACGCGATTCTGACAGGGAAAAAGTATATTCCAGGGAGTTGCTTATCGAGTTCCGGGACAAAATAATCTGTGAAGGTGAATAGATGGAAGAAGTTATTTTGATCGCTGCGACCAGAGAGGATATGCAGACCATATGGCAAATGCAAACAGAGGCTTTTTCGGAACTTTTGAAAAAATACGAGGATCACGAAACGAGCCCGGGAGCAGAGAGTTTTGAAAAAGTCATGGCCAGATTTGAACAGCCCTGGACAGTTTATTATTTTATTTCTGTCGATCATGTGAATGTCGGCGTAATACGGATCGTTGATAAGAAAGACGGCGGCAGAAAAAGGATTTCTCCCATCTGGATCATGCCGGAGTACAGAAACAGGGGTTATGCACAGGCTGCGATCAAAGCCGCTGAGGAAAAATACGGTCCGCATTACTGGTGTTTGGATACGATCCTTCAGGAAACGGGAAATCTTCATTTATATGAAAAGATGGGGTATCACCGGACGGGTAAGATCGATAAGGTCAATGACAGGATGGATATCGTTTATCTCGAAAAAAATTAGTATAATCTATACGGAATGAAAAGATAACGAAAAATGAGGACCAAAGGATTATTCATGCCGAAAAGGCTGTTGAGAAGGCGTTGAACTTAAGGAGGGTTTAGAATGAAAAGAGAACTGGGAATTGCCCGCTGTGGACTGGCATGCTGCCTGTGTTCTGAGAATGTTACCTGTAAGGGATGCAAACGGGATGGATTCAAGGAACTATCCTGGTGCAAGGATGCGGAATGGTGTGAGGTCCGCAGATGCGGGATCGATAAAAACTTAAACGGATGTTACGAGTGTGAACCTGCCAAATGCCGCAAGGGCCTGTATGCGGAAAAGATCAAGCCACGCGCATTTGCAGAGTTTGCCAGAAGGTACGGCGTTGAAGAACTGTTGAATTGTCTAGAAAGGAACGAGCAGGCAGGCATCGTTTATCACCGGGAAGGAATCATGGGTGATTACGATGAATTCGATGATCTGGAGGAATTGATCCGTTATATCAGAGAGGGAAAAATACAAGATGATTCGTTTTTTGAAACAGGAATGGACAGATTCTGTTGAGATCACAAAGACGTCCGTGATAGGAGAAGGAACCGGAGTTTAAGAGGTGTAAAATGCAGATTGAGCACATTGGAATGTATGTAAATGATCCGGAGAGAGCCAGAGATTTTTTTGTAAAATACCTGGGCGGTGTTTCTAATGACGGTTACTATAATAAAAATACGGGTTTCCGGTCCTATTTTATTTCTTTTGAGAATGGCGCACGGCTGGAACTGATGAATAAACCGGAATTATGTGATTCAAAAAAAGATCTGAACCGGACCGGTTATGCGCATATTGCTTTTTCGGCCGGCACAAAAGAAGCGGTTGATGATCTGACAGATAAAATACGGGAGGCCGGTTATGACGTTGTTTCAGGACCGAGGACGACGGGCGATGGATATTATGAGTCGTGTATTGTTGTGATAGAAGGAAATCAGATAGAGATCACGGTATGAAAACTGAGAAAAAGATACTGATAGGAATACTTATAACTGTAATTGCCGTAGCAGCTCCGGTTGTACTTGTAGGAATAATGCTTTACGGTTCTTTCAGATCAAAGCCGGAAGTATATGATGAAATTGAGAATTATACAGAATACATGTCATTTTCATATGACAATGCGGAGTCCAAGTGGTACAAGTGGGGAATGGATGAGAGGATCTGGCCGCTTACAATAAAAGATGTCTCCGATGTTACGGATTACAGGATGGTCTACTACAATCCATGGGATGCGCAGTACCTGGGATATCTGGTAATGGATTACGCAGCCGGGGATTATGCTGCCGAAGTGGACCGCTTAAAAAACTATCCTTCGACTGACTATATCGGATATTACGGTGTTAAGGAAGAGAGCACATATGAACTGCTGGCAGTTTATGCAGATGAGTATAACGGGTTTGTATACGCACTGACAGACGGAAATAGCAGGATAATCTATGCAGAAGAGATATTCTGCAACTATTGTATGGATCTTGATTACACGGAGTATATTCCGGAAGAATATCTGTTAGACGGGTTTGATGCAACATCGGATAATCCATATAAAACGAAAATGATGAAAGAGTAAAAATGATCTTGGGAAACATACGGACAAACTACGAAAAATGGTATGAGGGAGAAACTTATTACTGGGGAACGGAACCGGCGGAATTCTGTGATGAACTGATCAGGATCCGCCCGTTTCCACAGGCAGGAAAAGTTTTGGACATCGGATGCGGCGAAGGTAAAGATGCCGTTTATATGGCAAAGCAGGGATATTCGGTAACCGCCTTTGACCTGACTGAAAACGGGATACGTAAAACAAAAAAACTTGCCGGGAAATACGGCGTGAATATAGACGCATATGTTGATGACATTAATACCTTTCAGGCAGCAGGGCCGTTTGATATTGTTTATTCTACCGGAACCGTGCAGTATCTGTTTGAGGAAAACAAGGAAGATTTTTTCCGAAAGATAGCCGCGATCACTAATACGCACGGGATAGTCTATTTCAATGTGTTCGTTGAAAAGCCGTTTTTGGAACTTCCTCCCGATTGGGATATCGAAGAGAAGATGTGGAAGGCCGGGGAATTGTTCACTTATTTTGCAGATTGGAAAGTACATAGGATTGATGAGATCATTTTTGAAGATCACAGCGGAGGAGTGCCGCATTATCACTGTATGGATACGATCATTTGCGAGAAGATGTAATACCGGTCAGCAGACAGGGATATATAATTGAGAGGTTAAAACAGTGCTTATTCATGATTTTGACAAAGAAACTGAACCGGTGATCAAACTGGAGAACTTTTACGGCGAGCCAAAACACCTTGTTAAGAAGTGTCTGGTCATTTTTTCGAGTGAATTGCACAGGACGCTGCTGGAAACCCATGAATGTTCTCAGATCGGCCTGATCACTGCGTGTAACGGCAACACACCGATTTACGGCATGAATTATGCGGGTGAGGATATTGCATTCTATTTAACGGGGATCGGATCTGCCGTTGCTTCCGCGACCTGTTATGAAGTGCACTGGCAGACAGGCGCAACGCAATTTGTGATGTTCGGATCCTGCGGGAGTCTGGACCGGGAGAAGACAACAGGAGGTTTTATCATTCCGACAGAAGCCTATCGGGGCGAGGGCACATCCTATTACTATGCAGAGCCGGCAGACTATATTACGGTTTCAAACAGCACAAAGCTCAAGCAGATCTTTGAAGAACTGAAGGTGCCTTATGTAACGGGAAAAATCTGGACAACGGATTCCATGCTCCGCGAAACCCTCGGACTTGTGAAGAAGAGAAAGGAAGAAGGGTGTATTGCCGTAGAGATGGAAGTGGCCGGAGTACAGGCATTGTGTGATTTTTACGGATTGGAACTGTTTAACTTTTTGGAAGCGGGAGATGTGCTTGAAGAGAGCGGCTACGATACAAAGGACCTGTACGGCGCGAATCACAACATGCAAAAACTGCATATAGCACTGGAAGTGCTGAAAAGAATTTAAATTTTAAAAAACGTATTGACTCTCACATTATGTCAGGGATTATGGTAGTGGTGAGCTCAGGAAACAAACATCCATGGAGGTAGGAATTATGCTGAAAATAGGAGAATTTTCGAAACTATCCAGAGTAAGCATCAGAATGCTCCGCCACTACGATGATATCGGTTTACTAAAGCCGGCAGAGATCGATGATTTCACCGGATACCGGTATTACCGGGAGGATCAGTTATTCATCATCGGAAGGATCACGGCGCTTAAGGACATGGGATTTGCCCTGGCAGATATCGCCCGTATCCTTGAGATATATGATGAAAAGGATAAACTCGATGCGTACCTCATAGCCAGACAAAAGGAACTGGCTAAACAGGCAAAGGAAACGGAGTATAAGATGATGCTTCTGGATACAGCCCGAAAGAGGCTGAGAAAGGAGCAAGATATGAGTTTTAATGTTACCGTAAAAACAATACCTGAAAGATATGCAGCAACCGTGCATATGGTCGTTCCTCATTATGAGGATGAAGGGATGGCGTGGAATATGATGGGAGAATGCAGGGAGCCGTTAGTTCCCGCTGACCCCTGCTATGCGATCGCGGAATTTCTTGATGATGAGTTCAAGGAAGAAAATGTTGAGATCGTTGTTTCGATGGCTGTGAAAGGAAAGTATCAGGATACAGAACATGTGAAGTTCAAAACGCTTCCGGCGACCAAGGTGGCAAGCTGCATCATCAAAGGCAGTTACGACCAGATGGGAGACGCTTATGCAACCGTTGCTTCGTGGATCAAAGACAACGGATATAAGATGAACGGACCCATGTTCAATATCTATCATGTAAGTCCGGCACAGACACAGAATCCGGATGAGTATGTAACGGAAGTATGTTTTCCGATAGAGTAATGTTTGACCGGATGGAGATATGGAAATGAGCAGAAGGGACAAAGCTATACAGTTTTTCTCAAAGGAATTGCATTGTTCCCAGGCTGTACTTGCAGCTTTTGCTGATGAATGCGGAATCTCTGAGGAAATGGCCTTCAGACTTGGATCTTGTTTTGGGAGCGGGATGCGCAAGGGAAATGTCTGCGGAGCATGTACGGGTGCATTGATGGTTCTTGGTTTAATGTTTGGAGAAGAACAGGCCGGCGATCCGGAAGAGCGTCAAAGGTCCAATAAGATAAATGATATGATGATGGACCGGTTTAAGCAGACAAATGGAACCTGTATCTGCAATGAATTACTCGGATGTGATATCACTACATCCGAAGGAGTTCAATATGCCAGAGACAACCGGCTTTTTAAGGATTTCTGTCCCAAAATGGTGGCGAGTGCGGTTGATATCCTGGAAGAGATCATAGAGGAGTTCAGTTGAAAGATAATAAATCAGCATACAATTCCGGCGTATATGATAAAAATATCATCAACGTCTTACCTTACTACAGAGAATATCACGGCCAGATCATAGATCTTGTGAGAAGTATGGGATTTACCGATCCCGACTGGCTGGATACAGGATGTGGAACGGGCACGCTGGCGCAAAGAGTCATGGAGGACAGAAGTGATGTGAAGTTCACGCTATGTGATCCTTCGGAGAAGATGCTGGATGAAGCAAAAAGAAAACTGGCAGGCAGGGATGTCCGCTTTTTCAATAAATCGTCGCAGCAGATCACGTTTGAATCCGAATTTGATGTGGTGACTGCGGTACAGTGTCATCATTATCTCCAGCCTGAGGAAAGAAAGGACGCAATCTTTCAGTGCTATCGTGCCCTAAGGGAGAAAGGCCTGTTTGTCACGTTTGAAAATATAAGGATGTCTACGAATGAAAGTGATGCTATAGCACTTACCAGATGGTCACAGTTTCTGGCGAACCACGGAAACAGCGCAGATGATGTCCGGATGCATCTTGACCGGAGAGGCATTGAGGTGTTTCCGATCACTATAGAAGAGCATATCGGTCTTTTGCGGGAATGCGGGTTCAGGTCTGTTGACGTACTCTGGACTTCATATCTGCAGGCAGGATTCTGGGCAGTGAAATAGACATACAAATATCCCAACGGAGGTATCGGAAAGAAATATAATGGAAAAAGAAATAGTAGAGTTTTTAATAAAAGCAAAACGGGCAACATATGCAGGCAAAGGAGCAGAAACTACCTCATCCCGTGAAAGATCACATGATCTGATCTATAGAGACGGAAATCTGATGTACTATGACACATATTTGGGTACGGGTAAATTTGCCGGCGAAGAAGCACTTTGGATGGATAATAAACCGTTCTGGAGCATGAATTATATCGGCAGGGTAACGGGCGATCCTTTTAGTGGTGATTTCCTGAAAGAAGCATTGCTTCTGGTGCCGGAAGATAAGCCGTTCAGGGGACCTGAGAAATACGTAAATGGGGATTACACCTATCAATGTGAGATCAATGGGGACTTTGAATGGTTTCAGGGAATAGAGATCATCTGCTATAAGAATTCACAAATATATGAATGCGTATTTCATGGCGGATCGGTTGAATAAGGAAAATTTCAGGCCGGAGGGCGATCTGATGGATAAAAAAACGTTATATGAAGCATTTGAGAAGAAATACGAAGAGTTAAAAACAGCCTTAACCGGAGACGATGCAGATCGGATAAAGAAACTGACATTAGAAGTTCATGCGATGGTCCATCCTGCGGAAGTGTCCGGAGCAACTGAAAAAACCATATCAGATTATGTGCTGGATCATATGCTGTCCGGAAATCAAAATGTTCTTGTTCCGAGACAGATCTGGGATACGGATCTGCACTATGCCGGAACGGATATGGTACCTCTTTGCTGGCAGTTTTGGCATACATACCGTATAGAGGATCTTGTCAGCAATATCTTAATGGCTGACAGGGATCAGATCTTTGATGAGACATGGCAGAAGAAGATCGGAGCAACCATAACAGATACCGGAAATGCTCTGGAACCGGATGAGGTGAAGGAATTCTGTGAGAAAATAGATGTAAAAGCGTTGCGTGACTACATGATAACCGTAGGTAAAAATACACGGGCCATCATTGAGAAACTGACATTGGAAGAGATCAACTCCATGGTCCCCGAGGAATGGGTCATGAAGATTCTGGAAGTGGGAGGAGTGACCACGGATTTCCGATCGGTGTGGCTGCTGGTATTCTGGGGCAGGCTGACCCGGGGAGGAATGATCCTGACTCCGATGACATATCATCATATGATGCATCTTCCTGCATGCATAGATCATTTGTCGATCATATCCTGATGATTGACTTTATTGTTGATATCTGCTAAACTCACTCATGAAATAAATCAGAAAGAAAGCGAGGTGTCATATATTATGAGTGCAATGAGAAATGTAATGAATAATGTAATGAAAAATGAATCCTGTATGATGACCTCGGTTTATGCTTTCTGATCCCAAAGATAACGAATCTGTTTTGATCAGTGACCGTGGCTGTTTTTGTCGCGGTTTTTTTACGCCCGCCGATGTCCGGCGTGCTGTATATTCCCGGGGTCTCCATACGCAACAATGTATAAGAAATGGAGAACAGAGAATTGAACAATGAACAGAATATCGGAAGAATTTCCGAAGTAAGAAAGAACAGGTTTATAATCCGTTTTGCAGGAGAAGATCTGCCTGCAAAACTCAAAGGAAGTTTTTATGGAGAAGATGGCGAAAGGTTTCCGGTTGTCGGGGACTATGTAGCATTTTTGTATAATCCCGAAGGGGAAAGCATGATCCTTTCGGTTTTGGACAGAACAAGCTTTTTACAAAGACCGGACCAGGCCAAAACCGGGGTTATGCAGTACATGGTCGCCAATGTTGACTACGCTTTTATAGTGACAGCTCTGAACGAAGACTACAGCTACAACCGGATCGCCAGATATGTAAGCGTTGCATTGCAGGGCGGCGCGGTCCCGGTCGTGATCCTTACCAAATCGGATCTGTGCGCAAATGCAGGCCGTACTGTCAGGGAAGTGGAATCCGTTTCAGAGAAGGTCAGGGTCCATGCCATTTCCGCAATATACGGGATCGGGCTTGAGGAACTGCAGGAATATTTTACACCCGGAAAAACGATCTGTCTGTTAGGGTCCTCCGGGGCAGGAAAATCAACCCTGATCAACGCCCTGACCGGAGAAGAAAGGATGAAGACATCTGCAGTCAGGGAATCGGATTCAACGGGAAGGCATACAACGACGCACAGGCAGCTTATTGAACTGGAAAACGGCGTAAGTATCATAGATACGCCCGGCATGCGGGAAGTAGGCATGGCCAACATGGATGAGGGGATCGACGATACTTTTTCCGACATCATCGAGCTGGAAAGCCGATGCAGGTTCAGCAACTGCAGACACGATACCGAGCCGGGATGTGCGATCAAAGCAGCTATTGCATCCGGAGAACTGTCTGGGGAGAGATATGAACTCTACAAGAATCTCGGAGCGGAGAACAGGCGTAATTATGCCATGAAAAAACAGATATCCAAATGGAGAAAACAAAGATGGACTTTGAAGCGCTAGAAGAAGATATAACACAGTTGAACAGAATAAAACCCAATGCCAATTATGCCAGCCGCGACCGGTATAAGGATCTTTATCAGTCCATTTATGAGAGACTGCTTGAGATGGAAAAAAGCGGCAGGATCGAATTGGAGCCCGGAAAAAAGGGCCTGGCTTACCTGCAGGAACTGCTCATAAATGATGGCCCGGAGTTTTGCTATACGATCGTTTTTTGGGAAAAGGGTCATGCTGGAAAAAAGTATAAGATCGGCGTTTGCATAAGGGGACTGCCGATCTGCAAACCGGTGGAAGAGCAGAGCTGTTTCACAAACTGATCATGGAGGAAAAAGAATATGAAAAAATGGTATGATGAAGAATATGAATTCACTGTAGAGGTGACCGGTTTCCTGCATGGAGATCACACGGAGCGTTATTGTCGTAACGGAGAAGAGGTCGGGGACAAATATACATGTACGTATGGCTGTCCTGTTAATGAACAGGGATTCGGCATCTGCTCCAAGACCATGATGATGCTCTATCCGTTGATGGAAGCCGTAAGAAGCGGTGGAGATCTTGTAAATCTGGGCGGAGACGGGAAGTATACCAAAACGATCGTCTGTCCTGACGGCTGTGTGATCTTTAAATTAACGGCCACGCCCCTCGGAAATGAGAATTTTCACAAGGGTGGATTTTGGGATTATCCGGATGAGACCGTTTAACCGGGAGTAAATAGACGCACATTACAAGACTGGATACAAAAATGAAAAGATTGCCGGAAACAGACAGACTGTTTTTGCGGGAAATGAATATGGATGATTTTGACGCATTGTACGCGGTCCTTTCGGACAAGGATATCATGTGCCATTATCCGTACACCTTTGACGAAAAAAGGGTCAGAGACTGGATCGAACGCAATATGCAGCGTTATGCGGAAAACGGTTTCGGCCTTTGGGCAGTATGCCTGAAAGAGACCGGAGAAATGATCGGCGACTGCGGCCTGACGCTCCAGAATATCGACGGTGAAATGCTGCCGGAGATCGGTTATCATATCCGAAAGGACTGCCAACGCAAAGGGTATGCGAAAGAAGCTGCAAGTGCGGTGCGTGACTGGGCGTTTGAAAACACGGATTATCCTTCCCTGTATTCGTACTGCAAATATACAAACGAACCATCATACAAAACGGCCGAAGCGATCGGTATGCATTTCGAAAAAGAGTATACTGATGAAGCAAACGAGATCACGCATGTATCCGTAATACATAGAACGATGTCTGTTACGGGTTTATCCGGAAGGAAAAAGACAGCGGTCTTTACAATGGGAACGCGGGGAGACATACAGCCGTATATCTTCCTGTCCAAAGAATTGATAAAAAACGGATTTGAGGTGACGCTCGGCTCGCATCCCTGCTGGAGAGGACTGGTCGAAGAGGCCGGTATAAAGTTTGCACCGGTCGGCCCGGATATAGATATTGAAAAAGAGGCGGCGATCATCCGGGGAAAGGTGTCTAATCCTGTTCTGAGTCTGCTGAAGACAATGAATTTTATCTTTCGCATCATTCAGGGATCAACAGACGAGATATACGAAATCTGTAAGGGAAAAGACCTGATCATTGTCAGTCACAGTCAGATGGGGGCAGTTGAAGCCGGTGTGCTTGGGATACCGACAGTGAATGTGACACTCCAGACGGAAATGATCGGAGAGAAACTGAGACCGCAGACATGGAAGGATAAACTTGTTGGCGGAATGATCGCAAAGCAGGTGGCCAAACCGTATAACAGGATCAGGAAAGTATACGGTCTTAAACCGGTAAGATCCGCGGATGAGATCATGTCGGACAAGCTCAATCTGATCCCCATAAGCAGATACGTTATCGAAAGAAATCCCTATTGGGAAGAAAAAAATGTACTGACAGGATACTGGTATGACAAGGATCCGGATTACAAACCGGATGAAAAACTGGCTGCGTTTATCGAAAGCGGAGAAAAACCGGTGATCCTGGCGCTTGGAGCCATGTCGTTTGAGGACAGATCCGAAAAAGAAAAGCTGGATATGTTTGTAAAGGCATTTCAAAAGACAGGATGCCGGGCGATCATCCAGGGATTTCAAAAAACAATGCAGGATTACGAATTGCCGGAAGGTATGATGGCCTGCGGAAGTGTTCCGCACAGCTGGCTGTTTGGACAGGGCAGGTTTGTGATACATCACTGCGGTTTCGGAACAGCTGCAGCCACCATGATCTACGGAATACCCTCCATTCCGGTTCCGCATGTGCTTGACCAGCTGGGGTTTGCCATGCAGCTTCATAACATAAACGTTGCAACAAAACCGCTGAAGGCAAAGGATCTGAGCGAGAGTTCGATCATAGCGGCCATAAATGAAATGAATGACTGTTATGAGGAAAAAAAGAAACAGGCAGAACGGATCTCGGAAAAGATCAGGACAGAGGGCGGTGTGTCGGAAGCGGTCAGGCTGATCGGTCAGGTCCTTCAGGGATCCTGATCCGGCGCATCGGGAAACGGAGTTTTGGAATCTGAAAACTCACGCCGCCGGATCTCTTCGGCTTTTGCGATGATCTTTTCTTTCCATTCATCATCCTGTGCGTTCAGCTGATAAGCGTTATAGCCGTATTGTCTTCCGAGTGAGCACACGATCGTTTCATCATCGATATGAAGCGATATCCGGTACATATTGGGGAGTTTCTGGGGGAGCATTGTTCTGTTTTCCCGTTGGACTTCTTTCAGATGACGATGACCGTTCACGATCCCGTCGAACTTTACACCATAGAAAAAGAACAGCGCTTTGATATATGATTCTGAACGGAAAGAAGAGGTATATACCCAGACTTCATAATCCATTTTCTGAAGCGTTCTGATCAGTTCCGGACATCCGAGACGGAGTCTTTCACGAAATATGAGGTTGAGGGGGAAGAAGGGTGCAGGTTCCGTCTGATGGGTTTCTTCGGATACAAATAAAACCTCATCCAGATCAAAGGAGACCCGCATTTTCCATTTTTTCTCTTTATGATCTTTCATCATCCCAGCTCTTTATGGTGTCAATCACACGCTTTGACCAGTCTTTGGCCGTGCAGTCAAGATCGTACTGCTCAAAAACGCCGTTCCTGTTTTCTATCTTTATGATCTCATCATTTGTGATATTGAGAGTGATACTGTATTTATTCATGATCTTTTTCTCGATCTGTTCATCAAGCTTGTCTTTTTTCCAACGCTTTCTGGAATAACCGGTTATGACCCCGTTGATCCGGATATGATAAGCCTTGAGAAAATGACGGATCGTATCGTCAGAGTAATATTTTTGGGTATAGGCCCATATATCATAACCGTGATTCAGAAGAAAATGAGACAGTGCAGGCATCCCCAGGCGGATATGTTCCCTGTTGAGAGAACCCGGAAGAAGGAAAGGCTTTTTTTCAAAGATCTCGCCATCGCAAAAGATCACTTCATCCAGGTCAAAGGAGACCCGCTTTTCGTTTGATGTCATACGGAGAGCTTTATCGATATCGGCATCTGTTGTCACATTTACGATCCGGACGGGTATTCTACGCATCCCCAGTCTCATGGCGGCAGCCCACCTGTGATGTCCGTTTAAGATCATATATCCGTCCGGATGCATTTTTTCAATATAAAGCGGTTCATCTTCATAACTGCCGTTCCAGTATTTGCCCCGGCTGATCCTGGACGCATAGTCGGTGATGATCCCGTAATTGGGTCCGATCGAAGGCATGGAAAACTCGTCATCGGGGTTGGGATGCAGTTTTTTGCTGTTCATCTTTCTGACAAAAAGACGTTCCGGCAGGCTTGCTTTCAGCGGCATCCGGATCCCCTCGTATTTTTTCACGTCCTCCTGTATATATTTCATCAGGTTTGTATCTGCGCTCATACCTTTATTATAGCGTTACTGCATATCAGTAGTCAAAATCTGTCCGACTGGTGTTATAATGGGAAACGTATATGAAATACTTATATAAATGAAAGGGAAAAAGAAATGAAGATCGAAAGAATAAACGACCCGAAAGAAAAACAGCAGATCAGCCACAGGATCCTTGAGGCACTTACGGAATGGTTTGAAGTTGTAGAGAGCAGGGAGCAGTATATCAAAGAGAGCGCAGACCGTATCTTCCTTGCAGCGAAGGAAGAGCAGGAATACGTAGGTTTCCTGTGCCTGAAAGAAACAGGCAGGGACACGGTTGAACTTGCTGTTATGGGCGTATTGAAAAAGTGTCACAGAAAAGGTGTGGGCCGGGCCCTTTTTGAGGAAGCCAAAAAGACCGCTACAGAGGCAGGTTACTCTTTTATGCAGGTAAAAACCGTACAGATGGGTATGTACGAGGAATATGATATAACGAACCGGTTCTATATCAGCTGCGGGTTTAAGGAACTGGAAGTCATTCCGGAATTATGGGGAGAAGAGAACCCCTGTCAGATCTATGTGATGTCTTTACGATAGAAATAAGGTTATAGACCATATATGAAAAGAAGCAACGGCATTTGCCGTTGCTTCTTTTTTGATTGGCAAAACTACGGAGGGACAAAAAATGATACGATTAGAACTACCCGAAGAAAACGTTTTATTTTTCAAGGAGGTGATACTTTGCAGGAAAAATACAATCAGTTTTTCAGAAACGCAAGAAGAAAAGGCGACGGAAGTCTCAGCGAAGAAGAAAGAAGACTCTATCTACAGATCCTGGATGAACTGGTGTTGGTAGTCCCGGCATTATCCTGTCGGGAGATCGCGGATATCTTCGGGTATATAGAACGGTCGGTCATCTTTTTTCTTACGGTCTGCGCAAAGAGAAAAATGCCGGAAAACAGGTATGAAGGATGTATGGAAAATCTGCTCTTTCTTATGGAATACCTGTTGCATTACTTTTCTCACCGGGTGAGAAAGCGTGATCTTTTGCGCCTATATGAGATCGCGATCCATCCGGAACGGTTCAGGCCTGTCAGTATGACGGAATTGATCCGCTATGAGATCAATACGGGACTGCCCGAAAAAATCCACTTCAGTATGGAATATTATTTTTCCGGATAGTATAATACTTTTTATGAATTATATTGTCTTGGACCTGGAATGGAATCAGTCCGCAGGAAAAAATGATTATGAGCTCCCCTTCGAGATCGTGGAGATCGGTGCGGTTAAGCTTAACCGGAAATTCGAGATCGTAGACCGTTTTGAACAGATCGTAAAACCGCAGATCTATCATTCGATCCACTTTATGACCTCGAAGATCGTGCATGTAGACAAAGAAGAACTGGATCGCGGAAGACCGTTTCCGGAGGTCATGCAGGAGTTTTTAAAGTGGTGCGGCAGAAAGTACATTTTCTGTATCTGGGGAACACTGGATCTGACGGAACTGCAGAAGAACATGTGCTATTACGGCATGGATGAACTGTCGGCAGGCCCGTTGAAGTATTATGATATCCAGAAATTCTTTTCTCTGACATATGAAGACGGAAAGAGCAGGCGGGCTTTGGAATATGCAGTGGACCAGCTGCATATCGAAAAAGATATTCCGTTTCACAGAGCGTACAGCGATGCATATTATACGGCCAAGGTATTCATGGAGATCAACCGGAAGGATCCTTCGGTTGAAAAATATGTATCCTATGACGTCTTTATGGTCCCGCAGAGTAAACGGGAAGAGATCAGGGTCAATTTTAAGACATATGCCAAATATATATCCAGGGAATTTACGGATAAAACGATCGCAATGGAGGATAAAGCCGTTTCCTCCACGCGTTGCTATGTGTGTGGCCGGACAACGAAAAAGAAGATCAAGTGGTTTTCGGTAAACGGCAAACATTATTACAGTCTTTCTTATTGTAAGAGACACGGCTATCTGAAGGGAAAAGTCCGTATGAAAAAAACGGACACCGGAAATGTGTATGTCGTAAAAACATTGAAACTGATCTCTCCCGAAGAAGCGGCAGAGATCTGGGAAAAACAGGATAAACTCAGAAAGATGCGCGCGGAAAAACGCAAAGCGCATAAGAGCAGTAAACGTTAAAACAGTTTCTTATTCCATTTACGAAATCTTTTTCTCTTCATGCGGGCACGTCTGCGGTCTGAAGTGATATATCTGCGTATTCCGTAAATGATCAGCAACAGAACAAATACACAGAACAGACAGAAGCCGATACGAAGGATCATCCGCGTTGTATCAATGAAGATGATCTTATGGTCCGGCTGTACTTTTCTGGGAAGGATCTTGTCTGAATCCACAAGAATGTTGGCAAACTCAAAAACCCCGCTGCTGTTATCCGCATAGTCGATCGTTGTTTCTCCGACAAAATGCGAATCGATCGAATAGGTCAGCGTGATCACATCATTGGAGTTGCGGTCGGAATAAGCGATCGAAACAGAGGCGTCTTCAAAAGAAGACAGTTTCGGGATCACAATATAGCCGTGCGGATTGATGGACAGGATTGGCAGGGATGAACCGATGATATCCAGATTGGTATGAAAGAACGTGGCGCTGTTTAAGGTATAATTTTTCTCGTGTTCTGCCACGTTCAGTTTCTGGAACTGGTTAAAACCGTAATCAAACAGTTTTTGCGTGTCAATAAACTGATCAGGCGCTTCTTCACGCATGATCACACAGATCAGCCGCATATCTCCGCGTTGTGCAAGTGTGACCAGGGTCTGTCTTGCTTCGGACGTATATCCGGTCTTTCCGCAGATCACACCGTCATAAGCATATTTGAATCCGGGAAGCATTAAATGGTGATTGTCCAGCTTCCGTTCCTGATACTGTTTGTTTGTAGGCGGGATCGTATAGCGCGTGGATCCTGCAATGGTCGCGAGAGAGTCATTTTGAAAACATTCTTTTGCGATGATCGCCAGATCATAAGCAGATGAATAATGATCAGGCTGCGGCAGCCCGTTTGCATTGGCAAAATGCGTATCTTCACATCCGAGAGCGGCTGCCCTTTCGTTCATCATTTCCACGAAGTGATCATAGGTTCCGCCGATCTGTTCGGCGATCGCGTAGGCAACTTCATTGGCAGAACCGAGCAGCAGACCGTACAGGCACTGCTCCATGGTCAGCTTTTCCCCCTCATCGATGCCGATCCGGCTCGAAGAACTCTCGATATTGAAGATGGAATCATGGGAAAAAGTCACGATATCTTCCATGGTGGAGTTTTCCAGTGCCAAAAGACCCGTCATCAGTTTGGTCGTGCTTGCAGGATAGAGCCTTGCATGAATGTTTTTTTCGTAGAGGATCGCACCGGTGTCAGCCTCCATCAGGATCGCGGACTCGGCCCCAAGCAACGGGCCCTCCGGCCATCCGTTGATCTCGTTACTCTCCACGCGCATCAGCTTCCGGTTTTCGGCAGCCAGTGCCTGTTCTTCCGTGGGAACGGTATTTACGGCGCTGACCGTTTCGGTCAACAGAAGGGATGCCAGAAGAAAACAAAGCACGAGCTTTGTGGCAACCTGCGAAAGGATACATTTACAGATCTTGTTTCCCATACGGGAAAACCGTTCTTCATATTCCGTCATAATGTTGCCGGCATTCATTTCGGCTTCGGCATGCAGATCATATGTTACACGGTCCACCTTCCAGGAAGCCTCCGGGGCTTCTGTGAGTGCAAAATCAAACAGATCCGTATTATCTGTTTTAAACTCAACAGATCCGTCTTTTTTCAGGATCTGCTCATAACGATGCAGGAAGGTTCTTGAAGGGAGCCGGCGTTTGGCGTGGCGGTCTTTGGGCCAGGGATCCGAAAAATTCAGGTAGATCTTTGATACTTCATCCCGGTCAAACACATCCGCGATATTCTCCGCGTCCATGCGGATAAAGACCAGATTGGAAAGAGGTGTTTCCAACTGTTCCATTTTCTGGATCGCACGCAGGAGTACGGAAGAATACTTTTCGATACCGACAAAGTTGATCCCGGGATGGCGCTTTGCCATTTCCATGATAAAACGGCCTTTTCCCATGCCGATCTCCACATGGATCTCATGATCGTTTTCAAAAACACGATCCCGGAAATGTCCTTTATATTGTTCCGGTTCATGGAGAACGAAAGGGCTTTTTGCGATCACGTGTCTCGAACCGCTGATGTTTCTGAGTCTCATAAGTTAACTGTTTTCCTCTGCTTTATGGCGTGTAAACAAACGGTCAAACGGCGAAGGCCGCCCGATCAGGAATCCGAAAAACCGTTTGATCAGGAAGACCATAAGGGTCGAATAAAGAACCAGAACCAGTACGACGACCAGATAGGAGATATATCCTCTTGCCCGGGTCACATAGCGGTTGACCAGCATGGCAAGGTTCTGGGCAAGATACAGGATCGTTTCGTTGTTGTGCACAACCATAACGATCAGGGAGTTACATCCAAAGAAGGTAACGGGCTTAAACGGCGGCAGGTTTTTGCACAAAAGGATCAGCCCGAACGACCCTGAAAGAGCCGAGAGAAAATAGAGCCCGGGGTTGTTCAGGACAAGTGAGCGGAAATCTACCGCGCCGTTGAACCGGTGTACAAATACATTGATACCGATGAGCAGAATGCCAAGCAGACCCTCCGGATGGAAATACCGGTCACGCTCCCGGAAAAATCCGTATACAAAATACCCGATCGCGATGAAAGCGCATCCGAATACGGGACGCATGAGCGTCAGGCACAGGTCATGCAGCCGTTCGCCGATACCCGGCGTAAAGGCAACCCTGCCAAGAAGCATATTACAGACGGTTACGGCTGCCGTTGCCACGAGGATGATACAGGCCGTGATCTTGCCTGAGGTCTTTTTCCGGATCAGAAGAAACAGCATTTCCGCGCCAAAGAGTGCAGGCAGAAACCACAAAACGTTCATGCCGTGCAGGGAAAGGGTATACCATAACTGCAAATACAGGGTTTCCGCTTTGATATTGCCCCGGATCAGTGCATAGACCACAACGGAAAGATACAGGAGACTGAACCAGAGATACGGGATCATCAGGGAACGCAACCTGCGCCGGTATAAAGTCTTCATATCTGCCGCTTCATCATTTTTATACCGGATCAGCATGCCTGAGATCACAAAAAACAAAGGCATATGAAAAGAAAAAATGAAAGTGCACAACGGCAGGATATAGGGAGAAAGTGAAAAGAACCAGTCTCCCTGCAGATGCCCGAGGATCACCAGAAAAATGCCGATCCCTTTGGCCGTATCAAAATAAGTCAGTCTTTTTTGCGCCATAAGATTGTTCCTTTTCCCAGCATAAACGGGAAAAACCGATGTATGATCACGATGATCAGGGCCTCAAACAGGAATGTAAAGGCCATGATATTAAACAGAAAAACATAGTGTTTGGCGCGGGTCACGATCGTATCGATCTGCCACGCGATCAGGATGGCAGCGTAGAGAACGTATGTGTTGACATGCGTTGCCATGACGATCAGGGAATTCCTTCCGAAAAACAGGAGCGGATCCAGATATTTCATACGGATGTTTTTGCTGATCAGGATCAGGGATGCGGAACCAAGGAACGCGCACAGATAAAACAAAGGCACATTTCCAAGGACCAGATAATGGAAGTCCACACAGCCGTTGATCTGCGACAGGAACATATTGATCAGGAACATTACAATACCGGTGATCAGTTCCGCAAGGGAAAACGAACCGGCGCGCAGAAGCAGCGGATAGAGGGTATAGGCAAGGCCTACAAAAGACATTGCGATGAAGCCTCTTAAGAACACGCGCAGGAAATCGATCAGGGTCGTAATGACCAGAGAACTCTCATGGGCAGTGTAGATGCCTTTTACGGAAAGCTGCACAAGATAGGACAGGATCGCCAGAATAAACACAACCGGAAGACATATCCAGTCAGGCAGTTTCTTTTTCAGGAACAGAAAACCGATCTCCGCGATGAAAAGAGCCGGCAGGAACCATAGAACGGATACGCCGTAAAAGGTAGCAGAAGCGATCAGGTCTTTTACAAACGTAAGCTCTGTGATCTTGCCGCGCCAGACATTGAAGATATCGATGAAAAAGTACAGAAGACTGAACCAGAAATACGGGATCAGGATCCCGCGCGTTTTTTTCTTAAGAAGCGTATCAAAAGAAAGAGAATCCTCCTGTTTGTGTGCGAGCAGGATACCGGATACGATAAAAAAGACCGGCATATGAAAAGAAGAGAGCCAGGTTCTTAAGGGGTCGGAAATATACTCGATATGCCCGAGAACAACCAGGATGATGCCAAAGGCCTTTACCAGGTCCAGGTATTGTAAACGTTTTGACTGTTCCATAATGATTCTCCCATCCCATCCATTGTAAAAAATTATATGGAAAAACACAAGAAAATTAAACCTTTTATTTCCTATTGAAATGTTGTATGATACAACGGAATATAGACGAAGATCAAGAGGATAAAAAATGTTCTTACTGCTGTTTGCCGCCTGGGTGATCTTTAACGGCGCCTTCACATGGGAAATTGCATTATTTGGCTTGGGAATATCGGGAATCGTCTATTTTTTCGCATGCCATTTCATGGACTTTTCGATCCGGAAAGACATAAGGTGCATCAAAAAATCGGGTATTTTCTGCTGGTTTGTTGCTGCGCTGTTTGTGGAGATCGTGAAAGCAAATCTTGTTACGGCCAAATGGATCCTGACCAACCGGTACGAGATCGAACCGGTTCTCGTGACTTTTCAAATGCATTTTAAGACCAATATCGCCAGAGTGCTGTATGCAAATTCCATCACGCTGACGCCGGGGACCATTACGGTCAAACAGGAGGGAAATACATATACGGTACATGCACTGGAACGTTCTTATGCCGAGGATATCAACGGCGGAAAGATCGCGGAGATCCTGTACAGACTGGAGGCGGACGAATGAATCAGATCCTGATGATCGCGATCGGTATCTTATCGATATTTTTATTGATCTGCCTGATCCGGGCCGTCATCGGTCCGTCGATCGCCGACCGGATCGTATCCGTCAACATGATGGGAACGATCGTAATGGTCATTATCGCCATGCTTGCCATTCTGCTTCATGAAGGATATCTGGTGGATATCTGTATCATCTATGCCATGATCAGTTTCCTGGCAGTCGCCACATTGACCAAGATCTTTCTCGGGATATACAGAAAAAGAAAAGAGAGGGGGACGGAAAATGATTAGAACGATCATTGCTGCGGCATTCATCATTTTCGGTCTGCTTCTGTTTGCCGTGGAGATCTACGGTGTGAACCGCTTTTCCTTTATCATGAACAGAATGCACGCCGCCGCGATCGGGGACACGCTGGCTATGATGTCCTGTATGGCGGGGCTGATCATATATTCGGGTTTTAATTTTACCAGTCTGAAACTGTTGCTGGTCGTTGTATTCCTGTGTTTTTCCTCTCCGGTTTCCTCACATCTGATCATGAATCTTGAGGTGGAGACCAACGAAAAAGCAAACACGCACTACGAGGAAGAAACGCTTACGGACGAAGACGACCGGTTGGATGACGAGGAGGCGTAAATGGATATCATCAATTATATTTTACTTGGGATCCTGCTGATCTGCGCCATTTCTGTCAGCTTTTCCAAAAACCTGCTGAATTCGATCATTATCTACATGGCGTTCAGCCTGATCATGTCGATCATCTGGACGATCCTGGAATCGCCCGATCTTGCGATCACGGAAGCTGCGGTCGGCGCGGGTGTGACCAGTCTGCTGTTTTTTGTGACGCTCAAACGGATCCGTGCCGTGAAGGGGGATGAGGAAAATGAGTAGATTAAGACCATCCCATCAGAACAAACGGGAGTTCCGGTTTAAGGAATGGATGGACGGAAGCGTCGATCCGTATCTGGGCAATCTGGAAATGAAACCGCAGCAGCTGACGGAAGAAACAAAGGAGCAGTTTGATGAACGTATACAGGATTATGTCAGACTGAATGCGGAACTGTATGATACGGAAAAGAACAAAGGCGTCCGGATGTTCCGGATCCTCTACAGGATCAGCAGTGTGATCTGGATCGCGCTTCTGATCGGCGTGATGCTTTTAACGGTATCGCATCTGCCGCCGAACGGAGACCCTGACAATCCGGTAAACAACGAAGTTTCGAAACGCTATATCGAGCAGGGCCTTCAGGAAACCGGCGCTGTCAACATCGTCACGGGCATGATCTTAGACTACAGGGCGTTTGATACCTTCGGGGAATCCAACGTACTGTTCATCGCGACGGTAACGGTTCTGATCCTGCTGCGTAAAAATCAGAAGATGCACAATGAAAAGGATATGAAAGAGGATCAGGATGATGAGAAATATGAGCCGCAAAGCGACACGATCCTGAAAACGGTAGCCAAGGTTCTTGTTCCCGTGATCTTTGTATTCGGTCTGTATGTGATCCTAAACGGACACCTCGGACCCGGGGGAGGATTTTCCGGTGGCGCCATTATGGGCGCAGGGCTCATTCTCTACTGCATCACATTCGGTTTTGAAAAAACGGAACGCTTTTTTACGGAAAAGACTTATAAATGGATCAGTTTCACCGCGCTTTCGGTTTACTGCCTTTCCAAGGCGTATTCCTTCTACACGGGCGCAAACGGGCTTCACAGTCATATTCCGCTTGGGACGCCCGGTGCGATCCTGAGCAGTGGTCTGATCTTTGTGCTGAATATCTGTGTCGGCATGGTCGTAACCATTACCATGTACACGTTTTACGCCATGTTTCGTAAAGGAGATTTTTAATGGGAAGCAACCTGTTTACAAATTACGGAGAGGCAGTAGCCATGATCCTGTTTGCGATCGGGCTCTCCAATCTGATGCTCCAGAAAAACCTGATCAAAAAGATCATCGGGTTGAATATCATGGATTCCGCCGTATATCTCTTTCTTGCCGAGAAAGGGTATATCCGCGGGCATGTGGCGCCGATCATTGTTAACAACGTACAGTCAACGGATGCCTATATCAATCCGATCCCGGCGGGACTTGTGCTGACAGGTATCGTTGTTTCGGTTTCCGTTACGGCGCTGATGCTTTCCCTGACGATCCGTCTCTACAGGCGTTACCAGACGCTGGACCTTGATGAGATCTCCATGAAGTTGAAGCAGGAGGGACAATGATGGCGTTCTATCAGAACATCCCCTTCTTTTCCATATTTCTGGCCATGTTTTCCGGAACAATATCCTCGGTGCTCCCGCGGAAAGCCGCGCGCATCCTGAATGTTGTGGTGGTTTCCCTGATCATGGCAGCATCTGCGGTTCTGACCGTGATCCTTTACGGGCAGGGGCGGAGCTATACCTTTATGATGGGACATTTCCCGGCGCCTTTCGGAAATGAGATCAGGGCCGGTGCGCTGGAAGCCGGTATGGCCTGCTTTTTCTGTCTGATCATGCTGCTTTCCATGCTCGGCGGACGCAAAAAACTGGACGAGGAAGTGGAGGAGACAAAGCACAATCTGTACTATGTGCTGGTCAATCTTCTGCTCAGTTCGCTCTTAG
This sequence comes from Lachnospiraceae bacterium, assembly GCA_017620255.1. GTDB lineage: Bacteria > Bacillota > Clostridia > Lachnospirales > Lachnospiraceae > UBA2868. The sequence goes on from JAFZQU010000044.1 coordinate 40,235, forward strand.
CCATGGTCTATACAAATGACCTGTTTACCGCATACGTCTTCGTGGAGATCAATACGATCGCAGCCTGCGGGCTGATCATGATCCGCCAGATCGGCCGTACCATTGAGGCGGCGGTCCGGTACATGATCTTAAGCCTGCTCGGATCCGGTCTCTTTCTGGTCGGACTGGTCCTGTTATATGATCTGACAGGACATCTGTTGATGTCCAATATACAGGAATCTGTCGGCATGCTCATAGAGAACGGCGAATATACGATCCCGCTCCTTGTGACGATATCCCTGATGTCTGCGGGACTTGCCATCAAAAGCGCACTTTTCCCTTTCCATGCGTGGCTGCCGGATGCATATGGTTATTCCACGGTCAGTTCCGCTGCGCTTTTATCGAGTCTGGTTTCCAAGGGCTATATCTTCCTGCTGATCAAGATCTACTACCGTGTGATCGGGATTGATTTTATCAGACACAACAAACTGATAGACGTGCTTTTTATCTTCGGACTTTCGGGAATGATCTTCGGATCGATCAGCGCGATCAGGGAGAACGATATCCGGCGTATGATCGCCTATTCTTCCGTGGCGCAGATCGGATATATCTATATGGGGATCGGTATGGGAACGCAGGATGCGATGATCGCTTCCGTTTATCATATTCTGATGCACGGCGCGACCAAATCCCTGCTTTTCATAGCAGCGATCGGACTCACGGACGTATCCGGCTACAGCAGGCAGTTTATACAGATCACGGGAGCCGGATACCGGAATAAGATAGCCGGCGTCGGCTTTACGGTCGGAGCTTTGTCCATGGTGGGATTCCCCTGCTTTTCGGGCTTTATTTCCAAACTGCTCTTTGCGCAGGCGGCGATCCACAATACCGGGAAAATGCTTCCCACGCTGATCGTCTTAGGGATCAGTACGATCTTAAACGCGATCTATTTTATGAAGACCGTGCTTCGGATCTATACACCGGTTGCGGATTCGGATTATCCGGTGCTGCATATGAAGGATCAGAAACTGTATTCCGGTGTGATCATTGCTTTTGTGATCACAAACCTGCTCCTCGGACTGACCTCCGTGTTTATTGAGGAATGGATCCGCAGGGGACTTATCGTATTCGGTTGATTTTGGAGGAGCTTATGAGTGAACAGTTTGTACTGTTTTATCTGACAAGGAAACTTCCGATCATGTTCCGGTTTGACCGGATGGGCATGATCTTTGCGGCGGTCAGCACACTGATCTGGATCCTGTGCGCCGTCTATTCGGTGGCCTATTTTAAGGGTGATAAAAAGATCAAACGGTATGCGATCTTCTATACGATCACGCTCTTTATCATATTGGGCCTTGATTTTGCAGGCAATCTGATCACATTTTACCTGTTCTACGAGCTGATGACTCTGTTGTCGGTTCCGCTTGTGTTCCATAATGAGACGAAAGAAGCGATCATGGCCGCACTCAAGTATCTGTTTTATTCGCTTTGCGGTGCTTATATGGCCCTGTTCGGCCTGTATTTTATCTACCGTCATTCAGAAACGATCGAATTCACGCCGGGTGGCGTGCTTTCTGCGGCGATCACGCCGGAGAACCAGACGATCCTGCTTGTTGCGGTTTTATCCATGATCCTCGGCTTTTCCGTGAAGGCAGGCATGCTGCCGATGCACGCCTGGCTTACCAGTGCACATCCTGTTGCACCGGCGCCGGCATCGGCCTTCCTTTCGGGCATTATTGTAAAAGCCGGTGTTTTGGGCATTGTCCGTACGATCTTCTATATCGCGGGACCGGAAGTGATCCGCGGTACCTTTGTACAGTATGTACTGCTGACGCTGTCCATAGCCACGATCTTCTTAGGATCCATGCTGGCCTTCAGGGAGCGGCAGTTTAAACGGCGGCTCGCTTATTCCACCGTCAGCCAGGTTTCCTATATTCTTTTCGGTCTTTTCCTGCTTGATCCCGTCAGCCTGACAGGTAGCCTTCTGCACGTGATCTTCCATGCAGTGATCAAAAGCGCCCTGTTCTTATGCGCCGGCATCGTGATCCATGAGACCGGCAGGGAATATGTGGACGAACTGGCCGGGATCGGAAAACAGATGCCCGCCGTGCTTGCAAGCTTTGCAGTCGTGAGCATGGGTCTGGTGGGTATCCCGCCGCTTTCCGGTTTTATCAGCAAATGGTATCTGTGTGTCGGCAGTCTGCAGGAAGCGATCCCTGTTTACTCTTATCTGGGACCCGTCATCCTGCTCGTCAGTGCCCTGTTAACGGCAGGCTATCTGCTGCCGATCGTGATCAAAGGATTTATTCCCGGCGATGCGTGTGAGGAAGGATCGCTTACAAAGATCCATGTCAGTGCCTGGATGCTGGTTCCGGTAGTGATCCTTGCGATCTTAACGATCATATTCGGCGTATGTCCCGGCACGCTCATCCGTCTGTTCATGAGTGTGGCGGAAGGCCTGGTAGGATAAAAGGAGTATTATGACGAAATATTTACCCCTGATCACGATCCTGCTTCCGATCTTCGGAAGCATCCTGATCCCGCTGGTACGCTTCAAAAGCCGCAGGGTCATGTGCATCTATACGGAAGCACTTGTGATCGTCAATTCCATACTGGTATTTCTGACCATCCTGTTTGACCGGCAGATCGTGTGTGAAGTGATCCACTTTACCGGAGATCTTTCCATTTCTTTTGTAATGGACGGGCTGTCGGTTGTATTTGCAGGGCTGGTTGCTTTTTTGTGGCCGCTTGCGACGCTGTATTCCTTTGAATACATGAAAAAAGAAGAGCATGAGAATATCTTCTTCCTGTTCTTCGTGATGACATACGGCGTGACGCTTGGCATAGCCATGGCGGAAGACTATATCACCATGTACTGTTTCTATGAGTTCCTGACGATCGTAACGGTGCCGCTGGTCATGCATACCCTGACAAGAGAAGCGATCCTGGCGTCAAGAAAATATCTGTATTATTCCCTCGGGGGTGCGGCGTTTGCTTTTATTTCCCTGATCTTCATCATCAAATACGGAACAACAAACAAGTTTATCTTCGGTGGCACGCTCGATCCGGCCCTGATCGGTGACCGTACCAACGTACTGCTTTTGATCTATGTATTTGCGTTTTTCGGATTTGGCGTAAAGGCTGCGCTTTGTCCGTTTAATTCCTGGCTTCCGTCCGCTTCGGTCGCACCGACGCCCGTCACGGCACTGCTGCATGCGGTCGCAGTCGTGAAAGCCGGGGCCTTTGCGATCCTCAGGATGACCTACTACAGTTTCGGTGCTGATTTCCTGCGCGGAACCTGGGCACAGTATGTGGTGATGACCGCAACGATCATAACGATCGTTTACGGCTGTTCGCGGGCGTTAAAGGAAACACACTTCAAACGGCGTCTGGCTTATTCGACGATCAGTAACCTTTCCTATATCCTGTTTGGCTGTGCGCTCATGACACCGCTCGGTATGACGGGTGCGATCACCCATCTTGTTTTTCATGCGCTGATGAAGATCACCTCGTTTTTCTGTGCCGGCGCCGTAATGCACCAGACAGACAGGCATTATGTGTATGAACTGGACGGATTGGGACGTAAGATGCCCGCGACTTTTACGATCTTTACGGTCTCATCCCTGGCGCTGATGGGCGTTCCGGGATTTGCCGGGTTTATCAGTAAATGGAACCTGGCAGCGGCAGCAGTCGACAGCGGAAACGGACTGGCGTATACCGGTGTGGCAGCATTGCTTGTCAGCGCGCTTTTGACAGCGATCTATATGTTGAGCGTTGTGATGCGTGCGTTTTTCCCGGGGAAAGATTTTGATCCCAAACAGGTTGCAAATTGTAAAGATCCCAACTGGATCATGCTGGTCCCGCTTGCGATCTTCGCGATCGTTGTTTTGCTGTTCGGTGTCTGCTCTGCGCCGCTCACCGATTATTTTGCCGGCGTGGCAGCAGGGACTTTTTAGAGGAGATATATGGGCACTATCACATTTGGCTTGAACGAAATATGCGGCTTCGGACTGCGGTTCACACTGGACGGATTCCGCGTCCTGTATGTTCTGATCGCGACTTTTATGTGGGCGTCTTCCATGCTGTTTTCTCTGGAATACATGCATCATTACACCCACAAAGTCCGTTATTACGTTTTTTCCGCAGTGACTTATGTTGCGACGGCAGGCGTCTTTCTGTCGGCGGATCTGCTTACGACGTTTGTCTTTTTTGAGATCATGTCACTGACTTCTTATGTATGGGTGGTGCAGGATGAGCGAAAAGAGTCCTTAAGGGCAGGCGACACCTATCTGGCAGTCGCCGTGATCGGCGGTCTGGTCATGCTGATGGGCATCTTTATGCTCTATGTGAAAACCGGCACCACGGATCTTACCGCAGTCGGGTTTGACGGAAGCAGCGTATCTTTTTTGGCCGGCGTCCTGATGCTGTTTGGCTTCGCCGCAAAAGCCGGTGGTTTTCCGCTGCATATCTGGCTGCCAAAAGCACATCCCGTTGCGCCGGCACCCGCATCCGCACTTTTATCCGGTATCCTGACAAAGGCAGGCGTTTTCGGCATTCTGCTGCTTAGCTGCTATATGTTCTACGGATCCGAAAAATGGGGGACCCTGATCCTGACTATCGGTGTGATCACGATGTTCCTCGGCGCCCTGCTGGCTCTGTTCTCAATTGACCTGAAGCGGACACTGGCCTGTTCCTCCGTATCCCAGATCGGTTTTATCCTGACGGGGATCGGTATGTACGATCTGCTCGGAGCAGAGAATACGCTGGCCGCGCGTGGTACGCTGATGCACATGGTAAACCATTCCATGATCAAGTTGCTGTTGTTCATGGCGGCGGGCGTTGTCTATATGAACCTGCATGAACTGGATCTGAACAAAATACGCGGATTCGGAAGAAAGAAACCGTTGCTGAAAGTACTGTTTCTGTCGGGCGCGCTTGGGATCGGCGGTATTCCGCTCTTTAACGGCTATATCAGTAAGACGCTGATCCATGAGAGCATCGTGGAATACAGGGAACTGTTGGAAGAAGGACATGCGGTCCCGTTTGTCTACGGTACCGGCATGGTGACCCTGATCGAATGGATCTTTATCATCAGCGGCGGGATCACCGTTGCATATATGACGAAACTGTTTGTTTCGCTCTTTATTGAGGAAAACAGGGACGCCGGAAGACAGCGTTCCTTTGATGAAAATCATACATATATGAACCGGCTGAGTGCGGCCGTTTTAATACTGCCTGCAGTCTTTATGCCGCTTGCGGGCATGCTGCCGCATGTGGTCGCAGATTCGGTCATGGATCTGGGACAGGGATTTTTACGGATCGAAGAAGCGGAGAGGATCGCTTATTTTTCGGGCACCAATCTGCTCGGCGGTTTCTATTCGATCCTGATCGGTGCTTTCCTATACTTCGTGGTCGTGCGGAAATGTCTGATGAAAGACGGTGAGTATGTGAACCGCTGGCCGAAATATCTGGACCTGGAAGAGTCTTTCTACAGACCGCTTTTGCTGGTGATCCTGCCGGCGATCTGCACGTTCGTGTGCCGCATAGCGGATAAACTGGTCGATCTGTTAGTACCCGTTCTGTTACAGATCGGTGTATTCTTCTGCAGGATCTTTGACCGTCTGGTCGATCTTGCCGTTGTCGTGCTCAGGAAGACAGTCTTCAAAGAAGAACGGCTGCCGCAGGAGATGATCGAAGGCAATCCGTTTTCACATCTGGTTGGCGGGTATATGGACCGCACGATCCATTTCCTGAACGAAACGGTTTGGGAATACCGGCCCAGAAAAGAAAACGCGGAGCATAAACTTGCCATGCAGACCACATGGATTTCCGAAAACTATTCGATCATCGGCAGGTCTCTGTCCTTTGCGCTTGCGCTTGCAGGCATGGGTCTGATCCTGATCCTGCTCTACATGCTGATCTGAGGCCTCCGGGACCTTTGAATACCGTTCATATTAGGGAGAAAGAATGATCACAGCAAAAGGAAATACAGTACAGCCGGGGATCGCGATCGGAACGATACGCATGTATCACAAGACCGATCTGCAGATCCTTCCGGATAAGACAAAAGATACATCTGCGGAGTGGAAAAAATATCTGCAGGGTAAAAAAGAAGCTGCCGCACAACTGAAGAAGATGGAAAAGCTGGCCGTACAGAAAGCCGGCAGGGAAGAATCCATGATCTTTGGTGCGCATCAGATGATCCTTTCGGATCCTCATTTCGAGGAGATCGTTAAGGAAAAGATCAAAGAAGAACATTTCAATGCTGCTTATGCCGTCTACCTTGCGGGAGAAGCAATGGCGGGTGATCTTGCAGCAATAGAAGAAGATCCCTATATGAAAGACAGGGCGGTTGATTTTCGGGACGTTTCCATGCGTGTGATCCGCAGGATCCGGCATGTGAAAGAGGAAATGGAGATCTCCTCCAAACCGGTCATTCTGCTGGCGGACGATCTGACGCCATCCGAGACGATCGGACTTCATACGGATAAGATCCTATCGTTTGTGACGGTCGGAGGTTCTACTGATTCCCACACAGCGATCCTTGCCAGATCCTTTGGCATTCCGACGCTTGTGAATACGGAAATGGAACTGTCGGATGATCTGAACGGAAAAACGGCGATCGTTGACGCATTAAACGGCACGATCATGATCGATCCGACAGAAGAACAGCTACAGAAAATGACGGCGCAAAAGGCTTCCTATGAAAAACAGCAGGAAGAGCTGAAGGATTTTGCCGGCAGGGAGACTACCACAAAAAGCGGGCGTACGATCAGGCTTTCTGCCAATGTAGGCAGTCTGACAGGCGTCAGGAAAGCTCTTGCAAACGGCGCGGAAGGCATCGGATTGTTCCGCAGTGAGTTTCTGTACCTGAACAGACCGGTCGCGCCCACCGAGGAGGAACAGTTTACTGTATATAAAACGGCAGTTACGCTGATGAAAGATAAAGATGTGATCATCCGGACGCTTGATATCGGTGCAGATAAAAAGGTAGACTATCTGCAGACAAGCGAGGAAGAGAACCCGGCCATGGGGCTTCGTGCGATCCGTCTGGGACTTGACAGGCCGGAAGCATTTATGGTGCAACTGCGTGCACTCTATCGTGCCAGCGCCTTCGGAAAAATGGGCATCATGTTTCCGATGATCACCTCCACGGAGGAAGTTGACAGGATCTTTCATCTCATGGATACGGTTAAGAAGGAACTGGTTGCAGAAGGGCGGGAGATCGGAGAGCCGAAAGTGGGGATCATGATCGAGACGCCCGCTGCGGCGGTCATCAGCGATCAATTGGCAAAACAGGTGGATTTCTTCAGTATCGGAACCAATGATCTGACGCAATTTACACTTGCAATGGATAGAAAAAATCCGGAGCTGTCCGGATTTCGAAATGAGCATCATACAGCCGTTCTCAGGCTGATCGAAATGACTGTTCAAAGTGCCAAAGAGGCACGGATTCCTGTCGGCATCTGCGGAGAACTTGCTGCAGATCCGTCCCTTACAGAATACTTCATCAATCTGGGGATCGATGAACTGTCCGTTTCCACACCGGGGCTTCTTTCGCTTCGCAAACGGATCTGTTCTTTGGAATAGTGCGGTCAGGCCCGTGCGCCTGTTTTTGTTTCGTATCTTCTTCTGTCGTGTCCCGTTTCCGTATAATAGCGGTTTTTATCATCGTACATTTCCTGTTCTGCACGATGGATCAGTTCCAGGGCAGGCACATGATCGCCATAGGCGTATCCTACGGAAGCGATCCGGTTATTTTCCCTGATCTTGCGGTTCAGGGATTTTTTCAGCACGTTCAACTGTTCCGGTGTGATATCATACAGCAGAATCACGAATTCGTCTCCGCTGATCCTGCATATTTTTCCATGGTCCTTGAATACATGCCGCAGTATGTCGGCAAACTGGCAGATGTAAGCATCTCCTGCCGCATGTCCCAAAGTGTCATTCGTGTATTTCAGTGCGTTCAGATCACAGAAAACGATCCCCAGACGGTCAAATCCGGAGGCCTGAGCGATCGCTTCGTTAAATCCCCGGCGGTTCAGAAGACCGGTCAGCGTGTCTACGGCAGATACTTTAGCCATGATCTGTTCGCGGATATGTGCTTCGATGATCTCTTCCCGCCGGATAAAGGTGAAGATCACGGCACAGGATAAAGCGGCAGCCAGATAGGCCAGTTCCAGATCTGGATGGAAAAGGGCAATGATCATCGAATTCAACGGGAAAGCAACAAATGTACCAAGTGCCAGCGTATTTCTTTTTCCGAGGTTCTTTATATTCATGAGTAAAACAACCAGAAGGACGATCACGCTAAGCGCCGGCATAAGTGTTATATAAGTGTCCCAGGGTCCATATACGAGATGCCCGTCTGTTACGGAAAAAAACTTACCGTTGATGGCTCCTGCCACGATACATATGATATTCAAAACCGAGAGCGCAATAATGGGATATACGGATCTGTATGAAACATACTTTGTCTGGCGGACGATCGAGATCATATAGAAGGAAAACAAAACAATACAGATGTTGATCGTGGAAAACGCCAATATATTGATCAAATACAGAAAAGCCGCGTGCGGGTTCAGCTCGTCCGAGATATAACTGCAGGCATCAAAAAGAAGGCCAAGCATTGTAGACAATACAAAGGCAAAGAAAAGACTGTGACTTTTTGATCTTTGTTCCGAATTTGAACAAAGGCTTCCTATAATGATCAGCAAAAAGAAAATACTGAATATCTCTGCTGAAGCGATCATGAGTGACATCCGGTTTCCTCCGTGCAGAAAGAATGATGATTGCAGGATGGTAGTATTATACCACGAACATGTTCCAAATTCATATGTCAGCCCATCTATTATTCATTTCTATCATCGGCATAGTTGTCTCCATACTGTGTGAAGCTGCATTTGTCTGTTGGGATTATATCACAGGGATCGTCACAGAGATATTTCACCCTATAAAATATATTGCAGAATGCACCAGACAGGAAAAGGATGCCTTTTGGCATCCTTCTTTTATACGCAGACGGAGGGATTCGAATGCAATAAGGTTTTAAAAATGCCGTAAAATCAACGTTTTTAGAGGGTGCTGTTTCGTCATTGTCAAAATTTGTCAAAATTCTCTCATCTCAGTTCCTTTTTATCCAAGTGCTTCAGATATTGCTTCCTAAGCGTCCGTTCATTTTCAAAGAACGTCGTCTCCGAGCGAGACATTTCTTTATGCTCCACTTTTAAACGTACAA
>JAFZQU010000045.1 GCA_017620255.1 Lachnospiraceae bacterium
CATCTGTGTCAGTCACATGGTCGATCACGAAGGGTACTACCGTGACTTCACAAAGAACCATGACGATGAGGGCACGCATTTCGTACCGATCTCACCGAGAGCCCATGATATCCTTATTAGGATCAAAAACAAGAATTATGGCTTTCGCGATGACTTTGTATTCCTGGGCAAGAATGACAATTACATACTGACGTATGAAGTGAACATGAACATCCGGAGGGCCTGTCAGGAACTCGGGATCAACAAACGCTTCACGACGCACGACTGCAGAAGGTACGCGGCGACAAATGCCGCCCTTGAGGGCATGTCCACACCGGCATTGCAGATGGCGTTTGGATGGAAGGACCGGGAAACGGCTGAAAAGTATATCCAGATCGCGGCTGCCAGAAAGGAACACCAGAGTGTGCTTGTGGATGTTCTGAATTAGTTTCCGAATGTTTCACGCGCACCTAGTAGCGGATTTTTCAGTGTCCCTGATGAAGGACCCAAAAGGCCAGTAAATATGCGGCTTTGCAGACATTTTTTCAAGAAATGCAGTAAATATGCCGTCTGGACCACAGTTGGACCACATTTTCGGGACATAAAAAACACCCACAAACGCAGTGTTCATGGGTGTTTCACGGCGCAGCTCGTAGCGGAATCGAACCGCTGTTTCCGCCGTGAGAGGGCGGCGTCTTAACCGCTTGACCAACGAGCCGTACTCATACATTCTATATGAAGTGTTGCATAAATGCAAGGGTTTATTTCCTAAAACGGAAAATGCCGGCCGGATCAGCCGTGATTTCCGTCTTTTGTTACCACCATCCGCCGCCTCTTCTTATCGGCATACAGCAGAACGTCTGCTTCTGAGAACAGTTCCCGCAGTTTCTTTTCAACCTGTGCCTCGGCCTTCAGACAGCCAACCGAGATCCCGAGATAATAGGGCAGGTCGGAAGTCTCATTGAAGCGTTCACAGTATTTATGGATCGCTTCCACGCATTCATTGGCGTCAAAATCATCCGGCACGGGGAAGATCGCAGAGAACTCGTCGCCACCGGTCCGCCCTATCACGGGATTGAAGTTTGTGAGCACTTCGCCAAGCGCATGCGATGTCAGGCGGATCGCGCGGTCACCTTCCGAATGACCGTAATTGTCGTTGATCTGTTTCAGATGATCAAGATCTGCCATTAAAATGGCAACCTTTTCACCGACATGTTCCCGGATCACGGCTCTTTCCTGCATCAGGAATCCGCTATGATTCCATACGCCGGTCAGTGAATCGTGGTAGGCCGCAAAGTCGAGCTTTTTGTTTTTCACTTCGAGTTCATCCCGGGCCGCTTTTTCCGCTTCCACCAGTTCGTGATATCTGAATCCGAGTCCGATCTCCAGAGCCTGCATGTAGTAGTGTTCAATTTCCTGGTAACCGATCTGCAGTTCCAGAATTCCGTACTGATATTTTTCAAAATAAAGCAGGAAAGCAACACTGCATCCGTCCGGCATATCCAGATCATGCCGTTTCTCGTCCGGATGGAGCGCCGGCATCCGATCCCCGGGATAGAGGGTGCTGACCCCGTTCCTGCACAGGGAAGATACATAAACCGACTCCGGCAGCTCAAAGGGGTCGTCCTTTGTCAGGGACAGTTTGGGATCAAGCAGGAGGATTCGTCCGCCCGGAAGGTTTTCGATCTCCATCATGGAGGCAAGCATGGAGCGGAAGGCTTCCCGGTCTTCCACATTCAGCATGACACGGTTCAAGTTGGCACCGCTGAGGAGACGGGAGCGCATGTTCTGGAGGTTTACAAAACTGTTTACCAGCTGGTCGTATGCTTCCTCGTTCTTCTGCTCGGTACTGTCCGGGGTCATCTCACAGCCGCATGAGCCGCGGATGATCAGATCTGTATGATAGACGCAGGATTCAGGCATGATGCCGCTCAGCATATCTATTCCGATCGAAACGATCTGTTTTGCCATTTTCCGGAAATCTTGTCTGGATGTGGTGAGTGGAGGATCCAGATACGCAGCGAGACTGATGTCGTCAAATCCCGTGATCAGGATATCTTTTCCGATCGTATACCCGTACTTTTTCGCGACACGATATACGGCAAGCGCCATCTCATCGTTGGCCGACACGATTGCTTCCGGAGGGTTTCCTCCGGCAAAAAGCGGCTCCACAAGATTGTCGATTCCCTCGGCAAAGTTGCCTTCCTCGATGACATCGGCAGGATCTACGGAAAGCCCGTGCGCGGCCATCGTATCATAGAAAGACTGTTTGCGCTCGTTTGCACTGACGCTTTCTTTGGGACCGCAGATGAAGCCGATCCGTTTGCAATGGTGTACATTGATCAGATGTTCCGTGCAGTCCCGGATTCCGCCTGCATTGTCAAGGATCAGGCATCTGCCGTATTCTTCTTCCCGGACATCTTCTATAAAGATTGTGGGTACCTTGGGGAGCATGGACAGTACCCGGTCAGCCTCTTTCTGGCTGCGGCTGATCGTCAGGGTGCCGCTGGATACGATCAGAAGGTCAAAATCATCATAACGGCTGTATGCAGACAGCGCAGAGTACTGATAGTCGTACTTGCTGCTTTCTGCCAGCGCTTCATGCGCAAAGAAGTGATTTTCCGTTCCCAGATAGAACTTTGCGGTGAACCCGCTCTCCTCAAAGATCTCCCAGAGTTCCTTTACCAGCTGCTGTGTTCTGTTTGCCAGATAATTCCAAAACATGCATCCAACGCGGATCGTTTTTTTCTTACTCATATCTGTGCCCCCATGATACATCAACTATCCCATAAGAAAACGCTTCATGTCTATACGGGTATTGTAACGGATTATAGCGGTTGAGTACAACTGCTTTTATGTATTTTCATCCATGCAAAAGTCGATCAAGATTTCGATTGCCCCTGCATGCGTCGGATGATATACTGATAAAAGAGTAGTAACAAAAAGCAGGGAGGAACTTGTCTATGTATAGTGAAGGTAAGATATGGATCGGTAAAAACGATGATAAGAACGTGTACATTTACCCGAATATGGCCAACAGACACGGCCTGATCGCGGGTGCAACAGGTACCGGTAAGACGATCACGCTGAAAGTCATGGCGGAGTCTTTTTCCGATGCGGGTGTACCGGTATTTCTTGCTGATGCCAAGGGTGATCTGGCCGGCATGTGCAGACCGGGACAGAGCAGTGAAGACATGATCCAAAGGATGGAGTATTTCGGACTGGCGGAAGCGGGGTTTGATTTTACCTCCTATCCGACCAACTATTGGGACGTATACGGTGAGAAGGGTATTCAGCTGCGTACGACCATTTCCGAGATGGGACCGCTCCTGCTTGCAAGGATCATGGGATTAAACGATGTGCAGACAGACATCCTGAATGTGGTCTTCAAGATCGCAGACGACAATGAACTGCTGCTGATCGATACCAAAGACTTAAAGAAGATGCTGCAGTATGTCAGCGACAACAGCAAAGAGTACAGCATGGAATACGGTAATCTGCCGCCCACATCCATCGCGGCGATCATCCGTGCCGTTGTGGCACTTGAATCCAACGGCGGAGAGCAGTTCTTTGCAGAGCCGGCTCTGAATATCAAGGACTGGCTTGCAACAGACAACAACGGCAAAGGTTTCATCCAGGTGCTTGCCTGCGAGAGACTGATGCAGAATCCGAAGACCTATTCCATGTTCCTGCTGTGGATGATCTCGGAGCTCTATGAGACCCTTCCGGAAGCCGGCGATCTTGAAAAGCCGCGTATGGTATTCTTCTTTGATGAAGCACATATGCTCTTTGACAACGCGCCGCGCGTGCTGCTTGAAAAGATCGAGCAGGTTGTGAAACTGATCCGTTCCAAAGGTGTCGGCATCTATTTCATTACGCAGAATCCGCGTGATATCCCGGATGGTGTGCTTGCACAACTTGGTAACAAAGTACAGCATGCCCTGCATGCCTACACACCGAACGAACAGAAGGCAATGCGTGCCGTTGCCGGCGGCTTCAGGGAGAATCCTGCATTTGACACATATACGGCACTTGGCGAACTGGGAACCGGTGAAGCATTGGTTTCCGTACTGGGTGAAGACGGTGTACCTACTATGGTAGAACGCGTACGCATCCTGCCGCCGGCCAGCCAGATGGGGGCGCTGGATGACGGAACACGTTCGGAAAAGATCAATGCGTCACCTCTCTTTGGCAAATACGATTACTATGTGGACAACGAGTCTGCATATGAACGCCTGACGGCATATTATTCCGAACTGGAAGAGACTGCTGCGAAGGAAAGAGAAGCCATGGAGCGCCAGCATGCGGAAGAGCGTGAGCGCGCAGAAGCGGAGAGAGCAGCTGAGAAGGAACGCCTGGCAGCTGAAAAGGCAGAAGAGAAAGAACGGATCGCGGAAGAGAAAGCAGCCGAGAAAGAGCGGATCGCTGCAGAGAAAGCTGCTGAGAAAGAGCGGATCGCTGCAGAGAAGGCTGCCGAGAAGGAGCGGATCGCTGCAGAAAAGGCAGAAGAGAAAGAACGTCTGGCTGCTGAAAAAGCAGAGGCCAGGAAGGCGCAGGAGAAGAGCAGAGCGATCAAGTCCGCAACGAAATCCGTTGCAAGTTCCGCAGCCGGCACGATCGGCAGGGAACTCGGAAATACCTTCGGCAAATCTGTCGGCGGCACGTTCGGAAAACGTCTTGGCGGTAACCTCGGCGCATCCCTTGGCAGAGGACTGATGAGCACATTATTCAAGCTGTAAACAGCCGTTCATTTACTGAAACAAAAAGACTCCCTGAAAAGGGAGTCTTCAGACTGTAGACAAAGTCAGGGGCACCGCCCCTGATTTTTCTTTGTCAAAATCTGCTCAAACCCGCATAAATACTGGATTTTCCGATGGCTTTGTGGTATAATTATTGTATCATTTCAGTGAGGGGTTTGGGGTTATGATGACACAGAATACCGACAAGAAAAGAGAACAGATCCAGATGTTCTGTATGGATGATCTCG
>JAFZQU010000046.1 GCA_017620255.1 Lachnospiraceae bacterium
AAAAAAGCGGAGAAAAGAAATTCACCCTGAGGAGGAGAAATGACCTGCCGGGGTGAAAAATTGAAAAAAGCGGAGAAAAGAAATTCACCCTGAGGAGAAGAAATGACCTGCCGGGGTGAAAAATTGAAAAAAGCGGAGAAAAGAAATTCACCCTGAGGAGGAGAAATGTTCTGCCGGGGTGAAAAAAGTGAAAACACGAGAATCAGGAGATAGATGAAATATCACAGGCAGGAGGTGCGATATGCAGGAAGTAAAAATGAAAGAAATACTCGAACTGATCGAGCAGAAACAGTATTCGCGCCTCAGACAGGAACTGGCGGAATGGAATGAGGCCGATATCGCGGCGATCTTTGAGGAACTGCCGAGAGAGGAACTGATCAAGATCTTCAGGATCCTGCCAAAGACCATGGCGGCGGACGTGTTCGCTTATCTGCCGATCGAGACGGAGCAGATGATCATCACATCCCTGACCGACCGGGAAGCAGCCAACATCATCAATAACCTGATGGCCGATGATGCGACGGACCTGATGGAAGAGATGCCCGCGAGCGTAGTCAAGAAACTTCTTGCCAACGCAAATGCGGAGACAAGGCGTGATATCAACCATCTGCTGCGCTATCCGGAGGATTCTGCGGGATCGATCATGACGGTCGAGTTCGTTGACCTGAAAGAGAATCTGACCGTGGCGCAGGCGATCGAGCGGATCCGTAAGACGGGTGTGGATAAGGAAACGATCAATATCTGCTATGTCCTTGACAAGGAGAGACATTTGATCGGAACCGTGGCGCTCAGATATCTGCTGCTGCATAACGAAGACGATATCATCAAAGACATCATGAATGACAACATCATTTCCTGTAACACGATGATGGACCAGGAAGAAGTTGCGATGATGTTCTCGAAATACGACTTTACAACGATGCCCGTTGTGGACAATGAGGACCGGCTGGTCGGCATCATCACCATCGATGACGTTGTCGATATCCTGCAGGAAGAAGCTACGGAGGATATCGAAAAAATGGCAGCTATCCTGCCGACGGATAAGCCGTACATGAAGATGGGCATTTTCGAAACATGGAAAAAGAGGATCCCCTGGCTGTTACTGCTGATGATCTCGGCAACGGTGACGGGCGGGATCATTACGCATTACGAGGATGCGCTGAGCACCTATGTGGTACTGACATCCTTTATCCCGATGCTGATGGATACGGGCGGTAACGCCGGCGGACAGGCCAGTGTTACGATCATCCGTGGTCTGTCGTTAAATGAGATCGATTTCAAGGATATTTTCCGGATCATGTGGAAAGAATCCAGAGTTGCACTGTTATGCGGTCTGACGCTGGCAGTTGCGAATTTTGTCAAGATGATGCTGATCGAGCGCGTATCCGTGCCGGTCGCACTGGTCGTATGCGTTACGCTGGTGATCGCCGTACTGTTTGCGAAACTGGTCGGCTGTACACTGCCGATGCTCGCGCAGAAGATCGGTTTTGACCCGGCGGTCATGGCTTCGCCTTTCATTACCACGATCGTGGATGCCCTGTCCCTGATCATTTATTTCCAGGTGGCTACCCATTTTCTTTCCATGGGGTAGGAACCGTCACATACTGAAAATGCATGACAGCACCCCCTTTGCGGGGTGTTTTGCGCATATTTCCGGAAACGATACCAATATTGACAAAATCAATAAAAAGCAATAAAATATGTACTTGGAATTACACTTCAAAAGGGAGGTTATAAATTTATGAAAAAGAAACTTTTTGCAATCCTTCTTGTCGTAGCAATGGTGTTCTCACTGACAGGCTGCGGCAACAAGTACGGCACAGGTGAAGTCAAGATCTGGGTTGCCGATGCGGTAGTTGATTTTACCAATCAGCAGGTAGCAGATTTTATGGCAGCCAATCCGGATTACGCCGGATACACGGTTACGGTTGAACCTGTCGGCGAAGGCGATGCAGCAGGCAACATGATCACGGACGTACAGGGCGGTGCTGATATCTATGCATTTGCACAGGACCAGATCGCAAGACTCGTTTCCGCAGGTGCGCTGGAAGTTGTTGCACCGGAGAACGAGGCAACCGTGAAATCCGAGAACGATGCAGGCTCTGTCGCTGCAGCTACCGTTGGCGGAACACTTTACGCTTATCCTCTGACATCCGATAACGGCTACTTCTTATACTATGATAAGAGTGTTGTAACGGATCCCACAAGTCTGGAAGCGATCCTTGCAGACTGCGAGGCAGCAGGCAAGAACTTCTACATGGAGATCAACTCCGGCTGGTATCAGACAGCGTTCTTCTTCGCTACCGGCTGCGATCTTTCCTATGAGACGGACGATCAGGGTAACTTTACAAAGGCAAACGTAACCTATGCTTCTCCGGAAGGCCTTGTTGCCTTAAAGGAGATCATCGAACTGAATGCGTCTCCTGCATTCCAGAACGGTTCGGCAGCAGGCGAAGCGACCAACTGTGCAGCGATCGTTGACGGTACCTGGGATTCCTCCACAGTGAAGGAACTGTTCGGCGACAATTACGCATGCGCGAAGCTTCCTTCTTTCACAGGTGCTGACGGCAAGACCTATCAGATGAGCGGTTTTGGCGGATTCAAGCTTCTGGGCGTAAAGCCGCAGGAAGATGAGAAGAAACTGGCTGTATGTGATGCGATCGCAGCTTACCTTGCAAGCGGTGATGTACAGCTGAAGAGATACAACGAAGTAGGTTGGGGTCCTTCCAATCTGCAGGCACAGGGTTCCGCAGACGTAAAGGCTGACGAGGCTCTTGCAGCACTCGGCGAGCAGCTTGCATACACGATCCCGCAGGGACAGTACCCCGGCGATTACTGGGCACTGGCAACATCCCTTGGCGACAGTATCAGAAACGCTGAACTGTCCGGATCCTCAAGCGATGACGATCTGATGGCAGCACTGCAGTCCTTCCAGGATACCTGCATCGGCTACGCACAGTAGATTTCATGCGCAGGATCATCAGAATGTGATATAATAAAGTCCGGTAGAGAGATTTCTCTGCCGGACTTTTCTGACCATGATCTTCATGGATGAAAAAAGGGATGGAGGTATGTATGGAGGGTATCAGGAAAGTCCTGAAGACGATCGGCACAACCTTTGCGACCGGTGATTTCAGGACCCGTATTTCTTACTTTATTCTGGGGTTCGGTCAGCTCCTGCGGGGGCAGATCCTGAAGGGTGTTGTTTTCCTGCTTTCGGAAGTGGCATTCTTCGTCTACATGGCGGGATTCGGTATCCGCTATTTTTCCAAACTGTCAACACTCGGCACACAGGTCACGCAGAAGGTGGGCCGTACAACGACTTACGGTGACAACAGTTTTCTGATCCTGTTGTTCGGTATTCTGTCGATCTTTATCATTCTGGCGTTTCTCGTCGTCTGGTATCTCAATGTCAAAGACAATCATGATTCGGAAGAACTGCTGCGCGCCGGCAAGAAACTGCCCGGCAACGCGGAGACTTTTGCGTCCCTCTTTGACAAACACTTCGACAAAACGCTCTTAGCGCTTCCGGTGACAGGCATATTCCTGTTCACGGTATTGCCGATCGCATTTATGATCTGTGTCGCGTTCACGAACTATGACTACAATCACCAGGCACCGACCAACCTGTTCACCTGGGTGGGACTGGAAAATTTCAGACGGCTGTTTTCCTTCGGTTCTTCGGGAATGGGCAGCACTTTCCTCCAGGTACTCGCATGGACGATCGTCTGGGCGTTCTTTGCAACATTTCTGGATTATTTCCTTGGCATGGCGGTTGCGATCCTGATCAATAAAAAAGGGATCAAATGTAAAAAACTCTGGCGCACGCTGCTCGTTCTTACCATAGCGGTACCGCAGTTTGTATCCCTGCTGTATGTCATGAAAATGTTCGCAAATGACGGACTGATCAACGGATATCTGATGAAGTGGGGCTGGATCTCATCCCCGATCCCGTTCTGGGTCAATCCGATGCTCGCACGCATCACCATCATCGTTGTAAATATCTGGATCGGTATTCCCTACATGATGCTGATCGCGACAGGCCTCCTCATGAACATTCCGGAAGACCTCTATGAAAGCGCGAGGATCGACGGTGCCAACGGCTGGCAGATGTTCCGCAAGATCACACTGCCTTATATGCTGTTTGTGACCGGGCCGTTCCTTCTGACACAGTTCATCAACAACCTGAACAACTTCAATGTCATCTACCTGCTGACGCAGGGACAGCCGCAGAGTATGCGGCTTGCGGAAAAAGCAGGCAGCACGGACCTTCTCGTGACATGGCTTTACAAGATGACGGTCAACAATACGAACTACAGGATGGCTGCGGTCATCGGTATCATGGTCTTCGTCGTTACGGCAGTGATCATGCTTTCCGTATACAACCTGCTTCCGTCCGTAAAAGATGAGGAGGGCTTCCAATGAAGAAAAAGAAAATCGCAGGCGATATCATCACCTATATCGTGCTTGTCCTGATCAGTATCGTGTGGCTGTTTCCTTTTGCGGGCCTTGCCCTCCAGAGTTTCAGAAGTTACGATCCCAAAGTCGAATACGGCGGGATGGTCGACTATCTGATCCCGAAGCATTTTTCACTGGATAATTACCGCTTCCTGTTCAGCGGCCAGACCAACTTCCTAAGGTGGTATCTGAACACGATCATCATTGCCGTGTTCGTTGCTCTTTTCCAGACGATCATTGTACTTTGCGTCAGTTACGCACTTTCGAGAATGCGCTTTGCCGGCAGAACGCTGCTGATGCGTTTCTGGCTGGTGCTCGGCATGTTCCCGGGATTCCTGACGATGATCTGTCTGTATTTCCTGCTCAAGCAGTTCGGCCTCACGCAGGCAGGTGCCGTACCCGGACTGATCCTTGTGGGAGTCGCAAGTTCCGGTATGGGTTATTATGTCTGCAAAGGCTATTTTGATACCCTGCCAAAGGCTTTGGATGAAGCCGCCAGGATCGACGGTGCGACCAGAGCGCGCGTCTTCTTTACGATCACGATCCCGATGAGCAAGCCGATCATCATTTACACGGCGCTCGTTGCGTTCATGGCACCATGGTGCGATTATGTGTTTGCTTCCTATGTGGCCTTCGGGCATGATGAAAGTTTCAACGTCGCGGTGGCCATGACGAGATGGGTATGGACGAACGACTACCAGGGCTATTTCACCAGGTTCTGCGCGGGCGGCATACTCGTTGCGATCCCGGTCACGGTCCTGTTCATGTGCCTGCAGAAGTACTACGTGGAAGGCGTTACGGGCGGTGCCGTAAAAGGCTGAAAACACTATGAAAAAAAGTATTCTGATCACAATCTGTTTATCGCTGTTTTTGACAGCTTGCGGGGCCGCCGATCCGGGCGGCTCTGTTTCTGTAGCCGTGCAGGATAAATACCGCAACTACTATGAGGTCTTTGTCTACTCGTTTGCGGACAGCAACGGAGACGGCATCGGGGACCTGGCAGGTGTGACGCAAAAACTGGATCATATTGAAAACCTCGGCTGTAACGGCATCTGGCTTATGCCCATCCAGCCATCCCCGACCTATCATAAATACGACATCACGGATTACGAGAACATCGATCCCGCGTACGGAACGCTTGCGGATTTCGACGACCTGCTTGCAGCCGCGCACGCGCGGCAGATCTCCGTGATCATCGATCTTGTGATCAATCACACATCCGTGGAACATCCGTGGTTCCTTGCGGCTAAGGCTTATTTACAGGATCTTCCCGCGTCAAAATCACCCGATCCCGCTGAATGTCCCTACGTTGACTATTATCACTTTTCAACGGAGAGGAAAGACGCCACCTGGTATCCGCTGGCCGGAACAGAATACTATTACGAGGGCGGCTTCTGGGAGAGAATGCCGGACCTGAACCTTTCTTCTGAAGCGGTACTGACGGAACTTATCCAAGTTGCGGATTTCTGGCAGGAGCACGGTGTGGACGGGTTCCGGATGGATGCGCTGATGCATTACAGTGAAAATGACACAGAGCAGAATGTGGATGTGTTATGTAAACTATATGATCACTGCAGAGAAAAGGACCCTGATTTTTACATAGTTTCAGAAGTATGGGCGTCTGAACAGACAATTTTGGAATATTATGTAAACGGAGCGCCGAGCCTGTTTGATTTCCCGATGGCAGGCGCGGAAGGAACGCTCCTTAAGGCTGCAAAGGGAAAAATGAGCGGTGCGCAGTTCGTGCAGGCCCTGCTCGATGCGGAAGATAAAAGATATGCGGCAAACCCGGATGCCGTCAATGCGCCGTTCCTGACAAATCACGATATGGGCAGGGTGGCAAATGCGCTGAATTCGAACGCGGAAGACATGAAGATGGCCTCGGCGCTTTTGCTTGGCATGAACGGAAATCCGTTCCTCTATTACGGGGAGGAACTCGGCATGGTTTCCAAAGGCACAAAGGACGAGAACAAGCGCCTGCCGATGCCCTGGACAAAGGACGGACTTGGTAACAGGCTGCAGGGGACGTCCGGAGATGGAGCAATCAAAGCGGGATCTTTCGTATGCTATGGACCGGAAGATGCCGACGCGGTGTTGCAGACCTGCGAGCCTGCAGACAAACAGGTGAAAGATAAGGACTCGCTTTATCAATTTTACCGGAAGTCCTTATCCCTTCGGAACCGGGTCCCGCAGATCGCAAGAGGCAGATCGGCGGCTGTACCGGGCGTTCCGGAGGCAATTTACCGCGACTGGCAGGGC
Source organism: Lachnospiraceae bacterium (assembly GCA_017620255.1). Taxonomy (GTDB): domain Bacteria; phylum Bacillota; class Clostridia; order Lachnospirales; family Lachnospiraceae; genus UBA2868. Next base: position 6,718 of record JAFZQU010000046.1, read on the forward strand.
AGCGGGGTCTTTATTGTATTCAATACGGGGGAAGATCAGCTGCAGTATGCTCTCTCTGATCTTGCAACCTCGGGGGGACTTTCGATCCTTGAGACAGTCAGCGTATCCGGGCGGAATGCAAAGATCAAAGGAGACACGCTCACCGTTCCGCCGCGCTCTGTGGTGTACCTGCAGGAGGTCCGCTAAGCGGACAGACCGTTACAGATTTGCATTATCAGGGAAATATGCTATATTGGACAGATGGAAACAGACTGAAGTCATATTTTGAAGATTGAGGAACGAAATGAAACAGAAGAGAGAAGACATCAGAAATATCGCGATCATCGCACATGTCGATCATGGAAAGACAACGCTTGTGGATGAACTGCTGAAGCAGAGCGGCGTGTTCCGTGAGAACCAGGAAGTCGCGGAGCGCGTTATGGATTCGAACGATATCGAGAGAGAACGCGGCATTACCATTCTGTCCAAGAATACCGCGGTAACGTATAAGGGAACAAAGATCAATATCGTGGATACACCGGGACATGCGGATTTCGGCGGCGAAGTGGAGCGCGTGCTGAAGATGGTGGACGGCGCGATCCTGGTCGTGGACGCATTCGAGGGTGTGATGCCGCAGACCAAATTCGTCCTGAAGAAGGCGATGGCCCTGAAACTGCCCGTGATCGTATGCGTGAACAAAGTGGACCGGCCGGAAGCCAGATGCGTGGACGTCGTGGACGAGGTGCTCGAACTTTTCATGGATCTGGATGCATCCGACAAACAGCTTGACTGCCCGTTCATCTTTGCGTCAGCCAAGACCGGACAGTCGGGACTTGACTATAAAAACATCACGCCGACCATGGAACCGCTGTTTGAATCGATCTTAAACTTTATCCCCGCGCCGGAGGGAGACCCGGATGCAGGCACGCAGGTGCTGATCTCCACGATCGATTACAATGAGTATGTCGGGCGTATCGGCGTCGGCAAGATCGAAAACGGTTCGGTCAAAGTCAATCAGGAAGTCGTCATCGTTAATGCGCACGAACCGGATAAGCAGAAGAAAGTCAAGATCTCGGCGCTTTATGAATATGACGGGCTGCAGAAAGTCAATGTCAAGGAGGCGGGGATCGGAGCGATCGTTGCGATCTCGGGTATTTCGGATATCCACATCGGGGATACGCTCTGTTCACCGGAAGATATCAGACCGATCCCATTCCAGAAGATCTCGGAGCCGACCATTGCCATGCAGTTCATGGTCAACGATTCGCCTCTTGCGGGACAGGAAGGAAAGTATGTAACGAGCCGTCACTTAAGGGACAGGCTGTTTAAGGAACTGAATACGGACGTCAGTCTGCGCGTGGAAGAGACCGATTCGACAGAGTGCTTCAAGGTTTCCGGCAGGGGCGAACTGCATCTGTCTGTCCTGATCGAGAACATGCGCAGGGAGGGATATGAATTCGCGGTCAGCAAAGCGGAAGTATTGTACCGCACGGATTCAAAGGGGCGTAAGACCGAGCCGATGGAACTGGCCTATGTGGATGTGCCGGAAGAGTTTTCGGGCACCGTCATTGAAAAACTCGGCCAGCGCAAAGGCGAACTGCAGAACATGACGCCGATCACCGGCGGCTACGTGCGGCTTGAGTTTTCCATTCCCTCAAGAGGCCTGATCGGATACCGCGGCGAATTCATGACGGATACAAAAGGAAACGGGATCATCAACACGATCTTTGACGAATATGCACCTTATAAAGGCGATATACAATACAGAAAACAGGGCAGCCTGATCGCCTTTGAGAGCGGGGAATCCGTCACCTACGGCCTGTTTAACGCACAAGAGAGGGGGACGCTCTTTATCGGCCCCGGCGAAAAAGTCTATTCCGGCATGATCATCGGCCAGAACGGAAAGCCGGAGGATGTGGAGATCAATGTCTGCAAGACCAAACATCTGACCAATACACGTGCATCCGGCTCGGACGAAGCGCTGCGCTTAACGCCGCCGAAGATCCTGTCCTTGGAGCAGGCACTTGAATTCATCGATACCGACGAACTGCTGGAGATCACGCCGGAGACACTCCGGATCCGTAAGAAGATCCTCGATCCGACACTCAGGAAGCGTGCATCGTTCAAGAAATAAGAAACTGCTGACCGTTCGGTTGACGATGGGAAGTGAATCTGCTATGATACGTTTTGAGGATAGAGGTCGCGCCTGATAAGAGTAGCAGGATAGATGCCCGCCCGGGCAGGAGAAGTGCTGTGAAAGGAGATGGCGCCGAAAGAGGCAGGAGTGGCGTCCTGCGCTTGGGCATATATTTAAGAGATATATGACTGTCATCGGTTATGTAACGGATGGAGAGCTATCGAAACGCAATGAGAATTGTATTTTGAGCCGGTCCGTCTGTGTCCGGCTTTTTTTACGGCTGGCAGAAACAGGTTTTTTCGTAAGAAGGAGGAGTAGAAAAAATGGCGGTTTTCACAGGAGCAGGTGTTGCGATCACAACACCTTTTAAAGAAAACGGTGAGGTGGATTACGATCTGTTCGGTGAACAGATCGAGTATCAGATCGCAGGTGGAACAGATGCGATCATCGTATGCGGATCCACGGGAGAATCCAGCTGCTTAAGTCATGAAGAGCATCTGGAAGTGATCCGGTATTGCTGCGAGAAAGTCAACAAGCGGCTGCCGGTGGTTGCGGGTACAGGCAGTAACTGCACGGAGACAGCGATCTATCTGTCGCAGGAAGCGGAGAAATCCGGTGCGGATGCGATCCTGGTCGTTTCCCCTTACTATAACAAAGCCACCCAGCAGGGACTGATCGAGCACTTCACGATGGTTGCAGAGTCTGTCAAGATCCCGATGCTGCTCTACAACATTGCGGGCAGGACCGGCATCAACATCCTGCCGGAAACGATCGTGCATCTGTGTAAGAACGTTCCCAACATTGTCGGCGTCAAAGAAGCATCCGGCAACATTTCCCAGGTTGCCAAGATCTTAGAACTGGCGGACGGCTGTGTTGACTTATATTCCGGAGATGATAACCAGACGGTTCCGATCATGTCTCTTGGCGGCATCGGTGTTATTTCCGTCCTTTCCAATATCGCGCCGCTAAAGACGCACAACATCTGTCAGGCAATGCTTGATAACGATGTGAAGAAGGCAGCAGGATTACAGCTGGAAGCGATCAGCCTGATCGATGCACTCTTCAGTGAGGTCAACCCGATCCCGGTAAAGAGGGCACTGGAATTCCAGAAGAGAGACCGCGGCGTACTCAGGCGCCCGCTTACCCGTATGGAGGATGCGCATGCGGCGGTTCTGAAAGCAGAGATGGAAAAATACGGTTGCCTGTGATCTGCGTGCAAATGACGGATCCCGGTACCTGTCCGGGATATAAGATGTGGAGGAAACCATGACGAAAATGATCATGCACGGCTGCAACGGCCGTATGGGACAGATGATCTCAAACCTGGTCAAAGACGATCCTGATATCACGATCGTTGCCGGTGTCGATATCAATCAATCGGTACAGAATGATTATCCGGTTTTTGATTCGATCACGGACTGCAACGTTGAAGCGGACGTGGTGGTCGATTTCGGCGCAGCAGCGGCGATCGGCCAATTGCTTGACACATGCGCGGCGAGAAACCTTCCCGTGGTGGTGTGCACGACGGGATTAAGCGAGGAACAGATCGCACATCTCAATGAAACGAGTAAGAAGATCGCGATCCTTCGCTCCGCCAATATGTCGCTTGGCGTGAACCTGCTGATGAAACTTTTACAGGATGCGGTAAAGACACTGGGGCCTGCGGGTTTTGACGTGGAGATCGTTGAAAAGCATCATCGCATGAAACTCGATGCACCTTCGGGTACGGCACTGGCGCTTGCCGATGCGATCAACGAAGCGGCGGACGAACCTTATGAATACGTCTATGACAGAAGCAACGTCAGGCAGAAGAGAGGCGCGAAGGAACTTGGCATCAGCGCGGTGCGCGGCGGTACGATCGTCGGCGACCATGATGTGATCTTTGCCGGAGAAGACGAAGTGATCACTTTCTCGCACAGAGCCTACAGCAGAGCTGTTTTTGCCAAAGGAGCGATCGCGGCTGCAAAGTACCTTGCCGGAAAGGCAGCAGGGCTTTATGATATGTCGGATGTGGTGTAAATTGTCCTTTTAGGATTTTGCTTCGTATAAAGAAACAGATGGCGGATGAGCCCAAACCCAGTAAAGGAGAATGCAAAGATGATGGAGAAAAATATGATCAATGATGAAGAACTGAATGCAGTAAATGGTGGAACAAGTGAAAATCAAAGCAACGTGGATCCCTTAGATCCGGAGTTGCACAGGACCACATGGTGCGGTAACTGCAAAAAGATGGTTCCGTACACTGAATTCAGCGGCGGAAGAGACATCTGTGCAATCTGCGGCAAGTTTGTTAAAGTCTGAATCCCGATCAACGGGACATTCCCGAAAAAAGAAGATGGTCCTGTAAGGTACCGCGCAGTCTGTGCGGTACCTTTTTTTGCACATCTGTCGGGATATCGTTTAGATAGTTCTTGGATTTCACGGATGAACGGCATATAATGCAGGTAGGAGAGAACGCAGATGGCATATCAGGAAAACCGGACATCCGGTAGTGGAGTATCCCGTACAAAAACAGAATTCAGGCCATGTATCGACATTCACGACGGGCAGGTAAAGCAGATCGTGGGGTCTACGCTGAATGACAAGGCAGCAGCAACGGAGAACTTCGTGGCCGCGCATGATGCCGCATACTACGCTGAATTGTACAAAGCGGACGGCTTACGGGGCGGACATGTGATCATGCTCAACCGCAAGGGAACACCGGAATATGAAGCGGATAAGGCAGCTGCTTTTTCGGCTCTGAAAGCATACCCCGGCGGGTTGCAGATCGGCGGCGGGATCGATGATACGAATGCGGCCGCATTTCTTGAGGCCGGCGCCAGTCATGTCATTGTCACTTCATATGTATTCTGTAATGGAGAAATATGCTATAATCGTCTCGATAAACTGCGCAGTGTGGCAGGACCGGAACACATCGTACTGGACTTAAGCTGCCGGAGGGATGCAGAAGGCGGTTACACGATCGTGACCGACCGCTGGCAGAAGTTTACGGATGCGAAACTGGATGCCGGGCTGCTTGGTGACTTGTCCGCATGGTGTGATGAGTTTCTGGTACATGCAGTGGATGTGGAAGGAAAAGTGAGCGGCATCGAAGAGGATGTGGTGCGGATCGTGAAAGAATCGCCCATTCCCGTTACATATGCCGGCGGTATTTCCTCCATTGCCGATCTGGAACGGATCCGGACGCTCTCTGACGGGCGCGTGAACGTGACGGTTGGCAGCGCACTTTCCCTGTTTGGGGGCAATCTTGATTACCGGGAGGTACTGAAATGTATACGATCATGGTCGTAAATGATAACGAAACCGAGCTCGTCGTAATTGAGAAGGCCCTTGAGAAGGATTACCAGGTCACTGTCATGAACAATTCCAAACAGGCCCTGGCACGCCTTTCCAAAGCAACGATCATGCCGGATCTGATGCTCCTCGATATCGCCATGCCGGGGATCAACGGATTTGATATGATCATGCGCATGAAGACCAACGAGAAGATGAAAGAGATCCCGGTCATGTTCCTGTCGGGAGATAAAGAGAACGCAACGGAGCTGGAAGCATACAGACTCGGCGCGGTTGATTTTATCCGCAAGCCGATCGTGGCACAACTCCTTAGGAAGCGTGTGGAACTGCAGGTCAACCTGCTCGAAACCAAGAAGCACATGAGCGCGTACAATACGCAGCTGCAGCAGAATGCAACGGCGCAGGCGCAGAACGCCTACCGTCTGCACTACTTTATCATCGGGATCATCACAGATCTCATCGCGAGCAAAGACGGATTTACGGGGATCCATTCCGTATCCGTTTCCAGATACATGGGCATCATCCTGAAGGAAATGCTGATGTCCGGATTAAACTACGGGATCTCCACAGACGACTACGAACTGATCATGCTGTCCGCACAGCTGCACGATATGGGTAAGATCGGTGTGCCGGATGCCGTTCTGCAAAAGACGGGTAAATACACGGATGAAGAATTCACCCAGATGAAAAATCACACGGTCTACGCAGCCAATGCGATTCAGAAGTATTCCTACCTTTTGCCCGGTTCCAAATTCATCACCTACACCTATCAGATGGCCAGATCCCATCACGAACGGTTTGACGGAAGAGGATATCCGGACGGACTGCAGGGCGCCAATATCCCGATCCTTGCAAGGATCCTAGCGGTTGCGGATGTGTATGACGCGCTGGTATCCGAACGAAGTTACAAACAGGCGATGTCGCATGAGCAGGCCTACAACATCATCACGCAGGGCGCCGGCGTACAGTTCGATCCGCAGGTCGTGGCTGCTTTCCAGAGAGTCCATATGGATATCTATGATGCGGCGCAGAAACTGCGCGCACAGTATATGCAACAGTCTTAAGATCTGTCAAAGCCTCGGAAGAGAATAAGATAAAAGGAAAAAGCGGCAGGAGTTGTCCTGCCGCTTTTCTTGCATAATCCGTGTTCCTAAGTACTGCTTATTCCCCTAACATAAGAATATCCCATAAAGTATATCTATTTTAGTAGAAAAGGTACATTGTAAACGACTAGATTATAATTTGGTTACGTTTGTAGCCTGAGGTCCTTTTTCGCCGTTTACTACGTCGAACTCAACTGCCTGGCCTTCGTCCAGAGACTTGAAGCCTTCCATGTTCAGTCCGGAGTAGTGTACGAATACGTCGTTTCCGGATTCATCAGAGATGAAGCCGTAACCCTTCTGGTTGTTAAACCATTTTACGGTACCTTTCATTGTACATACCTCCGTTTGAAAGTGTCCCGGTCCGAATGATCGGACCCTGAATGAATCATTGGCCGCAGTCCCCGTAAATACGCGGAATGTGCAACCAACTTGAAGTGTAGCATATAAGTGAATAATTGTAAATAAAAAGTTAGTGAAGGCGGCGCTATTGCCATTTTCCCTACTTTCATGTAAAATTGGGGTTTGTAGGGGTAAGGGGGAAGTATGCCCTTTTAGGGATGATCGGAGTATCGGATTTACCATGGCTATTGGCAAAAACAAAGAGCGGCTTGGGACGGAACAGTTCCAGGAGGAGAAACCGAAGAAAGTCATTAAAAAGACTTCCCGGTACACTGTCCTCCTGATCCCGGATTCCACAGACCATTCCAAGACCTTCGAACTGACCTTTGATCACATCCTGCGGATCATCGCAGGGATCATCGCGCTCCTGCTGGTACTGATCAGTCTGCTGATCTCATCCGGCATGAAGAACTACAGGCTCGCACATGATGACACGGACAAGAAGCAGATCGAGCAGTTGCAGGGACAGATCGAGCAGCTCAAACAGGAAAAAGCAGAACTATATGAACAGATCGTTTCCCTGACGGATGTTGTCGCCCAGAAACAGGAAAACGAGAGAAGCATCGAACAGGAAAAGGTTGCGGCTGCGGTGCCCAACGGATATCCGATCGAAGGCTATGCCCTGATCGTACAGGATCCGACGGTGGATGTCGGAGAAAAAGTCAAGGGCCGCGTGGTCTTCAACACGATCATCGGAACGGCGATCGTTGCGAGCGGTGACGGGGTTGTCGCCGCAACTACGGAGGATGCGGATTTCGGTACACAGATCGTGATCGATCACGGCAACGGTTATCAGACCGTGTACCGCTGCGCCGGCAGCGCAAAAGTGCGGCCGGGAGACGAAGTGAAGCGGCAGGAAGTACTCTTCGTGATCACGGAAGAGGATTCGCTGTTCGCCTATGAGATCGTCAAGAACGGCGAGGAGATCGAACCGCTCGATATGATGGATGTGCAGGGATGAGACTGCGGATTTGTAAAACATGAAAAATCATAAATAGGTTTACATAATTCAAACAAACCGGATAGATACAGGAGGATCAGAATGTTTGGTTTTACGAAAGAAAGAGATGACAAGATCAATCTCAATAACTACACGATCACTACGATCGTTGGCGCAGACACGGTGGTGGAAGGAACGATCATCACCAAGTCTTCGGTAAGGATCGACGGAACGCTGATCGGCGGTGTGTCCGCAGAGGGCGTTGTGATCTTATCCAAAAACGGAAAGATCAAAGGTAACATCATGGCGGAAAACATCGTTGTTGCAGGCGTTGTCGAAGGCAATATGCAGATCCGCGAAAAAGTCAATGTCGAACCCACCGGCGAGATCTACGGCGATATCACGACCAAGAGTCTGCTGATCGACGAAGAATCCGTCTTCCAGGGCAACTGCTATATGAACCGTGAGATCCCCGAAAACGGTGGAAGAGGAAAGCGTAAAGCAGCCAAATCCGAGAAGATCGTTGCGGCTTCCGAAGCTGCTACGGCAGCCATGGGACGCATGGAAAACGTCAGGTCACAAAACGGACCGAGTGTCGATCTGAATATGGATGAAGAGATCTCCTTAAGACCGGCTCCGCCGCTGGATGATGACGATATCGATCTGGTCGATCTGAACTGAGAGCCTGCAGGTATCGTGCAATACGATTGAAAAAAGAGGAACCGTGCATGTCTGATGCACTCAAAGTCGTCGTTGTCGACGACAGTGACGAAAGAAGATATCAGATCCGGGAAACCCTTCCGGACTATATGGAAGCATCTTTCCCCGGGATGGGAGAGCTGGCGAAACGCGTGATCCTGCCGGATGCAAACACAAAGCAGGCGGACCTTGTCATCTTAAACGCGGATGACGCAACGGGCCACTGTCTGGAGCTGTTCCGGTGGATGCGGGAGGAAGAACCGTCGCTCATGGCGGTTCCTGTTCTGTTGCTCTGTGCGGATGCATATGACGACCGCGTCATGTCCTTCCTGGAGATCGGGGATGCCGATTATTATGAAGGGGAGATCAACGGTGACCTGCTGTTCATGCAGATGATGGAAATGATCGATGCTGCGGAAATGGCTCCGGAATATCTTCCGGAACCCTCCTTTACGGAAAAGGATCCGGCAAGGGCGTTCGGGATCTCCGTCAAACCGCTTGGCGAAGACGAGGATACGATCAGGCGCAGTATTGTCCTGCAGCATGAGGAACAGTTGAAGCAGCTTGACGAGGCTGTGGAAAGAGGACGTAAAAAACAGGAAAAGATCAAAGAGATCCTGGATCTCGCGATCAAATACAAAGAAGAGAAAAAACTGGAGACTGCCGGGACGGAAACGGAACCGGTGACAGAGACGGAAAAACAGACAGAAAAAGAAGCGGATCAAGAGACCGGAAAAGGGCCGGCAACAGTCAACGGAAACGCAGACGGCGAAGAAGTTAATGAAGAGAAAAAACGGACCGTCGTGATCGTTGATTATGACTTAAAGAACCGGAAACTCTGTGAGTTGTTTTTGAAGACGGAATACAATGTGGTCGTGATCGATTCGGCCATGAGTGCGATCGATTATTTTGTGCGTTCAAAGGCGGACATCCTGCTGCTCAGTTACCAGATGCCGATCTTAAGCGGCGTTAAGATCCTGGACAGCATCCGTTGGCAGCAAAACGGAAAACGGGTGCCTGTCATCTTCATGACAGAGGACAACCCGGATGATGCCAAGCGGAACTGCCGGAATAAAGAGCGTGTTGTGGGCATACTGACGAAACCGGTCTCCAAGGGGACGTTAAAACGGTCCGTGAGCGCTGTTCTCAGTACGTTAAAGGGATAACGATGAAAAAGAAGATCCTGATCATTGATGATGATATCATGATGCTCCGGACGCTGAAAAAGCATCTGGAAACAGACTTCGAGATCCGGCTGGAAAACGCCGGATACCGGTTCGTTGAGCATATTGAGGACTACCATGCGGATATGATCCTTTTGGATATCGAGATGCCGGTCATGAACGGCATGGAAGTGTTTGACAGTTTTATGAGTCATCCGCATCCGGATATCCCCGTGGTGTTTTTGTCCGACACGTCTAACCCGCAGATCGTCAGGGAAGTCATGGAAATGGGTGCGTCCGGCTATATCTTAAAAAACGCGCCGAGATCCGAACTCCTGCAGAAACTGAAACAGATCTTTGTCGAATATGCGGGACAGCATGAAAAAACGCATATTCTGATATTGGGAAGTGATGCGACGCTGGTAAGGATCGCCAAACTGGATCTGGAAGCGGCGGATTACAGGGTGAGTTACGTCTTTTCCGTGACGGAGACGATCGATATCTTACGGCAGGAAGCAGTGGACGCGCTTCTGATCTTAGAGCCGGTCCTGGACGTCAGTGAACACGAGATCTATGAAACGATCTGCAGGAAGCTGGATGTCCGGTCTTTTCCCGCAGTATACGGAGCGGAATCCTATACCAAGGAACTTCTTTTAGACAAGGTAGGAAAAGCAGTTGACAGATAAAAAAAGCGGCAGTGTTGCCGTTGTCATCATCCTGACGGTCTCCATGTTCTTCTTCGGCCTCATAGCAGGCATGCTGCTCGTTCATTACACAGGGACCAGGGCGGAAAAGAAGCAGGAGCAGGAAGAAAAGCAGGATGTCAATACAACGATCCAGGTAAACGGCGGGACGGAATATGTCAAGGTGTACGTCCCCAAAAGAGAAGTCAGATACGGAACGATCCCCATCCATTCCTATGATCCGGACGGGTTCAGGATCGATAACGGTTACATGGCTTATTTTGATGAGAACGGCAACAAGATCTCTCATCTGGGCATAGATATCAGTTACCATCAGGAAAAGATCGACTGGCTGGGCTTAAAGGAATCCCCGTGTGAATTCGTGATGCTCCGTTGCGGTTACCGCGGTTATACGGAGGGTGGCCTGGTCGAGGACGAAAAGTTCAGGGAATACGCGCAGGCAGCAGTGGATGCGGGGTTCCCGATCGGCGTATACTTCTTCACGCAGGCCCTGACGGAAGAGGAAGCGATCGCGGAAGCGGATTTTGTGATGGATCTCATCCGGGATTTTCCGATCAGTTATCCGGTGGTCATTGATACGGAATATGTCTCAAGTGCGGAAGCAAGGACCAATCAGGCCGAGATGACGGAGCAGGAACGTTCTAAGCTTCTGGTCACTTTTTGTGAACGCATCAAGGAAAACGGTTATTATCCCATGATCTATGCGTCCGAGAACTGGCTCAGACGCGATCTGGACGCATCCATGCTCCAGCCTTACGAGATCTGGGCACCGCAGTATCTGGATGAGAACGATTTCATGTATGATTTTACCATCTGGCAGTATACGGATGCCGGCCATATCGCGGGGGTTGAAGGCGAGGTGGATCTGGACATCAGCATGGTGGATTATGCATCCTTTGTACCGGCGATGCGGCAAACCGTTGTCGGTGAGGGTGAGATCATAGAGGAAGAAGCATCCGTAACGGAAGAAACAACAGTAACCACTGAGGAAGAACCATGAACGAGGCAGGTATCTACGGGATCCTGTGCAGACAATTGGCGATGATCATGCGGGCGAATGTCAGTCCGCGCAACGCGCTGGAGATCTGCCGGGACCAGATGGAAAACAAAAAGATCGGGAAGATCCTGGACGGGCTGGTACGAGACCTGGCCGGCGGAGATAAACTATCCGACGCGATGAAACAGAGGGGCGACCAGTTTCCGGTGATCGCCATTGCCGCAGTGGAAGGCGCCGAGAGGAACGGCGAGTGGGAAAAGATGCTCTTGCACCTTGCGGATTATTTTGAAACGGAAGCAAGGCTTCGGGAGAGCGTCAGGCGTTCCGCACTGGTACCGGCCATCATGGCGGTGCTCTGCTTCGGTCTGCTCGGCGTGATCATCCTGCAGGTCGTACCGCGGTTTTTAGCCATGTTCAACGGCATCACTTTCACCCTGCCGCGCATCACGGAGAACGTACTGAAAGTCAGTGTTTTTGCGGGCGATTACGGCGGGTATATCGCGCTTGCCCTGGCGGGCATTTTGATCATCTACGGGCTGTTCTCGCTGACAAGGGCGGGAAAGAGCCTCACGGCCATGATCCGTATGCGTCTGCCCTTATCGGGCGTTGTGAACCGGAACCTGCTCTACGCGCAGTTCTGTAAGGCACTGTCCACGCTTTTGAAAAACGGCATGCCGATGCAGGAAGCGGTCCGCGTGATCGAGGATACGGTCGGTAACAATGAGAAAGTCAGGAGCGAACTGCAAAAGAGTGCCGAACGGGTGGCACAGGGTATGTCCTTATCCAAAGCCATCGCGGATTCTTCCGTCTTTTCACCGATGATCCTGCAGATGACGGCGATCGGGGAAGAGAGCGGGAACCTGGCGGAAATACTGGATGACATGGCGGATTATTTCGAGCGCAACATGCTTGTGCTCGCACGTAGAAAAGAGATCATCGTGGAGACGTTCTTTGTCATCCTTTTAAGTGTGGTAATGTGCATCGTGCTTGCCGCAATGGCACAGCCGATGATGGAATTCTATGATATGGTCAGCGGGATGTGAGCATGGGACTGAGAAGGGAACGGCAGATCTTTCGTATACTGATCTTATTTACTACCGTTTTCGCGGTCCTTTGCGCCGCGTTTTTTGTTCTGATGTTCTGCGCAAAAAGCATGACCGTTTCCACGCAGCTTTTAGCGCAGCGGATCGAGATCCGGGGCATTATGGGACTGGACGAGGCGGAACGGACGCTGATGGATATTCTCAACGAGCATGCCCATACGGTCGCGGCACAGACTTACGCACAGACGGAAGCGGAACTTGCAAGACCGGGCTTTGCTTCCATCAGTGAACAGGAAGCACTGCAACTGTACCGCTTAAGATATGCGGAAGGCCTGGAAGAATTATGTAAACCGGAACTGCTGCAGCAGGAACTGACCGGACGTTTTCAGGCAGAACGCGGAGAGGTAACGCTTGACACTTCGTCCGCGCCGGAGTTCGAACTCTGCATCGACGAACAGAGCCATGAGATCACGGGCTGCGTACTGAAGGATGTCACGCTGCTCTATACCTACGCCGGCGGCTTTGAGAAAAGGAACTGTCTTGACTATACCTTCAGTGTACCGAGCGGCAGTTTCTATGACGGAAACGATACCCTTTTCGAATATTCCCTGATCGGCAGAAAAGGGATCTATTTTACGGGAAAGACTTCCTCCGTGGTCGGCAATATGTTTGCGGGAACGCATTCGGCAGAGGAGTACAGGAAAGCCGAATCCGGTTACGGCGAAAGAGGGATCTACGGCGGGATCAATATTTTATCCACGCAGGTCGGGATCGAGGCGGACACGGTCGTGTCAACGGGTGACATCAATCTGAAGGGCGCTTTTGTGGCTTTTGGGACGGATGAAAAACCGATCCAGGTCTATGCCGGCGAGATCAACGAACTGGCGGGCTATTACCTGCATACCGACTACACGCTGAATGGAAAGATCAATGCGCGTAACGGTGAGAAATACAAGGAAGCGGTCGATCTGATCAATACCGCGGAAGGAAAGATCGACGAGTTTAATTATTACTACGATACCGAGAATGATGAGACCTATCTCGGGCAGTACAGAAAGATCCTGTCAAATACGGACGTGACGCTCTCGGGTGATTTTACCGGTACCGTCGTGACCAGCGGAAACGTGATCATCGAAGCCGACTGCAACGTGGAAGGCCTGATCTATGCGGGAGACCGGATCTATGTGCAGGGAAACAACAATATCGTATCCAACCGCGATGTCATGCGGCGGATCATAAAGGAAGAGTGCGCCAAAGAGAACGCAGACCCCCAGTTTCAGCTGCGGGAGCACCTCGGCGGCATCACATACAAGGGCATGGAAAAATGTGAAGAGGAAATGGTTGCATATGTAATCACGAAGTGATACTATAACATTATCAACTATATGTGACGATAAGGAGACACATCTATGGAACCGAAAATTGAGATCACCCTGTTCAACCGGTTTGAGATCCGCATGGACGGGAAGCCGATCCTGGTAAACCTGAGCAATACCCGTAAGACAAAACTGTTCCTGTCTTATTTACTTCTCCATAAACAGAAAGCGATCTCACACCGCGAGCTGTTTGAGCTTCTCTGGTCCGGCGAGGATTATTCCAATCCGGGTACGGCGCTCCGTACGCTTTTATACCGTTACCGTGCGCTGGTTGATAAGATGGGCATCGAGCAGCTGCGCAATTCGATCATCTCGAGACGCGGTGCTTACCAGTGGAACCAGGAACTTGATATTTCCATAGATATTTTTGACTTTGACGATTATTCCAAGATCGGTCTGAACCAGACCATGAGCGAGGGGAAACGGAAACAGTGCTTAAAGCGCGCGATCGATCTCTATACGGGCCCCCTGCTTCCCGATTCCGGAGAGGAACACTGGGTGGTTCCCAAGGCTGTCTACTACCGTGACCTGTATGTGCAGGACGTTTTGGCTTATATTGCGCTCCTGAAGGAGGAAGGCGCTTATGACGAGATCTCCGCACTGTGTAAAAAAGCGCAGGCGCTTGCAGGTACGGCCGATATGATCGCACTGGAAGAGGAAGTGGCGCTGGCAAAAGGCAAGCCGGGTGCGGAACTGAAACTGCGTTACGAGGCAACCCTGTCAGGGCTTGTCAAGATGGAGTTGCAGATCGAGGATGTACAAAAAGGCATGGAGACGGAAGATGCGGAGAATTCCGCGTTTGTCTGTGAGTACGGCGTGTTCAAGGATATCTATCACCTGCAGAGACGTCTTCTGGCGCGTACCGGTGATACGATGTTTTTATCCCTCCTTTCCATGGAACGCAAAGCGGAAGAGGAATTCGAGCCGCTGCAGCATGAGAAGATCATGTCCTTCCTGTTGGATACCATACGGCATGAGCTGCGTTGCGGTGACAGTATCTGCCGCTTTTCCGATAATACCTACGCGATCATGTTCCCGGCGGATTCTTTTGATAACGCCTTACGGATCATGGAGCGCGTAAAAGCCGCTGTTTTACAGAACTGCAGGGAAAAAGAAGTTCTGGTCGTATATAGGATCCGTCCGCTCAAGAACGCGAAGGAGTAAGACCTATGTCTGAAAGAAAGCGACTCACGATCGGTGTGCTGATCGGGAATGCGAATTCTCCGCATTCGGTCAATACGCTGCTGGGCATCAGACAGGCCGCCGAAGAAGCCGGGGTGAATACCGTGACTTTTCTTGGCGTGCATACAGAATACAAATTCAAAGAGTTCTATGACGAAGATATCAGTTATGATTATCAGATCATGACGATCTTTGATTACGTGGACCTGGCCAAAGTCGATGCACTGATCATCTCTTACGGCGAGATCGTCGTCTTTCTGCAGGAAGCAAAGCGGAAACATTTCCTGGATAAATATGAAAAGATCCCGAAGATCGTTCTGGAAGAACGCGTGGAGAACGATATCACCAGATACCAGATCTCCGATAACTACAACGGCATGCGTTCCGTTGTGGAGCATCTTGTCAAGGATCACGGATACAGGCATTTCGTATGCTTAAGAGGACCGGTCGGCAACAAGGACGCGGATGAACGTTACCGCGCGTTTACGGATGTCCTCAGTGAAAATCATATCCCCGTCACGGAAGAAATGGTTCAGATCGGTGATTTTACGGAAGCGGTCATACCGCAGGTGGAATACCTGTTTGACCACAATCCGAAGATCGAAGCATTTGTCTGTGCGAACGACACCATGGCTACAACCGTCTATAAGGTATGCAAACAGCGCAGGAGCGAGATCTTCCGCCTGACACCCCGCGCAAGGGAATGGCTGAAGAACAGTACACTGCGCTATAAGATCGGTATAGACATCGAGTCCGGGGAAGGCATCGCCGTCACGGGTTATGACGATGCGGCGATCGCATCGATCATGGATCCTTCGTTGACCACCATCGCACAGAATCAGTTTGCGATCGGCTACAAGGCTTTATATAACCTGCTGGATCTCTTAAAACAGCGGGAAGGCAGGGATGCCGGAAACATCGTTCTGCAGACGCAGCTGATCCGCAGGAATTCCTGCGGCTGCCAGGATACGGACCAGTGGGATTTCGAACCTATGAGCCCGCATGAGAAACAGAACCCGGAATTCTATGTGATCAAACTGGCCGAACGGATCAAGGACGCCGTGATCGTTTCCGATGTCAGTGAAGGGATCGCGGATAAGATCTACGAGACCATTTACGATATCCTTTACGGCGATATCATCATCTATCTCGGATATGTCAGGGAGAATCTGAGCATCAAGCACATTGTGGAACAGCTCCGCAATCTGATGAACGGACCGTATGCGGAATACATTTCGCCGACGGCCCTGACAAAAGCCTATTCCGATTATCTGTCTTCCGTGATCCGCAGAACGAACGACCACAACGAAGAAGTGCTCCTGACGGAGATCATGCTGGAAGGTGTGAAATATCTGCAGGGCTTTGCCTATAAGAGAGTCACAGATACGCTGTATGAGTTCCAGAATGATGCCTGGTTCATGTCGATGATGGCAAGAGACATGGCCAATCATGTTGATTCGGAAAGGGAAATGTTCAGGAACGCGATCCGCCGCTTCAAAAACCTGAAGATGGGCGAAACCTACGTGTTCACGACCAAAGAGCCGATGATCCTGGAGGCCGATGACGAATGGAAGAGTCCGAACGCTCTGTATCTGTCTGCCTACACCTCCGCGGACGGGATGACTTACGAATCCTATGACAGGGAAGAACGCCCTGTGCTGACAGGAGAACACAGCTTTGCGGATTTCTCCGCGGAGAGAGGCGCTGCGAAGTTCCATCTGACACTGCTGCCGATCTATTCCGACAGGGTGCAGTACGGCCTGCTGGCATCCGAAGTGTTCCCGCAGGATGTAAAGAGCCTGTTCAATGTCAGCGTACAGCTTGGAACCGCACTCAAGTACAACGAACTGAGCAGACGGCAGAGAGAAGCCCAGGCTTCGCTGGAAACGCTTGTAAAAGAGGTCGAAGACAAGAACGATATGCTTCGGTTCATTTCGGAATACGATGCGCTGACAGACTGTCTGAACCGTCGCGGTTTCATCGAGCGTGCCGTAAACCTGAAGAACGAGAACCCGGGTGTTTCCTGTGTTGCGATCTTTGCAGACCTGGATCACTTAAAAGAGATCAACGACCGCTTCGGGCATGCGGAGGGTGATTTTTCCATCAAATCCGTTGCAAACTTTATCCGCCAGGCGGTCAGCAAAGACCAGATCCTCGGCAGACTCGGCGGCGATGAATTTGTCTCGATCATCGTGCTGGATGAAGGCGAAAGCGCGGAAAGCATCTGTGAAAAGATCCGCGCAACGGCGGATACATTCAACGAATCGTCCGGCAAGCCGTTCTTTATCGAGTGTTCGCTCGGATACAACGAGTTTGTATGCGATGAGACCTTAAATATCCAGGATGTGCTGGATGCGGCAGACCGCGAACTTTACAAGAGCAAGCAGAAGAGAAGGGATTCTTCTGTAAGACCCTGAGTTGTTATGGCGGCAACGGATATTTTGAAATAAGAAAAAGTCCCCTGACGGGGACTTTTGTTTTTGCATAAACCGGTTCAGCCGTTCAGCTTGCGCTGTCTGCGTTCCCTGACTTCGACCGGCATTTCCGTAATGTCGCCTGCGCGCTTCAGTGCCTCTCTTGTTAAGAGCGGTCCGATCAGCTCGTAGATCAGCACGGCGAACAGTACGATATTTCTGATCAGTGTGCCTTCCGCTTCCCCGAGGGACTGCGCGGACACGCACATACCGAGTGCAACGCCGGCCTGCGGCAGCAGCGTGATCCCGAGATTCTTTACCACATTATCGGAACACTTGACGGCTTTGGCGGAAAAATAAGTGCCGAGATATTTACCGATGCTCCTTGAAAGGATATAGACAGCACCGATCAGGATCAGCATGCCTTCCTGAAAGACCTCCAGACGGAGAGCGGCGCCGCTCATCACGAAAAAGCAGGCGAGCAGCGGTCTGGACCACTTATCCGAACGTTCCATGATATCTTCCGAAAGCGGACAGATATTGCAGAACACCGTGCCAAGCATCATGCAGGTTAAGAGCGAGGAAAAGCCTATCGTCACAGGACCTGCGGTGAAGGAAAACTTCGTGGTGGCTACGGTCAGCAGTATAAATGCGATCGTCATGGCCAGACGGTTTGTATTGGAATGAAAGAGTTTTTCGATCTGTGTCAGGATCCAACCGCAGAGGGTGCCAAGCAGCAGGGAACAGATGATCTCGATCAGCGGGTTGAAAATGATCGATGCAACGCTGATCTGTCCGCTGATCATGACTTTGGCGATCCCGAACGAGATGGCAAAAACGATCAGGCCGACTGCATCATCCAGCGCAACGATCGGCAAAAGCAGATCGGTCAGTTCACCTTTGGCCTTGTACTGTCTGACGACCATCAGTGTTGCGGCGGGAGCGGTCGCTGATGCGATCGCACCGAGCGTGATCGTCTCCGGGACACTTAAGAGATCAGGCCATGCAAGGTGGAAGAGAAACAGGGTGATATCCACAAGGAGCGTTGCCGCAAGCGCCTGCAGGATACCGATCGCGAAAGCCTGTTTACCTGTTTTTTTCAGGGAAGAAAGCCGGAACTCGCTGCCGATGGAAAAGGCGATGAATCCCATGGCCACTTCATTGATCAGATCGTACCTTGCAACTTCCTCATAACTTGTCAGCCCCAGACTGCCGCTGCCAAGACGCCCCAAAACAAAGGGACCGATCAGCACGCCGGAGATCAGGAAAGCCGTCACATCCGGCAGATTCCATTTCTTAAAGATTCTTGTCATTAAAAGCCCGGCAAGCAGGGCAAACGCGACATTGAGCAGGATCGTCATTTTTGATCACCTCTTTTTATATATATCCCGGGTACCCGGGATGAAACAATTCCTGTACGACAACTTTACAATCTTAAGACGAAAGAATGAATTTGTCAATTTATTGATGTTCGTGTTGAAAAAAACAATGTAAGATGATAAAATTTTCACAGATTAAAGTATGAGGAGTATCCGAATGGGTTTATACGATCAATTGAATGAAATGCAACTGGATGCGGTAAAGGAGATCGGCAACATCGGCGCGGGGAATGCCTGTACGGCGCTGTCTGTGCTGCTTGGAACGATGGTTGACATGGATGTTCCCAATATACATGTGCTTGATTTTGACTCCACATCCCAATACCTTGGCGGGGACAGCAACCAGATCCTCGGCATTCAGGTTGATGTGACGGACGATCTGGAAGGAATGATGTTCCACATCGTGCGCAAACCGTTCGCGGAGCGTATCATTAACACGTTCTATGAGAAGCATCTGGAAGATTTTTCGAACATGGATGAGATGGATACTTCCGTGCTCAGTGAGATGGCCAATATCACTTCGGGCGCATATGCAAATTCCATCGCTACGCTGACAAATCTTTTTGTAAACATCGGAGCACCGGTCCAGACCTGTGCTACGATCGGCGAAGTCTTAAAGATCCCGTTCAACCGGATGGTGAAGCCCGGTGACAAGATCCTTGTGATCGATGAGGAATTTGAAATAGACGATAAGAAAGTCTGCTCGAATATGCTGCTGGTTTTGGAGCATAATTCCCTGATGAAATTATTTGATAAGTTAGGAGTACGCACGTCATGAACCCTAAGCTCCGTACGGAAGCGGTTGACCATCTGTTTGATGCGGTCATGCAACTGAAGAATAAAGAAGAATGCTACCTGTTCTTTGAGGATATCTGCACGATCAACGAACTCTTATCCCTTTCGCAGCGCTTTGAAGTGGCGAGCATGCTGCGGGAGAATAAGACATATCTTGACATTGCCGAGAAAACCGGTGCTTCCACGGCAACGATCAGCCGTGTGAACCGTTCCTTAAAATACGGGAATGATGCGTATGATATGGTACTGAACCGGTTGAAGGAATCCTCTTCAGACGTTTGATTTACAGGAGATCTCTATGAGTCAGGTCATTGATATATTAAATGAGAGACAAAGGGAAGCGGCCCTGACGATTGATGGGCCGCTTTTAATTTTGGCAGGCGCCGGGAGCGGCAAGACCAGAGTGCTTACCAACCGCGCAGCCTATCTGATCAGCGAATGCAACGTGAAGCCGTGGAACATCCTTGCCATCACCTTCACCAACAAGGCTGCCGGAGAGATGCGCGAGCGGATCGATGCGCTCGTGGACGAGTTTTCGGAAAGCATCTGGGTCGCCACGTTCCATGCGACCTGCGTGCGGATCTTAAGGCGGCATATCGACAGGCTGGGATACGATCCCGGCTTTACGATTTATGATACCGATGATTCCGTTACGGTCATGAAGGATGTATGCAAACGGCTGAATGTGGATACGAAGCAGTATCCGCATAAAGCACTGCTTGGCACGATCTCAAAGGCAAAGAACGAGATGTTATCGCCCAAGGACTATCTGGCAGAAGAACCCTGGGACTACGGCAGGCAGCAGTTCTGCAGGATCTATGCGGAATATGAGAAGACGCTGCAGAAGAACAACGCGCTTGATTTTGACGACCTGCTCTTAAAAACAGTGGAACTGTTCAAGACGCAGCCGGCGATCCTCGAATCCTATCAGGACAAGTTCCTCTATATCATGGTCGACGAGTACCAGGACACCAATACCGTGCAGTTTGCACTGATCCGTCTGCTCGCGGAAAAGCACCGCAATATCTGTGTGGTCGGGGACGATGATCAGTCGATCTATAAGTTCCGCGGAGCCAATATCCGCAACATCCTGGATTTTGAAAAAGTCTATCCGGATGCCAAGGTCGTGAAACTCGAGCAGAATTACCGTTCCACGCAGACGATCCTGGATGTGGCCAATTCCGTGATCAGCAAGAACGCATCCAGAAAGGACAAGGCGCTCTGGACGGACAAGGGAGACGGCAGCAGGGTCCATTTCCGCCAGTTTGAAACGGCTTATGACGAAGCGGCGTTCATAGCGGATGACATTGCGGGAAAGCACCGCGCAGGCAAGGTACGCTACCAGGACTGCGCTGTTTTATACAGGACCAATGCGCAGGCGCGTCTCCTCGAAGAGAAGATGATCTTCAACAACATCCCCTACGATGTGGTCGGTGGCGTTAACTTCTACAGCAGGCGTGAGATCAAGGATCTGCTTGCCTATCTGAAGACCATTGACAACGCAAAGGACGACCTGGCTGTCAGACGGATCATCAACGTCCCGAAGCGCGGGATCGGTGCGACAACGCTTGCCAGGGTGCAGGATTATGCGATCGCACATGACCTGTCCTTCTATGAGACCTTAAAGATCGCCGATCAGATCCCGCAGATCGCCAAGGCTGCCGGGAAGATCCGGCCGTTTGTGGAGATGATCCAGGTCTTCCGTTCCAAGGCGGAATACCTGTCGCTCGAAGAACTGATCAGCGATATCCTGAAGACTACGGAATTCATCGAACGGATGGAAGCGGCGGATGAGATAGAGGCCCAGACGCGGATCGATAACATAGACGAATTCATCAATAAAGTGATCGCCTATGAGGAAGAACAGGAAGATGCCACGCTGGCACAGTTTTTAGAGGAGGTCGCCCTGGTCGCGGACATTGACAACGTGGATCCGGATGCCGATCATGTGATGCTGATGACTTTGCATGCCGCAAAGGGACTGGAATTCCCGCATGTATATCTGGCCGGTATGGAAGACGGCCTGTTCCCCGGATACATGAGCATATCCAGCGACGATCCGATGGAGGTCGAAGAGGAACGCAGGCTCTGCTATGTCGGGATCACGCGGGCCATGGAGGATCTGACGCTGACCTACGCACGTTCCAGAATGCTTCACGGGCAGACGCAGTACAATGCCGTATCGCGGTTTGTAAAGGAGATCGATCCGGCCCTGCTTGACGGCAGTGTTCCCACGTCGAAAGTACGCATGACGGACATACCGAGCGAGTCCCTGTCCGGATACGGGATGCAGATGGCAAGATCGAAGCCCTATGCGACAGGTCCCATGGCGCGTAACGCGGACAAGAAGCCGTTCATTGCGACCATGACAAAAGGATCCGCCCTGCTTGGGCAGAAAGAGCCGCTTGACTATGGCGTCGGAGATACGGTGAGCCACGTCAAATTCGGGACCGGGATCGTTGAAGAGATCGTGGACGGCGGGCGTGATTACGAAGTCAGCGTCCGGCTTGAAAAATACGGCGTGAAAAGAATGTTTGCAGCGTTTGCGAAACTGGAGAAATTATGTTAAACTGTTTTTGTCGAATTGTTTTATCAGTGTGACAGAATGAAAAGTCAAATATGATTTTGCAGTCAAAATCATGGAGATCATAGAAGGAGGAAGCGGAGTATGGATAAACTGGATGACATCATGAGAACGATCAAGGAACAGGAGGCGGCAGGATTGGCAAAAGCAGGGGAATTACTGAACGCAGGAAAGAATCTTTACAGCATGTATAAGAAGGACGAAGAAGAGCAGAAGAAGTCCAACACACTGGCCATCGTGATCGGCATTGTTGCCGGCGTCCTGATCGTAGCTGCGATCGCATATTGCCTGTATCGTTATTTCACACCGGATTATCTGGATGATTTCGAAGATGATCTGGACGATGAGTTTGATGATGATTTTGACGATGATTTCTTTGACGATGAGCCGGAGAAAGCGAAAGCCTGATCCGCAGCCGTCAGTCTGAGGTTTTATTGTTTATTGTGGAATTATGTATTACCGGCATCTCATGGACATGAGGTGCCTTTTTTTCCGCAGGAAGGATCATGAGCGGGAAGATGGAGAAAAAGATGGCGGATGCTGACTGGAAAAAAGGAAACTGTTACGAAGGGACCGTTACAGATGTCAGGTTCCCCAATAAAGGCGTTGTGCGCGTGGAGGGAATAGACGGATACTGTATCGTGAAGCATGTGGTCACGGGCGAGAAAGTCTCATTCTGCGTGACAAAACGCAGGAAGGGGCATGCAGAGGGAAGACTGCTTGCGGTATCAGAGCGCGCGGAATGTGAAGTTCAAAGCACTTGTCCGCATTTTGAGGAGTGCGGCGGATGCACCTACAGGACACTACCTTATGATAAGCAGCTGACACTGAAAGAAAATCAGGTGCATGCGCTTCTGGCAGATCTGATAAGCGATGAGGTATATTTACCCATCCTTGCAAGCCCCGTAACGGAAGGATACCGGAACAAAATGGAGTTTTCGTTCGGAGACTCTGTAAAGGACGGTCCGCTGGAACTCGGGCTGCATAAGCGCGGCAGTTTCTATGATGTGCTGTCCGTGACGGAGTGCAGGATCGTGGATGATGATTACCGGAAGATCCTTGGCTGCACGCTTGACCACTTCCGAAAGAGCGGGCTGCCGTTCTATCACAAACTGCGGCACGAAGGATTCCTGCGGCACCTCCTGGTGCGTAAAGCCGCAAAGACAGGGGAGATCCTGATCGACCTTGTGACGGCATCAGGGGACAGGGCGGACAGTGCCCATACAGATGACATAATAAATAATTATGTAAATCAATTAACGGAGCTTGCACTGGACGGGCGGATCGTCGGGATCCTGCATACGGTCAATGATGCCCTGTCCGATACGATCCGTAACGATGGTACGCAGATCCTGTATGGTCAGGACCATTTCTATGAGGAGCTGCTGGGGCTCCGTTTTCTGATCACGCCGTTCTCCTTTTTCCAGACCAACACAAGGAGTGCGGAGGTACTGTATACGACCGTAAGAGAACTCGTGTGCGGCACGGGAGAATTAAATAACAGTGTTATTTATGACCTGTATTCCGGAACCGGGACGATCGCGCAGATACTCGCACCTGTGGCGAAACGTGTGATCGGTGTGGAAATTGTTGCGGAAGCGGTGGAAGCGGCCAAGGCGAATGCGGAACTAAATGGTTTACATAACTGTGAATTCGTCGCCGGAGATGTATTAAAAGTATTGGATGACATTGAGGAAAAGCCTGATTTTATCGTATTGGACCCGCCCCGTGACGGCATACATCCGAAAGCTCTTAACAGGATCATTGCTTACGGCGTGCCTAACATTGTCTATATATCCTGCAAACCGACCAGCCTTGCAAGAGACCTGCCGGCTTTTCTGGATGCCGGATACAGTGTGCGGACTGTCCGGCCGATTGACCAGTTTCCGTATACTGTGCATGTGGAGACGGTGGCACTTTTGTCCAAACTTTCTGAGGCGAAGCATTTTGTGAATATAAAAGTCGAAATGGATGAGATGGATTTGACTTGTGCGGAGAGTAAGGCAACATACAGGGAAATAGCGGAGTGGGTGCAGGAA
>JAFZQU010000047.1 GCA_017620255.1 Lachnospiraceae bacterium
GGGCAGGCAATAGGCTATAATATCGCTCATGAAGAAAGAGAGTCTGAAAAAGGGGATCGTTGCGGGGATCCCGATCGCGCTGGGATATTTTGCCGTTTCCTTCACATTTGGCATGATGGCCGTGAAGGGCGGCCTTTCTATTCTGCAGGCGGTTCTGATCTCTCTGACGAATGTGACCAGCGCAGGCCAGTTTGCCGGTCTGGATATCATCTTCGCGCAGGGATCGTTATGGGAGATGGCGCTGACGCAGCTGACCATCAATCTGAGATACTGCCTGATGAGTTTTTCCATCTCCCAGAAAATGGATAAGAAATACCCGCTGTTCCACCGTTTCTTCATGGCACACGGTATGACTGATGAGATCTTCGGCGTGAGTGCGGCAGCACCAGGCAAAGTCTCTCCATACTTCTTCTATGGCGCCATGCTGGTGGCGATCCCGGGCTGGACGATCGGAACGCTGGTGGGCGGTGTGGCCGGATCCATCCTGCCGAACATCGTGATCAGCGCGCTGAGCGTTGCCATCTATGGTATGTTCCTGGCGATCATCATCCCGCCGGCAAAGAAGAACAAGACCCTGATCTGGGTCATCCTGCTGGCGATGGCGCTGAGCGCATGCTTTACTTATATTCCGGGCGTGAATCAGATCTCCAGAGGATTTACAATCATCATCGTGACGGTGGTCGTGGCGGTACTGGCTTCCATCGTGCGGCCGATCAAGGATGAGGAGGGAGAGGCATGAGCGTTTATCTTTACATGATCGTCATGGCCATCGTGACCTACCTGATCCGTATGCTGCCGCTGGTTCTGGCCCGAAAAGAGATCAAGAGCAAGTTTATCAAATCATTTTTATATTATGTGCCGTATGCATGTCTGGCGGCGATGACGTTCCCTGCGATCCTGAGTTCGACGGATTATCTGATCAGCGCCATCGTGGGGTTCGCGGTCGCCATCTTGCTGGCATATTTGGAAAAGAGTATGATCTTAGTGGCTCTGGCCGCGTGCGCGGCGGTGTTCGTCTGCGAGCAGATCATCCGCTGGATCGCATAAAGGAGAAAGGTTATGGCAAAAGTAGTTCGGTATAAACTCAAAGAAGAAAAAAAGAAAAAAGGACCGGTGGCAAAAGCATTTACCGTGATCGGGATCGTGATCGCGGCAATTATTGTGATCGCTCTGGGCTATTTTGCATATGTTTTCATCAGCTATCATCGGATCGAGGATCATCTGGTGATCATTCCGTACGGGACGACGGAAACAGAGAGCCTTTCTGTTGGGAAAGAAATGACGATCACCAGTTATAACATCGGGTTTGGCGCATACAGCGATGATTACACATTCTTCATGGACGGCGGGAAGGAAAGCTGGGCATTTTCGAAAGAAGCCGTTTATGAGAACATCGATGGGGCAATGGGCGTGATCGAAGAACAGAAACCGGATATCGCACTCTTCCAGGAAGTCGATTATGACGGGACCCGGTCCTACCACGTGGATGAAGTCGCACTGGTGCAGGATGCGATGTGGGAACTTGGGCAATATGCTGCCCTGTTCGCGCAGAACTACGACAGCCCGTTCCTGATGTATCCGATCACACAGCCTCATGGCGCGAACAAGGCAGGCATCATGACATTCTCCAAGGCGGATATGTTTGACGGCATTCGGCGCAGTCTGCCGATCGAAGAGGGACTTTCCAAGGTGTTGGATCTGGACCGCTGCTATTCCAAGGTCAGGGTACAGGTAGACAACGGCAAGCAGCTTGTCATTTACAATATGCATCTTTCCGCTTATACGTCGAAGGCGGAGACCGCGGAGACACAGCTTTCCATGGTCGTTCAGGATATGCAGGAAGAATATGACAAAGGCAACTACTGCATCGCTGGCGGTGACTTCAACCGGGATCTTCTGGGCAATTCACCGGAGATCTTCCACACGGCCGTGTTGGAAGACAATTGGGCACAGCCGGTGAATATGAGTTTATTTACCGACGACATCACACTGGTGGCACCATTCCAGGAGGCAGACATGATCGCCAGCTGCCGGAATCCGGACAAGCCATATGAGGAAGGAGATTTTGTCGTCACTGTGGATGGATTTATTGTATCCGCGAATGTGGAAGTGACTTATGCGAACGTCATCGATGCAGGATTCAAGTATTCGGACCACAACCCGGTGATCATGAAGTTTAAACTGAAATAATGAGATGCTTTGCGCGGATATGCGTGATGTGCAAAAAAACGTTGACAAACATCCGCACATAAGGTACACTCTTTTTTGCGTCAAGCGACGTACTTGCGATAGTGGCGTAGTTGGTAACGCGCGACCTTGCCAAGGTCGAGACCGCGGGTTCGAGCCCCGTCTATCGCTCTTGGGTTAGATTCCCAAGAATGTTGATTTATCAATGTTCTTGGGGATTTTTTTATGCGATGGGAAGCATATTTGAAGTGCAAAAATTATCGATTTTTGAAGTGCAGATTTCACAGCGCTTTTCTCAGGTTCAGAATCCCTCTCAAAGTATCCATATTTTCACCCACATAATAGTGCTTGCGGATAGTCTCCGGGGAGTTTCCAAACATCTGTGCCGTGAGGACAAAATTTCCATTTGACATGTTTACCACTTCGGTGATCGCGTTCCTTCTGAATGCATGGGTTCCGCGGATGCATTCCTTGCTGACCGGGATTTCCAGTTTTCTGCAGATACGGTGAAAATGCTGGTAAGCCATATTGTTGGTGATGCAGCCATTCTTTGTATCGGCGGGGAAAAGGAACGGACTGTCCGGATAATACTTTTCATGTACCTTCAGCAGTTTTTCCAGGAACTCCTTCTCCAGATCAGCGATCGGATAGAATCGCGCTTTGCCGTTCTTGGTATAGTTTGTGATATACTCTGCATCCGACTGCTTTTTCTGCATGCTGATCTGCTCCCTGTGGACGTGAATCGTTCCTTTTTTGAAATCAACATCGCTCCATAGAAGGGGAGGGATTTCACCTCGTCTCATTCCTGTAAGGAGCTGGAACTCCAGAGCGTAGGACGGAATGTAATCCGGATGTTCCTTCTGGTATTTCAGGAGAAACTCGCGGATCTTTTTGATTTCTTCGTCCGAATATGCCCGTTCTGTAATGGCAGTTGGCTGGCTCTGCAGCTGGCGGTAGTCCTTCCATATGATCTTTGTGGCAGGGTTTTCGTCGATCCACTCCATGTACGCAGCGCGTTTGAAGGTCATATTGATGATCCCGCGGAGGGAGGACATCCCTTTCTGCGTGAGATCATACTTCTTCATGGTCTTCCGGATCATGGTATCAAGGTCACGCACCGTGATACGGTCGATTGGCATGTTCGCGAAGCCTGTCCCTTCGAAGAAACGCTTATAGTCGCTGAAGTTTTTGCTGATCGTGTTATCTCTGGACTGTTGGCGTTCTTTTGCCACGTTGTTCCTCTCGAAGTCCTGCGCAAACCGGAAAGCAAACTCAAAGGTTCTGACCTGCCTTCTTATGGGAAGACCCTTTTCATAGCGGTAAACTTTCTCTTTTAAGCTTTCAAGGTCCTTGGCATATAACTGCCTGCGTCCTGCAGGTGCAGTTATATCGTCTACATAGATTCGGTAATAGCCGTTACTGTCTTTTTTCCTGGGGAAACGGTATTTCCTGAGGATTTCTTCTCGTTCTGTTCTCATTAGTTTGTCAACTAATGCACTCTCAGTCAGGGTTATACCTAAACCGTCCTTTATTAAATCATCAAGTGTTGAAGGTGTCAATTTCTTAACGGCTTCGATTTCCTGGTCGATAGCATCTTTTTTCTCCATTTCAGTCCGCCTTTCCATAAAAATCTTCTGCCTTAGAACTGCTCAATTTTCAGAGGTGTTTTACGCAAATTCCTTTGTGCAAAAAAAATACAAAGAAATTCACGTAAATCTTGCTTCAAAAATGAGCAGTTCCTATTCAGGGACAACAAATTCCCAAGCGAACTTTGAAAACTGAATATGCAGCATCCGGTTACAGATAATGAAACTTCCGTCCAGTCACAGCCCGTGCTATAGAAGCCAAAAGGTCAGGGAATAGTCGCACGCAATGAGGGCGGCCCGGAGAGATCCTCGGGGAGGTGGAATTCCTATGATGCAAGAAGCAGGCCGGTATGTTCCCAGATCAGGGGTGAGGGCGTCAAATATGATCCAGACATATTAAGAAAAGAAACAAAATGACAAGGGAGACCTTGAATAACGGCAGGGCTGCAATATGCAGCCCTGTCAGAGAATTACATAAAGAAAGGAAAACAGAAATGGCAAGATTACATTTTAACAATACAGAAACAGACAAAATCACTCTGAGAGAAGTTTATCTTTTTGACAATTATCTTTCGTTCAGATCCAAGGGACTTCTGAGCATGCTCTACATGATCAACATGGACTGTGATTTCAGCAACAGGGATCTCGCAAACACATCCAAAGACACAGCCGGCTCGGTGAAGTCCTCATTCCGGGAACTGGAGACGCTGGGTTATGTCAGCAAAAAGATGCTCCGGGATGAGAATGGAAGATTTACCACAATGGAGTATACGGTCCACGACCGTCCGAAACAGAGGTCAATCGGGGGAGACATCCATTGCTGGTGAATAGAGGGATCAAGGAAAACTATTATTATATGGAGGTTAAGAAATGAGAAATAAAGTTTGCTGCCCTATCTGCAGGGCAATCTGTTGTATCTTCAATGAGAAAGATACATGCTGCAAGTTTGTTCCAAGCAACGCTCCGGGCTATGACTGCCCAGATTTTTTGAAGGAAGAGGACGCTGACGATGATATTCCAATCGTTTTTTTTGAACTTTCAGGAATCGTGCCCGACAAAGCAGCGAGGGGGTGATGTTCGTGCAGGAAGAACTTACATCCAGGACGATGACGCTGATCATCGAGACCGGGAAACTGACGACAAGCGTGCTGCAGAAAGCAATCCGGGAATCCGTGGGTCTGGTCAATTCTGCCAGGCATCACACTCCGAAGGGAAAACAGAGCCTGTCAAAACTGAAATCCCAGGGTGTTTCACTCTCCAATGTGGAAATCACGAAGGACAACATCAAATCCTTCGATACGGTGGCAAAGAAATACAAGATCGACTATGCACTAATGAAGCAGGATGGGAGCGACCCGCCAAGGTATTACGTGTTCTTCAAAGGGGCGGATGCAGAGGTGCTGGACGCCGCTTTTAAGGAATATGTAAAGAAAGAGTTCCATCTGGAAGAAAAGGGCTCCCTGAAGGACGTCCTGGATGCAGTTGCCCGGGAAAGAAGCATGAGGGTTCCGGAAAAAGCGGGGACAAGGGTCCGGACAAAGAAAAGGGCGATAACAAAAAGCGAGATAAAGGTTCCGGAACTGAAGAGATGATAAGAAACAAAAAGCAGGCGATCCTGTATGGGGCCATCCTTTTTATCATCTTCTACTTTGTCAATAAATTCTCGCTTGCTGTCAGGCTCAGTCCCGGGGAAGGCTTTGCGGAGAAGTTCCTGCATATCGGAGAAGGCCTGACTGCATCCTTCGAGAACATCCTTGTCAGCTTTAACGGGACAGATCTCCTTGTCGGGCTGGCCGGTGCAGCCATCCTGCTTCTGGCAGTCCTGGTTAAACGGAGCAGTTCAAAGAAATACCGTCAGGGCATCGAGTACGGGTCAGCCCGCTGGGGGAGCCCGTCTGACATCAGACCTTTTATCAATCCGTCCTTTACCGACAACATCCTGCTTACAAAGACGGAGCGTTTGACAATGGATGCAAGACCGAAGGACCTGAAGTATGCCAGAAACAAGAACGTGCTGGTTATCGGCGGATCCGGCTCCGGAAAGACAAGATTTTTTGTGGAACCCAACATCATGCAGATGCACAGTTCCTACGTGGTCACTGATCCGAAAGGCACGATTATCGGTGACGTCGGATCCATGCTTCAGCGGGGAGGGTACCTGATCAGGATCTTCAACACGGTCAACTTCTCCAAAAGCATGCATTACAACCCGTTTGCTTATATCCACGGAGAAAAGGACATCCTCAAGTTCGTGAACGTGCTCATGCTGAACACGAAGGGTGAGGGAGACAAGTCCGGAGAAGATTTCTGGGTGAAGGCAGAACGGCTCCTGTACTGTGCGCTTGTCGGATACATCTATTATGAGGCACTGGAAGAAGAAAAGAACTTCACGACACTGCTGGACCTCCTGTCTGCGTCCCAGGTCAAGGAGGACGATGAGGATTACAAGAGCAAGATGGATTTTGTCATAGAGGATCTGAAAGCAGTAGATCCGGACCATTTTGCCGTCCGGCAGTATGAAAAGTTCAAGATGGCGGCTGGCAAGACGGCCAAGTCGATCCTCATCAGCTGCGGGGCACGCCTGGCTCCTTTTGACATCCGGGAACTACGTGAGATCACGGAATATGACGAGCTGGA
>JAFZQU010000048.1 GCA_017620255.1 Lachnospiraceae bacterium
CGAGCAGAGAATTCAGATCAAGATCTCTTCGATCTCCACGAAGTCTCTGAAGATCAACGATGTTGATGTAAGCAAGCTCAAAGGCGCACAGGAAGCTATCTCCAAGATCACGAAAGCGATCGCAAAAGTATCTTCCATCAGATCCGGTCTTGGTGCCATCCAGAATCGTCTGGAGCACACCATCGCTAACCTGGACAACATCGTTGAGAACACGACAGCAGCAGAGAGCCAGATCCGTGATACCGACATGGCAGCAACCATGGTTGAGTACACGAAGAACAGCATTCTTCAGCAGGCTGGTCAGGCAAT
This sequence comes from Lachnospiraceae bacterium, assembly GCA_017620255.1. GTDB lineage: Bacteria > Bacillota > Clostridia > Lachnospirales > Lachnospiraceae > UBA2868. The sequence continues at coordinate 310 of JAFZQU010000048.1, forward strand.
GCTTGCACAGGCTAATCAGTCAACTCAGGGTGTTCTGTCCTTACTCGGATAACTACAACCGCTATCATAAGAAGAAAGACCGGGACGCCGGTCTTTTTTCTTTTCTAATAAAGCTTGTTGTGGTACACTTTATATGAAATATACTATGAAAAGAAATTAGCATCATGGGGGCAAAAATGGGATATTACGAGAAGAATTCGGAGGTTTTGACAAAACGCTTTCCGCATCTGAAAGATCATTTAAATGACATAGATGACCAGTGCATACCGGGCGGCGAGGATATAGAAGGACGCCATGTAATGTATCTGCAGGCCGGGGACGATGTTGTGCAGTTGGACTCCCTGTATGACATGGATCCTGTTCTGGATCTGTGGGTGCAGACGATGCAGAAGCCTCCGATGTATGCCAAGGTTTTCCTGTTCGGATTCGGTAACGGCTGTATGGCACGTAAACTGTTGGAAAAATTGGATGATTCCAACAAAGTGATCGTTTATGAGCCGGATTTTACGATCCTGCACTATGCCATGGAACATTTTGACCTGACAGAGATCTTCAATGATCCCAGATTTGATCTGATCGTAAGATCTGCGGTAACCGGGATCGTGGCTGAACAGTTTGACCGCCGGATCAGCTACACGGACATCAGTTCCCTGCAGTATTATATTTATCCGAATTATAACTATATCTATTTGGAAGCCTATCTGGAATATATCAGTGAATTTGAAAATGCGTGTAATGCGATCAACTCCACACAGAGCGTGCTGGAAAGATTTACGGAAGCCAATTTCCTGAACACATTTGCAAATATGAATGCCTTTTTGGTAAGCAAATCGGTAGAGGATCTGTATATGAGACTGCCGCATGATTTTCCCGCGATCATTGTGGCAAGCGGTCCTTCGCTGGACAAAAATGTACATCTGTTGGCAGAAGCAAAGAATAAGGCCTTTATCATAGCGGTGGATTCTTCTTTGCGTTCCGTTCTGAAAACGGGCATTGTGCCGGATCTGTGTGTGACGATCGATGCTAAGAAACTGAGCAAACATTTTTCCGATGACCGGGCAAATGATATTCCGATGATCTGTTATCTGACTTCGAACAGGGCTATCCTGAAGAATCACAGAGCAGCAAAATTCTTCATCAATGATCTCAATCATCACGTGCAGCATTTCTTTTCGCAGCACAATCAGATTTTCCCGGTGGTGTCCACCGGTGGCTCTGTCGCGAATAATGCTTTCTCGATCGCGCAGATGCTGGGCTTCCAGACGATCATCATGATCGGGCAGGATCTGGCTTATACGGATAACAGGACGCACTCGGCAGCCAGTGTGCGGGGAGAGCGTAATATTGATGCTTCGACACTCGAACACAGCATGACGGAAGGAATAGACGGAAAACCTATTGCGACTTCCAATGAATTTACGCTTTACCGTACATGGATCCAGGAGCAGATCGTTCAATATCCTGAGCTGAACATTATAGATGCAACAGAAGGCGGAGCCAAGATCTACGGTTCCAAGATCATGACGTTCAAAGAAGCGATCGATACATATTGCCGGAACACCTGTGATTTTGAGAAGATCATATCTGAAACGGACGATTTTATCCCCATGGAAGAGAGAAAAGAACTGGTGGAGTATATCTACGGTATTCCGGATGAACTGAAAGAGTGCCTTAGAAAGGCAAAGGAGGGCACCAGGATCTACGAACAGATGCTGAAACTGGTCCTTGCCGATAAATATCATAACGAACGGTTCAAAAATGAATTTGAAAAGACCAAATCCATCAATACTTTTCTGGACAAGGCACCTGTCATGGAATATGTGAAAAATGAGATCCAGAACGAAACGAACGCACTGCTGAAGACAGTATATGAGCAGGGGCGCGATGAACGTTCGGAACTGCTTGCCAGCTGCAGGATGGGAATTGATTACCTGAAAGTCATGGAAAAGGGTATCCAGACCATGATCGAGAGGTGCACGGAACAGATACAACAGGTGCACCTGTAGAAGGAGAAAGCATATGGAGCCTGCATTAGAGCAGATCATATCGCGCCTGAAACAGATCCGGACGGATCTGCATGATCTGATGATGGAAGGAGATGTCCGTCGGTATCAGGTCTATACGGTAGAGCATGAAGAAGAACAGAAAGAATTACTTTCTGCCGCCACAAAAGGGGACAGGACAAAGGTTGTCTCAGCTGCTCTTGATCTTATAAAGGAACCGGACGAACAGGATGTTCTGTTTCAGCTGTTCCTGTATTCTTATCTGCTGCATCTCGAGGAAAACCCGGAGTATGCTGTGAAGATTTGCGAACTGGCGGAGACTGAGAGATTCTCTGCAGAGCAGCGTCTGTTTCTTTTCCATCAGCTTAAGCATTTTTTCTGGCATCATCCGGAGGCCGGGAACACGCCGCTTCTGCACAAGTTATATCTGTCTGTTCTGCATGAATGGAAACACAAAATGGCAGATATCCTGACTCCCATTCGTTCTGAAAACCGCAATCGCGGACTGATCGTTGTTATTACCCTGCAGTTTTTAAACCGCGGACATGCTCCCACCAAAACGGCTTTGGAGAGGATCTATACGATCGGTGCGCTTCTTCACAATGATGTGATCTGCATCAATTCCAGGGAACAATACACATTAAAGGGATTTCTGCCAATATTCGACCCGATCGGGAGAATGATCGAAAAAGATTATGACGGGGTACATACGACTTCACACAATGATTTTTCGTTTGCGCTGATCCAGCCGGAAACGGAGATGCCGGATGAAGAGATGGTGCGCGTTCTGCTGGAGGAAATACGAAACCTTGCGCCATGGAAAGTGGTTGTATGCGGCGACAGGTGTCTCCTCGGTGATCTCTGTGCAGAGATGATACCGACAATAGACATTCCGATGGTCTTCTCTACGATCCCAAAGGTGGAGCGTGGGTATTCGGCAGTTGGCAGAACGCTTTCCGCATCGGAAAAAAGTGATCTTGCTGCGAAAGGATATAACCCGGATTCCATCATTGAGAGTGTTTTCACGTTTGAATTGATCCCGCAGACCTCGATACTTACGAAAGAGCAGTTGCAGCTGCCAAACGACAGATTCCTGTTAGGGATCATCGGGATCCGTCTGGACGCCGATGTCTCGAAGGATTTTCTGGAGACGGTCCTTACATGTGTTAATGACGGAATACATCTTGTCTTTGCAGGGAAATTTGACGGTTATGAGCGCCTTTGCAACGAGGTGGAAGGTTTGAGTGAGCACAGCACTTTTGTCGGGTTTCAAAAGGATATCCTGGCGCTTTGGGATCTGCTGGATCTTTATATCAATCCACCGCGTCTTGGCGGAGGATTCTCGGTCGCGGAGGCTTTCAGCAAGGGGAAACCCGGGATCTGTTTGCAAAGAGGAGATGTTGCGGCTTCGGCCGGTCCGGATTTCTGCGTGGACAGCCTTCAGGAATACCCTGCACTGATCAGGAAATACATTACAGATCATGATTTTTACAATGAAATGAGCAGGAAGGCTCTTAAGAGAAGTGAGCGGCTTTTCGATTCCGGGGGCGAGATGGAAAAGATTTTGCTGGAAATGGAAAAAAGAGACCTGTGGTTTTGAAGATATGGAAAACATTTCCGTTTCGTTATAAAATATCAGAGGGGATCAGCGAATCCCGGACAGGAGGTTGACAGCATGGCAGAACCCAAAAAGATCTACGACGATTTATTTATCTTTGAAATGGCGAATTCCCACCAGGGAAGTGTGGAACACGGGATCGACATTATCCGCGCGATGGGAAAGATCGCGCGCAAGCATAATATCAAAGCGGCTGTAAAACTGCAGTACAGGGATCTGGATACCTTTATTCATCCTGATTACAAAGACCGGACGGATGTAAAGCATATCCCGCGTTTCATGAGTACGAGGCTTACCTATGAGCAGTTTTCGGAGCTGGTCAATGCGGTCCGCGCAGAGGGTATGCTGACCATGAGTACGCCGTTTGACGAGACCGGTGTGGAATGGTGTATGGACCAGGGGCTTGATATCATCAAGATCGCAAGTTGTTCTTCCGCTGACTGGCCGCTGCTTGCGAAGGCATCGAAAGCCAAAAGACCGCTGATCATTTCCACGGGCGGAAAGACGATAGAAGATATCGATAAACTCTACAATTTCTTCACACACAGGAACTGTGATTTTGCCTTTATGCACTGTATCGCGGAATATCCGGCACCGCCGGAGTCCCTGCAGCTTGATTTTATCGACAAGATGAAACGCAGGTACCGTGATATCACGATCGGCTATTCGGGACATGAAGACCCGGACAGCAACGTGGTTGGCATGATGGCTGTTGCAAAAGGCGTGAAGATCTTAGAGCGCCACGTAGGACTGCCGACGGAGACGATCAAGCTGAACGCTTATTCGCTGAATCCGGACCAGGTCGACAAATGGGTTGAGGATATCCTGGCTGCAAAATCCATGTGCACGCTCAAGAGAGAAGGACAGAAATATGTGAGCCAGGCAGAACTTGATTCCCTGCGCTCTCTGATGCGCGGCGTATATGCGAAGAAGGATATCGCGGAAGGCGAGCCCTTAACGACAGAGAACGTCTTCTTTGCAATGCCCTGCAGCGAGAAGCAGATGACCAGCGGCGAATTTAAGGACGGCAAACTGTTTGCAAGCCGTGCCTACAAGACGAACGAAGAAGTTCTGGAGCATCCGAAGATCACAGGTGTCGGGATCGTCAGGGGTGCCGTGCACGATGCAAAAGGTATGCTTTATGAGGCGGGCATCGCGCTCGGAGACAACTTCGAAGTGGAACTGTCCCATCATTACGGGATCCCGCACTTCAGACAGTACGGTGCGATCATCATCAACATCATCAACAGGGAATATTGCAAGAAATATATTATCGTTTTACCGGGACAGAAGCATCCGTTCCACGCGCACAAGGTGAAGGAAGAGACGTTCCAGGTGCTGTACGGCGATCTGGATGTGCAGCTGGAGGACGGTGAAGAGAAGCACCTGCATCCCGGTGATATGCAGACCGTGCTGCGCGGCGTGATGCATGCATTCTCCTCCAAGACGGGCGCCATCTTCGAAGAGGTCAGCACGCAGCACATGAAGAGCGATAGTTACTACAAAGATCCGGAGATCGCATCGCTCGATCCGATGGAGAGAAAGACATACCTGAAGAAGTGGTAATACATGATCATCAAAGAGATAACGGACCTGAATAAAATATGGGAAGATCATAACCATTATTATGATGATATGGTCAAGTTTTGTATTGACAGAAAAAGGGGCGTTGTCGCAATTGATGCCGATATGCATATAGATCTGGAATATGAATTGATGGATGACGGTTCCGACAGCAACGATATTTTTGGCGGTAATATCATAAAAGAGCCGATAGAGGTTATATGGGAAGCCCATCCCAACATTGAAAGAAACAGATTGCTGGGTATCGGTAAAGGACGGATGCTGACGGACCGGGACACGATAGATGATCTGTTTTCAATTTTGAAGTCATGGATCAGATAGGAAAAAGCAATGTCAAATGAAACATGGTATTCATTGGGAATCAAAGAGCAGTTATCCAATATACACGGAGAAGTGGTCCGCTTGATCCGTGCAAGAAACAATTATCGTTCGGGAAAAAGTTCTTCAGACCATACCGAAACTTATCTGAATAAAATTCATGATTTGATCGAGATGACCTGCAATGATCCCAAAAATGTGAGGCGGAAACCGGAACTTTTGGATGAGGAATCGGAGATCAAAAGATGGGTGGCCGAGGAAGTTGATGACGGGTACATTCTTCACTATTGGGAACAGTATACGAATGCGATCAGTTGATGCTACACAACTCCCCCAAAATGTAGTATAATTGCGGTAGTAATGATCATGCGGGGGAAGGGTAATGGGCAGCAATGCAAAAGAGAGGATCCAATATTGGGCACAGATCTTTCTGGTACCGATATACGGGCTCTCTTTTTTGTTTCCGCGAGACAGAAAGATATGGCTGTTTGGGTCGACCTTTGGTCGGCGGTTTGCAGAAAATCCCCGGTATCTGTTCCTGTATGTGAGCCAGCATTCTGATACATCGTTACACTGCAAAATAGCTAGCCCGGATGAACTGCAGATTTCGGGCATACGACCGATCTGGATCAGCCACAATAAAGAAATCATACGGTTTTTGAATGAAAACGGTTATGAAGCTTATTATTATCATTCCTTAAAGGGGATCGGATTTGCGCTTCGTGCCGGTGTCTATATTTACGACAATTACTCCAAGGACATCAATTTCTGGCAGTCAGGCGGAGCCGTGAAGATCAACCTGTGGCACGGGAGCGGCAATAAGCAGATCAACCATGACAACTTGCACGATAAAGTCAGACATCCGGGGAATGCCTGGGAAAAATGGTGCACATGGCTGCGCAGGCTTTCCGATGAAAAGCCGACGGATTATATCCTCGCCACTTCGGATGCGATGATGCCCGTGTTCGCATCGGCTTTTGCGGTACCGGAAGATCATATGATCGTGGACGGATACCCGCGGAACGATATCCTGTTTCCAACGGAAGAATGCAACATAGAGAATCTGTTGACAAAGCCCGAGAGAGCGCTGCTTGAGCAGATTGAGAGGTGCCGGGAACAGGGATACGGGATCCTTGCCTATATGCCGACGTTCCGCGATTCGGAAAAGAAGTTTTTCGATGTGATGGATCTTATGGCATTCAATGCATTCCTGGCAGAAGAAAAGTTGATGTTTGTCGCCAAGATCCATGTTAAATCCAGGATCAAGGAAGAATTCCTGAAATGCGACTATTCAAATATGATCATCGCAGATCCGGATATTGATGTATATACCTTCCTTCCGCAGACGGATATGCTAATCACGGATTATTCCTCCGTATACACAGACTATATGCTGCTTGATAAACCCGTGGCCGCATTCCAGTATGACAGGGAGGATTATGAACGCGATTCCAGAGAATGTACGATCGATCAGGACGAATATATGCCTGAGATCAAAGCCTGCAATATGCAGGAACTGATGGACACGATCCGGGTGCTTAAGAGTGACGATCCGAGACGGGAAGCGCGTCACCGTTCGAGAGAGCGGATGTTCAAATACACAGACGGAAAAGCCTCGAAACGGCTTTCGGAATATATAATTAAACGGTTTTTAAAGTGATCTTTTGCGGGCGGGTATTCCTGCCCGAGGGAGGAACATCATGAATGTAGCCATTATCATTGCCGGGGGCGCCGGCCATCGGACCGGACAGGATATCCCGAAACAGTTTATCAGCATCTATGATAAACCGGTCCTGTTTTATACGGTTGAGAGTTTTCAAAATCACCCGCAGATAGACGCGATCGAGATCGTGTGTATCGACGGCTGGTGTGATATGGTATGGGCTTACGCCAAGCAGTTCAATATCACCAAGTTGAAATGGGTGGTCACTGCGGGAGACAGCGCACAGGAATCCATTCGTAACGGCGTATTCAATCTGGAGAGTGAGTGCAGGGAGAACGATATCGTTGTCGTTCATGACGGGATCCGGCCGCTGGTCGATGAAGCGGTCCTGACGGATGTGATCGTAAAATGCAAGCAATACGGCAATGCCGTGACTTCCCTGCCCTACAACGAACAGATCTTTCTGGTGGACGATGAGATCTCCACAGTCAAATATATCCCGAGAGAGACGCTTCGCCGCGTTTCCACGCCGCAGGCTTACACATTCGGGAAACTGGACCGGGCCTATCACGAAGCCTATGAAAAAGGGATCGGCATCCACGGCAGTTCCTATGCCAATACGATGATGGTGGAACTCGGCGAAAGACTGTATTTTGCAGCAGGGTCCGACAAGAACATCAAGCTGACGACAAAAGATGACCTGGAGATGTTTAAGGCCTATATCAAGGCGGACCGGGACAGCTGGCTGAAATAAATCATTCAAAAGGAAACGGTTGATGAGCGAATTTCGAAACCATGATCTTTACAGGGAGGACCTTTCCTATGTTGCTTCTCTCCCGCTCCCGTGGGAGAAACTGCAGGGGCGGTCTGTCATGCTTTCCGGTGCGACCGGCATGATCGGAACCTTCCTGATCGATGTCCTGTTATATAAAAATCACACATCAGACCTGCAATGTCATATTTACGCACTTGGCAGAAACCGGGAAAAGGCGGCAAAGCGTTTCGGAGCACATATGGACGATCCGGCCTTCTCTTTTGTGACGTGTGATATCACGAAACCGCTGGAACTGCAGGAAACCGGACAGGCAGACTACATCCTGCACCTTGCAAGCACCACGCATCCGCAGGCTTATGCAAGCGATCCGGTCGGAACCGTTACGGCCAATGTGTTTGGAGCATACAATCTTTTGGAGTATGCCGTCTCCTGCCATGCCGGGCGGTTCATTTTTGTATCCTCCAATGAGATCTACGGGGAAAACAGGGGAGACACCGAACTGTTTGATGAATCCTACTGCGGTTATATCGACTGCAATACGCTCCGTGCCGGTTATCCGGAAGCGAAGCGTTGCGCCGAGGCTCTGTGCCAGGCCTATATCCGACAGAAAGATCTGGATATTGTCATTCCGAGACTGACCAGGTCCTTTGGGCCAACACTTTTGGATTCGGATACAAAAGCACTGTCACAGTTTCTGCATAAGGCACTGGCAGGGGAGGATATTGTTTTAAAGAGCGAGGGTACACAGTATTATTCCTACACCTACACGGCAGATGCCGTTGCCGGCCTGCTCTATGTGATGCTCCTTGGCAGAACGGGTGAAGCATACAACATTGCTGACGGTGCGTGCGATATACGTTTAAAGGATCTTGCAAAGCTGGTAGCGGATGCGGCAGGCAGAAAGGTGATCTTTGATCTGCCGGCAGAAGCGGAGGCAGCAGGGTATTCCAAGGCGACCAAGGCAAGGCTTGACGGAAGTAAATGTAAGGCGCTTGGCTGGAGCCTGCATTACGGTCTTGCGGACGGGATCGAAAGAACATTAAAGATCATGCGGTAGAAAAATAAGTATCGTATGATCCGGCAGAGATTGAAAGGAACATTCGCGAATGAAGACACAATACATGACTGATATCCTGTTTCAGGCGTTGGATGAGATCGCAGACAGCGGCGCACTGAACGGCAAGAAGATCGTAATGTTCGGGCTGAATCCGCCGGCGTTTCTTTGCAAGCAGCGCCTGGAGGAGAAGGGGTTGCCCGTGTTTGCATATGTGGATAACAACCCGTCGGCGATCAAATGGTTTAACAGACCGGATGTCCCGATAGCGCATCATCATATGTACAAAGATCGCAGGATCGAGGCATGCCTTCCGGGAGAACTGCCGGAAGAGTACAAGGATGAATATGTATTCCTGCTCTATTCCAAGTTCGAGCAGGAGATGATCGATCAGCTTAAATCCCTTGGATACCGCGAGGATCAGGCACTGATCGTCGGAGGATTCTGGAAAACAGAGGAGATAAAAAGAGCTTATATCCCGGAAGGAGCCGGCACGCCGCTGACACAGGAAGAGATCAGGGAAAGACAGATGGAGGGGCTGCGTTACATTCATCGATTGTGTGAAAAGCACCATTTACGCTACTTTTTGCATTACGGAACTCTCCTTGGTGCCGTGCGGCACAAGGGTTATATTCCCTGGGATGACGATCTGGACATCATGATGATGAACAGGGATATGTTGGAATTGCTTGAGATCATAAGGGCAGAAAACGGGAGATACGGCGTATTCTATACAAAATATGACGATCCGGTACGGCACTTTATCGCCAAGATTGAGGACCGTGAAACTGTCTATCACCAGTGGGATATCCCGCTGGAACTGACAGGCGGAATGATTGTGCTGGATATATTTCCGATGGCTGCCCTTCCACCCATACTGGAAGAAAGAAGAGATTATTATTATGATGTGGCTTTTCACGCGAAGGAGTATGATGATCTGACCATCGACTTTCCAAATCCGAGCGAAGAGATTCAGAAACGGCGTGCATATTGCAAACAGTATGTATTGGATGCATTGGACAGATACGATCCCTGGACCGCTGAAAAGATCTACTCTATCCCGATCAAACCCAGAAGACCATTAACTTTTTTCAGAAGATGCTGGGACGAGAGGATCCTGTTACCGTTTGAGGGAGAACAATTCTGGTGTCCGGCCGGATATGATGAGGTATTGACAACCCATTATCGGGATTATATGACACTTCCGCCGGAGAACCGGCGTGTCAGCAACCACAGAACGAAAGTGTTCCATAAGATCGGCTCGTGAAAAAGGCATAATACAGTCGAAACATACATAAACACAGGAGGAAGATTATGAATTACGCAATCATACTGGCGGGCGGTAAGGGCGTACGGTTCGAAGGAAACCTGCCGAAGCAGTTCGTGGAAATGACGGGCTATCCGATGCTGGTGTATTCCCTGAAAACGGCAGAAGAAAACAAAAACGTAGATGCTATCTGCGTGGCAGCCGCACCGGATTATCATGCACAGATCGCTGAATGGGCGAAGGAATACGGGATCACAAAACTGAAATACTTTGCGCCTTCCGGAAAGGAACGTTATGAATCTGTTTATAACGGACTGACAGCGATCCCTGCAAAAGACAAGGACACGGTCATCATCATGACGGCTGTATGTCCGCTCCTGTCTCAGAAGACCATGAATAAACTCTATAAGCAGATGGAAGAGTATGATGCAGCGATCACGGTCGTAAAAGCAACGGATGCCATCACTTTCAGTAATGACGGGAAAATGGTCAACCGCACCCTGCAGAAAAAGAAGATCTTTATCCAGCAGGGACCGCAGGTCTACAGGTACGGAATATTAAAGCAGGCGCACGATGCATACAGACATGACGAGAACCGTGTGGAAGTCAACGAGGACAGTGAACTGGTTTTGAATATGGGCATTGAATGCAGTATGGTCATGGGCGACCGGTTCTGCGTAAAAGTCACTTATCCCGAGGACCTTGCGATCGTCGAATCCCTGTATCCTCTTTTCCTGAAACAGGAAAGAGAGCTGAAGATGAACGGAGAGATCTGAAATGGAAAAACGATTACTGGATGATATCGATCTGATCGCCAATGCAGATATTGCCTGGGAGAAGTTCCGGAACAAAACGGTTCTGATCACGGGAGCAAACGGATATGTACCACAGTTTTTTGTACATACGTTGCTGAGACGAAACGAACTGTTTGGAGATAATATACGCGTGCTGGCCCTTTGCAGAAGCGAGCAGAGGGCGCGTGAAAGATTTGCCCCGTATCTTGACCGTGCGGATTTCGGACTCGTGATCCAGGACGTCTGTGAACCGCTCCGTACAGAGGAAGAGATCCAATATTATATCAGCGCCGCAAGCCCTGCGGGAATGAAGACACGTTATGCAGATCCGGTGGCCACCTTTGAAACCAACGTGCTCGGCTTCGAGAATATTCTGAAGTCTGCAGTAGAGAACCCCTGCGAAGGGGTACTGCTCTTAAGTAGTGTGGATGTGTACGGAAAGTTGCAAAACAGTGACAGGATCAGGGAATCAGATGTCGGAACGCTCGACCCGTTAAATCTCAGGAATGTTTATTCCTGTGGAAAACGTGCTGCGGAAACATTGGGGTGCGCATACAGCCAGAAATATGGCATACCGGTGTATATTGCCAGACCGTTTCAGATTTTAGGCCCCGGGATCTCGCTGGAAGACGGAAGGTTGCATGCTGATTTTATCTCACAGATGCTGAAACAGGATGAGATCGTATTAAAAGGGGACGGAACCCCCGTCAGAAGTTTTATCTATATCACGGATGCGATGACGGCTTTATTCACGATCTTAACCAAAGGGGCGGATAGAGAGGCTTATAACGTATGTGATGAGAACGGGGAAGCATCCGTTTTGCAGCTGGCGACCACGATGGGCGCCCTGGTCGCGGACCGTAAGATCGGTATCTCTTACAACATGGAGACAAGAAAGAACGATCCCGCAGTCACGCAGACTCTGGACTGTGTACGGGGAGACTCTTCCAAACTGAAAGAACTTGGATGGAAACCGCAGATGTCTCTGGAAGAAGCCTGCCGACGCATGATGGGATACTATGGACTATCAGTAAAGGAGTAGTACAACAATGCTGTTTGTATTCATGTCACAACCGGATTTCGCATGTAATCCCTATGCTTTGTATGCATATATACGTGACCATACAGAACATGAAACTGCCTGGATCATCAAGAAAACGGAAAGGTATCTGCCACTGAAGGAACAGGGCATAAGATGTGCGCTTTATAACACATTGGCGGGTAATCAGCTGATAGCAGAAGCTGATTATGTGGTCATGAATTCCTATACGTTTATGGATATCCCCAAAAGAGACGGACAGATCTTTGTGAACCTGTGGCACGGGAGCGGTATCAAGGCGCATGATTACTATAACTATGACATGAGTCCCAATCAGGCCAAGAGACTTTCAGACTTCTTCGAAAAGGTGGATCTGATGTGCGTCCACAGCCTGGATGACCGCTTTCGCCTGTCGGCCATGCTGCACTACGATATCCGGAGGAGCTACGTGACAGGACAGCCGAGACTTGACTGTGTCAAGACTGCCAATGGGAAAAGTAATCTTAAGAAACTTTTTTCTGACAAGCTGGATCCTTATGAACATCTGATCTTTTTTACCCCTTCATTCAGAGCGAATATGAGCAGCCATTCCGGAACGATCTTTTCGGATAACATCTTCAGACTAAGTGATTATGATGACACACGGCTGAATGACCTGTTGGAAAAGAACCGTGCAGCCTTGGTATATAAACTGCACCCTATTGAGCAAACGGCTTTTGCGGGAAGAGTTTTTGATCTGAACGACCACTGTTTTGAACTGACGGATGAAATGTTGTTTGATGCTGATCTGCGTTATGACGAACTGTTGAATGCGTTTGACGTCATGATCAGCGATTACTCCTCTATCGTATTCGATTTTCTGCTTCTGAACCGGCCGGTCGTATATCTCCTGCCGGATTATGAGGAGTATACATCAGAGCGGGGATTTGTTTTCAGAAACATAGACGACTATATGCCGGGAGAAAAGGCCTTTGATTTTAACGGACTGCTCAGGGCACTGGAAAACAGTTTTGCCGATCCGATGCGCCATGAAAAAGAGCGGCAGGCTGTGTTGCGGTACCGCTTTGACTATACGGAAGGCGGAGCAGCCAAACGCTGTTTTGACACCATCATGAACTTTGAGCCGCCCAAACCGTATGTGGAAAGTACGGATACGCACACGGAGTTAAAAATGCCATCCTCGGCACAGCATATTGCAAAACTGCTTCTTAACAGGGATGTGATCGATTCGGTTAGAGAGATTCCGGACCGTTTCTCGGTAGAAAACATAAAGAAGCATCCGGACAATACTTATCTGTATGTAACGGAGGAGATTCCGGATGAACTGCGCCGCCTGACGGGGATCTCGTCCAACGAGATACGGGATATCGCTTATTACTATGATATCTGTGACCTGAGCAATGTGCAGATCATGCATGTACAGGGCGGTGTGGACTATGGTTTCTTTTCCGGAGAGTCCGCTTCCCCCAAGAAGCCTGAACGGCCGCGGATCGGCTTTGCCGGCGTGATCGATAACCGTATTTATTTTGCAATGGTGCAGTGCATCTGCGAGGTGTTTTCGGATCATGACATCATCTTTGCCGGGGAGATCTACGGGAAATATCCGGTATGGCTGGACGGGTTTGAAAATCTTCATTTTATCGAGGCATCCTATGAGGAACTGCCGGCGATCATTGCCACCTTTGATGTGGCGATCCTGCCGATGTTCGGACGTCATCGGAGAATGATACCGAACGAATTCTACCAGTTCCTTGCCTGCGGTAAGCAGGTGGTCGCATCGGACATGACGATCCTTCCGGATTCGCCGGCCGTGTATCCGAGCATATCCGTATCGGAAAGCGTGGATCATATAAAAGAGGCGTTACAACACAAAGAGGACCCGGAATATAAAGAGACGGCGATGAAACTTGCAAAAGAACATGACTGGTCAGAAGTTGTAAGTAAATTGCAGGCAGAATAAAAGAACAGGAGAGTATCGGACCATGACAGAAAAGTATTATTTTCCGTTTCTTACGGAAAGAAATGAAGCGAACCAGTTTGTTTTTACATTGAACGAGCTGTACGGCAGACTGGGAGATGCCGTTTCAAAGGAAGTGTTCATGTGCAGGGTCATGTACAATCTGACATATGATTATGTATATGTACGGAAAATGGTGGACCTGACGGATTACGGAAAGGAGTTTTTAGGGCTGCTTGATTCGTATTCGGAACAGGGGGCATATATTTATGGCGCGGGTGACCGCGGAGATAAGATCTTTCGTCTTTATCCCGATAAAAAATGGATCGGTTATCTGGACAAAAAGAAGGAGGGCACCTTTAACGGACTTCCGGTTTTGTCCCCCGATGAGCTGGATCCGAAAAACAATGAGGCTTTGATATTTATCTCCAACAGGACCCGCCCCGCTGAGATCAAAGAAGAACTGATCAGGCGCGGATTTGATGAAAAACGGATCACGACGTGGAATGAGTGGAATAAAAGAGCGGCAAGAGACAGTTATTTTGATGATTCCGTATTTCATGACCGCCGGGCACTTGCTGAGGGCTTTTTTGTTGATGCAGGATGCTTTAACGGAAATAATACCGTAGACTATCTCCGGTGGATGGGCGATGAAAGCTTACATGTCGCGGCATTCGAAGCAGATGTGGAAAATATCGTGAATTGTAAAGAGCGTCTGTCAGGATATGAGAATGTACAGTTGATCAATGTCGGCCTTTCGGATAAACAGGAAGAGCTGCATTTCAAAACCTCCGGGTCAAGCTCCAGCTTTTTGAAGGAGGGCGGAGAGAATGTTGTAAAAACAGATACGATCGATCACGTGCTGCAAGGAAAAAGAGTTTCTTTTATAAAAATGGATATAGAAGGATTTGAAGAAAAAGCATTGCGCGGTGCGTCTGCAACCATTACAGAGCAAAAGCCGGCACTGGCCATTTCCCTGTATCATAAAAGGGATGATATCCTGACGATCCCTAAACTGATCCTGGAACTGAACAACAATTACAGGTTTTACTTCAGACACTATTTCCTGGGAAGTAATGAAACTGTTTTATACGCTGTTAATGAGGAATAAAACGCAAGGATAAAGGGGGAAGAGCAGGGATGAAGTACGGATATCTGTCGTGGAGGAAGCCGTTGCTGGAAAAACGCAAAGAACGGCGTGTGAATATAGGCGATGTTTTTCAGTCCATTGCCACGATCCATATTCTGAAGAGTCTGGGAATAGCAGATGAAGACATCATACCGCTGGACCGCTTTGATCTGCCGGATTATACGGGGGAAAAAGTGGTTTTGCTGATCAGTGGCGCGGAGATCGACAGTGATGCATATGCCTATCACACAAAATATTATCCGCTTCCCGATAACATCATTCCGGTATTTGTGGGATGGCTCCCTTACCGGACCATCTCGGAAGAAGAACTTGCTTATCTGAAACAGCATCAGCCGATCGGATGCAGAAGTGACTATATGGTGGATTTCCTGAGGGAAATGGGACTGGATGCGTTTCTGACAGGCTGTACAACCCTGACTTTACCCAAAAGAGAACAAACAGACCGGCAGAAAAAAGTATTTCTGGTAGATGCTCCGGACAGTCTCCTGCCGTATATCCCGGAACAGCTCCTTACGGATGCGGTGTCCCTGACACAGCTGTCCAGGATCAACAGTGTATCAACGGATCTGCGGATCACGGAAGAAGAAACGGCTGCATATCACCGCATGGCGGAAGACCGCCTGAAGATGTTTCGGGATGAGGCCGCTCTGGTGATCACCAGCCGTCTGCATGTGGCGTCACCCTGTGCTGCCATGGGAATTCCCGTTGTGCTGGCAAGAAACAGCTATGATATGCGTTTCCAGTTTATAGACAGATTTCTGCCCCTGTATACGCCTGAGACCTTTTCGAAGATCGACTGGAATCCCAAAACGGAGATCCCCGAAAATGTCAAACAGGAGATCATCATGAACTGCAAAGCACTGATCGATCTTGCCATCAGCAGGGAAAATCTGAAGAAGATCTACAGTCCGGTTCATCATGATTTTCAATTTCAAAATAATCCGGAGGTTGTTGTAAGCAACCTTCCGATCGACCCCAAGGCAGAGTTTTCTTATGCCATCATGGGCGTAGCCCTGGAGAGTTCCTATTGGCTGCATTATGCCATGCAGGATCGTTTTGAGAATGCGCGGATGGTCTGTGCGGTGGATACCTTTGCAACAGGGATGTTCAGGGATGATATACCGATCATCACACCGGATGAAGTAGAAGAAAAGATCAGTACGGACACGCTGCTTTTGGTCAACGTTGCGCGGGATGCAACAAAAGAGCGTTTTGGCGGGAAGTATGACATGGCGCTGATCAACGGCTCGAGCATGCGGTTTTATCCAAAGGAAGGCTGAATCCGGAAGAGAAAACGACCATGAACAAGATCGGAATATACAACACAATCATAAGTCTGTTGAACGACCTGCAGGAGATGATCCTGCTGTTCCGCATGCAGAATTTTAACCGTGCGGACCGGATGTTCTCAAAGTGGACGGGAACATACGGCCAGGCCATCAGCGACCTGTTTGCAGGCAAGGAGGAGCTCAATGCGGCTACGGAAAACGGCCTGATTCTCATTGATGAGGGCGTGATCTTATCAGAACTGCAGGGACTCATGAATGCCATGGAGCAGAAGGATTATGTGCTGATGTCAGATCTGATGCAGTTACAGATCCTGCCGTTTTTGGAGGCCGTGCAGAATGAACTGCGTGAGCTGATCCTGCGCGAAGCGGAAGAGATGGCAGCCGGGGAAGAAGCGGATATGGATGCCCTGCTTAAGGTTGCAGGGGCCTCGTGTGAAGATAACGGCCGGACTTACAGCTTAGAGCCGACCTCTTCCGGCGAACTGACACTTTCGATAACGGATGAAAACGGGTCCTACTATATGCACAGCAATGTGTGTCCCACGGCGGAAGCGCAGCTGTTTGCAAAACAGTACTACGATGACCACGCACCTGCCTATGCCGTGTGCGGGCTGGGGCTGGGCTATCATGTGCTTGCGCTTTGCAGGGAAACACACGGACTGGTGGATGTTACGGTCTATGAGAGCGATCAGAACATCATCGACCTGGCAAGGCAGGTCCATGATTTTTCCTATTATGAAGAACGGAATCTGAAGATCGTTCACGATCCGACCCTGCTGTCCTTTGCCGGGGCGATCCTCTCGGACGCACAGCCTGAAAATGCCCTGCCGGTTCCCGTGATCCACTATCCGTCGATCCGGAATGTCGTAGATCCCGGGATCAGAGACCGGCTGATGCAGCTCTTCGTGCAGGACAGTTCCATCCGCAACCAGCTCGGTGAGATGCTCGCCAACTTCCGTTATAATGCGGAGCATGCCACGGCATCCGTGGATGCGCTGGCAGATACATTTCGTGGCCGGGACGTGATCCTGGTCGCAGCGGGCCCTTCGCTCGATAGGAATGTTGAACTGCTAAGGCCTTATGCGAAAACCGGGGGAAATGCTGCCGGCGGACCGCTGATCGTCTGCGTTGGAACGGCTTTCAGGAAACTGTTGGGTATGGGGATCCGTCCGGATTTTGTGGGATTTCTGGATGCCTCGGAGCGCATCCGTGCGCAGATCCGGGGAGTTGAGAACGAGACTATTCCGATCCTGCTTGGTTCTACGGCGACAAAATCGATCACGCGCGGCTATGCGGGAGAAAAATACCTGATCTGTCAGCAGGGCTTTACAGAGGCAGAGACCTTTGCGAAAGAGCACGGCGGCAGGACTTATGAGACAGGCGGTTCTGTTGCGACGATCCTGTTTGACGTGGCAAAACAGCTTGGTGCAAAGCGGATCGTAACGGTCGGTCTGGACCTTGCGTACACCGGCATGCAGATCCACGCGAAAGGGGCCGGGAACAGCCGGATCCTTGCGGACACACAGGGCCTTGTGGAAGTCGCGTCCCAAAACGGTGAGAAACTGTACACGACCGCTGCCATGCAGATGTATATCCAGTGGTTTGAAAGATATATGAGCGCACATGCAGGGGAAGGCACGGAATTTATCGATGCGACCGAGGGCGGTGCAAAGATCCAAGGCATGCGGATCGCGAAACTGAACGAAATATTATGCTGAAGAAAACCTATACGAAGATCATAGATCTGTTCCGTAAAAATCACGGCTACATGAGTTTTGAGCAGCTTCGGGAAAACGATGTGACCGTCCTGCAGATGCGGGAACTCGAGGAGGAAGGCATCCTGCACAGGTTTACCAGAGGCTGGTACTGGTGCAGCGCCTGCGGTCTGGAAAAGCCGGCGGACTACAAATATATAGAGATAGCGAAGATGAACCCGGATGCCGTGATCTGTCTGGATTCCGCGTGTTTCCTGAATAAACTTTCGGTCAGGGAGCCGGAGGTCGTGCAGGTTGCGACGGCAAGGGGCGACCGCCGGAAGATGGAGATCGATTTTCCGATCCGACGCTATTTTCTGACACATCTGGATATCGGCAAACATATCCAGGTGAAGAAAACGGAATTCGGCAGTTACCGCTATTTCTCCATGGAACGGGCCCTGCATGACTGCATGCACGCCCTGCACAAGGTGAGTGCTCACAATACGGAAGCCATCCGTCTGGAATATGCAAAACACAAAGAGCGCGTTGATAAATACGAGCTGTTTTTCCGGAAATATAAAAGGAGCGTACAAACATGAAAAATCCATCCATCCTGGCCATCATTCCTGCCAGAAGCGGTTCTAAAAGTGTCATTGACAAAAACATCCGAGAGATCGACGGCAAGCCGATGCTGGCTTATTCCATCGCACATGCCAAAGAGTCTGAACATATAGGACGGGTGATCCTCAGCACGGATTCCGAAAAATACGCACAGATCGGGCGCGACTACGGCGCGGAAGTACCCTTCTTAAGACCTGCGGAATATGCGACCGACACGGCGCTGGATTTTGACGTATTCTATCATGCCTTAAGCTGGCTGAAGGAACAGGAAGGGTATGTGCCGGAACTGGTCGTGCAGCTTCGTCCGACCTATCCGGTAAGGAATGTGGAAGATATCGACAATATGATCGAACAGATGCTTGCCGATCCTTCGATCGATTCCATGCGCTGCATCGCCCCTGCCGGGGAAGTGGCGCATAAAATGTGGCTGCTTGGAAAGGATGCAGACTCCGATCTGTCTGATGCGGCTGCAGGCTTTACGCCGGAACCCTGCAAGGCGCTTCCGATCCGTCCGCTACTCAACGATATCCCGGAAGCCTATAATATGCCGCGTCAGCAGTTGCCGAGGGTCTACTATCAGAATGCATGCATAGATGTGATCCGCTCGCGCGTGATCCTGGAAGAGCATTCCATGTCCGGGAAAAACATAGCCGGCTATGTAATGCGCGAGAATTACGATATCGATACGGAAGAAGAGTTTGCAAGAGCAAAGGAACGTCTTTCGATCATGAACGGCGGGAAACGCTTTGTATTTGATATCGACGGTGTGATCGCCGGCTTCAGAAAGGGACTGGATTATGACAGTGCGCCGCCGAACACACCGATGATCGAAGTCATCAACAAGCTGTATGATATGGGCAACGAGATCATCCTGCATACGGCAAGGGGCTATGTGACCGGGATCGACTGGAGCGAAGTGACGAAAAAGCAGATGCAGGACTGGGGCGTCAAATACCACGAACTGCATTTCGGCAAACCGAACGCGGATTATTATGTGGATGATAAGTCGCTGGATATGAAGCGGCTTTTGGACTATTTCTCATAAAGGGGAAACGTAATATGGCACAATTCGATTATCTGATCGTCGGAGCCGGCCTGTTCGGGGCTGTCTTTGCGCAGGAAATGCATAAAGCGGGAAAAAGCTGTCTTGTGGTCGACAAACGGGGCCATATCGGCGGAAATGTCTATACGGAAGAAGTGGAAGGCATTCAGGTGCACCGATACGGCGCACATATTTTCCATACGAGCGACCGGGAAGTATGGGACTATGTGAATTCATTTGTACCCTTTAACAGATATACGAATTCCCCGGTTGCCAGATATGGGGACGAGCTCTATAACCTGCCGTTCAACATGAACACGTTTTATGCGCTCTGGGGCGTGAAGACACCTGCGGAGGCAAAGGCAAAGATAGAGGCGCAGAAAGCGGAGGGCTCATCCGAGCCTGCAAATCTCGAAGAGCAGGCGATCGCGCTCGTTGGCAGGGACATTTATGAGAAACTGGTGAAGGGCTATACAGAGAAACAGTGGGGCAGGAAGGCGACGGAACTGCCGCCGTTCATCATCAAGCGCCTGCCGGTACGGTTTACGTTTGATAACAACTATTTCAATGATGATTTTCAGGGCATACCGGTTGACGGCTATACGGCTATGATCGAAAAGATGCTGGCAGGAGCGGAAGTCCGTTTGAACACGGACTATCTGAAGGAGCGCGAGGCGCTGAATGGCCTGGCAGACCGCATCGTATACACGGGCATGATCGATGCGTTCTATGATTACTGCTACGGGCCGTTGGAATACCGTTCCCTGCGCTTTGAAACGGAAACGCTTGATATGCCCAACTACCAGGGCAATGCGGTCGTCAATTATACGGAATATGAGATTCCCTATACGCGGATCATCGAGCATAAGCATTTTGCCTTCGGGACACAGGAGAAAACGGTCATCACAAGAGAATACCCGGCCACCTGGCAGCAGGGGGATGAACCGTACTATCCGATGAATGATGAGAAGAACACCGCATTGTATGAGAAGTACCGCGCATTGGCAGACAGGGAAAAGAACGTGATCTTTGGCGGACGCCTTGGCGCATACAGATACTACGACATGCACCAGGTGATCCGTCTGGCACTCGATCAGGCACGCGCGGAAATGTAGTTTCACCCCGCTGTGCGGCCCGGCTGCGGGATCCATTAGGGAGTTTATTGTATTTTCGCCCCGGTAGCGTGAAATGTTGCAACAGGGTGAATGAAGTAAAGCGGCGAAAGAGAGATTTTCACCCTGGGAGCGAAAAAGTAAGCCGCAGGGTGAAAAAGAAGGAGAGAGATTTCACCCTGAGAGGGCAAAAATGCACCTCAGGGTGCATGAGATAAAGTAATGAAAGAGAGATTTTCACCCCGGTAGCGTGAAATGTTGCAACAGGGTGAATGAAGTAAAGCGGCGAAAGAGAGATTTTCACCCTGAGAGCGAAAAAGTATGCCACAGGGTGAAAAAGAAGGAAACGGATTTCACCCTGAGAAGGCAAAAATGCACCTTAGGGTGCATTTTTGAAGAATTCTCAAGGAGTGAATGTATCCTAAAGATGGCGGGGGCCGATTTGGGATACAAAACATGAAAATTCGAGCCACATCCTGTTGATGTGGCTCGAATGGTGCTTCGTTACCATCGCACATCTGTCGATGTGCGATAAATTTAACAATAACTGCTGAACATCATGCCGCTGTAGTTACTCGTGACATAGGGCGTTGCGAAGTTCCTGCCCGGATTCTTGTAGGCGACCACCGTCTTTTCGGTGTATGCCATCGGGTTCAGCGAGATCTGATTGGTCTTATTCAGCACGTTTCGTGCGAAATTCTGCATGCTCGCAAATCTTGCGGCGGCGTCTTCTTCCTGAGCGGTCTGTTGCAACAGGTTCTTATCAAGAGTCATCCGGCCGTCTTCGGCGATGTTGACACCGATGGATTCCAACTCATTTTCGTAGAGAGTGGAAATGCTGTTCATTTCGCCGAGCAGCTTATTGGTCTGCGGCTGCTTGTCCAGATACGCAGCTGCTTTATTAAGGAAGGAATTGTATCCCTCGATCAGGTGGGAAACATTTTCCGTCAGGGATTCCACATCCGTCTTTAGGCCGATACTTGTTTTCTCGCCTTCCTTGCTGACACCGTTCAGGTGCAGTTCGTAAGTCTTTTCGATCGTGAACTGGTTTGCGTAGGTCGAACGTTCCTCGCCGTTTAACAGGAAGATCGAATTGCTGTTTGCCTGTGTCGTCTGGTCCAGTCCGAAGTAGGAAACGGCACCGGCTGCCTTACTGGTCTTGTCATCGGATACGATAAAGAGCGGCTTGCCCTCTACAGAGGCGCCGGTCTCCACGCTTTCCAGTTTCAGTGCGATCCGTCCCGCGTTATCTTCGATCACGGAAGCGGTCAGGCCGATGTTGGATTTGTTGACAAGTCTTGTCAGCTTTTCTTCTATAGAACGGTTCGTATCGTTCTCGTTGATGTTGAACTGGAATTCGTAGTCCAGATCACGGGAACGGATATCAAACGAATAGGTATCGGGTTTCAGGCTCATCTCGTCAGGAGAGAGGAATTTACCGGTGTTCTCCTGTGCGGTTGCCAGCTGCTTTACCTCAATATCAAAGGAAGGTGCCTGATCCTCTTCCCCGGCGCTTCCGATATAGGTAGCTGTTGCGATATCGGGATTGCTCGATGAAACGGATTTCTTGGAAAGAAGTTCATCACCACCGGCAGAAAGAGAGGAGATGACATTCTTCAGCTCCCGGCTTCCCTCTTTAATGCCCACAGCAAATTCTTTTGCTTCATCGCTGGTATCAAGCAAAAACAGAGGGGACTCTTTATTCATTTTCACAATGGAATTATAGACGCCGCGCAGTTCGCTCTTCTTATGCGTGTCGTAACGGGAATTGGTCCCGTTCGGCGCGTACGTCGTCATGAAATGGTTATATACGGTATTCAGAGCAGTGATATCTGCCATTGTCAGCCCCTCCTTTCTTCCTTGATAGGTCGCTAGCGAAATCAGTTTCGCTCACGGGAAAATCATTCATCTCCTTTGCCGTTTCCCGAACGCGTGGGCATAATAAATCTATTTTTATGTCTATATCCTACTACTTCTAAATGTAAATTGCAAGCGTTTTCAAGAAAAAAATGCGATTTTTTTCAGATTTTTTCGGGAAATTTGTGGATAAATGATCCGGGCACCCCATATCTTGTATCCGTATCAGAAAACATTTCCGGGATCACACAAATAGTATATAGTATAGAAGAATCTCGTCTGCCGGCCCGTGTCTTTTCCATATGTAAAAATCACACAAAGCGGTTGACGGAAGGCACTTCATATGCTATAGTTGTCAAGCGAGGTGGATTTTGAGGCCTTATTTTTTTGCGCGTTAGGCAAGATGAGATATGCCGTAAAGAACAGGGCATACGATCGGCAGGAAGCGCGCCATCCCTTGGATTTCACGTCGGATCTAAAGGGTTTGCACCGGTTGGCGGTGCAGTACAAATATTTCAGACGGAGGTGGAAAATGCGTACAAGAATCACATTAGCATGCACTGAGTGCAAAAACCGCAACTATGACACAAAGAAGGACAAAAAACTGCATCCTGACAGGATGGAGACCAAGAAGTATTGCAGATTCTGCAGAAAGCACACATTACATAAGGAAACGAAGTAATCGTTGTGCCGGGTCGTATAAGAAGATCCGAGTTGCAGTAGCCAATGTTTGACATGCGGTAATGGAGGTCCGATCATGGCAGAGAATAACAATGCAGTAACAGAGAAAAGCAAAGGCTGGTTCAAAGGACTGAAGTCAGAGTTTAAGAAGATCGTATGGGAAAGCAGAGAGAGCGTGACCAGACAGACGATCGCCGTCGTACTGATCTCGCTGGTTCTCGGTATTATCATTACCCTGATCGATACTGCGCTTCAGTTTGGTATCGACAAACTGATTTCCTGGTAAGAGCGTAAGAATTATAGGAGAGACAGAATGGCAGAGAACAACAGCACTGAGCCGAATTGGTACGTGGTACACACTTATTCCGGATATGAGAATAAGGTAAAGGCCAATATCGAAAAAACAATTGAGAACAGACATCTCGAAGATGAGATTCTGGAAGTGCGGGTACCCATGCAGGATGTTACCGAAGTAAAGAACGGTTCCCGCAAGACCGTTTCCAAGAAGATGTTTCCGGGCTATGTTCTGATCAACATGATCATGAACGACGTGACCTGGTACGTAGTCCGCAATACGCGTGGCGTAACGGGGTTTGTAGGACCGGGGAGCAAACCGGTTCCCTTATCCGAGATCGAGATGAAGCCGCTTGGCATCAAGACGGAAAACGTGGTGATCGATTTTACCGAAGGCGATACCGTCAATGTCATCGCAGGTGTTTGGAAAGACACCATCGGCGTTGTCCAGAGAATGGATATGGGCAAACAGACCGCAACGATCAACGTGGAATTGTTCGGCCGCGAGACGCCCGTAGAGATCAGCTTCGACGAAATGACCAAATTAAGGTAGTGGGAGGGATACCATTTTCCCGGCAACCACATTCCAACATTAAGACAGGAGGAAAAGTAAATGGCAAAGAAAGTTGAAGGTTACATCAAACTTCAGATCCCCGCCGGCAAAGCAACACCGGCACCCCCGGTTGGCCCTGCACTCGGTCAGCACGGTGTAAACATCGTTGAATTCACAAAGCAGTTCAACGCAAGAACAGCAGACAAGGGCGATGTGCTCATCCCCGTTGTCATCACGGTTTATGCAGACAGAAGTTTCAGTTTCATCACCAAGACTCCGCCTGCTGCAGTTCTGATCAAGAAGGCATGCAATATCAAGTCCGGTTCGGGCGTTCCGAACAAGACCAAGGTTGCTACGCTTTCCAAGGAAAAATGCAGAGAGATCGCTGAGATCAAAATGCCGGACCTGAATGCGGCATCCATCGAAGCGGCAATGAGTATGATCGCGGGAACGGCCAGATCCATGGGCGTTACTGTGGAAGAATAGGAGGGGCCATAGATGAAGCACGGAAAGAAATATATAGAAGCAGCAAAGCAGATTGACCGCGCTACCCAGTACGAACCGACAGATGCGATCGCACTGGTAAAGAAATCGGCAACTGCCAAATTTGATGAAACCATTGAAGTACATATCAGAACAGGCTGTGACGGACGTCATGCGGAACAGCAGATCCGCGGCGCAGTCGTTCTGCCCCACGGCACAGGCCGTAAGATCCGCGTACTGGTATTTGCCAAAGGCGACAAGGTTGCAGAGGCAGAAGGTGCAGGCGCAGATTATGTTGGCGGCGACGAGCTGATCCCGAAGATCCAGAATGAAGGATGGCTTGATTTTGACGTAGTAGTAGCAACTCCCGACATGATGGGTGTTGTAGGACGTCTCGGTAAGGTGCTGGGCCCTAAAGGCTTAATGCCGAACCCGAAGGCAGGTACGGTAACGATGGACGTTGCCAAAGCCGTTGCCGATATCAAAGCCGGTAAGATCGAGTACAGACTGGACAAGACCAACATCATCCACGTACCGGTCGGCAAAGCTTCCTTCTCGGAAGAGCAGCTGTCCGATAACTTCAATACGCTGATGGAAGCCATCGTAAAGGCAAAACCGAGCGTACTGAAAGGTCAGTATTTAAGAAGCATCACGCTGACATCCACGATGGGACCCGGCGTGAAGGTTTCCACAGCAAAATATTGATCCATGAAAATCACCAAAAGGGCATCCTCGGATGCCCTTTTTTCATGCCATGATCATGAGCCATCCGGTATTTCGTAAAGCGTCCCGGCAAGGTTTATGGTATAATAGACTGATCATGGAAGATGAAGGAATGATGAGATGAGAAAGACTGTACCGGACATAGGGAAGATCATAAAGCGCGGTGTATGTGCAGTGCTGATCCTGTGTCTGTTTTCTGCAATACTGAACGGATGCGAACCGATCGATGCGATCGGTTCCGCCATGGGGTTTCCGATGAGTTCCGATACGACAAAACCGGATGCGGCAGATCTGCCTGTGACGGTCGAAGAGGGTGCAAAGCCTGTGATCGTGATCGAGGAGGAGCCGGAGGCAGAGCCGGTGGAGACAGAGGAGGCGGAAGAAGAGATCGAGGAAGAGTATATCCGCGATTATGAGAACAGGATCTTCTCTGTCACGGCGGCTGAGAAAGACAAGGTGATTCTGCGGTTTGCGGGAGACATCAACTTCTGCGAAGGATACGCCAACATGCGCGTGCTCCGGGATGAAGAAGGCGGAAACCTGTCCGGATGCATCCTGCCGGAAGTGATCGAGACCATGCAGGCTGCGGACATCATGATGGTGAACAATGAGTTTGCCTATTCCGACAGGGGAGCCCCGACGGCGAGCAAACAATATACCTTCCGGGCGGATCCTTCCCATGTGACCAAGCTGAACGAACTGGGTGTGGATATCGTCGCCCTTGCCAACAATCATGCCTATGATTGGGGGCCGGACGCGCTGATGGATACGTTTGATATCTTAGAGGGAGCGGATGTGCCCTATGTTGGCGCCGGCAGAAATATCAGCGAAGCCATGCAGCCCGTGTATATGAAAGTCAATGGGCGTACGCTTGCCTTTGTCTCGGCAACCCAGATCGAACGCACACCCAATCCGGATACCAAAGAAGCCACGGAAGATTCCCCGGGGGTCCTTCGGACACTGGATCCTTCCAAATTTCTGCAGGTGATAGAAGAAGCAGAGAACCATGCTGATTTTACCGTTGTATATGTACACTGGGGATCCGAAAACACAGACCTCGTGGAAGCAAGCCAGCGGGAACTGGCAGAGAAATATGCGGATGCAGGTGCCGACCTGATCATCGGCGACCATTCCCACTGCCTGCAGGGCATCGACTATGTGAAAGGCGTGCCTGTGTTCTACAGCCTCGGTAATTTCTGGTTCAACTCCAAGACGCTGGATACCTGCATTGTTTCCGTCACAGTCCTGACGGAGAAGACCACGCCTTCCATGTCTGTTTCCCAGGACGGTGTCACGGAGCCTTCTTATGCGGATACACTGCCCATCGAGAGCCTGCAGTTCATTCCCTGTATCCAGAAGAGCTGTCGCACAAGACTTGCGGATCCCGAAGAAGCGGAACGGATCTATGCCTATCTGCAGGGGATCTGCGACCATGCGAATGTGGGAAGCGACGGACTCATCACCTACAGTGAAGAAAACCGGAACACCCAGGGCGGCGTGAACACATCCCCCTCCCGCAGTAAGGAGCCGGCAGGAGATGGGACAGGCCTTGTACCGGATCAAAACCCTGTCCAGGATCCAGCAGCGGAAGGGACCGGCGCAGAGGGTACAGTGCAGGAAGCACCTGCCGAATAAATGATTTTTTCGAATCAATGTATAAATGGAAGAGAGCAGGAGGAAAACATGCGAAAAACCATTTTGTTTGCAAAACGTACACTGACAGGGCTGATGGCGGCTGCGCTGCTTGTGACAGCGCTGCCTTCTTATGCTTTTGCGGCTCAGGTGCCCGCCGAAGAGACGGAAGAGGCGGCTGTACCGGAAGTGGCAGTGGCACCGGAAGAAGGAACTACGCTGCAGGAAGGGACCGCGCCGGATGAGACGTGGAAGCCGGAGCAGGAACTGCCCCGGGAAGATGCAGACGGGCCGGCAGATGCGGAGGATGCCGATGTGGCCGGGGAAACGGACGGACCCGGAGAGGAATACAGAGAAGAGCCTTCCGGACAGGAAATAACGGATATGGCAGAAGAAGAGGCTGCCATACAGGAGGCAACGGATACGGCTTGGGAAGAAGAGCCGGTCCCGGAAGAGGCATCAGAGGAAGAACGGCTCGGCGCGGATGCGGAGAAGATCTTCGTTGTATTTGCAACTGATCACTGTACGATCGAGGTGTACGGCTCCGGAGTGACCAGGGTACAGGAGAATCCGCCGCAGTATAGGATCATGCAAAAAACAGTAGAAGGAGAGCTGGAAAATTATACGTCCTTCACCTTCAATGTGAAACCGGATGAGGGCTATACCATGGACAGAAGCAACATGCCTGTCCCTAGTTGCGGGACCATAAGCGGTTTAGCGCATCCGATGGCAGGTCATGAAAGGGATTTTCAGTATACTGTGAAGGCTCCGGAGGATCCCGGTTATTTTACGGGCGAACAGAGCGGTGATATCAAAGTCCTCACCATTCAGATAACGGCTGTAGAGGCTGTGAACGTCACCTTTGATAATACCGGTGTTGCCGGGCTGAAATTTAGATCGGGCTCAAACGGTTTTGTCAGGAATCTGAAGGGAAATACGGCCGATGTTGTGAAAGGAAAGGATCTGTACATAACAGGGATCACGCCTGCGGAAGGCTATACGGTGGATGGCGCGACGGTTCAGGCCGGCGCATCGGAAGAAAAGGCCTGGAGCGCAAGTACGCCTGTGAGCAAAGCGGTCAGTGCAGAAACGCAGGTGAAGGTAACCTGTGTCAGGAAAGAGCATTCATCGGTGGCGGTTACTTACCGGATCGACAAAAAGGAATACGACGAGGATACTTCCAAGGCATACGTGATCCCTCGTTCCGGCGTAGAGGACGGAAAGACCACAGACGGTGATATCGTCTTTTCCGTGATGGCAAACAGGGGATACATGACAGACAATGTCAGTTACGTCATCGGAACAGGCGCTGCCGTGACACTGGAGCCGGGAGGAGACGGAAACTATGTCATTGAAAAAGAAATCGTGAAGGCTGCGGAAGCGGCGAGGAAAAACATACGGATCGATGTGACGACAAAAGGCGCCGAATTCGAGCTGGATGACAGAACGAAGAACGGGTCTGTCTTTGCCACTTCACAGGCCGTTATGGGCGAGGGCGATATATGGAACTTTAAAGATCCAGATGTATTTTTTACCTTTACCGTAACTACACCGGTTTCCGTTCTGCCCAAGGTTATGGTCGCGGGTCAGGAGGCAGACGCCAAGGATTCTGTCATTGACGCCAAATACACAAAGAGGACCTATACCTATACCGTCAAAACGACTGATCTGCAGGATCATACACTTACGATCTCGGATGAGACGGAATTCTTTACATTGACTGCAGATATATCCGGCAGTGATGCTGTGGATTCTGTGTCGGTTTTGGCGGAGGGACAGTATTACAGCCACACGATGGCGGGCAACAGAAAACTTGTTTTTAAGATCCCCGCTTATCAAATGATCACGGTTTCCGCTCCCACATTGAGTTCTTATTACGTGAATAAGTTTAAATGTGCGCCGGCGGGAGGCGGCATTTTTTCCGTCGATGCCAAAGACAACACTGCCACCTTCAGACTCACAGACACGATGACGGTTACTCCGGAAGCGGATGGTAACCCGGTGCTGGTGACCCTTGATGAGAATGGGATCAAGAAAGACGTGATCTCAGACAAGGCAACCATTGCCCTTGGTGCTGCCGATACGCTGAAACTGGCTGTTTGGAGCAAGAACAAACGTGTCTGGATCGAAACGGTCACGGCCAGGATCGGCAAGGCGGATGTTGCAGGATTTGCGAAGAAAAATCAAGACGCGAAAGGCCGTTATGTCGCCATCGATGCATCAGCTGCCGCAGACAAAGGAACCAAGCCGGTGGTGGTTTCCGTGACCGATGAAACCGGCAAAACCTGGACCGTGAATTTTACGGTGGCACAGAATCCTACCACGGTCACCCTGAAGGGCTTCAATAAAAACACCAAAGCTGTGAGCCAGGTCAAAGGCACAAAAGTATCCTATGGGGTCACCCTAAACAACGGGGCTGCCTACGACAGCATTGCTGTGGATGTGAAAACGGGAGATACGGATAATGAGGCACGTGCCGAATATGACGCAGACAGCAGAACCCTTACGGTTTGGACGGAAGACAGAGGAATCCTTACCGATGATGATTTTACGATCAACTTCTATCGTGTGGGTGATTCCCAAAAAACACCCATCGATACTTTCACGGTGCATCCGACAAAGGCAAATGATTTTGCCGCACCCACCGTTACCCTTACATCCGCAAGCGATATCGATATGACTTTTTCGCTGTCGATCCCCAGGGCCCTGAAGGATTATGAGAACCTGTATTATCATATAGAAGCAAACGGAGTGGATAACGAGCATTCGGATACGATGGTCCAGGCTTACAATGAATGGCAGCCGGCCGGCCCGAAGCCTACTTCCTGTCGGATGTATCTGATGAAAGCTCCGGGCAAAGAATGGGGAAACGGCCATGCCAAGAAGTACAATGTCAAAGTCACAATCATACAGGTTTCGGATGAAAATGGCGGATTTGGCGAAAGTTGCGAAAGCAACTGCTTAGTGAGAGGAAAAACCAAAGAATTAAAGAAGCAGTCCACCAAGGATCCGTATTACGAGACCAAAATGAGCCTGACCAAAAAGACCACAAGCTTCACACTGGGTGAGAAGAATGTTCTCCTTGCGGTGGCCAAATTCTCCAAGAGCACATCCTACACAGCTGTCGGCAGTGCTTATCTGGCAAATGATGACAGTTGCGAAGAATACAGAGCAGACTGTATGGCGGAAGGGGACGGAAGCATCATCCTGCCTGGCGAGGAAGACGCGGAGGACCTTATACCCGGCAAATATACCCTTTATGTATGGCCGAAACTTCCCCACGGTGAAACCTACAGCAAACCTGCGACCATGCCTGTCACCATAAAAGCACCGGTGACAGGGATCGAGATGGATGCGCCCTGCAGCCGGATCTACAAGGCACCGGGTAAGGCCGCAAGTTTTACCGTAAAAGCAACCTGTTATTCCGAAAATGAACTCGGATCTGTAAAACCCGCAGACAGTAAACTGGTCTGGACGGCAGAGGCCGTTGATCCGGATTCTTCGCTGAATGATTTCCTTACCTGCAAAGACGGAAAGATCACGATCCAGAAGGGTTATATCTGCAGCGCGGATCCGAACAAAAACAAGATCAAGGTCACTGCAAAAGCTGCCGATCTGGGAGATGCGGGAACAGAGAACAGCATGACTTTTACCTTAAGCGCCAATGCGATGGGGATGAACAGCCTCTCCATCGGCTATATCCGTGGTGTGGACAAAAATCCCACCGCATACATATCTTCCGATTTTAGCGGAGAGTCGATCAGGGTAAACGGTGAGGAGATAGACATTAACGATGTAACGGTTTCCGTAACGCCTTCCACCGGCCTGTATATCATCGAAGACCGTGTGTACCCGGAGAAGGCCGGGACATACACCCTCAAGGTGACGGCAAAGGATGGCAGTAATCTTTCGATCTCCAAAAAGTTCGCCGTCAAGAACGATGAACTGGATCCGGAGGAACCCTATCTGATCGAAGCGTATCAGCAGACCGGCAACAATGCGGATTGGTGGATGGATGAGAATATACTGTCATTTGACGGGAATGATACAGCGCAGGCATCCGGCGCGGTATACCTGGTGATCCATGTAAAACCCAATACGCTGCACGGATCCTATGAAGATGTTGTGTGTGAAAACAAAGCGAAGGTGGTGCCGGATACAAAAACAGCCAAAAAGGTGAGCATGGTCGACCTGCCACAGGACTATACGGTCCTGGTCCCCACATCTGATACAGTGAAGGTGAAGGTGTCCTGGCCGGGGGAAGAGAGGATGCTTACCATCAAGAACACGCCGCGTGACGGAAAACTGACCCCGAAGATGCCTTTTGAGTTCTACAATCTCGATTTTTCGGATAAAGAACTGGAATTTGGTCTGGAAATAAGTCAGACTGCCAATTTGAGCGGCTCGTATCTGGCCTTCTCCCCCCTGCCCACGGCTCTCGCAAAGGAAAAGGATGCGGATGCGGCAAGGGATTTCTGCTATAAAATGGAAGCCAGGGGTTCCCTGGAAATTGACACGGAAAGAACAAAGGCAGTGTATATCCTGTCAGACGAGCTGGAGAACGTGGTTCAAAACAGGATCGCAAACGGAAAGTATACCTGCAATGTATCGCTGGTGGATAGAGACGATCATCCGCTCACGAATCCCGTTCCGGTCACATTCACTATAAAGGATGCGCCGAAACCGAAAGCACTTCTGAACAAGGCTGTTACTTTCCAGGCTTCCGGCGCGGGAGAAACCCTTACCTTCAAGACCAGGAAAGATGTAGCGTATTTTTCATATGCCGAAGTGATGGATCCGCTCGAGAACGGGGGTGTGGCCAAATACAAACTGTCAGACTATTTTACCGTAGATTACGGGAACGGAAAACTCGTTCTGGAGAGAAAGAACAAGGCTCTTCCTGCCGGTGTCACGCAGATGACCGGTTACGTCCGTTACCGGCCGGTAGGGTTGGATTACCATCAGGAGATCGAATGCATCGATCCTATCACGGTAACCATCACGGATCCCGCGGACTGACCGGGATAGAGGAGCAAAGGAATGCCGGGGCGCTGCGCATGCGGCGCCCCTTTTATGACCTGCCAAAGAGCGGTCCCGAATGGCATAAAAAGTGTTGACAGCGGTGTGACGGCTGTGCTATAGTAACGAAGGTCGCCATGCGGCCGTGCCGAAGACAGTAAGTTTCCTGTATCAGGAAGTAATTGAGCACCTGCTCTGCTTACCGAGGAGATTTCAGATGTGATCTTTATGTCCTCATGTGTCTTCACGTGAGGATTTTTTCATATTGATGCATCGTTTATCGGCACCAATACTAATACAGGAGGTAAAAAATGGCTAAGGTTGAATTGAAGAAACCTATCGTGCAGGAGATCGCCGAAAACGTCAAAGACGCACAGAGCGTTGTGCTGGTTGACTACCGCGGACTGACTGTTGAGCAGGATACACAGCTGCGCAGACAGCTTCGTGAAGCAGGCATCACGTACAAGGTTTACAAGAACACAATGATGAACTTTGCTTTCAAGGGTACGGATTTCGAGTCTCTCGCTCCGCATCTGGAAGGACCGAGTGCGATCGCCATCTCCAAAGATGACGCAACGGCACCGGCAAGAGTCCTTGCAAAGTTTGCCAAGACCACACCGGCTCTTGAGTTAAAGGGCGGCGTTGTTGAAGGTGTTTATTACGATGCCAAAGGTATCGTAGGCATTTCTTCCATTCCGTCAAGAGAGGAACTGCTGTCCAAGCTGCTTGGCAGTATCCAGTCTCCGATCGCGAACTTTGCACGCGTTATGAACCAGCTTGCTGAAAAAGGCGGCGCCGGCGCATGCGAAGCACCCGAGAAGGAAGAGGCAAAGGCTGAGGAAGCACCTGCAGAAGAAGTAAAGGCTGAGGAAGCACCTGCAGAGGAAGCAAAGGCTGAAGAGGCTCCCGCAGAGGAAGCAAAGGCCGAAGAAGCTCCCGCAGAGGAAGCAAAGGCTGAAGAAGCTCCCGCAGAAGAAGCAAAAGAAGAAGCACCTGCCGAAGAAGCAAAGGCAGAAGAGTAAAGTATAGGAGGAAATAATCATGGCAAAATTAACGACAGCAGAGATCATCGATGCGATCAAAGAGTTAACCGTATTAGAACTGAATGACTTAGTAAAGGCTTGTGAGGAAGAGTTCGGCGTATCCGCAGCAGCAGGCGTTGTAGTAGCAGCGGCAGCAGGTGGTGATGCAGGCGCAGCAGGCGGCGAAGAGAAGACCGAGTTCGACGTAGAGCTGACAGAAGTCGGCCCGAACAAGGTTAAGGTCATCAAAGTCGTTCGTGAAGCTACAGGCCTTGGCCTGAAGGAAGCTAAGGATCTGGTTGACGCAGCTCCGAAGATGCTCAAAGAGGGCGCTTCCAAGGAAGAAGCTGAAGACATCAAGACCAAGCTGGAAGCTGAAGGCGCTAAGGTTACCCTGAAGTAATCGGAAAAAATCAGAAAATAAAGAAAATATTTCTTGACAAGCAAAAAGAGTTTGTGTTACCATGGATAATGCGCTATTGTGGTGACATGGGCTCTTTTTTGCACCCAAAAGTGCGATAATTTAATAGGAAGAACGGGGTGAAACGTCAATGGAAAAGAACAGGATACGTCCGGTTACAGTTGGCAAGAGTACGCGGATGAGCTATTCGAAGCAAAAAGAAGTTCTTGCAATACCGAATCTCATCGAAGTGCAGAAAAACTCTTACCAGTGGTTTCTGGACGAAGGTCTGAAGGAAGTCTTTGCCGACATCTCGCCGATCACGGATTACAGCGATCATCTGAGCCTGGAATTCGTGGATTTTGTGTTGTGCGAAGACGACGTTAAGTATTCTATTGAGGAATGCAAAGAAAGAGATGCAACATATGCAGCTCCGCTGAAAGTCAGAGTCAGACTTTACAACAAACAGGACGATAAGATCATCGAGCACGAGATATTCATGGGTGA
>JAFZQU010000007.1 GCA_017620255.1 Lachnospiraceae bacterium
ATCCCGATCAGGACGAAGATGCAGATCAGAGCAAATCGGTCTGGAGAAGAGGCCCCGGACAGCGCATAGAGTCTGCCCAAAACGGAAGATGACACAAGATAATCCTCCCTGGTAATGATCGTAATGAATGGCACGATCACAGAGACGCCGACCGCTTCCAAAAGCGCGCCGAAAACCATCACAACAAACAGAAGAACCAGCCGTTTCTTCTGCTTTTCAGTATACAGATCCTTTGACTTTTCCCAGTAGCTGCGAAGCACTCTGTTTTACCCTCAACTGTGATCGGGCGCTTTTTATCATTATACACAATTCCCCTGCAAAGGTATAGAACTGCCGGCGCCGCTCTCCCAAAGTGAAAGCAATTGTGGTATGATATCGGTATATCACAGTATCAAGGAGATTATCATCATGAGAATCACCGTTGCCGGCGTTGGCTACGTCGGACTGTCCCTGGCCGTGCTGCTGGCGCAGCATCACGAGGTCACTGCCATCACGACCACCCCGGCTAAAGCCGAAAAACTAAATCAGCTCATCAGTCCTATCCAGGACGACGAGATCGAACGCTTCTTCGAAGAAGCAAAGGCCGGTAAGCGTCACCTGGATCTGAAGACGACGACGGATAAGGACTCGGCGTACAAGTCTGCGGAACTTGTCATTATCGCGACGCCGACCAACTACGATGACGTAGGTCAGTTCTTCGATACGTCCGCGGTGGAAGATGCGATCGAGCATGTGCTGCGGGTCAACCCGGAAGTGCTGATGGTAATCAAAAGCACGGTTCCCGTCGGCTACACCGATTCTGTACGCGAAAAGTATGGCATCGACAACATCATCTTCAGCCCGGAGTTCCTGCGCGAGTCCAAGGCGCTTTACGACAATCTGCACCCCAGCCGTATCGTGGTCGGCGCGTATGACCATCAGAAGGCCGAGGCGGAGATGTTCGCGCAGATGCTGAAGGAAGGCGCGGAGGACAAGGATGTGCCCATCTTGATCGCACATCCGACGGAAGCGGAAGCGATCAAGCTGTTCGCGAACACTTATCTGGCAGTACGTGTGTCGTACTTCAACGAGCTGGACACCTATGCGCAGCTGAAGGGGCTCAACACGCAGCAGATCATCGACGGCGTGTGCATGGATCCGCGCATCGGGTCTCACTACAACAACCCGAGTTTCGGCTACGGCGGCTACTGCCTGCCCAAAGACACGAAGCAGCTGCTGGCCAACTACCGCGACGTGCCGCAGAACCTGATCGAAGCGGTCGTAAAAAGCAATTCCACGCGCAAGGACTTTATCGCGGATACGATCATCGCGAAGAATCCGAAGACCGTGGGCGTGTACCGTCTGACGATGAAGAGCAATTCGGACAACTTCCGGGCATCTGCTATCCAGGGCGTGATGAAGCGCATCAAGGCCAAGGGGATCCCCATCATCATCTACGAGCCGACGCTGGAGGACGGATCCGAGTTCTTCCGATCGGAGGTCGTGAACGATATCGAAAGATTCAAAGCCGAGAGCGACGTCATTCTGGCAAACCGCTTCGATGCGGATGTGCTGGGAGACGTGGAAGAGAAGGTCTACACGCGCGACCTGTTCCGGAGGGATTGATCCGTGGGAAAAGTCAAGATCGAATTGAATAATAAGACGATCCTTGTGACCGGATCCCCGGGGTTTGTCGGAGCGAACCTGGTGATACGCCTGCTGGATGACATGGCCGGCGGCACCGTGATCAGCCTCGATAACATGAATGATTATTACGATCCGGGGCTCAAGGAATACCGCCTGCGTCTGATCGAAGACAAAGCGAAAACCGCTTCGGCGAAGCATGTTTTTGTCCGGGGAAACATCGCGGACAAGGCGCTGATCGACGAAGTGTTTAAAACCTATCATCCTGAGATCGTGGTCAATCTGGCGGCCCAGGCCGGCGTGCGCTATTCCATCGACCATCCGGACGCTTACATCGAAGCGAATCTGATCGGCTTCTACAATATCCTGGAAGCCTGCCGCCACAATCCGGTGGAACACCTGGTCTATGCCTCCAGCTCCTCTGTCTATGGCGGAAATAAAAAAGTGCCCTTCAGCACGGACGACAAAGTGGACAATCCGGTTTCGCTCTATGCCGCGACGAAGAAAAGCGACGAGCTGCTGGCGCACAGTTATTCCAAACTATACCGTATTCCCTCCACAGGGTTGCGTTTCTTTACGGTCTACGGGCCCGCAGGCCGTCCGGACATGTTTTATTTTTCCGCAACGGAAAAACTCGTCGCGGGCAAAACGATCCAGATCTTCAATTACGGAAACTGCAAGCGCGATTTCACCTATATCGACGACATTATCGAAGGCGTCATCCGCGTGATGCAGGGCGCCCCTGAAAAACAGACGGGAGAAGACGGACTGCCTCTCCCGCCTTACGCGATCTATAACATCGGCGGCGGCACCCCGGAGAACCTGCTGGATTACATCTCCGCGTTGCAGGAAGAACTGGTTCGCGCAGGCGTGCTGCCCGAGAATTATGATTTCGAAGGCCATCGAGAACTGGTGGGCATGCAGCCCGGCGATGTGCCCGTTACTTACGCGGACAGCACTGCGTTGGAAGATGATTACGGCTTCCGCCCGCAGATCGGCATCCGGGAAGGACTGAGAAAGTTTGCAGAATGGTATAAAAAGTATTATCAAGCCTAACTGATTCAGCAGAATATATGATCAATAAAAAACTGACCCGGAGGACCTCAGAATCCGCGGGTCAGTCTTTATTTACCATACTATTTGCCAGAAGATTTACCTTTTGATCCGGAATAAAACACGCCGCCCAACAGAATCCAGGCAATCAGGCATATATAAGATTCTTTCCCCAAAGAACAATTGAATAGACGGATGGGAACTAACAGAAGAATTATAAATATCAACGACATCAAACTTCCGATCACACCGGTCATCATGATCCCTCTGTTTTTCTCTTTCTTCGCAAATTTGTAAGCTGCCAACGAAGTATATCCATATCCGATCGCTGCGCCGATGGAAGACATATCCACGATCCAACCCAATGCTGTCCGTCCGAAAAACGGCGCAATCAGGGCAATAGCCAGAATAAAGAGGATGGCATGTGCGGGAGTTCTATAGCTATGATGAAGTATCCCGAACCACCTTGGAAGAACGCGCTCTTTAGCCATCGAATATAATAATCTGCTTGTTGCCATATAAAAGCCGATGATACCGGAAAGGATAGCCCCGAGGACTGCAATCCCCAGAAAAACAACACCCGCCGTTCCCAAAAGCTGATATCCTGCATGGAATGTGGGGAGCGAAAGCAAACCGTTAAGGTTTGGCAGATCCTGAATATAATCTGCCCAGGAATTATAACCATCCGGGATAACAGCTGCAGTGACAGTATTGAGTCCAACATATACACCGGCGCCGAATAGGATAGAAAGAATCATGATGACTTTTGTCTTATGCGCGGAGAACTTAAATTCTTCTGCAGCCTGGGGGACCGTATCAAACCCGACGAAGGCCCATGGTGCAACAGCAATGACTGCAAGGATACCAGCCATCGGGGTTGTTCCTTGCGAAAAGGATGGAGATAATCCGTTTAATGTTACAGTCGGGTTCGTGATGGCCGCGATGGAAATGATCAATACACCGCCGACTAAGGCAAACACGAGTCCTGTCTGAAAGGCGCCGGTGAATCTGACGCCACGGATACTGAGAAATGCAAAAAGGACCAACGCGACAACAGCCAAAACGATCTCTCCGAGATAGATATCATATCCGGCAACATTGTAGTGAAAGCCGACCTGGAAGATATTATTCATCAAGTTCCGGCCAATCAATGCTAATGCAGTCGCATTCAGCGGGACAATAGCTAAATAAGATAATCCAAGAAACCATGAGCAGATAAATGCATGTCCTCTGCCAAACGCTTTCTGTGTATAGGTGAATTCCCCTCCTGCAACAGGATACCTTTTGATCATGAAGTGATAATTGAAAGAGATGACGATCATGATCAACGCTGCGATACCCATGGCTATCGCAGTACCTAACGGACCGGCTTTCCCAAGGAATGTGTTTCCCGGCATAACGAATGCGCCCCAACCTATGATACAGCCGAGCGCCAGAGACCAAACATTGAGAGGAGATAGTTTCTTTTCCAGTTTTGCCTCATTGTTCTTGCTCATAAAACCAATCCTTCTGATCACACTTATACTTTAGGCAAATGGATCTTATTCCCCATGATCCTGTCCGCATCTTCCGGCTTCCAGGATTCAAAGCCCGACATGGGGAAAAACGTGATCTCTCCGAATTTGAGATTTCCGTTTTCCAAGATATAAAAATCACAGCGCATGAACGCTTCGCCGTATGCGAGTTGTTCTGCAGCGGACAACATTTCTTCCAATTGCGGCGGTCGCGGAATCAATTGCTCAGCCAATGGATTATGATAATGAAAATCGCAGGCATTCCATTCCGTATCGTAAAATCGCTCATATGTGGTTCCGATACGGCCAGTTATGTATTGAACATATTCCGGCACTCCGTTGAAACACCAGATCTTGTAATCATGCAGACCCTCGCTCCCATTTTCCAGATACTCTTCCGCGATGATTCGAGGAGGAACATCTTTATATGGCCATTCGCGGGCATGCTTATAATAATTTTTTGCCAGACTTTTCTCCAAAAAATCCCTGACAGATGCATGATCCAAATGGTTCTTATCGGGAACGAGCACGATACCGCCGGAATCATGCGTGCATTTTAATACGAAACGATTTGGCAAAGCGCCAAAATCGATCTCATCATAATGATGCCAGACACCTAGAGCAGGAATAACGTACCCCGCACCCAACACATCCGAAACATATCGCTTTACTTCGTATTTATCTACCATTACCGTATGTTTGGGATTTCTGTCATATAGTTTGAGCCACTGAATTTTTTCGTTAAAAGACTGCGGATCAGACAGCAACAAAGGAGTTCCGAACACTTTTTTGTAACGGTACTGCAAAAAAACGCGATCCGGCAACAGATCCAATACTTTCCCTTTTATTGTGTTGTTCATCTTTTTCTCCGGAAAGGCTGTTAACTATCTTGAAATATAAACTGTTCCCACTGCCGGCCAATCGTTTCATTATCCAGCATTTCTCTAATCAGAAGATCTTTACGAACCATATCCAAATACTGGGCATCTGTCAGTGAGAGCATTTTCCGCATCGCATCCAGAAGGGCTTGTTTCTCCCCGACAGGGAAAACAAAGCCGTTTTCACCATCCTGAATCAATTCCACGGCAACACCTGAATCAAAATCAGAACTGATTACAGGGATCCCGGATGCCATCGCTTCTGTCAATGCGTTTGGAAAACCTTCGTAATCTGAAGACATTACAAAACAACAGGAAGTTCTGTTGTTCCAAATCGCATCCGACACTTCACTCTCCAGCACCACTTTTCCTTCAAGATGCAGGGAATTGATCTGCTGTTCCAGGTCAGGCAAAAGCGGACCTTTTCCGAAAATATGCAGTTCATATTCCGGGTATTCCAATAACAAGTCTGAAAAAGCATCGATCAGAAGTTTATGATTCTTCTGTTCAACCAATCTGCCTGCCGTTATGATCCATTTTTTACGATCTGATTTCCCAATCACATCAGGTGAATCCGGCATTTCAGCCGACAGAGGATTCATAATGACCGCTTTATTCTTCAAATGCTTAAAATCGTCATGCGCAGCGATCCGGCTGCTCTGAAATACGACACCTGCGATACGCGGATAAAAATGTCTTCGAAAGGAACATATACGTCTGCTGAAAGAACGCATGGAGTTTCGGACAGAGGCATACACTCTGGTGTGTGTCAACAACCCAGCAAGAATCACCGGCAGTTCCATATTAAACAGAAAAACGATAACTGCATCCGGTTTTTCCCGCCGGAACAACTTGATCAGATCTCGAACGATATGTGCGCTTCTGCGATACTCTGGATAATGATCGTCATTCAATTTGATCACTTCGACACGACGATCCACAGGGTAAAAAGCCGAATCTGCATCTCCGTTGATGAACATGACTCGATACTCTTTCGAAGCAAAATAAGCGGCTAAATTCACCATGACGCGTTCTGCTCCACCTGAAGTATTTTTATTAACTACCAAAGCGATTGTCTTCATAAATACAGCCTTGTATGATTATTTTCTTTTAAACAGTCTATCGATCAAAGCCATCATATTCTGTCTGTACAGCATCGCATTGACCGCCAGTAGTATAAGAACTGTCAGACAGGAGACCTTTATCGCCAGGATCATCCAGGATAAATAGTTTAACTCATAGTTCACAAAATGCTGAGACAGCAATACAGCCAAAAGAAATGTGATGATATCTGTGCCGATCTGCTTCAGGAATAACAGCAACGGGCGGACCAGCAGCTTTGTATAGCAATACCAGGCCATCCAAACCGTCTGATAGATCATTGCTGCGAGCGTTCCGACCGCGACACCTATGAGACCATATCTATATACCAGTATGATCGAGAGCACGATATTCATCACGACCGCAATAATATAATTATGCTGTGTCTGTTTATAGTGCCCTGCACTCAAGATCAAAATGCTGTAGGGAATCCTATAGCAGAAACTGGCTGTTGCCAGCGTGATCAGCGTGGCAAAAATCGGAACGTAGTAATCCGCATCTGTAACACCTCTCGTATAAACCATCACGAAAGGGACGATCAACGTGCAGGTACAGCTAAACAGAAACGTGGTGATCGTATGGATCGTCCATTCCGACAGAGAAAACAGCCGGAAAAGTTGTTGGTCATGTTCTCTCGCGATCAGTGTACCAAGCCTGGATTGAATACCGCTGACGGAAGTGGAGAGCATCTTTTTTAGACCCCGGACGACCATATTATATGTGGAATAGATCGAGACGTTCGCCAGAGTAGATAATGAAGTTAAAATGATGACATCCGTATTATCGAGAACTACCGCAGAAATATGCTGCGCAACGCCGTTCCATTTTTGCTTGATCGGTTCCTCGTCATAATCGACAGCCGGATCGATATGATAATGCTGCTTAACGTACCATTGCAGAAATACCGGTTTCGTCAGAAATACGATAGCTGCGCCGAGTTTTACGACCTGGATCGTTGCCCCGCTTCGAATCAGAATGACACAGACGAGCATATTCAGAAGAATCACGACAATATTGGCCAAATACTGAATATACCCCTTTTCATCCGCGGTGACCAAAATCTGGTTGACCTGTCCGAAATAATACTGCGCGAAAGAACTGACCGACATAGACAAAATTAGAAATGCAGTACTGAGATGCCCGAACTGAGATCGGCTTATGATCGGATAGACCAGCATCAGAATCACTACATATACCAAAAGCCCTTTAGCAAGCCGCCTGAAAAAGATATTTGCAGCTTTAACGATCCTACTCAACTGGAGGTCATCCCCATTATTGAGAGGCTTATACAAATTGAAACGGACGACGCTGCCAACACCCATCTCAAAATATGTGATAATGGCCAAAAACTCCGTGATAGAATGGACCAGACCGTTTATGTCCGATCCATACGATCTCAGGATCAGTCTGGGTACGATAAAACCGCTGATGATCGTTACGACCTCCAGCAGCAGCGATGTTGCCGTATTCAGGAATAAAGCGTTCTTTTTCATATCCGGACTATCCGTATCATCATGATAGTACTTCTTCCGTCAGGTCGACCCATTGAGCCGCGATCACTGCAGGATCATACTCGGAAACAGAATCCCGGGCAGCTGTGCCTTTAGATTCTCTTATTTCCGGAGAGTCGATATATTCCATGATTGCCTCCGCCAATGCAGCAGCATTATTTGCAGGGACAATCAATCCAAACGATCCATCCTGCAGCAAAAATCTTGCTCCTCCCGGGCTGCAGTCTGTCGCGATGCATGGAATCCCGGTTGCCATCGCTTCGATCAGAGCATTTGGCAATCCTTCAAAATCCGACGAAAGAACAAACATTTCGGCGTCCTTTTCTTTGAAAAACACATCGCGTACATCCCCGGCCAGCGTCACGGAATCGTCCAAACCAAGCGAACGAATCTGATTCTGCAACGGCGCCCGCAAAGGACCATCACCGTAAATGTTAAGTCTATATTCAGAATGCTTCGCTGAAACAATGGAAAAAGCATCGATCAGGATATCGAACCGCTTCTGCTCCACCAGCCGTCCAGCTCCGATAATAACATGTGAATCCGTTCTGGTTCTTTGAGAAAACCCGCCCTGCCGGGGAATACAGGGATTAGGGATCACCTTCTGAACGGACGGAAGAGAAAGACTGTAGATCTCTTTTACGCTGGGCATTTGAAATACGACTGCCGCACACTGTCCAAATGCCTTACGATACTTCTCCAATTGTTTATCGGTATATTGATACGGATCCGCACGTTCCGAACCGATAATGGGAATATTCAAATTATGACTCGCCAGAACGACGATACGGGTAATGTCGCTCAAAAAGGCGACGATCAGATCTGGGGCACAATTTTTTATTACGTTCCTCAGTTTTTTCAGATACAGGGTCTTCTTTAAAAAAGCGTGTAGAGGATTTTGACATTCCCGGATATGATCATAGGATACTTCTGTGATCTCAATTGAAGGATCCAGCGATACGGTACATGGATCGGAGGACATATTGATCGCGTGAACATGGTATCCTGCCCGACAAAGCGCATTTGCTGCAAAAGCCTCGATCTTTTGAGAACCGCCAGTCCCCATATGGCTGAAGAAGAATAACACTTTACGCTCTGTCATGCTACCCTCCTGACCCAGGTAATTCTCAAATCTTTTACCGCCAGCACCAGCCAGAGCCAGAACAAAGTGAATGTCCAGACACTCTCCGACCAGAGAAGCGTCGGGAATGTTGAGAACAGCATAACAGTTTGAAGCCGAGAATGCGGAACTCCTGCATAACGCAGAGATCTCAGGATCAATACGACAATAGCTATGCACAGAGGGACTCCCAGAATCAGCCCAAAATTATAGGAAAAATCCAGAAAGATATTATGACAATAACCTTTCAGTAGAATATAGTCTGCATTGATCCCACGAACAGCAAAAGGATGCGCTTTTATTTCACGGATCACCTGCATCCAGATATCAATCCGCCCGCTGTCATGTCCAGC
Source organism: Lachnospiraceae bacterium (assembly GCA_017620255.1). Classification (GTDB taxonomy): domain Bacteria; phylum Bacillota; class Clostridia; order Lachnospirales; family Lachnospiraceae; genus UBA2868. Next base: position 9,154 of record JAFZQU010000007.1, read on the forward strand.
CTGCGTTGCCAGCAAGCGCAGCGTTCTATTTGTATATCCGAATGATAATGTTAGTTCGTATAACAGCAAGAGGATCTGCCTATAAAAAAGTATTCCGGTAAGGATCAGGGTGGTCCCGCCGAATTTCATGATCAGACCTGATGTGTTATGCGGACGGTAAATAAACAGGAGGCAGTAAACGAAAAAGACCGCGATAGAAATCAAGGCACCTCTTGAGCCATAGATAGTTGCCGCTGCCGTTAATGCCATGCAGGCAATCAAAGCCGAAACCTTTTTCCATAAAGGCTTGTCTTTTTCGAAGACAACGGAGGTAAGAACGATCGCGGGCAATATCAGGGAATTGGAAAAACCCATAGAGTACTTGAATTTGCTGGTGACAATGACAGGATACATCAGGATCAACAGTACACAGATGACCGCAATGCAAAGGGAAGCTTTATGAAGGGCTTCCAGCAAACAGGTTTTCTCTTCAATCTCCAGAATCAGCACGACCATTGGAAGAATAGTAATCAAAAATGTCGTGACATTCGCCATGAAGTACGGATTATCTGAAAAGAAAAGATAATTGACCGTAACGATCCCCCCGGAAGACAAAAGGAAAAAGCCTAAAGGTCTGTTAAAGCGGAAATAGATCGTCGGAAGCAGATAGAATAATGCTGCCAATATCACCAGCTTGCACATCAGCGAAACCATCGAAGACGAGATGCCGGTGAGTTTGGACACGAGATCGGATGCATTCGTGATAAACTGCAAAAAAATGATCATCGCAAAAACAATGGACAGCTGCCGATCATGCTTTTGTATTAATACTGCAGTCTCAGTCTTCATAAAACCTTGTTAAAATCCGCCTCTATGCCTCGGCGATCTCATGATAGATCGCCGCATACCGCCCGCAGAGATCTCTCCAGTTGAATTTGTCGACCTCACGCAGCGCATTCATGCTGAGTGTTGAATAGTTATCGATGACCTCTCCGATCCGCTCCGTCAGTTCATCGATGTCGTCATCCGCACAGGAATATCCTACGACGCCTTCCGGAAACTGGCCGTCAAACCCCTGCCCTCTCGTATAGATCACCGGAAGCCCCTGGCTCATCGCCTCCGCATAGACCAGCCCGAACGTCTCCGCGTGTGAGACAAGTACGAACAGGTCGCTGTTCCGGTAATACCGAATCAGTTCCTCTTTATCCATCGGAGGACAATACGAGACAAAGGGATGCGACAGCAGTTCCTGATAGACTTTCTCATCGCGGATCTTGCCGATCACATTCAGACGAACATCCTTACCCTGCAGACGCAGCTTTTCCACAGCATCTGCGACCGCAGACATATTCTTGTATCTGACCAGCTGTCCCACACACAGAATGCGGATCGTTTCGTTTTGATCAGGTTCTTCCGTCAGTTTCTTTGCCTCGTTTTTGTTGCGGAGCCAGAAGTCATCGATCCCGTTCGGGATGATCTCTGCCTTGTCATTCAGAAGAGCGGCTTTTTCTTTCGAAACATAGGAGAAAACTTTTTCTTTATATGTCTCCGATAAGAAAAAAATCTTGGACGCGTTTTCCATGATCCGGATACCGCGGGGGATCAGATAGGGCTTGAGCCGGAAGAATTCGTTCACGTCCGTATCGCGGACCGCAACGACATAGGGGATCCCGTACTCCTCAGACAGATGCTGTGCAAGATTTCCATCCGTCATTAAGGTATAAGCATGGATCAGGTCGAAACTGCTGAAGTCATAGGCTCTTTCCGCGGCGCGGAGGATCTTTTTCTGTTTTCCAAAGAAAAACAGGCGGTCAACGGAACGGAAACACTCCGCAACCGTTACGTTCCTGTTAGGAGTCACGCACGTATCCCGGCCGATCAGGATCGGGCAGAACACCTCGTTCTCCGTTAAGAGATCCAGGTGTTCCATCATGACCTGATGCAAAGCGGACGTCATGTAGTTGCAGTTGATATGTAATACCTTCATGAATCCACGGAATCCGTTTATTCTCTCGTGCTTTCTGCTTTCTCCCAGACAGGCTTGGATCTTCCCGTAAGGATGTTGATGACGCCCTTGCACTGTGCTGCGATCGTCATGCAGTAATATGTCATCATACGGACGATCCTGTTCTGTACCTTACAGGCCCAGCCGAACGCAGCGACCGAATAGAATGCGATTTGTGCCGCGAACATGATCTTCCAAAACAATCCTTCCGGCAACAGCGCGATAGTAAGCGCCAGCAGTATGATATGCAGCGCCCACAGAAGATATCTGCACGTTCTGTGTCCGAAATAGAAATAGGAGAACCACTTATATTTTGAGACATTCAATATGGACACATCGGGCAGGATCTCGCGCAGAATATCCCTGTTCATGCGGACTTTCCGTTTGAACTCATCTTCGTCGATCTCTCCGGCCTTTTCGTAAGCGATCGCGTCTTTGTTATAGATCGCTCTTTTCCGCTGAAGGGCAAAGAGCACCGGGAAGCTGGAATCGTGACATTCGACAGGCGGGATCTCTATGTAGGCATCGTTGCGGACCGCATAAATGGCTCCGTTTCCGGCAGTGATCGTCTGCAGTTCGCTCTCGATCTCACGGCACATCAGATCCATTTTCCAATAGATTCCTTCCGAATTGGCCGTGCTGTTATCATCCGTATTCAGATAGACCAGCTGACCGGAAACATATGCGATATTTTCCTCAGAAAAAGATGCTGCCAACTCCCGGACCGCATCCCGATCCAGCATCGCATTCGCGTCCGTGAGGATCAGCAGTTCCGTGTCGACAAGACGCTGGGCTTCGTTCTGTGCATTCGTTTTGCCTTTATGTTCGACCGTTTCATGTAAACGGATATCACAGCCGGGGTGCGCTGCAATAAAATCGCGGACGATCGCATTTGTATTGTCGGTGGAACAGTCCGATGTGACCAGTACCTTTATCTTTTCGGGCGGGTAATGGAGCTCCTGCAGATTGTTCAGCTTCTCCAGAATCACTTTTTCTTCATTATGCGCGACGACCATGACCGTCACAGGCGGCTCATAAGAATAATCTTTCCGATTGGGCTGAATATGCAGACCCTTTCGTAAAAGCAAAAGCGACAGGGGGTACCCTACCATTGCCTCGATGATTAAAAAAAGTGTGATCCACCAGAGTATCTTAACAGCCATCATAGTACAAGGATCAATACTTATCGTTCGGGCGGATGACCCGCGCAGGATTACCGTAACATATCACATGATCTTCGATGTCTTTCGTTACAACAGCCCCTGCTCCGATGATGCAGTTCTCACCTACCGTCGTTCCGAGTGTAACGATCACGCCGTCATCGATCAGGGTATTCTGCTTTATCGTTACGCCTCCGGACAGCACAACGCCCGAGGCGATATATACATGGTCTTCCACTACGTTGTCATGATTCACCTGAGAGCCAGTATTGACCACAACGTTATCGCCGATGACGGGGTTCGGCGTGATAAGGCACCCGCATTCGATCAGAACGCCTTTTCCTATCCTGGCGTCGGAAGAAATGACCGCATCCGGATGAATGATATTGACCGGGGTCCATCCCTGCCCGACCATATACTCAAACACAGCCTTACGGTATTTCATCGCACCGAAAGAGATAAAGAACTTATGGACGTCATACTCGACCTGTATCCGATCCAAAGTCTCTCTGTCATAATTGCCGAGGATGGGGATCCCGCCCACATATGTTCCGGCTTTCTGAGGATCACCGTCCAGAATCCCGACAACATGGTACCGGTTCTGTTCTCTGACATTATACAAAACGACCCGGCAATGCTG
>JAFZQU010000008.1 GCA_017620255.1 Lachnospiraceae bacterium
CTTTGACGCAATGTAATCTTAATCATATGTGAATTGTCAAGGTGCTCCGGTCTCGTTTGAGGCCGGGGTATTATTATGGGCAAAGCCCTTTACCACAAACGACAGGGTTATGCAATACCGCCGAAATATTTAGCGCTTACGATAAAATTACTACATGATTGTCTAATTGTTCTTTGAACAGGAACGGGTAGAGGAATATGTAATGAATAAGAAGAATAACGGAGCATTACCGGTTTTAGCACTTGTTTTTGCGTTTGTTTTCCCTGCAGCTGGTATTATACTGGCAATTGTTTCATTAGCAAAGAAAAATGAAAAAAAGGGTTTGTCGATTGCTGCATTGATCATATCGATCATATGGCAGGGAATTTTGTTTATTATTATTGTGGTTATCGGATCGGGCACATTACTTGTCAGGAGTTTGGCATCTCATGAACGGGACGAGATAAATAATGTTGATGGAAAAAAACTGACGAATTATTACTATGACAGCCCGATTGTATCCGCAAGATTTTTTCATAGAGAAGAAACCGGGCTTGTATATCAGGACATACCTGAGGACCGGATAGAAGATCTCATCAAGACACTGGATTCATTAACCATTGAGCATACAAGCGGAATACATAATGATTATTTCTATGGAATGCAGAAGGGAATTGAATGTACACTTGAAGACGGAACGTTCTTTACATTTGATGGAGAAAAACTGGAATATCATGAAAAGGACGGTGACATCAAAAGCAGATTTTTACATCTGGATAAATCCTTCGAGGAAGTGATGAAGGACTTTTTGTTCCACTGTCTTTAAAAATATCGTGAGGGGAATTATTTGAAAATAACCGGCTTCATTTGTCACATCACAATGTAAAAACGATATGGTTTTTCCTTGTAAATACAGCATTTGCGGTGCTAAAATACACCTTGGGGAATGCCCGGAACAATATATATTTATGAGAGGATTGCATTATGAAAAGAAAGATCAAAACAACCGCGATCGCGTTATGCATGGTACTTGCATTTTCGGTTATAAGCGGATGCGGTGAGGAAGAGCAGGATGTAAGTGTTGACCAGCCTGTGCAGGAGGAAGAAGACGGTAAGGGAGACCTTATCACGGATGAAAATCAGTTCGCGGATTCGGATGAAGAGATCCCGATCAACGAACTTGCATTAGTGGGTCCTTCCTATACGGGACTTACGGAACTGTATACAGTTGACAATGAAGACGGAACCTATATCTATCAGGATATGACTGAAGACGGTCTTACCGTTATTACAAACATGTGCTCACACAATTCGCAAAGAGACGGACAGGATCCGGATGCGTATGCGGAGAATTATGTTTGTGCTGTTGTTGATGGCGAAGACAGCGCCAGTATCATAAGTTCAAAGTCCGATGAGACCGTTTCGGAGACAACCACTTATCCTTCATACAGGGTTTACTGGGAGACGGGATCAAATGAGGACAGCAGACAGAACGTCGGCGTTGTTGTTCTTACGGAGTATTTCACATTCTACTACGGTTATGGATGCCCGATAGACTATTATGAAGAGAATGCTGATTTCTACGAGAGTGAACTGGACAGTGTGGAACTGATAGACTTTACCGGGGCGGAATCGGGTTCGACAGACGATGCCGGTGATGATTCCGGAGAAGAAGGCGGCTTCGCAATTTATCTTGACAAGATCAATGAACTGAAGGCCGCAGGACTGGCGGATCAGTTTGAACTTGCATATATCAATGATGACGGTGATGATATTCCCGAACTCATTGCAAGTGATTCCACAGGATCTTATGATCATGAAAATGCATTTATCTTCACGGTCTACAACGGCGAGGTTGTTGAGGTTGCAAGCGTGATCGCAGGCGTTGACGGAGCAAACCTTGACTATGCGATAGGCGCAAACGTTATCCACATAAGCGGATCGGTTGCCGGAATGAGGGATATATTCTCAAGGATAGAAGACGGTAAGCTCGAGGAACTGTTTGTTGCCGAGGTATCAAGCATGGACGAAAATGCAAAGTATTCCATAAACGGAAGCGATGTTAAGGAAAGCGAATACTATGAGCAGATAAATGCATTTATGGAACCTTACAATCCCCTGGTCCGTATAGCTTATGACGGATTATATGAAGTTGAATACAAGTATGAAAACGGATACGGAGGATTCGAACAGGGAAGTTCGGAAAGCTACAGTCGCAAATAAGATGACCGGGAAGGATAAAATGATGAAGAAAGTATTGGGAAAAATCAGCATACTCTTAGTTTTCTGTCTGATCATCGGGCTGGTTGGCTGCGGCTCGGACGAAGGAGAGCCGGCAAATACTGCTGAGGCCGAAGCGGAAACAGAAGAGGAGTACGAAGCCGAAGAAGAGGCATGGAGCGATCCTGAGGAAACCGATGGCGGAAACAGCGATGGTGTGGAATTCAATGGCCACTCATATAAGTACATTGACACAGCTGTTTCATGGACAGAGGCGCATGATCTTTGCAATTCGCTGGGCGGACATCTGGTGTCGATAAACTCACCCGAGGAACAGGAATTTATCGAGAATGAATTTAACGGACTGATGGTCTGGATCGGTGCATACAATAACGGTGCATATGGCGGCGACAAGAACGATTGGCGCTGGGTCACAGACGAAGAATGGAGTTATACAAACTTTGCCGATGGCGAGCCTTCCAATTCAAGCGGAGAAGAATGGTTCGGGTGCATCTGGACAGACATGAAGTGGAACGATCTTCGCGAAGGCGATCCGGGCAGCCGCCTGTCAGGCTTTATATGTGAATTTGATGACCGGCCGGATGTCTTCGAAGGAGGCGAGATCGTAGCAGCCGCTCCTGAGGAGGTAGCAAAGGAAGAGAAGTCGCAGGAGGAAGATCCGTACTTTAAAGATGTCGGAAAAGGCAGATACAGGATCATGTCCAAAGAAAGAGGAGTCTATATCGAATATCCTTACGATTATTATGCCAATGTGGAAGGCGATGATGCCTTACTCGCCTTTGATGGTGATGGCGCATATGTGATCGCCAGAAATATCACCACGGAAGCCATGGATTATCAGGGGGATACAAAGGCGTTCTGCAAGGCCAAGATTGAGGAACAGCTTCAGAGTGATTTCAAAATGTTATTCGGAAACTCCACGGGTATGGACAACGTGAAGCGTAAAAGCGGCGGTGGTGACCTGGTATGTGAGGTCAGGGCAAATATATGGAATGGAAAGTATGATATGAACTGCCAGTCGGCGGTAAGAACCTCGAAGGGCGATAACGGCACATATCTGATCCTTACAACCTGTTTCTGGAAATATAATAATAAGACGAGCGCTCAGCATTCAACCGAGTATATTACGGGAGCTTGCGGCATCGGAACGATGTATCAGTAAAAAGATCCCCGGCGCATAAAAAGACCGGCGGCATATGCCGCCGGCCTTTTATGTTCTTTGTTCAATTGGTGCAGTGATCGGATCTTACATAGTGCATCTCTCCGTCTTGTCCGCTGTACAGTTCGTAGAAATCTTCTTCCTCCGGCTCGTAGAAGCCTATTATGAACTCGCTTCCGTCATAGATACTGTAAAGATATCCGACAGATCCGTCGGGGTTTTCATATTCTTCCCGTTTTAATTCGCCTTCGTAATTAACAGTGTCTTCATAACTGTACGATTCGACATGACCGTTTGCATCAATGGAAAGATGTCCGTTTTCTAAGGACCCGTCCACATACCAGTCACCGGCAAATTTCGAAAAGTCGGCATCTTCGCTTTTCTTTCCCTCAGATCCGCATCCGATGGCAAAGACAGATATAGCGGCAAAAAGACTGATCAATACGATACTTTTTTTCATTATTTGTCCAACCCTTCTTTCCATGTTTGTTTGGAATGGCATGTAAAAATGATTACTTATTTTTGAAATTGTATCATACAATGTGATAAAAGTGCAAGTTAGAAAGGAACGTCCGAAACAACGGGGCGGATTCCATTTTTGATTGAAAGAAAGTAGCAAAATCGGTACAATAAAGATAGGTAATGTTGCGTAACAGGTGTATCCGAAAGGAGGCAGACATGTTAAAGGATTTTGTCAGGACAGAGCGTATGACTGAGAAAGAGCGCAGGGCTAAGATCAGGGAAGAGCGGGATCATTTATTTTCCTCGCAGATGAAGATAAAGGACGCGAAGCTTCCCGTGATGGTCATCTTCGAAGGCTGGAATACCGCAGGCAAAGGCGAGATCATCGGCAAGGTGATCCGCAACATCGACCCCAGGTTTTTTAAGGTTGCGACGATGGACAGGCAGCCGAGCGAGGAGGAAAAGAGATACCCGTTTCTCTACAGATTCATAAAGGAGATCCCGGAGACCGGAAAGTTCCGCTTCTTCGACACCTGCTGGATGGAGGAAGTAGTCGACGGCGTGATCGAGGGGACGCTTTCCGAAGAGGACTACAAAAAGCGTGTACACTCCGTCAATATTCTGGAAAGGCAGCTTTGCGACAACGGATATCTTGTCATTAAGTTCTTTTTCCATATTTCCAAAAAGGAGCAGAAAAAGCGTCTGGAAAAGCTGAGTGGCAGCAAGGATACCAAATGGCGCGTGGATAAGGAGGACCTGTTCCAGAATAAGAACTATGACAGGTTCCTGGATCTGTATGAAAGATATCTCGACGATACCAACGCGTCCAGAACCCCCTGGTATATCATAGATGCCGAAGACAAGAAGACGGCCGAACTTCAGGTGCTCAGTTTCCTGAATCAGGGAATCGACATTGCACTTACGAACCAGAAGATGAACGTGCCGATCCTTCAGAATACGTTTCCCATGCAGAAACTGCCGAAGCTTTCGGAAATACCGCTTGACGACAAGGTTCTGACCGAAGAGGAATATGATGCCAAACTCGACAGCCTGCAGAAGGAATTAAAGGATCTCGGTAATAAGATCTACAGGAAAAAGATCCCTGTGATCATCGCATATGAAGGTTGGGATGCCGCCGGAAAGGGCGGGAACATAAAAAGGATCACGGAGGCACTGGATCCGAGAGATTATGTCGTGGAGCCGATCGCAAGTCCGGAGCCGCATGAAAAGGCAAGACATTATCTCTGGCGTTTCTGGACAAGACTTCCCAAGACCGGTCATATCACCATATTTGACCGCACCTGGTACGGCAGGGTCATGGTGGAAAGGCTTGAGGGCTTTTGCTCCGAAAATGACTGGCAGCGGGCCTACAACGAGATCAATGAGTTTGAAAAAGAACTGTCCGACTGGGGCGCAGTGATCATTAAGTTCTGGGTGCAGATCGACAAGGATACCCAGCTGGAGCGCTTCAATGACAGACAGAATACACCCGAAAAGCAGTGGAAGATCACCGATGAAGACTGGAGAAACAGGGAGAAATGGGATCTTTATGAGACTGCCATAGACGAGATGATCGAAAAGACGAGTACAGCCTTTGCACCCTGGCATGTTCTGGAATCCGTGGATAAGAAATACGCCAGGATCAAGGCGCTGAAGATCGTGATCGAGGAGATTAAAAAGAGACTGTGATAAAAACGTTTACGATCAGCGGCAAAACAGAAAAAGAATTCCGCCTTGTGGAGATTGGGCCTGAACATGTTGAACAGTATCTGGATTTCATGCATCAGGTATCCTCCGATTCGCACTTTATGAACAGATACGGAGATGAAGTTTTGCTGGATGCAGAAGCTGTTCAGGTTGAGAGAGAGCGGATCCAAGCGATCAATGATGACGACAGAGAGATCAGGCTGTCTGTTTTTGACGGCGAAAAGATCGTCGGTAATATAGTGGTCAGACGCATTTCAAAACACAGGAAAACAGCGCACCGATGCAGTATCGGGATCGGGATCCGCAAAGAATACCACGGCATGGGTCTGGGTACTTTTCTTATGGAACAGGCGGTCGCCTTTGCAAAAGAGGCGGGCTATACCAACATGGAGCTTGGCGTTTTGTCCGATAATCTGCCGGCGCAGGGCCTCTATAAGAAAATGGGTTTCATTGAGTGCGGCCGGATCCCGGAAGCCTTCAGACTGGACGATGGCACCACCGCCGATGAGATCGTCATGTACAGAAAGCTGTAAGTGGACCGGCAGGGATCACTCACTGTATTTTTCATACCTGCACTGCTCATGCACCTGTTTCCCGAGAAGCGTGACAGCCTGTTTCGGACAGGAGCTGATACAGCGGTAGCACATGGTGCAGGAAGAAGCGGCGACGGCTTTCCCGTCTTTGACCGTGAGATTCCCTGTCGGACAGTTTTTTACGCAGAGACCGCAACCGGTACAGGCATCGCTGATCTTCAGCTTGCTGCTGTAGCCGGTTGTTTTGTTATAAAACCACAGGCGCTGCCCGAAGAGGCCTGCCAGATGCGCTGCAAAGCCAAGCCCTTCTTTCGGATACGTTCCGGATGCAAGGACCTGTTTTGCAGCGTTTTCCAGTTTCCTATCCGCTTCCCGGATGATCTTTTGATTTTCTTCCAAGGTCTTTTTCAGCAGTTTGCTGTCGCAGACCGAGTCGGGCATTTTCACCTGCAGACCGCCTGTGACCGTAGCTCCGTATTTCTTCAAAAGCCTTGCCGCGCAGCCCGTTCCGTCCCCTGAAAACATGCCCATGGTCGTCAGGCAGAAGACCGATTTGTTCTTCCAGACCGCACGGTTGGTGTTGATAAAATCCCTGACAAGATACGGGATATTTGAAAACTGCGTCGGATAGGCCAGGACGATCCCGTCGTTTTTACGGATCCCTTCCAATGCCCGCTCATCTTCGATCGGGAGCATTTCCGCACCCGGTTCCCATACGGATAAGAGTTTTTCGACACAGTGTTTTGTATTTCCCGTTCCGCTTAAATAGATTCCGATCATCGTAAAAGTACCTCACCTTCTATTTCTGTTTCCCAGTCAAATGAAACCGATACGCCGGACATGCAGGCGATCGAAGCCAGGCCGTGCGCGCTGGCCCAAAGCTGCAGGATCTCTATCTCCTGTTCTTTTTTGCTCTTTTTGATCTTCTTTTCCTTCAGGTATTTCAGGTAGGTTTCCTTGAGCAGCGTAAACGGCGGGTAATCATCCGGATACTGTCTGTCCGTCTGCAAGTGTGCGATCAGGTTCTGGCTACTGAAGAGAAACCGGAAATAATCCGGATGGCGGATGAAGAATGAAACATAGCGCCTGCCCATGGCAACGAGTGCGCATTCCGTGTCAGGCTGATCCTTTGTCGCATCGTTCAGTTCTTCCATGAACCGGTCTGTCACGCTCGCCTTCATGGCTCCGATCAGTGCTTCCTTGTCCCTAAAGTGCGCATACGGCGCCGCATGCGAGACTTCACAGGCTGAAGCGACCTTGCGAAGAGACAGGCCTGCTTCCCCGCTTTCGTTAATGATCTTTATACCGGCATCGATCAGAGCCTGCCGCAGATTTCCATGATGATAATGATCACTCATTTGTTCCCTCCCCGCATTTTTCCTTGATCTCTTTCAGAACGGCACAGGTTTCTGCCGGGTTTTCCCACAGCGGACTGTGCGCCGCGTTGCTGATCTTATAGAAGCCTTTGTCAGGGGCTTTCAGCATCTCTTCATAGTCTTTTACCAGTTCCCACGGACAGTTGTAGTCTGACTCCCCGCTGATAAAATAGGCGGGAATGAATAGTTCCGGGATCTCCGTGCGGTAGTCAAAACCTTTAAGCTGCGCCTGCAGCGGTGTCTTGCGATACATCTTCATGGCCGGTACATATTGCAGTTTTTCTCTTACCGTGTAACAGCGGCAGAAGAGGATCGGCAGAACGATCCCGGTAAATTCGCTCTTGTCCTTAATAGTGCCGCCGCCTGCTTTATGGAGCAGCGCGATGTATTCATACCAGTCCCTGCAGCGTACCGTATCCTCATCCGTTCTTTCAACCGCTGTCTCCAGCTTTTTTAGGGACCGGCTGTCGTTCCGGGCTGTGAACACATCTTTCATGAAGTTGTAGATGATCGTATCCTCCTCCGGGGAATCCGTCACGCACTGTGCCATGCCGATCACGGCGATATAGTCTTCCGGATACATTGCGGCCGCACGCAGCGCGATGTGGCTTCCGCCCGAAAATCCCATGATATAGATCTTTTCTTTGGCAAAGCGTTCTTTCAGGTACAGGGTGACATCGTGCACATCCTTCAGGATGTTTTCAAGCGTGATCTCTCTCGTGTCATAAGACGCATCGTAAGCGATCCCCATATCCCTGTAATCCCAGTAGACGATGGTAAAATCATCCTCGATCTGCATGTCCCCGTATTTGTCGGTAAATACGTAATCGTCTGTGCCGGGTCCGCTTGAGACAAAGAGCAGGACAGGGTTGTCCGTGTTTTTGCTGTTGATGAAAAAACCGTTCGGCGCGCCGTTTATATCCGTCACGAACTTTTCCGACAGACTCTTTTCATCTTCGTATGTCCTTATCTTACCCGGACTCATCAGGACCCATATCACAGGCAGGATCACGAGTAATGCAGCAACTGTCAAAAGAATGATCATATGTGTTTTCCCGGCTTTCTTTTTGATCTTCATATGTACCCCAATCTTTACACTGTAAAGATAATGATAACACAAATCTTTACATTGTCAAGATGTGTTATAATAAATAATAGAAAGTTTTTCTTGGAGGATAGAAGACAAATGCTTGAGATCAGACATTATTCGAAGGCTTACGGAGACGGGAAAAAAGTGGTGGATGATATCTCGCTTGAGGTGATGAGCGGGGATATCTACGGTTTTATCGGACATAACGGCGCCGGCAAATCCACAACGATCCGCGCAGTCGTTGGCGTTCTTGATTTTGACGAAGGGGAGATCTTTATAGACGGCCATTCCGTGAAGGAGGAGCCGATGGAGTGCAAGAAGATCACCGCTTATATTCCGGACAACCCGGATCTGTATGAGAACCTGACGGGATTTCAGTATTTGAACTTTGTGGCGGATGTGTTTTCGATCGATGCGGCCGAGCGGGACGCGCGCATCCGGAAATATGCGGATCTGTTTGAGATCACGGATGCACTCGGCTCTGTCATCAGTTCCTATTCGCACGGCATGAAGCAGAAAGTCGCGATCATATCGGCCCTGATCCATGAGCCGAAGCTGCTCGTGCTGGATGAGCCGTTCGTCGGACTCGATCCGAAGGCGACTTTTACGCTGAAAGAGATCATGCATGAGATGTGCCGGCAGGGGACGGCGATCTTCTTTTCCACGCATGTTCTGGATGTGGCGGAGAAGCTCTGCAACAAGGTCGCGATCATCAGGCACGGCAAGATCATCGCATCCGGTCTCATGGAGGAACTGACGGAAGGTCACTCCCTGGAAGAAACGTTCCTGGAGGCGGACCATGAATAAAAGCATCCTTCTTTTGAAAACGCTGCTGCTGTCCACCAGCCAGCGCAATATTTACAAATATTCCAACGATAAAAAGAAGAAAAAACGGATCCTCGGTTCGCTGATCGGTGCCGCTTTGCTCTATACCATGCTGATGGCTTACAGCGTCTTTATGTGTATCGGATACGGCATGGCAGGTCTTATCGACGCCGCGCCGCAGATGTGCGCGCTGATCATCAGTGCACTCGCGTTTGCGTTCACGCTTTTTAAGACAAACGGCTACCTTTTTAACTTCAGGGAATATGACATGCTGATGTCGCTCCCGTTCGAAGCGCGGACCGTTGCGGCATGCAAATTCCTGTATATGTATATCAAAAGCATGCCCTGGTACATAAGTATTTCCGTTGCCATGATGATCGGCTACGGTGTTTTTGCGCGCCAGGGCGTATGGGCGTATGTTCTCTGGCTGATCCTTTCGCTGTTTCTCCCTGTGATCCCCATGCTGGCGGCTTCTTTCCTGGGCTTCCTGATCGCAAGGATCAGTGCGGGATTCAGGCAGACGAAGATCGTGCAGACCGTTCTGACTTTTATTTTCATACTGTTCTGCTTTTCGCTCCGTTTCATCATAGAGTACATCGTCCGCAACGATGCGGTGGAGTCCGTTCTGCAGAAAACATCCGAGTTCACGGGGAAAGCGGCTACGGCTTATCCGCCTGTCGCATGGTTCACAAATGCCGTCACAAAGACCGGTCTGACCGGTGCCCTCTGCCTGACCGGTATCAGCGTTCTTCTCTTTGCGGTCCTCTTCCGGATCGTCGGACATTCTTACAGGAACATCAATTCTGCGTTAAGATCAAACGCGGCGGCAAGAAGCATAAGGCTTGGGAAAGGCAAGAAGAGAAGTGTCGTGCAGGCCATTGCTTACAAGGAATTCAAGAGGATGACAGGCTCAACTGTATATATGACAAATGTTGCGATCGGAGAGATCATGGCGGTGATCTTTGGCATTCTGACGCTGGTGGTCGGTTTCGACAGGATCGTCGCACTGGTCACACAGAACGCACCGGTCGACACGGCGATCCTGCAGCCTGCGATCCCGTTCATCGTATATTTCTTTATCGGGATGATGGCAACGACGGCCTGTTCCCCGTCCCTGGAAGGAAAGAACTACTGGATCCTGCAGAGCCTGCCGGTCGAAAAGAAGACCATCTATCAGGGAAAAATGCTGTTCAACCTGTATCTGACAGTTCCGTTCATGGTCTTTGGTATACTGTGCCTGTGCCTGTCCGCGAAGGTACCGGTACTGGATTCGGTCCTGTATCTGATACTCGGAATCGCTGCATGCGCCTTTTCAACGACCTGGGGCTGTGTCTGCGGCGTGAAGCATATGCGGCTTGACTGGGAGAATGAAGTCGAAGTGATCAAGCAGGGTTCGGCGGTCGTGCTCTATATGCTTCCCAATATGTTCGTCGTGATGGGACTCACCGTGCTGGTGGTATTTCTCGGCATGTATATGGATCATAAACTTTTGGCGCTTCTCTTTATCCTGCCTGTATCGCTGCTTGCAGTCTTAAGCTACCGGCGGGTGCTTTCGCTTGCGAAGAAGGAATAGGCGCCTGGCATTAAAAAAAGGTAAGATCATATGAACATGGGTGTTTTGACAGGGATCATGATCCCGTTTGCCGGAACCGCACTCGGTTCGGCATGTGTGTTTCTGCTGAGAAAGGGACTTGGGACAAGCGTACAGAAAGCCCTTACCGGTTTTGCAGGCGGTGCGCTGGCACTGTCTCTTGGAATCGCCATCCAGAATTTCCCGGAAGGAGCCATTATCTCCATGCCGCTTTGTGCGGAAGGGAAGAGTAAAGGAAAAGCGTTTTTCTACGGCGCCTTATCCGGCGCGGTCGAACCTGCCGGGGCCCTGCTCACGATCCTGGCAGCAGGACTGATCGTTCCCGCGATGCCGTATCTTTTGAGTTTTGCCGCAGGTGCGATGATGTATGTTGTGGTGGAAGAACTGATCCCGGAGATGTCAGCCGGGGAACATTCGAATATCGGCGTGGTCATGTTTGCGGTCGGGTTCACGCTGATGATGGCATTGGATGTGGCACTTGGATAAGAAAAAAAGCACGGTGTTATTTACCGTGCTTTTTCATATATGCTTTGATCGCATCAAAAGTCGTATCACTGATGTAGTGCTCCACGCGGGAGATGAACAATCCGAAATGGACCTGGTTTGCGGCGCTGCTCGTCATGATCTACATGCTCTTCTTCATGAAATACAAGGAAGCGGAGAAGTTGACGACGATCGCATAAGCGGTTACATTTATACTGAGAATAAACGAAAAAAGGCGGGAAAGGAGAGGATGGTATGCTTACCTGGTTCATGACAAATCTCGGAACGATCGTTGTGACGTTCATACTTGTCCTGATCGTGGCATGCATCCTCTTCAAACTCGTCAGGGATAAAAAGCAGGGCAGATCGTCCTGTGGCGGAAACTGCGCGGGATGCAGTTCGTGCGGATCCTGCAGGTGCGTGAAATGATCTGCGTAAAGAAATAAAAAAAAGTATAAAACGGAATGTTTTATGGTAGAATACAGACAGATCCATGAAGTTTTGCCCGGGAGGTTACCATGTCAGGGATTCGCGAGATCGCAGAGCGCGCGGGCGTTTCCATTTCTACCGTTTCAAATGTTCTGCACAATAAAAACAGTGCTTCGCCAAAGACGAGGGAAAGATCCTTGCGATCGCGGAGGAACTCGGCTATGAGATGCCCCTGTCCAGGAAGCGGGGCAATCATACGGTCATCTGTAATCTGAGTGATTTTGACGCCCTGTATTTTCTGGACGTGCTGCACGGCATCAGCGATTACACGAGTGCCAAGGGATACAGCATGCTGATCTGCAGCGGGGAAAACATCTCCTATTATGCGGATCCGGAAATGGTCTGCGGCTGCATCGTGAACGATGTCAACACGGCGGATGCGGACCTTTTGAAGATCGCGGACAAGGGGATCCCGGTCATCGTGCTCGACCGTGAGATCGACAGTTCCCGGATCAAGAGTATCGTCGTGAACAATTACGCGGCGGAAAAGCAGCTGATCGAAGGGTTGGTCGAGGCCGGCTACAAGCGGTTTGCGTTCCTTGCGGGCAAAAACACCGATGATAATAAGGAAAGATATGCCGCGTTCCGCGACACCCTGAAGGAACACGGCATCCCGTTCAGGCGGAACGACTACTTCGAGGGGGACTGGCGGGAAAAGAGCGGAGCCCAGGCGGCGCGCCTCCTGATGCTTTCGGAAGAGATGCCGGAGATCCTGGTGTGTGCCAACGACATGATGGCGCTTGGCGCGATCCGGCTGCTTGCGGGCAACGGGATCCGGGTGCCGGAGGACATCGCGGTCGTCGGGTTTGACGATATCATCATCTCGAAATACACGGAACTGACAACTGTCACAGTGCCTGACTATGAGCGCGGATACCTCGCTGCACAGGCGCTGATCGACATCCTCGAGGGCAAGGGTGATTTTGACACCGTGCGCATTGGCGCAAGGGTAAAATGGAGGAAGACGACGAAGGATTTTCGTAAAAAATAAGTAAAATCATCAGTTGATTTTACTAAAATATTGTTCGTTTTACTAAAACAGGGACACGGGTTGGTTAATAACCATAAACCACCGTGTCTTTTTTGTTCAGTTCCCACGAAAAAAATCGTAGGGATTGTAATCATTCTTGCGAACATCTGATAATGAAGCCATAAGGCAAACACAACCCCGGTTATGGGGAAGATCAAAGGAGGAAGAATCATGAAAAAGAAAGTTTTAGCGGTGATACTTGCAGCGTCTATGGTATGTGCAGCGCTGGCAGGTTGCGGAGGAACCGCTGCAGCGCCCGCAGGTGATGCGGCAGCAACAGACGCAGGTGATGCGGCAGTTAAAACGCCGGAAGGCGGCATCAGACTGGTCAACAACAAGGTTGAGGTTGACGAAGGCCTGAAGAAACTGGCAAAAGCATATGAAGAGAAGACGGGCGTTCCCGTTGTCATCGAATCTCTCGGCGGCGGTATCGACACGCAGGCAACCCTGAAGGGTTACTACCAGGCAGACAACATGCCGGACATCTTCGTATTTGAAGGTGACATCCACTATCCGACATGGGAAGGACTTCTGGCAGATCTTTCCGGCGAAGCGTGGGTAAACGACACGGAAGCGGAATATGTCCGCGACGGTAAGGTTTACGGCTTCCCGACCACAACAGAAGCGATCGGCCTTGCATACAATGCGGACATCCTGGCAAAAGCAGGCGTGGATCCCAAGAGCATCACAGGTCCCGAGAGCATGAGAAAAGCATTCGAGACGATCGATGCGAAGAAGGATGAGCTGGGTCTTACTTCCGTACTCGGTTACTATACGGAATCCTCACAGCTCTGGTGGTCACCCGGCCAGCACGTATTCGGTACCTACTTTGACTCCGGCTTAAGCCGTGACGATACCACATACATCGACCTGTTCAAGGATGGCGGCAAGCTCGATATGGACCGCGCCACACCGTGGGCTGAGATGGTTGCACTGTTCAACCAGTACACGGATCCGGCAGGTGTTTCCGGCACATATGATGCACAGGTTCTCGGTTTTGCTTCCGGTAAATATGCATTCGTAACACAGGGTTCCTGGATCGGTGCAACCCTTGTGAACGACGACAAGGATGCTTATGCGGCAGCAGGCAACTTTGAGATCGGCATGATCCCTTATGCTTTCATCGAAGGACAGGACACGATCTTAACAAACTCCCCGAACTGGTGGGGCGTATTCAAAGACGGCAACGTTGAAGAAGCAAAGAAATTCCTTGCATGGTGTGCAGCTGATGACGGCGGACAGGAGATCCTCGCAAAAGACTGCGGCTTCATCTCCCCTTACGCTTCCAATACACATGCGCCGGATGATCCGTTCGCAAAGACGATCGCGGAATATACGGCAGCAGGCAAGACCTCTTCCTGGCACTGGCTGTCCATGAAGGAAGGTATCGGCCAGAACGCTACAGGCGTGGTATTCCAGGACTTCGCAATGGGTAACTTCCCTGACGCCAAGACATTCCTTGATACACTGCAGCAGGTATGCGAAAACTACTATGCAAACTAACACAAGACTGATCAGAAAAGAGAATTATGAGCCGAAGGAGTTAAATCTCCATGAAACGCTGTTTCATAACGCAAACGGCTATATCGGGATCCGGGGCACGCTTGAAGAAGGCGTGCCCACGGATTATCCGACCATGCGCGGTCAGTATATCGCAGGGACCTACGAGATCATCCCGATGAAGCAGGCGGAGAGCCTTTGCAACCTGGTGGAAGAGAAGCAGACCATGATCAACGTCTGCGACACCCAGACGATCCGGCTTTCCGTGAACGGTGAAGAGTTTGCACCGGTAAAAGGCGGCGTCAAAGACGCAAGCCGCGTGCTCGACATGGAAGAGGGCTACACGGAGCGCACCACGGTATGGAAGAGCCCTGCAGGAAACGAGATCCGCGTCAGGATCCGCCGCATGGCACACTTTGGGATCAAAGAGCTCTTCACGATCGAATACGAAGTGGAAGCGCTGAATTTCTCGGGAGAAGCCGTGTTTGATTCCGTGCACATGCCGGAAGTCGCAAATTACTCGGACCCGGATGACCCGCGGCTTGCCGATGAGAGCCCCTGCTATTTAAAGAGCGTGGAGAAGGGATTTTCGGGGAACCGTTCCTTCTCGGTCGCAGAGACCGCAAAGAGCGGCGTACGCATCGCAGTCGCGACCGATCACACGGTGGTTTCCGAATCCAGATCCGACAGCATGATCCGCGAGGAAGGCAATGCGCTGATCACAAGGCTCCGCGTTCCGCTCAAGCAGAACGAAAAGATCGCCGTGATCAAATATGCGGCCTTTTCCGATTCGATCAGGGAAAGCGATCCCAAAGGAAAAGTCATGCAGGTCTTAAAGGATGCGATGAAACGGCCCCTGTCCGAACTGTATCTGGCACAGAAAGAGTACCTTTCTGATTTTCATGCACATTCCCGCATGGAGATCGAAGGAGATGCGGAATTAAACGATGCGGTCTTATTCAACACGTACCAGCTGCTCTGCGCGGCACCGCATGACGCACATTCCGGGATCGCCGCCAAGGGCTTGTCCGGCGAAGGCTACGAAGGCCACTTCTTCTGGGATACGGAAATGTATGTGGTCCCGTTCTTTGTCTTAACGGATCCCACCCTTGCGAAAAACATCTTATCGTTCCGCTATGCGACCCTGCCTGCGGCCAGAGAAAACGCGACATTGCTCGGACATAAAAAAGGCGCGCTCTATCCGTGGCGTACGATCACGGGCGTGGAGTGTTCCGGCTATTTCCCGAGCGGAAGTGCGGCTTACCACATCAACGGTGCCGTCGCCTACGCCGTGATCCAGTACTACCTGGCTACCGGCGATGCGGATTTTATGGTCACGATGGGGCTTGAGATCCTGCTCGAGACCGCAAGACTGTGGCTGGATACGGGCGTTTACGACAGGGAAGGCCGCTTCTGTATTCAGGAGGTCACGGGACCTGATGAATACACATGCATGGTCAACAACAATTACTACACCAATGCTTCGGCCAAAAACAATCTGCGCTTTGCGGCAGATCTCTACGAGCAGTTCAGGGACAGGGCAGAGGTCAAAAAACTGGCCGCACGTCTGAAACTGGATAAGACAGAGATCGCCGATATGAAAAAGGCGGCAGAGAAGATGTATCTTCCCTATGACGAAGCGTACGGGATCAATCCGCAGGATGATTCGTTCCTGGACAAGCCGGTCTGGGATCTTGCAAATACGCCAAAGGATGTTTATCCGCTGCTGCTGCATTACCATCCGCTGCATCTTTACCGCTACCAGGTTTGCAAGCAGGCAGACACCGTGCTTTCCCACTTCCTGTTCCCCGATCTGCAGTCCAAAGAGACGATGGAGAACAGTTTCCGCTACTACGAGAAGATCACGACGCACGACTCGTCGCTGTCCACCTGCGTATTCAGCATGACAGCGTCCATGCTCGGGCTCAAGGAGGAAGCGCTTGCCTATTTCGGTGATTCGGCCAAGCTCGATCTCATGAACCGTCACGAGAACACCAAAGACGGCGTGCATACCGCAAATATGGGCGGCTGCTACATGGCGATCGTGAGCGGGTTCGCGGGACTGCGCATTACGGATGAGGGTCTGTCGGTCAACCCGTATGTACCAAAGGGCTTATCGCGTTATTCGTTCCCGTTTGCATACAGGGGAAGACGGCTGAAACTGACGGTTGAAAAAAACAGCGCGAAACTGGAACTTGTTTCGGGCGATGCATTGGAATTCGGATTCCGCGATACGAGGGCGGAACTTGGAAAGGAGGAGCCATGGGTTGTGAAGCTGTGATCTTTGATCTGGACGGCGTGCTGGTGCACACGGACCGGTTTCATTATCTGGCGTGGAAACAGTTAAGCGATGAACGGGGCATCTATTTTGATGAAGAGATCAACAGGAGACTGCGCGGCGTCAGCCGTGACGAAAGTCTGGAGATCATTCTCGAACGCTACGACGGCCCTGCGCTCACGCCGGAAGAGAAAAAAGAAATGACGGAGAAGAAGAACGTGATCTACCGTGGATTCCTATCACAGATGACACCTGCGGACGTGACGGATGAGGTACGCGATACGGTAAGACGGATCCGCAAAGCAGGCTACAGGCTGGCAGTCGGATCCTCGAGCAAAAACACCGCCTTCATCCTTGACAAAACAGGGCTTACGGGTTATTTTGACGAAGTCGCGGACGGTACCATGATCACGAAGACAAAGCCGGACCCGGAGGTCTTCCTCCTGGCGGCGGAACAGCTGGCGGTAAGACCGGAGAATTGCCTGATCGTGGAGGATGCGGCGGCAGGGATCGAGGCCGGGAAACGTGCCGGCATGAAGACGGCGGCATACGGCGATGCCGCAAAAGACAGGATCGCCGATTATGATCTGGAACAATTCACGGATCTTTTGCAGATCCTGACTATCGACACGGGGGTAAATGTATGAATACAGCTATCAACAAACTGCTTTCACCGGTCCTTCTGGCAGGCGGGGCGGCACTTGTGATCATTTCGCTGATCATGGACATCAGTGGAAGCACATCGTCGTTTAGAGGCCCCATGCTGGTTCTCGGGATCGTGTTCTTTTTCGTCGGACTCTATCTGGTCCCGACGCAGAAGCACCACCGGAAGATCGTGCATATCATCTTCCTGTTCCCGCTTCTGTTCACGTTTGCCGTAACGGTGATCATTCCGCTGGTCCTCGGTATCTGCTATTCCTTTACGGACTGGACCGGCATCCGTTTCACACAGGTGGTCGGATTGCAGAATTATCTGACGATGTTTAAGGACCCGGCTTTTATCTGGTCCATTCTGATCACGTTCATCTTTGTGGCCCTGAACATGGTCATGATCAATCTGGTAGGGTTCCTGCTGGCGCTGCTCTGCACGTCGGGACTCAAAGGCGGCGGATTCTTCCGTGCCTCCTACTTCCTGCCGAACCTGATCGGCGGTATCGTACTCGGCTACATCTGGCAGTTCGTGTTCAATAACGTACTCATCGGGATGACGAATAACATCTCATGGCTGGCAAAATCCAAGACCGCCCTGTTTGCGATCGTTATCGTATACATCTGGCAGTACGCGGGCTACATCATGCTGATCTATATCACGGGTCTGACGCAGATCCCGGGCGATGTGCTCGAAGCTGCAAGGATCGACGGGGCGAGCCCGGTACAGACGCTGTTCAGGATCAAGATCCCGATGATCGCTTCCACGATCACGATCTGTACATTCCTGACTTTGACGAGTGCGTTCAAACAGTTTGATGTCAATATGGCCCTGACCAACGGCGCGGGCTCGGTTGCAAGCTTCATGGGCAACTACTTATCCAACGGTACGCAGATGCTCGCACTCAATATCTATAACACGGCGATCTCGAAAAACAATTACGCACTCGGGCAGGCCAAGGCTGTATTCTTCTTCATCATCCTGGCCGTTGTATCACTGATCCAGGTGCGCATATCCAATAAGAAGGAGGTGGAACTGTAATGGGTGAAGGACGTCAGGTCGGAAAAGGCACAAAGATCCGTGCAATGATCTGCACGGTTGTCGGCACGATCGTTGCCGCATACGTTCTGTTTCCGTTTTATCTTGTTCTGCTGAATGCGTTCAAAAACCAGTCCTCGATCGTTGCCAACCCGATCGGTTTTGCCGGAACTTCTTTTTCACAGCTTAAGACAAATCTGGTCTCGGTCGTGAACAACACGAACTTTAATTTCTGGTATGCGTTCGGAACATCGGCTGTCATTACGGTGATCTCCCTGTTCCTGCTGGCACTCTTAGGCTCCATGGCCGCATGGGTCATCACACGCAACAACAAAAAGAAATGGGCAGTGGCGATCTATCTGGTGTTCATCGCTTCCATGATCATTCCGTTCCAGGTGGTCATGCTCCCGCTGATCAGCACCTTCCGTGATGTCGGCAAGTTTGTCGGGATCAACATGCTGCAGTCCATTCCGGGTATCGTTTTCGCTTACTGCGGTTTCGGCGGTGCCATGACCGTGTTCATCCTGGCCGGCTTTATCAAAGGCGTGCCCTACGACCTTGAAGAGGCCGCCGCGATCGACGGCTGCTCCCCGGAAGGAACTTTCTTCCGCATCATCTTCCCGCTGCTTAAGCCCGTCATCACAACGGTCACCATCTTAAACGGCATGTGGATCTGGAACGATTATCTTCTTCCTTCCCTCATGCTCGGGCAGAACGGCAAGGTCAAGACCCTTCCCGTTGCAGTGCAGGCCTTCGTCGGTTCCTACGTCAAGCAGTGGGACCTGATCCTCACGGCCGCCCTGCTCGCGATCCTGCCCATGATCGTTCTTTTCCTGATCGCCCAGAAGCAGATCATGAACGGAATGATCGAAGGTGCGGTGAAGGGGTGAGATGCGTGGCAAGATGCGAGGCAAAAATAGTGGCAAGATGAGTGGCAAGATGCGAGGCGCTTTCATAGAATAGTCCGATCGGGCCGGGTTTTCCCGGCCCGCTTTCTTTTGGCGGAAGAAATCGTTGGATTTTTAGCTTTGAAAGGCCTTGATCATCTCCCGGAAACACGAAAAATGCATCCTGAAAAGCGAAAGTGCGGTAGCAGGGTGCAATTTTTTGTCATGAAAGGAGCCAATCACCTTCCGGAAATGCGAAAACTGCATCCTGCGAGGCGAAAGTGCGGTAGCAGGGTGAATTCTCTTCACCCTGAAAGGCAGAAATCACTGTCCGGGTGCACGAAAACTGCATCCTGCGAGGCGAAAACATGGTAGCAGGGTGAATTTTCAAGCCTTGGAAGGGAGAAATCACTGAGCGGGAGTACGAAAACTGCATCCTGCGAGGCGAAAACACGGTGGCGGGGTGCAATTTCAAGCCATGGAAGGGAGAAATCACTGTCCGGGTGCACGAAAACTGCATCCTGCGACACGAAAGTGCGGTAGCAGGGTGAATTTTTGCTTCTTCTTACCTACTAAAATGGCTCGATCAAGCTGCCGGTAGGCAGGCCGAAATTTTCCTTCGGAACAAATGCATACCAAAACGCGCCGGAGCGTACCCTGGTAGGCATTTTTTCATTCTGAAAACGGATCCGCGACTCGGTTTCTAAGAAATCCGGTCTTTTTCTACCTACCAACGAAGAAGAATTGTCGGTGCGGTAGGTATTATGGATTTTTCGGTTCGCATTCGATACCTACGGGCGGAGTTGTTTTTCCTCTGTGGTAGGTATGCGCGCGATTTGCTTCCTTGACGATACCTACCGGTCACGTGATCCTGCGCATCCGGCAGGTAGACGAAAGCGGATTTGAAGTGTATATTGTATGAGTGGTCTAAGCGGCCATAAGAAACATGAGAGGAGTACACACATGAAAACACAAAGCAGAAATGAATTGAAAAAGCGCATCGCCCTTTTGTGCGTAACGGCGCTGTCCGGCACATTGCTTGCAGGCTGTGGTGCTTCGAATGTTCAGGAGGCTCCGGCAATATCCATCGACCAGACAGAGGAAGCCGGTGCGCAGGAGGCAGGCGTAGAACCGGAAGCATCCACCGGTGCGCAGGAAGAAGAACCGCAGGTCGGGATGGCCAATCCCTGGGTGGAGATCACGGAAGACGAGGCAAAAGCGGAATGCACGCGGCTGTTTAAGGCACCGGATGGCGCAACGGATCCGGTGTGGCGTAAATGTGATTCGCTCGGGGATCCGGAAAACTTCGTGGGACCGCTTGTGCAGCTGAATTTCACGCTGGATGGAATGGACTTTACCGCAAGGGCGCAGCAGGGAGCTTCCGAAGAAGATGACATCTCCGGGATCTACGCCGAATGGGCAGCAGGGCCGGATGATGTGACCCTGGCAAACTGGGGTGAAGGACATATGAGCGGCAAGACTTACCGCGCGATCGACGAAACGGAATACACGGATCTCATCACATGGTATGACATAGAGATCGGGATCAAGTATTCGCTCTCCGTATCGGCACCGGATCTCGATGGATTCGATATCCAGGCAATCGCCGAGCAAATGTATGATCCCGATAATGAGCCCTACACCGGGCCCTGATCTCAATTCACACAAACCCTAGTGAAACAGCAGCTTCAACAGCGAAAGGATCCTGCCCCCGATGCGGAAGGTGACTTTCGCTGTTCCTGCATAATCGCCAAGGCCGCGGATCATGACGGAGGCATTGCCCATGTTGACATTGCTTACGTAGGTGCCTTCGATGATCTCGTAGTCGGTCCCGTACGTGAGCGGAACCGCATTCCTTCCGGCGCCGGCCGTAACGATGGAAACCGTTTCACCGTTTTTCACTGCGTAAAAATCACTCTCCGAAAGGTATACCGCCTCCCCTGTATATTCCTTCAGAATGGAACCGACCTTAACACTGCTGAGAGGTGTTTTGCCGATCAGATAATTGGAAAGCCGCGCTGCGCCGCCATCGTAAACGCCAAGGCCACGGATCTTCACTTCGATCACGGTGCCGGGCGTATTCACAACACTCTTTTTATCCAGCATCTGCGAGGTTTTGTCCGGGTAATAAGCTTTGTAGGAAACGACCGCATAGTCCTTTCCTTCCTTGAGCGTCTTGCCGTTCGTATCGTATAAAACAGGCTTGGAAATGTAAGCGCCGGCTTTGGCCGAAGCGGTCTTGTCCGGGATCACGATCTTGACGTTATTCAGGGAAGAAGGCAGTATCTTAAATTCCTTTGTGATGCTGCCCTTGAAATCTCCTTTGCCGGTGATCGTGAAAGACGGGTTTTTCTTTACGGATGCAGTGGTCACAACTGTATTTGCCGCATATTTTACGGCAAGATCGCTTCCTTCATACATTCTCCGTCCATTCCAAAATGCTTTCACGGAAGGCGTTGTGCCGCCTGCCGTGTAAACTGCTTCAACCGTATTCGCATCATTCTTCAGGGCCGCAGTCGATTCAAATGCGGTCTCATTCACGCGATAGCTCATGAGCAGATCCGTAGAAATATCCACCGGAAGGATCTTAAAAGTCTTCTTTATACTTCCCGTGTATCCGCCGGCTCCCGTGATGGTCACGGCTGCCGTGCCGGCGTGGAAGTTATTGCTGTAGTTGACGGTATAGTCCGTGCCACTCGTCAAAGGCGCGCTCTCCGGGGTCAGCCTTACGCTGAAATTCTGCGTTATGGCAGATCCGCTGAAATTCCTGTCCTGAATGCCGTCCACGAGCGCCTTGTTCAGCGCCGTACCCGTGATCTTAAACGTGACGCTCTTGCGGCCGCGGCTCTTGCCGTCGACCCCGCTGATCGTGACCGTAGCCGTGCCGACTTCTTTGTTGGCGGCGTAGGAAACAGCATAGTCCGTCCCGGGCGTCAGCGTTTCCGTTATGCCGTTCCGCTTCGCCGTGACTTTTAGCTGCTCCGAAGTAAGCGTGATCTCACTTCCCGTATAAGGTATGTTTGCGATCTTTGCGACCGTCGCCCGGCTCAGATCGACCAGCGTACTGTCATCGTAAATACGGATCCGCGAGATCTTGGTGCCGGTATAATTGCCGGTACCTGTCAAAACGGCCTTGTAATCACCGGCCAGCCTGTAGGCACCGTCCACCGTATCCGGGAACGTGCAGGTAAAATCACGCCCCGATACAAGTTTGGTCTTTCCATCCATCACAGCCGGAATGCTCTGATGCAGCTTGTCATCTACCGCAAACCATTGGTCCGGCGCGTCCACGTCCGCAAGATCCACGGGAGCGATCGTGAAGAACAGGTTTGCCGTTCCGTTGTATTTCCCTTTTCCGGTCACCGTGACAAGCGGTGCCAGGGAAGCGTCAAATGCAGGATCTTCTTCTGTGTAGGTGTAAGCTTTCACATTGTTTTTGAAGGTGAGCGTATAGTCCGTTTTCTCTTTCAGCGGTACGCCGCCTGCAAAAACGCGGATCTCCGGTTTCACAGCCTTGCCCGTGAATACCGGTTCGGAAGTGGTCTCTGCGGAAAAATCAACCGCCGTGTCCGCCTTTGCCCGGTAATAAGCGTATATATCGAACTGATTGGTCGCGATGGTACTCTGCGTGACTTTATCACCCTTACCGTCAGGGAGCGTGTACCAGCCGACGAAAGAGAGTCCGCCGGGGACGTCAGGCGTATACAGATGGGTACCAAACGGCTCGCCATATGTAGCAGAGATATCGCTACCCACATCTGATCCGTTCATGATCTTATGGTGCAGTTTGGCTGTTGAGAAAATACGAACGGGGATCTCTTTTGTGATCCCGTCGGCCGTGAGCGTAACGCTTGTTGTGCCTGGGACTTTTGCCGTGAGCGCGATGCGGCCGTCTTCATCTGTAGCCGAAAGCATAGCCGCATTGTTGCTTTTTACGGTAAGCGATTCGATCCTGGCATCTGCCGGGATCAGCGTATATCCGATCTCTGCCGTCTGGTTCAGGAACAGGCGGACCTCTGTCTCGGAAAGGGTTATATCAGACAGTTTGTTAAAGACAGTCACCTTGCAGGTCGCGCTCAGTTTGTCTGCTTTGGCTGTGATCGTGGCTGTGCCTTTGGCGTTCGCCGTGATCTTTCCTTCCTGATCTACGGAAGCGATGTTTGCGTTGCTGCTGCTCCAGATGATCTCCGGACGCACGGTCGCATCCAGAGGCTCAAACGAAGGATGCAGGGCCAGCTCTTTGCCAACGATCATCTCGGCAGTGGTCCGGTCGAGTCTGATGGCCGTGACGGGAATGGATTTTGTGATCTGATCGACTTTGAAGCCGTATCCGCCGCCGGTCACGGAGATGAGACGGATCTGGACCGTCCTGCCGCTTACGGTCAAGGTCTTGCCGGAAAGCTGGTCAGAGGTGTATTCGCCGATCATTTTGCTTTTGCCGTCATAGACGCGGATCTTGTCGGAACCGCTTAACATCGTGTCAGTGGAAAAAGCAATGTCAATGCCCTGCGCATTTTCAGGGCATGTGTAGACCCAGCTCAGATCCTTCCCGGCTTCGTACGGATGTGCGGACTGCAGGTCTTCCACGGATGTGACCACGTTGGTAAAATCAGGCGCGCTCGCAGCAGCCGCCGCGGTTTCAAAAACGACCGGATAGCGGATGGAAGTCGCATTGCCGCTACTGTCTTTGATACCGGTGATCGTAACGAGGTAAACGCCTCTGTAAGAGCCTGCGTTTGACGGGCGGAAGATGATACAGTTACTGATCCCGTATGACTGATTATCAACATGAAAATATCCGGCATTTGAACCGGAATAGAGATTCCATACCTTCCCGCTCGTCAGGCTTTCCAGGGTAACCTTCACAGCTGCCGCGGACGGACTCTGGTACATGTTGGGGTTCAGGGTAACAGACCAGGGGATACTGGCCGTGAAGCGGTTCGAAAGGTTGTTGCCGGAAGCAGGCCATGCGATAAAATCATAATCATTGAGGGTTTCATCTTGGGCGGTATTCAGCCCGAACACCTTTACATCCGTGTAACTTTGGCCGGCACTGTCCGTGGCGGAGCCGACACCGAACGTGGTCTTCCAAGGATGCAAAAGCCATCGTCTGTGCCCTAAGCAGGAGAGGTTGTTGCCGCTCTCATCCGCCATCTGACCGGTGATGGCAAGACCCAGGATCGTGCTTTCTTCGTATCCCCAGCAGTAGGAAATGTTGCTGGTGCGTGTGGCCTCACGTCCTCTTTCATAATCTACATCAGAGATATAGGCCGGCCTGTTGGGGTAGTGGCTGAAATGCTGCGCCATTGCCATGACCAGCGCCCCGTAGGCAGCGTCTGTGTTGGCATCACTGCCCAGTGTGATATTGCCAAGACCGGCATTGGTCCTATAGTAATTGATCAGCCGCGTCATATATGCATAGGCGTTGTCAGTCAGTTTGCCCGGTCTGTAGTTCTGGCCAAGGACCGGTGAGACACTGAATCTTGAAGAATAGCTGCCGATCGCCGCGTTCAGTGCTGCCAGTTCCTTCATGGAAAGCTTCGCGATGGAATCCCTTCCGGACCGGGTGCTGCTGACCGGAACATCCCCGTAAAGTTCCGGATCGAAAAATGTGTCCTCAACCGGCTCTTCTCCTGTCAGATAGGCATTGTCTCCGTCTTCACAAAGTGCCGGATCACCGTATTCATAGAAGGGGTCGCCGTCGTACGTGTAACTGTATTCATCGTCATAGTTATATTCATTATCGTAGCCGTCAGCTCTATCGGAGCTGTCATGCAGATCCGCATCGGCAGCAGGCTCTTCCGGCTCCTCGTAAGATACGAAAGATGCATCGGCGGCTTCCTCCGCATAGACCGGAAGCATTCCGCCAAAGACGCTTGTTGCGAAAACGGCAGTGATGAGTGCGATACTGACGATCCGTTTCTTCATATCTGGTTCTCCTTCTGCATATTATTAAGATATTTTACCACAAAGCGGGCAAAGGGGGCAAAATGGGTGTGACATGCGCGTTTATGTGATATACTGTCGATATGTATTACAATATTTCCTTTGACATTGCAGCGATCCTGTTACTCATCGTGATCGCGGTCGGCATGAAAACCGTTCTGTATACGGATACGCCGGGGCACAAGCTCGTGCGCCGCTATGTGTATGTCGTGATCGGGTATGCCGTGATCGACATGATCACTGCCTACACGATCAGTTACGCGGAAATGGTGCCGGATCCGCTCAATCTCATATTGAATTCGCTCTATCAGTATTCGGCGGTCTTTACGGTGGCTGTGGCCATGCGGACGATCCTGAATTATTATCCGAGTGCGTCCAAAACCTCCGTGATGATCAACAGGATCCTGATATATCTGCAGGCCCTGCTTGTAACGGTAAACCTGTTTACCGGCTGTCTGTTCCGGTTTGAAAACGGTGTCTACCTGCACGGCCCCATCTTCTATGTAGCTTATGCATTGCCGCTCGCGACGGTTTTCCATATGCTCTACGTTGCGATCGTAAACCGCGGCGACAGACCGGGAGTCATATCGAGGATCATCCTTTTGTTCCTGTTTTTGCCGACGATCTTTACGGGGATCCAGATGATCCTGGGAAATGTTCTGCTCATCGCATTTGGTGAAGCGTTTTCCGCGCTCATCATGCTCTTCGCGCTTGAAACGCCCGACTACCGCAAACTCATGAAGACGATGAACGAACTCGAGATCGCCCGGGAAGAAGCGAATATCGCCAATCGGACGAAGAGTGATTTTCTCGCAAGTATGTCCCATGAGATCCGGACGCCGATCAACGGCATCCTCGGGATGAACACGATGATCCTGCGCGACAGCAAAGATCCGCAGATCGTCGAATATGCCGAAAATATAAGGATCGCGGGCAACGGCCTGCTGTCGATCATCAATGATATCCTGGATCTTTCCAAGATCGAATCCGGCAGGACGGAACTCCTGCCCGCCAATTACGAACTGTTCTCGATCCTGAACGACTGCTATCAGATGAACCGGATGCGCGCGACGGAAAAAGGGCTTTCGTTCCTGATCGAAAACGATCCGGACATGCCGGCCGGCTACTATGGCGACGAGGTCCGCATCCGCCAGATCATGAACAACCTGGTCTCAAACGGCATCAAGTACACGAAGGAGGGCAGCGTTACGCTGCAAGTCGGGTTTGCAGCCGGCACCCTTACGATCTCCGTCACGGACACCGGCATCGGTATCAAAGACGAGGACCTCGACAATCTCTTCAAGAGTTTCACGCGTCTCGAAGAGAGCAGGAACCGCCACATCGAAGGGACCGGGCTAGGCCTGCATATCACGAAGCAGCTCGTGAACATGATGAACGGCACGATCGAAGTGGAAAGCGAGTACGGCAAAGGTTCGACCTTCACGGTCAGAATTCCGCAGAAGGTCACGGATCAAAGGCCCATGGGTGATTTTGCCGCAAGACAGAAAGAACATGTCAACCTCGAAGCGGGCCGGACGAGCACTTTCAAGGCGCCCGGCAGAAAGGTGCTCATTGTCGACGACGTGAAGATGAACGTGCTCGTGTTCAAGGGGCTGCTGCGCGGGACGGAGATGACGATCGACAGCGCACTTTCCGGCGCCGAAGGGATCGAAATGACGCAAAGATCCAAATACGACATCATCTTCATGGATCATCTCATGCCTGAAATGGACGGGATCGAGGCGTTCCACAGGATCAGGGAAGATAAGGACAATCCGAACCACGATACGCCGGTCGTCGTGCTGACGGCGAACGCGATCGTGGGCATGCGCAATACATATCTGGAAGAAGGGTTTGCCGAGTATATCAGCAAGCCGGTCGAGCAGCAGGAACTGCTGACGGTGACCGGGAAACTGCTGGGAGATACGGATTAGGAAGACACAGGTTCTTGGATCTTCAACATATAGACAGAACACAGGGAGGAGATAATGTCATCCAGTTTTATCTATGCGGAATTTGATTTTATCTGTATCGTGATCATGACCATGCTTTTACTCAAAAGCGTGAACATGACCCGCTCACTCGCGCTGAAGCGATCGTATCTTGTCATGTTCATCTGTGCGATGGTCATCGTGTTGACGGATTTCCTCTATGAGATCACGGATGCGGGTGTGCTCCCGTCGTCGATCGTCCTGCTCTATATTTATAATTCCGTCTACTTTATCGCGGCGATCGCCACGGCCTGGTTCTGGTACCGCTATACGCTGATGAGCATCCATTCGCCACTGATGAAAAGCCGCGCATTCCGTGTGATCACGGGCATTCCGGCCTGGATCCTTGCGCTGATGGCGGTCTTTTCTTTCAAGACCCACTGGGCGTTTTATTTTGAAGGAACGACATACCGCAGGGGCAATCTGAACACGCTGTATCTTGTGATGCCGCTGATCTATTTCATATCGGCAGCAGGGATCGCGACCTATTTCCACCTGAAGCACAAGGACGAGCAGAGCAGGGAACGGCTCCAGCAGACGATCACGTTTGCGGCGTTTCCGCTGGTGTCCGTCTGGCTGCAGTTTTTCTTCATCGGGTTTCCGGCTGTGTGTATCGGTGCGACGCTCGGTGCCCTGCAGGTTTTCCTGAACAATATCGCAAGAGACCGCGAAAACCTGCTGGTGCAGGAAGCCGCGATCAAATCCAAGAACGAATTCTTCGCGGGCATGTCCCATGAGATCCGCACGCCGATCAATGCGATCATCGGTATGGACACGATGATCCTGCGTGAAGCGACGGACGAGACGATCCGCGACTACGCAAAAACGATCGAGAATTCAAGCCGGATCCTGCTGACGCTTGTCAACGATATCCTGGACATCTCCAAGATCGAGGCCGGAAAGATGCGGCTTCTGCCCGTGGACTATGAGGTCAAGGGCGTGCTTCACGACCTGATCTCGATGTTCGCATCGGAAGCGGAAAAGAAAAAACTCGAGTTCATCTATGAGATCGATCCGAAGCTTCCTTCCAAACTGCACGGCGATGAGGTGCGGCTGAAACAGATCGTCATCAACATGCTTTCGAACGCGCTCAAATACACGAACGAAGGTACCGTGAAACTGACCATGGAAAAAGTCGGAGGGGACGAAAAGAGCATCACGATGCACGTTTCCGTCGCGGACACGGGCTGCGGCATGAAAAAAGAGCAGCTTGGGAACATCTTTTCCCCGTACGAGCGGTTCGACGAGCAGTCCAACCGGAAGACGGAAGGCAGCGGCCTCGGCATGAGTATTTCCAAGCAGCTTTTGACCATGATGGATTCCGACATGCAGGTCGAGAGCGTGTACGGATCGGGTTCGACTTTTTCGTTCGTGGTGGTACAGCAGGTCGTGGATCCGGAGCCCATCGGCGTCTGGAAGCTGAACGAGGATGTGTCTGACGCGAAAGACGAATACAAGCAGCACCTGCATCTGGCGGGCAAACGCCTGCTCTGCGTGGACGATACACCGGTGAACCTGCGCGTGTTCAAGGCTTTGTTAAAAGGCAGCGATGCGCAGACAGACTGCGTACTGACCGGCAAGGAAGCCCTGCAGATGGTGAAGGATCATCAGTATGATGTGATCTTTATTGATATCATGATGCCGGAAATGGACGGCGTCGAGACCCTGCATGCGATCAGGGCGGATGAAAATCAGGTAAGACCGGATACGCCGATCATCGCATTTACGGCAAATGCACTTTCCGGCGTAAAGGAAAAATATATCGCGGAAGGCTTTACGGATTATCTGTCCAAGCCGCTCCGTGCAAAAGACCTGGAGAAGATGCTGCAGCTTTATCTTCCGCAGGATGTGTGAGATGCGCACAGGTACCCGGGAATGCATTGACCTTCGGAGAGAAATCGTATGAAAAACCTGATCAAACTGACGGATCTTTCGGTCGGAGAGATTGAGAAACTGTATACACTGGTTGACGGGATCAAAGCGGGAGAGTACCGCGATCTTCTCAAAGACAAAACCGTGGTCCTTTTCTTTCCGGAAAGCAGCATCCGGACCAGAGTGACTTTTGAAAAAGGCGTCCGTCTGCTTGGCGGACAGACGATTTTGTTCCCGCCGGAAACGCTGGATAAACGGGAAGATCCCGCCGATGTGATGGGATATCTGAACAACTGGGCTGACCTGGTCATTGTGCGCCACAAAAAGATCGAAGTGATCGAAGCGCTCGCAGAATCCGCACACGTCCCCGTCATCAACGCCATGACGTCGATCAATCATCCGTGTGAGATCTTAACGGACCTTTATGCACTCTCAAAGATCCGTAAGGATTTTAAGAAGGATAACTTCCTCTTTGTCGGCACAGACGGAAACATCGGCAGGACCTGGGCAGAAGCCTCTGCGTTGTTCGGCTTTTCGCTCGAGCAGTGCTGTGCAAAGGGATACGAACTCCCGGGGATCAAAACCTATGACAATATAGAAGAAGCGATCGCAGGCAAGGACATTGTCTGTACGGATTCCCTGCCGTCTGAGGCGCTTGCGGTGTTTGAAAAATGCCGGGTGACGAAAGAGATCATGGACAAAGCCAATGACGGCGCCATCTTAAATCCCTGCCCGCCGTTCTACCGCGGCGAGGAAGTGTCGGCCGATGTGATCGCATCGGATTATTTTGCCGGCTACGGATTCAAGAAGCACCTGCTCGAAGTGCAGCAGGCGATCATGGCTTATTGCCTGATGGAATAAGTTTTGCCTGATGGAAACGAACGCAGACAGGAAGGATAAATATGAAAAAAACAGTCATGATCGGGATGGCCCTGATCGGTTCTTGTGTGATCTTAACGGCGTGCTCCGGAAAGAATATGCCGGAAACAGATGATGTCTCGACCGAAACCGTGCAGGAGGAAGCACCGGAAAAATCAAAGCCGTCCAAACCGACCGCGAAACGCCCGGAACTGAAAAAGCCGGAAGCTGCAGAAGCGGTTCCTAAGGAACCTGCTGCGCCGAAAGACCGGTACGACCTCTATCTGGAAGTCCTTGCCAAGTACAAGGAGGCGCAGGATCAGAAGTATACCGCAGATCAGGCCATGGAAATGGGGATCTACAGCGAACTGGTGCAGTACGGATGGCCGGATGCGGTCGATCCGGATGCGGTGAAATACCTGTATTATGACGTGGATTCTGACGGCTACGATGAACTGATCATTACATATTACGACGATATCGTGGATATTTACGGTTACGACGGCGAGAAGGTACGGTTAGCGTATTCGACGCCCTATCGCGGTATCACGGAACTGTATCCGGACGGGATGCTGCTGATGCTCTTTTCGCTGAACGCGAGTGATTACAGGGCGGAGTGGTATCAGTATGATGCGGCACTCGGAGATTATCTGACTGTCTTTGAGAAACTGCATACCGATGAGAGCGGCGATGAATATTATCTGTTCTGCGCCTACGGTATGACGGATGAAGAACATGCGGAAGTGGAAGAATGCTACCGCGCAAACGGTGATTACCCTGTCTGGCTGCACGAATGGGCGGACATGCTGGATCAGGCGGCATACGAAAAGCTCGCACCAAAGTCAGATCCGCTCAAGCTGCCGGAAGGAGAGCGCATTTCCGATCTGGATCTGTCGGCATCTCCCAAACCGCAGAATGCAGGTGCACCCGATAAGCAGAATGCTGCAGATGCATCCGGTGATCAGGGCGCTGGGGTGAAGGTCACGATTACGAAGGATATGCAGAAGAAACTGAACGTGTTCCTGTCCAATTTCGCAGAGCAGGGCATGTGCAAGTACGACTACGGGCATCCGGACATACCGGCCTTAGGCTATTTTGCCTTCCGCTGGAGTTATCTCAACAAGTACAAAGACGTACAGGTGCAGGGGAATTATTACACGGTCAGCTATGACGTTGTGAAAAAACTGGTGGATAAATATATGGGCTACAGTGTCAGCAAAGAAGAACTGGCGAACTATGGCCGGCCGGACGAGCTCCATCAGGGTTTCTTTCAAAACGGCGATTATTACATTCCGGCAGCTGACGGTGAGAGTTACACGGCGTTTGCCGTGGTGGAGTCGGCGGAAGATGTCGGCGGGGACAACCTGCGGCTCACGTTTGTCGTCTATGATCTGGATCTGGATATCTACTGGGACTGCAATGAGGGAATCCCTTCCAAATACTATACGCTGAGCGGTAAGGAAGCAGCGGATCTCGCCACTCCCGCTGAGGGCGGCTTCAGTGAGATCACCGAAAGCACGCGCGGCTTCGCGATCGTGCACAAGGACGGCGATTCCTATAAACTGCGGTATTATGAGGTGAGATAAGGATAGGAAGAAAGTTAAGCTTTGGTATTATGAAGTGAGACAAGCACCGTCAATTTTCTGTTTTGGAAGGTTTACGGACCGGAATGCACCCTGCGAGATGAAAATGTAGCGTCGGGGTGCATTTTTGGTTCATTGTGGGAGAGCGCGAAGGCGTAAGTGCATCCCGATGAGTGAAAGTGCAACTCCAGGGTGAAGCGTGCGTGGGGATATTTCACCCTGAGAGGCGAAAATGTGATGCCGGGGTGAACGATCTTGATGGGGTGAGTGAGCAATTTCACCCTGAGAGGCGAAAATGAAGCGTCAGGGTGAAAAATAAGATCGGAGCAAACGGGAGATTTCATCCTGAAGGGCTAAAGTGTGTCAGCAGGGTGAAAGTGGGGAAAAATGAATGCACCCTGAGAAGCGAAAATGCGGTGTCAGGGTGAAAAAACTGAACGCGGCAAAAGAGAAGTTTCACCCCGGGACGGAAAAATGCGGCATTAGGGTGAAAAGTGCGGGAGGAGCGAGTGAAAGAGTTCACCCCAGGAAGCGAAAACATGAATCCAGGGTGCATTTTTGGTTCATTCGCACTTTCAATTTGAGATATATCCATGATAGAATATATAGAATAGTTATTAAAAAATGATCGCGCGTATTCATGAAGGGGTGAAACGCATGGAAATATATGATATTTCACAGGAAGTGTTCGGATGCAATGTATATCCCGGGGATCCGAGCCCGAAACGGGAAAAACTGCTCAGTATCAGTGAGGGTGCGGTGTGCAATCTGACAGCGTTTCAGATGTGTGCGCACAACGGGACACATGTGGATGCGCCGTATCATTTCTATGATGACGGAAAAACGATCGATCAGGTCGGTCTCGACCGCTTTGTCGGGTATGCGTACGTGGCGGCACATGAGGGAGAGATCACGGCTTCGGACGCGGAAGATATCCTGCGGGCGGCCACGCAGCAGGCGGGAGAAGCCGTTTTAGCGCAAGGAAAGGATGCGGCCACGCAGCAGGCGGTCGCTGAAGCTGCGCAAAGCGCAGCGGAACGAATTCTGATCAAGGGAAAGGCGACACTTACGAAAGAGGGTGCGGAAGTATTCGCGAAGGCCGGCATCAAACTTTTCGGGAATGAGTCGCAGACGGTGGGCCCTGAGGATGCGCCGATGGAAGTACATCTGATCATGCTTTCGGCACAGATCGTACTGTTGGAAGGAATCCGGCTGCAGGCAGTCCCGGAAGGGATTTACCTATTAAATGCGGCGCCGTTGAATCTGGGCGGTGCGGATGGTGCGCCTTGCCGGGCGGTCCTTATGAAACCGTAATTCCGTAATACAGAAGGCAGTGCCACAGAAGACAACACTACAGAAGACAATAATACAGAAAACAAACATGTCAGAAAGCGGAAACAAAACGACACCTGCAGGGAAGGAGCTTCATAAATGATCCTGGATTACCTGGACAGTATGGTGGAATTGACGGCAACGCTTGCGGCGTTGTCCATTTGCTTGTTCCATTATATCAGTCATAAAAGCAAAGAACTGGTCTACGTGATCGCGCTCTTCCTGTGCGGATTTATGAGCGGATATTACTGGACGGTCTATCTGCTCGTCGTCGGTAATACGCCAAATGTCTCCAACCTGTTCTATTACTTCGGCTGGAATGTCGGATACCTGATCCTGCTTTTGCTGATCTTACGGATCAAAAGCAGGGAAGAGAGAAGGTATTTCCATCCGCTGATGCTGCTGCCCATCCCGCTCAACATCTGGCAGCTTACGCTGTACCTTCCGTTTGGCGGCTCCCTGAACTCTGTCTATCAGGTCAGCATTCTGACGGCCGTTGCAGTCTTTAGCATCCAGAGCATTCTCTGGCAGTTCAAGCAGAAAGAACGGGATACGGGAAAATTGCGTCTTGCCGTGGCGATCCTTCTGTTCACGGTCTTTTCGTTTGCAATGTGGACCTTCTCCTGCTATGACTATCCGGTCTATTATCTGTATTATCCGGCCGCCGTTCTGCTCAGCCTCAATTATTTCTTTATCGTATATGCCGCCATCCGCGCATTCACGCCGGCAGCAAGCCTGCGCCGCGACAAGCGGGAAGCGGCAGAGACAACAACCCTTCGACAGGACCTGAAGGGAGCGTCGGAGGAAGACATTTCCCTGGGTGCAAAGTACGCAAGGATCTTAAAGAGCATCTATCTGATCGCCCTGGTGGTCTGCTCGACCGGCGGTCTAATTCTTGGAAGATGGATCCGCAACACCCTCGAAACAGGCCTGGTTCCTGCGGAGGGAAGCAATATCTACGATATCATCATGGTCGTGCTCTTCATCATTTCCCTGTTTTTGACGGCCTTTGTCGTCGTGATCATCTTCATGGTCAACCTGATGGAAAAATCAATCGAGAACCAGCAGCTTCGGGAAGCCAGGCTCGTGGCCGACCGGGCCAACGAGGCCAAAAGCGAATTCCTTGCGAACATGTCGCATGAGATCCGCACGCCGATCAACGCCATCATGGGCATGAACGAGATCATCCTGCGCGAAAGCACGCAGGCCGGTAACGACACGCCAAGCGATCCGAAAGAAGCAAGCGGCATCTTTCAGGAGATCACGGGCTATGCCGGAAACGTGGAAAGAGCCGGTAAGAATCTGCTTGCGATCATCAACGATATCCTTGATTTTTCCAAGATAGAAGCAGGAAAACTGGAGCTTGCGAATGCGGAATACCGCTTCGGCGCGGTCTTAAACGACGTCACCAACATGATCGCTTTTCCGGCGAAATCAAAAGGCCTTGTGTTCCGTGTCAGTGTCGCCAAAGCCATCCCTGACGGGCTTTACGGTGATGCGGTGCGGCTGCGCCAGATCATGACAAACCTTTTGAACAATGCGGTTAAGTATACGGAGACGGGAAGCGTGAAACTGTCCGTTTCGTGCGAGCCCAAAACAGGGTTTGAAAAAGGCGGGACGGTGCGGCTTGTCATCGCGGTATCCGACACAGGCGTCGGGATCCGTGAAGAGGAACTGAACAACCTGTTCAACAAGTTTGAGCGGGCGGATCTGGAACATAACAGCACGATCGAAGGCACGGGACTCGGACTTGCCATCACCAAGGAACTGCTTGACCTCATGGGCGGAACCATCAAGGTGGAGAGCGTTTACGGTGAAGGGTCGACCTTTACGGCGGTGATCCCCCAGCAGATCGTATCAACGGAACCCGTAGGCAATTACAGGGAAGAGATCGAACAGAACGCACGCCCGACCAACGGTCAGGGTGCGCTCGTGGTTGCGCCGGGAGCAAAGATCCTGCTTGTGGATGATACGACCGTGAACCTGACGGTGGTCTCGGGACTTCTGAAAAAATCAGGCATGCAGATCGATACCGCCAAGAGCGGAAAAGAAGCGGTACGCATGGCTGCGGATAAACCCTATGATATGATTTTGATGGATCAGCGTATGCCTGAAATGGACGGCACGCAGGCCCTGCATCTCATCCGTGAGCAGGCCGGTGGCGCCAATACCGGTACGCCTGTGATCTGCCTGACGGCGGATGCCGTGGGCGGTGCCAGGGAAAAGTATATTGCGGAAGGCTTTACGGACTACCTGACAAAGCCCGTGGACGGCAGGTCGCTTAGGGAGATCCTCGTGAAATACCTACCCAAAAACAGGATACAATAACCTGTCACCTCTGATTTTCAACCTCTTAGCCAAATCCCCTTTTCACGCGGTTTTTTTGATGTATAATACAGCCATGAACAACTTGAAGGTCAAAATTGAGATCGACCCCGCGGCAACGGATTGTGAAGTCACGATCAGATGCGCGGGCGTCAACGAAGAAGTGGTGAGGATCCAGAAGCTGCTGTCCGAAA
This sequence comes from Lachnospiraceae bacterium, assembly GCA_017620255.1. GTDB lineage: Bacteria > Bacillota > Clostridia > Lachnospirales > Lachnospiraceae > UBA2868. Next base: position 35,419 of record JAFZQU010000008.1, read on the forward strand.
GTGCTGCAGAGCTCTCGCACATCAGTTTCTATAAAGAGGACTCCGAGTATTTCCTGCCGCTTGGCGAGATCTTGTTTTTCGAAACGGATGGCGGTCTGATCAGGGCCCATACCGCAACGGACGAATTCGAGACAAAATACAAGCTGTACGAGCTGGAGGAAAGACTTCCGTCCTATTTCTTAAGGATCTCCAAATCCACGATCCTCAATACCCACAAACTCTATTCCATCACCAAAAACCTGGCGGGTGCCAGCAAGGTGGAGTTTCAGGGGACCTACAAAACGGTATATTGTTCGCGAAACTACTATAAAGCACTGAAAGAAATACTGGCGCCCTGACGCGTCATAGAGGAGAGATAAGATGAACAGAAAAAGAAATGTGTTATACGCGATCCTGCTGATCGTACTGGCTGTATGCCTCATTCTTTGGAAACTCAACGTATTTAACCTGCCGGCCTCGGTCGCCGGTGTCAGCACCTGGGGCCTGATCGTATCCGTGATCATGCTGCTCATCATCATTCACAGTGTCCTGGACCTGAATTTTGCAGGGGTTTTCATTCCCCTTGCGGTGATCGGCATCGTGTTTGACAAACCGCTCGGCATCACGGCCATTTCACCGGGGATCCTGATCATTTCCGCGGTCTTGCTCACGATCGCGTTTGAGATGCTTTTTTCAAAGCACAAACATTTCCGCCGCCACCGTTTCCACGGCGAAGAGGAAGAAAATGCATTCCGCTCGGAGAAATATTTCGAAAGCACCAGCGTGGATGATGAGATGGGACATATCGTGCACACGGCAAAATTCGGTTCCGCGACCAAATATGTGCGCACTTCGAACCTGATCAGCGCGGATCTGTCCACCCAGTTCGGTGAGATGAGCGTTTTCTTTGACGGGGCACAGGCACCCGGCGGACGTGTGAACATTCACAGTCAGGTATCGTTTGGCGAGATGGACCTCTATATTCCGAAAGACTGGCATGTGGAGAACAGGGTTTCCGTCACGCTCGGTCACTGTGATGACCGCTGCAGGAACGATGAGACGCCTGAGCGCACCGTAACCTGCGTGATTGACGGCAGCGTAGCGTTTGGCGAATTGAAACTGATCAGAGTATAAGAAAAAATCATTCCCCCGCCGCTTCTGCATCCAGGATCCGCTGATGCAGATCGCGCCAGAACGGAATAAAACAGATGATCGCGACGGTCATGGAAACTATGTCGGCGATGGGCGTTGCCCATGCGATCCCGGTGATACCAACGAGATGGTTCATCAGGAACATCGCAGGTACGTCCACGCCGCCTTTTCTTAATACGGAAAGAATGAGCGGCGTCATCTTCCGGCCCGTGGACTGGAACATCGTGATGATGACCATGGAAACGGGGATGAAAGGACCCGTCACACAGATGATGCGCTGGAACAGACTGCCGTAAACGACGGTCTTCTGGTCGTTGATGAACGCCCTTACGATCATCGGTGCCTGTGTCAGCAGGAAAGCCGTGCTGACAACGGCAATGGCAATGCTGATGACAACGGTGGTCTTTACCGCGGACATCATGCGTTTGTAGTTTTTGGAAGAATAGTTGTAGCCGATCAGCGGGATCACACCCTGCGACATACCGGTCGCCACGGCGTAGGTCAGAAGGTCGACTTTCTTGGCGATCCCGATCCCTGCGACCGCCGCATTGCTGTAAGAAGACATCAGGCGGTTCATGAAGATGTTGGAAAGAACGCCCGAGAGATTCATGACGGCGCTCGGCAGCCCGACAAGCATGATCTCGGAAGGCAGCCCGCTACGCAGTGTGAAATATCGCGGATGCATGGACAGCACCATATGCGCGCGTTTCCGGTAGATCAGAATGATAAAATACAGGGTAGCTGCGATGTTTGACAGCAGGGTTGCGACCGCAGCGCCCGTGATCTCCATATGCAGACCGGAAATGAAGAGCGGATCCAGCAGGATGTTCAGGATCCCGCCCATGGCCACGCCAAAGCTGGCCTGTTTGGAATAACCTTCCGCCCTGACCAGATGCGCAAACGTACCGCTTAAGACTGTCGGGATCGCACCGCAGGTGATCACCCAGAGTGAATACCGGTTGCAAAGATCGATCGTTGCCTTGTCGGCTCCCACCAGAGGGAAAAGACGGAACCGGAAAAGATACACCAGAACACCATAGAGAAGTGCGATAAAGCCGCCCGCCCAGATACTGAACGCGGAGGCTTTTTTTGCCTGTTCCGTATCACCCTTCCCGAGCGAGCGGGAGATCAGGCTGGCGCCGCCGATGCCGAACAGGTTAGCCATGCCGGTGAGCAGCATGAAAACAGGCAGGCAGATCGAAGTTGCCGCCACCTGATCCGGATCACCGACCTGCCCGATAAAGTAGGTGTCGGCCATATTGTATACGACTGTGATCAGCTGGCTGATGACAGTGGGGATCTCCAAAGCAAGCACGGCCTTTAAGACCGGCGCGGATTCAAACAGTTGTTTCTTATCTTCATTGACGAATGTTTTCATATTAAAAGTTTTAATCTGTATTGATGCGGCTGTCAAGTTTGTGACAGCCCATCCGGCGCCTGCGGTCCGCACATTGAATCCGGGGAGCGTCATACGGTATAATGTGTATGGTATATGAAGGTTCACTCCATTTTACATGTAGTTTTAGAAGGAAATCGCTGAGCGATTACGTGTAAAAATCCGATAGCCGGCAATTTCACACGTAGTTTTAGAAGGAAATCGCTGAGCGACTACGTGAAAAAACCCGATAGCCGACCATTTTACACGTAGTGTCAAGCTGAAAATAAGAAATAACTACGTGTGAAATCATGGATTCCGTCAAATCTACACGTAGTCGATCAGAAAAATGGTCAGAATACTACGTGTAAAAAATGCAAAAAGCCGGATCTTACACGTAAGCAGGAAATAAGATCAGAAGCAGCCATGTGAAAAGGAATACATTTAACATATAGAATATAGAATATAGAATATGCAAGGATAAGGGAGGCTTGTTTCCATGCAGATCACGATCGAAAAGGTTCATACGGAGACATTTTCCATGCCGTTTTTCCGCTTCGGACACGGTAACAGGACGCTTGTGATGTTACCGGGGCTAAGTGTGCAGAGCGTGATGGGCGCGGCGTCTGCCGTGGAAAGCGCCTACAAAATACTGGAGGATGATTTTACCGTTTATCTGTTTGAATACCGCGAAGAACTGCCGTACCCTTACAGTATCCGGGACATGGCAAAGGACGCAGCCACGGCGATGCAGACGCTGGGGCTTTCCGATGTCTGCCTGTTTGGCGTATCTCTTGGCGGCATGGTTGCCATGGAAGTCGCGCTCCTTTATCCGGAACTGGTAAAAACCATGGTGCTTGGGTCCACATCGGCCAATGTAGAGGGACGGTATAGCGTTCTGGAACACTGGATCAGGCTTGCAAAGCAGAATGATGCAACGGGACTGTATCTTGACTTCGGGGAAAAAGTCTATCCGCCCGCCGTATTTAAACAGTGCCGTGACATGCTGGTCTCTGCCGCGGAAACGGTTACGGAAGAGGAACTCGCGCATTTTGTCGTGTTGGCGGAAGGAGCGCACGGATTTAACGTGCTCGATGAGCTGGACGGGATCCATTGCCCGGTCCTGACGATCGGTGACAAAACGGACGCGGTGCTTGGCAAAGAGGCATCCGAAAAGATCGCGGAAAAACTGAAAGACAAGCCCGGCTGCAGTCTGTACATGTATGACGGATACGGGCATGCGGCCTACGATACGGCACCGGATTACAAAGAAAGGATTCGGGAGTTCTTTTGTAAGTACTGACGGCGGTGCGGATCCGGTGACCTGTTTTGAAGAAGGGGCAACAGTATGGCTGTAGAAGATAAGAGCGTAAAAAGTGCATATGAGAAAGTTGAGCCGGTAAGATCAGCACTGATCCGCTGTCCGCACGGGTTCTCGACGAGGACCGGCGGCGTGAGCGAGGGGATCTATGCTTCGCTGAATCTTGGCATGAACCGCGGCGACGATCCGGAAAAGGTCAGGGAAAACTTCCGCAGATTCCTGGATGCCTGCGGGATCAGGGAAACTGCGTTTGTCTGCGGGAAGCAGGTACATGAAAATCACGTGATGACGGTTGGCAGGGAACACGCCGGAGAACCCTACGGCTACGAGGAACTTTTCGTCGCGGACGGATACGTGACGGCGGAAAAGAACGTGCCGCTTGTGATCTTTACGGCGGATTGTATTCCGCTGCTGATGGCGGACGAACAGGCGGGTGTTGTGGCTGCGGTGCACAGCGGCTGGCGGAGCACCGTCCTTGATATCGAGAAAAATGCGGTAGAGGCCATGACGGCGCTTGGCGCCAAGCGGGAAAACATCAAAGCCTGTATCGGGCCTGCGATCGGGCAGTGCTGTTTTGAAGTGGGGCCTGAGGTCATCGAAGGCGTGGATGCGCTGCTTGACGGCAACGCAGCAGACCTTTACAGGGGCAAGGCAAACGGAAAATTCATGCTGGACTTAAAAGGCGTTGTGAAGCGCAGCATGATCAGAACCGGGCTTCTCGAACACAATATTGATGTGATCGCTGACTGCACGATGTGCATGCCGGAAAAATACTGGTCGCACCGCATGATCGGAAGCGGGCGCGGAAGCCAGGCGGCCGTGATCATGTTGTAGAAACAGTTTGGTGAAAAGAAAAAATTATTTAGGTTTCAGATAAGGAGGAAGCGTGCTATAATAAATTTGCAGGGCAGTAAATGCACTGCAAGGTGGGAGGAGAGTATGAGTAATCAGGACAAAAGAGCTGTGGAATCCATGTGCAGGTGCGGACTTGATTTTGACGGAGTCTGTGCCTGTTTTTCTTCATTCCCGAAGGAGGACATCCTGGAGATCTACACGCGGATCCAGAAATATCTGCCGAAGCGCAGGGAAAATTCCACAAAGGGTAACGCATGAGAATTCTTTTAACGAATGATGACGGGATCGGTGCAGACGGGCTGGTCCGGCTTGCAGCGGCCGCAAAGGCTTTGGGTGAAGTCTATGTGGTGGCGCCGGATGTCCAGCGAAGCGCTGCTTCCCATAGTGTGACACTCAGGCATCCGGTGGAAGCCTGGGAGGTTGATTTTCCCGTAGAAAATGTACATGCGTATGCAACGACCGGTCTGCCGGCTGACTGCGTGCGGGTTGGCGTGCTGAACATCATGCGCGGCAAGGTTGACCATGTTTTCACGGGGATCAATGACGGGTACAATGTCGCGACGGACCTGCAGTATTCTGCCACGGCCGGGGCGGCTTTTGAAGCGTCTTTTCAGAAGATCCATACGATCGCTTTTTCCGAGGACAAGGCAACGAGGCACGCGGTCACGGACCGGTACCTGTTTGAGATCATGCAGAATCTGCTGGATAAGCCACTCGGATACGGGCAGATCTGGAATGTGAATTTCCCAAGCTGCGAACTATCCGACTGCAAAGGCGTTCTCTACGACCGCACAGTCTCGCGCGACGAATTCTATACGGACCGCTACACCGAGACAAAGCTGCCAAACGGGCGCATGTCCTACATGGTGGACGGGCGGCGGATCTTTTCCGGCACCGAAGGGACGGACCTGCACGCCGTGATAAACAATTATGTGTCCGTCGGGATCGCAACGAATATATCATAAAAAATGAGGTCACCTCAGAAGGTGACCTCTTTCATTATTTTATTTCTGTGATCTTACAGGCTGGGATCCTTCAGAACATGAAGCAGATCCTCAAGCGGAACATCCTTGAAGTATGCTTCCGGATTCGGGCCCGTGTAACTCCACTTGTTACGGAACACCTGCCACTGTGCAGCAGTAAAGGTGTAGCTCTTACCGTTCTTGTCGGTGAAATAAACGTTTCCTGCCTGATCGGTAGGAAAACCGGCGTCGGTCGCACCACCACTTACTTTTGTGAGTTCGTCATCGTTTAATAAATTCTTCTGATCAGCCATGATTCCTCTCCTTTTTATATGCTATGTGTTTGGCCACGAACGGCTCTATTTATTTATACGAAAAAATCGGAAAAAAGACAACTTTTTTTTCAATCATTCGATCAGAGCAGTAATTTCTCTATCAGGATACGTATTTCTTTCGTATGGATGGCTTCCTGCGCGGATTCAAATGTCATGATCAGGTTTTCTCCCGCAATGTACCCGTTCTGCTGATAACAGTGGATCTTGGCAATGCACTTATTGACATAGCCCATTTGATCCATCATTCCAAAGTGTTCCCAGACGAATTCCTTACCTGTCCTTACGTTCAGGCAAGTGAAATCAGGCCGGATCTGACCTAAACCATCTAAATAGAGCGGTTTTTCATATTTGAAAGGAATATGATACTTTTCCAGCTGGTTAGCGATCAGGATCTCTGATTTTGACCTGACCCGGATCCCTCCATCTGAATAAAACTCCGAATTTTCATAAAACGGCATCGGCTCGTAGACTGCTTCCATCCATTTCTCCGCATACAGTTCTCCCGGTAAAACAACCGGGTTGATAAGCGTTTTCCTTGCCTGTGCCATCTTCGCGTATTCCTGCGCGATCCCCCCGATATCATAATGCGATAGAAACAGATGAAGATTCTCCCGAAGACGGGTGAGTTTTCTTAGCAGATCCCGCTCATACTCCCGCTGTGCGACCCTGCGAAGCGTATCTGTTTCCTTTTTCTTTACATAGCTGCGTTTCTTCGTTACCCTGTCGACCCAATAATACTGATCACATCCGTTGCTCCTGCTAACATGGATCCCGCAGTCCGGCAGACCTTTCGTCTTCGCGGCCCGGGTATTTAATTTGGCGATCAGTTCGTCAACCTGCTTTAATTGTGCTTCCAACTTTTCCCGATGATCTTCAAAAAACATTTTTCCTCCTTCTGCTTTTTTGCAACACCATTACCTGTTTCAACAATTTACGTGTACCTTCAGTAAAAATCACGGAAACACACGTAGTTTTTCGTAGTTTCGCGCGTGCGGCTACGTGTGAATCTTTCATGGATTTCAATTTACACGTAGTTTTCCGTAGCTTCGCGTATGCGGCTACGTGTAAAAATGACTTATCTTATTTGTTTACACGTAGGACATGACGATAATGCATCAAAAACTACGTGTAAAATTGACGTATCTTATTTGTTCACACGTAGGCCATTGCAGTGGTACGTTAAAAACTACGTGTGAAATGACTTACGCTGTCTGTTTACACGTAGGAAACAGCAACAGATACCTGATAAAGAATGGAAATCACGGCGAAATAACGTGCTGTGTAGCACTGCCGTAAAAAAGATGGTTCATTTAGAAACCGCAATTAATATACTTCCAAGAAGGCGCTTTGTCAAGATTTAGCACATCGAGAATAAAACGATTTTTCGACGTTTTTTCCAACTATGTTTTTTTGCTTGAATTATTTTGAAAAATACCTTATAATATGTGACGTTGACTTCTGTGTTCGTAGCTCAGCTGGATAGAGCAACGGCCTTCTAAGCCGTGGGTCGGGGGTTCGAATCCCTTCGAGCACATTCCATCACACATCTGTGATGTGCGATAAATTATGGTGGGTATGGCGCAGTTGGCTAGCGCGCCAGATTGTGGCTCTGGAGGCCGTGGGTTCGAGTCCCACTATCCACCCTGGACTTAAGCAGAGTTCACAAGAGATCAGGCTGACTGCGAGAGGCCATGTGTATTTTAGGGCTATCGCCAAGCGGTAAGGCACAGGGTTTTGATCCCTGCATTCGCTGGTTCGAATCCAGTTAGCCCTGTTATTTATCCTGTATCGCAGATACAGGATGGTCACGAAGCGTTTTCGCGGCTTGCCGCGAATCTAATACGCTGAGTCAAATCGATTTATCCTGTATCGCAGATACAGGATGAGAAATATGGGCCACTAGCTCAGGTGGTAGAGCACTTGACTTTTAATCAAGTTGTCCGGGGTTCGAGTCCCCGGTGGCTCACGAACGAAGAACCCCAGGTAACACATGTTGCCCGGGGTTCTTCATATGTAAATAGCCGCCCCGACTTTGGCGAGAGGACGGCTATTTCTTTTAGCTATTTAATTTATTTCTTTTAGCTATTTAATCTATTTCTTTCAGCTATTTAACCTATTTCTTTTTATATACATCCATATTCATTTCGCCGGATGATTTCGCGACGATGGAAGTGACGACGACATCGCCGACGCAGTTGCTCATGCAAAGGAACATGCCGAGCAGGGGACCGATCCCCATGACAAGGCCGACGGCTTCGGTTGGTACATGCAGCTGCTCCAAGAGCACGGAGAGACAGATCACAACGCCGCCGGGCATCCCGGGTGCGCCCATCGAAAGGATGATGATGGTGACTGCCATCGTGATCAGGCTGCCGGTGGATACCGGAACGCCGTAGACTTTGGCGAGAGCGAGCGAGAAGATCGCAAGCTGTACGCAGGTGCCGTCCATGTTCAGCGTGGATCCGAGCGGGATCGAAAGACTGCAGATCTTGGGGCTGATGCCGAGTTTTTTCTGGCAGGCGCTCATGTTGACCGGGATCGCCGCATTCGAGGATGCCATGGAGAAAACCTGCAGCATCGTAGGTGTGTATTTACGGATCAGCGGCCTGGGATCCAGACGGCCGACGACCATGACCAGAAGAATGTAGAAGATCATCATGCACAGCAGTGCAAAAATGAAGGAACCGAACATGCCGAGAATGGACAGCAGTGTTTCCGCGCCTGTTGCAAGGATCATGGAAGCTGCGGAGCAGAAGATCGCGAGCGGCATGAAACGGATGATCATGGCAGCGATTTTCATGAAAAGTTCGTTGCAGGCGGTAAACAGGGACTTTAAGACAACCGAATATTCACCGATCAGACCCGTGGCGATCCCGCAGAGGATCGCAAGGAAGATCAGCTGCGGCATGTTGTCGTTCAGGAACGGCTTGATGAAATTGGAAGGAGCCATGTCGATCAGCATGTCTTTGATGGAAAGCGTGGCGGACTGGGCGGTCGCAGCTTCTTCAGCAGCAACTGACGCAAGCGAGGCCTGTCCCGGCTGGAACAGATAGAACACGCCGATGCCGACCGATACGGCAACAATGGTCGTGAATGTGTAAAGCATGATCGTTTTGCCGCCGACTTTACCGAGTTCGCGCAGGTTGGTGAAACTGCCCACGCACGTCACAATGGAAAAGAACACGACAGGCGCCACGATCAGGCGCAGAATGTTCAGGTATACGGTTTTGATCGGCGAGAGCACGAACTCGTTCAGGCCGTTGTTGAAACTCTCCGGTGAAAAAGCCGAAAGCAGCAGTGCGATCGCGATCCCCAAAAACAGTGCAGCCAGGGTTTCGTAGAGGAACATGCGCTTGGATTTGATCAAAGTCATGCGGATAAAGTTGTATCCGTTCTTATGCCTGTATTTCAGATCGTCCGCAAACGAACGCAGCATTATGTTGCGGATGACATCGAGCGCTTCCCGTCCGACTTCCTCATCCTGCGGCAAAACCGCGGATTCCATGTTGTCCTGCAACGGATACTCGCTGCCCGGTGCGCTCATTTCGATCGTGATCTTACCGAATCCCTTATGCACGTTCAGCTGCAGTTCTCCCTGCTCCGCCGCGTGCGTGACCAGACTGCCGATCGCTTCTTCCGCGACCAGTGTTCCCTTCATGCGCTCGCTCGGATTGATGCCGAATTCCTCCAGACAGTTCTGGACAAATTCCGCCGCATTTCCGATCTCTTTTTCCTGCAATGCAAATTGTGCCGTTTTTCTCATCTATCCCGCTCCTTCGCGTTATTATGCGCTGCCTTCGCGCTTTATGACTCGAGGTGAAATTTCGCATAAATTAGTATAATCGATTCTATAAAAAACAACAACCTGCGCAGGAGAAAACAAAGGTGGACGAAACGCGCGCTTTTGTCTATGATATTCTTAAGTGCTGTGAAACAGGGAGAGGAAGGAGATTGTCCGGAACATGATACGATGCATAATACTGATGCTTTGCCTGCTTGGCTACCTGTGCATGGGCTGTAGCAGGGGAACGGAGGCAAACGTGACAAACGGATATGAAGACGAGCCGGTTTGCGGCGGGATCACGGATCTGACGGATCATGACGCGCCAAAGGAGATCCAATCCGATGAGATCAATGACTATTACGCGCGGTTTTACTCAAGCTGGCGCTGGATGGGCGAGGATGATCATTTTTTTGAATTCTCGGTCAAACACGATGAGAACGGCCAGCTGACCGTGTATGAAAACTATTCGGGAAATCACGTTCCGGCAGATGAGGAACTGCTTTCTTCGCTGCAGGCCGTGATCCGGAAATACAAACTGACTTCGTGGAACGGCTACTACAAGACAACGGCCGGACTGCCGCCGGAATTCCAGCCCTGCAATCTGAACGTGAACTACGTATCCGGTGAACACCTGAGATTCACGATGGACAACGATCCGGATGCAGAGTGGGTTGAAGATACATATACAATCATGGCGGACTGGTTTGCCGCGCACGGCAATGACGCACTTCGTCCGACAAGACCGGCTTCTGTTGTTACGCGCCTGAACTTTGATTATCAGGATCCGGAAACGGATTATTCTTTTCATACGGGAATGCCGGACAGCGAGGAATACGGTAAGCTGCCGCCCGATCTGCTAAAGAATGTCACGGCGGTTTTTGACAAATACGATGTGCTCATCAAGTACGATTTCAGTATCTATAACCATGATTCCGGGCGGATTGACAACCATGAGGAGGGCTTTTACGGGTTTGGCGGTGATCATCCGGACCACAGCGAGCAGAACCTTCCGGACACTCACCTCGATATATATGCCGAATTCGACGATGGTGACCGCATTAACATTATGACTTCCAAAGCCAGTGAACTTGAGCAGATGCGGCCCATGATCGAGGAACTGATGGACGTGTGCGGGCGGTGATGCACGAAAGTGAAAAAGGCCCCTTTGTATTGTCAAAACAGCGTAAAAGAGATATGATATTCGAGTGTTGTGTGTAAGAACAAGCGGATATGGCGGAATTGGCAGACGCGCTGGATTTAGGTTCTAGCGCGCGATTATGCGGATGTGGCGGAATTGGCAGACGCGATAGATTTAGGTTCTATTGCCCAAGGCGTGCAGGTTCAAGTCCTGTCATCCGCACTAA
>JAFZQU010000009.1 GCA_017620255.1 Lachnospiraceae bacterium
AGGAAACGCAGGACCAAACTGGTATCCATCATCGCACTGATGATCCTCTGGATCATTATGGGTGTCTGGCATGGAAGTGGCGTGAAGTTTTTTGTCATGGGCGTGTATTACGGCGTGATCTTCATCATCACGATGCTGCTTTCACCGGTTGCAGAACGTTTTGATAAACAGTATCCGAAGCGTGTGGCTTCGCCATTGTACAAGTTCTGGCAGCAGGTACGTACCGTCCTTTTGCTGTGGCTGGCTCCGGTAATCTTCAGCGTGCAGGATCTTAAGCAGCTGGGGCGTCTGATTGAGAAAGTGTTTACCAGCTTCCGCTTCGGCTCTCTGTTCGATGGCACTTTGCTGAAGTTTGATCTGGATGGGCTGCAGCTGATTCTGCTGGCGATCGGATTTCTTTCGTTGCTTGCAGTATCGGTCATCGAGTACAATAAAAAAGAAACGTTCAGTGATCTGATGCGGAAGCAGAGATGGTATGTCAGGATCCTCGTTTGGTGGTTCGTGATCATCCTGATCCTGCTGTCACTGAATATTGCAAATACGGAATTTATTTATGCGCAGTTTTAACATTTTATTTCCTGTTTATAACGAAGAAAACCGGCTGGAACGGGGGATCCGGGAAACGGCGGCTTTTTTGAAACGCTACCTGCCGGATGAAACCTTCTATTTGACCATTGTGGATAACGCATCGACCGACCGAACGGAAGCAGTTGCCCGAAGTCTGACGGAAGAATTCCCGGAAGTGGACTATATCCGGATCACGGAAAAAGGCGTTGGCGCGGCATTCCGTGCGGGCGTCGCGCGGAATACATCCGAGATCGTCGGCTATATGGATGTGGATCTTTCCACCGACATCCGGCATTTGCTTTCTGTGGTGGCCCTGTTTTCGGAATATCCGGATCTGATGATGGTCAACGGATCCAAACAGGCGAAGGGCGCCAGGACGATCGGCCGGAAATGGTACCGCAACCTCACGTCCAAGGGACTGACCATGGTGATGAAAACGCGGCTGCATATGCAGCAGGCGGATGCCATCTGCGGATTTAAGTTTTTCCGGAAGGATTTTGCGGAAGAACTGATCCGGCAATCCGATACAACTGAAAATGGATGGTTCTTCATCATTGAGTTATTGATCCGGGCAGAGAGGAGCGGGGAGATGATCGTGGAACTCCCTGTCCGATATGTGGAAGAAGAAGGCGGGCATGTGCATGTGATCCGTCAGACGATAGACTACTTGAAAAATATAGAAAAGCTCAGGAGGAAACTGTAAATGGAATTCAAGCGAGTGACAGAACTACTGGATAAGGCAGTCATGGATGTGCCGGAAAAGATAGGTTTTGTTGATGTGGACGGAGAAATGACCTACCGCCAGATGTATGAGGCATCTTTGAAGATCGCGAAGGCGATCGTTAAGACGACAGGTGAGGATCCGGCTGCTATTGGGGAAAAGGATCCGCAGCCGATCGCGACGCTGATCGAGGCGGGCAATGATCTGGCCGCCTGCATGCATGGCATTCTGTATGCCGGGGATTATTATTCCTGCATTGACGAGACCATGCCGAATGAGCGGATCGAAAAGATTTTTGAGACACTGGAGCCGGTGATCGTTATGGCAAACCGGGAAACAGAGGAGAAAGCGAGAGCGCTTCATTTTAACGGAAACGTTTTGGTTTACGAAGATATCATGGAACAGGAAGAAGAAACGATTGAGCTTCCAAAGATCATAGAAGAGGAAGTCTCGCATAAACTGGCGAGCGTGGTATTTACTTCCGGCTCCACCGGAAATCCGAAGGGTGTCATGCAGGGACATAACGGAATCCTGTACTGTTCCATCGCCAACCGAGATGATGTGCGGATCATCTTTACGGATCATGTGGGAAACCAGTCTCCGATGTATTACGTGATGGGCGTGCTGAATCTGTTCTTCTCGATCGCGGCCGAAGCAACCTGTTATTTCATGCCGAAAGAGCTGTTCAGCCAGCCGGGCGAACTGGTGAAATACCTGGTGGAAAATCAGATCTCGATCATCGACTGGGTCGCCAGCGGCGTGACGGTCATTTCCCGCTTTTCCGCATGGGAAGGATATGAAGAGGAACTGAATAAATGCCTTCGAACGGTGACATTCGCCGGGGATATTGCCTCCACGAAGCTGATCAACAAGATGAAAAAAGTGATCCCGGATCCGCGGTATTGTCAGGGATATGGCGCATCCGAGTTTTTCTATACATTCCTTTATCCGATGGAGCGCGAACTCGCAGATGATGAGCGGATCCCGCTGGGGTTCCCGGCAGAGTTCGTGACGGCATATATTATCAAGGATGATGGGACGGAAGCTAAGGTCGGAGAAGAAGGACAGCTGTGTCTGGCAGGTCCGGGTATGGGCCTTGGCTATTTGAAAGATGAAGCAGCGACGGCAGAAAAATATCAGGACAATCCGTTGAAACCGGGCGAGACGATCTACTGTACCGGCGATATCGTGGAGAAAAACGAGTATGGCGAGATCATCTTCAAGAGCCGCCGCGACTTCATGATCAAACATATGGGACACCGTGTGGAGTTGGGAGAGATCGAACTGGCGGCCTGTGCGCTGGATGATCAGATGCAGTGCGCCTGCATCTTCAACAAGGAGACCGAACACATCATCATGTGCTATGTGGGCACGCTGGAAGAAAGAGAACTGCGTGAGAAACTGAAAGAAAAGGTTCCGCGTCATATGCTTCCGAACAAATTCGTGCGGATGGAAAATCTGCCGCTCAATCAGAATAATAAAGTAGACCGGAAGAAGCTGCAGGAACTGTATTTCTGATCAGATAAGGATATGTATTATGGGCCTTCGGATCACATCGATGCTGACAATCGAATATGCGCGCAAGCATTATGACGCGGATCTTTCGGATACGCTGACGTTGGGACGGCAGTTCCGGGCGTTCTCCCGCAGGGAGTTTGCCAAGTATCTGCCTTCCTTCGCAAAGACGATCACGCCGGAAAAACTGGAAGCGGATTTCCAAAGTCCGTATGCAGAGAGTGTGTTCGCAGATATGTACGGTTCCCCGCTGAAAAGCCTGGATGGCTTTGCACATGAGAAACCGGACATTCTGCATGACCTGAATCAGCCGATTCCGGATGAATATCACGAGCAGTTTTCCTGCATCATCGACGGCGGGACGATGGAGCATGTTTTCGATGTTCCGATGCTGTTGAAAAACTGCTTTTCTATGCTGAAAGAGGGAGGCATCTACATTTCCATGGTGCCAACCAACAACTTTAACGGACATGGTCTGTATCAGTTTTCCCCGGATTTCTTTTACAGCGTCTTTTCCGCGCAGAACGGGATGGAGCTGCTGGATGTGTTCATCGTCAAGTTTTCTGCGAAAGACAAAGTATGGAAGATCGCCTGTTCTCCGAAGGAGGCCGGTGGCCGCGTGCAGTTTGATGTGAACACGCAGACCGAGATCTACGTGATCGCGCGGAAGATCGGAAAGACGCCGGACGTGATCACAGCGCAACAGACCGATTATGAGGAAGGCTGGTATGAAGAGGAGCGGAGCATCACCAATACCGCGAAACGCGATGCGCTGATCGAAAAGGCCCCGCGGAAGCTCGTCTATCTCTTCCGTCAGTTTATCTATGAACCGCTTGTGCGGCGGAAATACATCACCAAGATGAAACTATGAAACAACGGGTCGTTTGGGCAGACATCTTAAAATGGATCGGCATGCTCCTGATCTACCTGGGGCATCTGCCTGTTTCTGACAATACCTATCTGTTTATTTTTGCACAGCATGTGCCGCTGTTTTTCTTTGCAGCCGG
>JAFZQU010000010.1 GCA_017620255.1 Lachnospiraceae bacterium
AAGGTCGGGCTGACTTATGCATGTCTGAATCTAAAGAAGCTAGCGAAGATGCTTCAAAGAAAGGGGATAATAGGGCCTCTATTTGACCGATCATCCGGTTGTCTAATGGCAGCATAATGAAAAACCTTTCAAAACGGAAAAACGGGAGCGGAACTCGAAGTTCCACTCCCGCTTTGTCTACAGTCTGAAGACTCCCTGAAAAGGGAGTCTTTTCTGTTATCTGTCGTTGCCAAATCCGGCAGACTGCGATATAGTAAAATCAGACACCGGAAACGATACCGGAACGAAGGGAGCAAAGCAAATGAGAAAAAGCGGAATTCTGTTACCGATCGCCGGATTGCCGGCAAAGTACGGCATCGGCACATTTGGAAAAGAAGCTTACCGGTTTGTGGATCAGCTGAAAGAAGCCGGCCAGACCTATTGGCAGATCCTGCCGCTTGGCGCAACGGGATACGGGGATTCACCCTATCAGTCCTTCTCGACATTTGCAGGCAATCCGTACTACATCGATCTGGAGATGCTGGTCGAGGAGGGACTGCTGAAGGAGGAAGACATTGAACCCTTCGATTTTGGGGACAATGAGCATTACATCGACTATGAAAAGATCTACAAGAGCCGTTTTAAAGTGCTCAGGATGGCTTATGAGAACTGCAATCTCGAATACAACGGATCTTTCTGGGAATTTGTGGGAGACAACAAGTTTTGGCTGGAAGACTATGCACTGTTCATGGCTGTCAAGAACGCGTTTGACGGCAAGAGTTTTGCGGAGTGGGATGATGATATCAGGCTTCGTAAACCGGAAGCCATGCAGCACTATAAAAACCTGTATGCGGATGAGATCAATTTCTACAGGTTCCAGCAGTTCTTCTTTATGAAACAGTGGAAGAAACTGAAGCAGTATGCCAATGAAAACGGCATAGAGATCATCGGGGACATCCCGATCTATGTGGCTTTCGATTCGGCTGACACCTGGTCCGATCCGAAACTCTTCCAGGTGGATGAGAACTGTATGCCGGTCGCGGTCGCAGGCTGTCCGCCCGATGCCTTTTCAGATCTCGGTCAGCTTTGGGGGAACCCGCTGTACGATTGGGAATATCACGCCAAAACCGGATATGAGTGGTGGACCAAGCGGATGTTCCACTGCAGGAAACTCTATGACGTGGTTCGCGTCGATCATTTCCGCGGCTTTGATTCCTACTATGCGATCCCGTTCGGAAAAGAGGACGCAAAAGAAGGCGTTTGGGAGAAAGGACCGGGCATGGATCTTTTCGATACGCTGCGCAGAGTGCTTGGCGAGACGAAGATCATTGCAGAAGATCTTGGTTTCCTGACCCCGTCTGTTCTGGAACTGGTAAGACAGAGCGGCTTCCCGGGCATGAAAGTCCTGCAGTTTGCGTTTGATCCGAGAGAACCGAATGACTATCTGCCGCACAATTATCAGAATAACTGTGTGGTCTATACGGGAACCCACGACAATGATACGCTGCTTGGCTGGCTAAAGGAACTGCCGGAAGAAGACAGGGAATATGCCAAAGAATACATGGGTATTTCTTCCGACCGGGATGAAGAGATCGCGGAAGGCGTGATCCGCCTTGCAATGGGCTCCGTTGCAAAGGTCTGCATTGTGCCGATACAGGATTATCTTGGCAAAGACGGAAGCGCAAGGACCAATAAACCGGCGACACTGGGAGATAACTGGAAGTGGAGGATGTCAGCCGATGATCTGACGGACGAGGTCGTTAAGAAGATCCACAGGATGACATGGATGTACAGCAGGTTATAAGATGCAGACCATCACGATCAAGGACATTGCAAAAATATGCGGCGTCGGCGTCTCGACTGTTTCGCGCGCCTTAAATGACCATCCGGACATCAATGCAGCGACCAAAGAGAAGATCCTGCAGACGGTTGCCGAATACCATTTTGTGCCGAACAATTCCGCAAGAAATATCCGGATCACAGACTCGAAGACGATCGCGGTCCTGGTGAAAGGGATCTCCAATCCTTTCTTTATGAAGATGATCAGGATCATGGAAAACGAGATCTGCATGAAGGGATATTCCATGACCCTGCATCACGTGGACAACGATACGGACGAGACTGCGGTCGCCATGGAACTGATCACGGAGAAACGCTTAAGGGGGATCATTTTCCTCGGAGGACACTTTAACCATACGGTCGAAAGGCTGGATGCGATCCCTGTACCGTTTGTACTCTCGACGATCGCGGTGCCGGAAGAACTTCCCAAACGGTATTCGTTTGTTTCCGTCAATGATGTGGAAGAGAGCTATAAACTGGTAGAATACCTGCTCCGTCTCGGGCATACGAGGATCGCCATGATCACAGCGGGGGAAACGGACGAGAGTATCGGCAAGCTCCGCAAGACGGGATATCTGAAAGCGCTACGGGACCACGGGATCGACCCGGATCCGGCCCTGATCTATGAAATGGATCCTGCATACGATCCGTATACGATGGAAAACGGATATGCGGTCATGCAGAAGATCCTTGCCGCCGGGCATGATTTTACAGCCGTATATGCCATTTCAGACACGCTGGCCGTGGGTGCTGCCAAAGCGCTTTCGGAAGCCGGATACAGGATCCCTGCAGATGTGTCTCTGGCAGGTTTTGACGGGATCGATCTGGCACAGTATTACATACCGAGCATCACAACGGTCAGACAGCCTTTTGAAGAGATGGCGCAGATGACGGTTTCGGCCCTGTTTCAAGAAATGGAACAGACGGGAAAGTTTACACGGAAACTGTTCGCGGGAACCCTGATCGAAGGCGGTTCGTGCGCACCTCTTTCCTAGCCCTGACAAACGGTTTGGGACTGTACCGTTTGATGCGGTTGTGCTATAATATTCTCACATGATCCTGCCGATATATATAATGACGAATCGGCATACGATATTTGCAGAAGGAACTGCGCATATAAGAAAGGAGTCTGTTTATGTCTTCGATCAATAATGATTACACGTCCATGTTTGACAGTCTGTATGGTACGTCTTCTTCCCAGAATACTTCGAACATGAATTTTCTCGGTGACTGGGCCAGCTTAAAGAACGGCAGTATGGCGAAGCTGACCAAGGCTTATTATGCCAAGAATTCCGATGCGGCTGAGGGCGCATCCAAAGATGCATCTGCCATCAAGGAATCCATCAAAGCCAACAACCGGATGAAGAGCGATGCGGAAGACCTGAAGAAAAGCCTTTCAGGCGTAAAGAACGTGGATGACTTAAAGAAATTTGTTGAGAAATACAATGCGATGATCTCATCCGGTGCGGAATCGGATAACAGAGGCGTTCTGCGTAACACCCTGTCGATGACGCAGATGGTTGAAAAGCACAGCAATTCGCTTGCGGATCTGGGGATCACGATCGGTGAGGACAACAAGCTCTCTCTCAATGAAAGTATTGCGGAGAAAGCGGATAAGAGCGTATACAAGGCATTGTTTGACGGCGTCGGCTCTCTCGGTGACATGATCGCCGGCAAGGCGTCCGGGATCGTTAACAGCGTGAACGCGGAAAATAACAAGCTGAGCAACTATACACAGGGCGGAACATTTGCGAATGCCGGTGCTGTCGGAAACATCTACGACGGGTCCTACTGACCCTGTTGACAAATCTGCCAAAACCGTGTAGAATGTCCGTGTTGTGCATTCATCGTAGATCGTATGGTGATTTGCGATAGAACATGCAGGAATGGCGGAATTGGCAGACGCGCACGGTTCAGGTCCGTGTGGTAGCAATACCATGAGAGTTCAAGTCTCTTTTCCTGCATAACGACAGAAACAGAGGAAGCGTGTCTGCGTCCTCTGTTTTTTTATGAAATGAAGGAATGATGAAGATCAAACGTTTTTTTCAAAATATATTCCATAAGATAAAAGACAGCGTGAAGACTGTGGCGGATATGCTTGCAGAAGGCAGGAGGGGGGCGGAGATCATCCTGTTGCTGTTTGGCCTGCTGCTATCCTGTGGCGTATTGCAGAGCATGTATGCGTTTCTGCCGGTATATGTGTTTGTTCCGCTTGCCATCTTGCTTGCAGGCACTGTACCGTTTGTCTTTTTTGCGGTTTTCTGGCTTGTGTTTGGGACAAGGCAACTCGTCCGCGCTTATTTCCTGACGGATCTGATCTTTATGACCGCTTTCGGTGTGATCGGCTGTCAGGGAAACTACATCCTGTTTGTGATCCTGTTTACAGCCGCGACCGTCCTGGCGCTGGATCTTCTCGGCAGATGTATCTGCCTGCTTTTTAAAAAGAACAGATCAAAGACAATGATCGTTGCAGGCGCCGTTTCGTTCCTTGTTCTGACCGCTGCGGCTGTGTTCCTGTCTGCCGACGGGTTTGCAAGAGGAAACACGGCAAAATACGCCGATATGCAGAAAACGGAAGCGTCTGCCCCGGCCGGGTTTGCACAGTCTGTGGAAAAGGGCGGACTTTCCTTTCAGACACTGACATACGGTATCGGGGACACGTTTATGCAGCAGTCTGACGTATTTGATCTTTCGGACTTTGCCAAACGCAGATTTCCGGAATCCCTGTTGTACAAACTGCGGTTTGATTATGAAATGGATGCAGTGCCCCTGTCCGGGACGATCTGGTATCCGGAAGATAAAAAGAACTGCCCCGTACTGTTCATGATCCACGGGAATCATGATGTGGAAGAGGATTCCTATCTCGGTTATGCGTATCTTGGGGAATATCTTGCCGGGCACGGCTATGTTGTCGTTTCCGTGGATGAGAACGCCTGCAACGGGCTTACGGATGAAAACGACGCAAGAGCGGTCCTGCTGCTTGAGAACATCCGGCAGGTACTTGCATGGAACGCGGAGAAAACGAACCCGCTTTACGGCAGGATCGATGCAGGCAAAATCGCACTCGGAGGTCATTCGAGAGGCGGAGAAGCCATCTGCCATGCGGCTCTGTTTAACCGGTACAGGCATTATCCGGACAACGCGAATATCCCGTTTGATTATGATTTTCCGATCACGTCCCTGATCGCTGTGGCGCCGGTCTGCGACCAGTATCTGCCGGCTGATAAGACGGTGGAACTGCAGGATGTGAATTATCTGCTCATTCACGGCCTGAACGACCAGGATGTCAGTCAGGTCATGGGAGAGAAGCAGTATAACAACGTGCGCTTTTCGGGAACAGGCACTTTCCTGAAAGCAGCCGTCTGCATAAACGGCGCCAATCACGGCCAGTTCAATTCACTCTGGGGACGCTACGACTGTCCGGAACCGACCTGCAGGATGCTGGATGTACATGAACTGATCCCGGAACGGGAACAGCAGAGACTGCTCTGCATCCTGATGAAGACATTCATGGATGTGACACTGCTGCAGGATGATACATACCTTTCCCTGTTTTCCGGAATAGAAGATTACAGAGCGGAATTGCCGCAGACGGCATACCAGCAAATGTATCAGGACAATACATTTGAAACCTGGGCGGATTTTGACACACAGGAAGATATCGGATACCCGGCCGGGAGCGATTGCACGATCGAGGTCACAGGCAGCAGCGCCTGGGCGGAGAAACGCCGCAAGGTAAGCAGCGATGGCGACGGAGCAAATTATGCGCTGGCTTTTCGCTGGGGTGACGATCAGGATAAGGATAATGATAAGGACGGAGAGGATGATAAGGCAGAACAGGCGCAGCCCATATCCGTGCTCATTCGCACCGGGGACATGGATCTTCGCGACTCCGCATTTTCGGCGGACATTACCGATATGCGCACAAAAGATACAGAAGATGCCAACCCGATTTCATATACCGTGATCTTTACGGATCGAAACGGCGCAGTGGTGAAGGCGGAAGAACCGCGGGAAGTGTTGCCTTCGATCGGCGTGCAGCTGTATAAGCAGGAAGCGCTCCTTCGTAAGTATACATATAAGCATCAGTTTACTACGGTCAGGGTGTCGCCTGAAGAGATCGCAGGGGATCAGACTTTTGATGCAGGACATATCACGCAGATAGAACTGCGTTTTTCAGACCCTGCGGGGGATATGGAGATCGATAACATCGGAAAATGCCGTTATGAAAGGAGATAAGAAAATGAAGAAACAGATGGTAACAGCCATGGCACTGCTGCTCTGCGTTACGTTGACGGGATGCGGCATCATTCCCGGTTTTCTGCGGAAACACAAAGACGACGAACCGGATAAACCGCAGACGACGGAACAGCCGGCACAGGATACGGACGAAGAGGATATAGAGGAACCGGAGGCACCTGCCGCAACGGATGAAGCAGCACAGGCGGGTGACCGGATCGGGCATAAAGAACTGATCGGCAACTGGCAGCTCGTCTGCGAAACGGATTATTCCGCAGTACCCGGTATTCCGCTTGAACGGATGGATTCTTATTTCTATATGGCCGAAGAGATAGGGCATATGGAACTGTATATTTATGAAGATAATGGGGCTCTGTTTGCAGATTATGATCTTGGCAAGTATGAGATGGTCGGCACCGGTTATCATCTCCCGGTTGAGATCGTAAACGAGGCGCTTTATGAAGGATCCGCCAATCAGGAATGGGTGGCAAAGATCGTCAATCCGCGCACGAAGGAAGATGTTTGCCGTCTGACTCTGGAAGAGGACAATAAGCTGGTCGAGTTTGAAAGTTATGAATACGGCGAGGGAGAAGACGCATGGCACAGCGTCACGATCAGCACATTCCTGCGGGAAGGCTCTAAGGAAATGGAGCATAAGGATGATCTGCGCTACAACGAGACGATCACGGTCAGCAACGTGATGGAACTGCTGCAGGCGATCGGCGACGGGAAAAAGATCATTCTCAAAGAAGGCGTATATGACATCAGCCGTACAGACAAGAGTCTGAGAAATTCTAAAGTGGTCATAAACAACGGCTGGGACAGTGAGAGCGACACCGTGGTAAGCGTAAGCATCAAAGACGTTGAAAACCTCTGCCTGAAGGCGGAAGAAGGTGCCAAGGTGGAGATCTGCGTAACGGATCCGTATGTGCCGGTCATGACATTTAACGGTTGCAGAAATGTCATTCTTGACGGGATCACGGCCGGACATCATGTGGAACCGGGTACCTGTGGCGGCAGTGTCATACAGCTGCAGGACGGCTACAATTATCATATCAGCAACTGCCATCTGTACGGGTGCGGGACCTACGGGATCGAAGCCATGAACACTTCGGATATCCATGTGGATCAGACCGAGATCTATGAATGCACCTACGGGATCGTGGACCTGGCAAATGTTTACAACGCTTCCTTTACGAACTGTACGATGCATGACAACAAAGACATGAGCATGATCAGTCTTTCCCAGTGCAGTGATGTTGTGTTCACGGATTGTGCCTTCCGCGATAACTTTGTGGATTCACAGAATTACTTCTCGGTCAGATTTGTACAGGCAAATGAAAGCTACGGAACCGCGCTGCATCATTGCACGTTTACGGGCAATACATACGGGCGCTTCCATGAAGGGGATGTCGAGATCGACAACTGTTCCTTCAAGGACACGATCACCGGAGACAAAGCCGGCTGAACGTATAAACAATTAAATACATATTTCTTCTCTCCGCGACCGGACAAATGTCAAGATACAACTTGCCATAACTTGACAAAAGCAGACAAAATATCACAACATATAACTTGACAAATGTCATGATACAGGTAAAATCATAAGTGTAGGCCGTGGCGTAGGCTTATGATTTTACGGAAAAGGAGATCATCATGAAATACATGGACGTCCATGAGGCGGCGCAGAAATGGGATATGAACGAGCGGCGCATCACCATGCTGTGCAGGGACGGCAAGATCAGGGATGCCAAAAAAGAAGGCAAGCTCTGGCTGATCCCGCAGAATGCCGCAAGGCCTTTTGACGGCAGGACCAAAGAAGCAAGAGAGATGGCATCCGAATCTGCAAAAAAGGAGAGAAGAAAAATGGGTAAATATTTCGGAACTGACGGATTCCGCGGAAAAGCGGGAGAGGTACTGACGGCGGAGCACGCCTTCAAGATCGGGAGATTCCTTGGCTGGTATTACGGTAAAGAACGGCCGGCCAAGATCGTGATCGGGAAGGATACCCGCCGTTCTTCTTATATGTATGAAAATGCACTGTCCGCAGGCATCACATCCTCAGGCGGCGATTCTTATCTGCTGCATGTTACAACAACCCCGTGTGTGAGCTATATCACGAGAACGGAAGGCTTTGACTGCGGTATCATGATCTCGGCCAGCCATAATCCGTTTTTTGATAACGGCATCAAACTGATGAACAACGAAGGCGAGAAGATGGAAGACGAGGTGCAGGACCTTGTGGAGCAGTACATCGACGGCGAGATCGATGATGTGAAATGGGCTACGGATGATAAGGTGGGCCGCACGATCGATTTTTACTCGGGAAGAAACCGCTACATCGGATACCTGACCAGTATCGCACCGGTATCCTTTGAAAACTGCAAGGTGGCGCTTGACTGTGCGAACGGCAGCTCCTGGATGATCGGACGGGCCGTGTTTGATGCGCTCGGTGCCAAGAACTATGTGATGAACAATACGCCGGACGGCGTCAACATCAACCTGAATGCAGGCTCCACGCATATCGAAGGTCTGCAGAAGTATGTGCGTGAGAACAAGGTCGATGTCGGTTTTGCTTTTGACGGTGATGCGGACCGCTGCCTGGCCGTGGACGAATACGGCGATGTGGTCAACGGCGACATGATCATGTACATCTGTGCAAAGCATCTGAAAGCAAAGGGAATGCTGCCGACCAATACCGTTGTAACGACCATCATGTCCAATTTCGGTCTGTACAAGGCATTTGACAACATCGGTATCAGCTATGAAAAGACCAAGGTCGGTGACCGTTACGTTTATGAAAACATGAAGGAGAACAATCATATGCTCGGCGGCGAGCAGTCCGGCCATGTGATCTTCCGGAAATATGCGCACACCGGAGACGGTCTTGTGACGGCGATCATGCTGATGACCGTTCTCGTGGAAACACAGCTGCCGTTGTCCGTGCTTGCTTCCGAAGTGAAGATGTATCCGCAGGTACTCAAAAACGTGGAAGTGGATGACAAGGAGAAGACGCTTGCCGATCCCGCGGTCAAAAAGGCTGTGGACGATACGACCGCATTACTTGGAAACGACGGACGTGTGCTTTTGCGTGCATCCGGCACGGAACCCGTGCTGCGCGTGATGTCGGAGGCGATAACCTATAAGGATTGTGAGAAGTGTGTGGATATGATCATCGACGCGATGAAGACATCTGGACACCTTCAGAAGATCCGCTAGTATAGATATGAAATGAAACCAATGTAAAAGGAGAGATGGAGTATGAACTGCAAGATAACGGATCTGTATGACCTGTCGCATACAAGGGCGGCGGAATACCTGAGCGGATTTACCTATCCGTGGGAAGCACTGGAAGGGATCAAGGAACTGATCCTGAAGATCGGGGCAACGCTCCCGGCCGATGAGTTTGATCATCCGGAAGAGGATGTCTGGATCGCAAAGGATGCGAAGCGCTATCCGAACAACTATATCGGCGGCCCCTGCATCATCGGGCATGAGACGGAAGTGCGCCCGGGCGCATTCATCAGAGGCTCGGCCCTTGTGGGAGATCACTGCGTGGTCGGAAATTCGACGGAATTAAAAAACGTGATATTGTTTGATAATGTTCAGGTCCCGCATTATAATTATGTAGGCGACTCCATTCTGGGTTACAAGGCACACATGGGTGCCGGATCGATCACCAGTAACGTAAAGGCTGACAAAAAGCATGTTGTGATCAAAAACGAGGGCGAACTGCTCGAGACACACCGTAAAAAAGTCGGCGCGATGCTGGGAGACGGCACGGACATCGGATGCAATACGGTCTTAAATCCGGGGACGGTCGTTGGCAGGAACAGCAATGTTTATCCGGTTTCCTGTGTCCGCGGCGTGATCCCGCCGAATTCGATCTATAAAGAAGCAAAGAAGATCGTGATCAAAGAGGATCGTGACTAATAAAAGAACAGGAGAAAGAACATGAAAGTCATCATTGCAGAAAACTATGAAGACGGCGCAAAAAAAGCCGCTGACGTGATCGAAAAACTGGTACGGGAAAAACCCGGCTGCACGCTGGGACTGGCAACCGGATCGAGCCCGGTTGGGATGTACAAAGAACTTGCAAGAAGATGCAGGGAAGAGGGCCTTGATTTTTCCAAGGTTCATTCCGTCAATCTGGACGAATATGTCGGACTCGAGCCCACGCATCCGCAGAGCTACAGATTTTTCATGGATGACAATCTGTTTAACCACATCAATATCGACAAGGCCAATACCTATGTTGCCAAGGGCACAGGGGATGTGGAAGCAAACATAAAGGAGTTCAACGAGATCCTCGACAAAACGGATATCGACCTGCAGGTTTTGGGTGTCGGACCGGACGGACATCTCGGATTCAATGAACCCGGCAAATTCCTGTATGAGAAAGCACATAAGGAAACACTGGAAGACAGTACGATCGACGCCAATACACGTTTCTTCGCAAACCGTGATGAGGTACCCAGATATGCCGTGACCATGGGAATGGGCAGTATCATGAAAGCAAAGACACTGCTGATGATCATCAACGGCAACAAGCAGGAAGCTGCAAAGAAACTGCTTATGGAAGATACGATCGACCCGCAGTGCCCGGCGACTTTCATGCGCCTGCACAGGGACGCGATCGTTGTGATCGAGAAAAAACTGGCTGACGAGATCGGCTACCGCGGCTGATCCGGTCAGAAGACAGGAACCTAAAAAAACCGGTTCCGAAAAAAAGGAATTTCCGAAGCGATACCGAATACATATATTGGAGGGGTATCCGCTTTGGGGATTCTTTTTTTGTGTCGGCAAAAGGGAGCCGGCAGGCAGGCCCCAAACCGGAGGTGGAAAAAGAGGTTACACATGACGATCCGCGAGAGAATTGAGCAGGAAGAACAGAAAACACTGAGTCCGTATGCCACGCTCAGCATCAATTCCAAGGGAAGGGATGTTGAGGAGGATGAGTGCGATATCCGTCCGGTATTTCAAAGAGACAGGGACCGGATCTTGCACAGTGAATCCTTCCGGCGGCTGAAAGACAAGACGCAGGTATTCCTTTTACCGGAAGGAGATCATTACCGGACCAGACTGACGCATACCCTGGAGGTGTCGCAGAACGCCAGAACGGTTGCAAAGGCGCTCAGGCTCAACGAAGACCTGGTGGAAGCCATCGCACTCGGGCATGACCTCGGACACACACCTTTCGGTCATGCGGGTGAGCGGGCGCTGAACCGCGTCTGTCCGCTCGGCTTTAAGCACAACGAGCAGAGCGTGCGTGTGGTGGAGGTGCTGGAGAAGAACGGCAGGGGCCTGAACCTGACGGCAGAAGTCAGGGACGGGATCTTAAACCATCAGACAGCCGGCATGCCCTATACTCTCGAAGGCAAAGTCGTCAGGATCTGCGATAAGATCGCTTATATCCATCACGACATGGACGATGCGATCCGGGCGGGGGTGCTCCGTGAAAGCGATGTGCCAAAACACTTAAGCGATACACTCGGCAATACGACCACGAAACGGCTTGACTGTTTTATCCACGATATCATAACGAACAGTCTGGACCGCGATGATATATGCATGTCAGATGAGATCGGACAGGCCATGAAGGAACTTCGGGAGTTCATGTTTGAGAATGTTTACCAGAACCCGAAAGCCAAAGGGGAAGAGGGCAAATCAGAGCGCCTGGTCGAAAATCTCTATCTGTATTATCTGGACCACTTTGAATCACTTCCGCAGCCGCTGCTTGCCATGATGGAAGAGCGCGGTGAGAGCAGGGAGCGCATCGTGTGTGACTATGTATCCTCCATGTCGGATAAGTTTGCCAATCACACGTTTGCGGATCTGTATCTGCCTGATTCATGGAAGGAGTTATAACATGCCCTATCGTTACCCCGATGAGGTGATCGAAGAGGTACGCCTGCGCAATGACATCGTGGATGTGATCTCTTCCTATGTGCATCTGAAAAAACAGGGCAGCAACTACTTCGGGTTGTGTCCTTTCCATAATGAAAAATCACCCTCGTTTTCAGTCAGTCCCAGCAAGCAGATCTTTTACTGCTTCGGATGCGGGGCCGGCGGGAACGTGTTCAAGTTTGTACAGGATTACGAAAACTATACGTTCACCGAGGCTTTGAAGATGCTTGCCGAACGCGCGAACATCGTACTTCCGGAGGTAACTTATTCGGAAGAGGCCAAAAAGAAACAGGATCTGAAATCGGAGATCCTGCGGGTGAACAAGGAAGCGGGAAAGTTTTACTACTATCAGCTCCGGAACGAATCCGGTACCGCCGCCATGCAGTATCTGAAGAACAGGGGACTGACGGACGAGACCATGCAGCGTTTCGGGCTGGGGTTCGCAAGGACCGGACAGGATCTTCTGTACAGATATCTGAAGAAGCAGGGCTTCACGGATGACGTGCTGAAAAACTGCGGGATCTTCACCTATGATGAGAAGAGAGGCGTAACGGACAAATTCTGGAGCCGCGTGATCTTCCCGATCATGGATGTGAACCACAGGATCATCGGTTTTGGCGGCAGGACCATGGGAGACGCCAAACCGAAGTATCTGAATTCACCCGAGACACCGGTGTTTGACAAGGGAAGAAACCTGTACGGTTTAAATCACGCAAGGACCTCGCGTAAGAAAAACATCATTCTCTGCGAGGGATACATGGATGTCATAGCGATGCATCAGGCGGGATTCAACCAGGCAGTGGCCTCACTCGGAACGGCACTTACCTCGGGGCAGGCCAATTTGCTGAAACGCTATACCGAAGACGTGCTGCTATGCTATGACAGTGACGATGCGGGGACCAAGGCGGCACTCCGTGCCATACCGATCCTAAGGGAAGCCGGGATCTCGGCGCATGTGATCAGTTTATCGCCATACAAGGATCCGGATGAGTTCATTAAAAATCTGGGCGCGGAAGAATTCGAAAAGCGTCTTGAAGAAGCGGAGAACCCGTTCTATTTTGAAGTCCGGATCGCGGAACGTTCTTTCAACCTGAACGATCCGCAGGGCAAGACCCGGTTTGCGGAAGAGATCGCAAGGATGATCCTCCGGTTTGAGGAAGCGATCGAGCGCGACAACTATATCGAAGGCGTCGCGGGCAAATACGGAATGAATCCGGACAGCTTAAGGAAACTGGTCGCAAAATACGCGATGAAGGGTGACGGGATCCGGATCCGGGAACCGGTGAAGTCAGGGATCCATGACAGGGCCAAGGAAGACGACGGCATAAAGATCGCACAGCGGATGTTATTGACCTGGTTCGTCGAGCAGCCGAAGATCTATCCGCTCGTGAAACCCTACCTGCATGCGGATGATTTTTCCCCGGGCGTATACAGGCGGATCGCACAGATGCTGTTTGAACAGCTCGATGCAGAAAAAACCGATCCGGCTGCGATCATCGGAAAATTCGAAGAGGATGCGGAAATACAGGAAGCCGCGAAGGTGCTGCAGACCCCCTTGCCGGAGGGCGAAAAGACCGCCGATAAGGAGCGGATGCTGAAGGAACTGCTGATCAATGTCAGGACGGGCGGCCTGCAGGAAAGACTGCAAAGCGGTGACGCCGACATGGATGAAGTGGGCACCATGATCCTGCTGAAGCAGGAAACGGAACGGTTAAATAATCTGACATTCCATCTTGATCAAATAGATTGAAAATCAAAAAAGGGAGAACATGTATTATGGACGAGAATATGATGGCACGTTTTGAGGAGCGTTTGAGAGAGCTGGTCGATCACGCGAAAAAACGTAAAAATTTCCTGGAGGACCAGGAGATCACCGAGTGGTTTCAGGAACTGGGGATCGAAGAAGAACAGATCGAAAAGGTTTATGAAACACTGGAGCAGAACGGGATCGATGTGCTGAGGATCCCCGCCATCGAAGAAGAAGTGGATGACGAAGAAGATATCATCCTGACGGAAGAGGATGAGGTCGATGTGGAAAATATCGATCTTTCCGTGCCGGACGGCGTCAGTATCGAGGACCCTGTCAGGATGTATTTAAAAGAGATCGGAAAAGTGCCGCTTCTGTCTGCAGAGGAAGAGATCGAACTCGCAAAGCGGATGGAACAGGGCGATGAGGAAGCAAAGAAGCGCCTTTCCGAAGCCAATCTGCGTCTGGTCGTCAGTATCGCAAAGCGTTATGTGGGACGCGGCATGCTGTTCCTTGACCTGATCCAGGAAGGGAACCTCGGCCTGATCAAAGCGGTCGAGAAATTCGACTATACAAAAGGATATAAGTTCTCCACCTATGCAACCTGGTGGATCCGTCAGGCCATTACCCGTGCCATTGCCGACCAGGCAAGAACGATCCGTATCCCGGTACACATGGTGGAAACGATCAATAAACTGATCCGTGTCAGCAGACAGTTGTTGCAGGAACTCGGCAGGGAGCCGTCTCCGGAGGAGATCGCAAAAGAGATGAACCTGCCGGTGGACCGTGTCCGTGATATCCTGAAGATCTCGCAGGAACCGGTTTCCTTAGAGACACCGATCGGTGAAGAGGAAGATTCGCATCTGGGTGATTTTATCCAGGATGACAATGTTCCGGTGCCGGCCGATGCGGCTGCCTTCACACTGCTGAAGGAACAGCTCGTGGAAGTGCTGAGCACGCTGACGGAAAGAGAGCAGAAGGTGCTGCGCTTACGGTTCGGTCTGGACGACGGAAGAGCCAGGACGCTCGAAGAAGTCGGTAAGGAATTCAACGTTACGAGAGAACGTATCCGTCAGATCGAAGCCAAGGCACTCAGAAAACTGAGACATCCGTCCCGCAGCCGCAAGCTGAAAGACTATCTGGACTGATGATCACATTATCAAAACGTTTACAGGCGATCGCCGATCTGGTCGAGCCCTGCAGGGTAGTTGCAGATATCGGCTGTGACCACGGTTTCCTTTCGATCCGGCTGGTAGAGGACGGGAAGGCAGAGCACGTCATTGCCTCGGATGTGAACGAAGGCCCCATCAAAAGAGCCAGGGAACACATTCATACGGAAGGTTTGGACGATCGTATCGAGACAATACAATGCGACGGCCTGTCCGGTATCATGGCAGATACGGTCATCATCGCCGGCATGGGCGGCAATCTGATGCTGAAGATCCTGCGGGACAGCCCGGAAAGTGTGGGGAATGCCACGGCTTTTGTCCTGCAGCCGCAATCGGAACTAAAGGCCTTTCGTGAATCCCTGCAGGAGCTGGGACTTGCGATTACGGCAGAGGATCTTGTCATCGAAGACGGAAAGTATTATCCGATGATGCAGGTCAGACACGGCAGGATGGACCTGAACGAACTGCAGGCCCTGTACGGACCCGTCCTGCTTGCAAAAAAGCATCCGGGATTAAGGGAATACCTGCTATATCAAAATCAATACCTGAAGGAACTTCTGAATACCCTGCGGGCGCAGACGGGAGAGCGGAGCAGGGAGCGTTTGCAGGAAGTGGAAAAAGAGCTTGTGATGAATGAAGCGGCTCTTCACGAATGGATGGAGAATACGGCATGAAATGTCAGGACGTGATCACAAAACTGGAAGAACTTTCGCCGGTAAGATTTGCGGCCGAGTGGGATAATGTCGGTCTGCTTGTCGGTGCACGCGCGCAGGAGGTTTCGCATATCTATGTCGCGCTGGATGCAACGGAATCCGTGGTCGACCGTGCCATATCCTGCGGTGCAAACATGATCCTAACACATCATCCGATGATCTTTTCGCCCATCAAACAGGTGAACGCGGATGATTTTGTCGCAAGAAAGATCATGAAACTGATCCGGCACGAGGTCTGCCTGTATGCCATGCACACGAATTTCGATGTGATCGGCATGGCGGATGCCGCAGCGGATGAACTGGGGCTTAAGGACCGCAGTGTGCTTGAGAAAACATATGAAGACGATATTTCCGTGGAAGGGTTCGGCAGGGTCGGAAAACTGCCGCAGATCATGACGCTGGAAGAATGTGCACGGTATGTCAAGGAGCGTTTTCATCTGGATCATGTCACTCTCTACGGAGATACGGACCGGATGGTGGAGCGGGCAGCCATTTGTCCCGGCTCCGGAAAAAGCATGGCAAAGTCCGCGATCGATTCCGGTGCGGATGTGTACATCACCGGTGATATCGGACACCATGACGGGATCGATATGGCGGAGAACGGTCTCGCTGTGATCGATGCAGGACATTTCGGGATCGAGAAACTTTTTGTCCCGTATATGATCGAGTTTTTACGCCGGGAATGCAAGGCACTCACGGTGACCGGAGATCCGCTGATCCCGCCCTCGATCGTTTTATAAAAAGAAATCATTTACGAATCAAATAAAAAAAGGAGACAGAAACATGGATGACTTATTGACGATCCTGGTAAACGGGAAGGAAGAGCAGTATGAGGCAGGCACCTCTTATGAGGAGATCGCCAGGGCACATCAGGACGAATACGATGCGCCGATCATTCTTGCGAATGTGAACGGCAAACTTTGTGAACTGCATAAGAGCGTTACAAAGGAATGCTCCATCACGTTTGACACGATCAAGGAGAGGACCGGGTTCGCCACATACAGAAGAAGCGCGTTGTTCATGATGATCAAGGCCATCAGGGATGTGATCGGCAAAGACAATTTCCGTCACGTGAAGGTGGAATACTCCCTTTCCCATGCTCTGTACTGCAGGCTGGAAGGCAACGTTCAGCTGGATGAGGAATTTATCCGCAAAGTCAAAGCCCGCATGGAAGAGATGGTGGTCGAGGATCTTCCTTTCTGGAAACAGTCCTATTCTGTCGATGAAGCGATCCGCATGTTCAGGGATCAGGGCATGCGCGACAAGGAGCGCCTGTTCAGATACCGCCGCGCATCCAAGGTCAACATCTATGCGCTGGGTGATTTTAAAGACTATTTCTACGGTTATATGGCACCGTCTACCGGATATATCAAGGTCTATGACCTGTTCCTGTATGATGAAGGCTTCATGCTGCAGCTTCCGAAGCGCATGAAACCCGATGAACTGAGACCTTTCGTCGACCAGCGGAAACTGTTCAACACGCTGAAGGA
Organism: Lachnospiraceae bacterium; assembly: GCA_017620255.1. Classification (GTDB taxonomy): domain Bacteria; phylum Bacillota; class Clostridia; order Lachnospirales; family Lachnospiraceae; genus UBA2868. Next base: position 17,084 of record JAFZQU010000010.1, read on the forward strand.
AAACGCAAAGTGGTGCGAGAGCCTCGGGCTCGACTGTGTCGGCGCACTGAATGACAACATCTGTAAGGGTGACTTTACACAGACGATCCTGATGCAGGAGGCCTTGCATGAAGCGCAGATCGCGCGGATCGCATCGCAGATCGTGGATAAAGGGAACGTAAAGTTCGTCATGATCGCAGGACCTTCATCGTCCGGTAAGACTTCCTTCTCGCACAGGTTATCCGTTCAGCTGCGGGCGCTCGGAAAGATCCCGCACCCCATCGCACTGGACAATTACTTTGTGGACAGGGAAAAGACACCCAAGGATGAGAACGGGAATTACAATTTCGAATGCCTGGAAGCGATCGATGTGGAAGGCTTTAACAGAGACATGACGGCGCTGCTCGCAGGCGAGACCGTGGAACTGCCGGAGTTCAATTTCGTAACGGGAAAGCGGGAATACAAAGGACATTATATGCGGCTCAATGCCAACGATCTGCTCGTGATCGAGGGTATTCACGGACTGAACGAAAAGATGTCGTATGCCCTGCCTGCGGAATCCAAATTCAAGATCTATATCAGTGCCCTGACATCCCTGAACGTGGATGAGCACAACCGGATCGCAACAACGGACTGCAGACTGCTGAGACGTCTTGTGAGAGACTTCCGTACCCGTGGCGCCAGCGCACAGAGAACGCTCGGCATGTGGGATTCCGTCAGAAAAGGAGAGGAGGAGAATATCTTCCCCTTCCAGGAAGAGGCGGATGCCATGTTCAATTCGGCGCTTGTCTATGAGCTGGCCGTGTTAAAACCTTATGCGGAATCACTGCTGTTCTCGATCGAAAAAGACGAGCCGCAGTACCAGGAAGCAAAGCGGCTTTTGAAATTCCTGGAGTATTTCCTTGCAGTAACAACGGAACATATTCCCAACAATTCGCTGGTACGCGAATTCGTAGGGGGAAGTATCTTTCCGGTCTAATTTATCAGGTATTGCGTAGCAATGCATGATGGTAACGAAGCGCCATTCGCGGCGTGCCGCGAATTCTTATGCGCTGAGTCCTTATGACCGGTGTTAGATCGTACATCGCTTCGCGATATACGATAAATGCAGACCTGGGTGGACAATCGCGGCCATGGCCGAGGAAAGTCCGGGCTTCGCAGGGCAGGATGCCGGATAACGTCCGGTGGAGGCGACTCCAAGGATAGTGCAACAGAAATAAACTACCCCATCGGGGAAAAGGTGGAAAGGCAGTGTAAGAGACTACCGCCCCGCCGGTAACGGCGGGGGCACATGTAAACCCCATCCGAAGCAAGACCAAACAGAGAGCGATACGGCGGCCCGTCGTGCCCTCAGGTAGGTCGCTAGAGGTCATCGGCGACGATGATCCCAGATAGATGATTGTCGGGACTTATGTCCAACAGAACCCGGCTTACAGCCCAGATCTGCATTTATCGTGTATCGTGGACGATACACGATGGTAACGAAGCGCTATTCGCGGCGAGCCGCGAATTCTCATGCGCTGAGTCCACTTTTTATTTATCGTGCATCGCTTGCGATGGACGATGGTAACGAAGCGAACATTTTTAAAGGAGTTGAAGCGTGTTTCATTTCCTTGTCGGCATACAAATTGCAGCCATCTTATTGTGCGTGGTCTGTTTCTTCCTGATGTACCGTCAGAAAGAAACAAAACTCGTAAAACACATGCTGCTGATCACGATCTGTGCCATCATTCAGAACGCAGGCTTCCTGCTGGAGCTGAACGCGACCAATGCAACGGAAGCCCTGAATGCGATCCGGATCGAATACATCGGCGGTGCGTTTGTTGCGCATTTTAATCTGCTTTTTGCGCTTGAATACAATAAGATCAAGATATCGAACCGTCTGCTTGCAATTCCTTTTCTTTTCAGCCTGTTAGTCATCGGCTGCATCTACACTTATCCGCTGAATCATCTGTTTTATACCTCTGTTGATTTTGTTTCAACAGGCATTTATCCGCATGTTGTGCTCGGTAAAGGATCTCTTTATCTGGCCTATGCGGTTTTGGTCTATTCCGAAGCCATCGGCTGTATGGTCCTGATGATCAGACGCCTGACCATGACCAGACAGAAGGACCTTCGCAGAAATGCAAAGATACTCTTTGTGGCATCCTTTATACCGGTCGCCGGACATCTGCTCGGTGTGTGCGATGCGTTTTCCGGATACGATCCGGCCCCGATCAGTATCGCATTTTCTGCCGGTGTACTTGGGATCACCGTACTGAAAAATCATTTGTTTGACATGGTGGAGAGTGCGCATGAAGCGTTGTTTGAGAGCATGGATGACGCGATCGTGATCGTCGATGCGGACCTAAGGTTTGAAGAGGCCAACGCGAGCGCAAGAGACAACCTGCCTTTCCTGAGAAATGTCGTGAACGGCACGCTCGTCAATGATGCTGATTTCTGCTCGATCGTAAGACAGGGCGGGAGAAAAGATGCCGCCATCGGAGACCGTATCTACGATGTCCATGTGAACCCGATCGAAGGAGGAAAAGTCAGGACCGGATATGCGGTGGTATTCTTTGACGTGACAGAGCGGAAAGCGCGTATGGACCGCATGGAAGAACTGTCCAGACAGGCGGAGAGCGCAAACGATACAAAGTCCGCATTTCTTGCAAATGTTTCGCATGAGATCCGCACACCGATCCATGCGATCCTCGGATTGAACGAAGTCATTCTGCGCGATTATAAAGAACCGGTGCTCACGGGCTATGCCAAATCGATCCAGAGCAGTGCATCAACGCTGCTTGATCTGATCAACCAGCTGCTTGATTTTGCCAAGATCGAATCCGGAAACATGGATCTGGTCAATACGGTGTATGATGTGCCGTTAATGCTGCAGGAGATCACATCCGTCAACCGGTACCGTGCCGAACACAAAGGTCTGACGTTCCAGTCCCACATCGGCAGGGAGATCCCTGGGCACCTGTACGGGGATGAGGCAAGGATCCGTCAGATCATTGCCAACCTGCTGTCGAATGCGATCAAGTTCACGGAACGCGGCCTGATCGATTTTACCGCTGATTTTGAAAAGATCAGCAACGTGGAAGGCAACTTACGGATCACGGTTTCCGATACCGGCGCCGGGATCAAAAAGACGGATCTTCCGAAACTGTTTGACGGCTTTGTCAAGATGGATGAACAGAAACGCCATTTTGTCGCCGGGACCGGTCTCGGGCTCAATATCACGAAAAGCCTTCTGGATATGATGGAAGGGGAGATCAGCGTTACCAGCGAATACGGGATGGGTTCCCTGTTCCGCGTGGTGATCCCGCAGCAGCGCGTGGATGAGCAGATCATAGCGGATGAAAGCAGAGCCGGGGAAAAGTGGGAGCGTGATTTTACCGCCCCGCACGCACATATCCTGCTCGTCGACGATTCCAGGATCAGCCTGAAAGTCACGGAAGCCCTGCTGAAACCGACCCTGGCAGATCTCGATCTGGCTACGAGCGGATCGGAATGCCTGGATAAGATCTGTCAGAAGAAATACGACCTGATCTTTCTCGATCACAGAATGCCTTACATGGACGGTGTGGAAACGCTTGAGCGGATGCGCAACATGTCGCACAAATCCGGCCGCGCGCCTGTGATCGCACTGACAGCGAATGTAATGGGAGAAGCGGCCCAGTACTATATGGATATCGGATTTGACGGATTCTTAGCCAAGCCTGCAACCGAGGAGCAGATCGATAAGGTCTTAAAGCAGTTCCTGCCGGCCTATCTGATCGAAGGTGTCTGATCTGTCGTACATTGCAAAACATGCACGATAGTCCATAAATACATTTAACGAGGTAAAAATCATGAGACATTTGATGAGTCCTCTCGATCTTTCCGTGGAAGAACTTGACAAGCTGCTGGATCTTGCCGGAGATATCGAGAGAAACCCGGAAAAGTACGCGCACGCCTGTGACGGAAAGATCCTGGCGACCTGCTTTTACGAACCGAGCACCAGGACAAGGCTCAGTTTTGAATCTGCCATGATGCATCTTGGCGGCAAGGTCTTAGGCTTCGCCACAGCGGATTCTTCGTCTGCAGCCAAAGGAGAGAGCGTTTCCGACACGATCCGCATGATCTCCTGTTATGCGGACATCTGCGCAATGCGGCATCCAAAGGAAGGTGCTCCCATGGTCGCATCCACAAAAGCACGGATCCCCGTGATCAATGCAGGCGACGGCGGCCATCAGCATCCGACACAGACGCTGACCGATCTTCTGACGATCCGCTCTCTCAAAGGACGGCTGGATCATTTGACGATCGGACTTTGCGGCGACCTGAAATTCGGCCGTACGGTGCATTCCCTGATCAACGCGCTGATCCGCTATCCGGGTGTTTCATTTATCTTCATTTCGCCGGAAGAACTGCGTATCCCGGATTATATCCGCGAGGATGTACTGGATGCGAACGGGATCCCCTACAAGGAAGTTATCCGTCTGGAAGAAGTCATGCCGCGCCTCGACCTTCTGTACATGACAAGAGTGCAGCGGGAACGCTTCTTCAACGAAGAGGACTATGTAAGACTGAAAGATTTCTACATTCTGAATAAAGAGAAGATGGCCTATGCAAGGGAGGATATGCTGGTACTGCATCCCCTGCCGCGTGTCAACGAGATCTCCGTTGAAGTGGACGAGGATCCGCGTGCGGTATATTTCCAGCAGGTACAGTACGGCGTATATGTCAGAATGGCTCTGATCCTGACGCTGCTCGGCCTTGACGGACAATAAACAGGAAGATAACAGGGGGAAATACGAATGTTAAATGTAGGCAAAATCGAAGAGGGCTTCGTGCTCGATCACATCCACGCAGGAAAGAGCCTGTCGATCTATCATGACCTGAAACTGGACCAGCTCGATTGCACCGTGGCGATCATCAAAAACGCACGGAGCAACAAAATGGGTAAAAAGGACATCCTGAAGGTGGAGTGCGATATCAACATGCTCGATCTCGACATCCTCGGTTTCATTGACCACAACATCACGGTCAACGTGATCAAGGACGGAGAGATCGTGGAGAAAAAAGAACTGCATCTGCCGACGGAGATCCGCAACATCATCAAGTGCAAGAACCCGCGCTGCATCACATCCATTGAGCAGGAACTGACGCACATTTTTGTACTGACGGATCCGGAAAAAGAGATCTACCGCTGCAAGTATTGTGAGGAGCAGTACACATCACATCATCTGTGATCTGCTACACGTCTAAAAGGAGGAAGAAAGATGGCATTTACGGAAAGAAAGAGATGGGGCTTTTTCGCGTTGCCCTTTACCTTTACAAAGTATACGATCGAGGAAGAAAAGATGATCATCACCCGCGGCTTTTTCAAGACGACGGAGGATGACTGCTACATGTATAAGATCCTGGATGTTAAACTGGAGAGAACGCTCTTTGAAAAGATGTTCGGGACCGGCACGGTGCTCTGCTACACGGGCGATGTGACGGACAAGGTCATCAAACTGATCCATGTAAAACATTCCGTGGAGATCAAGGATTTTATCTTTGAAAAATCCGAGGAGATGCGCAGAAAGAGAAGGACACTGAATACGCTCAGCCTTACGCAGGGACTGGATGATATCGATGAGGCTGACCTGTAGGATGGTCATCTTAACTGTATGAGGTTTCTTCCAGCTTTAATCGGATACCGTTTCATCAAAACGGCTGACATTTGCACTGCCGTTTGTGGGAACGCGATAGAAATGATCTTCTTCGTTGTAATCACAGTAATAGGTATAATCATTTGTCATGGAAATGCATGTATGGTTTCCGGGGGCGATCACTTCGTTCCCGGAACCATCTGCGTTCATACGCATCAGCGCGGCATCGTCCGCGCCGTTTTTCTGATAAAAGATCACATTATTCAGCACATTGAACGTGTCGACCCTGCAGTCTGTCAGTTTCGTCACATGATCCTCATTGACTTTGTAACGGTACAGTTTGTAGTCATCCCCGACATTCATGTAATAGATATACCCGTTATCATATACCAGGTTATAGACTTTCATATCCGCGATCACGATATCCGAATGACCGGTATTCGGATGAAAACAGCTTAAGTAAAAATTCGCATCCAGATTGGGGTAGAAGATATTCCCGTCGATCACGCAGGCCGGATTGATGTCCGATTCGCTGACCTCATGACGGTCGCCGCCCTTGATCGAAACAGCATAAAGGCGGATCCCTTCTTTGGTCTCATAGTGTTCGTAGTAAAGGTCGGAACCGCAGAGTGCCACGATCTTGGCAGGCGTACGGTCCAGACAGTCGGGTGACTGTCTCGAATTCTTCTTCAGACGGTATACACCCATGGTGCGTACGAGAGAGCCGAAGGCGCCGTTCTCTTTGTTGGCTTCCTGATAGAAATAGAGATAATCTCCGGCAGAATTGATATAGGAAACAGGTGCTTTCAGCAGGCATTTGAGGTCGGACCCGTCCGTATTCATGGAATACAGATAACGGTTATCATTCACATTGCTGAAATAAATGATCCCGCCGTCCTCACAGAACATGCCGCCATTCTGCAGATTGCCGGAAGTATTCCCGATGGCATAGGGATCGTTTTCCGGAACGGCCGACAGAATATGCTGCAGGATGACCAGTGAGACAAGCACGATCAGTACACTTATAAAAATGACGGCGATACGTTTCTGCATGGCAATCCTCCTGTTGTTCTGAACACTTACGGTCATTGTCAAAACTTCTTCACCATAATTATATCAGATTCATCGTAAAAGTGATATAATGAGCAAAAAACAGGAGCAGGAAAATGGACCTTACCGAATGCAGGAAAAAACTGGATGAGATCGATGAAAAACTGGTGAGACTCTTTGAGGAACGCATGTGTATCAGCGAGCAGGTTGCTGCCTACAAAGCAGAGCATGACCTGCCTGTACTGGATGCAAAGCGGGAAGAAGAAAAGCTTGAAGCGCTGCGTCAATGTACAAAAGATGCACGCAACGAAGAAGCAGTCACACAGTTGTTTGAAAAGATCATGGAACTCAGCCGCCAAAGACAGGAGCAGATGCTATGAGAACGGAAGAACTGATCTTATACCGTCATTTTAAACACGGGGAGATCCTGCGAAAGATGACGGAACTTGCACTGGACCCCAAGAGCGAGAGAGACAGGGGGCTGTATTTTGAAGTACTGCACGATCTGATCGAACTGGCCGGCAGTCACGGATACAGCGGGAATCTCTGGCACACTTACCTGACTTACCTTCTGGCCAATAACGAGAATGCCTATTCCATGGCCTGTGAGATCAGGGGAAAGATCGAAGGCAGCATCAACAGGGTTGCCCTGCATGATTTTGCCATATTCAAGGAACTCTTTGATTACGACATAGTCTCGCTGGATGCACCGTTTGCCGAAAACGGCATGGCACTGATAAAAGATTATGTAAACGACAAAGCCGAGAGTAAACTCTTTAACAAACGGATCAGGGACCGTATCTGCGATCTGAGTGTACAACTGAAAAATACAGCATCCGTAGAGGAATTCGCCGACCGCGTGACAGAGTTCTACAAGGAATACGGCGTTGGGAAATTTGGTTTACATAAAGCATTCCGTGTCGAGCATATGAGCAGGGAAGAAGTGCTTATAGAAGACGGCAATAACGCGCTTGCAGGCAGTGAGGTGTATATCAAACCGATCACCAATATCGCCCATGTCACGTTAGACGATCTGGTCGGTTACGAATCGGCCAAGCAGCAGCTGAGAGAAAATACGGAGGCGTTTCTTGCCGGCAGAAAGGCCAATAACTGCCTGCTGTTCGGCGATGCGGGAACCGGTAAATCCAGTTCCATCAAAGGCATCCTGAACGCTTACTATGACAGGGGCCTTCGCATCATCGAGATGTACAAGCACCAGTTCCGCGACCTGAATGAAGTCATCGCGCAGATCAAGAACCGGAATTACAAATTCATCATCTACATGGATGATCTTTCCTTTGAGGATTTCGAGATCGAATATAAGTACCTGAAGGCTGTCATCGAGGGCGGTCTGGAACGCAAGCCCGAGAATGTGCTGATCTACGCGACCAGTAACAGACGGCATCTGATCCGGGAGAAATATTCGGACAAAGCCGACAGGGATGAAGAACTGCATACAAACGATACGGTACAGGAAAAACTGTCGCTTGCCTCACGCTTTGGCGTTACGATCTTTTTCCGCTCGCCCGATAAAAAAGAATTCGAGCATATCGTTACGGAACTGGCGAAGCGCGAAGGCCTTACCATGAGCGAAGAGGAACTGCTCTATAAAGCCAACCAGTGGGAACTCTATCACGGCGGTCTGTCCGGCAGGACGGCTGCGCAGTTTATCGATTATCTGAGCGGGACGGGAGTCTGAAGAGGGAAAGGATAAGAGCATGGCAGTAAAGATATTTGCGGCGATCGATGTGGGATCCTATGAACTGGCGATGAAGATCTTTGAGTTTTCCGCCAAGGGCGGCATGAAAGAGATTGACCATGTGCGTCATAGGATCGAACTGGGTACGGATACGTATAACACGGGCAAGATCAGCCATGAGCGCGTGGAGGAACTCTGCGAGGTGCTGCAGGAATTTTCGCAGATCATGCAGACCTATCATGTGGATGCTTACCGCGCCTATGCGACAAGCGCCGTGCGGGAGACCGTGAACGCGCCGGTCCTTTTGGAGCAGATCAAACTCCGTACCGGCCTCAAGGTGGAGGTATTAAGCAATTCCGAACAGCGCTTCATGCATTATAAGGCCGTTGCTTCCAGGGGAGAGCAGTTCTCCCGTTTTATCGGAGAGGGCGCGGCCGTTGTGGATATCGGCGGCGGCAGTATCCAGATCTCCTTATTTGACAACGACTCGCTTGTGACCACACAGAATATACGTCTCGGCATCCTGCGCATGCGTGAAATGCTCATGGATTTAAAACCCAAGACAAACCATTACGAACAACTGCTCGAGGAACTGGCGGACAACCAGCTGAGTGTGTTCAAACGGCTGTATCTGAAGGATAAAAAGATCCAGAGCATCATCATCGTGGATGATTATATTTCCTATATCATGCAGAAACTCGGCAAGGGGCAGCAGATCATCACGGCCGAACAGTTCCATGGCTTTGTGGATGAAATGCAGAAGATGGGACCGGAGAAATGCGCGGCAAGTCTCGGTGTGGCACAGGAGAGTGCTTCCCTTCTGCTTCCTTCCGCCGTTTTGGTCAGACGGATCTTAAAAGCGACAAAGGCCGTCAATATCTGGGCGCCCGGTGTCTCTCTTGCAGACGGGATCGCCTATGAATACGGGGAAAAGGAAAAATACATCCGTAACCGTCATGATTTTGAAAACGATATCATCGCCTGCGCCATCAATATGAGCAAGCGCTATCAGGGGGACAGGGAACGGAACCGGTTGCTGGAAGAAGTGGCCATGCAGCTTTTTGACCATACGAAGAAGATCCACGGTATGGGAAAGAGGGAGCGGCTGCTGCTTCGGATCGCGGCACTCTTAAACGACTGCGGGCGGTATGTATCTCTGGAAGCTGCGGCAGAATGCGGCTATTCCATCATCATGGCAACCGAGATGATCGGACTTTCCCATGCGGAGAGGGAGATCGTGGCCAATCTGGTAAGGTTCAACAAGGCCGGATTTGACTATACGGCAAAGCCCGATCCCGAAACAAGCTTAAAGATCGCAAAACTGACCGCGATCTTCAGGGTGGCTGACGGGATCTGCAGGAGTTACCGCACGAAAGTGAAAGAAGTGAAACTGCAGGTGCGTGATGAGGAACTGCTGATCACGGTGGATGCCGACGAAAAGATCACACTGGAAAAAGGGTTTTTCGGCAGGAAAGCATCCATGTTTGAGGAAGTGTTCGGCATCAGACCGGTACTGAAACAAAAAAAGAATCTGCAGGTTTAGGCGCAGAGCAAATGGGAGAGGCAGATGGATAAAAAAGAACTTACCCGTCACGAATATTATTCAAACCGCGAACTCAGCTGGCTCGCGTTTAACGAGCGCGTTCTGGGCGAAGCGAGGGACAAGACGAACCCGCTTTTCGAGCGGCTGAAATTCCTGGCGATCACGGCTTCGAATCTCGACGAATTCTTTATGATCCGTGTTGCATCCTTAAAGGACATGGTCAATGCGGGATATAAGAAGAAAGATATCGCAGGCATGACGCCGCAGGAGCAGCTGGATGCGATCCATGAGGCAACGCATGCACAGGTCGCCCTGCAGTATTCGACCTTTAACCGGTCGCTCCTGCCGCTTTTATCGTCAAACGGCATCTGTTTCCTGACGGAACACGAACAGTTAAATGCGAAGCAGCAGGAATATGTTGACCGCTATTTTATGGAAAATGTCTATCCGGTACTGACGCCGATGGCTGTGGATTCCTCACGGCCGTTCCCGCTCCTTAGAAACCGGTCCTTAAACATCGGCGCCCTGCTCAAGAATAAAAAGAAGAGCGGCGCGGAATTTGCCGCAGTTCAGGTACCGACGGGACTATCGCGTATCGTGCAGATCCCGGATGAGGAACAGACGGTCCTGATCCTGCTTGAGGAGATCATAGAACGGAACATGCATAAACTGTTCCTGAATTATGACGTGATCTGTGCCCATCCGTTCCGCATCATGCGTAACGCCGATCTGACGATCGAGGAAGATGAAGCCGCCGACCTCCTGAAGGAGATCGAAAAACAGATCAAAAAACGGCAATGGGGAGAAGTCATCCGGCTGGAAGTGGAAGAGAATGCGGACAAGCGACTGCTTAAGATCCTGAAAAAGGAACTGGATATCAAGGATGAGGGGATCTACCGCATCAACGGACCGCTCGACCTGTCGTTCCTGATGAAGATGTACGGATTAAAGGGCTTTGACCATCTGAAAAAGAAACCTTACGAACCGGTGCTTCCCAAGGTGTTCCGTGAGGAAGGGGATATCTTTTCCAAGATCCGGCAGCAGGACATTCTGCTGCACCATCCGTATGAGGATTTTTCACCGGTCATTTCGTTTATAAGGGAGGCGTCCCGCGATCCCGATGTACTTGCGATCAAGCAGACACTCTACCGTGTCAGCGGTAATTCACCGATCATCGCCGCACTTGCGGAAGCCGCGGAAAACGGCAAGCAGGTCTGTGTGCTGGTGGAACTCAAAGCCCGCTTTGATGAGGAGCACAATATCGTCTGGGCAAGAATGCTGGAAAAAGCAGGCTGCCACGTGATCTACGGCCTGGTCGGACTGAAAACGCACTGTAAGATCACACTGGTCGTAAGACGCGAAGAAGACGGGATCAAACGCTATGTACATCTTGGCACCGGTAACTACAACGATGCCACGGCAAAACTGTATACCGATATCGGACTGCTCACCTGCGCGGAACCGGTAGGTGAAGATGCAACAGCTGTATTCAACATGCTTTCCGGTTATTCGGAACCCCTGCAGTGGAACCGTCTGTCCCTGGCACCGCTCTGGCTCAAAGACCGGTTCCTCGAACTGATCGGGAGAGAAGAAAAGAATGCCCTTGCCGGCAAGAGCGCGGGGATCATTGCCAAGATCAATTCCCTGTGTGATAAAGATATCATCGAGGCACTCTACCGGGCGTCCATGGCAGGCGTACAGATCAGACTGATCGTTCGCGGGATCTGCTGTCTGAAGGTCGGCATGCAAGGCATCAGCGAGAATATATCGGTCCGCTCGATCGTCGGCGATTTCCTGGAGCACAGCCGGATCTTCTATTTTGAGAATGCGGGTGCAAGCGAAGTATACTGTGCTTCCGCAGACTGGATGCCAAGGAACCTGGAGCGCCGGGTCGAGATCCTGTTCCCGGTCGAAGAAGAAGCGCTGAAAGAAAGAATGCTCCACATTCTGGACACGCTGCTTGCCGATACGGTGAAGGCGCGGATCTTAACAGAGGACGGAACTTATATCAGGGTGGATAAACGCGGGAAGATCCCTCTTTGCGCACAGGAAGTATTCTGCGAAGAGGCGGCCGCATTCCATCAGCAGGATAAAGAGATAAAAAGCAGGGTGTTTATACCGGAGGAGCGCATAGAATGAAGATCGTGCTTGCATCCGCGTCGCCAAGACGCAGTATGATCCTTGAACAGGCGGGGATAGAATTTGAAGTCTGTGTGTCGGATATTGAAGAGAAGATCACGCAGAGCGCACCTGAACTGGTTGTGGAAGAACTCTCCGCACAGAAAGCGGAAGATGTTGCAGGAAAGATCGCGGGCGACGCGCTCGTTCTCGGCGCGGATACCGTGGTCGCCGTGCAGGGAAAGATCCTCGGCAAACCGAAAGATGAGGCAGATGCCGTTTCTATGCTGAAGGAACTATCCGGCAGAGTCCATCAGGTCTATACAGGTGTTACCCTGATCCGTGGAGATCAAAAGATCACCTTCCATGCGGTAACGGATGTGACCGTGTGCGAACTGACAGAAGACGAGATACAGAATTATGTAAACTCAGGAGAACCGATGGACAAGGCAGGCGCCTATGCGATCCAGGGGCTGTTTGGCAAATATATCACGGGGATCAACGGGGAATACAACAATGTGGTCGGCCTGCCGATCGCCGCGATCTACGCCAAATGCCGCGAACTCGGCTACGAGATTATGTAAACCGCGCGTCCGCGAACCCGCGGATCATTTCACAACCGTATTTAATTCAAAATGAATTTCCGTATCACTTCCGTGATCGCATCGTGATCGTTGTCGGCAGCTGTCACATAATCAGCATGCGCTTTTACGGCTTCACTTGCATTCTGCATCGCAACCCCGACACCGGCCGCTTCGATCATGGAGATGTCGTTTTCCTCATCGCCGACGGCGACCGCATCGGATACAGGAATGGAAAACAGCTCGCATAAAGACAGAACAGAGGCGCCTTTTGAGGCGTCTTTTGCTGTGTATTCGAGCATGTGGTCGCAGGAGTAGGTGTGGGAGAGGCGCGGCAGTTCCCATGCCTCGTTTTCCTTCTGGAACGCCTGCAGACGCGCCCTGGATTCAAAGGACATGACGATCAGCTTGCAGGGTTCATGCGTCATATGTTTGGCAAAATCAGGATCCACGATGCCAGGCATATGGATATGGTCCAGATAGTACCGGAATTCTTCGGTGTCATGATCGGCGATCACATGCGTGTCCGAATAGGTGTGCACATGAAGACCTTCTTTTCGTGCCTTGTCGAATATGTAAGCCGCATCTTCGTAGGAGACGGTGATCTCGCGGATCATTTCCTGCCTGTAGCAGTCATAGATCAGGCTGCCGTTAAAGCACGACACATAGAAGTTCGGTGCGATGAGATCATACTCCTTCACGAGTTTCAGAACAGAGGGCAGCGGCCTGCCGCTTGCGATCACAAACCGGTGTCCTTTCTTTGTCATTTCGCGGATCGATGCAAGGTCTGTATCGGATATTCGTTTGTCATCTGTCAGCAGTGTGCCGTCCAGATCCGTGAACAGGATTTTCATGCACCTATCCTACCACATTCAGGCTCCGTATGCTATACTTGAAGCAATACGGATATAAGCATTACGAATAAAATGAGATCAGGGAGAAAACTATGAGAATGCTGAAAAAAGGAACCTTATGCCTGCTTGGCCTCATGTTGCTGCTTGCGATCGCGGGCTGCGGCGCTGCCACGGAAAAGGAAACGGATAACGGGGTGGAAGAGAGTACGGAAGATCCGGCAGTCAAGAAGAAGACGGAACTGAAGAAACCGGATCAGAAAAAGCCCGATGAAGAGACGGAAGAGAAAGCCGGAGAGCAGACACTTGCAAAGAGACTCTGCGGCAAATACAGCGCCCGTGACAATGAGGAATGGATGGGCATGGAGATCGTATCTTTCGGTGATAATCTGTATGCCTATGTCGGACTGGACATGGAAGAGGAAGGTGAAGAGGAGCCGGAAAACTTTGATTACTATTCCTACTGGGCCTATGAATTCTTTCCCGTGGATGCATCCGAGCTGCAGAGCACGACCGGAAACAGCGTTGAAATGTACAGACTGAGCTTTTCCGTCATGTCCTATGCCGGACAGTACCAGGGAGCGCCGGTCATGGGCACGATCACACTGACGGAGAACGGTATCGTGCTGGACGGCTTTGATGAAGGAAGAATGGAACTTACGCGCGATGAGCGCGCCGAAGATATGTTCACTTATGCCGTAAAAGCAGGGGATAGCGGCGCAGATGCGGATCTGCAGGGCTTCTGGAAAAGCACGGGAACAGAAAAAGAGACATATCTTGATTTTGACGGAAACGCACTTTACATCCTGAGCAAGACACCGGGGGAAGTGGTCGATTTCACAGGCGGTGGCATCACAACCGAAAACAATCAGCTGCAGGGACAATTCTCCACGCTCGGTTCCGGGAGCATGCCGTCGGAGGTTTACGGATTCTATCAGTTCATCGACGGCAGGCTGCATATCAGCGCGGAGGAATACAGTGATCTCACCCTGTTCAACGACGGAGCGGAGTTTGAGCGGATCGGCGAAGAGGAACTGCCTCTTTATACGGCAGACAATACACTTGCGTATGTGCCCGGTAAGACCGATAAGAGTGCATTGCTTACGGATGATCCGCTGCAGGAGCCTTTCTACGGGATCTTTGTGAGCGCGCTGACGGAGTCGGAACAGGCCATTGAACTTGCCGGAAAAGTGCAGGCCAAGGGATTTGAATCGATGGTCGTTTATTCACCGGAATGGGAGAATTTAAGTCCCAAGAAATTCTTCTGCGTGACGGCAGGCAGATATGCCACGCAGCAGGAAGCAGAAGATGACCTGGATGCGGTAAAAGCCGTATATCCTGATGCATATGTGAAATACAGCGGCGCCTGCAGGGGCACGCATGTCATGTATACAAACACAGGAATGGGGATCATCGAGGTTGAGGATGATTACGCCGTGATCACACATGTGGACAATGAGACCGTCTATCAGTGGAGTGGGGATACTGACGCAGAAGAAAGCCTGAACAGGGTCTTTATCGTCGATGAGAACACGGTTTTCGATCCCTCCTGTGAAACGGAGTTTTTCAGCAATTATGAGGATGGCGACACCCCTCTTACATGGTTTAAAAGGAACGATGAACTGCTCCATAACGATCCCGATGCCTATGCGATGAACGGACCCGCATTTTCGGGTGTATTTGAAATCGTCGTAACCGGCAATCATATCGATGCATTTCTCGGATCATATTGGTGGGACTAACACTTGATTTTCCGCAGGATTACGGTATAATAAAATATTATGTAAATAGTGGGTTTCTGTGTGCTTTTTTAAACCCTGAAAGGAAGATATACAAATGATCGCAGCGAACAACGTTACGTTAAGATTGGGCAAGAAAGCGCTGTTTGAAGACGTAAACATCAAATTCACGGAAGGTAACTGCTACGGGCTGATCGGGGCCAACGGTGCGGGAAAATCAACCTTCTTAAAGATCCTGGCGGGAGACCTTGAGACAACGACCGGTGACATCACGATCACACCCGGACAGCGTCTCTCGGTGCTTGAGCAGGATCACTTCAAGTACGATGCCTACCCGGTCATGGATACTGTGATCCTTGGCAATAAGCGCCTGTATGAGATCATGAAGGAAAAGGATGCCATCTATGCGAAAGAGGATTTCTCCGATGAGGACGGGATCCGGGCCAGTGAACTGGAAGCGGAGTTTGCGGAACTGGACGGCTGGGAAGCGGAGAGCAACGCGGCAACGCTGTTGAACGGACTCGGTATCGACACGGATCTGCATTACGCAATGATGGCAGACCTGAAAGGCTCCGAGAAAGTCAAGGTCCTTTTGGCAAAGGCACTGTTCGGGAAT
Source organism: Lachnospiraceae bacterium (assembly GCA_017620255.1). Lineage (GTDB taxonomy): Bacteria > Bacillota > Clostridia > Lachnospirales > Lachnospiraceae > UBA2868. Next base: position 32,884 of record JAFZQU010000010.1, read on the forward strand.
CCGGATATCCTGCTCCTTGACGAGCCGACAAACCATCTGGATCTCGATGCCATCGCATGGCTTGAAGAATTCCTGATCGATTTTGAGAACACGGTGATCGTGGTCAGCCACGACCGCTATTTCCTGAATAAAGTCTGCACCTACACGGCGGACATCGATTACGGCAAGATCCAGCTCTATGCCGGCAATTACGATTTCTGGTATGAGTCTTCACAGCTCCTCATCCGTCAGATGAAGGAAGCCAACAAGAAGAAGGAAGAGAAGATCAAGGAACTGCAGGAATTCATTTCCAGATTCTCCGCCAATGCTTCCAAGTCAAAGCAGGCGACAAGCCGTAAGAGGGCCCTGGAAAAGATCGAACTGGAGGAGATCAAACCTTCGAGCAGGAAGTATCCGTATGTGGATTTCAGACCGGACCGTGAGATCGGAAACGAGGTCCTGACGGTTGAAGGGATCAGCAAGACGATCGACGGCGTCAAGATCCTTGACAATATCTCTTTCATCCTGGGACATGACGACAAGGTCGCATTTGTCGGCGGAAACGAATTGGCAAAGACCACGCTGTTCAAGATCCTGATGGGAGAACTGGAGCCGGATGAGGGCACCTTTAAATGGGGTGTCACAACTTCGCAGGCTTATTTCCCGAAGGATTCGACCAAGGAGTTTGACAACGACTACACGATCACGGACTGGCTGATGGGATATTCGCCCGTCAAAGACGTGACATATGTGCGCGGGTTCCTTGGCAGGATGCTGTTCCCGGGCGAGGACGGCGTCAAGAAGGTCCGGATCTTATCGGGTGGTGAGAAGGTCAGATGTCTGCTCAGCAAGATGATGATCAGCGGTGCGAATGTGCTGATCCTTGACGAGCCGACCAACCATCTGGACATGGAGAGCATTACGGCATTAAACAACGGGCTGATCAAATTCCCGGGCGTGATCCTGTTTGCTTCGCACGATCACCAGTTCGTGGAAACGACTGCCAACCGGATCATGGAGATCCTGCCGGACGGCAGCCTGATCGACAAGATCACGACTTATGACGAATATCTGGCTAGTGATGAAATGGCCAGAAAGCGTTTCGTATATACGGCAAATATAGAGGAAGACGAGAACTGACAATGCTTACATTACAAAACATTCACTGGGACCTGCCGGACGGCGGGGAACTGATCAAAGGCGTGGACCTTGAGATCTTACCCGGCAAACTCACAGTCATCACGGGACCGAACGGTGGCGGAAAGACTTCGCTCGCCAAACTGATCGCGGGGCTCTACACGCCGACAGAGGGAAAGATCTTTTTAAACGGTGAAGATATCACGGACAAGAGTATCACGGAGCGGGCAAAGGCCGGGATCGCGTATGCGTTCCAGCAGCCCGTACGGTTTAAGGGCTTAAGCGTCAAACAACTGCTCCAGATCGCATCCGGCACGGAAATGAAGGAATTCGAGATGTGCCATGTGCTGGAGAAAGTCGGACTATGTGCGGCGGAATACATGCACAGGCCGCTCGATACGCATCTGTCCGGCGGTGAGAGCAAGCGGATCGAGATCGCGACGGTGCTTGCAAGGAATGCGCAGGTCATGATCTTTGACGAACCGGAAGCAGGCATCGATCTGTGGAGCTTCAGTTCGCTGATCGATACATTTGAAAAACTGAAGACGGAAAAATCAGGAGCGCTTCTGATCATTTCCCACCAGGAGCGGATCTTAAACATTGCGGATGAGATCGTTCTGATCGCGGACGGACAGATCCGTGCGCAGGGCAGCAGGGACGATGTGATGCCGCAGCTGAATATCAACGGCAGGGGATGCGGCTGTCCTCTCGGAAGGGAGGTTGTAAATGGCTAAGAATGACATCAATGAAACTTCCCTGGACATGCTGAAGGAGATCACGGATTGGGAGGGGCTGTTTGACGGCGCCTATTCCATCAGACAGGACGGAACCTGTGCAGACATGCGTTCCACCGAAACGATCCGGATCGTACCAAAGACCGACAACCCGGGGATCGACATCTATATATCTGCGGGGAAAAAGAAAGATACGGTCTACATTCCGGCCTGCGTAACAAAGAGCGGTGTGGATGACGTGGTCTATAATGATTTTCACGTACAGAAAGATGCGGATGTGATCATTGTGGCAGGCTGCGGCGTGCACACTACGGATGACGAGGGCGCAAGGCACAACGGGATCCACAGGTTCTTCTTAGAGCCCGGCTCGCATGTGCTCTATAAAGAAAAACACATCGGGAAGGGTGTCGGGAACGGCATCCGCACGATCGATCCCGTTACGGACATCGTGCTTGGCGAGAACGCCGTGCTGGAAATGGATACACAGCAGCTCTCCGGTGTGGACAAGACCATCAGAAAGACCAAGGCAAAACTGGACCGCGGCGCGAAACTCGTGATCCACGAGAGTATCTTAACGGATGCGGATAACGTGGCGGAAACGGATTTTGAAGTGGTGATGGAAGGCGAGGATTCCGCAGTCGATCTGATCTCGCGTTCTGTCGCAAAAGGCGAAAGCCGGCAGGCTTATCATTCCCATATCATCGGGAACTGCAGGTGCACCGGCCACTCGGAATGCGATGCGATCTTAGTCGGCAACGGCAAGGTGGACGCTTCCCCGGCCCTGTACGCAGGCGATCTGGATGCTGCCCTGATCCATGAGGCGGCGATCGGAAAGATCGCGGGTGAACAGATCATCAAACTGCAGACGCTCGGACTGACGGAAGAAGAAGCGGAAGAAAAGATCATAGAAGGATTTTTAACGGGGGTAGAATGACATGGCTATTTTGGTAACAGGCGGCGCAGGTTATATCGGCAGTCACACTTGTGTGGAACTGATCGAAGCGGGATATGAGCCCATCATTGTGGACAATCTCTATAATTCCAGCAGGGAAGCCATCAAACGGGTAGAGGAGATCACGGGCAAGACACTGACCTTCTACGAGGCAGACCTGCTCGATCAGGATGCGATCGATGCGATCTTTGCAAAGCATGAGATCGAGAGCGTCATCCACTTCGCAGGCTACAAGGCGGTCGGCGAATCGGTGGCAAAACCGATCGAATACTATCACAACAATATCACGGGCACTCTGATGCTCTGTGATGTCATGAGAAAGCACAACGTGAAGAACCTTGTGTTCTCTTCCTCTGCAACCGTATACGGTGATCCCGAGAAACTGCCGATCACCGAAGACTTAAAGACCGGCGGCGTGACCAATCCGTACGGGCAGACGAAGTTCATGATCGAACAGATCCTGCAGGATATCTATGTATCGGATCCTGCCTGGAACATCATCCTGCTGCGTTACTTCAATCCGATCGGCGCCCATGCTTCCGGAAAGATCGGAGAGGATCCAAACGGGATTCCCAATAACCTGGTACCGTATGTGGCACAGGTTGCGGTTGGCAAGCTCGAGAAGATCCATGTATTCGGCGATGACTACGATACCGTCGACGGAACGGGTGTGAGAGACTACATACACGTGGTCGACCTTGCGAAGGGACATGTCAAGGCACTCGAGAAGATAGAGAGCATGCGTAAAGACGGACAGAGCGGCGTGAATGTATACAACCTCGGCACAGGAAACGGCAGCAGTGTGCTGCAGGTCATTCATGCGTTTGAGAAAGCCTGCGGCAAGGAACTGGCTTATGTGGTGGATGCACGTCGGCCCGGCGACATTGCCGCCTGCTACGCAGACGCCACCAAGGCATATAACGAACTGCACTGGAAAGCAGAGAAGACGATCGCCGACATGTGCGCGGATTCCTGGCGCTGGCAGTCAAACAACCCCAACGGATATAAATAAGACACGGACCTGCAATATCAGACTGGTGATTGAAACATGGATGGAATGCACGAACATGAAATGCCGATGACCGAACTCATCCTGGATGATGGGCGGATCGAGGCCATGGATGAGCACTTAAGTCCCGAGGAATTGTATCGGGACCTGATCATCCGCGTGCAAAAATACCATCCGTCAGACGATATCTCCCTGATCGAAAAAGCCTACAGGATCGCATATGAAGCGCATAAGGACCAGGTCAGAAAGTCCGGCGAACCCTATATCATCCATCCGCTCTGCGTGGCGATCATTTTAGCCGACCTGCAGCTGGATAAGGAATCGATCGTGGCAGGTCTTCTGCATGATGTGGTGGAAGATACCATCATGACGGAGGAAGAGATCGAGAAAGAGTTCGGCGCGGACGTTGCACTGATCGTGGACGGCGTGACCAAACTGGAAAAGATCAAATACAACGAGGATAAGATCGAGTTCCAGGCGGACAATCTGCGCAAGATGCTGCTTGCCATGGCAAAGGATATCCGCGTGATCATGGTAAAGCTTGCCGACAGACTGCACAATATGCGGACCCTGCAGTACATGGATCATGAAAAGCAGCTCGATATCGCAAGGGAAACGCTGGATATCTACGCACCGCTCGCACAGCGGCTCGGTATCTCGAAACTGAAGGTGGAACTGGATGATCTGTCATTAAAATATCTCGAGCCGGAAGTGTACTACGATCTTGTGGACCGCATTGCGATCCGCAAAGTCGAGCGTGAACAGTATGTGCAGGAGATCGTGGATGATGTATCAAAGCACATCAGGAACGCCGGGATCGAAGCGCATATCGACGGCCGTGTGAAACATTTCTTCAGTATCTATAAAAAGATGGTGAACCAGAGCAAGACGCTGGACCAGATCTATGACCTGTTCGCGGTCAGGATCATCGTTGATTCCGTAAAAGACTGTTATGCGGCGCTCGGCGTGATCCATGAAATGTATAAACCGATCCCCGGACGTTTTAAGGATTATATCGCGATGCCAAAGCCCAATATGTACCAGAGTCTGCATACGACACTGATCGGGCCGACGGGCCAGCCTTTCGAGATCCAGATCCGGACGATGGAGATGCACAGAACGGCGGAATTCGGTATCGCCGCGCATTGGAAATACAAAGAAGTATCCGACGGGAAAAAAGTCGAGGAGCAGGAAGCGGAGAAACTGACCTGGCTCAGACAGATCCTGGAATGGCAGAAGGACATGGCGGACAACCATGAATTCCTGAATGTCTTAAAATCCGACCTGGATCTGTATACGGACACGGTCTACTGCTTTACGCCGACAGGCGATGTGAAAACGCTGCCGGCAGGCTCCAATACGATCGATTTTGCCTACAGTATCCACTCTGCAGTGGGAAATAAGATGATCGGCGCCAGAGTCAACGGCAAACTGGTCACGATCGACTATGTTATCAATAACGGGGACAGGATCGAGATCATCACCTCGCAGAATTCCAAGGGGCCGAGCCTTGACTGGCTCAATATGGTCAAGAGCACGCAGGCAAAATCAAAGATCAACCAGTGGTTCAAGAACGAACTGAAGGAAAGCAATATCACCAAAGGCAAGGAAATGCTGCTTGCCTATTGTAAATCAAAAGGGATCGATACCCAGCAGATCCTGAAGCCCGAATACATGAAACTGATCATGGAGAAATACGGGTTCAAGGAATGGGATGCGGTCTGTGCGGCACTGGGACACGGCGGCTTAAAAGAAGGCCAGATCGTGAACAAGATGCTGGACTATTATGAGAAGGATCATCCGAGGATCCTGACGAACGATGAAGTCCTGAAGAACGTCGAGGATGCGCAGAAGCCGGAAAAACTGAAAGTGCATACCGGCGGCGGGATCGCGGTCAAGGGAAGAGAGGATGTCGCAGTCCGCTTCTCGAAATGCTGTTCGCCGATCCCGGGAGACGAGATCGTCGGCTTTGTCACCAGAGGCCGCGGCGTATCCATTCACCGGACGGACTGTATCAATGTGCTGAATCTGCCGGATGAGGAGCGGGGAAGGCTGATCGATGCGGAATGGGCGAAACAGCCGGAAGACGCCGGCCGCTATGTTGCGGAGATCAATCTCTATTCCAACAACCGCGACGGACTGCTGGCTGAGATCACACGTGCACTGACGGAAAAAGGTGTTTCCATCCTGTCCATGAACGTGCGCACGAACAAGCAGGGGACAGCGACCACCTGCGTGGCGTTTGAGATCGCAAATACGGAAGAGTTAAACCGCCTGATCGAGAAACTGCGCGCCATTGATGACATCATTGATATCGAGAGGACAAGAGGCTGATGGGCATCCGGATCCGCAGCATGGTCATGGGACCTGTTGCCACCAATGTTTATTACATATATGACGAAGATACAAACGAAGCAGTCGTTTTTGATCCCGCCGTCAAAGGACAGTGGATCTGTGAGCACCTTACCGGAAAAGGAATGCATGTGAATGCGATCCTCATTACCCACGGTCATTTTGACCATATCTCCGGTGCCAATGAATTAAGGGCTGCAAGCGGAGCGAAGATCTATGCGCCGCTCCCGGAAAAAGAGATGCTTAACGATCCTTCGCTTAACTTATCCGACACGGGCTATACGGTCACTGCGGATGTCTATGTGGAGAACGGGCAGGAACTTATGCTTGGCGGTATGAGCTTTCGCGTGATCGAAACGCCGGGACATACGAGCGGGGGTTGCTGTTACTATCTCGAGAGTGAAAAGATCCTGATCAGCGGGGATACACTGTTTGCCGGATCCATCGGACGCACGGACCTTCCTACTGGTTCCGCAGGCACGCTGATCTCCTCCGTAAGAGAACAATTGATGCAGCTGCCGGATGACGTGACCGTTTATCCGGGACACGGAGGGAGCACAACGATCGGGGAAGAGAGGAAGTATAATCCGTTTCTATGATCACTGTAATGCTTGACGAACCGTCCTTCCAATATGATGTGCATTCGCTGATCAAAGCGTTTTATCCGCAGGAAGATATCACGTTTCCGGCAACGGAAGATCAGACGGAAACGTCCGGATTTCTGATAGAGACGGGAGCAGACGGCGGAAGGCCGGAGAATGAACCTTGCCGGATCGTTTGCAGGTATGTGGAAGATAAAAAAACCGTTTCCGAAAGAGAGAGCTGCTTAAACCCTTCTGACAGTGATGAGGCTGCAGAAGAGAGGCTGCGGATCAAGAACGAACTGAAGAGGACCCTGTACCGGCTTTTGGAAGAGATCACGGGCAGATCACTCCCCTGGGGAACGCTGACCGGGATCAGACCCGTCAAGATCCCGATGAAGATGCTGCAGGAGGGACATGACGAGAGAGAGATCCGCACCTGTATGCAGGAAAACTACTTCACGAGCGATGAAAAGATCCGTCTGGCAACGGACATTGCCAAACGGGAGCGCAATATCCTGCAGGGCCTGCATACGACTGACGGCTTCAGTCTCTATATCGGGATACCGTTTTGCCCGACAACCTGCATGTACTGCTCGTTCACCTCGTATCCCATCGGGAAATACAGGGAACTGACGGATGCATACCTTGCGGCGCTTGATGCGGAATTAGGGCTTATATCGGAAACGTTTGCCGGTAAAGTACTGGACAGTATATACATAGGCGGCGGAACGCCGACGACACTTGAGAGTTCTCAGATGGAAACACTCCGCAGGATGCTGGAGACATATTTTGACCTGCGGACAGTGCGTGAGTTCACGATGGAAGCCGGCAGGCCGGACAGTATCACCGTAGAGAAGCTTGCGACCATGCGTGCGATCGGGATCGACAGAATGTCCGTCAATCCGCAGACCATGCACGATGAAACACTGAAAGTGATCGGCAGGCGGCACAGTGTGCAGCAGACCGTGGAAGCGTTTCACATGGCAAGGGAAGCCGGCTTTACGAACATCAACATGGATATCATCCTGGGGCTTCCGGGAGAAGACGAAGCCATGCTTCAGGGCACGCTCGATCAGATCGAATCGCTGTCCCCGGATGCACTGACCGTTCATTCCATGGCGATCAAACGGGCGGCTGCCATGCAGGATTTCCTGAAGGAACACAAAGAGCTGGAAAGCAAAAACACACCGGAAATGATGGACCTTTGCGGGACATATGCAGAACGGATGGGAATGCATCCGTATTATCTGTACCGGCAGAAGAACATGACGGGCAATTTTGAAAATGTCGGATACGCGGCGGACGGAAAATACGGGCTCTACAATATCCTCATCATGGAGGAAGTACAGCATATCGCTGCGGCAGGCGCAGGCACGATCTCCAAGATCCTTTTTCAGGACGGGCGGATCGAGCGGTGCGACACGATCAAGGATGTGGACCTCTACCTTCGTTCCCTTGATTCCGTGATCGAAAAGAAACGGGCATTTTTCAGCAGGCTGCCGTAGAGCAGTCATAAAACACAGCAGAAAAGGAGCAGACAACATGTCTTTGATCAAAAAACCTGTCAACGGGATGAAGGATATCCTCCCGAGAGAAATGCAGATCCGCGATTATGTGGCGGGGATCATCCGGGAGACCTACGCGGGATTCGGATTTCAGTCCATTGAGACCCCGTGTGTGGAGCATATCGAAAACCTTTGTTCCAAGCAGGGCGGTGACAACGAAAAACTGATCTTTAAGATCTTAAAGCGCGGGGAAAAACTCAATCTTGCCGAAGCATCCGGTGAAGAGGACCTTACGGATGCGGGGTTGCGTTACGATCTGACACTTCCCCTGTCGCGTTATTATGCCAATCATGCGAACGATCTGCCCATGCCGTTCAAAGCATTGCAGATCGGCAGCGTATGGAGGGCAGAGAGACCGCAGAAAGGACGATTCAGGCAGTTCGTGCAGTGTGATATCGATATCCTGGGCGATCCGACAAACCTGGCAGAGATCGAACTGATCGCAGCCACGACGACGGCCCTCTCCAAGATCGGGTTCCACGGATTCACGGTACGCATCAACGACCGCAGGATCTTAAAAGCAATGGCGGATCATGCGGGATTTGCACCGGAAGATTATGAGAAGGTGTTCATCATTCTGGATAAGATGGATAAGATCGGCAGGGACGGCGTTGCGGAAGAACTTGCACAAGCCGGCTTTGCAAAGGATGTGATCGGCCGTTATATCGATCTGTTTCAAGAGGGAGACGGTGACATCGCGCAGATCCGTTCCCTGATGGAAACGCTGCAGGCGGACGGTGCTGAGGATCTCATCACGATCATGGAAACGGTACGTTCCATCAGCACGGCTGATTTTGCCATCCGGTTTGATCCCACGCTGGTCAGGGGCATGTCCTATTATACCGGAACGATCTTTGAGGTCTCGATGGACGAACTGGGTTCCTCAGTCGCAGGCGGCGGCCGGTATGACGACATGATCGGCAGGTTCACCGGGCAGAAGACCTGTGCCTGCGGATTCTCGATCGGATTCGAGAGGATCATCACGATCCTGCTCGAACAGGACTTCAAAGTACCCGGCAGTACGGAGAAATATGCATTCCTGATCGAAAAGGGCGCATCACAGGAAAAGATCGCGCAGGTCATGGAGGAAAGCAAACGCTACAGGGCCGAAGGAAAACAGGTTCTGGTCGCGTGGATGAACAAGAACAAGAAATTCCAGAAGGAACAGTTACAGAAAGAAGGCTATTTAGCGGAACATATACGTGATTTCTACAATACGGAACTGATGAGAGGCTGAGCGAATGAAATACTGTAAGAAATGCGGGATGCTTTTGGAGGATACGATCGATATCTGTATCGGATGCGGTACGGATGTTACGGATCCGGACAACGTGTCCAAGTATCCGCCGAACATGGTAAAAGAGATCGAAGCAGAGAAAAAGCAGAACAAAATGCGGACAACGACGATCATTGCGATCATCGTGGTCTTTGTGCTGCTGATCGGACTTGTCATTCTGATCATATTCATGGCGCCGCAGATCGCCGGAGACGTGGATATGGAACCTGCGGATCCGTACTATGAAGAAGAATATCCGCCGGAAGAGGAGTTCTTTGAAGAACAACCGGAAGAAGTCGCGGAAGAGATCCCCGAAGACAGGGATGTAAAGGACGACGAAGGTGAGTATTTTGCAAGGGCGGAACTGACGGACGAAGGCGGAAACAAGATCTTCTCGGCGTTGTATCCGGAAGACTTTTCCGTAACCGAGATGAGCGTCAATTACGGATTCTGTTCCAACAGGCTTCCGGGATATGTGACGTTTATTGCGGACGACAGTGAAAACTCCGTCCGCTTCATCTATTTTTCCCCGCAGCATTTCTGGAACAAGCAGTCGGATAACCGTGCGGCCCTAAAGGACGGCGAAGACCCGCTGTTCCAGATGACGTTTGAAACCTATGACGAAGGAAAGACCTATCTGGAAAAACTGATCAAAGCCAGCTACCCCGGTGCCAAGAAGATCGATATCGTAGACACCTGGGAAGCAAGTGATGAGATCAAGGGACAGCTTTCCGAGATCGCCAAGGCTTTCAAAAAACAGATCAACACCCGTACGGATTATGCCCATCTGGGAGAGGATACGGAATATGCGCCGATGAATTCGGAATCCAAAGCGCTGTTCTACCGCTATGAAGTACAGACGAAAGATAAGAGCACGCTCTATATGCAGTTCTTTGTACCGATGGTCGCGAACAATATCATTTATTCTTCCGCGTCCAGAAACGATCACGGCACCATGGTGGAGTGGATCAGTCTCGGCATCTACGGAATGGTCGCCGGACATGAGGATCTCTACGATGATTATGAGCCGGCGTTTAAAGTGTTCAAGGATAACTGCACCGTGAACCAGACGTTTTTCCATATTCTGGAAAAACGCAGTCAGGACCTGAATACATCCATCCAGGCAGAACAGGAAGCGGAACCTGTCACGCCCGAGCAGCTGACGAGTTACGGAAACAGCGGCGTGGAACTGGGTGATTTTACCAAGATGATCTATACGTTCACGACGATCCGCGGCGGCGATAAGATCTTTGTGCTGGATGACGTGATCGTGGACGGTTCGGAGGAGATGTCAGTCGCGTTTTTCAACCGGGAAAAGGAGAAGGTGTTTATATCTCCCGCGGCGGACGAATATCCGGGAGCAGGCTATGAAGACATGATCCTGTCGGAAGAAACAGGCAGGCTCTCTGCGGACGATGTGGATTCCGTGGAAGGAGATGCGCCGCCTGCATCAGATCCGGCAGAAATACCGGAAGGTGCACAGCAGGATGACGGTCCTGTTCAGCCGGATGCGGAAGAATTGTCGGAAGACCAGTTGTAAGGAGCGGCCGGATGAACATACTCGGACATTTGCGGACGGTCAATGAGCACAGGAGACTGGTACGGCAGGGATGCTTTGCGGTCGGACTGTATGCGCAGGGACTGCTGCACGACTTAAGCAAATATTCACCCGCCGAATTCCTAATCGGCGCAAAATACTATCAGGGATACCGGAGTCCCAACAATGCGGAGCGGGAGATCAAAGGCTATTCTTCCGCGTGGCTGCATCATCAGGGAAGAAGCAAGCATCATTACGAATACTGGGTCGACTATGCGGCTTCGGAAGGGATCGGCATGCGTCCGATCAAAATGCCGGAACGCTATCTGGTGGAAATGGTCATGGACCGGATCGCCGCTTCCAAGACATATAACAAAGGACATTATACGGACGACCTGCCGCTTGCGTATTTTCTGAAGGGCAAGCCGGTCATCAAAATGCATGAGGATACGAAGCGGGAACTCGAATTTCTGTTGCAGAAACTTGCAGACGAAGGGGAAGAGGCGACGTATTCGTATATCAGAAAAAACATCCTGCATAACGACCGGTGGGCAGGATGCATCGATCAGATCATAAAAAAGACCCGGGAGGTTATCCATGCAAAAAGAACAACTTGAAATACTCTTAAAAGATATGTCGCTGCGCGAAAAGATAGGGCAGCTGGTCCAGATCCCGGGCTTCATGATCGGAAGCGGGAGTGTGATCACGGGACCCGCACTGGAAATGGGATTTTCCGAAGAGGATTTCTATAATGCGGGAGCGACCCTTTCGGTCTTTGACTTTGACCAGATCAAAGAGATCCAGGATAAGTTTATGGAACACCAGCCGCATCATATCCCGCTCTTATTTATGGGAGACATCATCAACGGATACAGATCGGTCTTTCCGATCCCGCTGGCACAGGGATGCAGTTTTGATCCGGAATTATCCGGCCGTCTTGCGGCCATGTCGGCAAAGGAATCCGCTGCTGCGGGACTGCATGTGACTTTTTCTCCCATGGTGGATGTCGTAAGGGATGCCAGATGGGGCAGAGTCATGGAATCCACGGGCGAGGATACATACTTAAACGAGTGTTTTGCGAAGGAGACCGTGAAAGGCTATCAGGGCAGCAACCTCGCGGATGCAGGTTCTGTTGCCGCATGTGTGAAACATTATGCGGCGTACGGCGCACCGGAGGGCGGCAGGGACTACAATGTGGTCGAACTCTCCGACAGAACGCTGACCGATGATTACCTTCCGCCTTATCAGGCAGCGGTGGATGCAGGCGTAGAGATGGTCATGACCAGTTTCAATACGCTGAACAGACTGCCGGCTACCGGAAGCAAGTGGCTGATGCGGGATCTTCTGCGGGATACATGGGGCTTTTCCGGCATGCTGATCTCTGACTGGGGCGCGATCAACGAACTGGAACTGCACGGTGTCACAAAGGACGGTGCGGAGTCCGCGTACCTGGCGATGAAAGCCGGCGTTGATATGGATATGTGCACACCCGTCTATGCGCTGAATCTGCAGAAACTGGTGGAAGAAGGCAAGATCGCGGAAGAACTGATCGATGAAGCCTGCATGCGTGTACTGACACTGAAAAACAAACTGGGTCTTTTTGAAGATCCTTATCATCATGCGGATCAGGTTAAGGCAGAGGATGTGATCTTAAGCCGCGAACACAGGGAACTGTGCCTTGAGGCGGCGGAAGAATCCTGTGTGCTCTTAAAGAATAAGAGAGACATCCTGCCGCTTGCAAAAGAAGGCCTGAAGATCGCCTTTATCGGACCGTATACGGAGGCACACAGGCTTTACGGCGTGTGGTCCATGCTCGGCAGGGAAGAAGACACGGTGTCCGTAAAGGAAGGCGTGGAGGCGATCGCGCAGAATAACGAATGCACGTTTTCCAAAGGTTGCCGTATGCTGGATCCGAAATATCCGCTTTACGAGTTCCACGGCAGGGTTGAGGAAGAAGAGACGGATGACGAGGAACTGTTGCTGGATGCGATGACCAAAGCCAAAAGGGCAGATGTCTGCGTCATGCTTTTAGGGGAACATCCGGCACATTCGGGAGAGGGCGGCAGCAGAGGCGATATCCGTATCCCGAAGCCGCAGCGGAAACTGTTAAAAGAGATCGCAAAAGTCAATCCGAACATAGTCACGGTCCTGTTTCACGGAAGACCGTTGGATATCCGCGGCGTTGACAGACGTTCCAAAGCCGTACTGGCAGCGTGGTTCCCGGGGATCGAAGGCGGCAATGCCGTTGCAAGACTGCTGTTTGGCGAGAGTGCACCGAGCGGAAAACTGGCAATGAGTTTCCCGTACAATGTGGCGCAGGTGCCCGTACACTATGACCATTTCACAACGGCAAGGGCTTTCAACGGGGATATCACGAACCGTTTCCAGTCAAGATATCTGGACATTCCCAATGATCCGCTGTATCCGTTCGGGCACGGACTGACCTATACGACCTTTGACTATATGTCCATCGAACAGTCCGGAGACGTGGTAACATGCGACAGTCCGGTCACGGTCAGCGTACGGATCAAAAACATCGGGAACAGAGCGGGAACCGAAGTTGTACAGCTCTACATCCGGGATCTGAAAGGTTCCGTTGTACGGCCCGTGAAAAAACTGAAGGGCTTTGAACGCGTTACGCTTGAAGCGGGGGAAGAGAAGACGGTGACTTTCACGATCGATCATGAGATGCTGAAATTCACAACGGCGGACATGCGTTTTGAAGCGGAACCGGGAGAATTTTACGCATATGCCGGCGGCAGCAGCAGGACCGAGCGGCATGTGACTTTTACATTTGCAGGGTAAAGGATCAAGGTTTTTTTCATTCGAAAAGGAGAAGGTATGAAAAACATAGCTGTGATCTGTACAAGCCTTTCTGCGATGGTATTCCATGACTGTTTTCAGGGAATCCGGGAATGTGCCATTGCCAATAACAGTAATGTATTCTTTTTCAGCTGTGACAGGATGATCCAGGATGACGGAAGGTATGAGCGGGGCGAATACAATATCTTCAATGCGACCGATTATCGTGATTTTGACGGTGTGATCCTGTTGAGCAACACTTTTGTGGAAGAGAAAAAAGCCGCCGAGATCGCTGCGACACTGAACCTTGCGGAGATCCCGATGGTCTCGATCGAAGGCGATTATAAGAATATGTATAATTTCCGGATCGATAACCGGCACGCCATGTATGAAATGGTGCACCACTTCATTCAGGATCACGGGTTCAAACGGATCAATTTCGTGACCGGCCCGCTTGCCAGCTTGGAGGCCAAGGAACGCTATGCGGGATATATCGATGCAATGAAGGATGCGGGGCTCGAATTCAGTGATTCGCAGATCTATCAGGGAGACTACATGCCGCAGAGCGGAAGAGACGCGGCTGCTTTCTTTCTGGCACAGGACAGCCAATTACCCGAAGCGATCGTCTGCTCCAATGATTTTATGGCGATGGGCGTGAACGAGTATCTGTTGAATCGCGGGATCAGGGTGCCTGAACAGGTCGCTCTGTCCGGTTTCGATGATTCCCCGCAGGTCAAATTCATGGAGCCGCGTCTGACCACGGTATCGCGGGAAAACTACAAGGCGGGTTATGCGGCCTGCGCCAAACTGCTTTCCGATATCATGCCGGAAGAGATCGGCACGGTCAAGGCCCTGCAGACCAATGTGATCAAACGCGAGAGCTGCGGCTGTGAGAGCAGGGAAGAATTCGACCAGGAGAAATTCCGCAGGAACTACTTCAAGGGAAGAGATACACAGCAGTTCTTCCTGCTGGAAACAAGACGTCTGTTTGCGGACATGAGCGAAGTAAAGACCATGGAAGCATTCCAGCATGCCCTGACACCGTATGTAAAGCATATGCAGTGCGATGATTTTTATCTCTGCTTAAGTCATGAATGGGAAGGCTTCCGTGCGGATATGATGCGGGAAGAAATGTCAGCCAGATGGGAAGAGTACATCAGTGAAGGCTACGGAAGCGGCACATATCTGGCCTACAGCCACTCCTCACATTCCCATATGGAATTTGCGGATTTCGGGATCCGGGAACTTCTGGAAGGGATCAGGGAGAAAAATCTCGGCAGGAACTGCTTCGTGGTCGCGCCGGTACATTTTGCGGACCGTATGTTCGGATACTGTGTTGTTTCAAACAGCGAATACGCGTTTGAAAATCCCCTGTTCCAGTCCTGGGTGCAGAACATAGGGTATGCGCTTGAAACGGTAAGGAAAGAGAATCTGATCGCACAGCTTGACAGGAAACTGGACAGTTTATGGATCTATGATAACCTGACAGGTCTCTACAACCGTGACGGATTCGGTAAATTTGCCCTGCCCGTCTGGAGAGAGTGCGCTGAGCAGGGAAGAGGCGTTGCACTCTTTTCCGTCGATATGCATGAACTGAAGGAAGTGAACGCAAAATACGGACATGATATAGGCGACCGGTATATCAAGGCGGTGGCCCTGATCTTAAAGAAACAGAAGCGGCACGGGGAAGTGATCATGCGTTTCGGCGGGGATGAATTCCTGATCCTGGCCTCGGATCTTGATGAGGAGCAGGCAGTGCAATACTGCAGACAGATCCACGCGGAAGTGGAAGACTATAACAGGATGCATAACCTGCCCGTCAATCTGTCTCTTCTGATCGGCTATGATATGAAGATGCCCGATAAAGCAGATCAACTCGATCAGGTGATCGATAAACTGGAGAAGAAGCCGGTTGAGAAATAAGGACCGGACAAACGAAAAAATCCCGGTGATCCGGGATTTTTTGTTTTTAAAATAAACCTGTATGTCCGCTATTCATGAAACGCTGCCGGTATCGGAAGCGCTGTCAGTATCCGCAGCCTTGTCCGGCGCATCCGCAGCTTCAGGGGCAGTTCCCTGTGCAGGTGGAGCCTGCAGACCGGACTGCGGCGAAAAAAAGCGCCGTAAAACATTCCGTACAAGCATGATCGCGAAGATCAGGACGGGAATGAGGATCGTCAGCGCAACGCTGGCCTTGAACAGGCTGTTACTGAACGGTGAATTGATGATGGCGCAGACCAGTGTCGCTATATACAGGGAAACAAGCAGCACCACTGCGGTTAAAGCAAGGATTCGTTTCATGCGCTTATTATATCGCAATATTGATTTATTGACAACGAAGCATTAGAATAGAGGGGAAAGGACTTGACATGATCTTATTTGAGCTGAGCAGACAACTGGATATCCGCCTCTACCGTACCATGAATGCGCTCGACAAGAGTTACGGAGCCATCGGCAAGTATATCCTGATGGATGATATGTTCATTCTGCTCGGTTACGATCATTCCGTGAGACTCAACATGATGACACGGGAACTCTCGGCAGACGCGCCGATGCGTTCCTTTGAGATCGAATCGGAACCGATCATGTGGTTCTCGGAAGGCTCTGCAGAGAGTCACGTCATATCCATGATAAGCAATGCCATGCGTCAATGGCTGAACGTTGACAGTTTACGGCAGGCTGAATTCTATGAAGCGCTTGAATCCGTCAATCGCGTATTATCACGATACAATTTAAAGATACTGTTTGATATGGACAGCATGTGCATCTTCTATGACGGCGAATCCATGACGTTTGAGCAGGCACTGTTCCATATCATGGAAATGGACGCCGAGAAGGAGACGGAAGCGTTCCTACCCGAGTGGTTCAATGAGGCCGAGTATCTGCGGACTGCCAACCGTCTGGAAGAGGCGGCCGAGCGTTATGAGAAGGTGCTGAAGTTTACGAACCGTTCGCAGCCGATCTATACGACCAGTGCGTTCCATCTGGCGGAATGTTATTACTTCCTGGGCAACTACGAGCGTTCCGTCAAGTTATATTACCGCTGTAACCTGGAATTCATCACGAATGCCGACGATTTTTACATCCATCTCGGGCACGCCCTGCTGGATGAGAAGATGAAGAAGTATGAGCGTCAGATCAAGATCTTTTACCATTGCAGGATCGATCCCGAGTACGCCCTGAACCATCAGCAGGCAATGGAGGCGGCCGGTCATGAAGTGGCGGACGTCTTTGACGAGTATGAGAATACCTGCCTGAGCATGGGCATGAAGAAATACGCGGAACACAGGAACCATATGCCCAAGGATGCGGACGATATCGATGAGATCCTGGCTCTCGACCTGATCGACACGGCTGAAAAATCAGGACCGCCGAGACGCTATGAGAATATCAAGCTGATCGAACAGCCGGTGCAGGATGATATCGGCACCCGTACATGGAATGAACTTCTGGCAGATGCATTGGATGATTATATCTCCGGTGAATACCAGAAGGCATTTGAGATCTATCTGCGTATGAAAGAGGAAGTCGGAGAGGACAGCGACTACAGCACCTGGATCCATTTTATGCTGGCCAAGTTGTATATTGTATCGGAGGAATACGAAAAAGCGCAGGAAGCGCTTGATCACTGCGATCCGAACCGTTTCGGCCTGGTATACAGACTGGATGACTATCTTGTACTATATGCGCACACCCGGATCATCAATGATGATTTTGAAAGCAACCCGAATTACCGGAGGTTGGTAAGAGGGCGCATTGATTTTTACTTTGCAAAATACGACCAGGCTTATCTGCAGATGACAAGGGAACTGCTGTTGATGAATTCCTACAACAAATATGAGCAGGAATGCATGGAAAGCGCAAAAGCGGCCCTGGCGGAAAAGATGCCAAAGGAAACCGAGGAAACGGTCAACAGGACCAAAGTCGAGAGTTCACTCGCCAAGGGACTCCTGAAGTTTTTTAGAGAAAAGAAGTGATTTATCACATCTTTTATGATATAATTTTTGTTGCGCAACCGATTCCGGTGCGTAACGCAAATCTTAATGTAGGAAGGTGACAAGTATGGGATTAATATCAGCTATTACTGCAGCAGCCGGATCCGCATTGGCTGACTCATGGCGCGAGTATTTCTACTGCGAATCCATGAATGCCGACGTAATGATCGTAAAGGGCAGCAAACGCACAGGGGGAAAGAGCTCCAACACAAAAGGCAGCGATAACATCATCAGCAACGGTTCCATCATTGCAGTCAATGAAGGACAGTGCATGATCATCGTGGAACAGGGTAAAGTCGCAGAAGTCTGCGCGGAACCCGGTGAATTTGTATGGGATAATTCCACAGAACCCAGTATCTTCTATGGAAAACTGGGTGAGAACATCAAGAAATCCTTCATGCAGATCGGAAGACGTTTCACGTTCGGCGGCGATACGGGCAAAGATCAGAGAGTTTACTATGTGAACACCAAGGAACTGGTCGGCAACAAGTACGGCACGGCCAATCCGGTGCCTTTCCGCGTAGTAGACAGGAACATCGGCCTGGATGTGGACATCGCGATCCGCTGCCACGGCGAGTATTCTTACAAGATCGCCGATCCCGTCCTGTTCTATACACATGTTGCAGGTAATGTAACGAACGAATATACAAGAGACAAGATCGATTCTCAGCTGAAATCCGAACTGATGACGGCTCTGCAGCCGGCATTTGCAAAGATTTCCGAGATGGGTATCCGTTATTCCGCACTGCCGGGCCACACAACGGAGATCGCAGATGCGCTCAACGAAGTTCTTTCCCAGAAGTGGGGCGAACTGCGCGGCCTGCAGGTTGTTTCCTTCGGTGTTAACAGCGTGACCGCTTCCGAAGAAGACGAGAAGATGATCAAAGAGCTGCAGAAGAATGCGGTTCTTACCAATCCTGCAATGGCAGCTGCAACGCTGACGGCTGCACAGGCTTCCGCAATGCAGGCAGCTGCATCCAACGAGTCTACCGGCCCGATGATGGCATTTGCAGGCATGAACATGGCCAATATGGCAGGCGGCATGAACGCCAACAACCTCTATGGCATGGCAGCGGCACAGGGCGCAGCAGCACCCCAGCAGGCAGCACCCGCACCCGCAGCTCCTGCAGCAGCAGCGGCAGGCTGGACCTGCGCATGCGGCAAGACCGGCAACACAGGCAAGTTCTGTGCAGAGTGCGGCGCACCCCAGCCTTCGGCTGACGGATGGACCTGCACCTGCGGTACCGTAAACAAAGGCAAATTCTGCCAGAACTGCGGTGCCAAGAAACCGGCCGGCGCACCTGTTTACAAGTGTGACAAGTGCGGCTGGGAGCCCGAAGACAAGACGAATCCGCCGAAGTTCTGTCCGGAATGCGGCGATCCGTTCGATGACGATGATGTACAGGGCTGATCCGGTCCGGTAACAGATTGTTTTTTTGGACAAATTATTATTTTTTAGATAGCAACAGCATAGTGTGTTTGATATAATACCATAGGGTCTAAACGGCCCTGTGGTATTATTCTTTTTCGGAGAAAATAATGGTATACAACAACATTCTCGAGGCGATCGGACATACACCGATCGTCCGTTTGCAAAAACTGACAGATGAGACCATGGCGGAAGTCCTTGTGAAGTACGAAGGACTGAACATCGGCGGTTCCATCAAAACGCGTACGGCATATAACATGCTCAAGAAAGCGGAGCAGGAAGGCCTGATCAATGAGGATACCGTCATTGTGGAACCGACCAGCGGCAATCAGGGGATCGGTCTGGCGCTTGTTGGCGCCGTCAAAGGTTATCATGTCGTGATCATCATGCCTGACTCCGTTTCGGAAGAGAGACGGAAACTGGTACGGGCCTATGGCGCGGAAGTGATCCTTGTTCATGATGACGGAGATATCGGGGCCTGCATGGAAGAGTGCCTGCAGACGGCCCTGCGTATGGCCGAAGCGGATCCGCATGTCTATATCCCGCAGCAGTTCACAAATATCAACAACCCGCGCGTGCATAAATACCACACGGCGCTTGAAATACTGGAACAGGTGGAAGGCCCGATCGACGGGTTCTGTTCCGGTGTCGGTACCGGCGGCACGATCTCCGGTGTCGGGGAGACGTTAAAATCACAGAATCCCGATATCCTGATCTGGGCCGTGGAACCGGAAAACGCAGCGATCCTCTCAGGCGGCAGTATCGGCACCCATCTGCAGATGGGCATCGGGGACGGACTCATTCCGGACAATCTCAATACGCAGATCTATTCCGGCATTTGTGTGATCTCGGATACAGAGGCCCTGAATACGTCCAGGAGACTCATGCGTGAGGAAGGTATCATGTGCGGGATCTCGTCCGGATCCAACGTGGCTGCTGCCCTGAAAATGGCTAAGATCTTAGGCCCCGGCAAAACGGTCGTCACGATCCTGCCGGATACAGGGGAACGTTATTTTTCCACTGTGTTATTTGAAGAAGAACAGGCCGGCGAGTAAGAAAAGGGAGGCATAAATGAAAAAAAGAGATGACATCAACAAAATCCTGATCATCGGGTCGGGCCCGATCATCATCGGGCAGGCGTGTGAATTTGACTATTCGGGCACGCAGGCCTGCAAGGCATTAAAGAAACTCGGTTATGAGATCGTGCTGGTCAATTCCAATCCCGCAACGATCATGACAGATCCGGAGACGGCGGATGTCACCTATATTGAACCCCTGAATGCGGAGAGGCTGACGCAGATCATCGAGAAAGAGAGACCGGACGGACTTCTGCCGAACCTCGGCGGCCAGACCGGACTGAACCTCTGCTCGGAACTGTATGAAAAGGGTGTTCTGGACAAATACAACGTCAAAGTCATCGGCGTACAGGTGGATGCGATCGAGCGTGGCGAAGACAGGATCGCATTTAAAAAGACCATGAAAGAACTCGGGATCGAAATGGCAAGATCCGAGGTGGCTTATTCCGTGGATGACGCCCTGCACATTGCCGACCAGCTGGGATATCCCGTGGTACTGCGCCCCGCATATACGATGGGCGGTGCCGGCGGCGGTCTTGTCTACAACGTGGACGAACTGAAGACGGTCTGCGCGAGAGGCCTGCAGGCCAGCATGGTCGGACAGGTACTCGTGGAGGAATCGATCCTCGGCTGGGAAGAACTGGAACTGGAAGTGGTCAGGGATGCAACGGGGAAGATGATCACGGTCTGCTTTATCGAAAACATCGATCCGCTCGGCGTGCACACGGGTGATTCGTTCTGCAGTGCACCGATGCTGACGATCCCGGAAGATGTACAGCAGGAACTGCAGCGCCAGGCTTACAGGATCGTGGATGCGATCGAAGTCATCGGCGGTACGAACGTGCAGTTTGCGAGAAATACGGAAGACGGCCGTATCATCGTCATAGAGATCAATCCGAGAACCTCCCGTTCTTCGGCACTGGCATCCAAGGCGACCGGTTTCCCGATCGCACTGGTATCCTCGATGCTGGCGGCGGGTCTGGACCTTTGCGACATTCCCTGCGGCAAGTACGGGACGTTGGATAAATACGTACCGGACGGCGATTATGTGGTAATTAAATTCGCCAGATGGGCCTTTGAAAAATTCAAAGGCGCGGAAGACAAGCTCGGCACCCAGATGCGCGCGGTAGGTGAAGTCATGAGCATCGGCAAGACCTACAAGGAAGCGTTCCAGAAAGCGATCCGCTCCCTGGAGATCGGCTGCTACGGGCTCGGACATGCAAAGGATTACGACAGTCTTTCGAAAAAGGAACTGCTGGACCGTCTGCATGTACCCACTTCGCAGAGACAGTTCCTGATGTATGAGAGCATCCGCAAGGGCGCGACAACAGAAGAACTCTATGCGATCACAAAGATCAAACCGTATTTTATCGACCAGATGCGCGAACTTGTGGAAGAGGAAGAGGCGCTTCTGAAATATAAAGGCAGCGTTCCGCCTGCGGATGTTTTAAAGCAGGCAAAACAGGACGGCTTTTCGGACCGTTATCTCGGCATGCTGCTGGATGTCAGTGAAGATGAGATCCGTAGTGCAAGACTGGATGCCGGGATCGTTGAAAGATGGGAAGGCGTTCATGTCAGCGGGACGCAGGACAGCGCCTACTATTATTCATCCTACAACCTGGATACCGATGCACCCGTATCCGGCAATCCGAAGAAGATCATGATCCTTGGCGGCGGCCCGAACAGGATCGGCCAGGGTATCGAATTTGACTACTGCTGCGTGCATGCGGCTAAGGCTCTTAAAAAACTCGGTTTTGAAACCATCATCGTCAACTGTAATCCTGAAACGGTATCGACGGATTATGATACTTCGGACAAACTGTATTTTGAGCCGCTGACACTGGAAGATGTGCTTTCGATCCATGACAAGGAAAAACCGCTTGGCGTGATCGCACAGTTTGGCGGACAGACGCCCTTAAATCTGGCGGCTTCCCTGAAAAAGAACGGCGTCAATATCTTAGGAACCACGCCGGAGACGATCGATATGGCAGAAGACAGGGATCTGTTCCGTGCCATGATGGATAAACTCGG
This sequence comes from Lachnospiraceae bacterium, assembly GCA_017620255.1. Lineage (GTDB taxonomy): Bacteria > Bacillota > Clostridia > Lachnospirales > Lachnospiraceae > UBA2868. The sequence goes on from JAFZQU010000010.1 coordinate 55,342, forward strand.
GATACCGATGCCGGAATCGGGCATGGCTGTCAATGTGGAAGAAGCCATTGAGATCGCAGGCAGGATCGGTTATCCGGTCATGGTGCGTCCTTCCTATGTGCTTGGCGGACGCGGGATGGAAGTGGTACATGACGATGAACACATGCGCGTTTATATGGCTGCGGCTGTCGGCGTCACACCGGACCGTCCGATCCTTATCGACCGTTTCCTGCAGAATGCGATGGAGTGTGAAGCGGATGCGATCTCTGACGGGGAACAGGTATTTGTACCGGCCGTCATGGAGCATATCGAACTGGCCGGCGTACATTCGGGTGACAGTGCCTGTGTGCTCCCGTCCAAGAACATTTCAGAGAAAAACGTGGAACTGATCCGTGAATATACGATGAAGATCGCAAGGGAAATGCATGTGCGCGGACTCATGAACATGCAGTATGCGATCGAGAATGACAAGATCTATGTGCTTGAAGCAAATCCCAGGGCAAGCCGTACGGTACCGCTTGTATCCAAAGTCTGCAATATCCGGATGGTGCCGCTTGCAACGGAAGTGATCACTTCCGAACTGACCGGCAGACCTTCGCCGATCCCTTCGCTGAAGCGGCAGAAATTCAACCACTGCGGCGTCAAGGAAGCGGTCTTCCCGTTCAACATGTTCCAGGAAGTCGACCCGCTTCTCGGGCCCGAGATGCGTTCCACCGGCGAAGTACTCGGTATGGCGGCTGATTTTGGCGAAGCCTTCTATAAGGCACAGGAAGGGACACAGACAAAGCTTCCGCTGTCAGGCACGGTGCTGATCAGTGTCAACGACAATGACAAAAAGGATCTGGTGGAAGTTGCAAAAGGCTTTTATGACTGCGGTTTTGATCTGATCGCAACGGGCGGGACCTGCGATATGATCGTGGAAGCGGGGATCCCCTGCAAAAAGATCTTCAAACTGCAGCAGGGCAGACCGAATGTGCTCGATGCCATTACGAACAACCAGGTTTCCCTCGTCATCAATACACCGGATGACAAGAAGGGGGCCATGGACGATTCCTATATCCGCAAGGGCGTGATCAAGGCACGTATCCCGTATGTTTCCACCATGGCGGCTGCCAAGGCTTCGATCGCCGGTATCCGCGCCATGAAAGAGACGAGAGGAAACGTGAAATCCCTGCAGCAGTTTCATGCGGAGATCGAGGAACTGGAAGGATAAATTGTCAGAAATCAGAATACAGACACCCTATGTTGTAGTTGCAATTATGTGCCTCCCGTGGTAAAATTTTAATATATGTTAACATCGGTTTGAGGTTTGTTTTAAGCCCGTGTCAACGTATGAAGGGGAGTATGAATCATGAGGTAGCTTATGGCCAGACGGACCGGAATACCCGTGATCGAACAAACGCTCTACGACTGCATGGAAATGATTCCCGGCGGCTTTTGTGTTGTGCAAAAACGTGATCGGTATAAGATCGCATTTGCCAACAGAAAACTGGCCGGGATGTTTGGTTATGCGGCAAATGAAGCCATCAATGCCCTGAAGAAGAGCGTCTTTTCCTATGTGGTGGAATCTGACCGTGAGCGGCTACGGGACTGCTTTGACCGGGAAAAAGATGTCGTAACGACCATGCAGGTACTCAGGAAGGACGGCTCGGTCAGGAGCATGGTCCTCGATATCCGGACGAGTGTGATCTCTTCCGGGATCAGACAGTATCTGGTCGCCGTATCGGATGCGGAAGAGATCAATGAAGAACTGCAGATGCGGCTTTCCAACTATGAACACCGGTTCAAACTGGACCCGCTTTCGGGCCTTTACAATAAAGAATCCTTTTACAGTATCACTTCCGGATTATTACAGGAAAATCCCAAAGATAAATTTGTGATCGCGCAGTGGAATTTCGACAGGTTCAAGGCCGTGAACGAGCTGTACGGCAGCGCTGTCGGTGATCAGATCATCCGTGATTTCGGCTCCTTCATGAAGGAGTTCTTCGCAGGGAACGGCACGCAGGGGCGGCTCGAAGCCGACCATTTTGTGACCTGCTGCAAGCAGGAATTCCTGGATGCGCATGAAAAAGAGATCGATGACCTGCTCTTTGGCAGAACACCCTGGTATTCCGTGCAGTATCCGATCCAGATCCATGCCGGATTCTATGCGGTGGAAAATGCCTCGGAGGAAGTGAAACTGATGTGTGACCGCGCCGGCATGGCGCTTCATCCGATCAAGGAAAGCTACATGACGCGGACGTCTTTCTTTACCGAGGGAATGCGGGAAGCCTATCTGACGGAGCAGCAGATGATGCGCGATGTGGACGGGGCCCTTGCTGGGCATGAATTCTTTGTCATGTACCAGCCGATCATCAACGTGAGAAGCAGGCAGATCGTATCCGCGGAAGCACTGGTGCGCTGGAAAAAAGCAGACGGCACGATCGTGCCGCCCGGCGAGTTTGTCCCGGTCTTTGAAAAGAACGGCTTTGTATCCAGCCTGGACCTGTATGTGTGCGAGGAAGTCTGCAAATATTTAAGCAGGCGGAAACAGGAAGGAAAGCCGGTCGTACCGGTTTCCGTGAACCTCTCGCGTGTGGATTTCAGGAACAGGCATCTGAACGAGGATATCTGTGCGCTGCTTACCAAATACGATCTGACGCCGGAGTGCTTAAAGATCGAGATCACCGAAAGTGCCTACATGGACCGGCCGCAGGAACTGACAGAGATCATCGCGACCTTCCAGAATTCAGGATTTAAGGTGCTGATGGATGATTTCGGCAGCGGTTTTTCTTCGCTGAACATGCTGAAGGATGTCAGTGCGGATATCCTGAAGATCGATATGCGTTTCATGGATCATTTGGAGACATCGGATAAGGCAGGCACGATCCTCTATTCCATTATCCAGATGGCAAAATCGATCCATATGGAAGTCGTGGCGGAAGGCGTGGAAACGGAAAGCCAGTATGAACTGCTCTTCAGCATGGAATGTGATAACATTCAGGGATATTATTTCTACAGGCCGCTTCCGGAGAGTGAGTTTTCCGAAAAACTGGACAGGGGTACGGAGGATGTCGCACATGTGATCGAACAGAGGCAGCCGACGATCCTCTATTTTGCCAAGTCGGATATCGAATCCAAGGAATTCGTCAGATATATGCAGTCGATCTGCACCATCCGGACCGTATACGATGAGGAGACGTTTCTTAAGATCCTGCGCAAAGACTGTACGAAGATCGATCTTTCGATCGTGGATATGAGTGGAAAGATGGATCATGGCGTGCAACTGATGAAGAAGATCAGAGACCGTTCCTACCTGTCCGGTCTGCCGTTTGTCTTTTTTGCCTGTGATTATGAGATGAAGGAAGTGCAGGAGGTATTTGATCTCGGGGCGCTTGATGTGGTGTTAAAACCTATCGACTGGGAGATGCTCTACCAGCGTATCAGAAAGCAGATCCGCGAGCTTTACAGACAGTCGCTCAAGGATGCATTCCTGCAGGAAAAAAGTCCCTAGAGCACGCGTAGCGTTTTACTTGCGAATAACAGACAAAGAGTATATACTCATAAGAAGTGTATGCTCTTTTTTTGCGGCCCGTCAGGACCTGCAAACAGAGCATGGAAAACAGTTTCGGGAGGAAAATCATGTTAGACATGAGATTTGTCAGGGAGAACCCTGAGATCGTAAAACAGAATCTTCGCAATAAATTCCAGGAGGAAAAACTGCCGCTCGTGGATGAAGTCATCGCGCTCGATGAAGAGAGCAGAAGAGCCAAGCAGGAAGCGGACGATCTTCGTGCAAACCGCAACAAGATCAGTAAGCAGATCGGTGCGCTGATGGCGCAGGGTAAGAAAGCGGAAGCAGAAGAAGTAAAGAAACAGGTCACACAGAATTCGGAGCGTCTGGCGCGCCTTGAAGAAACGGAGGCGGAACTTGCGGAAAAAGTCACAAAGATCATGATGACGCTTCCCAACATCATCGACCCGTCCGTACCGATCGGAAAGGATGATTCCGAAAACGTGGAAGTAACGAAATACGGCGATCCCGTTGTACCTGATTTCGAGATCCCGTACCATACGGAGATCATGGAGCGCTTTGACGGGATCGATCTGGATGCCGCAGGCCGTGTTGCCGGCAACGGTTTCTACTATCTGATGGGCGATATCGCAAGACTGCACTCGGCAGTGATCGCTTATGCCCGTGATTTCATGATCAACAGAGGCTTCACCTACTGTGTGCCGCCTTTCATGATCCGCAGCAACGTTGTAACAGGCGTAATGAGCTTCGCGGAAATGGATGCCATGATGTATAAGATCGAAGGAGAGGATCTCTATCTGATCGGTACCAGTGAACATTCCATGATCGGTAAATTCATCGATACGATCATTCAGGAAGAAGAACTGCCGAAGACCTTAACCAGTTATTCTCCCTGCTTCCGTAAGGAAAAGGGTGCGCACGGTATCGAGGAACGCGGCGTATACCGTATCCATCAGTTCGAGAAACAGGAAATGATCGTTGTCTGCCATCCGGATGAGAGCCCGATGTGGTTTGACAAACTCTGGCAGAACACCGTGGATCTGTTCCGTTCCATGGACATCCCGGTCCGCACGCTCGAGTGCTGCTCCGGTGACCTCGCCGATCTGAAGGTAAAATCATTTGACGTCGAGGCTTGGAGCCCGAGACAGAAGAAATATTTCGAAGTCGGTTCCTGCTCGAACCTCGGTGATGCGCAGGCCAGAAGACTTAAGATCCGTGTAAACGGAAAGGACGGCAAATACTTCGCGCATACCCTGAACAATACGGTTGTGGCACCGCCCCGTATGCTGATCGCGTTCCTGGAGAACAACTTGAATGCAGACGGCAGCGTCAACATTCCGGAAGTCCTTCGTCCTTACATGGGCGGCACGGAGAAACTGATCCCGAAGCACTGAAGACGGTTTTGCTGCAATCAATCTATCGCAAACAATGAGGTAACTTATGGAAAACGAACGCCGCATGGCAGTATTGATCGATTCCGAGAATGTCTCCCCCAAATACGTGAAGTACATTTTCGATGAGATCTCCAACTACGGCATCGCAACATATAAACGTGCATACGGAGACTGGGCGAGCAGGACGGGTTCCGGCTGGAAAGACATCATGCTGAAGAACGCGATCACGCCGGTCCAGCAGTACGGCTATACACAGGGCAAGAATTCCACGGACTCCGCGATGATCATCGACGCGATGGATATCCTGTATTCCGGAAAAGTGGACGGCTTCTGTATCGTTTCATCCGATTCCGATTTCACAAGGCTTGCAAGCCGGCTCAGGGAATCCGGTATGCTCGTGATCGGCATGGGCGAGAAGAAAACGGTGGAAGCCTTCCGTACCAGCTGTTCCCTGTTCAAATATCTGGAAGTACTGGCGGAAGAAGAAGACCAGAATCCGGAGATCAGCCGCGAGGAAGTGGAAGAGACGATCTTCAAGATCATTGCCGACAATGATGCAAATGATAAAGAAACAACGGTCGGTGAACTCGGCAATAAACTGAGCAACCGGCATGCTGATTTTGACGTACGAAACTACGGATATTCCAAACTTTCCAAATTCCTGGACAGCATGAAGGCGCTGCGTCTTGAGCAGCACGGGAACAACATCCTGGTGACGTTGGCCGAATCCGAAGTACCCAAGGAAGACGTGGAGAAGATCGCGATCGATATTGTCTCAAAGGCCAAAGACCACAAGATGGGACTGCCGGAACTGAAACAGAAACTGGAGCGCAGGATCCCGAATTTCAATATCCGTAATTACAAGTATTCCAAGTTTTCCCAGTTTATCAAAGACATGGAAGGCATGCGTGTGAAGAACAACACGGTGGAGAGAAAGGATAAGGGATGAATGTTGCCATTCTCGGAGCGGGAGAGATCGCTGCCAAAATGGCGATGACCCTGCAGCCGCTCAAAGAAGCGAACTGTTATGCCGTGGCGGCAAGGGATCTTCCGCGTGCACAGGCTTTTGCGGATAAGTACGGATTCAGGCGGGCCTACGGTTCCTATCTGGATATGCTGAATGATGAGTATGTGGAGCTTGTCTATATTGCAACCCCGCATTCCCATCATTATGAACACATCAAGATGTGTCTCGAACACGGGAAACACGTGATCGTTGAAAAACCGTTCACGGCCAATGCCACGCAGGCAGAGGAAGTCCTTCGCATGGCGGAAGAGAGAGGTCTTTTTCTGACGGAAGCCATGTGGAGCAGATACATGCCGCTCGTGGATACGATCCGCGAAGTGATCGCTTCCAACCTGATCGGCAGGATCACATCCTTACATGCAAATGTCGGTTATCCGCTTGAGAACAAGGACCGGTTAAGACGGCCGGAACTCGCGGGCGGTGCGCTGCTCGACCTTGGCTGCTATGCACTGCATTTTGCATCGATGGTCTTTGGCGATGAACTGAAAAGCATCTCAGCCGCCTGCACCAAACTGGAGACGGGGGTGGATGCACAGGAAACGATCATGCTGACCTACCGCGACGGACGGATGGCGGACCTGTTTGTGACGATGCTTGCGGAAACGGACCGCAGAGCCATGATCTACGGGACGAACGGCTTCATAGAGATCGAGAATATCGTGAATTTCGAAGCGATCCGGGTCTACAATCTGGAGCGCAAGATCATTGCCGAATATGCGGCGCCCTATCAGGTCACGGGCTATGAATATGAGATCATCTCATCGATCCGGTCCATTCAGAACCGCATGCTGGAATGCCCGGAACTGCCGCACGATACGATCCTGCATATGATGCGGATGCTTGACAACCTGCGGGCTGCGTTTGAGATCGTTTATCCGTTTGAGATGAATCCGGAGAAAGCACCGACGGAACTCGGTGAGGAGGCGGAGCTGGAGGAAGAGATGCAGCGCGAATCCACCGTCCGGGAGATTTCCAATACGGCCGCACAGGACAGTGCCGCCAAAGATACGGAAGAAGACGAATAATTAGAGCAAAAGACAAAAAAAGAACCGGCTCACATGACGGTATGAGCCGGTTCTGATTTATTTTCCTGTTTACTGAATCGCATTCACTGCTTTCGTCATACGGGAAATCTTTCTGGATGCTGTACTCTTATGGTAAACACCCTTGGATGCAGCTTTGCTGAGCTCGGAAATGGCTTCCGTAAGAGCAGCATTTGCAGCTTCTTTATTATTCTCGTCGATAGCAGCATATACGCGCTTGATATAAGTCTTAACTTTGGACCTGATCGCTTTGTTGCGTTCGGTCTTTTTATTGATCACAAGAATTCTCTTTTTCGCCGATTTAATGTTAGCCACGCTTTACACCTCCCATTCCTAGCGTAAGGACCATCCGGTCCTCCAGAGGGCCGTTTCGAGTCCGGACACGGACGTCTCGAAATCGACACACTCATATAGTCTAGTAGAACTTTGCGGCCTTGTCAATACTTTTTCTTGCAAAATGCGCGGATTTCCCATATACTTTGACGTGATATCAAATCAGTTCATACAGGAGATGGCAGTTATGGATCGCAGTAAAATCCGGAATTTCTGCATCATTGCACATATCGATCACGGAAAATCAACGCTGGCGGACCGGATCATCGAAAGTACCGGCCTTCTGACCAGCCGCGAAATGCAGGCGCAGGTCCTTGATAACATGGACCTGGAGCGGGAGAGAGGGATCACGATCAAATCCCAGGCCGTCCGTACGGTATATAAGGCAAAAGACGGTGAAGAATATATCTTCAACCTGATCGACACACCGGGCCATGTTGATTTTAACTACGAGGTCAGCAGATCGCTGGCGGCCTGTGACGGCGCGATCCTTGTCGTGGATGCGGCACAGGGGATCGAGGCACAGACGCTCGCCAATGTTTATTTGGCTCTGGACCATGATCTGGACGTATTTCCCGTTATCAACAAGATAGACCTGCCGAGTGCGGAACCGGACCGCGTGGCCAACGAGATCGAGGATGTGATCGGGATCGAGGCGCAGGATGCTCCGCGCATTTCCGCCAAGGTCGGGATCGGTATAGAGGAAGTGCTCGAAGCGATCGTTGAAAAGATCCCGGCACCAAAAGGCGATCCGGATGCGCCCCTGAAAGCGCTGATCTTTGATTCAATCTATGATTCCTATAAAGGCGTGATCGTGTTCTGCCGTCTGATGGACGGTCGCGTTTCGAGAGGAACACCCATTAAAATGATGGCGACCGGCGCAGTCTGCGAGGTGGTCGAAGTCGGAACGTTCGGGGCAGGCCAGTTCATTCCCTGCGACGAGCTGAGTGCCGGCATGGTCGGCTACCTGACGGCCAGTATCAAAAACGTGCGCGACACGGCAGTCGGCGATACAGTCACAAATGCGGAGAATCCCTGCAAGGAGGCCCTGCCCGGTTATAAGAAGGTGCAGTCCATGGTCTTTTGCGGCGTTTATCCGGCTGACGGAGCCAAGTACCCGGATCTTCGGGATGCGCTGGAAAAACTGCAGTTAAATGATGCTTCGCTCAATTATGAACCGGAGACAAGCGTGGCGCTCGGCTTCGGATTCCGTTGCGGCTTCCTGGGACTGCTGCATCTGGAAGTCGTGCAGGAAAGGCTTGAGAGAGAGTACAATCTGGACCTGGTCACAACGGCCCCGTCCGTTGTATATAAAGTACATAAGACAGACGGGACGGTGATCGACCTGACCAATCCGACCAACCTGCCGGATCCTTCGGAGATCGAATATATGGAAGAACCCGTCGTGTCGGCTGAGATCATGGTCACCAAGGATTTTGTCGGACCGATCATGGAACTCTGTCAGGAGAGAAGAGGCCGCTATATCAGCATGGAATACATGGAAGAGACCAGAGCCCTGCTGAAATACGAGCTGCCGCTCAACGAGATCATTTATGATTTCTTTGATGCCTTAAAATCACGGTCCCGCGGGTATGCCTCCTTTGACTATGACATGAAGGGGTATGAGAAGAGCGACCTTGTGAAACTGGATATCCTGATCAACCATGAGGAAGTGGACGCCCTGTCCTTTATCGTACATGCGGCATCGGCCTATGAGAGAGGGCGGAAGATGTGTGAAAAACTGAAGGAAGAGATCCCGAGACACCTCTTTGAGATCCCGATCCAGGCAGCGATCGGTTCCAAGATCATCGCCAGGGAGACCGTAAAAGCGGTGCGCAAAGACGTGCTGGCCAAGTGTTACGGCGGTGATATCACACGAAAGAAGAAACTGCTGGAAAAACAGAAGGAAGGTAAGAAGCGGATGCGGCAGATCGGAAATGTGGAGATCCCGCAGAAGGCTTTCATGAGTGTGCTGAAACTCGATGAAACATAGTGAGAAGACCGGACTGTATGTGCATATCCCTTTTTGTCTGAGAAAATGCGCTTATTGCGATTTTCTTTCCTTTCCGGCGGATGCAGACACACATAAAAATTATGTAAATGCATTATGTAAACAGATAGACGCGACGGACGATCCAAGGCCCGTGGCGTCTGTTTATATAGGCGGCGGGACGCCAAGCGTGATCGGTCCGGAGTGGATCGATAAAATATTATGTAAACTAAAAGACCGGTTTGACATTTCAGGAGATGCCGAGATCACGATCGAAGTGAATCCCGGTACAGTGGGACCGGAACATTTTAAGATCTACCGGGAAGCCGGGATCAACCGGCTGAGCATCGGCCTGCAGTCCGCAAACGAAGATGAACTGAAACTGCTTGGCAGGATCCATACCTATGCGGATTTCCTGAAGACCTTTCACGGTGCAAGGGACGCCGGCTTTGACAATATCAGTGTGGATCTGATGACGGCACTTCCCGGGCAGGATGCCTCTGAACTTATGCATTCCCTGTCCTGCGTATGCGATCTTTACCCGGAGCATGTATCCGCTTACAGCCTGATCCTCGAAGAGGGGACACCGTTTTATGAACGCTATGCGGATCCCGGCACAGATGCGGACATCCTTCCGGATGAGGAGACAGAACGGCAGCTTTACTACCTGACAAGGGACTATCTGGCGGACCGGGGCTACGTGCATTATGAGATCTCCAATTTCGCCAAGCCCGGCTATGAGAGCAGGCACAACAGTTCCTACTGGACCGGGCAGGATTACCTGGGGTTCGGTTTGGGAGCGGCTTCACTTAACAGGGGCGTGCGCTACCGTATGACAAGGGACCTTGCCGTCTATCTGGCAGACCCTGATCACCGCGAGGAGATCACGGTACTTAGTGAGCGGGATGCGATGTCCGAATGCATGTTTTTGGGCCTCAGGATGATGCGCGGTGTATCGGAACGTGATTTTTACGATATGTTCGGTACAGAACTCACCGATATATACGGGGAGGAGATCGACAGGCTGATCGCGCAGGGACTGCTTGACAAGGCGGATGGAAAACTGTTCCTGACTGAGAAGGGGACCGACTTCGGAAACTACGTTTTTTCGCGGTTTGTCTGAGTTGCTCCGATGAGACCCTGCTACATGTTTTTTCATATTCGGAATCTGACGGATTTTTCTTGTTATTTTGTGGCAAATTTGATAAAATAACAGTAGTTGTAACATGTGGGGGGATTTCATGCACAAACTGAGCGAAGATCTGTTTCAGAATGCCGTTGACTTAAACGACACCATCGTCTTTGAATATGATATTGCCGGAGACGCGATCCGGTTTTCTGATAATCTGACCAAATATATCCCGATCTCCCAGAATATCTCTGCTTTTGTTGAAAATCTGATCACCAGAGGGAAGGTGCATGCAGATGATGTGAAATCTGCGATCGCCTTCTTTTCTTCTGCGAAAAATGCAGGTAAAGTGCGCATGGAATATGTGCGCTTTCTTGATTTTAACGGGGATTACAGATGGTACCAGCTGAAGGGCAGGGCACAGCTTGACGACAACGGGAAACCGGTCACGCTGTTCGGTACCCTGACCTATATCGATGATGAGACCAAAAGACGCAATGAAGAAGAATCCAAGGAACGTGACGAACTGACGCATCTTCTGAAAGATACCGTATTCATGGAATCGGTCGATGCATATGTCGCCGGCGTGCCTTCGGATGTGATCCCGAACATGATGCTCGTCGATGTGGACGATTATGAGGAGTGGGGAGAAACGCACGGCGAGGTCAGCGGGGACGGCGCCGTTCTGGAGATCTCCAAGATCTTAAAACGTGCATTCCGAAGCTCGGATATGATCGGCAGGCTGTCGGAGGACCGTTTCGGTATTTCCATGAAGGGCGTGCATTCGGTCAGCATCCTGTTAGAAAGAGCGGCTTATTTAAGGCAGGCTGTCAAGGATGTCTTCAGTGATATCGAAAACAGCGGCGGACTGACCGTCAGCATCGGTATCTCCGCACTGGATGTTAAGGAAAAGGCGGCGGACCAGCTGCTGAAGAAGGCAGTGGAGGCCCTGAATGATGCGAAACGTTCCGGCAAGGACACGTATGTGCTCTACACAGGCGATTCCGAGCGGATCGACACAAGCGTCAATCCGGTCCTTTCCACGAAAGAGATGGAACTGGTACGCAATCTGCTCGATCCGATGTGTACCTGGGCTTACGCCGTGGATGAGAACTATCAGCTGTTATACCGCAATTCCGTTCTGCAGGAGCGTCTCGGAAATACGAACTGCGGGCTTTGCTATATCCAGAACAAAGGCTATGCGGAACCCTGTCCGGACTGCCCCTTAAAGGATATGGATGCGAAGAAAGGCAGCGTTGACAGCAATGTCTATTCGACGTCCCTGCGCACGGTCATCCCGATGCGTACCACACAGATCACGCTTCGTAACGGCAAGCATATCTATATCGTTGCTTCCGTCAAGGAGAACATAGAGAATCAGATCGCAGCGCTCGACGAGAGCGAGATCCGCATCCAGAGCGCGCTGTATATGATGACGGACATCATCTGGGATGTGGATATCCTGAAGAATACCTGCATCCGCATGAAAGAGGACAACATCAATTCCGTCATGGATATGCGTATTGATAATTTCAAGCGGCTCAGGGATTATTTTGTCACCCATGTGGTCTGCCCGGAAGATGTCAATGCCTTCCTCGAGGCGGTCGATCCGAAGTATCTGAAGCAGGAGTTCCGGGTCGGCAAGCGTTCGATCTGCAGGGAAGCCAGACTGAAGACGCTGGACAACGAATACCGCTGGTACAATATCTATTCGACTTTCATCAAGCAGGAAGAATCAGAGGAAGAGGCGCAGATGAGAGCGATCATCGTTGCACAGCCGATCCATGATTTTAAATTACAGAGTATCGCCGAGGCGGAGACCAAGATCAAATACGAGATCATGCGCCAGAAGAGTGACATCGCACAGGAAATGGCGCTGAATTTCGAGCGGAATGAAAATGTCAACGAGATGATCGGTATTCTCGTGTACGAATACAATGTGGCGGATGATTCCTATTATCTGTGCGCGACCTTTGATGAGGTGTTCAAGGTTGACCACAGTGCGCTGTCCGGCCCCTGGGCGCTGCTCCGTTCCCTGACCTGCCATCCGGGCGATCAGGACAAGTTCGACCAGTTCATTGAAGAGATCGAGAAGACGCAGCAGACGCAGAAAGTCACTGTCAGACTGTATAACAAATACGACACGCCGGTATGGTACACGGTTTACGTACAGCCGCTGCGCGGCCTTGACAACCGTCCGGTCAGATATCTCGGAACGTTCCAGAATGTCAATACGGAAATGGAGATCAAGGCCGAGATGGAATACCGTGCCGACTTCGATTCCATGACAGGACTGTACAATGCGGAAGCCTTCTACAGAAAAGCAACGGAAATGATCCATCTCAATGAAGAAGCGCTCTACGCCGTGCTTTCCATTGATATCGAGAAGTTCCGTCTGATCAACGATAAGTTCGGGATCGAGATCGGTAACCGCTGCCTTGCCTATATGGGTAAGAGCATCCGCGAGATCATGCCGAAGAACAGCCTGGCAAAACGGTACCAGGGGGATACGTTCACGGTCCTGATGGAATACCACAGCGAACAGGATATTTTGAACTTTATCAATACGCTGACCGTGCGTATGCGTGACAATGACGGGCTGCCGCAGGGCGTCTCCATTGTATTCGGTATCTACAAAGTTACGGACAAGTCCCTGCCGATCCGTCTGATGTGCGACAGGGCACGTACCGTCAAGAGACAGGCCAAGGGTTCGATCTTTACGAATTATGCGGTCTATGATGACGTGATCCGGCTGAAGATGCGCGAGCAGGCCGAGATTGAGGAAGAAATGGAAATGGCGCTGCATCATCATGAATTCATGATGTACCTGCAGCCGCAGATCAATGTGAAGACCGGAAAGTTATGCGGTGCGGAAGCACTTGTCCGCTGGGAACACCCGATCAAGGGCGTCATGGTTCCCGCACAGTTCCTGCCGCTGTTTGAGAGCAACGGATTCATCACGAGACTGGACCGCTTCATGTGGGAAGAAGCGTGCAAGTATCTGGCGGATCTTCAGAAACGCGGGATCGATATCCCGATCTCCGTGAACGTGTCGAGAGCGCATGTAACGGAATCCGATCTGGCCGGCATCCTGACGGAACTCGTGAAACGCTACGGGATCACGCCGGAAAAACTGGAACTGGAGATCACGGAGAACCTGTTCGTGGACGATGTCGAAGAACTGTTTGAACAGATGGAACAGTTAAAGAAGAGCGGATTCAGGATCCAGATGGATGATTTCGGTTCCGGTTATTCTTCGCTGAACATGCTCAGGAAGGCACCCGTCGATACGCTGAAGATCGACCGGTTCTTCCTGGATGAGATCATGTCCACGTCGAGAGGCAAGATCATTGTGGAAGCTTCCGTGAAGATGGCCAAGGAACTGGGCCTGATGGTGATCGCGGAGGGCGTTGAAACAGAAGAGCAGCTGAAATTCTTAACGGACGCAGGCTGCGATATCGCACAGGGATATTATTATTCCAGACCGGTTACGCTGGAGATGTTTGAGGAGTTTATGAAGGAGCATTATTGAGCAGTCAGGATGAGATGACTTGCTGCTGAATGCGGGGGAGGGTGTATGCAGTTTATCAAAACAGAGGATCTGAAGATCGGGATGCGGCTTGCAAAGCCGATCTACAACAAAAAAGGCGTTTTGCTTTATGAGCGCGATTCCAAGCTGACGACACAGGGTATCGCTTCGGTCAAGAACTTCGGACTGATCGGGATCTATATTTTGGAGCCGGCAGAACCGCTGCCGCCCATGACGTCCGACGATATCGCTTTTGAACGTTTCCAGGCGGTCGCTGTCTTTACGATCGCGGACGAACTGCAGTATATCCTGCAGCACGGCAGACAATCCAAGATGGTGCCCTTTGCCGAGAACATTCTGAAGGAATACGGACGCTTATCCCATAAGATCAATTTTGTACAGAACCTTAGAAGCAAAGAAGATTTCATATACAAGCATTCCCTGAATGTGGCGATCCTCTGTGCCATGATCGGGCATAAGATGGGGCTGCGCTTTGAGGAACACAGGGATCTGATCATTGCCGCCCTGATCCACGATATCGGCAAACTGAACATTCCCAAATCCCTTTTGGACAAGACAGACCGTACACCGGAAGACAAGTACGAGATGAAACGCTTTGAAAAAGACGGTGTGCGCCTTTCGGAAGATGCGTTTGCGGCCACCCCGAACATCAAACGGATGGTCTCGCAGGCATTCAGTGAATATGACGCTTTTGAGAGAGGCGAAAAGACTGTCTCCAAACTTGTGCTCGGTTCCAGGATCCTGGTGGTCGCCAATGATTACGATAAGCTGACGGCCATGAGTAATTACATGGAGCCCAAATCCGAGATCGCAACGCTCAAGCATCTGATCAACCACCCGGAGATGTATGATCCGCAGGCGGTCGATGCGCTGATCCAAAGCGTGAATTTCCTTTCCAACGGCTGCTGTGTGGAACTCTCCAACGGTGAAAAAGGTCTGGTCGTGCAGGCCAATGATGAAGATGTATTAAGACCCATGGTGCTGTGCTTCTCCGACAATTCCATTGTGAATCTGGCACAAAAGGGACTCTACGGCGACCTGGAAGTCAAAGACATCATGAAGACGCTCGACAACCGCTATGTGATGGATATGTCTACCATTGACAAATTGAACGCATAGTGTCTATAATGATATAGTCTCATATTTTTCATATCTGAATACAAATCCCTATTGTATTCCCATTCATCATGCTTAAAAGGAGGATGTATGGTTTGTGTTGTCTATTCTGCACTCCTGCATTGTCTGACCGGACAGATCGTGCAGGTTGAGGCAGATATTTCTGACGGTATGCCCGGCATGGAACTTGTCGGGTTTCTTGGCAGTGAAGTGAAGGAGGCAAGGGAACGCGTCAGGATGGCGATCAAAAACTGCGGCTTCCCGATGCCGCTTCGCAGGATCACTCTGAATCTGTCGCCGGCCAATATCCGGAAATACGGCACGGGGTTCGATCTGCCGATGGCGGTTGCGATCCTGCAGGCGATGGGGCAGATCCCGCAGGAAGCAACGGAAAAGGCGGTCTTCTTCGGCGAACTGAACTTAAGCGGAGCGGTCACTTCGATCAACGGGGTCCTGCCGCTTGCGCTGTGTGCGAAGAAAGCAGGTTTTCAAAGGTGCTTTGTTCCTGCGGCAAATGCAGCAGAGGCGGTTCTTGCCGAAGATATGGAAGTGTATCCGGTAAGCAGCCTGCATACACTTATGAACCATCTTACGGGAACGGAACGGATCCACTGCTGCAAGCAGGATGTTGATCTTTCGTCAAAATCACCCGCGTACGAATATGACCTTAAATATGTACAGGGACAGCCGATCGCAAGAAGAGGTCTCGAGATCGCCGCAGCGGGTTTACATAATATTGTCATGATCGGGGAACCGGGGGCCGGGAAAAGCATGCTTTCCAAATGCCTGCCCTCGATCCTCCCGCCCCTCAATACGGAGGAATGCCTGGAGGTTTCTTCCATCTATTCCGTTGCCGGGCAATTGCAGGAAGGATGCGGGCTGATGCGGGAAAGGCCGTTTGTCTCCCCGCATCATACGGTAACGGAAGTGGCCATGACGGGCGGCGGGATCTATCCGCGCGGAGGACTGATCGCACTGGCGCATAAAGGAGTCCTGTTCCTGGATGAAATGCCGGAATTCAAACGGGATGCGCTGGAATGTTTAAGGCAGCCGCTGGAAGATAGAGAGATCAGGATCAACAGGAGCAGCGGCAGTTATACCTATCCTGCCGATTTCATGCTGGTCGGTGCCATGAACCCCTGCCCCTGCGGCGCATACCCTGACAGGAAACGCTGCAACTGCACAAGCACCCAGCGTAGAAGGTATCTGGAACGTTTGTCAAAACCCCTCATGGACCGGATCGATATCTGTATCGAAGTGAGGAATGTGGCTTATGAGGAACTGATCTCGGATAAGAGACAGGAAGATTCGGAAACGGTCAGAAAACGTGTGGCAAATGCACAGGAGATCCAGTTTGCGCGTTTTAAACGCGCACAGTTTAACGCGCGCATGAGCAGGGAGCAGATCGAAACTTACTGCCGGCTGGATGGCGGTTGCGAAAAGATCATGGAACGGTCGTTTGAAACGTACCGGCTTTCCGCAAGAGGCTATTACCGTGTGCTGAAAGTGGCGCGGACCATTGCGGATCTGGATGGTGAAGATACGATCAGGGAAGCACATCTCATAGAAGCGCTGCATTTCCGGTATGCGGATCTTCTGGCGGAATGGAAGGGAGTGTGATCTTTATGAAGCAGGCGGCAAGAAACAAAGAATATGATCTCTGGTGGGCCATGAGCGCTGAGGCGGGGATCCGCTCCGTACAGCTATGCAACAAAGCCGGCGGCAGTGAGAGCCTGTTCCTGATGGACAAGGGGGAATTGCTGGATCTCGGCGTCAGCGAAAAGGGAGCAGAGCATATTATATATAGAAGAAAGACGTGGGACTATGAAAAGCAGAGGCGGATCCTTCTGGAAGAGGGGATCCGGTTTGTCCCCTGGTATGACAGGCAGTATCCGAAACGGCTGCTGCAGGCGTCCGGTTATCCGTTTGCGCTGTTTGTCAAAGGAGAACTGCCGGATGAGACGGCACCGGCCGTTGCACTCATCGGCGCGCGGGAATGCAGTGAGTACGGACGGCTCTGCGCCGAATACTTCGGACGGGAACTGGCAGCCTGCGGCGTGAACGTGATCAGCGGTATGGCGATCGGGATCGACGGGATCACACAGCAGTCGGCTTTGGCAGCCGGCGGAAAGAGCTATGCGGTACTCGGATGCGGACCGGATATCTGTTATCCCCCTGCCAACCGGAACCTGTACGGCCTGCTTGCCGGAAACGGCGGTCTTATCTCGGAATACGGACCGCGCGTGAAAGCCGTCGCATGGCATTTTCCGGCCCGCAACAGGATCATAGCGGGACTGAGCGATGTTGTGATCGTGGTGGAGGCAAAAGCAAAGAGCGGCACACTGATCACAGCGGATATGGCACTGGATGCGGGCAGGGAAGTGCTGGTCGTTCCGGGACGCATCACGGACCCGATGAGCGTCGGCTGCATGAACCTGTGGAAGACGGGAGCAAGCCCCGCAATGTGTGTGGAAGATGTGCTGGATGTGCTGGCTGAGAATAAGAAGATGCAGACCTGCGACGTAGGAAAACAGACTGCGGTTTTGGATGAGGAACCCGAACAGGCACTTGAAAGCGAAGAAAAATTAGTGTATAGTTGTGTCGATTTGTATGCGCGGAGCACGGAAGACATCCTCGAACGGACGGGACTTTCCTATCAGGATCTGCTCCGGATCCTGACGGAACTGGAATTTAAGGGGCTCATCCGGGAGACCGGCAGGGGATATTATGTCCGCGCAACAGGATAGGAAATGCTGGAGGAAGAAAATGGCTAAAAATCTGGTGATCGTGGAATCGCCTGCAAAGGTAAAAACGATCAAGAAATTTCTCGGAAGCAATTATGAAGTCATGGCCAGTCAGGGGCACGTACGTGATTTTCCAAAGAGCCAGCTGGGGATCGATACGGAACACGGATATGAACCGAAGTACATCACGATCCGCGGGAAAGGAGATATTCTGGCATCTCTGCGCAAGAGCGCGAAGAAAGCAGATAAGATCTATCTCGCAACTGACCCGGACCGCGAAGGGGAAGCGATCTCCTGGCATCTGTCCAAGGCTTTGAATCTGGATGATAAAAAGTTTTACAGGATCACTTTTAACGAGATCACAAAATCGGCCGTCAAGGAGTCGCTGAAGCATGCGCGTGCGATCGACATGGATCTGGTCAATGCGCAGCAGGCGAGACGTATGCTGGACCGTATGGTGGGTTACAGGATCTCACCTCTGCTTTGGGCGAAGATCAAACGGGGACTGAGCGCCGGCAGAGTACAGTCGGTCGCACTCAGGATCATCTGCGACAGGGAAGAGGAGATCGCCGCTTTCATTCCGGAAGAATACTGGACGGTGGATGCAAAACTTGCGCTTGCAGGTGAAAAAAAGCCTCTCGTTGCACACTTTACGGGAACGGGAGATAAGAAACTGACGCTTCATTCCGAGGCGGAAGTGAAAGCGTTGCATGATAAACTGCAGAAGGCTAAATATGTTGTGGATGAAGTGAAAAAAGGGACGCGAACAAAGAAACCGCCGCTTCCGTTCACGACCAGTACCCTGCAGCAGGAAGCCGGAAAAAAACTGAATTTTACCACGCAGAAAACGATGCGGATCGCACAGCAGCTGTACGAAGGCGTGGATATCAAGGGACGCGGAACGGTGGCCCTGATCAGTTACTTAAGAACCGATTCCACACGCGTGTCGGAAGAAGCACAGGCGATGGCGGAGACTTTTATCGTATCTAATTACGGAACGGAGTATGCGGCAAAGCCAGCCGAAAGCGCGAAGGGCAAGAACAAGATCCAGGATGCGCACGAAGCGATCCGTCCCAGTGATGTGGAGATCACCCCGGCATCTATCAAAGATTTTATATCCAAAGACCAGTACAGATTATACCAGCTGATCTGGAAGCGTTTTGTAGCTTCCCGTATGACGGAAGCGAAGTTTGAAACAACGTCCGTTAAGATCAGCGCGGGAGAATACCGTTTCCAGGTGGCTGCTTCCAAACCGCTGTTTGACGGGTTTATGCAGGTCTATACAGTGGATGACGAAGAAGGCGAGGAAGGCAATGTGGTCCTTGGCGGGATCAGTGAGCAGTCAAAACTCTCCCTGGCGGAACTGGATGAAAAACAGCATTTCACGCAGCCGCCGGCACATTTTACGGAAGCTTCTCTTGTCAGCGCCATGGAAGAGTTCGGCATCGGCAGACCCAGTACCTATTCGCCGACGATCACGACGATCCAGGCCCGCCGGTATGTGACGAAAGAGAACAAGAATCTTTACGTCACCGAACTGGGTGAGGTCGTGAACAATATGATGAAGGACGCCTTCCCGAGCATCGTGGATACCGGCTTTACCGCCAATCTGGAAATGCTCCTTGACGAAGTGGAAGAAGGCGAAGTCGATTGGAAGACGATCATTGAAAACTTCTATCCGGATCTGGATGAGGCCGTGAACAAGGCGGAAGAGGAACTGGAACATGTTTCGATCCGGGATGAGGAATCGGATGAGGATTGTGAACTCTGCGGACGCAGGATGGTCATCAAATACGGCCCGCACGGGAAATTCCTGGCATGCCCCGGCTTCCCCGAGTGCCGCAATACCAAACCGTATCTGGAAAAGATCGGTATCAAGTGTCCGGAATGCGGGAAGGAGATCGTGATCCGGAAGACCAAAAAGGGCAGGAAGTTCTACGGTTGCGAGAGCGGGACGGAATGCAGTTTCATGTCCTGGAACAGACCGGTTGAAACGCCCTGTGAAAAATGCGGTTCCCTGATGGTGGAGAAAGGCAGCAAGCTGATGTGTACCAACAAGGACTGCGGATTCATGACAGACAAAAAAGAATGACATTTTCATAAATTGTCGGAAAATCATTGATAAAACTTTACTATTGTGCTAAAATTTGACCAAAGTATATTCCTTTATACGGAGGAGAACTATGAGCAGCGTTCAGTTGTTGGATAAAACGCGAAAGATCAACAAACTTCTGCATAACAACAGCTCCAGTAAAGTGGTTTTTAATGATATCTGTGATGTGCTGAAAGAGATCTTAAGATCCAATGTACTTGTGATCTCGAGAAAAGGAAAGATCCTTGGCGAAGGCGAGCTGAAAGAGAACGGGGAGATCACAGGACTATTAAATTACGGCGTCGGCGATTTTATCGACCAGATGCTGAATGAACGTTTGCTGGACGTACTTTCGACGAAGGAAAACGTGAACCTTGAAACTTTCGGTTTCGACAGGGAAGAGTGTTCCAGATACCAGGCGATCGTCGCGCCGATCGATATCGCGGGCGAGAGGCTCGGTACATTGTTCATCTATAAGGTTAAGGAATTCTACACAATTGACGATATAATATTGTGTGAATATGGCGCAACGGTAGTCGGTTTGGAAATGATGCGTGCGGTGAATGAAGAGAGCGCGGAAGAGAGCCGGAAACTGCAGGTCGTGAAGTCTGCGATCTCGACATTATCCTTCTCCGAAATGGAAGCGATCACGCATATCTTTGAAGAACTGAACGGAAATGAGGGCATTCTGGTTGCGAGCAAGATCGCTGACCGCGTGGGGATCACGAGATCGGTGATCGTAAATGCGCTCCGTAAATTTGAGAGTGCGGGCGTGATCGAATCCAGATCATCCGGTATGAAAGGAACCTATATCAAGGTGCTGAATCCGGTGATCTTTGATGAGATCGAAGCAATGAAGAATAACAGATGACTGCCGGTTGCATGGAATAGAGAAAACGGACTTTCCAGGAACAAACGGACTTGTATCTTACGATATAAGTCCGTTTTTTGCATTTAAAGGCAGGGACCGCCACGATCACGAAAAAGCATGATGTTGTATGGAACGCGCTTTATTCACACTTGATGTTGTGCTTTTTCACAAAAAATCCTTGTCTTTTTTCAATAATTATTTATAATAGAATAAGGTAGGTGGAGTATATGATTACATCGGGAATATTTGATTATGTGAATGTGATGGGGAAGGCCGCGGACGGCGCATGGCTTCGCAACGAAGCGATCGCACACAACATCGCCAACGTGGACACGCCGCATTACAAGCGCCAGGACGTTTCGTTCGAGGCGGAACTGAAGCATGCACTGAAGGCGTCTAAATACGTATCCCTGGATGAGAAAGTCAAGAACGTCAACGAACGGAACAGGCTTTCTCATATTGAGCCGCGTGTTTATACGGATTATGCAGGCTTCTCTTATCGTCTGGACGGAAACAACGTGGATATCGACAACGAGAACGTGGAACTTGCGTCGAACCAGATCAAGTACAATGCCATTGTACAGAGTATCGACCAGGAATTTAAGAATCTGCGTACGGTGATCAAATAAACAGGTGGGTAATAAGGAGGCGTATCGATGAGTATATTCAGTTCATTTGGCGTGAACGCATCCGGTATGACGGCTCAGCGTTACCGCATGGATATCATTTCCCAGAACGTTGCCAATGCCAATACCACGAGAACGGAAGACGGCGGACCGTACCGCCGCAAAGTCGTGAGATTTACCGAGAAGACCACAAATCCGACGGAATTCGGCACGATCTTCCGCAAGAGCCGCGGAATGGATGTGGGTGACGGCGTCAAGGTTTCGGGCGTTTATGAGGATCACAAAGAGGATATGAAACTGGTCTATGACCCTTCGCATCCCGATGCGGACGAATACGGCTATGTAACGTATCCGAACGTGAACATCGTTACGGAAATGACGAACATGATAGACAGTACGAGAGCTTACGAGGCCAATGCAACGGCATTTACCGCCAGCAAGACCATGGCCATGAAAGGGCTCGATATAGGAAGATCGTCGTAATAGAAAGGGATTAAAATGGATATATCTTCATTATTGAATGTTACATCCGATGCGGTCGCAAGAACGGCACAGACCGCATCCACGAAGACTGCTCCCGATACCGATGAGGGCTTTACTTCCATGTTCCAGTCGGCACTCAGCAATCTGCAGGACACCAATGCGCTGCTGAATGACTGGGAAGAAGAGGAAGTCAAATTCGCCCTGGGTATTTCCGAGAACACACATGACCTGTCGATCGCAGCTTCCAAGGCTTCGACGGCGTTAAGTTACACCGTGGCCCTGCGCGACAAATTCCTCGAAGCATACAAAGAGATCACGCAGATGCAGGTATAGAAAAAGGTTAAGCAATGGATGCATTAATGGAGAGACTCAGACAGATTCCGCAAAAGATTCTGGACTGGTGGAACAAGTTCACATCGAAACAGAAAACGATCATCATCAGTGTGGCAGCCGGTGTGATCCTGGCTTTGGCGATCCTTGTCACGGTGCTGACCAGACCGCAGTATGAGACGCTGATCACCTGCGAATCCACCAAAGTCGCCTCGGAGATCACGGCACTCCTTGACGGTGAATCGATCGGGTATCAGATCACGGATGACGGACTGATCATTTCCGTTAAGAAGGAGGACATGGCCAAGGCGACGCTCCTGCTGGGCGCCAATAACTATCCGGCAGACAGTTACAGCCTTGAGACAGCGCTTGCCGGAGGTTTCAGCACCACGGAATCCGACAAGCAGAAGACATATAAGTTATATCAGGAACGACATCTGGAAGAGATCATGAAAGAACAGGCCGCAGTCAATGCGGCTTATGTCACGTTATCGATCCCCGAGAATGACGGCACGCTGCTTGCCAAGGAAGAAGAGACCTACGCGAGCGTCATGCTGGATCTGAACGAGGAACTGGGCGTCGGCGTTGCGGAGAATTTTGCCAAGAACATCGCGACTGCGGTCGGGAACAAGACAACGGCCAACATCACGATCATTGACTCGAACGGAAATCTGCTCTATTCGGGCGCGGAAGAGGATGAGGCTTCTTCGAACGTCGTGAACACGAGTAACCAGATCGCGCTCAAGGCGGAAGCAGAGCGGCGCGTGAAGCAGGAAGTAACGGCCGTGTTGCTTGGTTCCAATCTCTATGAAGACGTAAAAGTCGCTCCGAACCTGATCATGGATTTCTCCGCGATCAAGCAGACGGAGCATACCTATACACAGGCCGATGAAAACGGCACCAACGTTCTTTCCCACGAGGATACCTACAGTGCGCAGGGAACCGGTGGCACGGGCGGTATCCCGGGAACAGATACGAACACCGAAGAAAACACGTATGTGATCGAAGACGGTACCAACTCGAACTACAATGTCGAGGAAGAAAGCAGGGACTATCTGCCGGCAGAAAAGATCACGGATACCGTGATCCCGCCGGGGGCGATCTCTTATGACGCATCCTCGATCGCCATCACCGCATCACATTATGTGATCTACAAAGAAGAGGAACTGAAGAAGCAGGGATTGCTTGACGGAATTACCTTTGACGAGTTCATGTTGCAGAACTCCGAGATGATCCCGAAAGAGGTTCCGCCGGAAATGGTTACGCTGGTCGCCAACGCGACCGGTATTCCGGAAGCCAAGATCTCCATCATCGCATACGATGTACCGATCTTCCAGGAGAAGGCAGGAGCCGCAATGGATGCGGCGGATATCGCACAGATCGCTCTGATCGTGCTGATCCTTGCGCTTCTTGCATTTGTTGTGATCAGTTCTCTCAGAAGAGAGCGCAAGGAAGTGGCTGCGGAAGAAGAACTCTCCGTCGAGTCGCTTTTGCAGACAACACAGGAAGCAGAGATCGAGGATATCGATCTGGAAGCCAAATCGGAAGTGCGCCTGATGGTTGAGAAATTCGTGGATGAAAATCCGGATGCAGCGGCAGCGCTGCTTAGAAACTGGCTGAATGAGGAGTGGGGTTAATTATGGCAGGCAAAAAGGAAACGCAGGAACTTGCCTTTGCCGGCGTGCAGAAGGCCGCGATCCTTCTGATCGCGCTCGGGCCGGAACGGTCCGCGATGATCTTTAAATACCTGAAAGAAGACGAGATCGAAGATCTGACGCTTGAGATCGCCAATACGAGAAGTATCACGCCACAGGTCAAGGAAACGATCATTGAAGAGTTCTATCAGATCTGCCTGGCACAGCAGTATATCGCAGAGGGCGGTATCGGTTACGCGAAGGAACTGCTCGAAAAGGCACTCGGACCCGAGGCTGCACTGGACGTGATCGGCAAGCTGACCGCTTCCCTGCAGGTAAAACCGTTCGAGTTTATCCGCAAGACAGAAGCTTCACAGATCCTGAACTTTATTCAGGACGAGCATCCGCAGACCATCGCCCTGATCCTGTCTTATCTGAACCCCGGACAGGCTGCGCTGATCATTTCGGCACTGCCGCCTGACAGACAGGCCGATGTTGCAAAACGTATCGCCCTGATGGACCGCACATCGCCGGATGTCATCAAAGAGGTCGAAAAGATTTTGGAAACGAAACTTTCTTCGCTGGTCAACCAGGATTACACCATTATCGGTGGCGTGGACTCGGTAGTCGAGATCTTAAACACCGTGGACCGCAGCACAGAGAAGCACATCATGGAAACGCTCGAGATCGACGAGCCCGAACTGGCCGACGAGATCCGCAAAAAGATGTTCGTATTCGAAGATATCCTGCTGCTTGATGACCGTGCGATCCAGAGAGTTCTGCGTGACGTGGACAACAGCGATCTGGGTATTGCGCTCAAAGGTGCCAACGAAGATGTTCAGAATGCGATCTTCAACAACCTGTCCAAGCGTCTTGCCGTCATGATCAAGGAAGACATGGAATTCATGGGACCTGTCCGTATGAAAGACGTGGAAGAAGCACAGCAGAAGATCGTCAATACGATCAGGCGTCTTGAAGATTCCGCAGAGATCGTGATCTCCCGTGGCGGAGGTGATGAGATCGTTGTCTAATCTGGTAAAATCAGCGTATGTGATCGAAAATGAATCCGAAAACCGTGTGATCGACTCCAACGAGATGATCGCGGAAAAGTTGCGCGAACTGACCGAACGGATGGAAGCGGAGCTTGCGGAAACGGAAGAGGAATTCGACGAAGAATTCACGGAGGGTCTCAACGCCGATCAGATGGAAGGCCTGATGGGGGACAGGGACGCGGAAGCGGAGAGCAGCGCAGCGCATTCCAAACTGGAAGATGCGAAAGCGGAACTTGCCAGGTTGCAGGAACAGGCAGACATGGTCGTAGAGGACGCCAAAGCGCAGGCGGACGCACTGATCGCGCAGGCGCAGGAAGATGCGAAGGCGATCGAAGCGCAGGCGCGGGACGACGGTCATGCCGAAGGATATGACGCCGGATACAAGGAAGCCATGGATAAAGTGGCGCAGGAAGAGGCAAGACTTGCTGCGCGCGAAGAAGAACTGGAACAGGCTTATGAAGCGCAGATGTCGGAGATGGAACCCAAACTCATGGGCCAGCTCTGCGATATTTTCAGCCACGTGTTTAACGTGGATATGACCGGCCGCTCTGATGTTGTGCATTATCTGCTGGTGAAAGCCATGCAGAATATTGAGGGCGGGACCAATTTTCTTGTGCATGTTTCCCCGGAGGACCATGCATATGCGGCAGAACATAAAGATGCGCTGAGTGCGTATGTTTCGCCGGCAGGCACACTCGAACTGGTTGAAGACCATACTTTGAAGCAGGGACAGTGTTATATTGAGACGGAAAGCGGTATTTTTGACTGCAGTTTCGGTGTGGAAATGGAACTTCTCACAAAAGAGATCAGACTCTTATCCTACAGCGAAACCTGATCTGTCCCGGATCGGAGTACAAACAGTTGAATATCGAGAAGTACAGTAAATTATCCGAAAAAACATATTTCAAGCGCCTCGGCAAAGTGATCAACGTGATCGGGCTGACCATTGAATCGAACGGACCGGACGCCAAATTGGACGACCTTTGCAAAATCGTGATCGATGAGGAATCCGGAAGATCCGTACTTGCAGAGGTTGTCGGTTTTAAAGAGGGCAAAACGCTCCTGATGCCTTATGAGAGTACGGAAGGGATCGGCTTCGGCTGCCTGGTCGAGAATCTCGGTTATCCCCTTTCCGTTCCTGTCGGAGACGCACTGCTCGGACAGTGTCTGGACGGACTGGCCAGGCCGCTTGACGGGACCGTTCTGGAAACATATGAAACCTACCCCGTGGAAGCACCGCCGCCGGATCCGCTTGAGCGTGTGATCATTGCCGAACCGCTTCCGCTCGGTGTCAAGGCGGTAGACGGCCTGATGACGATCGGCAAAGGACAGCGTATCGGCATCTTTGCGGGATCCGGTGTGGGAAAATCAACCCTGCTCGGGATGTTTGCCCGCAACACGCGTGCGGATATCAATGTCATCGCCCTGATCGGCGAGCGCGGACGTGAAGTGCGGGAATTCATAGAAAGAGACTTGGGAGAAGAAGGTATGCGGCGTTCCGTGGTCGTGGTGGCATCATCCGACCAGCCGGCGCTGATCCGTAAGAAAGCGGCCAAGACCGCAACGGCGATCGCCGAGTACTTCCGGGATAAGGGCAAAGACGTACTGCTGATGATGGACTCCCTGACACGATTTTCCATGGCACAGCGGGAGATCGGACTGTCAAACGGGGAACCGCCCGTGACCCGCGGCTATCCGCCGAGTGTGTATGCGGAGATGCCGAAACTTCTCGAGAGAGCCGGCAACGGATCAAAAGGATCCATCACCGGCCTGTACACGGTCCTTGTAGACGGCGATGATTTTAACGAACCGATCACGGATACGGCAAGATCCATTCTGGACGGGCATATCGTACTGAGCCGTAAACTCGGACACAGGAATCATTATCCTGCGATCGATGTTCTCGCAAGCATCTCACGATGCATGTCGCAGGTAACGGATAAGAAACATAAGGCCGTTGCAGGCAAACTGAAAAACGTGCTTGCGACCTATAACGAGGCGGAAGACCTGATCAACATCGGCGCATACAAGGCGGGTGCCAATCCGAACATTGACTACGCGATCGAAAAGATCAATCAGGTGAATGAATTCCTGATGCAGGATGTGGACAGCAAATACAGTTATGATGACGAGCTGAAAATGCTCGAGGAGATTTTTGCATAATGGCGCGGTTTCGTTATCGCATGCAGAACATTCTGGATGTCAAGGAAAAACTGGAATCCCAGGCAAAAAACGAGTTTGCCATCGCCAATGCAAGACTGGCGGAAGAGGAAGAAAAACTCGCACGCCTTCGGGACAGACAGGCGCAATATGAAGAGCGGCTCAGGGAACTCTTTCTTGAGAACCTGGACCTGGAAGAGATCAGGAGAACGGAAGATGCGGTAGAAAACATCAAGGAAAGGATCCTGATCCAGATGGATAACGTAAAGCAGGCCCGGCATAACGTGGACCTCGCAAGGGAAAGGCTCACGGAGGCCATGCAGGAGCGTAAGACGCACGAGAAACTCAAAGACAGGCAGTTCGAGGAGTTCCTGCAGGAAGAAGCCGCAAGGGAAAGTAAAGAGATCGATGAACTGGTAAGTTTCAGACACGGGCAACAGGGAGGAAGCGATGGCTAAGAACGACGCTGAGATCGACGAGAACGAAGAGCAGGGCAAAAAGAAAAAGAAAAAAGATAAAGATGCCGGCGGCAATTTTGATGCCAAGGTGGGTGATAACGGCGCTATGTTCACGGATGCGGAAGAGGAGGAAGGCGGCGGCTTTTCTGTTGCACTGATCATCATCCTGATCGTGATCATCTGGCTTGCGATCCTGGCGCTCCTTGTCAAACTGGATATCGGCGGATTCGGCTCCGGCGTGCTCTACCCGCTGCTGAAAGACGTTCCCGTTGTAAAAATGATCCTGCCGGATGTGGCAGAAGAATCCGAAGAGGATCTGGAAGAATATGCGACACTATCCGAAGCGATCACGGAGATCAACCGTCTGAAACGGGAAAATGAGGAACTCCGCAAGAACCAGAGCAAGGACAATTCGGAAGAGATCAACGCATACAGGGAAGAGATCAAGCGGCTGCAGACATTTGAGGACAGCCAGGTGGAATTCCAGAAACTGAAGACGGAATTTTACGAAGAGGTTGTTTTCTCCGATAATGCACCGAGTGTGGAAGAGTACAGAAAGTATTACGAGGAGATCGATCCGGAGAATGCGGAATATCTGTATAAGCAGGTTGTCCAGCAACTGCAGACGGATAAGGAGATGAGCGAGTATGTGAAAGCATACAGCGACATGAAACCGCAGCAGGCTGCGCAGATCTTTGAAATGATGCCGGACAATCTGGATCTGGTTGCCAAGATCTTAGGGCAGATGGATCCGACCGCACGCGGAAAGATCCTGGGTAAAATGGACAAAGAAGTCGCGGCTCAGATCACCAAGATCATGGATCCCGACTGATAAAAAAATATACTAAAGTTTTGCCGGCGAAATGCCGATATTATTTTCGAATGTTAAACAGTTCCTTGAAAACCGAATAGAGAGGAGGACAGGATGATGAGTACATCCGTGGCAGACGTAAGCGTAATGCTTACAAACACACAGGGTACGGCTACAAAGATCCCGCCCATGAATCCGAACAAGTCGGAAAACGGTTCATTCACAGACTTCATGAACACAACGGCAGAAAAGCCCGCTGACAACAAGCAGGTGAATGAAACGGTCAAGCAGACGAAAACAGTTGTTGAAAAACCAGGCAGGAAAGTCCCGGAAGAACAGCAGACGGATCAGGCGCAGGACATGACAAAAACAGAAGACAGCAAAGCTGTTGATGCCGTATCGGAAACCGCAAACGAGGTAAAGGACGCCATCAAGGAGAAGTTCGGTATCACCGATGAAGAGCTTGAAGCGATCATGGAAAACCTGAACATCACACCGGCAGATCTTTTAAATCCGGATGTCCTGAAAGATCTGATGGTAACGCTGAACGGTCAGGAAGACGTAGTACTTGCACTGACTGACGAAGCGCTTTACACAGATATCAAGGAGATCGTAAGCCTCGCAAACGAACTGACGGAAGAGATCAAAGCGGAATTCAATCTGAGCGATGAGGAATTTGCGCAGCTGATCGATGAAGTCAAAGAAACAGTTAGCCTCGAACCTGCTGAAACAGGCGCCGACATATCCGTTCACGGGGAAGAAAAAACCGATGAGAACGCGCCCAGATTTCGCGTAGAGATCGAAACAAGTGAAGATGCAAGAACCGCAGATCCGCTCAGCAGAGTAACGGCAACGAACATCCCGGTCACACAGACGCAGAATACAGACAAACAGAACGAGACTTCGGAAGATAATGAAGCGTTTGCACAGACAGGGCAGCCACAGCAGACAGTCACCACCCACCAGGTTGGAGACGTTGTGGAAACAGTCAGACAATATACCGGTCAGGTAAACGGACAGGAGATTGTCAATCAGGTTACAGAGTATATCAAAGTCAATATCACCCCGGAAACAACATCCATGGAATTACAGCTGCATCCCGCAAGCCTTGGTGCCATCCACATGCAGATCTTATCGCAGAACGGCATCGTAACGGCACAGTTGCTGGTACAGAGTGAATCCGTAAAAGAAGCACTGGAATCCCAGTTGCTGCAGTTACAGGAAACATTCAATGAACAGGGCACAAAAGTGGAAGCAGTTGAAGTCGCAGTAGCAAGCTATGATCTGGACCGAGGACCTTTTCAGGATCGGGACGATCGGCAGGAACGACAGAATGCCGACGATAGCAGCAGAGGACGCAGAAGGATCAATCTGAATCTGAATGATCCGGAACTATCCGAGCTCGAATTAAGTGAAGAAGATCAGCTTGCAAAAGACGTGATGGAGATGAACGGTACAAGCGTTGACTTTACGGCCTAGTGCCAGGAAGGAGTACAAATGCCTTTATCAGCACACGTTGTAAATGGTGAGTTGGTCTATAACACGACCGAAACAACATCTACAGGGAACACCAACACCAAGGCCGTCGCAGACGGCAAGAGTTCGATGGACAAAGATGCTTTCCTGCAGCTTCTTGTTGCACAGATGAAGTATCAGGATCCGTTGGAACCCACATCTAACACGGAGTACATTTCCCAGTTCACCACTTTTTCGGAATTGGAACAAATGCAGAACATGTCCAGTTCGATGGATCTGCAGAGAGCATCGAATCTGGTCGGACAGTATGTTCTGATCAATCACACATCGGAAACGACCGGCGAGATCACGCAGATCATGGGAAAAGTAGACTACGTGTTCTACGAGGGCGGAAAGCCGTATCTGCATGTAAAAGACAACGATTATTCACTGGACGAACTCGATTCCATCATCGATGCGTCTTACTACAATGCAACGGGGCTTTCAGCCGACTTTATCGCAAGTTTCTCCAAACTGCCGATGCTTGGCGACCTGACACTCGGCTATGCTGATGTGATCGGAAACCTTCGCGCGGTATACAATGACATGGATGCCTACCAGAGATCGTTTGTGCCGGCTGACTATGTCAACAGACTGGGAGAATACGAAGCGAGGATCTCGCAGCTTCAGGCAGAAGCAAGTGTTGAGAACGAAGAGGAATGATCCCCACAGTACAATCAAATAGGAGAATCGATATGAAAGTGGTAAATAACAATTACCCTTCCATCGAACAGGTTACCGGGCAACTGCTTGGAACACCTGCATCTGTAAGTAATCAGGCTCCCGCGACCGGCCGGACATTCTCGGAGATATTCCGGCAGAAACAGACAGACAACATCGTAACGCCGGTTCGATTTTCCAAACATGCCACGGTCAGACTGGATGACCGGAAGATCGAACTCTCAAGCGAGCAGCTGAACCGGTTAAACGAGGGCACTCAGAAAGCGAATGCGAAGGGAATCAATGAGTCGCTTGTTCTGGTAGATGAATTAGCTTTTATCGTAAACATTAAAAACAATACAGTGATCACCGCAATGGATCAGAATGAAGCAAAAGAAAATGTCTTCACGAATATTGACGGAGCTGTGATCGCTTAATCCCAAGAATCCTGAAAGGAAGGTCAATGCCTTATGATGAGATCACTTTTCTCTGGTGTGACAGGTCTTAAAACACATCAGACCAAGATGGACGTTATCGGTAACAATATCGCAAACGTTAATACAGTAGGTTTTAAGAGCAGCAGCGTAACTTTTTCCGAACTGATGTATCAGACAACGCAGAACGCATCCGGTGCAAATGCGGCAACAGGCAGAGCCGGTGTGAATGCGAAGCAGATCGGTCTCGGTGTTACCAACGGCGCGATCAACACGAATATCACCACATCCGGCGCAAGCCAGACGACAGGTAACCCTTTCGATATCCAGATCACCGGTGACAGCTTCTTTATCGTTTCCGACGGATCCAACAACTACTTTACAAGAGCAGGCGCGTTCTATGTGGACGGCGTAGGTAATCTTGCAATGACCAGTAACGGTTTCACGGTCATGGGCTGGCAGGAAGATCCCGTCAATCCCGGATATATCCGCAAGGATACCGTTACAGCGCTCAAGATCACTTCTCCCGAGAACATGACTTCCGAACCGGAAGCAACAACGGAAGCTTACATGACGGGTATCATGGATAAGAACACCAAAGCATTGTCCACACCGGACGGCCAGGTGGTCAATCTTTCCTTCTACGATAATCTCGGTTACAGCTATGTTGCCAAGTACGCATTCACGGATGAAGATGCCGTAAACGGTATCTACAAACTGGATCTGAAAGATATCATTTATGAAGACAATACAGGTGCTACGGCACATGTTTCTCCGCTTCCCGCGATCGACGGCGGAACAGGTCAGTCCATTTATGTCGCATACGACGTGGCGACCGGTAAGTATCTCGGCTGGGATACGACTGCTGCAAACCCGCCCGCAAACGATGAAAACACACCGTTCACGATGGACTTCGACCAGGCCACACTCCCTGCATTCGGCGATGTGAACGTGGATATGAAGACCACGACGATGTTCGATAACAACGGAACTTCCACGATCGCTGCAAAAGCAGGTAACGCGGACGGACAGTATGCGGGACGTAAGGTTGGTACAATGTCGGGCGTGGCAGTACAGACAGACGGTAAGATCTATGCTTCCTACGACAACGGTACCACAAAACTTCTGGGACAGATCGCGGTCGCATCCTTCCCGAACCCTTCCGGTCTCGAGAAGGTCGGCGAGAATCTTTACCAGACGACCATGAACTCAGGTCTCTTCGACGGGATCGGCATCGATGTTACTTCGGACGGTATCGGCAAGATGCAGACAGGCGTACTGGAAATGTCCAACGTAGACCTTTCCGCAGAGTTCACCGAGATGATCACAACCCAGCGCGGATTCCAGGCAAACAGCCGTATCATCACGGTATCCGACTCCCTGCTCGAGGAACTGACAAACCTGAAACGTTAACGGAAACGTTAATAAATAAGGGTTAATTGTTTTAAATTTCGAATAATTAGTAATTTGTTTAGACATTTGCCACAATATATTGTATAATGGACAAGGAAACCTAGAGTTTCCTTGTCTGTTGTGCTATGTCGGGAACTTGGACAAGGGCTGCCTTTGCGCGGTTACATATCAAGTATAGACAGATAGGGAAATCTTTAGTAAAATTGTATAGATAGGTTATCTATGCGAAATAGGTAGGTGGGAGTATTGGATCTAGCTACAATAATCGGGATAGTGGCGTGTTTGATCTTCATCATTCTCTCGATTGCATTGGGCCAGGACGGTATCGCGGGCGTCAAGTACTTCATTGACTATCCGTCCATCATGATCACTTTTGGTGGCGCATTTGCCTGCTTACTGTCAAGTTGTACAATTAAAGAGTTCGTCAACGGATTAAAGAGTGCCGGTATCGCATTCAAGTTGCCTTCACTGAACGCTGCGGGGATCATCCAGAAGATCATCGATCTTTCCAATGTAGCACGTAAGGAAGGCTTATTGTCGTTAGAAGAGGCAGCCGGCGAACTGGACGATCCGTTTTTGCAGAAGGGTATCATGCTGATCGTTGACGGTACCGATCCGGATCTGGTACGTGCGATCATGGAAACGGAACTGGTCAGCATTGATGACAGACATAAAGTCAACGTGAATTTCTGGGAAACAGCCGGTGCCATGGGCCCTGCCTGGGGTATGATCGGTACGCTGCTCGGCCTTGTAATGATGCTTTACCATATGGAGGATGCGTCCACGATCGGACCGTCCATGGCCGTTGCCCTGATCACGACATTCTACGGTTCCATTCTTGCCAACTGGATCTGTGCGCCGTTTGCGGCGAAACTCAAGAAGATCAACGACGCGGAGATGCAGGTCAAAGAGATCATCATCGAGGGTCTGCTTTCGATCCAGGCCGGTGAGAACCCGCGTGTTATAGAAGAAAAACTGAAATCGTTCATGGCACCTGCCGAAAGAGCAAACGTAGGCAAAGACGCAGGCGGAGGTGACGAGAATGGCTAAACGCAAACCGGAGGAACCTAAAGCCGGCGCCGCGTGGCTGAACACCTTTGCCGACCTGATGAACCTGCTTCTGTGCTTCTTCGTGCTGCTGTTTTCCATGTCAACGATCGATGCACAGAAATTCGAAGCGATCGCTGCATCGTTATCCGACAGTTTCAGTATCTTTTCCGGCGGCGCTACGGCACTGGGAGAAGGGATCCTGATCTCCAACGGTGTGAGCCAGTTAAATGAACTGGACCAGTATCTGAATTCCATGGGTAAGGCTGCGGAAGAGTCGATCCATGATGATATCATGGGCGAGAATAAGGGCAGCGAGAACGATACGGATGCCAGTGCGGATATCGAACAGGCCGTTGCGGAGGAACTGGAGCAGCGGGAAGAGAAGCAACTGCAGCAGTCCGAGGAAATGGCCGAGATCATTCAGGAGATCCTGACCGAGCAGAACCTTGATCAGGCCGTGGATATCGATTTTACATCACAATATGTCCAGCTGACACTGAACGGTGCGCTGCTGTTTGATTCGGGCAGTGCGCAGATCAAGCCGGATGCGCTTCCGATCCTGGATAAGATCGGTGTGATCCTGCAGAAGTATTCCGATGAAGAGATCGAGATCGAAGGACATACGGACAATGTGCCGATCAGCGGCAGGTTTGCGAACAATAACGAACTATCCAGTGCGAGAGCACTTTCTGTTTTCGAATATCTGATGGATCATACAACACTGGATCCGGCCAGAGTGAAGCATACGGGGCGCGGTGAATACATCCCGGTGGCAGATAATTCCACACCGGAAGGACGCGCGCAGAACAGACGTGTAGAGATTAAGATCTATCACACGATCGACAATCAATAGTATTTGACCTTAGGGAGTATAAGCATGAAGAAAAATCTTTTGACGATCCTGATACTGGCTTTGCTGTTTGTCAATCTGATCCTGACAGGGATCACGATGTTTTCACTGGTTTCCGCCAACAAGAAGACGGTCGCACTGGTGGATGACATCTCGGCAGCGCTCGCACTTGACCTTTCGAAGCCGGAAGAAGCAACGGAAGAGAGTACCGCGATCAGCATTGCGGATACAGCGGTCTATAACATTGAAGATTCCATGACGATCGCCCTGACGCCCAGCGCGGACGGCAGCGAGCATTACGCAGTGGTTTCCGTATCCTTCTCACTCAACACACAGGATCCGGATTACGAGACCTACCAGCCGATGCTGGCGGATAAAGAGAGCAAGATCAAAAGCGAGATCATAGATGCTGTCGGCAGCAGAACCAAGGAAGAGGCGATGGCTGACCGTGAAGGAATGCAGGAAGATATTCTGCACAGGGTACAGAATATGTTCAACTCCCAGTTTATTTATGAGGCGTACTTCAGGGATATCAAATTCCAGTGATCGGATGCCCCGGGGAATCCAACAATAGCTTTTAAGCGAGGTAAGTTTCATGGGCGAGGTGCTCTCCCAAAATGAGATAGACAGTCTTCTTCAGGCGTTAAGTTCGGGTGAACTCGATGCGGAGGAGATGAGTAACGCCGAGGAGAAGGCCACCAAGAATTATGACTTCAGGCGACCTGCAAAATTCTCCAAGGAGCATCTGCGTACGTTAGAGATCATCTTTGAGCACTACGGACGTCTTTTGTCCACGAACCTGCCGGTATATCTGCGAAAAAACATCCAGGTCAGCGTGGTGAACTCGGAGACCTGTACATTTTCCGAATTCTCGACGGCGCTTGCCAATCCGGTACTGCTCGCGGTTGTAAACTTTGAGCCGTTAAACGGAAACATCATGCTGGAGATGGCTGCAAACCTGGGATTTGCGATGGTCGACAGGATGCTGGGCGGTCCGGGTAATCCGCTTGAAAAGAGCCGTGATTTTTCCGAGATCGAACGTTCGATCATAGACAAGATCATGTCGGTCTGTGTACAACTCCTGCGGGAACCGTGGAAGAACGTTGTGGAAGTCAATCCCATCCTGGAGAGGATCGAGACGAACCCGCAGTTCGCACAGATCATCGCACCGTCCGAAATGATCGCGATCGTAACGATCAACGTCAAGATCGGCGATGTGGAAGGCCTGATGAACATGTGTCTCCCGTATTTTACGCTCGAGACGGTCATGGACAAACTGAATACGAAGTACTGGTTCTCGACCATGAAAGAGAATGAGGAAGAGAACTATGAGGATCATATCGAGACCATCGTCAGACGTGTGGAAATGCCGATCC
Source organism: Lachnospiraceae bacterium (assembly GCA_017620255.1). Lineage (GTDB taxonomy): Bacteria > Bacillota > Clostridia > Lachnospirales > Lachnospiraceae > UBA2868. The sequence continues at coordinate 90,976 of JAFZQU010000010.1, forward strand.
GCGCTGTTCTGGGAAGAAGCATCGTGACGGTCAATGATTTTGTCGGCCTGCAGAACGGAGATATCATCAAACTCAATTCCAAGGTCGGACAGGAACTGGATATATTTGTCGGCAATCTGAAGAAATTTAAAGCTCTGCCCGGGTCCTCGAAGGAGTCGTATGCGGTCAGGGTTACAACAATACTTAGAGAGGAGGAATAGTGGATGGACGGAATGCTGTCCCAGGACGAGATCAATGCGCTGCTTAACGGCATGACCGATGTCCCGGATTCATCCGACGCCGAGCCTGCTGCGGAAGCGCCGGCCAATGCGGCACCCGATAGCGGAGACGCAGGCGCTGGTGCAGGAAGTGGTGCAACGCTGACGGATGATGAAAAGGACGCGATCGGTGAAGTTGCCAATATCAGCATGGGGACGTCGGCAACAACACTTTATTCCTTGGTCAACCGCAAAGTAAACATTACGACTCCAGTCGTTACCATGGCCACATGGAATGACGTGATCGAAGATTACGAGCGGCCCTGTGTATTCATCAAGATCCAATACACCGTCGGATTGGAAGGTACGAACATCCTGATCCTGAAAGAATCGGATGTAAAAGTCATTACCGACCTGATGATGGGCGGCGACGGTACCAACACGGAAGGTGAACTCGGTGAACTGCACTTAAGTGCCATATCCGAGGCGATGAACCAGATGATGGGAAGCGCGGCCACTTCACTTTCTTCCATGCTCGGCAGGATGATCGATATCTCCCCGCCGGAAAGTGTGCTCCTCAATACGGAAATGATGCAGAACGGTGCCGACATCTCTTCGTTTTTGGGCGGTGACTTTGTCAAGATCACGTTCCGCATGCAGATCGGGGATCTGGTGGATTCCAAGATCATGCAGCTTTATCCGATCGAGTTTGCGAAATCGCTGTATGATTACTTTATGGATAATCAGGAGCCGGAACCCGCACCCGCACTTTCCGCACCGGAACCTCCTCCCGGACCTGCACCTGCAGCCCCGGAAATGGACATGAGCCAGTCCATGGGAATGGGAGCCCCGATGGGAATGGGAGCCCCGATGGGGATGGGAGCCCCGATGGGAATGGGAGCTCCGATGGGGATGGGAGCCCCGATGGGAATGGGCGCCCCGATGAACATGCAGCCCATGCCGAACATCAATATCCAGCCTGCTTCCTTCCAGGCCTTCTCCGGAGATGTCGCGGCGATGCAGTCGCAGGAGAACATTACGCTGATCAAAGACGTGCCGCTTGATGTGACGGTGGAACTCGGAAGGACCAGCAAAGCGATCAGCGACATCCTGGATTTTTCACCGGGTACCATCATAGAGCTGGACAAGATCGCAGGCGAACCGGTCGATGTGCTTGTGAACGGAAAACTGGTAGCAAAAGGTGAAGTAGTGGTTATCGAAGAAAACTTCGGTGTCAGAGTAACGGAAATCTTAAAATAAATATATAGGAGAAAGAAAAAATGGCAAAAAACATCTTAATTTGTGACGATGCGGCATTCATGAGAATGATGATCAAGGACATTCTCACCAAGAACGGCTACAATGTTGCAGGAGAGGCCGAGAACGGCGCAAGGGCTGTGGAAAAGTACAACGAACTGAAGCCCGATCTTGTGCTGATGGATATCACCATGCCGGAAATGGATGGGATCCAGGCTCTCAAAAAGATCAAAGAGACCGATGCGGGCGCTCTGGTTATCATGTGTTCCGCTATGGGTCAGCAGGCCATGGTTATTGAATCCATTCAGGCAGGAGCGAAGGATTTCATCGTAAAACCGTTCCAGGCAGACCGTGTCATTGAGGCAGTTAAAAAAGTCGTAGGCTGATCCGTGACATTGTTTGTACAAACCGGCGGAGCGAATTCCATCGTGCAGTTTCTGACTGCACTTTTGGTGTTTGCCTTCGTGCTTGCGCTTACCTATTTCACGGTCAGATGGGTGGGCGCCTATCAGAAAATGCAGCCGGGCAACAGGAACTTTGAAGTGATCGAAACCTGCAAGGTTACGAACACCAAGTTCATGCAGATCATAAGGGTCGGGTCCCGCTATTTTCTGATCGGGATCGGTAAAGATACGCTTGAATACTTTACCGAACTGGAGGCAGATGATCTGGATCTCACTCGGGACACCGGTATGCAGGATGGTTTTCAGAAGATTCTTCAGATAGCAAAAGAACGGATAAACAAGCGGGGCAAAACATGAACATGAACATCACAAGGAAAGCCCGCAGATCGCTGCTTTTTGTGACGGTTTTTCTGGCTATGGTCTTTTTTATCATGCCGGGAAACATTTACGCTTCGGGTTTTAACGATATAGGTATTTCAGATGATGATGCGAACGAAAACCGTACCATCATCAATGACCCGGGAACGGCGGAAACAGCTGAAGACTTGCGGGAACTGAATGTTTCCAATAATCTTTCGATCACGTATCGAAACGGAGAGGGTAATGTATCAGGCACCCTGCGTATCTTGATCACGCTGACGCTGGTTGCACTGGCACCGACACTCCTTGTGATGATGACGAGTTTTACCCGCATCATCGTCGTTATGCATTTTGTCAGATCAGCGCTTGGTACGCAATCAGCACCTCCGAATATCGTGCTGATCGGCCTTTCTCTGTTTCTGACATTTTTTATTATGAATCCTGTGCTGACACAGGTAAACGAAACAGCCGTACAGCCGTTTGAGGCGGGCGAGATCACGCAGGAGGAATTCTTTGAATCCGCGCTTTCGCCGCTGCGCGAATTTATGTATGGCCAGACACAGGCAAAAGATGTAAGGCTGTTTCTCGATATTGAAGGGATCGAAACGGTGGCAAGTGTGGATGATATCCCGACGCGTGTCCTGATCCCGAGCTTTATCATCAGTGAACTGAGAACCGCGTTTATCATCGGGTTCCTGATATATATTCCGTTTATCATCATCGATATGGTCACGGCCTCGACGCTGATGTCCATGGGTATGATGATGCTGCCGCCGACGACGATCTCCATGCCGTTTAAAGTCCTGCTCTTTGTGCTTGCGGACGGATGGAGTCTGGTGATCGGAAACGTGGTAAAAACGTTCTATTGAACGACCGGGGAGAAAATAGTGGAAAGGGGAATGGGATATGACTGTTGATACCGTCACAGAGATTGTCAGAAATGCTCTATATACGATCATCATCTCAGCAGCGCCGATGCTTCTGATCTCGCTGATCGTCGGTCTCACGATCAGTATCTTTCAGACGATCACATCGATCCAGGAACAGACGCTGACGTTTGTGCCTAAGATCTTATCCATTTTCCTGATCCTTATGCTGATGGGACATTGGATCCTGAATAATATCATCTCCTTTATGGAACAACTTTGGGGAAGTTTTTCGATCTATATCCGGTGAGGGTAATATGATAGATCATTCTTTTTCATACAGTGATCTGGAATTCTTTTTGTTGGTTCTGGTACGTATGTCCGCTTTTATATATGTTGCACCGTTCTTTTCGCAGTCGGGCGTACCCAGACAGGTGAAAAACGGGATGATCTTTTTCCTGGCGCTGATCGTATACCATATCTCACCGGGGCATGTGATGCCTGCATACAATTCGGTGATAGGTTATTCGATCCTGGTGCTGAAGGAAGCGACAGCCGGACTGGTCATCGGGTTTGGCGCCAACATCTGCATGTCGATCGTTATGTTCGCGGGAAGACTGGCGGATATGGAAATGGGTCTTTCCATGGTGCAGCTCTTTGACCCGACGTCCAACGAGAATATCGGTTTTACGGGACTCATGTATCAGTATTCGATCATGCTGATCCTGATGGTCACGAACATGCATCACTTTTTCCTGCGGGCCATCGTTGAAACATACACGCTGATCCCGGTCGGGAACGCAACGTTCCGTTCCGATAAGATCTTAAATGCGATGCTGCATTTTCTCGGAGACTATATGCTCATCGCTTTTCAGATCTGCCTGCCGATCGTTGCATCGATCATGATCATGAATGCCGTGCTCGGGATCCTGACAAAAACGGCACCGCAGATACATATGTTTTCGATCGGTGTACAGATGAAGATCATTGTGGGCATGCTGGCGCTGATGGTGACGATCGGACTCCTGCCAAGCCTGTCCGAATACATATTCCGCGAAATGCGCGCAATGATGACGGTAATGGTTGAGTCTATGCGGTAGAGGATAATGATGGAAGATATGATTCTTTTGCGTTATGACCTGCAATGGTTCGCAAAAGAAGGTCCGGGCGGTGAAAAGACCGAACCGGCAACCGAAAAAAAACTGTCTGACGCCAGAAAAGAGGGTCAGGTTGCAAAGAGTAAAGAGATCAGCACCGCAGTCGGTCTTTTTACACTGTTTCTTATACTGAAGATCTTTGCCGGAACCATGGGACGGCAGTTCCTTGAAAATTTTCATTTTGTTTACTCGCAGATCGCGGATTTTACGGTGCTTTATGAAGGTCAGATCTCTGCCAGGGATTTTTGTACGCTGCTGAATAAAGCGCTCCTTAGGATCCTGCTCATTCTGCTTCCGCTATTGGGGGCGGGACTTGTGACCGGATTTATCATCGAAGTGGTACAGGTTAAGTGGAAACCGACGACCAAGCCGCTCAAACCGAAGGGGTCCAAACTCAATCCGTTAAAAGGCGTCAAGAGGCTGTTTTCCAAAGACAAACTTGTTGAACTGCTGAAATCCGTGATCAAACTCGCCATGATCGGATATGTGGCTTATTCAACGCTGATCGATCAGATCCCGACGCTGTTTCTGCTCTATGACATGAAACTGGCAACAGCCGTGCAGACCTTCGGAAATATCGTGATCAATCTCGGAATAAAGATATCCGCTTTCTTCTCGATCATCGGAATGGCTGATTATGCTTACCAGAAATGGAAGTTTAAGGAAGACATGAAGATGACCAAACAGGAAGTCAAGGACGAGTGGAAGAACGCAGAAGGAGATCCGCAGATCAAGAGCAAACAGAGAGCGAGGATGCGTGAGGCCAGCAGAAGACGTATGATGTCTGCGGTCCCGCAGGCGGATGTGGTCATCACGAACCCGACGCATTTTGCGGTCGCGCTCAAGTATGATCCCGAACAGTTCGATGCTCCGTTTGTGCTCGCAAAGGGTGAGGATTTCCTGGCAATGCGTATCAGGGAAGAAGCTTATGCCCATGATATCGAAGTGGTCGAAAACAAACCGCTCGCCAGAATGCTTTATTACAACGTGGAACTGGGTGCACAGATCCCGCAGGAACTGTATGCAACGGTCGCGGAGATCCTGGCAGTGATCTATAACAAACGGAACCTGGCCTGATGAGGCCTGACTAATAAAAGGGAAAGGAGGCAGATGATATGAAGTTCGGAAAAGCGGACATAGGCGTTGCCCTGTATTTATTATCCGCATTTGTTTTTCTGATCATCCCGATCCCGTCGGGACTGTTGGATGTGCTGCTTGCCATCAACATGTCGATCGCATTTGCCGTCCTTTTCAACACGATGTTTTCCAAGGAAGTTCTGGATATGTCTTTTTATCCGACGATCCTTCTGTTCACAACGATCTTCAGACTGTCCCTGAACGTATCCAGTACACGTCTGATCCTTGCGACAGGTTCGCCGGGAAATGTTGTGGAAACCTTCGGTAATTTCGTTGGCGGCGGTGATCTGATCATCGGAACGATCATCTTCATTATCCTGATCCTGATCCAGTTCATGGTCATCAACAAAGGTTCCGAAAGAGTAGCGGAAGTAACGGCCAGATTCACGCTGGACGCAATGCCCGGTAAACAGATGGCGATCGATGCCGACTTAAATACGGGTGCCATAGATGACGAGGAAGCCAAGTTAAGACGTGACAAGATCCAGCAGGAAGCCAGCTTCTTCGGCTCCATGGATGGTGCCGTGAAATACGTAAAAGGAGATGCGACTGCCGGCCTGATCCTGACTGCGATCAATATCATCGGCGGTCTTGCCATGGGTATGCTCCGCAATGACATGGAGCTTTCCGAGGCGCTGAACAGATACGTCATCCTGACCATCGGTGACGGCCTTGTCAGTCAGATCCCTTCGCTTCTGATCTCTCTTTCAACCGGTATTCTGGTCACGAAGGGATCCAAAGAAGCAGACTTCGGTAATACACTCGTCAGCCAGCTGTTCGGTATTCCGAAAGTGCTTTACTTTGTGGGCGGGACAATCTGTTTCCTCGGTATCTTCACGCCGTTGAACATTATCCTGTTCCTTGCACTCGGGCTTGTGTTCATCATTGTCGGACGCGTGATAGCCAATACCATCGAAGTGAGCCAGGTTGAAAGCGGTATCGATCAGGATGAAGTGTCGGCAGAGGAGATCCGGAAGCCGGAGAATGTCGTCTCGCTCTTGCAGGTTGACCCGATCGAACTGGAATTCGGATACGGGATCATCCCGCTGGCCGACGTGAACCAGGGCGGCGACCTGCTTGACCGTGTTGTAATGATCAGACGGCAGGTGGCACTGGAACTCGGTACGGTTGTGCCCATCATCCGTCTGCGTGATAATATCCAGCTGAACCCGAACCAGTATATCATCAAGATCAAGGGCGTACAGGTTTCTGAGGGCGAGATCCTGTTTGACCACTATATGGCCATGAATCCGGGCTTTGTGGAGGAAGAGATCCCCGGTATCGATACGTTCGAACCGTCCTTCCACCTGCCGGCCAAATGGATCACGGAATCACAGAGAGAACGTGCGGAATCCTGCGGTTATACCGTTGTGGACCCGCCTTCGATCATTGCTACGCACTTAACAGAAGTGATCCGGCAGTTTATCGCGGATCTGCTGTCCAGACAGGATGTCCAGAACCTGGTCAACAACCTGAAAGAGACCAATCCTTCGCTCGTGGACGAACTGATCCCGAAGATGCTCGGTATCGGCGAAGTGCAGAAAGTATTACAGAATCTGCTGCGTGAGGGGATCTCCATCCGTGATCTGCTTACGATCTTTGAAACGCTGGCCGATTATGCAACGATGACAAGGGATACGGATCTTCTGACCGAATACGTGCGGCAGAGCTTAAAGAGAGCGATCTCTGCCAAGTATTTCCCGGCAAATGAACCGACGAGTGTTGTAACGCTGGATCCCAAGATCGAGCAGGAGATCATGAACAGTGTGAAGCAGACGGAGACGAATGCGTACCTGACGCTGGATCCCGAACGTACCAAAGCGATCATAAACGCAGTGGAAAACGAGATCAGGAAGCTGGATAATCTCGGCAAGACCCCGATCATCATCACTTCGCCGATCGTACGTATGTATTTCAGAAAACTGACAGAGGATTATTTTAAAGATCTGATCGTTCTATCCTATAATGAGATTGACTCCAACGTAGAATTGCAGTCAGTCGGAATGGTGGCAGCCTAGTGATCATTAAGAAATTTCAGGGAAAAACAGAAGAAGAAGCAATTGCGCTGGCCAAAAAAGAACTGGGCGAAAATGTGACGATCCTTTCGACGAAAAACGTTAAACGGAAAGGAATACTTTCGTTTTTGCGCAAACCCATGGTGGAAGTGAACGCCGCGATGGAAGAGGAACAGGAGAGGCCTGCGCAGCGGACTGTCCTAAAACCCGTTACGCCTAAGATCCTTCCGGACGAACCCGCAAAAGAGCAAAACGATAAAGTGATCGAGGAGAAGCTGGAAAGCCTGCATTCCCTGATCGAACAGCAGCTGTCGAAAGACACGGAAGATACAAAGCAGGATGCTGATTTTCAGGACGGTGACGATAACCATGTCGCTTTCATGAAACTGATCTATAATACACTGATCGATAATGAGGTGGATGAGAAATACGTGAATGAACTGCTGGATGAAGTGGAACGTGTGAAAACACAGAAGACTTCGATCGATGCGGTATTGTCCATCATCTATCAGAAGATGATCCTGATGTTCGGACAGCCGGCAGATATCATGGCGCCGGACAGGGGCGTTAAAATGATCTATTTTGTCGGGCCGACAGGTGTCGGTAAAACGACAACGATCGCTAAGATCGCCTCCAGACTCAGTGTAAACGATAAGAAGAAAGTCGTTCTTCTGACAACGGACACTTACCGGATCGCAGCGGCAGAGCAGCTGCGTACCTATGCGAGCATCCTGGATACCCCGTTCCGCGTGATCTATACCTGCGAGGAAATGGTGGATGCCGTAAACGATTTTAAGGATGCCGATTATATCCTGGTGGACACCGCCGGTCATTCGCACACCAATGAGATGCAGAAAAACAGCATGCTGCAGTTCATCAACTGCGTGGACGATGTGATCGATGACAAGGAAGTATTCCTGGTGGTATCCGCGACAACGAAGTATCGCGATCTTTTGAGCATTGCCGATGCCTATGCCCAGTTTTCCGATTATAAACTGATCTTTACAAAACTGGATGAAACAACGACGCTCGGCAATCTGTTCAATCTGCGCCTACATACAGGTGCGGCTTTGTCCTATATCACCTGCGGTCAGAACGTGCCGGCCGATATCGAACCGTTCAGTCCGCAAAGTACCGTGAAACAGTTGTTGGGAGGCAGATAATATGGATCAGGCTGAACAATTGAGAAATATTATCAAAAATAACCGCGCTCCCAAACAGCGTCCCGCTGCGCGCGTGATCACGGTCACGAGCGGAAAGGGAGGGGTCGGAAAGTCGAATGTTTCGATCAATCTGGCCGTCCAGCTAAGGAAAATGGGACAAAGAGTTCTGATCTTTGATGCCGATTTCGGGCTCGCGAATATCGAGGTCATGTTTGGCGCCGTGCCAAAGCATAACTTAAGCGATCTGATCTATCAGGGAAAAAACATCCGTGAGATCATCACGATGGGACCGATGGATATCGGCTTTATCTCAGGCGGTTCCGGGATCGCAGGCCTGTCCAATCTCGGCAGGGATTATATCAATTATCTGATCCAGAACCTTGCAGAACTGGATATGCTCGCAGACGTGATCATCATTGATACCGGCGCAGGCATCTCGGATGCTGTCATTGAGTTCCTTGTTGCAAGCGGCGAAGTTCTGCTTGTCACTACGCCCGAACCGACAAGCATCACGGATTCCTATTCGCTCTTAAAGGCCCTGAACAGGCATCCGCGCTTTAACCGTGAAATGACCAAGATCAAAGTGGTCACCAACAAGGTTGCCAATTTTGACGAAGGTAAGCAGCTGTTTTCCAAGTTGAATGCAGTCGTCAGCCGGTATTTAAAGATCCCGATCACCTTTGTCGGCGTGATCCCCGAGGATCCGCAGTTATTAAAGGCGATCATGCAACAGACACCGATCTCCATTGAGAATCCGAACGCCAAATCCAGCATTGCGTTCCGTGACCTGGCCATTACGCTCATGAACGGAAGCAATGACCCCGTATTCAGAAAATACGGAATGGCGGGATTCTTTGCAAATATAGTGAGAGGCAATACAAACAAGGGGTGATGTTTTATGTTATCAAAGTATGTAAGCATCGGAGACAAACTCGATCTGGAAACGATCGAAGGCATGGAAGAACTGCAGCCGAATGCACAGGAAGGCAGGAAGAATTACCGCAGCCAGGTGTATGATATCGTTTCCGAAGACCAGATCAAGATCGCCATGCCGATGGAGCAGGGCAAGATCATTCTACTGCCGGTAGACGGTGAGTACAATGTATGCTTTTATACGCAGACAGGTCTGTATCAGTGTCTGGGGCGCATCATTGACCGCTATAAGAGCGACAATGTCTTTGTGCTGGTCATGGAACTGACGACCGATCTGCGCAAATATCAGCGTAGGGAATATTACCGGCTGAACTGTGTCCTTGAGATGAAGTCAAGGGAAGTCACACAGGATGATGTGAGCATCTTCAACGAACGTGTACGTTTTGTGGATACGGATATCACGTTTAATAACGGTGTGATGGTGGATATATCCGGCGGCGGTGCAAGATTCATCTCCCGTGTCCGTTATCCGAAAGGAACCAATATCCAGTTTGTCTTTTCGCTGTACGTCAGCGGTTCGCTGAATGAATATAAACTGATCGGAAAAGTCCTTCTGTCCGAAAAGATCGAAAACCGTGATGATGAATACGAGCACAGGATCCAGTTCGTCAATATTCAGAATGACGACAGGGAGAGCATTATCCGTTATATCTTTGAGGAAGAACGCAAAAACAGACACAGACAAAGGACAAACTATCTATGAAGAAAAAAATCCTGCTAGTTGATGACTCTGCACTCATGAGAAGGATGTGGCGTGATATAATAGACATGGACGACAGATTCGAAGTCGGCGATGTCGCAGTTAACGGTGCGGAAGGATTCAAAAAGATCGTAGCCGGAAAATATGACGCCGTTGTTCTGGATGTGTACATGCCGCAGATGACGGGCCTGCAAATGCTCGAGGAAATGCAGAAGAGCAATGTGCGCGCCAACGTGCTGATGGCTTCCACCACTACCAGAGAGGGAGCAAGAGAAACCTTAACGGCGCTTGAACTTGGAGCGATCGATTTTATCACCAAACCGGAAAACGTTGCAGATACCAGAAATGATGCATTTCGGAACCGTTTCCTGGAACTGCTGTGGGTCGTATCCAATGCCAATCCGGCGGCGGCAAGACGGACGGTGAGCCAGCCCGGCACACAGAAGAGGACGTTTGAAGCCAGATACGATGTAAATATCCACACTGCAAAACCGGTAAGCGAACCGGCTGTACCGAAGCCACCTGTACGGACCGTCACCTATGCAAAAGGCAAAGGACGCAAGATCGTTGCGATCGCAAGTTCGACAGGCGGGCCCAAAGCACTTCAGCAGGTCATTCCGAAACTGCCGAAGAATCTTTGTGCTCCGGTACTTCTGGTACAGCATATGCCGAAGGGATTCACGCTTTCCCTGGCAGAGCATCTGAATGAACAGAGTGAGATCGCCGTCGAAGAAGTCAAAGAGAACATGCGGCTTGAAAACGGACATGTCTATGTTGCACAGGGCGGCAAGCATATGAAAGCTGTATTTAAAAACAGCCCCGGGTCCCTGCAATGTACGGACGAACCGACCAGAGAAGGTGTCAAACCGTGTGCAAATTACATGTTTGAGTCTCTGATCGATTCTGCTTACGATGAAGTTGTCTGTGTAGTCATGACCGGTATGGGAGCCGATGGCACCGAAGGGATCGTAAACCTGTCCAAATCCAAAAAGATCCATGTGATCGCACAAAACGAGGAAACCTGTACAGTTTACGGCATGCCGCGGTCTATCGTGCAAACAGGACTGGTAAACAGTATCGTACCGCTTGAGGAACTCGCGGAACAAATAATCAAAGAAGTGGGGGTACAGTGATTATGGATGTAAGCCAATATTTAGAGATCTTTCTTGACGAGACAAGTGAGCATTTGCAGTCATTGAGCGATCAGCTGATGATTCTCGAGAACGAACCCGAGAACGAAGATACGATCAATGAGATCTTCCGTGCGGCACATTCCTTAAAAGGTATGGCCGGAACCATGGGATATAAGCGGATGCAGAATCTGACACATGATATGGAGAATGTTTTCTCCGAGGTCAGAAACGGAAAGATGAAAGTCAGCTCTCATCTGATCGATGTACTGTTCCAGGCACTGGATGCGCTGGAAGAGTATAAGAATACCATTCAGGAGACGCAGGACGAGGGCACGAACGATAATGAGGCGATCATCAAGGAACTGCAGAAGATCCTGGATGAAGGCACAGGTGCCGCACCCGCAGAGGCTGAGACGAAAGAAAGCGAAGAACCCAAGGAAGCCGAAAAAGAGCCGGAAGCAGCCGAAGAAGATAATGCGGATATGAAGTGGAGAACCGTCAAACTTCAGGAGCATGAGATCTCGGCTATCAAGGATGCGCATACAAAAGGCCTGCATGTATACGGCTGTACCGTATTTGTTCAGGAAACCTGTATCCTGAAAGCTGCCCGTGCATTTCTGGTATTCAAAGCACTCGAAGAACTCGGTGAGATCATCATGTCTTCTCCGTCTGCGCAGGATATCGAAGATGAACGGTTTGATTTTGACTTCAGTATCTTTGTGATCACGGAATCCACGTTCGATCAGGTGAAAACAGCGATCATGAGCGTTTCCGAGATCGATCACGCAAACGGTGAAGAGATCCTGGCCGATTCCGTTATGCTTACAGGCGGCGGAGACGAGGAAGAAGGCGCTGCGGATGGCGCAGCAAAGGCAGCCAAAGACGAAAAGGAAACAAAAGAGGCTGCTGATACAGCACCCGTTCCGGTACAGCAGACAGCTGCAGCTCCTGCTACGCAACAGGGCGGCGCGAAGAAGAGCGGCTCATCCGGCAAGCCTGTTGTGAACAGGACTGTCCGTGTAGATATTGAAAAACTGGATGTACTGATGAATCTGGTCAGCGAGCTGATTATTGCAAAGAACTCGATCGTATCGTTCTCCAATGCAGTGAATGACGGCGCAGCCGGATTTAATGAGCAGATCGAATATCTTGAGAGCGTAACCACGAACCTGCACGAGTCCGTTATGAAGGTTCGAATGGTTCCCATTGAGAGTGTTGTGAACAAATTTCCGCGTATGATCCGCGATCTGTCCAAGAAGCTGGATAAGAAGATGGAACTGTTCATGACCGGTGAAGAAACAGAACTGGACCGTACCGTTGTGGATGAGATCGGTGATCCGCTGATGCATCTGCTCCGTAACTCCGCAGACCACGGTCTCGAAGCGAACGATGTCAGAGTACAGCGTGGCAAGCCGGAAGTCGGCTCGATCTTCCTGGATGCATATCAGGATGGTAACAACGTTGTGATCGAGGTCAGAGATGACGGTAACGGTATCGACGTAGAAAAAGTCAAAGCCAAAGCGATCGAGCGCGGCACGATCACACCCGAACAGGGCGAGAACATGTCGGATAAGGAGATCATCGATCTTCTGTTCCTGCCCAGTTTCTCAACGGCAAAGGTTGTTTCGGATGTCAGCGGACGTGGAGTTGGTCTGGACGTTGTTAAATCCAAGATCGAAGCACTTGGCGGTGATGTATCCGTTAAGACGAAGCTTGGCGAGGGATCCACATTCTCGATCCGTCTGCCGCTTACCCTGGCGATCATTCAGGCCCTGATGGTTTGTGTCGGCGGAGAAAAATACGCGATCTCGCTCGGATCCATCCAGACGATCGAAAATATCACCAGTGATGATATCAAACTGGTGGAAGCAAAAGAGGTCATTCATTTAAGAGGCAGCGTGATCCCGCTTGTACGCCTGGATCAGATCTTAGACGTGGAATCCACGAAAGATCCGGACGGCGATCTGATCGTTGCGATCGTCAAGAAAGGCGATGCACTGGCAGGTCTCGTTGTGGACGAACTGCTTGGCCAGCAGGAGATCGTTATCAAGTCTCTCGGTAAATATATCAATTGTTCCAGCCGCCTGATCAGTGGTGCGACCATTCTCGGCGACGGTGAAGTAGCATTGATCATTGACGCAAACGTTTTGATCTAACTCAAGGGGAGGAATGGACATGGATGAATTAAAAGCAATCGGCGAATATGATACCACTCAATACATAGTGATCAATATAGGAGACGAGCAGTACGGGATCGACATTAAGTTTGTTGAGAACATCGTTCGTATGCAGAGCATTACAAGAGTCCCCAGTGTGCAGGAATATTTCAGGGGCGTGATCAACCTGCGCGGCGAGGTCGTTCCGGTCATGAGTCTCAGACGTAAACTGGGTCTCGAGGATGATGAGATCACAAACAATACAAGGATCATCATCATCAAGCTGGAAGCAAATGCACCGATCGGTGTGATCGTTGACGAGGTAAAGGAAGTCGTAACACTTGAGAACAGCAGTGTTGATTCTGTTGCGAGCAGCTCCAAGAAAGAGGAGAATTCCTATATCAACGGCATCGGCAAGACCGGCGGCACACTGATCTCATTACTGGATCTGAATATGGTGATCTCTGAATAGTTTAATACAGTGGGGGTGAGTTGCAGGTATGTCAAAAGTTGATCTGAATAATATGGAAGGTGTATATTTCGATGTCCTGAAGGAGATCGGAAACATCGGGGCCGGAAATGCAACGACGGCGCTTGCGCAGCTGCTGAACCAGAAGGTGGACATGAAGGTGCCGAAAGTTGCGCTGCTTGAGTTTTCCGAGGTCGGCGAAGCCATGGGCGGCGAAGAGCAGCTGATGGCGGGCATCTATCAGCTTGTGGAAGGTGATATCACCGGAAGCATCATGTTCCTTCTGGAAGAAAAATCAGCCAGAACGCTGGTATCATCCCTGATGGGCACACCTCCTTCAGAAGGACCTTTTACGGAAATGGAATTGTCGGCTCTGCAGGAGATCGGCAATATCATAACCGGATCATACCTGTCTTCTCTGTCCATGCTGACGAATTTGAAGATCATATCCTCCGTTCCTGCCATCAGTATCGATATGGCGGGTGCGATCATGAGTGTCCCGGCGATCGAATTCGGTGAACTGGGAGACAAACTGCTGCTGATACAGACAGCCTTTTCAGACGACGTACAGTTGGATGGATATTTTATCCTTGTACCCGATCTGGAGTCCTACGATAAAATCTTAACATCTATTGGAATGTGAGGCTGATTTTTGTATGAGTACCATGATCAAAGTTGGAATGGCAGATTTAAAAACATGCAAAGCTCCGGATGCGATCACGACCCTGGGACTCGGTTCCTGTGTCGGGATCGCGATCCGTGATCCGGTCACGAAAGTGGGCGGACTGGCGCATATCATGCTTCCGGACAGTACGGCGATCCAGGGTGCTTCACATGTGCCGAAATTTGCGGACACGGGTATTGCGGAACTGGTGAAAGTCGTTGTGGCTGCGGGTGCGAACAGATCCAGGCTGGTTGCCAAGATCGCCGGCGGTGCGCAGATGTTCTCGTTTCAGAATAAAAGTGAACTGATGACAGTCGGACAGCGCAATGTGGAAGCCGTTACCAGGATCCTGAAGGAAATGAAGATCCAGATCCTGGCGCAGGATACGGGAGCCAATTACGGACGTACCGTGGAGTTCTTCCCGGAGACCGGAGATTTTGTGATCAAAGCGGTTGGAAAACCGGTTAAGACAATATAGGATCCTTATGAATACCAGAAAAATCCCTGCGATCATCATGCTGCTAGCAGGTTCCATAGCATGTATCATGACATATTTGAATCATTACAGCCTGAAAGATATGCTGGTTGTGCTGATTCTTGTTTTGGTTATTTTCCTGATCATCGGATTGATCGTGAAAGGGATAATGGATTCCATCCATCTTCCGGGAACGGATGCCGTGAAAGCGGACGGCGAGGTGATCGAAAAGACGGAAGAGGAACAGACGGAAGCGGAGGAACAGAAAACTGAAGAGGGCGAGGGGCCCGATCAGAATAAACAGGAAACACAGGAATCATGATTTTTACGGGGATAAAATGATTCGGAGGGGAAAATGGATGACGCCGGAAAAATGAAGTTGTGGCAGGCATATGCAAACAGCCCGACAGCCGAACTTCGTGAAAAGATCATATTGGAATATGCGCCGCTCGTAAAAGTCGTTGCGGGCCGGTTATCCATGTATCTGGGATATAATGTGGAATATGACGATCTTGTCAGTTACGGCATTTTCGGCTTGATCGACGCGATCGATAAGTATGATGCAAAGAAGGCAGTAAAGTTCGAGACTTACGCAAGCCTCAGGATCCGCGGAGCGATCCTTGACCAGATCCGTAAGATGGACTGGATCCCGCGAACCGTCAGACAGCGTCAGAAACAGATCAGTGCGGCGATCAAGGAGATCGAGTCGAAGACCGGGAGAAATGCGACTGACGAAGAGATCGCACAGGCACTGGGGCTTTCCGCCGATGAGTACGATGATTGGCAGTCCCAGATGAAAGTCACAAACGTTGTATCCCTGGATGAGTTTGTGGAACAGGGCAGCGACGTTGCGGACAACCACGGACTTTCCTCGCAGATGGAACGGCCGGAGGAAGCGGTCGAAAAAGAAGAACTGAAAAAAATGCTGATGGAGGCACTCGATCAGCTGACCGAAAAAGAGCGGAAAGTAGTCCTGCTCTACTACTATGAAGAACTGACGCTGAAGGAAATAAGCAACATCCTGGAAGTGTCCGAATCGAGAGTTTCTCAGCTGCACACAAAGGCGCTGCAGAAAATGAAGGTTAAGATGGGCAAGTATATGGGTATCCTGTTGGAGAGCTGATCATTTAAAAGTGGGGGTCACATGGGAAGAAACGGATATTTTCAACTGCAGATGAAGGACAACGGCACATTCGTGAAACTGTTTCCGCCGACGGATGGCGGGGAACCGATCAGGATCGACGAATTGCGCCAGTATCTTGCGCTTAAGAACTATGTGCCGGATCCGGTGGCATTGAATAAAGTGCTTACGGAGCTCAGTGAGCCGGCTGAGTTTAAACTCGACAATAACAAGGCATTTGCAGAGATGGAAATGTTCAATCTGCAGATCGCCGAGAATAAGATGAGTGCGACAGCCAGATTCTATCCGCCGAGCAATGCGGGAGCATCCCTTCGCAAAGAAGATATCATCAATGACCTGAAACATAAGGGCATCAAGTTCGGGATCGATGAAAAAGAGATAGAGCGTTTCCTTTCCGAAAAGCATTACTGCGCCGATTATATCCTGGCAAAGGGAAAAGCACCGGTGCAGGGACAGGATGCATCCATTGAGTATTTCTTCAATACGAACCCCAATACAAAACCGGCTTTGAATGAAGACGGAACCGTAGACTTCTTCAATCTGGAAGTGATCAGTAAATGCGAGGCCGGACAGAAACTTGCCACGCTGCATTCGGAAGTGCCGGGTGAGGCAGGATTTAATGTGCTGGGTGAGCGCATCGCGCCGAAAGACGTGATCAAGATGCGGCTGCGCTACGGGCGTAACATCACGCTTTCGGAAGACGGACTTACGATCTTCTCGAACGTGAACGGACATGTATCCCTGACGGATGATCTGGTCACGGTCACGGACGTATATGAAGTTACGGACGTTGACACGACTACAGGAAATATAGAATATAACGGCAACGTGCAGGTGCTCGGTAATGTCAAAGCCGGGTTCGCCGTGCAGGTGACCGGAAACGTGGAAGTACGCGGCGTCGTGGAAGGTGCGCTGATCCAGGCGGACGGCGACATTATCATCATGCGCGGCATGAACGGTATGGGACGCGGCAAACTGATCGCAGGCGGCAACATCGTTTCGAAGTTCATTGAAAACTCCGATGTAAAAGCCGGCGGTTATGTACATGCCGAGGCGATCATGCACAGCACGATCGATGCCAAAGGGGACGTGGAAGTATCCGGTAAGAAGGGATTTATCACCGGCGGAGCGGTTCATTCCATGGGAACCGTCAGTGCCAGAGTGATTGGTTCCACGATGGGCGCCAAGACAGAGATCGAAGTCGGTGTCGATCCGACGATCAAAGCACGGATCAATCATCTGATGCAAAGCACCGCGGAGAACAGGAAACAGTTACAGCAGATCGAGCCGGTTCTCGTAACTTTCACGCAGAAACTGAAAAAGGGCGATACCCTGACAATGGAACAGCAGATGTATTTCAATCAGCTTAGGACGGCTTATCAGAAACTGAAGCCGCAGCAGACGGAAGAAGAGGCTGAACTGGAACGCCTGACGGAGTCCATGAACGAGATGACGACGGATGCGATCGTAAAAGTACAGGAGTTCGCATACACCGGAACGACGATCAAGATCAGTGATGTTTCCCTGAATCTGAGTTCCAATACACAGCACTGCAGATTTGTTAAGGAAGGCGCGGATATCCGTATCAAACCGCTTTAGGAGGCAGTATGATATCACCGCTTGAAATGAACGGGGTCATATCCAGAACACAGGATATATCCATTCTGAAACAAAATGAGGACAGTCGTGACGATGTCACACATTTGCAGACGCAGGATACGTTTGAAGGTGAACGGGATCAGTTCGTTCATACGGTACATGATGCCGACAATACGAGCGAACCGGACACACATCATGATGCCAGGGAAAAGGGTAAAAACGAGTATACGGATCAGAGAAACAAACAGAAAAAACAGAAGCAGCAGCAACAGGACCGTGTCATCGCCAAGAGTATGCACGGATTTGATATCAAAATTTAAGGAGAGGAGTCCGTCTTTTTTATGAGTACAATGGAAATAGCACTCCTAGTCACGGGAGTGATTATTTTTGTCCTGAGTTTTCTTATTCCGGATAAAAAGAAAGATAAGGATCAGGCAGGCGTGGATGCGCAGGATATCCGCCAGATGGTGGAAACGGAACTGGGCGGCATGAAACTGCAGGTGAAAGAGGCTACGGATGAGACCGTGGAATATGCCATGGAACGTGCGGAAAGACAGCTGGAACGTGTTTCGAACGAAAAGATCATGGCGCTGTCGGAATATGCGGACACGATCATGGAAGGGATCGACAAAAGCCATCAGGAAGTTCTGTTCATGTACGATATGCTGACGGATAAACAGACGGATTTAAAGAATACCGTACGTAAGGCCGAGGCGACCGTGAGAGAAGTGGAAAGTGCGCAGCCGGTTCAGGTACAGCCCGTTGAACAGCAGGTGCAGGCAGTACCCGTTATGCCGGAAACGCCGCAGCCTGTTTTCGTGCAGCAGGCCTCCGCGCCGGAATCCGAGTTTGCAAGACTCATCAATGAATCCCACACAGTGGAAGAATTCATTCAGGATGATGCAGAGGAAGAAGGAAACAATAACGAACGCATCCTTGCTCTGGCCGATCAGGGACTCAGCACGGTGGACATCGCAAGAGAACTGGGACTGGGTGTTGGAGAAGTAAAATTAGTCGTAGACTTATTTAAGGGATAAATTATGCGGATCAGAATGTACTTAAGAGGTCTGGGGATCGGAATAGTCGTCACTGCGTTGCTGATGGGCTTTTCTTCCGGCAAAAAACAGACCATGACAGATGAAGAGATCAAATCGAAAGCCGCGGCGCTTGGAATGGTGGAGCAGGAGAGCGTCTTAAAGCCTGTGATCACCGAAGAACCGGAGCCGGCGGAGACTGCAGAAAAACCGGAACCGGAAGTTTCCGAACAACAGGCTCCTGCGGATACGCAGGCTGAACCTGAAACCGAAGAGGCATCGGAACCGGAAGAGACCAAAGCGGAAGAAGGTAAGCCGGAAGAGACTAAAAAGGCCGATGATACAGCGGCAGACAATTCCGAAGAGAAGACGGAAAAGAAGGACGATCAGGTGAAGACGTCGGGCACGTTTACGATCGAGATCGCAGGCGGATCCGGTTCAGAAACCGTATGTGCGCTTTTGGAAAAAGGAGGCGCTATTTCCTCGGCGTCTGATTTTGATAAATATCTGTGTGATCACGGTTATGACCATAAGATCCGTGCGGGAAAATACAAGATCCCGGCAGGGGCGGATTATGAAACGATCGCGCATATCATCACCGGTAAGTGAGCAAGGAAATAAAAGGAGAGCCGTATATGAGTGATTATGTTATCAGTTGTTGTACTTCGGCGGACCTGTCAGAAGAATACATACGGAAAAGAGATATTTCTTATATCTGCATGCACTATGAACTGGACGGAACCGTATATCCGGACGATCTGGGAAAAACAATTTCCTATGAGGACTTTTATAAAGCGATGGTGGACGGTGCACCAACCAAAACATCGCAGGTGAATGCGGACGAGTATGAGAAGTATTTCGATTCGATCCTGTCACAGGGAAAGGACCTGATCCATTTCTGCTTGTCCAGCGGCATTTCCGGTTCTGTGAATTCGGCCAATATAGCGATGGAAGAGTGCAGGGAAAAATATCCGGACCGTAAACTCTATGTGGTCGATTCGCTTGCGGCATCTTCCGGATTCGGCCTGCTGGTCGATAAGATGGCGGATTTAAGGGATGAAGGCTATACCATCGATGAGGTGTATGATTTCGCCATGAAAAACAGGCTGAAACTACACCACTGGTTTTTCTCCACGGACCTTACGTTTTATATCCGAGGCGGACGTGTGAGCAAGCCTGCCGGATATATCGGCAATATGTTGAATATCTGTCCGCTGCTGAATGTGGACTATGAGGGAAGACTGATCCCGCGTTACAAGATCCGCACCAAAAAGAAAGTGATCCGGTTTACGGCGGAAAAGATGTTTGAACTGGCGGATGACGGTGTGGAATACAGTGAGAAATGCTTTATTTCCCATTCGGCATGTTATGAGGATGCCAGGGAAGTCGCCGATCTGGTCGAAGAGCATTTTCCGCATCTGAAAGGAAAGGTCGAGATCTTTAATATCGGCATGACGATCGGTGCACATGCAGGTCCCGGAACCGTTGCCCTGTTCTTCTGGGGGACGGAGCGGGACGATTGAATCCTGAATAAACCTGAAAAAAACATATGCAAAAAAAGTGCTCTGCAATTGCAGAGCACTTTTCATGATTGACTTTCGATATTAATAACCGAATTCAAGAGCCCAATAATTGGTGCCGCTGTCATCCTGATACAGAGAGATCGCTACGTCGTTGAAATCTTCGTATAAGATGTTGTCTCTGTGTGCAGGGCTGTTCATCCACTCTTTCACAACCTGATTCGCACTCGTCTGACCCCAAGCAAGATTCTCACCACCCATGATCGCACTGTTAACAGTGTACCACTGAGTGCCGTTCGGTCTGGTGTGAGAGAAGGAAACAGAAGCTTCCTCAGCTCTTACAGCAGCTGTTGTCTCAAGATTCGAATCCCACGTCAGGTCGGACAATCCGGCATCTTCACGCTCTTCATTCACAAGATTATAAGCACGAAGGGCATCACTTCTCAGTGAACTGGACTCGCTTGAAGAATCCGCTGCGGCCAAAGCCCCATCATCCAGATAGATCACACCATCACTGGCGATCTCCTTAGCGGTTCTTACAGAAGCACCGTCATCAATGCCGGACTCATGATTACGAAAGAGGAATGCACCGCCGATGACGGTAACACCCAGAACCCCCATTGTCAATAAACTGATGAGAGTTTTCTTCTTCATGCTGTCCTCCTTTCCCATGATATACATGAAATACAAAGTATCTCGCTTTATCCTAATGCTATTATGTCACAACAACGGGGATAATGCAACCCTTTTTTTGAAAAAAAATCACAAATTTATTCAAAAGTGACATTTTATCGAATAGGCAAGGCAAATCAAATCATGTATAATTATAATTGATTATAACATAAGAAAGAACTCTTGTAAAAGAGATGGTGATAAAAATGCTGAAAGATGAGACCAAAAGAATAACTTCGAAAAGGATCCTGCTGTTTCTTGCGATCACTTTTGCCCTGACTTACGCGCTTGAATTTGCCTTTGTTCTGCCTTCCGGCATGCAGGAGGAAGCATCGGGAGTCTTATACAGGATCGTATCCGGGATCGCGATCATGACCCCTGCCATATCCGTACTGATCACCCGGCTTCTCACAAAGGAAGGATTTGTTGAGCACTATCTGCATCCGCATATAAATAAAGGTACGGTCAGATATTATCTTCTGGCATGGCTTTTGCCGGCCGGACTGATCGCGATCGGCATCCTTCTTTATTTTCTCGTTTTCCCGGCCCAGTTTGACTGGAATATGACATATTATATGGATACGGTCTTAAAGACAGGGACAAAAGTGGAGCTGGATGCATTGCGTAAAACAATGATCAGCCAAACAATAACGGGCGTAATTCTTGGACCGGTCACGTACTGTATCACCTGCTTTGGTGAAGAGTGGGGCTGGCGCGGTTATCTGTTACCCAAAATGATGAAATGCATGCCTGTGATCCCCGCTGTTCTTATCAGCGGTCTGATCTGGGGACTGTGGCGGATACCGTATGTACTCGGCGGACTGAATTACGGTCTCGAATATGAGGGTTATCCGTATCTCGGTATCCTGCTGATGACGCTGTTCTGTATTATGATCGGATGCTTTCATTCTTTTGTCACGATCAGGACCGGCAGCTGTATCCCGGCGATCATAGCGCACGGTGCCATTAACGCGACCTACGCGGCAGGGATCTACTTTACAAAAGATGGGGGAGATCCGTTGCTGGGGCCGTCTGTTGCAGGCATTCTGTCGATGATCCCGGTTATAATAACTGCTGTTATTATAATATGCATTCTTGCACGCAATAGTGCTTGTGTAAACAATTCTTTATGTGATACAATAATTGAGGAATCGTCGAATGGAGACGAAAACGTTGAATGAAAGAGGAAAAAGGGTTCGCATTCTGAAGAGACTGATCGTCGGCACAATCCTGGGTTTTATCATTCTGCCGACGATTCTGTGTGTAATCCTGTTTTTCAGATTTTATTCCCTGCAGAAGGAATTTCGTTCGCTTACGGATGCTTATCTGGCGGCGGAAGAGGACAGAGCCGGACTTCAGAAACAGATCGGCGAACAGACGGACCGGCTTACGGAAGCGGATCAGTGCATCAGTTCGTTACAGGCTGACCTGCTTGCACAGCAGACGGAAGAGCCGGCGGAACCGGAAGAAGCAGAGGAAGAGCAGCCCCGGCCCCGTAAGGTTTATCTGACATTTGATGACGGACCGAGCGGGCATACGCAGAAAATATTAGACATACTGGATGCATATGGCGTAAAGGGCAATTTTTTTGTCTGTGCAACGGCAAATGAGGATTATCTGAAGTTCTATCAACAGATCCTCGACAGGGGACATATGCTCGGCCTGCATTCTTATTCCCACGTATATGATGAGATCTATGCCTCGGATGAGGCGTTCCGGGAAGACGTATTGGCGATCCGGGAGTTTGTAAAAGAACAAACGGGCGGGTTTGAAGCCACCTATTACCGTTTCCCCGGAGGCAGTTCCAATCTTCACGCAAGGATCAGTCTGGCATCCTGCGAAGAGTGGCTCGCATCGCAGGGGCTTGTATATTATGACTGGAATATTTCAAGCCAGGATGCGACGAACCCGATGCAGAGTACGGAGGCGATCCTGCATAATGCCACATACGGGAGTGATCAGTTCGAGGAAGTTGTTGTCCTGATGCATGATCTCGGAAATAAGGATTCCACGGTGGAAGCGCTTCCGCAGATCATATCCTATTATCAGGATATCGGCGCAAAGATCAGCGTGATCGATGAGAATTCCATGCGAATTCAGCATGATAAATAAAGAACACGGAGGAAGGATTATGAGTTTTTTCAAGGATTTCAAAGCCGATCTGTCACAGGCTGTCAACGAGCTTTTGCCGGATGAGGCCGGTACGCAGCAGGACATCATGGCGGATGAGCCGCAGATGGTCGACACGATCACGGAGGACACTCCGATGTTCGTTCAGGAGGATTTAACGAGTTTACTCGAAAATATCGATACCGGGCTGGAAGAGAGTATGGAGCCGGAACCCGCAGCACCTGCACCCGTACCTGAACCGGTAAGCGTGCAGCCGGAACCCGAACCGGTATTTGTACCGGAGCCGGAACCCGTAGCACCTATACCTGTACCTGAACCGGTACCCGTACAGGCCGCACCCGAGCCGGTATTCGTGCCGGAGCCGGAACCTATAGCGCCTGCACCTGCACCCGTACAGCCTGCACCCGAGCCGGTATTCGTACCGGAGCCGGAACCTGTAGCGCCTGCACCTGCACCCGTACAGCCCGCACCTGTGCCGGTAGCTGCACCGCAACCTGCGCCTGTGGCACCCGCGCCTGCGCCTGCCCCTGTTGCAGAGCAGCCTGAAAAGGTACCGGTTGCACCGGTATTTGCGCAGGAAACAAGAAGATCTGCACCGATCAATACAACTATGGAGGACTTTTCGATGGAAACAGCAATCATTACATCCGGGATGGCGATCAAAGGCGATGTGAATTCCGACGGATCCCTGGATCTTCGCGGCAGCGTGACCGGAAATATAACGATTAAGGGTAAACTGGAAGTGACGGGAAGCATCGAAGGTAATTCTTTTGCTGAGGAAGTATTTGCGGACGGCGCACAGATCACCGGTGAGATCCATTCAAACGGATCTGTCAAGATCGGGGAAGGTGCAGTTGTAAAAGGTAATATTTCAGCGACCTCCGCTGTTTTAGCCGGAGCCGTAAAAGGAGATATCGATGTACAGGGTCCCGTGATCCTGGATTCCACAGCGATCATCATGGGCAACATCAAATCCAAATCCATCCAGATCAATAACGGCGCAGTGATCGAAGGTCTTTGCTCACAGTGCTATGCGGATGTAAGTCCCATGAGTTTTTTCGGGGATGATAAAAAAGCAAAATGATCCATTAACAGGAGAAGAGGCATGAAGCGCGTATTACTGAAACTGAGCGGTGAAGCACTTGCCGGGGAAAATAAGACGGGATTCGACGAAACTACGGTACGGACCGTTGCCATGCAGGTAAAGCACCTGGTGGATGAAGGGATCGAGGTCGGCATCGTGATCGGCGGCGGCAATTTCTGGCGCGGAAGGACAAGCGAACATATAGACCGCACCAAAGCAGACCAGATCGGAATGCTTGCAACAGTCATGAACTGTATCTATGTATCCGAGATCTTCCGTTCTGTCGGAATGATGACGAACATACTGACACCGTTTGAATGCGGGACTTTTACGAAACTGTTTTCAAAAGACAGGGCGAATAAGTACTTTTCCAAAGGACTGGTTGTTTTCTTTGCCGGCGGAACCGGACATCCGTATTTTTCAACGGATACAGGCGTTGTACTCAGAGCTGTCGAAGTGGAAGCAGATGCGATCCTGTTGGCAAAAGCGATAGACGGCGTCTATGATTCGGATCCGAAAGTAAACGCGTCGGCAAAGAAGTATGATCAGATATCCATTTCGCAGGTGATCGCGGATAAATTACAGGTGGTCGATCTTACGGCCTCTATTCTTGCGATGGAAAATAAAATGCCGATGTATGTGTTCGCGCTGAATGAAGAGAACAGTATCGTGAAAGCTGTCAGCGGTGATTTTCACGGAACGGTTGTAACTGTATAGGGAGGGTAACATGAACGAAAAACTGAAGGAATACGAAGACAGAATGCAGAAAACGATCGATCATCTGACCGGTGAATATCAGACGATCAGGGCAGGCAGAGCCAATCCGCATGTGCTTGACAAGGTTAAGGTGGACTACTACGGGACACCGACACCTGTACAGCAGGTGGGTAACATCTCCATTCCGGAACCGAGAATGATCCAGATCCAGCCCTGGGAGAAGACACTGCTCAAGGATATCGAGAAAGCCATCCAGATGTCTGATATCGGTATCAATCCGACCAATGACGGACAGGTGATCCGCCTGATCTTCCCGGAACTTACGGAGGAGCGCAGAAAAGAACTCGTCAAGGATGTGAAGAAAAAGGGCGAAGCCGACAAGGTGGCGCTCCGCAATATCCGCAGGGACGGGAATGATGCATTCAAGAAACTTTCCAAGACCGATGTTTCTGAGGATGAGATCAAACAGCTTGAAGAAGAACTGCAGAAACTGACAGATAAATTCGTGAAGACCATCGATGATATGATCGAAGAAAAATCAAAGGAAATACTGACGGTTTAGAACAAGAGAAGGGACAGGCGGTTTCGTCCTGTCCCTCTTTCTTTGTATAACGCCGGTGATGGAGGAATTGCATGAGCGTTCCACAGCATATTGCCATAATATTGGACGGAAACGGCAGATGGGCCAAATCGAAGGGCATGCCCAGAAACTACGGGCACACGCAGGGCGCCAAAAACGTAGAAACGATCTGTGAAGTCGCCTATAAAATGGGTGTGCAGTATCTGACGGTCTACGCGTTCTCCACGGAAAACTGGACGCGCCCGCAGGATGAAGTGGATGCATTGATGAAGCTGCTTCGCAGCTATATGAAGACCTGTCTGAAAACGGCAAAAAAGAATAATATGTGTGTCAGGATCATCGGTGACAAGACCGGCCTGGATGAAGACCTGCAGGAACAGATCCGGGCACTGGAAGAGGCATCAGCCGGGAATACCGGTCTGCATTTTCAGGTTGCGTTGAATTACGGGAGCCGTGATGAGATGATCCGCGCCATGAAAAAACTGCAGGTCGATCTTGCAGCCGGTGCCGTAACGGAAGATATGCTCACATCGGAACTGTTTTCGTCTTATCTGGATACGGCGGGGATCCCGGATCCGGATCTATTGATCCGTACTTCCGGAGAACTGCGGCTGTCCAATTTCCTGCTGTGGCAGCTTGCCTACAGTGAGTTTTACTTTACGGATGTACCCTGGCCGGATTTTACTGCGGAGGAACTGGGCAGAGCGATCGAGGCATATGAAAACAGAGACCGCAGATATGGAGGCGTAAAGGATGTCTGAAAAAAAGATATCTGACAACATGATGACCAGGATCATCAGCGGTGCTTGCTTAACGATCATTACGATCGTCTGCAATTACTTCGGGGGACCTTTGTTACTCTTTGTATTGTTAGCGTGTTCCCTGATCGGACTGTATGAGTTCTTTCGTGCGACGTCTGTTTTGAAACAGGGAAAGCGGATCACGCCCGTAACGGCGGCCGCCTATCTCTTTACCGTTGTATATTATCTGTTCCTGTATATTTGGAATGATGCAGAACACCTGTTATTTGTCATTGTATCCATGATCGTCGTGACCATGATGGTGTACGTATTTACCTTTCCGAAACTGCATGCGGGGCAGATCGCCTATTGTGTGTTCGGCTTTGTATATGTTCCTGTACTGCTGAGTTTTATATACAGGGTACGTGAACTGGAGAACGGAATCTATACCGTATGGCTGATCTATATCGCTTCCTGGGTCTGCGATACCTTCGCATATCTGACGGGAATGGCGATCGGCAGGCATAAACTTGCGCCGGTCCTGAGCCCCAAAAAGTCCATTGAAGGAGCGGTCGGCGGCATTCTCGGATCGGCACTGGCCGGATTCCTGTTTGCTTATTTTCTGTTGGAAAAGCAGATGCAGGGTGTAACGGCAGGGATCGTGATCGTTTGCGCGGTCTGCGCCGTTGTCTCACAGACCGGTGACCTTGCCGCTTCGGCGATCAAACGGAATCATGCGATCAAGGATTACGGAAATCTGATCCCCGGGCACGGCGGGATCCTGGACCGGTTTGACAGTGTGATCTTTACGGCGCCCATGATCTATTTTCTGCTGGTGTTCCTTGTGCACGGCGGATTCTGAATATAAGGAAGTGTGAGAGTATCCATGAAAAATATCGCGATTCTGGGCTCCACCGGATCCATCGGTGTCCAGACACTTGAGATCGTCCGGGAAAAGAATAACGACCTGTGTGTGAAAGTGCTGGCATGCGGGCATAATGTGAAAATGGCGGAAGCACAGATCAGGGAATTCCATCCTGATCTGTTTGCTGTTTATGATGAAACGGCTGCGGCGGATCTGAAAGTCCGTGTAGCCGATACGGGCGTAAAGGTCGTATCCGGTATGGACGGACTGCTTGAGGCTGCTGCCTATTCCGGCACGCAGATCGTGGTCACATCCATGGTCGGCATGATCGGCATCCGCCCGACGATCGCCGCCATCGAGGCCGGAAAGGACATAGCGCTGGCGAACAAGGAAACGCTTGTATGTGCCGGCCATCTGATCATGCCGCTTGCAGCTGCACACCATGTGCGGATCCTTCCGGTGGATTCGGAACATTCCGCGATCTTTCAATCCCTGCAGGGATCGGATAAAAGCGAACTGGAGAAG
Organism: Lachnospiraceae bacterium; assembly: GCA_017620255.1. Taxonomy (GTDB): domain Bacteria; phylum Bacillota; class Clostridia; order Lachnospirales; family Lachnospiraceae; genus UBA2868. Next base: position 118,669 of record JAFZQU010000010.1, read on the forward strand.
ATCCTGCTGACAGCGTCCGGAGGCCCGTTCCGTGGAAAACGTGCCGCGGAACTTGACCATATGACTGCAGCGGATGCCCTGAAACATCCGAACTGGTCCATGGGCAATAAGATCACGATCGACTCTGCCACGATGGTCAACAAAGGACTGGAGGTCATGGAGGCCGGATGGCTGTTTGATGTATCCCTGGATCAGATCGAAGTGGTCGTGCATCCGCAGAGCATCATTCATTCCATGGTACAGTACCGGGATGGAGCGGTCATCGCGCAGCTCGGCCTGCCGGATATGAAACTGCCGATCCAGTATGCGCTGTTCTATCCGGAGCGCAGATCCATGCAGGGGAAACGGGTGGATTTCTTTGAATTGGCGCAGATGACTTTTGAGAGAGTTGACACAGATACGTTTGCCGGCTTTTCGCATGCGATGTATGCTGCGAAACGCGGCGGATCCATGCCTACCGTTTTCAACGCGGCCAACGAAAAGGCAGTTGCACTGTTTCTGGCCGGCAGGATCGGCTTTACGGATATCCCGAAACTGATCCGGGCTGCAATGGATGCACATACCGTTGTGGATACACCTTCCGTGACGCAGATCCTTAACGCGGAAGCGGAAGCATATGAATACATAAAAGCAACGATAGGGGACAGTAAAAATCAATGAATATCGTTATCAAGATCCTTCTTGCCGTTCTGATCTTCGGCATTCTCGTTTTTTCACATGAATTCGGTCATTTCCTGATCGCAAAAGCGAACGGGATCGCCGTCAATGAGTTCTGGATCGGATTCGGGCCAAAGATCTTTTCCTTCAAAAAGAATGAGACGCTTTACCGGATCAACCTGCTCCCGCTTGGCGGCGGCTGCCTGTTTGACAACGCGGATCCGGAACATCTGGAAGAGAGTACCTACCGGAACGCCCCTGTCTTTTCACGTATGGCTACCGTACTGGCAGGACCTTTCTTTAATTTCATCCTGGCGTTTATTCTGGCACTGTTTGTGGTAGGACAGGGCGGCGGATACCAGACAGCAGTTCTTTTGGATGTTACGGAAGGCTCGCCTGCCGAAGCGGCAGGACTGCGTGCGGGAGATGATATCCGCAAGTTTAACGGGACGAGAGTCCATATGTTTTCGGAAGTAACGCTGCTCACCATGTTTTCGGACGGGCAGGAATCGACGATCGAATTTGAACGTGACGGGCAGATCTATCAGGTAAGTCTTTCGCCGAAATACAATGAAGAATATGGAAGATATATGTTCGGGATCGTCGGCGGGGATGTCGATCCGGTGATCACGCCGCTCAAATCTCTCCGTTATGCATACTACTATGTGATCTACGAAGTGAAATCGGTAGTCAAAAGCCTGGAGTGGCTGGTACTTGGCAAGCTTTCCGCGCAGGAACTGAGCGGGCCGATCGGAATGGCTACCATTGTCAGTGATGAGTACGATTATGCAAAGGAAGCAGGTGGCTGGACGGCAGTCATATTGACGATGGTTTCTTTGGGATCTCTTTTGTCCGCAAACCTCGGTGCCATGAACTTATTACCGGTCCCCGGTCTTGACGGCGGAAAGTTTCTGCTGCTGATCGTTGAGGCATTTCGCAGAAAACCTCTGTCCACGAAAACAGAAGGCGCGATCAACCTGCTTGGCGTTGTCTTATTGCTCGCGCTGATGGTCTTTGTCATGTATAATGACATCGCGAGACTGATCATGAGATAATACACAATGTGGTAAAAATATATTGACTTTTCATTTGAATTAAGATAGGATATCTGTACGGATCAGTCAGATATCCTGTCTTTTTTCTCACATCGGAAATGTTCCCCCTAAAAAGGAGAAAAAAATGTGAAAACAGTAGAAAAGATCCTTTGGATCGCAATGGCGGCCCTGTTTTGCTGTGGGGTATTCTTTTGTGTACCCGTTTTGGCGTCGGAACAAAGCGGAGAATATCTGTGCACTTTGGGGCCGGGAGAAAGTATTTCCACAAGAGGTGTTGCATACGGGATCTATCAGATCAGTGCAACCAATATCAATGCCTGCAGCGGATGGTGTCCCGGGTGCTCCAGCGGGGCGAAGCTCACCTATTACAGCGGCAGAAAAATGGTCAGTGATTATCTGATCTGTGTGGACGGGTACACGGTCCTGGATTACAGTGATGCAACCGCAGGAACCGGTACGATCGATTTTAGCGCTTACACTTCGAAGGATGCGGTGATCACGATGCCGGAAAACTATACGGTAAAACAAAAGATCAGCTGCAGCGGCGGGACATACAGCGGCGGCGGAACCTGCGACCCCTGCAGTTATTCCACCACCAAAACGATCGAGGTGACCGGCAGTATGCAACTGTACGGTTATTCAAAGATCCCGGAGGTGACTGCCAATCCTTCTCCCGTGCAGGCCGGGACAGATCAAAGTGCTGCTTTTACGGCGGCAGGCGATAAAGTCGCTGCGTGCCGCTGGCAGAAGATCACATCTGCGGGCATCACGGACTTAAGGGATGGGGAAGGCGAAGGTGGAGTTGTCTACAGCGGGACAGGAACCCTGCAACTGAATATATCCAAATTGAGGCTTTCGCTGAACAACTCATCGTACCGGTGCATCCTGATCGGAGAAAAAGGAGACGAGGTTGCAACAGAAGCGGCATCGCTGACAGTCACGGACATCAGTCCGCCGAAAGTGCAGCTTTCCATCAGCCCATCCGGGAGAACGGAAGGCCCCGTTACCGTCAGGATCAGTGCAACAGACCCGGATACGGGACTTGCTAATACGCCCTATCATTATCTCGGTGCAGATCATACGGAGGCATCCTTTAGCGTTGAACAGAACGGTAATTATGAAGTGATCGTAAAAGATGCAGCAGGGAATACGGCGAGATCTTCCGTAAGCGTAAGCAATATACAGCCCAAGCCCGTTCCGACACCGACCGCAACGCCGACCCAGAAACCCACCGTTACGCCGACAGTCGGTCCGACGCCCGTTCCGACCGTGAATCCGACACCGAGGCCGACCACAAACCCCGTTATCAATCCGACCCCGAAACCGACAGGTACACCAACGGTAAAGCCGGCCGGGGATGAAACGAAAAAAACAAATGAAAGGGAGCAGAAGAACGTCAATATCAGAAATCTGACGGCAGGAAAACAGGAACAGGAAAAAGAGGAGATCACAGAGACGGAAACAGAGGAAGTTGAGGAAGAAGTGGTGTTATCAGAACCGTCGGAAGAAGAGATCGAGCCGGAGATCGTTGCGGAAAGCGATCCGGTCGGCATGATCATCCTGTTGTGCCTGGGACTGTTGCTTTTGTTACTGCTACTGTTCTTTGCGCTTTTGTTTCCTGTTCGTGTGGAAAATGCGGACGAGCTTGGAAACTGGCACTTCTGTGCATTGAAGCTCCTGCGTTACAGGAAAGGATGGGAACTGCATCTGGGACTGCTGTTGGAGGATTTCGACAGTCTGCGGCTGAAGTTCGGTATGCTCTTCCTGGCGCTGATCGGCAACAACAGCCTGAAAGTCACAACTGCGGAAGGAGAGTCGGTCACGCTGAAAAATGTCAGCCAGGATCAGATCCTGCACTATCATCAGATCGGGGGTGAGCAGGGATGAGTCAGAAAAAACAGATGATCCTTTACGGAACGGCAGGCTTGCTGTTCCTCAGTGCGCTGTTGTTTTTCACGGCGCTGCTTCTGAAATACGAAAGCGGATATGAGAGTGCTTACATGGACGTACAGGAAGAAGACGGCCGGTATGTGACATGGAGAGAAGAAGATTATTACATACAAAAAGGCGATCTGATCTTTACCTGCAGGGATGGGAACCTGCAACAGGTACTGGTCAGTTATGACGGCGGAAAAACATACCGGGATGAAACCGGAAAACGGATAGACAGAAAAACAAACCGCATGTTATTTAAAGCAGAGAAAGAGAATAAAAAAACACCCGTTTGCTTTCGCTTTATCACACAAAAAAACGACAGAACAGTACAAACAAGGACATATCGGATCTATACAGACGCGTCTTGGATCATTTCCGAAAACCGGGTCGATGATGCTTTCCATGAGGAACAAAATATGGTAGACTAGTACAGGTATCATACAAGAAATAGTTGCCGGGAGGTATTATGTATCGAGACAATACAAAAGTAATACGCATCGGAAACCGTCAGATCGGCGGCGGAAATCCGATCTTGATCCAATCCATGACGAATACTAAAACGGAGAATGTTGCGGCGACTGTTTCACAGATTCAAAAACTGACAAAAGCGGGGTGCGAGATCATTCGCTGCACGGTTCCGAACGAAGAGGCCGCCAAGGCCATCGCGAAGATCAAAGAGCAGATCTCCATCCCGCTTGTTGCGGATATACATTTTGATCATAAAATGGCGATCGCCGCGATCGAGAACGGAGCGGACAAGATCCGGATCAATCCGGGAAACATCGGCGGAAAAGAAAAGCTGCTTGCAGTTGTTTCTGCCGCAAAAGAACGGAATATCCCGATCCGTGTCGGGGTGAACAGCGGCTCTTTGGAGAAGGCGCTGTGTGAGAAATACAACGGCGTCAGCGCGGAAGGTCTGGTGGAAAGCGCGCTGGACAAAGTAGCCATGATCGAAGAGGCCGGTTATGACAACATTGTTGTGAGCATCAAGTCATCGGACGTACTGATGTGCGTGCGCGCACACGAGATCATAGCCCCCAGGTGTCCCTATCCCTTACATGTCGGTATCACAGAGGCAGGAACCATGCGGGCTGGTAATATCAAATCTGCGATCGGCCTCGGGCTGATCCTGCAACAGGGGATCGGGGATACGATCCGTGTTTCGCTGACGCAGGACCCGGTGGAAGAGGTCATCTCCGCGAAACAGATCCTGCGTACATTGGGATTAAGACGTGGCGGGATCGAAGTTGTATCCTGCCCGACCTGCGGACGTACCAATATCGATCTGATCCACCTTGCGGAAGAAACGGAAAAGATGTGCGCCGCCTTTGATCTGGATATCAAGGTGGCAGTTATGGGCTGTGTCGTTAACGGGCCCGGAGAAGCAAGGGAAGCAGACATCGGGATCGCAGGAGGGATCGGCGAAGGGTTGCTGATCCGCAAAGGGGAAGTGGTGCGGAAAGTACCCGAAGACGAACTGCTGGATACGCTGCGCTACGAACTGGAACACTGGAATAACTGAGATTTTGAAAAGAGAGCATGAAACGTTTTTTAGAAGCATTTCCGACTTTACAACTGAAGGATCATTTATCCGAGCAGCTTCAGGATATACAGGTAACAAGGATCGGCATGAGTCCTGACAGGGCTCTGCTTAAGATCTATATTGATGCAACGCGTCCGCTTGAGAGACAGATGCTGCACAATGTCGAATACGAGATCCAGAAACAGATCATGATGAATCTGAATCCGGAGGGCGATAACCGTGTTACCATACAGGAGCACTACCACCTGCAGGAAGGCTTTACCCTTGCTGCCCTGATGGAAACATACGGGGAAAGCATTCTTTTGGAGTTAAAAGAATACGACCATGTCCTGCATCAGATGTTTTCACGTGCGGAAGTGGAGATCCTGGACGGCAGTGTTTTGCATCTGAAACTGGAAGATACGGTGATCGTGCATTCCAAGGAAACGGAACTGGTTGATCTTCTGGACAGGATCCTGAATGAACGCTGCGGGATCGGAGCGGATATTCAGGTTTCATACCGCGAGGTAACGGAAAGCAGGGCCAAGGAAAACGCCGAGCGCAGAATGCAGGAAGAGGTCAGACGGATCAGTGCCATGGCAGCGGTCAAAGAAGACGTGGCCGCCGTGGAAGGCACAGCCGCCGTTCCGGAAACGCGCGAAAAGAAGACACTGAAAAAGACCGACGGCCGTAGCGAGAAAAAAGGGCGGAACATGACCTCGTATGTAAAGACCGGCCGCAGCGCGCAGAAAGAGGATCCGAACCTGTTCTATGGCAGGAACTTTGACGATCCGTCCATACCGATATCGGACATCATGGAGGGCATCGATGAAGTCACGGTCACCGGGCAGGTGTTGAAATATGAGGTACGGGAACTGCGGAATGACCGTAAGATCGTGATCTTCGACCTGACCGATTTCACGGATACGATCAGCGTCAAACTTTTCCCCAAGGAAGAGCAGCTTAACGCACTCTCCGAAAACGTGAAAGAAGGCACATTCCTGACCGTCAAAGCGAGAGCCGGCGTCGATAAGTTTGACAACGAACTCGTTCTCGGTTATGCATACGGGATCAAAAAAGCATCTGATTTCCGGGAGAGCAGAACGGATGAAGAGCCTGAAAAACGCGTGGAACTGCACTGCCATACGAAGATGAGCGATATGGACGGTGTGTCGGATGTGAAGACGATCATCAGGAGAGCAGCGGAATGGGGACATCCGGCGATCGCCATCACGGACCACGGCGTGGTACAGTCCTTTACGGATGCGTTCAGTGAATGGAAAAAAATAAAAAAAGAGCATCCCGGGTTTAAACTGATCTACGGTATGGAAGGCTATCTGGTGGATGACAGGACACAGATCGTGACCAATCCCAGACCGTGGGGACTGCATGAGACGTTCGTCGTATTTGACATCGAGACCACGGGCTTTTCCGCGTCCATGCATCAGATCATTGAGATCGGTGCGGTGAAGATCACGGACGGGAAGATCGTGGATACGTTTTCCACCTTTGTCAATCCGAAAACGGAGATCCCCTACCGGATCACGGAGCTGACCCATATCAATGACTCGATGGTGGCAGATGCGCCCTTTATCAGTGAAGTGCTCCCGGATTTTCTTGATTTTGTACAGGATGCGGTCCTGGTTGCCCACAATGCATCCTTTGACATGAGTTTTATCATCCAGAAGGGGAAGGATCTCGGGATCGAGCGGGAATACACTTATGTGGATACCGTTAGTCTTGCAAGGGTACTTCTGACAAACATTGCCAAATTCAAACTGGACAATGTAGCCAAACACCTGAAGATCAAGCTCAATAATCATCACCGTGCCGTGGATGATGCGGACTGTACGGCCAGGATCTTCCAGAGATTCATCGCCATGCTGGAAGAAAAGGGGATCCATGACATCCGTGAACTCAATGTACTCGGAGACAGGAGTACGGATAAGATCCTGAAGAGTAATTATTATCATGTGATCCTGCTTGCCAAAAACGACGTTGGCAGGATCAACCTGTACAGACTGGTTTCCGAATCCCATCTGCGTTTCTTCCACGGGCAGCCGCGCATTCCCAAAACACTGCTTGCAAAATACAGGGAAGGACTGATCATCGGCAGCGCCTGTGAGCAGGGGGAGGTCTTCCGGGCGGTGCTTAACGAAGCGCCGGATAAGGTATTGGAAGAACTGGTTGATTTTTACGATTACCTGGAAGTACAGCCGATCGGAAACAACGCGTTTCTGAAAGCAGAGGAACGCTACGAACGGATCAAAACAGATGAGGATCTGAAAGAACTAAACCGGAGGATCATCAAACTCGGAGAGAAATACAACAAACCGGTGGTTGCCACCTGTGATGTGCATTTCTTAGATCCTGCGGATGAGATCTACAGACGGATCATCATGGCAGGGAAAAAATTTAAGGATGCGGATGAACAGCCGCCCCTGTATCTGCGCACGACCGCGGAGATGATGGACGAATTTACGTACCTTTCCTATGACAAGGCTTATGAGATCGTTGTCACGAACACACAAAAGATCGCGGACATGGTGGAAACGATCGAGCCGGTACGGCCGGATAAATGTCCGCCCGTGATCGCTCATTCGGAGGAAACACTCCGTGAGATCTGCTATAAGAAAGCACATGAGATCTACGGGGAGGACCTGCCGGAACAGGTGCAGGGAAGGCTGGAGAGAGAACTGCATTCGATCATTTCAAACGGATTTGCAGTCATGTATATCATCGCCCAGAAACTGGTATGGAAGTCTTTGGAGGACGGTTATCTGGTCGGTTCGAGAGGGTCGGTCGGCTCGTCCTTTGTTGCAACGATGGCCGGCATCACGGAAGTGAACCCGCTGCCGCCGCATTACATCTGCACAAAGTGCCATTATGTGGATTTTACTTCGGAGACCGTAAAACAGTATGCAGGTATGGCCGGCTGTGACATGCCGGACAAGATCTGCCCGAAGTGCGGTGAAAAACTGAAAAAGGACGGGTTTGATATCCCGTTTGAGACCTTCCTTGGCTTTGAGGGAAACAAAGAACCGGATATCGATCTGAACTTTTCGGGTGAATACCAGGCACAGGCACACAGATATACGGAAGAGATCTTCGGACAGGGGCAGACTTTTAAAGCGGGAACGGTCGAAACACTGGCTGAGAAGACAGCCTACGGGTTCGTGAAGAAATATTTTGAGGAACACGGGATCGTGAAACGTTCGCGGGAGATCGACAGGATCTCCAACGGCTGTACCGGTGTCAGGCGCACGACCGGTCAGCATCCCGGCGGGATCATCGTGCTGCCGCACGGGGAGGACATCAACTCGTTCACACCGATCCAGCACCCGGCGAATGATGTAAAAAGTGATATCATCACAACGCATTTTGATTATCATTCCATTGATCATAACCTGCTGAAACTCGATATCCTCGGCCATGATGATCCGACCATGATCCGCAGGCTTGCGGACCTGACAGGGACGGATCCGCGGGAAGTACCGCTCGACGATCCCAAGGTCATGACGCTGTTCCAGAATACATCGGCACTCGGTATCAATCCGTCGGACATCGGCGGGTGCGTGCTCGGTTCGCTCGGCATTCCGGAATTCGGTACGGATTTTGCCATGCAGATGCTTGTGGACACCAAGCCTACTTCCCTTTCAGACCTCGTACGGATCGCCGGTCTTGCACATGGTACGGATGTATGGCTTGGCAATGCGCAGACGCTGATCCTTGGCGGGACCGCAACCATTTCCACGGCGATCTGCACCCGTGACGATATCATGACCTATCTGATCAGCAAAGGGATCGATCCGGCACGTGCGTTTAAGATCATGGAAGCGGTCAGAAAAGGAAACGTTGCAAAAGGCATATGCGGCGATTGGGAAGAGTGGAAGCAGGATATGACGGAACATGATGTGCCGGACTGGTATATCTGGTCCTGTGAGAAGATCGCCTACATGTTCCCGAAGGCGCATGCGGCTGCCTATGTCATGATGGCCTGGCGTATCGCATATTATAAGATCTATTATCCCCTGGCATATTATGCGGCTTATTTTTCCATCCGTGCCAAAGCGTTCAATTATGAGATCATGTGCATGGGAAAAGGAAAAGTGGCGGCAGTTCTGTCGCAATACCGTGAAATGGCGGATTCGCTGGATGATAAACAGAGTAAGGAACTGAAGGACCTGCGTATCGTTGAGGAAATGTATGCAAGAGGGTTCGAATTCATGCCGATCGATCTTTTCCGGGCAAAAGCACATGCCTGTATCATCGTCGACGGGAAGATCATGCCGCATATCGGCAGTATTGAAGGAATGGGAGATAAAGCAGCAGATGCGGTGGTTGAGGCCTGCAAGGGCGGGCCGTTCCTGTCAAGGGAAGACTTCAGGGACCGTACCAGGATCAGTAAAACGCTGATCGACAAGCTGGCATCCCTCGGTCTGCTCGGAGATATTCCGACCACCAACCAGTTATCGCTGTTTGACGGTATGCTGCAGTGACGTTTGGCGGGCTCAGATCCTGCCGAGCACTTCGTTGACGGTAACGATCTTGTCTGCGAGCACGATGATCCATGCTTCCAGACAGAGCGGCGGGATCACGGTCAGAGGCCACATGTGTTTCTTAATGATCTCGCGTTCGCGTTTGTTCAGTGTAAACCGTCTGCCGGCGTTCTCAAGCGCCAGTTTCGGATGTGTAAAGCCGTGAAAATGCGTGCGTTCAATATGCCAGTCATATAAATAATAATCGTGCAGCAGACTGCCGCGCACCATGGTGGACTTATCGATCTTTAAATGCAGTCTGTCGGCGATCCGGATGCATTTATCCGCAACGGACACGCAGTGCTTATATGTGTTGGAATGCTTATGCTGGACAAAATTCCGCAGGGTGTTGTATTCCGCATCCTGCAGAATGTCATTGCCGTATTTTTCGATCTCGGAATTCATTTTTATGTTTCACCTTCTGTTTCGGTCTGTAGACTAAACTAAACGTTAGTATGCCACAGTACCCGGAGAATTGCAATGGAAAATCAAACGTACGAAAACAGTTACCGTTATTTCGAAAACAGGGATTGCAAATACTATCCCTGTCATGACAGCGAACATATCAACTGTCTGTTTTGTTACTGCCCGCTGTATCCTTATGATGACTGTCCGGGAGATCATACCTATATCGAAAAGGACGGCGAAAAGATCAAAAACTGCGCGGATTGCCTTTTTCCGCACAGGGTCGGAAATTATGAGGAGATCATCCGTTTTCTGTCAAAGTCATGATCTTCATCAGTTCCTGCTTCAGCGTGATCTTATCCATCCTGCATTCTGCCGCGATATTGTCGATATAGGCTGAAAATGCGGCACACATCAGGGGGTGTGTGATCGTGAAGGATAAGGCCGGCTGCAGGGAATGGCTGATCGAAACAAACGTTTTTCCGCACAGGATACGGATGTTCGGAAACGGCGATTCAGGCAGGATGTATAGACGGTAGCCCGGGAATGCATCCATCAGATCCAGGATATTTTGGATATGTGCTTTTAAATGCGCAGGAGAATCATACTGCGTATTTTTTTCGTTAAGCGGAATGAATTCGTTGATCCGTCCGTTATGCAGTACATCCCTGATAGCCGTCTGTTGCTGTTTCCATGTGGTAAATGCTTCCGGGGATAACAGTTCTTTTGCAAGACTTTCGGGCCTCGTCCATTCGGACAGGGTATTCTGCATGATGTTCAGCCCTGCGGTGATGGCATTGAACGGAGAAGGCATGGAGAAGGTAATGAGCGGATCGGCACTCTCCATAAGTTTTTCAAACGCTTTCCGTGCATTTTCCAGCCGCTGTTTGTCCGTATGATACAGATAGATCCCGTCTTTTTCCGTGCCAAGCACGTGACAGCCTTCGATACAGGCCTGATGGGGACAGAGGAAGATCGTATGCGTGAACCGTTTGCTTTCGGGTTCCCTGCAGTAAAACGGCTCGATCATGCCGGACATATAAAGCGGAAGCCATCCGCCGATGGCATCGATCATTTCATTCAGATCGCGGTTCAGATTATGGATGATCCGTATTCTGATCCCGGATCTGACGCATTCCTGCATCAGGACCGCCCATTTGACTGTAAAGGAAGGGTCACCGAAAAGCCAGTCCGTATTCTGGTCTGAATAGAGCCACAGTTCTTTGGCCTGCACCTTGAGCGCAGACGCCAGAAACCGGATCACTGCTTCCTGCAGACCGGTATCCGACTGATACTGTTCCCGCTTGTCAGACAGGACAGACGAGATGACCGTATCCGGGATCGCAGGGACGGGTAAACGGCTCCCGGCTGTATAGGAATTGAAAACATCCAGAAGTCTTTCCGCAGCAGCAGATCCCATATCGTTAAATGCGTCAAAATCAAACAGCCAGTTGCAGAAATACTGCTCATCAATGCTTTCTTCCGGGAAATCCATGATGAGCGAGAGAGTGGAAAGAGAACCGCTGCTTTGCACATTTTGCCAGAGCAGACTGCCAAGACGCGGGATCATTTCCCGGTTCGCTTTCGGGGTGCGTACGCCTGTACGGTAGCGGCTGATCAGGGATGCATCCACGTTCAGCATCCTGCTTAAGCGGCTGTTTGACAGCCCCGTCAGGCTCATGACTTTATCCAGACGGTCCCCGAACGTATGGTTACTCTGCCTAAGATCCTGTGCCGTGCGGCGCACGGAAGCCGAGGGGTCAAAGAAAAGCCAGTTTGAGAGCGCAACTTTGATCTCGTCAGCGGACGAGGGAGCGTCCATTTTGAGGATCTGTAATAAGCGGTCTGAAAGATTGTGCTCATCCGCATAATAGTAGATTGCATTCACGAGCTGTATGGCCATGCGGCTGCCCGGACGGCAGGTCCTGGAACCGTTTTTGAAGCGGCTGATATTGGTGCGGTCGACACCGGCATAGCCTGCGAGATCCGCACCGGACATATGCAGTTTTTCCATGATCTCACTTAAGTTTTTTGAAAGCATAGCTACAGTATAAACGGAACGTGCGGGATTGACAATAAGTGAGTCTGTGTTTGCGTATGCTCCCGTAAAGTGGTATGATTTTTCCAGAATAAATCTTGATGGGAGATGGCTTATGAAAACAGCGATCACAAACAAAGATCTCAAACAGTTCCGCGACAGTTTCGACAGGGAAAAAGTGAATAAAGTTGCGATGAATGCCGTTACGGCAAACGGAATCAATGCAGTCTCGAAGAACCCGGATGCAAAAGTGAAAAACCGCTTCGGATTTTCCGTTGAAGTGGAGGCAGGCAAGGTATGCAATCAGAAAAAATCAGGACGCTGCTGGATGTTTGCATCCTATAATCTGATGCGGCTCGAGATCATGAAAAAACTGAATCTTGAGAACATGGAACTGAGCCAGAGTTATCCGCTTTTTTATGACAAGCTCGAGCGGGCGAATTATTTTCTGGAGAGCATGATCGAAGTCATTGATGAACCTGTGGGTTCGAGACTGGTCAGTTATCTTTTACACGATCCGATGCAGGACGGCGGACAATGGGATATGTTCAGAAGCCTGACAGACAAGTACGGCGTTGTTCCGAAAGAGATCATGCCGGAAACGGCTGCTTCTGAAAACACGACCGAAATGGATACGTATCTTACGACCAAACTCAGGGAATATGCCGTATACCTTCGTAAAAAGAAGACAGAGGGCATGACGGTACAGGAGCTGCGCAAGGAAAAGACGGAGATGCTGAATACGGTATACAGGATCCTCTGCATCTGTCTGGGAAGGCCGCCGCAGACATTTACATGGGAAGTGCGCGATAAGGATAAGAATTTTTCCGTGTTTCCGATATCACGCCGCAGGAGTTCTTCTCGCAGTATGTGGGCTGGAACCTGGACAACTATATGACGGTGATCAACGCACCGACGGCTGACAAGCCATACGGAAAAACCTATACCGTGCAATTCTTAGGCAGTGTGCGGGACGGAAAGTATCCGGTAAAATATCTGAACCTGCCGATGGATGAACTGCGGAAGCTTACGATCAAACAGTTAAAAGACGGAAAACCGGTATGGTTCGGCTCGGATGTCGGCCAGTTCTCGGAAGAAAAGGGAGGCTATCTGACTTCGGATATACTCGAAGTCGGCAATCTGCTCGGTACGACATTTAACATGACAAAAGAGGAGCGGCTCGACTACGGTGACAGCTGTATGACACACGCCATGGTCATTACCGGCGTGGATCTGGATGATGCCGGGAAACCGGTCAGATGGAAAGTGGAGAACAGCTGGGGAGAAGATGTGGGAGAAAAAGGGTATTATGTTATGGATGATGCATGGTTCGGCGAATTCGCCTACCAGATCCTCCTGCACAAAAAATACCTTTCCAAAACACAGAAAAAACAGTTTGAAGCAGATCCCATCCTGCTGGAACCCTGGGATCCGATGGGAAGCCTGGCTGTATTCTAAAAAACGGATTGACGGCATGGCACAAATGTTCTATATTTATGGTGATCGGCAAAGGCGCTTTGAACAGGATTCAAAGCGCCTTTCTAGTATAAAGAAGACAGGCAGGAAAAAACAATGGTAAAGGTCAATCAGAATTATCTGAAACTGTCAAAGAGTTATCTGTTCTCCACGATCGCGCAGAAAGTCGGCGCCTATACAAAGGAACATCCTGATAAACAGGTATTGCGGCTTGGGATCGGCGACGTTACGAAACCGCTTACGCCCACGGTCATATCCGCACTGCATCAGGCCGTTGATGAGATGGGGCAGGCGGACCGTTTCAGGGGATATGCACCGGATCTCGGCTATGCTTTTTTGCGGGAGACCATCGCAAAGAATGATTTTGCCGCAAGAGACTGTGACATAGAAGCGGATGAGATCTTTGTGTCCGACGGCGCAAAGAGTGACTGCGGCAACATGCAGGAGATCTTTGACGAAGAAAACACGGTCGGGATCTGTGATCCGGTCTATCCGGTCTATATGGATTCCAATGTGATGGCAGGACGGAAGATCGTGCTCATGCCCTGCACGGAAGAAAACGGGTTCATCCCGGAAATACCCGATCCGATGCCGGATATCGTCTATCTGTGTTTCCCGAACAATCCGACGGGCACTGTGATCGGCAAAGACAAACTGCAGAAGTGGGTGGACCGTGCCAACGAAAGCGGGTCTGTGATCCTTTATGATGCCGCCTATGAAGCATACATCCGGACAGACAGTGTACACTCCATCTACGAGTGCCGGGGTGCAAAGGAATGTGCGATCGAATTCCATTCCTTTTCAAAGAATGCCGGCTTCACCGGGTTAAGGCTCGGTTATGCGGTCGTACCGAAAGCGCTCGTGCGGGAGAACGTTTCCCTGCATTCTCTCTGGGCCAGACGGCACGGCACCAAATACAACGGTGCACCTTACATCGTGCAGCGTGCGGGAGAAGCCGTCTATTCGGAAACGGGAAGGGCGGAGATCGCTTCGCTTGTAGACTATTACATGGAGAATGCAACCATGATCCGGGACGGTTTAAAAGACGCCGGTTTTAAGGTTTTCGGTGGCGTCGATGCGCCATACATCTGGTTAAAGACACCGGGACAGATGTCAAGCTGGGATTTCTTTGATCATCTTCTCACTACAGCGAACGTGGTGGGGACACCGGGATCCGGATTCGGAGCAAACGGAGAAGGCTATTTCCGCTTAAGCGCATTCGGGAGCCATGAGAATACGGCGGAAGCGGTCAGAAGGATAAGGGAGAATATCTGATGAATATGCGATTCAGAAAAATGCAGGGCTGTGGCAACGATTATATCTATGTGGATACTTTCACGCAGGAGATCCCTGCATCCGTAAGAAGCGAACTGGCCGTCCGTTTGTCAGACCGTCACTTCGGGATCGGCTCGGACGGACTGATCTTTATCAATCCTTCAGAGATTGCCGATTTTGAAATGGAAATGTATAATGCAGACGGGAGCCGCTCGGAAATGTGCGGGAACGGGATCCGCTGCGTTGCGAGATATGTTTACGATCATAAGATGACAGATCAAAAATCTTTTACGATCGAAAGTTTCAAAAAAGTAAAGCAGATCCGGATCGTATCCGACATGGCGGATGATTTTCTGGTCCGGGTGGATATGGGCGAACCGCAGCTGACAAGCAGCCTGATCCCGGTCGTATCCGACAAAGAGACGGTGGTCGATGAGGAGATCGTTTCGGGCGGTGTAGCGTACCGGATGACCTGCGTATCTATGGGGAATCCGCACGCTGTGCTGTTTGAGGATCCGGACCGGATCGACCTTCCAGGTGTCGGAAGGGCACTGGAACACCATGCTGCTTTTCCCAACCGCACGAATGTGGAATTTGTAAAGATCAAAGACAAAGAGCATGTCCGCATGCGCGTCTGGGAACGCGGGACCGGGGAAACGCTGGCCTGCGGCACGGGATGCTGTGCAACCGCGGTAGCCTGCATCCTGAACGGATACACAGGGCGCAGGGTGTTTGTGGAAGTGCTTGGCGGAGAGATCGAAGTGGAATGGAAGGAAGAAGACGGTCACGTCTATATGACGGGTCCGGCTGTCAATGTGTTTGACGGTGAGGTAAGCATCTGATGGATATACGTATCCTGCATCTGATGGAAGGCGCAAAAGAAGCACAGGGACTGACTGTGATCATAGATGTGTTCCGCGCCTTTTCCCTGGAGTGTTATCTGTATGCATACGGAGCTAAAGAAGTACGTCCGGCCGGTACGATCGAAGAGGCGTTTGCATGGAAGGAAAAAGATCCGGCTGTTGTCCTGATCGGCGAACGGGGCGGAAAGAAATGTGAGGGGTTTGATTTTGGAAATTCTCCCTCCCAGGTCCTCCCTGAAGCAGTGGCAGGAAAACGGGTCATTCATACGACCAGTGCGGGAACGCAGGGCGTGATCCTGGCAAAAAACGCAACACAGATCCTCGGGGCCGGCCTTGTAAATGCGGCCGCAACCGCTGCTTATATCCAAAAGAAGCACGCAGAAACGGTATCGCTTGTCTGTATGGGAAACGGCGGTGTACGTCCGGCTGCGGAAGATGAACTCTGTGCATTGTATATAGAGAGTCTGCTCCTTGGGAAGAAGATACCGAATCTCGATGAACGAATCAGGGATCTTGCTGTTTGCGGCGGGGAGCATTTTTCTGATCCGCACACGCAGGAAATCTATCCCAAAGAGGATTTTGATCTTTGTACCATGCGCGATAAGTTTGACACGGCTCTGCTGATCCGTCCGGATGCGGATGGTTTTGTCACTTTCAAAGAAGAGCAGACTGTGGTATAGTATTTATAATTTCATAGGAGAGGTAAACGGTGCCGTAATGGTTAAAAGGGAAACAGGTGCAAATCCTGTGCGATCCCGTCACTGTGTTTACGGAGTATGATCGTCGTTCTGCAAATATGCAGAGTCACTGGGGCAGCCCGGGAAGGCAGATGATCATATGCGGATGTATGAGCCAGGAGACCTGCCGTTTATGACAACAGGGGGAATATCCCGGATCACGAGGAATTGGTCTTATGTTTTACAGGTCATCTTTGCAGGATGATCGATTTTGGTATGGTAAAATCACTCGTTCCGAACCTTGTTGGAACGGGTGTTTTATTATTTTTATAAAGGAGAGATGTTATGAAGAACAAAGTGCTTGCTGTGTTAATGGCCATGACGATGGGAACGGTACTGCTTGCAGGATGCAGTGTTTCGGTAGATACCGCACCTGCCGGTGCTCAAAACGTGGAAGAGAAGGACGAGGCAAATGACGTCGTGGAAGAGGCCGTGGAAGGAACCGTGGAAATGAGTGATGAAGAAAAAGCGGCAGAGGTTGCTGCCCTGATCGATGCGATCTATGTACAGGAATGGACGCCCGAGACCGAACAGCAGTGCGCGGATGCAAAGAAAGCCTGGGATGCACTGACCGATGCGCAAAAAGAACTGGTGGAAGGCGAAGAGGCGGATCCGGATTATTTCGGCCGTGATACAGGCGATGCTACAAAGGATGATCCGTTAAACGGGGACGATATCGGAGAGAACGAGATCCTGGTGGTAAGTTTCGGAACTTCCTTTAACGACAGTCGTGCAGAAGATATCGGGAGCATTGAAAAAGCGATCCAGGCAGCCAATCCGGATTATTCCGTAAGGCGTGCATTCACGGCACAGATCATTATCAACCATGTGCTCGCAAGGGACGGCGAGAAGATCGATAACGTTGCGCAGGCACTGGACCGGGCCGTAGATAACGGAGTCAAAAACCTTCTGGTACAGCCGACACATCTGATGCACGGCGCAGAATATGATGAACTGATCGATGTGCTGGAAGGATATGCGGATAAATTTGAAAGTGTTGCGATCGCGGAGCCGTTGCTCGGGGAAGTCGGATCGGATGCGACCGTGATCAATGAGGATAAAAAAGCAGTCGCACAGACAGTGGTCGCAGAAGCGGTAAGGGAAGCCGGTTATGATTCGCTGGACGCCGCAGAGCAGGATGGCACTGCGTTTGTATTTATGGGACACGGTACCGCGCATACCGCGAAAGTCAGCTACAGCCAGATGGCTACACAGATGGAGCAGCTCGGATATAAGAACGTGTTCATCGGCACTGTGGAGGGTGAACCGGAAGAGACTGCATGCGAGAACATCATCGATGCAGTTTCCGCTGCAGGCTACAGTCACGTGATCCTGCGCCCTCTGATGGTCGTTGCCGGGGATCATGCAAACAACGATATGGCGGGAGACGATGAGGATTCCTGGAAGAGTATGTTTGTATCTTCCGGTAAATTTGAGAATGTTGACTGTCAGATCGCAGGGCTTGGCAGGATCGAAGACATACAGAAGCTTTATGTTTCACACACCGCAGAAGCCCTGAAGAATGGTAGCGTGGCAGACACGCAAAAAAAAACTGAAGGTACGGATCTGAAAGACGGGACCTATCAGGTGAAGTTTACAACGGACAGCCCTATGTTCCATGTGAACGAGGCGCTTAAAGATATGGGAGAACTTACCGTGAAAGACGGAAAGATGTCCGTACATATCACGCTTGCGTCAAAGAATATTCTGTACCTGTACCCGGGGCTTGCGAAGGATGCTGAGACTGAAAGTGCCATCCTCCTGGAGCCCACAACAGACCCGGTCAAATACGATGACGGTACGGAAGAAGAGGTTTTCGGGTTTGATGTGCCGGTACCGTATCTGGACCGGGAATTCGATCTTGCACTGATCGGCCGGAAAGGCACATGGTATGATCATAAAGTAACTGTAAGCAGTCCTGTTTCGGAATAAACAGACGAAAAGATAGGATGACAGATGTACCATAAAAAACGACGCCCGTTTCAGTATCTGATCAGGTTGCTGCCACTCTTTGCGGCAGTACTGCTGGTAACCTCCTGCGCAAAGCAGGGGGTTACTTCTATAGAACAGGATGGTACGTTTCCCGTTTGGATCACCATGGAAGGGGGGACCGGAAAGGCCTATATCGAGTCTCCGGCCATGGTGACGGTTACGGATGGGAATATCCGTGCAAAACTGGTCTGGAGCAGTAAAAACTATGATTATATGATCGTGGACGGGGTACGCTATGAGAATGAAGCGCCGGGTGATCAGTCTGTCTTTACCGTGCCGGTCGCATCCCTTACGGAACCGCTCCATGTGACCGCCGATACGGTCGCCATGAGCAAGCCGCATGAGATCGAATACACGATCTTTTTCCATCGTACGGAAGATGAAATACAGGAAACGGATCTTCGGGATGTAGAAACGGAAAGCACGGGTGTAGAGACGGAAAACCTGACATTTCTCGGGGATGAGCCTGACGAGACGCTGGACCTTAAGTATGCCACACAGTTTTGCGTCAGACAGTACGGCGTTTACACACTGATCAGCATCCTCAACTCCGGCGATTATCTGCTGATCCCGGAAGGCGCAACCCTGCCGCAGGATATCCCGGAAACTGTCACGGTTTTGCAGCAACCGCTTGATACGACCTATATGGTTACATCTTCCGGTATGGATCTTGTCTGCAGATGTAACGCGCTTTCGCATATCAGGCTGAGTGCCCTGACGGAACAGGAATGGAGCATCCCCGAAGCAGCAGAAGCCATGCGGCAGGGAAAGATCCTGTATGCCGGAAAATATAAAGCGCCGGATTATGAACGGATCCTGCAGGAAGGCTGTGATCTTGCCATAGAAAACACCATGATCTATCACAATCCGGAGGTCAGGGAGAAACTGCAGGAGCTCGGTATTCCCGTGCTGGTGGAAACATCCAGTTATGAAAAGCATCCGCTCGGGAGACTTGAATGGATCAGGCTCTACGGCATCCTGTTTGGGGAACGTGAGGCGGCTGACGCATACTATGAGGAACAGCTTCAGGCGATCGGGCCGGTTCTGGAACAGCCCGATACGGGCAGGAGTGTAGCTTTCTTTCATGTGACTACGAACGGCATGATCAACGTCCGCAAAAGCGGTGATTATATTTCAAGAATGATCGAACTTGCGGGCGGACATTACATCCTTTCAAAGGATGGAGAAGACGATGAAAACGCGCTTTCGACCATGAACATGCAGATGGAGGATTTTTACGCGGTCGCAAAAGATGCGGACATCATCATCTACAACAGTACCATTCAGGGGGAACTTTCCTCTGTGGATGAACTTATCGCAAAGAATGAACTGTTTGCGGATTTTAAAGCGGTTAAAGACGGACAGGTTTATTGCACGGAGCGGGATCTTTTCCAGCAGACGAGCGGGATGTCTGATTTTATGCAGGATCTGCACGCAGTTTTTTCGGGAAGTGAACGTAACTGCAGATACCTTTTTCCATTGAAAGCAAATGAGTAAAAAACGGACCGGCATCGTATTTGTCCTTTTGACCATGCTTCTCCTTTGCATGATCTGTATCAGCATACTGCTTGGCAGCGTCCGGATCGGACTTGGCGAAACAGTATCGGTCCTGACGGGACATACAGACGATGCGACACATGCCAATATCATATGGAACATTCGTCTGCCAAGGGCGCTTGCTGCCGTTATTCTCGGCGGCGCACTGGCGCTTTCCGGCTATCTTCTGCAGACTTTTTTTGCCAATCCGATCGTCGGACCGTTTGTGCTCGGCATCTCTTCGGGAGCCAAACTGACGGTTGCCCTTTGCATGATCTTTCTGTTAAGTGCCGGGAAGATCATATCCGCGACAGGAATGGTCTTTGCGGCTTTTTTGGGCGCCATGATCGCAATGGGGTTTGTTCTGCTCATATCCGTCAAAGTCAAAAATATGAGTCTGCTGGTCGTATGCGGTATCATGATCGGCTATATCTGCTCGGCCGTTACGGATCTTTTAGTGACCTTTGCCGACGATTCCAGTATCGTGAACCTTCATAACTGGTCCATGGGAAGTCTTTCCGGGATCAGCATGCATGATGTTCTCATCATGACGGTCGTGATCTTTTTCTGTTTTGCAGGATCCGTTCTGCTTTCGAAACCGATCGGTGCATACAGGCTGGGAGAGGCATATGCAAAGAACATGGGTGTCAACATCCGGATGCTGCGCATCCTTCTGATCCTGCTTTCCAGCCTGTCCGCAGCCTGTGTGACAGCCTTCGCCGGACCGATCTCCTTTGTCGGGATCGCGACACCGCATCTGATCAAAAATATCATGAAGACAACGAAACCACAGGTCATGATCCCGGGCGTCTTTTTGGGAGGAGCCCTGATCACCCTGCTTTGTGACGGGATCGCAAGAACTGTGTTTGCCCCTACGGAAGTCAGCATCAGTTCCGTGACAGCCGTGCTGCTCGTACCGGTTGTGATCGTAATGATGGTACGAAGAAAGAAGGAGGTGCACTGATCGGAATGCAGAACGAAAAACTGATCACAGACCGGTTAACGATCGGCTACGACAGTGATCTGATCGACAGTATCTCCTTAGAGATCCGCAAGGGAAAGATCGTAACCCTGATCGGACCGAACGGCTGTGGAAAATCAACGCTTTTACGGACCCTTGGCGGACAGCTCTCTGCGCGTGGCGGAACGGTGTATCTGGACGGCAGGAATATGCAGCTTCTGCAGGGACGTGAGATCGCAAAAAAGATGTCCATGGTCATGACGACACCGGTCAAAACGGAGCTCATGAGCTGTAGAGAAGTGATAGAGATGGGCAGGTATCCCTATACGGGGATGCTCGGGATCCTTGGTGAAGAAGATAAAAAAGCGGTGGAGCGCGCGATCGCGATGACAGGGACGGAAGCAGTCGCCGACCGTCCTTTTGATGCGGTCAGTGACGGGCAGAAGCAGAGGGTGATGCTGGCCAGGGCGATCTGTCAGGAACCGGAGCTCCTGATCCTGGATGAACCGACCTCCTATCTGGACATTAAGTATAAACTGGATATTCTCGGACGGATCAGGACGCTTGCAAAAGAACAGGATATCGCCATCGTTATGTCCCTGCATGAACTGGAGATCGCCATGCGGCTCTCGGATACGGTCGTTGCGATCGGAGACGGAAAGATCCGGCGGATCGGCACGCGGGAAGAAGTATTTGAAGAATCCTTTATCCGTAACCTGTTTGGCATAGAAAAAGCGGATATGGAACTGGCAGGCAGCCTGCCATGGCTGCCGGAGACTGAAAGCATGGAGGCACATAAGGAACCGCATACAAAAGCGGGGAAACCGGCTGTGCTGATGATCCAGGGAACCATGTCGGGTGCGGGGAAAAGCATCCTCACAGCCGGCCTTTGCAGGATCTTTGCACAGGACGGATACAGGGTCGCTCCGTTTAAATCACAGAACATGGCACTCAATTCTTTCATCACGGAAGAAGGACTGGAAATGGGCAGGGCACAGGTCGTACAGGCTGAATGCTGTAAGATAAAGCCCTTAAGTTGTATGAACCCGGTCCTTTTAAAACCGAATGATGACAACGGATCGCAGGTGATCGTAAACGGCGTTCCGATCGGGAATATGCGCGCAGATGCCTATTTCCGTTACAGAAAAGAACTGATCCCGAAGATAAAAGAAGCATTTGATAAACTTTCCGAAATGGCAGATATCATCGTGGTGGAAGGTGCCGGGTCGCCGGTGGAACTCAATTTGCAAAAGGATGATATCGTCAACATGGGGCTGGCAAAAATGCTGGATGCCTCCGTTCTGCTGGTCGGAGATATTGACAGAGGCGGTGTGTTTGCCCAGCTCCTTGGAACGCTGTCGTTGCTTTCGAAGGAAGACAAGGCGCGTGTCCGCGGACTGATCGTCAATAAATTCCGCGGGGACAGAAATCTTTTTCAGGACGGCGTCTCGATCCTCGAAGAAAAGAGTGGCAGGAAAGTCCTAGGTGTGGTGCCCTATCTGGATGTCAGACTTGAGGAAGAAGATTCCATGTCGGAGCGGTTATCAGTCAAAGAGGTCAGGCAGATCGACATTGCCGTCATACATCTGCCGCATATTTCCAATTTTACGGATCTTGATGTATTTGCACAGATCCCGGAGGTGTCCGTCCGCTTTATAGAAAGCAGTGGGGAAACAGGATGTCCTGATCTGTTGATCCTTCCGGGGACAAAGAATACGATCGCGGATCTTCAGTGGCTGAAAGAACAGGGGTTTGCCGAAGAGATCATAAAGGCGGCAGGAGCAGGAACGATCCTGATCGGAATCTGCGGCGGCTATCAGATGCTCGGCCGCAAGGTCGAGGATCCGGAACAGGCACAGTGTGAACAGGGGCTCATGCTGCTTCCTGCAGACACCGTGATCGAACGGGAAAAAGTCAGATCCGTTTATTTGGGCAGGATCGAAGAGGCAGAGGGGAATCTGCAGGTCCTGAACGGGAAACCTGTAAAGGGATATGAGATCCATATGGGAAAGACAACGCCCTATGAGGATGTGCATATGTTCACATCCGGCAAAACGGGGTACTGCAGGGGAAATATATACGGCACCTATGTGCACGGTCTGTTTGATCAAAAGGAGATCTTTGTTCCCCTTCTTTCGGTGATCGGGGAGAAGAAGGGCGTACAGATCAGGCCGGAAGAAACCGTTTCCATGGATGAATACAGGGAGCAGCAGTACGAGAAACTGGCCAAAGGATTAAGAGAGTGTCTGGATATGGATGAGATCTACAGGATACTCGGGGGTAAAAGATGACAGAGACGGAACTGTTTTCCCTCCGGGTCCTTCCGGAGGATAAGCAATATTATGAATATGCCAAAAAGAAGTGGGAGAGCCTGGCAAAACCGATAGACGGACTGGGACTTTTGGAATCCGCCATCTGTCGTATTGCGGCAATACAAAGACGCGAAGACCTGAATATGCAGAAATCGCTCCTGATCTTTTGTGCGGATAACGGCGTGGTTTCGGAAGGTGTTTCCCAGACGGATCAGGGTGTAACTGCCATGGTCGCCATGCTGATGGGCGAGCAAAAGAGTTCCGTCGGGATCATGCTGAGGGATACCGGGGTTGATATCGTACCGGTCGATATCGGGATCGCGTGCGATGAGAAGATCCCCGGGGTGCTTGATAAAAAGATCGCTAAGGGAACCGGGAATATTGCAAAAGAACCGGCCATGACAAAGGAGCAGTGTCTGCATGCGATCGAAACGGGAATAAGTCTCGTAAAAGAGCTGAAAGAGAAGGAAACAGGGATCCTCGCGACCGGAGAGATGGGGATCGGGAACACGACCACGAGTACCGCCGTGTTATGCGCCCTGTGCAACGAATCGCCGGAAAGGCTTACGGGAAGAGGGGCCGGCCTGACGGATGACGGACTGTTAAGAAAGATCGCAGTCATAGAAAAAGCACTTGCCCTTCACGAACTGAACGGACGCAGTGAAAGATCGCCCGAATATGCACTCCGTGTACTGACAAATG
The DNA here is from genome assembly GCA_017620255.1 of Lachnospiraceae bacterium. GTDB lineage: Bacteria > Bacillota > Clostridia > Lachnospirales > Lachnospiraceae > UBA2868. The sequence goes on from JAFZQU010000010.1 coordinate 142,673, forward strand.
TCGGCGGTCTTGACATCGCGGGATTGACCGGAGTTTTCATCGGCGGCGCACTGTTTCATGTCCCTGTGATCATTGACGGTCTGATCAGTGCAACAGCTGCGTATCTTTCAGAACGGATCGTTCCGGGGACGTCCCGGTACATGCTTGCTTCGCACATGGGAAAGGAACAGGGCTGTGCCGCCGTTTTGCAAAAACTGGATCTGAAACCCCTGATATGTGCGGATCTGGCATTGGGTGAAGGAAGCGGAGCCATCCTGCTCTTTCCCCTGTTGGATATGGCAGAGTCCTTGTATCGCCGGGGTACAAAATTCACAGATACGGCTATCAGGCCGTATGAAAGGTATGAGAATGATCACACTGATCGTAGGTGAACCGGACAGCGGAAAATCAGAACTGGCGGAAAAAATCGCACTTGAGACGGGAGACAGTTACCGGTATTATCTGGCGACGATGGAGCCTGTGGATGAACCTGCAAGGGAACGCATCAAAAAGCACAGGGAACAAAGAGCCGGAAAGGGATTTATCACACTTGAGATCCCGGACAAAGTCTGTACGGCACTATCTTCGATCCGGGATCCGGAGCATTCCACGGTACTTTTGGAATGCATTTCCAATCTGGTCGGCAATCACATGCATGTACCTGACGGAGAAAAACTGTATCAGACAGACTTTAAGCGGTTTGTACAGGAGATCCTTGCGGATATTCTGGCCCTGTCCCGTGTCAGGAATCTGATCCTTGTGACAAACGAGTTTGCATCAGACAGCACTTTTGATACGGAAACAAAGGACTATATCAGACTGACGGCGGCTGTCAATAATGAACTGTTGCATTGCTCCGACCGGGTTTATGATGTCAGACGGCAGATGGAAGGAGGGCATGTATGAAATTATGCAGATGGATCGTTGTATCCTTTTCGATGTATACGCGGATCCCCATGCCGCACTTACAGATCGGTGAAGAGGATATGCAAAAAAGCCTGCTGTTCTTTCCGCTCACGGGACTGTGTATCGGAGCAGTGCTTTATGCTCTGCACGCATTTATGATATTTCTTTCCCTGCCTCTGCTTGTAAGGACGCTGATCAGTGTGCTGATCCCGGTCCTGCTCACGGGCGGTTTCCATCTGGACGGATTCATGGATACAGCGGATGCACTGCATTCGTATCTGCCGCGGGAAAAGAAACTGGAGATCATGAAGGATCCGCACTGCGGTGCTTTTTCCGTGATCAGCCTTGTATCATTTCTTCTCGCATTGAACGCGGCGGTATATATACTGTCGGAAACGGAAGACAGGAGGATCCTGTTTTGCATGGCAATGGTTTTTGTTATGAGCCGGTCGCTTAGCGGGATCAGTTCACTTCTTTTCACGAAAGCAAAAAAAGAAGGGATGCTTGCCGTAGAGACTGGAAACGGCGGCCGCGGGATCCTGTGTGCGCTTGCCGTGCAGTGCCTTTTGGCAGTGGCTTTTATGTGTTTTGCGCATATTGCAGTTGCCGCTGCAGTGCTTTTGTCATTTGTGCTCACGCTTTGTGCTTATAAAAGAATGTCCTATAAACAGTTCGGTGGCGTTACGGGCGATACGGCAGGTTATTTTGTATCTGTCAGTGAACTGTTTGCGTGTATTGCCGCCGCTGCAGCCGTCATCGTGATCAGGATGATGGGAGGAGGCACATGCATATAAGGTGTATTCTGATCAGGCACTCCCTGACTGCCGGGAATGAACAAAAACGATATACAGGCTGTGGAACGGATGAATCCTTAAGCCCTGCAGGGATCGGCAGGATCAATGCGGAAAGAGACAAAATGAGCCCCCTGCTGTCCGATGTGGAAACTGTCTTTACAAGCCCGATGCAAAGAACAAAAGAAACTGCAAAACTGCTGTTTCCTGAAAAAACGTACCATGTGATCGATGATCTGACCGAGATTGGTTTCGGACGCTTTGAAGGAAAAACGTATGAAGAACTGCAGGATGATATGCAGTACCGCGAATGGATCGGAAGCGGCGGAACGGTTACAGTGTCCGGCGTGGAAAGCAGGGAGAGTTTTTGCGACAGAAGTTTCAGAGGATTTCTTGCGGCGCTTTCGCGATCCGGCGGGAAACCGTTCTGTATTGTCTGTCACGGTGGCAATATCATGGCCATCATGAGCCGTCTTACAGGCCGGGATTATTATACGTTTCAGGTACAGCCCCTAAACGGTTATATTTTGGATTTAGAGACAGAAGATGAGAGAATACTGGATATGTCATACGTGCGCATTACTGACGGGGATCCTTTTGGATCTTCTCATCGGTGATCCTGCAGGAATACCGCACCCCATAGTATGGATCGGACATCTGATCACAGCCCTCGAAGAGAAACTGTATCCGTCAGGTGAAAAAGAAAACGATGAAAAGGCCAAACGCAGGGCAGGAACCGTTCTTTGTGTCACTGTTCTTTCTGTCACGGCATTCCTGACCTTTGCGTTGTTGTTTATCTGTTACCGGATCCATCCGGTTGCCGGCGTTATCGTGGAAGCCATTTTGACCTGCTACATCCTGGCAGCCAAAAGTTTATACAGGGAGAGCATGAAAGTTTATACGCATCTGCCGGACGAGCCGGAAGAGGCAAGGATGGCGCTTTCCATGATCGTCGGACGGGATACGGCAAACCTTTCCGAAGAAAAGATCTTATCCGCGACCGTGGAGACCGTAGCAGAGAATACTTCGGACGGTGTGATCGCACCGCTCATTTATACGATGCTTGGCGGCCCGCTCCTGGGGTTGGTCTATAAGGCGGTCAATACCATGGATTCGATGTTGGGATACAAAAATGAGAGATATCTGCATTTTGGCAGATGTGCTGCAAAAACAGATGATGTGTTCAATCTGCTTCCGTCAAGGATCAGTGCGTATCTTTTGCTGCTCTCAGGTGCGCTTGCCGGTATCTTCAGCAAAAACTATCATGCGAAAGATGCCGTCAGGATCTACAGGCGTGACAGACACAAGCATCTGAGTCCGAACGCGGCGCAGACCGAGAGCGCCTGTGCGGGCATTCTGGGCATCCGGCTTGGCGGAGATTCGACCTATCATGGCGTGCTCGTACATAAACCCTATATCGGGGACGCCAAAAGAAACATTGAAAAAGAGGATATAAAACGGGCAAACATGTTGATGTTTGCGGCAGAAACCCTGGCGGTGATCTGCTACATGGGCATGATCTGCCTCATTTACGGGATCATAAAAGTGATATGAGCCACGGCGGAGACATTTACAGAAACAAGATCATATTGGATCATTCGGTGAACTTAAACCCCATGCCGCTTCCGGACGCTCTTTTGAAAGCGTTTGAGACAGGGGAAAGGGCCGGATACGTTTATCCGGATATCCGGCAGGAGAGGATCCGGTCGATCCTGTCAGGAGCAGAGGGGATCCCCGCGGAATGTGTTTATGCGGGCAACGGGGCATCAGAGCTGATACTGGCATGCGTGAGAGCCATAGCACCGAAAAAAGCCCTGCTCATCGAACCCTGCTTTACGGGATATAAGCATGCACTCTTAAGCCTTTCAAACTGTGAGATCGAAGAATATATGCTTAAGGAAGCAGACGGATTTGCACTGACGGAAGATGTGCTTTCCGCGATCGGTGCGGATACGGATCTTTTGTTTCTGTGTGACCCCTGGAACCCGACAGGACAAAACATCGCTCCCGGACTGCTTGAGGCGGTCCTTGGCAGAGCACTTGAAACGCGGACTAAGGTGATACTTGACCAGAGTTTTCTCCTTCTTTCCGAAAAAGGAAGAACGGGACCTGATGCCGCGGACTTCTTAAAGCGTTTTCCGGATCTGATCCTGTTAAGGTCTTATACAAAACTGTTCTCCCTGCCCGGGATCCGTATGGGGTATGTCATGGGGGCTGCCAAATGGATCGGAGAGGTCATAAGTCAACTGCCCGAGTGGAATTTAAGCGCCATGGCGGAAGCCGTTATGGAGGAAGGGACAAGACTGATCCTGGAAACAGACTTTTGCCTGCAGTCTCAAAAATGCATCCGGGATGGCAGAAAACAGCTTTCCGGAGCTCTTTGTGAGCTGGGATTTACAGTATACCGGAGTGATACCGATTTCATCCTGTTCCGTACGGAAAAAGAGATCTTTGCACCGCTTAAGGAACGCGGGATCCTGATCAGGGACTGTAAGGATCTTGCAGGACTTGATGGGACTTTTTACAGGATCGCCGTAAGGAATGATGCGGATAACAGGGTATTGATCGAAAACATGAAAGAGATCGTCCAATGAACAACAACTATCTGAAACCTGCCGAGATCGAAAAAAGAAGTTTTGAGATCATTGACGCCGAACTGAAACAGCGGGGGATCACTCTCCCTGAAGAAAATGCACCGGTGATCAAACGGTGCATCCATACAACGGCTGATTTTGATTATGCCAAAACGCTCTGTTTCTCCGACGGTGCGGTCGAAACCTTCCGGGAACTGATCCTGAGCGGTGCGACTATTGTTACGGATACGAATATGGCACTTGCGGGGATCAGCAGGAAGACGCTTGATAAATATCATGTTTCCGCGATCTGCTATATGGCTGACGAAAATGTTGCAAGCGAAGCAAAAACACGGCAGGTGACCAGGGCAAATGTCAGCATGGAATATGCCATGCGGCTTGATCCGCCTGTCATCTATGTGATCGGGAACGCACCCACGGCGCTGATGACGCTTTATGAGCAATACAGTCTTGGCAGATATAAACCGGCCTTTATCATCGGTGTACCGGTCGGGTTTGTCAATGTGGAATCCGCCAAAGAACAGATCATCGGAACCGGGATCCCGTATATCGTCAACCGTGGCAGGAAGGGCGGGAGCAATGTGGCTGCCGCGATCTGTAATGCCATGCTCTACCAGATGGGAGATAAGACTTGAGACACGGATTCACAACAGGAAGCTGCAGTGCAGCTGCCGCCAAAGCAGCTGCGTTCATGCTGCTCATGGGACAGAAGAAAACAGCGATCAGCATTATGACGCCGGCAGGTATCCCTTATGAAACGGATATCCTGGATATTTCGATCCGCGAAGACAGTGTATCCTGTGCCGTAAAGAAGGATGCCGGGGATGACCCGGATGTCACGGACGGGATCCTGATCTATGCGACTGCAACGCTTATAAGAGATCATGCGGGCACGGTGATCATGGAAGGCGGGGAAGGCGTCGGGATCGTAACGAGACCGGGACTTGATCAGGAAGTCGGAAATCATGCGATCAATTCCATTCCGCGCAAAATGATCCGGGAAGAAGTGGAGTCCGTGATGGAACTGCTTGACTGCAAGGATTCCATAAGGATCGTCATCTCCGTACCGGAAGGAGAAGAGATCGCAAAAAAAACCTTTAATCAGAGACTCGGCATAGAGGGCGGGATCTCCATCATCGGTACGAGCGGGATCGTGGAGCCTATGAGTACGCGCGCGATCATAGAGACCATCCGTCTGGAACTCACGCAGAAGCGGGAAGAGGGAGAAAAGATCGCTGTGATCTCTCCCGGAAATTACGGTCTTCAGTTTATGCGTACACAGTACGGCTATGATCTTGACCGGGCGGTCAAATGTGCAAATTATATCGGAGAGACCATAGATATCGTCAGATCCCTAGGATTTTCCGGTATGCTTTTAGCAGGACATGTCGGAAAACTGATCAAGTTATCCGGCGGGATCATGAATACGCATTCAAAGGAAGCTGACTGCAGGATGGAACTGATGGCGGTGGCGGCTTTCCACGCACATGCAGATGAGGAGACGATCCGGGCCGTCCTTGACAGCGTGTCCACGGAAGAAGCCTATGCGCATCTTGTGGAGGCAGGGATCGGTGAGGCAGGGTTTCACTATATCATGGACCGCATTGCCTATTATCTACAAAAACGTGCAGGAGAAGACCTGAATGTGCAATGTATCGTATATTCCAACCGGTTTGGTCTGCTGGGCAAAACAGACGGGGCGGAAGAGATGCTTAAGGCGGTAAAGGAGAAAGCATATGATTGATTTTGTAGGGGCAGGACCCGGTGCAGCGGATCTGATCACTGTCAGGGGAATGCGTCTTCTTCAAGGGGCGGATGTGATCATTTATGCGGGCAGTCTTGTCAATGAGGAACTGCTTTCCTATGCGGGAGAGGATACGGAGATCCATAACAGTGCAAAAATGACGCTGGATGAGATCATAGATGTCATGAAAAGAGCGGATGCCTTAGGGAAACAGGTTGTCAGGCTCCATACGGGAGACCAGAGTCTCTATGGTGCGGTAAAAGAGCAGATGGATGCGCTTGACGCACTGGGTATTCCATACAGATCCACACCGGGGGTGAGCGCCTGCTTCGGGGCGGCAGCGGAACTGGATCTGGAATATACATTACCGGGTGTTTCCCAGACGCTGATCATTTCACGGATGGAGGGCGTGACCAAAGTGCCCGACGAAGAAAAGATCGAGAAACTGGCAGCGCATCATGCTTCCATGGCGATCTATTTAAGCGCGGGTATGCTTCCAAAGCTGCAGGAGAAACTGCTTTGCGGTGGCTACAATGAGAGCACACCGGCCATGATCGCTTATAAGGCCACCTGGCCGGACAAAGCTTATTATCCCTGTACGGTCGGGACGATCGAAAAGACGGGAAAAGAAAACGGGATCACCAAAACCGCACTTGTGTTGGTCGGGGATGTGATCAGCACATCCTGCTACGAAAGATCAAAACTCTATGACAAAACATTCACGACGGGATACCGGACCGGAAGGCCGGAATAAGGATCATAACATATATGAATAAAGTGGCAGTCTGTTTTACAAACAGCGGGAAACAGGTCATTGAAAAACTGAATGAAGCAGCCATAGAGGCCGGGATCGAACCCTGGCAGGCATACTGCAGTGCAGACAGCATCAAAGCGGACGTATTTACACGGATCCCTGAGCTGCATGCATGGACCGGAAAACAGTTTCAGGAAAAAAACACCATTCTGTTTGTCGGGGCAACCGGGATCGCAGTACGTGCTATTGCGCCGCATGTAGAGGATAAACTTACGGACAGTCCCGTGCTTGTGACCGATGATCAGGGCAGGTTCGTGATCCCCCTTCTTTCGGGACATGCAGGCGGAGCAAACAAGCTGGCAGTTGTGGTGGCAAAACTGCTTGACGCCATTCCGGTGATCACGACTGCGACCGATGCGCACGGCGTATTCTCCGCAGACGTTTTTGCCGCTGAATGCGGCCTGTCGATCAAAAACCGGGAAGGGATCAAAACCGTATCCGCCAAAGCGATCGAAGGGAAGAACATCACGATCTCCATCAAGGATTTTCCGCCGAAAGAAAAAACGGATATCGTCATTGCCGATGCCTGTGACCGTGAGTATGACCTTTTACTTTCGCCGAAACGGTATACACTTGGCATCGGAACAAAGAAGGATATCCCTTTTGAGCAACTGGAGACGTTCATACTCCGGTTTCTTGAGGAACATGAGATCGCAACAGAAGATATCTATGCCCTCTGTACCATCGACCGCAAGGAAAAGGAAGAGGGGATCCTGCGGTTTTGCGACAAATACAGGATCCCGCTCCTGACTTTTGAGGCTTCGCTGCTAAAAAAGGCCGAGGGCGATTTTGAAGATTCGGATTTCGTACAGAAAACGGTAGGCGTCGGCAATGTTTGTGAGCGTGCAGCCGTACTTGGTGCCGGCATGGGGAAAACGGTCGTAAAAAAGACGGCAGAAAGCGGTATCACGCTTGCACTTGCGGAAAGGAACAAACATGTGTGAAACAGGCAGGATCTATGTGGTCGGGATCGGTCCGGGAGATGACCGTACAATGACTGCGGATGCAAAGGCGGCATTACAGAATTGTGATGTCATCGCCGGGTATAAGACCTATATCGATCTGATCCGGGACCGCTTTCCCGGCAAAGTATTTATGGAGAGTGGGATGAAACAGGAAACGGAACGGTGTGAAGCCTGTCTGGATCTGGCAAAGAGCGGAAAAAACGTCTGTCTCATCTGCAGCGGGGATCCCGGTATATACGGAATGGCTTCTCCCATGTTGGAAATTGCGGGGAAGAAAGGGTTTGACAATGTTGTGATCATACCGGGCGTGACGGCTGCCCTGAGCGGGGCTGCGCTGCTGGGTGCGCCGATCGGACATGATTTTTGCGTGATCAGTTTAAGTGATCTTCTGACGCCCTGGGAGAAGATCGAAAAGAGACTGATCTGTGCTGCCGAAGCGGATCTTTGTATCGTGATCTATAACCCGGCAAGCAAACAAAGGCCTGAGCATCTGAAACGCGCATGCAACATCCTGACAGACATACTCGGAGAGGACAGGTGCTGCGGCATTGTGCGAAACATAGGCCGGGATGGGACGTACAGTCAGATCTGTTCCCTCAGTGAACTGCCAAAGCAGGATACAGATATGTTCACGACCGTGTTTATCGGTAATTCGCAGACAAAAGTGAGCGGCAACAGACTGGTGACACTGAGAGGATATCAGCCATGAAGAAGATCATCGTTTTTTCGGGAACGACAGAAGGAAAACAGTTTTCAAACCTGCTTGCGGAAGCAAAAGTCATACATACGGTCTGTGTAGCGACGCAGTACGGAAGCGATGTCATGGAAGAGAACGCTTTTGTAAAGATCCGCGTGGGCCGGATGGATGCATCGGAAATGGAAGATTTTTTCAGGGAAGAAAAACTGGGCGCCGGGGATTTTGTCGTAGACGGGACACATCCGTATGCCGGGGAGGCTACGGAAAACATCAAAAAGGCATGTGCTTCAACCGGTGTCAAACGGATCCGTATCGTACGGGATCTAAATCATGAGCATGTAGACGGGATCGCTTTTTATGATTCCATGAGTGAATGTGCGCAGGCCGTAAGCGGGACGCAGGGGAACATTTTGCTCACCACCGGGAGCAGCGATCTTGCCGCTTACTGCAAAACGGTCACAGATCCTGTCAGGGCGCGTACCTATGTCAGAATCCTGCCGGCGGAAGACAGCCTTGCATCCTGCAGGGAATACGGTATCAAAAACATCATCGCGATGCAGGGACCTTTTTCCTATGAATTGAACCGTGCCCTGATGCAGCAGTATGACATCCGGCAGATGATCACAAAAGAGAGCGGGCTATCGGGCGGTTATGACGAAAAGATCCGTGCGGCAACAGATCTTGGCATCACCTGCCATGTGCTGAAATGCCCCGGGCAGGAAACGGGGATGTGTGTACGGGAAGCGTTTGAGGCTGTGACCGGCAGGGAATGTCAGGACAGGGATCAGCGCATCATACGGATCGCCGGTTTGGGACCCGGTGGTATGGACTTTGTCACGGAGTCCGTAAAAGCCGCGATCGCGGATGCCGATGCCGTGTTTGGCGCAAATAGGCTGATCGAAAACATATATGCAAAAAGAAAGTATGCGATGTATAAACCGGAAGAGATCATTTCCGTATTGGAGCAGGACAGTACTCTCAGGAAGATCACCATCCTTTTCAGCGGGGACTGCGGTTTTTTCAGCGGCGCAAAGACAGTGCTTACGGCACTGAAGAAGTGGGACGGTGATGCACAGATCCGTGTATTGCCGGGTGTTTCTTCCGTTGCGTATTTTGCGGCACTATGTCATGAGAGCTATGAAGATGCAACGGTCTTAAGCCTCCATGGCAGGAACAGTCGTGAAAACAGGTACCGGCTGGCCGGGACCATACGGTATTCCAGAAAGACTTTTGTATTGTTGTCAAACGATACGGAGGTGCGTGAGATCGCTCAAGATCTGTGCACTGCCGGCCTGTGCTGCCGGATCATCGTCGGCTGCGATCTTTCCACGGGATCGGAAAAGATCGTGGATTTATCGCCTGATGAGGCGAAAGATTTCAGGACGGAGGGGATATTGATCGCGCTGATCCTGAATGAACAGGCAGAGAGACGACCGTTATTTCCGTTCTTTCGCGATACGGATTTCCTGCGGGAAGAGGTTCCGATGACCAAAGAAAGTATCCGTCATGAAAGCATTCTGAGGCTGAAACTGAAGGAAGGGGATGTGGTGTACGATATCGGCGGCGGAACCGGTTCGATCGCCATAGAAACAGCGGGTGTACATCCTTCCCTAAAAGTCTATTCCTTTGAAAAAGATGAAAAAGCCTGTGTACTGATCGAAAAAAACAGGCAAAGATGCGGTGTTCATAACATGACTGTCATACAGGGAACGGCTCCGGAAGCATTTGCGGATACGGAAGATCCGGACTGCGTGTTTATCGGCGGAAGCAGCGGCAGGCTGAAAGATATCTTTTCCGCCCTGACTGCGCGCAGGCAAAACATTCGCTATGTGATCAATGCGGTCAGTCTGGAAACGATCGATGAAGCAAGGACGATCGTGGATGCGTATGATACGAAAGACATGCAGATCCTGCAATTATCCAGCAGCGAGGTTAAAAACATCGGAAGGCATCATATGATGCAGGCGATCAATCCGGTGATGATCTTTTCTTTTACGATCTGACGGGGAAGAAATGAAAGAACAATGCGTGAACATAAAACAAATGCCGCGCGTGATGATCGCGGCCATGGGAAGTCACAGCGGCAAAACGGTCGTGACCATGGGGCTTCTTCAGCATCTCTTGGATAAACAGATCGGTGTCTGCGCCTTTAAATGCGGCCCGGATTATATCGATCCCATGTTTCACAGGATGATCCCGGGAGTGGAAAGCAGAAATCTGGACACTTTTTTTTCCGGGGCGGATGAGATCACGGATATCCTGTCTCATACGAAAGCAGACTATGCCGTCATCGAAGGTGTTATGGGTATTTATGACGGGATCCATGTTTCGTCCTTAAAAGGCTCCTGCTATGAGATCGCATCCATAACGAAGACACCCATCTTTCTTCTGGCAGATGCGAAGGGATGCGGCCGGACGATCCTTTCGCAGATCAAAGGGATCCTGGCGGATGATAAGGAGCACCTGATCGGGGGGATCCTCTTTAACAGGATGTCCGGAAACTTTTATGAAAAGATCGCACCGTACATGGAAGAAGAACTGCGTTTGGGCGGAATGTCGCATGTAAAACTCCTGGGTGCGCTGCCGCCTGATAATGAGATCACACTTGAGAGCAGGCACCTTGGTCTGGTGATGCCTGATGAGACAGAAAAGATCCGTGAAAAGATCCGGTGCTGTGCAAAACTTCTTGAAAAACACTGTGATCTCCACGAACTGAACTCCCTGATGAGAACCGCGCCGGATCTTCTTATGCGGGAGCCGGCTGCAGCGGAGAGGGAAGATACGGGTGACGTAAGGGCCGGTATGAAAAACGGCAGACCCGTTCTTGCCGTTGCAAAAGATGAGGCATTCTGTTTTTACTACCGGAACAACCTGGAACAATTGGAAAAAAGCGGCGTCACGATCCGGTACTTTTCGCCGCTGCATGACGAAGCGATCCCAACGGATGCAGCAGGACTGCTGCTTGGCGGCGGATATCCGGAACTGCATCTTGCAGAACTTGCCGGTAATACGTCGATGATCTCATCCATCCGCAATGCGATAGAAGACGGAATGCCCTCCATCGCAGAGTGCGGCGGATTTATGTATCTGCATAAGAGCGTATGCGATCCGGACGGAAGATCGTTCTTGCTCGTGGGAGCACTTGACGGCATATGCAGATATACCGGGCACCCGGTCCGTTTCGGTTACATCGGGGTTAAATGCATGCATGATACCGCCGCATTCTCGGAAGATCTGACAGGACTTAAGGGACATGAATTCCATTACTATGACAGTACCTGTAACGGAACGGACTGCCTGGTGCGAAAACCCGTATCCGGCAGGGAATGGGACTGCATGTTCGCGGATGATACAAGACTTTGGGGATTTCCGCATTTCTATTACGACAGGGACCGGCAGCTGACGGACGGCTTTGTAAAAGCCATGCGTGCTTATTTGGCAAAAAAATAAGATTGACATCTCGAATATATTTGATAAAATATAATTGCACCAAACAGAAAAGAGGTGACACGATGGGATATGATTACAAAGAGGCCATGAAACTGGAGAATCAGATCTGCTTCCCGTTATATGCTGCGGCAAGGAATATCGTTAACCGGTATGCGCAGTTTTTGAAACCATTAGGGCTCACTTATACGCAGTATATCGTGTTTCTGGTACTATGGGAACAGGACGAGATCACAGTGGGAGAGATCTGCAGCAGGCTGATGCTGGATAACGGTACCATTTCCCCGCTGCTCAAAAAAATGCAGCAGGCCGGCTATATTGAAAAGAAACGGAGCAGGGAAGATGACAGGGTGGTCGTGATCGCATTGACGCAGGAAGGCAGGCAGTTGCAGCGTAAGGCCAAAGATATCCCGCTGAAAATGATGGGCTGTGTCAGCCTTCCGGAAGAGAAGGGGCGTGAACTCTATGCGCTGCTTCATGAACTGATCGACAGAAACCAATGTGCAGTAAAAAAAGAAAAGGAGAATCGCAATGAAAACAGTTTATGATTTTACGGTGAAAAACAAAGCAGGAGAGGAGATATCGCTGAAGACGTATGAGGGTAAAGTTTTGCTGATCGTGAATACCGCCACGGGATGCGGATTCACACCTCACTATGAACCTCTCGAGGAAATGTATAAGGAAATGAAGGAGCAGGGATTTGAGATCCTTGATTTTCCCTGCAACCAGTTTGCAAACCAGGCACCGGGATCGGATGAGGAGATCCAGACATTCTGCACGATGAAATACGGTACGGATTTTCCGAGATTTGCCAAGATCGACGTGAACGGGGAGACGGCAGATCCGCTGTTTGTCTTCCTTTCAGAGCAGAAACCGTTTGAAGGTTTCGGAAAGGGACTTAAAGTTGCCGCACTTAAGAAGTTTGCAGACATGAACAATAAAACCTACGGGGACAAGGCCTATATCGGATGGAATTTCACAAAATTCCTGATCGACCGGAAAGGAAACGTGATCGCCCGTTTTGAGCCGACCGTAGATATGAAAGAGGTAAAAAAGGCTGTTGCGGCAGCTTTGGAGGAATCATAAATGGGAACATTGAATGAAGCAAGGGAGATGTTTGCAAAAGACCGCTTCGCAACGGTGGCGACGGGAGCAGTCATCGATGAGATCGGGGAAGATCATGCAAAGTGCAGCCTGACACTTACGGAGGATCACAGAAACGCATACGGAAACGTGATGGGTGGTGCGATCTACACACTGGCTGATTTTGCCTTCGCAGTTGCATCCAATTTCGATAAGGATGTGGCTACGGTATCTGTTGTGGGACAGGCGAGCTTTATGGCAGCGACCAAAGGAAACAAACTGTTTGCAACGGCAGATCTCATCAAGGACGGACGCAGAAACTGTTTTTATTCGGTAACGGTCACGGATGATCTCTCAAAGACCATCGCAGTCGTGACATTCAACGGAACCCATATCGCAAAGGAGAAGGAAGCATGATCGAAAATCTGGAAGTCTTCACACAAAACAGTATTCTTGTAAGGAACGGGGAGCAGAAGATCTACATCGATCCTTTTAAGATGAACGCGACACCAAAGGATGCGGATTACATCCTGATCACACATGATCACTATGACCATTTTTCGCCGGAGGATATCAGGAAGGTCGCAGGCGGTGCCACGATCATGATCGTACCGGAAAAGATGGCAAAAAAAGCGGAAGAAGTATCCGATGCAGTGCGGGAGATCAGGACGGTGCAGCCCGGAGATACGCTTTCCTGCGAAGGGTTCACCCTGGAGGCTGTGCCCGCTTATAATGTACTGAAACCGTTCCATCCGAAGCATGACCGCTGGGTGGGGTATCTTATAACGGTTGGCGGAGAGAAGATCTATATCGCCGGCGATACCGATGCGACGGATGAGGCAAAATCGGTTTGCTGTGACATCGCACTTCTGCCGATCGGAGGTACTTATACCATGGATGCAAAAAGTGCCGCAAAACTTGCCAATACGATCAAGCCGAAGATCGTTGTGCCGGTTCACTACGGCGGGATCGTCGGAGAACCGGGGGATGGGGAGACGTTTGCTTCGCTGGTCGACCCGTCTGTCAAAGTGGAATTCAAGATCGCATTTTAGCAGGATGGGAGAGACCGGCAGATGGAACAGAAACTGGCATTTGCAAGTGATTATATGAAAGGTGCGCATCCGCGCATCATACAGAGGTTCACCGAAACCAACATGGATGCAACACCCGGATACGGAACGGATGAGATAACGGAAGCGGCAAGGAACAGGATCAGGAAAGCCTGCCGTCTGGAAACTGCCTGTGTGGAATTTCTGATGGGCGGAACGCAGACCAATGCCGTTATGATCGATGCATTCTTAAGGCCCTATCAGGGCGTGATCGCTGCTGACAGCGGCCATATCAGCCTGCACGAAGCAGGTGCCATCGAAGCGGGCGGACATAAGGTGCTGACACTGCCGCATGAACAGGGAAAGATCACGGCCGAAACCCTGCAGGCTTATCTTGAGATCTTTTATCTGGATGAAAATCATACGCATATGGTGATGCCCGGCCTGGTATACATTTCCCAGCCGACGGAATACGGTACGCTGTATTCCCTTTCGGAACTCACAGCGGTAAGGGAAGTGTGCGATTCCTTCAACATCCCGCTGTATGTTGATGGCGCAAGGCTTGCCTACGCGCTGGCAACGGAAGGAAACGATGTCACGCTTCCTGCACTTGCCGGACTCTGTGATGCTTTTTATATCGGTGGCACAAAATGCGGCGCCCTGTTTGGGGAAGCTGTCGTGATACCGGATCCGGACAGGTTTCCGCATCTGTTCACGCTGATCAAGCAGCACGGTGCCCTGCTTGCAAAGGGGCGTATGCTGGGCCTGCAGTTTGATGAACTGTTTACAAATGATCTGTATACGGAGATCGGGCGGCATGCCGTGAAGGCGGCTGACCGTATCAGGACGGCCATGGCGGAGAAAGGATACTGGCTGTGCATTGATTCTCCGACCAACCAGATCTTTCCCGTTCTGGAAAACGGAAGGCTGAAAGAGTTCGGTGAACGGGTTGCTTACAGTTTCTGGGAAAAGGCCGGGGATACACATACCGTGATCCGGCTTGCGACTGACTGGGGAACGACGGAAGAAGAGGTCGATGCACTGATCGCTCTTCTGTAAAGGATAAAACAGTTACGGCTTTACTGTTTTCCGAAAATCTGTATAATTTTTATTAAGAAATAAATATTAGTTTCCGATAATAATACCGGAAAGGTATACAATATGGTCATAATTGCGCATGATCTGCCTGCCATGAATATCCAGAGGCAGTTTGGGGTCAGCACAAAAAAAGATAAGAAGATCAGCGAACGCCTGTCCTCCGGGTATAAGATCAATCGTGCGGCAGATGACGCCGCGGGACTGACGATCTCGGAGAAAATGCGGCAGCAGATCCGCGGACTCAACCAGGGCACGGAAAATGCCCAGGATGGTATTTCGTGGGTTCAGATCGGCGACGGCGCCCTTGATGAAGTGCATGATATGCTGCACAGGATGACGGAACTGACCGTACAGGCGCTCAGCGATACCTATACCGATGCCGACCGTGCAGCCATGGAGGCTGAATTCGACGCACTTCAATCTCAGATCGACAATATTTCCAAAAACACAAAATTCAATACGCTGGACATCTTTTCGGAACATGAGCCCACTTACTATCAGGTGGAAGGAAATATCAGATGGCCGCAGGATGCGATGCATAACGTGTATTCCCCTGAGAATACGCTTGTCGTTACCTACCGGGAAAAACAGGACGATCCGCCTGTCAGTGTTACCTTAACGGTTCCGGAAGGAAGCTATACCACACAGGAACTGGCGGATGAACTGGATGATGCCATTGCGGGATCCCCGCTTGCCGTCAAGCCGAAACTCAACCTGGAGTATACGGAACAGGGATGCTTTAACGCGAACCTGGAGGGTGGCGTCAGGATCGAATCCTTATCGGGCGGGCTTTCCTCCCTGCTCAATAAGACATATAGCGGAGGTTCTGCCGGTTCCCTGATCGGCACCACGGTCTTTTTGTCTGAGAGTGACCGCCTTACGATCGCAGCCGGAAAAAATGATAACATGAGTTTTGTGATCGAAGACTTTTCCGGCGGCACGACCACCAAAACCCTTACGCTGGCACCCGGTAAATATACACGCAATGAACTCATCGGACTTTTGAACGATGCGCTATCCGATACGGATGTACGTGCAACAAAATACGGAACGGGCATCATGCTTTCAGGTGACGACTGTATCATTTCCCAGTTCAAAGGCAATATGTTCCAGATTGACGGATATCAGTACACTTCCGTATTCTATGACAATGTGTATAAAGGGGAGGTCAGTCTGACGGCCGGAACATTTACGGGCGGTACGGTTCTGCCCGCAAGTTCTTATAACAACGGCCGCGATGTGGAACACGGCTCTTTTGAGATCGTAAGCGGTGTGAACGATACACTGACATTTCAGCCGAACGGAGCGGAAGAACCCACTACGATCACGATCTCTGCCGGACGTTATCAGATCGGCGATATGGTCAGCAAACTGAACACCCTGTTTTCGCAGAACGGTCTTGCGCTGACCGCTTCTTCGTATAAGTCTTCTGACGGGTATTTTTCCGGGCTCAAGATCACTTCGAAAGTGAACGGGGCGACAAGTGATGTCGGACTGTCCGCTTCTTCCACGGCATATAACACCCTGTTTGTCAATCGTACTTATAATGTGTACGGTGCACAGGCATCGGTCACAAACGAAAGCACACAGAACAAGAATCCATATGTACTCGCATCAAAACAATTTAAAAATACATCCTATGACAATGTACCTTTGCGGATAGAGAGCGGTGTGAACGATAAATTTGCCCTGCAGATCGACGGCAATACCTATCAGGTCACGATCCCTTCCGTTACATACTATAATGCCGATGCGGTCTATGCGGCAGTGAACAATGCGGTCAGAGATGCAGACCTCGGCCCGTACAGCGGGAAGATCGATGTGACCATGGATTCTTACGGAAGGATCCGTCTGACGGGCAACGCTTCCGCACAGATCGTGAATCTGAATGCCGTTGCGGTTTCGGGAAATAAAGGATATGCGGATCTGTTTACCACATCCTATAAGAATACGGAGAATTCGGCTCACGGCACGACCGTCACACTGGACCGCACGTTTCCGGATCCGACCACGATCACGGAAAGCGAGAAAAATATCCTGATCGAATCCATGGACGGTAAGGCAAGTTATACACTTACACTGCCGACCGGAGACAATGTGAGCCACCAGGCGATCATCAACAGGATCGAATCCACGAGCGGAGAAACAAAATATACGGACATCACATTTTCTACCGTGAGTGCCAGCGGGCGGGATAACAATTTCAATGCAAGCGGTTCGGGGCAGACGTCGGTAACGGACCATAACTATCAGGGCCAGGGGGTGACCGAGACCACCGGCATCGAAGGACAGGCGGGAAGCATTGTTACCAGAAACGATCCCGCGACCGTAACGATACCGCTGAAGAGCAGTTTCACACCGGGAGTGGGGAGCGATCAGATCCGGTTGACGCTGAACGGTCACACGGAAGTATTCCAGTTTGACCATATCACCTATACACCGGCTACTTTTGCGCAGGCACTGCAGCAGAAGATCAATGCAGTATACGGTTCTTCTTACGGAGGCGCGGAGGTGAAAGCTTCCGGCAACAATATCATACTGACTTCCCGGCTGAAAAATGCCTCCAATGAAGAGATGCCGGCAGAGAATACGAGCATAACCTGTTCCACGACGGACAGCAGCCTGCTTCGGGAACTGAACACCACGAGAACACCGGCTTCCTTTACGACATCCGCGAGTTATCTGATCCCGGCTTCGGGCATCCGTGTGGAGAGCGGAGATACATTTGAGTTCTATTTGAACGACGAAAAAAAGACGGTCGTTTTACCGGAAATGAACAATGTGAGCGGTGCAACGTTTGCCCAGAAACTGGATCAATGCCTTGCAGCGCAAAATATACCGGTCAGGGCCTCCTCCGTATCAAGAAGCGGCAAATACCAGTTGAAACTGACTACAACAGATGCAGGATCCGGCATTAAGCTCTCTTACAATTCCAAAACAGGCGGAAGCGTTTCGGAAGCCCTGTACGGAGACCTGACCACTTCGGCTTCCGTACGTGCCGGCACACAGATCCAGCAGAACATTTCCATTGGGGAAGGCCAGACGGCTTTCAGGTATACGGTCGACGGTGCAGCCAAAACCGTTCATCTGACCCCCGGAGATTATACGCGCGACACCCTGCTTACGGAGCTTAAGAACAAACTGGTCGGCGTAACGCCGACACTGAGTGGCGGATACCTTACACTGACATCTGATTCAGACGGAACGCTTTCCTCTGTCAGGCTGAGTTATGACAGCAGTGCTGACAGTGCGATGCGTGCGATCTGGGGCCAGACCGTGAGCAAGGCACCGGAACTGTTTGCCTCTTTTGAAGGGGATACGTTAAAACTGAGATCAAAAGACGGAACAGAATTCAAGATCCGTTCCACGCAGACCAGCTATATCGATCCGATCAGAACTTCCTCCGTTTCAAATCCTACTCGTGACAGAGGTTATTATTCCACAAAACATGCTACAATAGACGGAGGCGATCTGACGATCTCCACGGACGCACCGCTTGTCATTGATGACTGGAATGATACACTGCAGTTTAATTATTTCAGGAATACCACTGCGACCGCCTATTCCGTTACGGTAGCGCACGGCACCTACACATCCTATGACCAGTTGCGCACGGAACTGCAATCCAAACTGGACAGTGCTGTCGGAAGCGGTGAACTGAGTGTTACGGTTGATCCACACGGCGTTGTGATCCGGGCCGAACAGGCAGGATATGCCCGCGGATTCGGAAGCGTCGGCTATACAGGACGTACGGTCAACCCACCGCTGTTCGGTGATTTTTACGACAAGGTCATGAACAATACCTCGGAAAGGACGATCGCACAGAGCGTAAGTACAAAGGTCGGCAGCAACGTTGCAGGAACGGATAAACTGCCGTATGTGATCGGACGCAGAAACGTGAAAGATAAACCGGTCACCATCAAACCGGATATCAATGACACACTCACACTTGATTTTGCTTACACGGATGGCGCAGGCGTATTGCAGAACAAGACTTTTTCCATGACACTGGATCCCGGAACGTATCAGGGAAATTCTCTTGCGAACATGATCCAGGGTAAACTGAATGAGCAGCTGCAGGCGGAAGGGCTTGCTCCGAATCTGATCGAGGTGAAGATAGGCGGGACCAATGCGGTAGTTGCCGGCGTGGATAATGATAAGGTCCTGACTTTCAAACTATCCAACTCCCTGCCGCTTCCGTCCAGCGGAGAATACACGATCGACGGGATCGGCGGTAATGCGGCGTTCAGCGTGTTCTATCAGACGACCGGTGAACTTGTTCCCGCTTATGTGGAAGGCGTAAAGGATATCACGGAAGGAGTTACGATCGACGAAGGATGCAACGTCCTTTCCTTTACCACGGACGATCAGTCCTATTCCATTGAGATCCCAGCGGGAAAATATACCGGAGACGGGATCATCAATACACTGAACACGCTTCTGACAGAGCAGAACGCACCCGTAAGGGCAGAGAAAACAGATGACGGACAGCTGAAACTGTCTCACAGGGTCATGGGAAATCATCCGATCACGGATCTTGCCGGAACGGCCAGAGGCAGCCTGTTCTTCAATGAGCACGGGGCCGTGGACGAAGACAGATCCATTCCGATCCAGTTCAGTTCCCAGCTGGATGATTTCAAGAATCTGGAACGTCCGCCCATGAGCACGGCATTCCTCGGGATCAATACCGTAACGGTATCCAAGACGAAATATGCGGGAAAAGCGAACCGCAGGGTCAGCGAAGCGCTGAACAGGGTTTCCGAGATCCGTTCCTATTTCGGCGCGAGCCAGAATGCGATCGAACATGTCGTAAACCGGAACAACAATACCGCAGAAAACATGCAGGCGGCAGAAAGCCGTATCCGTGACGCGGATATGGCAAGCGAAATGCTTGCACATGCTACGCAGCAGATACTCATGCAGACGGGTCAGGCCGTACTGGCGCAGGCAAACCGGAACAGGGATGCCGTATTGCAGCTGCTTCGCCAATAGTGCGTCAAAGGACGCCTTAGAAATACAAAACAGAAGAGGGACCGGAATGAAAGGGAAAACGTCAGACTACAAACTTATATCCAAACTTTACTTCAGGCTTTTGCCTTATCAGGTGCTTCTTTTACTCATAAATGCAGCCAACGGAATCGTTGACAGTCTCTTTGCAAGTAACTTTGTCGGAAAGACGGCCATGAGCGCGATCGGGCTCTATTCGCCGCTTACCCATTTCCTTTTCGCCGTGAGTATCATGCTCGTGAGTGGTTCGCAACTGCTGGTCGGAGAGGCCATGGGAAAAAACAATACCGAATCCGTACACGATTTTTTTTCAACGGACCTGATGATCTCGGTGTTTATATCCCTTGGTACCGTTGCGTTGCTCTCATTTGCGGCAGCAACGGATCTGACACGTTTTATCGTTGAAAATCCGCTTGACCGGGAAGCCGTAAATATGTATATCTTCGGACAGTGTCCCGGGATACCGGCTCTGGTACTGGGACAGCAGCTGTTCTCATTCCTTTCCATGGAAAATCAGACAAGGCGGACCACGATCGCAAGCTTTGCGTGTATCATCGTCAATATTTCCATGAACACATTACTGGTAGCGGTACTGGGACTCGGAACGCTGGGACTCGGTCTTGGATCTTCCGCAGGTCTTTGGGCATTCTTCCTGACCATGTTGCCGTATTATCTGTCTAAAAAAGCCGGCATGAAATTTTCGGCGCGCCGCTTCACCTGGCAGCGTTCCGGCGTGATCATGCGGCGGGGATATCCGGGTGCGCTTTCCAGATTCGTTGAGATGTTCCGCTGTATCGTCGTCAATTTTCTGCTCATTAAATATGTCGGAAGTATAGGCCTTTCTGCATTTGCGGCAGTCAATTCCGTCATGGCGGTCTTCTGGCCGATCCCCTTTGGGATGCTTGCCGTGACACGTCTGATGATCGGGATCATTTTAGGAGAAGAAGACAGGAAATCCCTGATCGATCTGAACAAAGTTGTCCTTACGAAATGCTTTCTTCTGCAGTGTGGCATCACAGCGCTGATCATGCTGCTTTCCACTCCGCTTACACAGATGTTCTACCGTGATCTTTCCGATCCGGTCTATCAGATGACGAAGATGGGCTTCCTGCTCCTTCCGCTGTGCATGCCGCTCGCCGTGATCTCGCTGCATTTTGCCTGCTATGGACAGGCGATCCGTCACAAATTCCTTTCCGTTGTACTGCCGGTGTTTGACGGGGCCGTATTTGTTGTTCTCTTTTCCATATTCCTGATCCCCGCCCTGCAGATGAACGGATTGTATATCGCCAATATACTGAACGGTCTGGCATGCTTCCTGATGATCCTTTTCTGTGCGGCTGGGACCAATAAGCGTTTTCCGAAGAGCATTGCGGAGCTGATCATGATCCCGGCGGGATTCGGGGCTGAAGAGGATGCACGCATCGACATCAGTGTGACACAGCTTACAGAGGTCGTGGACATCTCAAAGCAGGTGATCGGATTCTGCAAAAGAAGGGGGATAGACGGACGCAGGGCTTATTTCGCAGGTCTTGCACTGGAGGAGATGGCCGGTAATGTGGTGGAACACGGGTTCCGTAAAGATAAGAAGAAACATTCCGTGGACATCCGTGTTGTACATAAGGATGAGGATGTCATCCTGCGTGTCAGGGACAACTGCGTATCCTTTGATCCGCTTTCGCGTGCCTCGATCCTCGATCAGGAGGATCAGACGAAGAATATCGGGATCCGGCTGGTGAACGGCATCGCCAAGAACGTCAGCTACCAGAATCTTCTGGGACAGAATGTTCTTACGATCAGAATATAGAGATGCAATTTTTGGGGTATCGGATATGCGGCAATCATGATAAAATAGATCATGATGACAGACGAGGGATCGGAAGAACATGAAGACGTACCACTCAAAACTGATAAAGGTATTTCTGATACTGTACTTTACCGTGCTTGCTTTTTTTGTCTGCCGGATCGTTTTCTTTACCGATCTGCGGACTTTCATAAACGCCGGAAAGACGGGAAACGCGCATGATTATTCGACGGACTGGCTGCTTGACTCGGGAGAGTATGTAAATCTGAAAGAGATTTCTGCCGGAAGCATGGGCGGTGATTTTTGCGTATCAAAACGGCTTCCGGATGAAATGCTGGAGACGGACTCCGTTTATTTTTCGACAAGCAATCTCTGTTTTAAAGTATATGTGGCGGATAAACTGATCTATTCTTATGATACGCAGGAGAATCTTACGGGACTCGGGGACGGTGTTTCCTATCATATGATCGGACTGGGTGTCGAGGATGAGGGAGATACGGTACGGATCGAGTTCAAAACAGCATTTTCAAATCATCGCGGCGGCCGGATCAATGAGATGCAGTTCGGACCGGAGGAACAGTTCCGCTATTACATAATGAACCGTAATTTTGTTGCGGAATATCTCTCCCTGCTGATGGTGATATTCGGTGTGGTCGTCATAGCGTTTTTCTTTGTGACCTTCCGGACAAATCCGACGCTTCGGTCGCTTTGGGGGCTGGGCCTGTCAGCGATCCTGTTCGGCATATGGAGTATGAGTGATATCGGTATGCCGCAGCTCCATATGGGTATCGTTTACGCATGCAGGGAGATCGTATACGGGATCCCGCATCTGGCCATTTTTCCGATGATCTATTTTGTCAATCATGTTACGAGAGCCCGCAGAAAGATCTATCCGTATTTTTCTTTTGCGAGTTCCGTCATCTGTTTCGGATGGCTGATCTTTTCAAGGTATGTTTTTGGCACGGACCTTCATACAATGACAGGGATCGTTTATTTTTCATATATTTCGGGACTCCTGCTGCTGATCATACTGCTTGTTGATAATGAGATCTATTGCCGCAAAAGGAAAGTTTCATCCAATCTGAAGTTTTTCTATTTTGGCGCGGGTGTTTTTGTCGTCACTTCTTTTATCGATATCATCCGGTATTCAGTCGGCATCAAGGTGGCTATAGGACGCGGAAGCTGGTTCAGGTTCGGTCTTGTGCTGTTCTTTATCCTGATGGCTTTTCAGATCTATGCATGGTGGACCTCCGAGAAGACTTCTCTTGAAAGGGACCGGTTTATCAACCGGCTCCTGCAGTATGTCACGGATATCGGTGACCCCGAATCAAAACTGAATGCCGTGCTCGAGTATCTGTGTACGGAACTGAATGCGGACCGCGCATACATATTTGAAGATAACCGTGACGGAACTTTTGACAATACATATGAGTACTGTGCAAAAGGCGTCACTCCCGAAATCGACAATCTCAAAGGCCTGCCCTTCAAGGGCGTGATCGATGCCTGGTATCAGGAATATGATGAAGACGGCCATGTCCTCATTTATGATCTTGAAAAATACCGCGATGAAAATGAAAACATGTATCAGATCTTAAAGCCACAGGGCATCCGGACATTGGTGACCGGCCCGCTCAAACAGGACGGAGAGTATATAGGCTTCTTCGGGGTGGATAACCCGCCGGCCGAAATGATGCAGGAAGTCGCCGAGATCATGAGGCTCCTGATGTATTTCCTTTCGGAAATGATCTTACAGAGAGACGGTCACAGACGTCTTGTGGACTACAGTTATCATGATGCGCTGACCGGCGTCGGCAACAGGCGCGCCATCAGGAAGTTTGAAAAAGAGGAACTGGATACATCGCGCCCGTATGGACTTGTCATGTGTGATATAAACGGACTGAAGGCTGTGAATGACAGAGGCGGACATGCTGCCGGGGATGAACTGATCCGGATGGTTGCTTCCTGCCTTACGGAAGTTTTCGGACATGAGAATGTGTACCGCATGGGCGGTGATGAATTTGCCATATATGTGTATGAAGAAAGCAGACAGATATTGGAGAAAAAGGTCGAAACGGTTCGTTCCATGATCAGCGGGAAAGGGGCCAATGTGGCTATCGGGTATTCTTTTGCAGAAGCGGGAGATCCGGATTATAATGCCAGAAGGGCCGAAGCTGACGGTAAAATGTATGACGAAAAACGCGAATTCTACCGTGACGCAAATGACAGACGCAGAACATAGCCGGAAACACCGGAAAATATAAGGAAGAGGAAGTAAAAATGAAACTTGGAATCGGAGTCACACCCCGATAACGAATATTCACGAAAACCGCCTGCTTTCAGGGCTTTATACATCTTTCCAACATTCAGAGATTCACGTTTTTTCACAAAAGGCAACTTAAAAGTGTCGTATAAAGTGTCGTATAAAATTGGACACATCTATTTTGATAATCCTATGATTAGTTTTATAATAATCATGTAAATATAGGTATCTTGATAGTTTAGCGGATGCAGTATGAATAAAAAAGCCTGTCAGGGGAGATCCCCGGCAGGCTTATTGGTTCTTGGTGGAATGGTCAGAGCGTCTTCAAGGCTCCAGTTATGATTGATACGATATTCGAATAGTTTACGATCTATTCCGTAGTGTTCGCACATCTGGGTACGGCTTTTATAGCTTCTCCCACGGTGATCATAGCAGCGCTTACCGCCATTATGCTTTACTGGACGTGTGAGAGCCTCCATAACGGACATGTGATATACTTTGATACGGCGTGAATATGTCTCGGGATTTATTCCGTATGTTTTGCACATGTCTTTTATAGTGGAATACTTGTTCCCGAGATGATCCACACAGGCTTTGTCGTGAGAGAAGCCTTTCCGTTTCCTGGATTTCCTTTTCATAGCAGGTCTCCTATAAAGTAATATTGGTCTTGTTGTTTAGGAAGCTATCCGGCGATGGCCTGAATAGTGGAGTTAGGATTTCTTCCCATGGTTATCACGCTCCGAAGCGGAAGAAGGCTTTCTTCTTCGTCTTACATTTGGGATAACGATGAATCCATCTTGGTCTATGAAAACTTCTGGGTTTTTTTGAGATAAAGCATTAAACATCATGTTTTTGAACTTCATATCCATTTCTCCGGGGGTCATTTCTTCATTTTGGTTATCCATACTCGTTTCTCCTATCTTTGATTTAAATACAATGCTCTGATCTTGAGCAGAACCACTTAATATAGTATGTGCCTCCCTTCTGTTGATGGTAGTGTAATAATATTGTGTCGTAATCTTGCCCGGATTTATTCCTTGGCACGCTCGCTGCTAACACAGGTCGTGGCGCTGCTTCCCCGGTTGACCGTCCGGACATTTGAGGATGAAGTTGTCAAGGAACAGGAGATCGGCACAACAAAAAAGCCGGTGTATCAGTATCTGCAAAAGGACATAGTTATCCCGTAAATCTGATTCACCAGCTTTGACTTTAAGCTATATGAAATTGGAAGCTTATATTATCAAACGGGAAAGAACTCGTCAAGTGCTTTTATGAAAAAAGGCCGGAACAGATATGGTCATCTGTTCCGGCTTTAAGCGGAGGAGAGTAATCAAGCGGCGATTTCCAAGGTATGATCGGTATAATTATAGCGATATACGTGATCAGATAACACTTCGTCCGGGGCAACCTGTGTCCCGTTAATCTCTATTACCATCTCGGCAAGGTTTTCAAGACTGCTTGATTCTGTGATGGACGCTGGAACGATGATTGTCTCATGTACGGAACTGGGGAGTATATAATAACTCGTGCCAATCTTTTCTGCTATACGATCCATTGTATCAATGTCAAGTAGCATGGCAGCCCCATTAAGTTTATCTGCATTGGTAAGCACATACATAGTTGTATCTACGTGATCGAAAGTATCTTCAACATCGGGCATAAGGCCACGCAGAACCTCAGCCATAGTAAGAAACTGAGCTTCCTTGCCACGCATGTTTGATAGGGCGATGGAATGAAGATCTTCTACGGAGATGCCATAGAGGGAGAGCATATTGTCGGTGATAATGACGCTGGCATGGCCATAATCCGACTCTTTCAGGGAGATGTAGTAGATTACAGCAAGGTCGGCAATCTGTGTGAAAGGTTTGTCTTGTAAGTACTCTTTGTTTTTTGTTCTATTTACAAGTTTTGCCTGGATTCTATCTCGAATCTGCTCCAAACAAGTCAGATTACCTACTTCCGGGAAAGGATTATCACAGGAATGTGTTCTCACAGATGCGATCTCATTAAGAATTTCATCAAAGTCCTTGCCGTTCTTATATTGATCATAATAGTGATTAAGATAGATGTTTGGGGCAATGTTGGAATCAGGAATCTTGATCATCAAGCCATCAAGCCGGACGGAGTTATTCTTTATCACAGAGTGAATGGAAATTTCAGCATCTGCATATGTATCTGGCAGGTATTCCTGTACGTGTTCTATAACTGCTTCTTTAAATTTTTCGTAATCCATAGTAATCTCCCTTCTGCTATATAGCTACCCGACGCAGATATTCCTGTCTGCTTTCAGCTATTGCTGCAATAATCGTCCGATTGAACATGGGTGTTCGCTTATAACTATTTTACGAGTGGTAACATCAAATCTGTAACTGGAGAATATATGAGTTTAGGGCGGACTCTATAACGACGCCCCTCCCCTGAAGGGGTGGACTTTGCGGTGCACATTTATCACCGCAAAGCCGCGCTGTTTGCAACAGAAAACAGTAATATAATCGAGTATTAGTGCTCGGTTTTGACTTTCGGGAGGACAGAGAGTATGAGTGCGCCAAAGAATAAACCGTTTGTACCAATTCCGCAAAAATACCTCCTCGACTTTTATGAGGCGGCGGAATATTTTGGTATAGGAATTAATAGGATTAGAGAATTAACAAAAGAGCCTGATTGCGAGTTTGCAGTGAGAACCAGCGATAGAAAAACTAAGATAATTCGTACTAAATTTGAGGATTATATTTCTGAACATAGAATTATATGATTTTCGAGTTCATGAGAGAAAAGAAATTGATTGAAATGCGATATACGACATTTAAAGAATAAAGTGTCGTATAAAAATAAACAAAAGTGCTTGCAAAAACTGGATTTATGATTTATAATATGGTTTGTTTGTAATTTCACCAAAAGAGGAAATATGGGTAGAGATCTTAAGGGAAACGAAATTGGAAAAGGACTGACACAGCGTAAGGATGGATACTATTCTGCAAAATTTACAACAAGAGAGGGTGTTCGTAAGGAAAGATATTTTGAAGAGCTGAAGAAGGCCAAGCAATGGCTGGCTGATGCAAAATATGAGGATGCGCATAATACTCTTGTTGTAAATGAGAATATGACGGTGAACGAGTGGTTTGCTGCGTGGATCGGAGAGCGATCCAAGGTGGTGAGGGCAAACACGGTTCGGAACTATAAAGAAAGATATGAAAGAAATATTAAACCAATAATGGGCAGGATGCGTATTAATGACGTGAAGCCAATTCATTGTCAGAGGGTCCTCAATGAAATGAAGGAGGATGGTTATGCCGGTTCAACTATAAAACAGACTCTTCTTACGATGACTACCATGTTTTGGTCCGCATTTGAACAAGATATAATAAGAAAGACGCCGGTTACAAAGACGGCTGTTAAGATGCCTGTTGAGGTTCGGAAATCAATTGATTTTTTTACAGTAGATGAAGAACGAAGATTTATTGAGCATGCTAAGGATTATGCATATTATCCGCAGTTCCGTTTGGTACTTGAAATTGGATTAAGAACGTCGGAGTTGATAGGGTTGACGTGGTCATGCGTTGACCTTGATAACCGCGAGATACATATTGATAAATGCTTAGAATACAGATATAGTAGAGGGGCTTGGCATTGGGGGCCGCCAAAGACAAAACATGGATATCGCACAATTAAGCTGACTGATAAAGCATACGACATCCTAAAGGATTTATATGACAATCGTATTGATAATCCCTTAACACCAGAAGAGTTTAAGGATGTTGTGTTCCTCAACCGTACAGGATATCCTACTAAGAATAGTACCTATGATGCCGCGCTAACAAAAAGGTGTGAAGCTGCTCATGTAAAACAACTTTCTATGCATGATCTTCGGCACACTATGGCCACAAGATATTGCGAGAATTCAACAAATTATAAATATTTAAGCCAAATGCTGGGGCACAGCTCGATAAAGATTACGCTCGACACCTATGTGCATAATACTGAGAAGAGCGCTTGTACTGAGACAGAACATTTCTCTGGTTATATGAATGATCTTTTCGGGGATGCTGATTAACGAATAGTAACAAAAGGTTACTAATAGTACGACAAAAATGTCGTATCAACTGTCGTATATAGAATGTAGGAAGGGTTAAAAACCTTGAAAATAAAGAAAAGAGGTATATATATATGAAACTGGGAATCGTGGTATTCCACGTATTTTCCCATAAGTTCATAAATCTCCATAAAAGCCGATAAAGCTTGATAAATCAAGGGTTCCGGGACATAGGCTTCTCTCTGAAAGTTCATGAGAATTATTACATCTGAATATCAAAA
>JAFZQU010000011.1 GCA_017620255.1 Lachnospiraceae bacterium
ACTATCCATTGAATCTTCGTGTGATGAGACCGCCGCAGCCGTTACCGTAAACGGACGGCAGGTCCTTTCCAATGTGATTTATTCGCAGATCGATCTGCATACCATTTACGGCGGAGTTGTGCCGGAGATCGCATCACGCAAGCATATTGAAAAGATCAACCAGGTGATCCGGAAGGCACTTGCCGATGCGGATCATACGCTGGATTCGATCGATGCCGTCGCGGTGACTTACGGACCGGGATTAGTTGGTGCACTTCTTGTTGGAGTGGCGGAAGCCAAGTCGATCGCTTATGCGAAGAGGTTGCCATTGATCGGTGTGCATCATATCAAGGGACATGTGTGTGCAAACTATATCGAATATCCGGAATTAGAGCCGCCATTCCTTTGCCTGGTGGCAAGTGGCGGGCATACGCATCTGGTGCGCGTGGATGATCATACGCACTATACCATCATCGGAAGGACCCGGGATGATGCAGCCGGAGAGGCGTATGATAAGATCGCCCGTGCGATCGGACTGGGCTATCCGGGTGGACCGAAGGTGGAGAAGGCAGCGCATAACGGAGACCCTTCCGCGTTCCCGTTCCCGAGAGCAAAAATCGATGAAGCACCGTATGACTTCAGCTTCAGCGGCGTGAAGTCGGCGGTATTGAATACGATCAATTCCTACAAGATGAAAGGTCTGGAGATCGATGATACGTTCCGCAATAATGTGGCTGCATCCTTCCAGCAGTCCGTCATCGATAGTATGCGTGAGCGTGTGCTGATGGCGATGGACGAGTTTGACATGGATAAGTTTGCGATGGCAGGCGGCGTAGCGTCAAACCAGACGATCCGCGCGGCACTTCGCGAAGCCGTCGAAGGAAAGGGTGGCACTTTCTATTGTCCGAAGCCGGTCCTTTGTACGGATAATGCAGCCATGATCGGAGCCGCCGGTTATTATGAATATCTGAACGGAAAGCGTGACGGCTTGGATCTGAACGCTGTGCCGGGATTGAAGTTAGAGTAAATATTGCATTGGCGCGGCGTTATGCTGCGCTTTACCTCATGAAGATTTACGCGGTCGTGGTGGCCGGCGGCAGGGGAAGCCGCATGGGCACCGACATCCCAAAACAGTATATGGAGATTCATGGAAAGCCTTTGCTGTACTATACGCTGAAGGCTTTTGAAGATTCCTGCGTGGATGGGATCTCGCTGGTCGTTGCGTATGACCGCATGCAGTATGCGGTGACACAGATCGTGGACAAGTATGGTTTTCCGAAAGTGATCAGCATCTGTGAGGGTGGCAGAGAACGGTTCTATTCGGTCCTTCATGCACTGGATGATTTATCCGGCATTGCACAGGACGATGACATCGTCCTGATCCAGGATGGCGCGCGCCCGTTTGTGACAGC
This sequence comes from Lachnospiraceae bacterium, assembly GCA_017620255.1. GTDB lineage: Bacteria > Bacillota > Clostridia > Lachnospirales > Lachnospiraceae > UBA2868. The sequence goes on from JAFZQU010000011.1 coordinate 1,392, forward strand.
AGATCTGATCCGCGAAGTCGCGGAGGCTGTCCAGACATACGGTGCAGCGATTGCAGCCGTTCCTGCCAAGGATACGATCAAGATCGCAGATGCGGATGGCTTTGTTGCAGAAACGACCGTGCGTGCAAATACCTGGCAGATCCAGACACCGCAGGGGTTCCGTTATGGTGAGATCCACAAGGCATATCGGGATCTTCTGGAAAAGACGGCATCGCCTTCGGTGACGGATGATTCCCAGGTATTTGAGCTGGCTTTTCCGGAGAAAAAAGTAAAGCTTGTGAAAGCCTCTTATGACAACATCAAGATCACCACACCGGAGGATTTTGAAGTTGCCAAGGAAAGGCTTTGATGATACAATACGACTTGCGTCACGGGGCAATCACTAATGGCTATATGACGCAATAAATATGGAGAAGTATCGAAGTGGTCATAACGAGGCGGTCTTGAAAACCGTTTGTCCGCAAGGGCACGGGGGTTCGAATCCCTCCTTCTCCGTTGAAAAAGACAGAGTGCCAGTGTGCACTCTGTCTTTTTCAATAGAGTTCAAGGGAGGGATTCGAACAAGGAGCAAAGCGAGCGCGGGAGCGCGAAGCGTGCGACGAGGCCTGAAAGGCGGCTAAGCCGCCGGTGGGAATCCCTCCTTCTCCGTTGAAAAAGACAGAGTGCCAGTGTGCACTCTGTCTTTTTCAATAGAGTTCAGGGGAGGGATTCGAACAAGGAGCAACTATCCCCCAGGAGCATAAAAACTTCCTCACCGGGGTGACAATTATCAATGATTTTCCACCCCTGCACGAGCACATTGATGTCTACCCACCCCTCACAGCACATACAGTGTGAAAAGGGGTGGTTCAAAAAGCCTCTGAAGACCGTCAAAAAGGCCAAAACCACCCCTATGGAAAGGTTTTTACTCACAGGGGATATTTTAAATGGAAAAAAATATCCCTTGTGAAGAACGTTAGCTCCACAGGGGTGAATCAATAAAAACTACCAACATATTCCGATTTGTTGCATAAATGCAGCACTTTATTTTCTGCAGGTATTTCAACACTACAAACGGAAATTTATATCATTGTATATCCTTCAGAAGCCAGGACCTTTAAAGCCTGGTCAAAGTTTTTCTCCTTAACAAGAATATAATCTGTATTGTAGGTTGAAACCGCAAAGATGCTTATTTTATGATCCGCAAGGATGCCTGACAGTTTTGCCAAAACACCAATCAAAGAAAAATCCAGCGTTCCCTGAATACGAAAACCTTTCCATCCGTCATCTCGTTCAATCGTATCAACTGGAGTATCTTCTGTTTTGCAGACTAAAGATAATTCTTCATCCGTTTTACCAATAAAATAAAACTCAGCTGTCATGTCTATATCAGATACATCCATAACTTTGCAAACAGTCAGATTATGATCTATTATTTTCAATTCCATTTGCTCTTTTCTCCCCAACAAATCCCGATTTATCGACGGATCAAAACGCCTTTCATATACTGCGTTTCATTATGCGTTTTATATACTTCCATCATTTCATCTTCTGTACAGCCAATCAGTACCTTGATCTCGGAATCTCGCTTCATCAAATCGACAATGCACATGACTGCATTGACTGTTTTCTTACCGCTTCCGACCCATATGTCAATCCCGTCTCCATCCATAGAGGAAGTATTTCTCAGGTAACCATAGTCAACCCGATATATGAAATCAGGAAACCTTGGATGAGAAGATCCTTTTGGTCTGTCGATTACGATTTCGGAAGTGTTCACCAACTCATCTAATGCATTCCAAAAATCCTCGTTATATGCATTCACCTTTTTGCCTCCGTCAAATTGGAATTTGATTAACCCTTTTTCTTAGGTGCGGGTAATTCATCTACGACTGCATTAAACAATTCGCTTAAAAAATCCCGGTCATCAACATCATCGACCAATAGCATTTCTTTAGCGCCATCATAAGGCTTTTCAAGTACTGCATCCGGCATAAGTCTTTTTGCACTTTTCGTTGGTTTAACTAGGAATCTGTCGTCATATATCCCGCCGATGATTTTCCCCTGATAGTATATGATGTATTCTCCCATCATTGCTTTGTACGATACGCCAGAAAGCGAAGATAGCTGATCCATTATAAAGTCCAGGTATTCTTTACTTGAAGCCATGTGCTTCTCCTCCTCAAATCACCGATTTGTTAAAATGAATTATACCATGCTTCTGTAAAATAATCTTTGCGTGACTTTTCCTCAGTATTTCTGCTATTGTGTTTAAGAGAGTCTAAATCGCTTTCATCAGAATCAGTTCCAGAGGCTGTTCATAACCGGGAATGTCGACAACAAACCCTCCGGAGTCTTTATACCCAAGCTTGCGATAGAAGTGTTGCGCATCCTCATTCACCTGGGTAGAAGTCATTACCATCCCGTACCCGGAGGATTTCATGTCCTGCTCCCAGCGATCCATAAGCTGCTTTCCATATCCTTTACCTTGATATTCTTTGTCAATATGAAGCATATTGCAGAACGGGATACTGTCCCAAAAGAGGTTATAGCGGAGGATACCAATGATTCTTCCATTCTCAACGCAAACATAACCCTGCTTGTTTCTGACTTTTTCATCAAAGCTGGTCTCAGGGAGATCATGATCAAGCGCATACCACGCCGTCTTATCCGGATTCTCAACGTACCTAATCATAGGAATGATCCTCACAAATTAGAATTTGTCGCCGTCTTCTCTTCTTATTGTCTGTCACCGAAAGTCCATGTGATTCCGAGCTCCTTCAGTGGTGTTTGTTCGTCACAACAATAGTCGGTGATATGCCACTCACCGTTGTTGTCGGTGAATATCCTGGCAAGATCGCCGATATCGGAATGAATTACCCAGAAACTGTTTGCTCCAGTATAGGGAATCGGCCAGTCGTTTCCGCTTCCCCCGTGCAATATGACATGCAACAGTTCCTTAAGCGTAGCGTTGTCTTGCAGTGCAATTATATATTCACCATTTCCGGCATCATCGCCCATACATACGGATACCCTGCGGAAAGAAATAGTAACCATGTCCACCATCCTTGCTTACAAATCCCGATTTGTTGAAATGAATTATATCACAGCTGGGCGCGTATCATTCGAATATCTTTTCCCATAGTAGAAAAGATACAAAAAAGATACATACACTAGTATAATAAGGGTATGAAAAAAATCCTGATCGCAGAAGATGAATCGAATATTGCGGAGATGGTGAAACTCTTTTTATCGAAGAACGGGTATGCCTGCACGATTGCCCCGGATGGAGGCACAGCAGCAAACCTGGTAGAAAACGAAGCTTTTGATCTTGCACTTTTGGATGTCATGCTTCCGGAAATCGACGGATTTGAGTTGATCAGTTATGTGAAGCAGTATCACATCCCGGTCATTTTTGTTACGGCACGCACGAGTGTGGAAGACAGGGTACGGGGATTGAAACTTGGAGCCGACGATTACATTATCAAACCATTCGATCTCAAGGAACTGGCTGCACGCGTGGAAGCAGTCTTGCGCAGATATGGGGCAGATGATGAGATCATCAGCATCGGAGATCTTCTGATTAATGAGGCTGCGCACACTGTCACAAAAGGAGGACGCGAGATCCCACTGACCTCTAAAGAATATGATCTCCTGCTGTATTTTTATGCGCATAAAAACAGGGCTCTTTACCGGGAGATCATTTACGAACAGGTCTGGAAAGAACCGTACTATGGGAATACACGAACGGTCGACCTGCATGTACAGCGGCTCAAGAAAAAACTGGATCTGGAGAAAAACATCCGCAGCATTTATAAAGTTGGCTACATGTTCTGCCTCGGTCAGGAAATGGAATGAAACGGTCTCATAAAATCATCAACGGTATCTATATCGCATTCTTTCTGGCGCTGATCATAGTATCAGGCGTCATTGTTTTTGGCTCTGATCAGACCGTGTGGGAAGCGCGCAAGTCTGAGGTGGTCCGTTGCGGCGAGTATGCCATGGACAGTTTTTATTCTTACACGAACACGCTCCTTGTGCCATTGTCTGATGAACAGATCCACACTCTGGAAAAACGGACACAGAGCCTGATGACACAGATGGTGCAGAAAGTCACGATTCATGATGTATGTCCGGAGGGAGCAGAGGAGCTGGAAGAATATCAGATCCGCTCAACATTCCTGAGAATGAAAGGAAAATCTGCCGGGATGGAAGTCCTGTGCCGGGCAGATTATCAGGGAACCGCTTATTATATTTCTCTGCAGGCTGATTTTACGGATCTGTCTGCAAAGAGTCTGAAGACCCGGCGAATCTATGCAGGTGCGGCAGCAGCTGTGATCCTTTTTGGCGGTGCTTTCTTTATTCTTTTGAATCTTTTATGGATCGAAACAGATAAGAGCAAAAAGTTCATGGAAAACTTCAATCATGAACTGAAAACTCCGCTGACATCGATCCTTGGATACACCGAGATCCTGCAGTCGATGTCTCTGACGGAGGATGAACGCAAACACGCGCTGGATGCCCTGTCATTCGAAGCAACACGACTGAATCATCTGTCCACACAGATGCTGAATATCTTTATTACACAGAATGAAAAACCGGAACTATCAGCTGTGGCGGCATCCGATATTGCCGGGGAACTGGAGATCCCATTGGATGCGCTGTCCGAAAAGTACGACGTGCCATATACGATCCGTTTTGAAGAGGAAACAATCCTTTGCAGCAAGGATCTTCTTTTGCTTCTGATCACCAATCTGGCAGATAATGCGTTCAAAGCGACTGTGAATGCAGAAAGAAAAGATCCGGTTGTCGTCGAAGGAAAACGCAGCAACGGCGGATATCTGATCTCTGTCCGGGATCACGGAATCGGCATTTCCAAGCAGCATATCAAACGGATCACAGAACCGTTTTACCGGGAAGATAAGGCAAGATCCCGTGCGCAGGGCGGAGCAGGACTTGGCCTTGCGCTGTGCAGTGAGATCGCGCAGATGCATGGAAGCGCACTTTCTTTCGCCAGCAGGAAAGGAAGCGGAACAAGAGTATCGTTTGAATTGAAAAGGAGCGGCGTATGAAGAAAAAAGAAAAACTGATCCTTGCGGCCGTTGCCATTTTCATTGTTCTAGTGGCGATCTTTGCGCCGGGGATCCTCTGGAAGATCCACCTGAATCAGCTTTCCGGGAAAAGTGAGATCCGGAATTATGATATTTCCCGCGTTTCGGCAGTACCGACACCGCTGGATGTTTCGGATATTTACTATGATCCGGAAGCGACGCTGTATTCTGCCATTGATCTTTCTGTGACGAATCCAGATGAACAGTTGGCGCAGGATCGGGATATCCTCATTGCATTCCTGGCATTCTGTGAGGAAGATACCAGGAGCTTTATGACAGATCTGTTGCAAAAGGCGAACTTGATCAATCATTATGAATCCGCCGTTTATCGCCAGACCGAGAATGGAATGCTTGGCATGACAGTCGTAAATTGCTCCATGGAATACTACGGAGAGGAGACAAATTACTGGCTGAGTCTGACATACGAAAAGAAAACGGGTGTGATCTGTGAGTTCGATTTCAACCAATTTTTTAATTCAGAAGATGACGAGAGGCCGGAGAAATACGATCATGATCAGATGATCGCAGCCGTAGCCCCATATTATGAAAGTTTGGGGATCGGTCCGGAACGGTATCAGATCCAGGAGGGGGATACTTTGGTTATCCGCCTTTGTGAGAAAGACTGGTATCAGCAGATGGGAAGCAGGGAGAAAACAGTCGATTGATCATATCGCGCGCATGCGATTTATTAGTACGGCCAGATGATGACGGCGCGGCATCCCATCTCTTCATACCGCAGTTCGGATAAGTATTTTTCGTAACCGACGCAGGTACCCGAAAGCGGATCATTAAAATAAAACATCTCATTATCGTAACCGACCAGCAGCAGACAATGCTCACGACTTGGCCAGGTGAAAATGGTTCCGTCCGGAAGGGTCCAGGAAGCCTGGTATAAAACATCCTGCATTTCCATCGTCGCCCAGACAAGAACAGGAACATCCTCCTGAATATAAGCACAAAGATCTTCCAGACTGCCGTAAGCTTTTTCTGCGCGGCAGTTTCCATAATTCTGATTGATCGTTTGGATGATCACGTTTTCAAAGCAGCCAAAACAATTGATTTCTTTTGCCGGGTTTCCGATGAAAAATTCATTTGGATCTGCGCCATAGATCTCGTTTCCGCGAAATTCCAGGTTTTGACATGGAAGGAGGGATGCAAAGGCCTCCAGGTATGTCGGGCATCCGATATAGTTTAATGCCATGGTGGCTGCAGTTGCCTCGCATCCGGTTGGGAGTTCCGGATACTGAGACAGAGTGGGAACCTGCAGGATCATGGCATCTGCCGCTGGTTCGTCTTCTATGAAGCAGTATGTCTCATCGGAATTTGCTGCCATGTAATCATCCGGCTTCGCAACAGTGGTATCTGGCTCTGCAGCTGAGGTATCCGACTCGGTGGAAGTCGTGCAGGATTGGACCTGCGGCTCCTGCTTTTCTGCCAGCGTATCCGCACGAATGATGATCTTGCCCAAAATGATTCCGAGGATCGTTCCTGTGAAGATGATCGCAACGATCAAAAGAACGGTGACCATCTGTGCCTTTGCACGTTTCTTGTTGTATCTGTCCACGCGGGATGTTGGATAGTAATTGGAAGTATGTTTCATGACTGTCTCCTCCTTCTGCGGGAAGAATAGAACAGACATGTATCACAGTTGTCGCGGGATTGTATCAGATTTGTAAACATTGTGATTATACGGTAAAATCAAAGACGTGATGGAGAACTATTTTTTCATCCGTTTCGGAAAGTGCAGATCATACAACGGGGAGTTATTTACATGATTAAATATAAATATGTCCGGATACAAGGACTTGAACTCGCAGAAAATACCATGTATGCCAAAGGGATCTTCAGCATGTGCTGGCAGCTGATCCAGAACGATGTCATGGACGAAGAAGATAAAGAGCTTTTCAAAGAGATCGACGCGTGGTTTGCTGAGACCCTTCCATGGCCGGAACCGTGCAAACGGCAGGAAAAGGTCGTCTGCTTTTTCAAAACAGAAAACTCGGAAGAAATGATGAAGATGATCCGTCCCGCCCTGTGGCTGCTTGAGCGCTATGAACACCCTTATTATGTTGTCTATACAAACACGCCAGGCGAGATCGTCTACGAAGACCAGTATCAGGTTGCCGTCAAAGTGCCAGGGGTCTTGCAGATCGAAAAAATGCAGGAAAGCTGGAGCCCGGAGTAACGAAAAAAGGTGACAAGGGGACGTCTCCTCGTCATGTTTGCCGTCTACTGAAGAATGTCCAGATGAGCATAACGAGTGTAGCTCCCCAGATCAGATACAGACTGAATGGCGGACGGAAAAAGGACAGGATGATACAGATGCCGAAAATCACATACATAAAGAGGCGGAACGCAAATCTGTTGGATGAATCCTTAACTGTGCCGGGATTGTCTTTCCGGATCTGCCAGTCCAGCCACTGGAATGTAAGGCTCCAGAGCAGAAGATTCAATGGATAAAAAAATTCCGATACAGTAGCACCCGGAGCTGTTCCGACCCAGGCGGTCGTAAACGGAACCAGCGTCAGAAAGAAGATCCAGATTCCATTGATCATAAAAGCTCTGCGGGTGAGGACTTCCGCCTTCTGA
>JAFZQU010000012.1 GCA_017620255.1 Lachnospiraceae bacterium
CCAAGAAGTAAATGCATTATCATGTACTGTCCTGCAGCTACCATTGGACCTATTGTGGTACTTTTGTGGTACCTAAGCTCCTTTTACCACTCGAAACCCTTGATTTTACTAGGGTTTACTTGCCTGCTGACTTCAAGGTCGGGAAGAGCAGCACGTCTCTGATCGCGGGACTGTTGGTCAGAAGCATCGTCAGTCTGTCGATGCCGTAGCCGATCCCGCCTGTAGGAGGCATACCGATCTCCAGTGCGTTCAGGAAGTCTTCGTCAGTGTGGTTGGCTTCCTCATCGCCTGCTGCCGCGGCAGCATCCTGTGCCTTGAAACGCTCCCTCTGATCGATCGGATCGTTCAGCTCGGAATAAGCGTTACACATTTCCCATGTATTGATAAAGAGTTCAAATCGTTCCACGAGATCCGAACGGTCCGGTTTACGCTTGGTAAGCGGAGAGATCTCCACCGGATGATCCATGACGAATGTCGGCTGCACCAGATGCTCTTCCACATATTCCTCAAAGAAAAGATTGATGATGTCGCCCTTCTGATGATACGGCTCGTAATGGATATCGCGTTCATCCGCCAGTTTTTTGGCTGCTTCCGTATCTGCCACGGTGTCAAAATCAACGCCCGCATATTTCTTCACGGCCTCGATCATCGTGATCCTCTCAAACGGCTTTCCGAAATCCAGCTCCACGTCACCGTAGGAGAACTTCGTGGTACCGAGCACTTCCTGTGCCACATAACGGAACATATTCTCAGTCAGGTCCATCATGCCGTAATAATCTGTATAAGCCTGATACAATTCCATCAGGGTAAATTCCGGGTTGTGTCTCGTATCCAATCCCTCGTTCCGGAACACGCGGCCGATCTCATAGACTCGCTCAAGTCCGCCGACGATCAGTCTCTTCAGATACAGTTCCAGAGAAATACGAAGGTTCAGGTCTTCGTCCAGCGCGTTAAAGTGTGTCATGAACGGTCTTGCCGCTGCGCCGCCGGCATTGGCAACGAGCATCGGCGTTTCCACTTCCATGAAGCCCTGTCCGTCCAGATATTTACGGATCGTGGAAATGATCTTCGAACGCTTTACGAAAGTTTCCTTCACATCATCGTTCATGATCAGATCCACATAGCGCTGTCTGTAACGGAGATCTGTATTGGTCAGGCCGTGGAATTTCTCCGGAAGAGGCTGTAAGTTCTTGGAAAGCAGCGTGGTCTCAGATGCATGAATACTCATCTCACCCTTCTGCGTCCGGAAAACTTCGCCCTTCACGCCGATGATATCGCCCACATCATATTTCTTGAACGCGGCGTACGGTTCTTCACCGACAGAATCCCTGGCCACATAAACCTGGATATTGCCTTTCAGATCAGACACATTGATGAACGAAGCCTTACCCATGACACGTTTGAGCATGATACGGCCGGCTATGCTGACCTGCTTGCCCTCATAGGAATCAAAATTATCCTTGATGTCTTTGGAATGCGTGTCCGCATCATATTTCGTGATCTGAAACGGATCCTTTCCTTCTGCCTGCAGATTGGCCAGTTTCTCACGCTTGTTCTTGCGGACCTGATTGACATCCACTTCCTGTACGTGTCTGTTTTCAGCGTTTTCGTTACCCATGTGTTCCTTCTTTCTGAATGCTTAATTCGATCTTTCGATCTCCAAAACCTTAAACTTCTGCATGCCAAGCTGCGTGTCCACCTTAACGGTCGCACCCTTCTTGGCTCCGAGCAAAGCCTTTCCGACAGGTGATTCGTTGGAGATCTTTCCCTTTAAGATATTTGCTTCCGTGGAACCGACGATCTTATATACCAGATCCTCTTTGCTAGCCATATCGCGGATCTTTACCCTGCATCCGATGTTGACGGTCTCGAGATCCACCTCGTCTTCATCAACCACTTCCACGTTTTTCAAGATCTTTTCGATATCTTCAATACGCGCCTCGATATCTCTCTGTTCATCCTTGGCTGCGTCATATTCCGCGTTCTCAGACAGATCCCCCTGTTCTCTGGCCTCTTTGATCTTCTGCGCAACTTCCGCGCGTCTGACAACCTTCAGATCCTGCAGTTCATCTTCCAGTTTTTTCAGGCCCTCGTAAGTTAAGATATTCTTCTTCCCTTCCATTTCAATACCCTTCTTTTTTCGAAGTTTTTTGTGTCAATTTCGGCATTCCTGCCAACACAATAAACGCATTATATACCATGTAGTAAATAACTGTCAAGGAGAGACTTCAGTGCATCAAAATGTTCGACTTCGTTCAGCTTTCCGCGCATTTTCGAGGCTCCTTTTAAGCCCTGCGTGTACCATGACGCATGCTTTCGCATTTCCCGTATGCCGATATACTCTCCCTTGTGTTCGATCAGCATCTGTGCATGACGAAGGATCATGGCGACGATCTCTTCTTTCTGCGGCCGCGTGTAGTCTTTCCCTTCCATACGCGCAAGGCATTCCGAAAAGATCCACGGGTTTCCCCTGGCCGCGCGGCCGATCATGACCGCATCGCAGCCTGTCTCCTCCATCATTTGTATCCCGCTGTCAAAATCACACACGTCCCCGTTTCCGATCACCGGAACCGATACGGCTTCCTTCACGCTGCGTATGATCCCACGGTCTGCTTCTCCCGCATAGAACTGGTCCCTGGTCCTGCCGTGTACGATCACGGCACTCGCACCGCTTTCCTGCGCGATATGTGCGATCTCGGGAGCATTCTTTTCGTCCTTACTGAAACCAGCGCGGATCTTGACGGTTACCGGTTTTTGGATCGCGGATGCGATCGCGGATACAATCTCACCGACAAGCTTCGGTTCCTTCATCAGGGCCGAACCCTCACCGTTGTTTACGACTTTCGGAACCGGACAGCCCATGTTGATATCGAGGATATCAAACGGCCGCTCTTCGATCCTTGCCGCCATCTCGGCCATGATCTTCGGATCCCTTCCAAAGAGCTGCAGACTGACGGGTTTTTCCCTCGGATCGATCTGCATCAGTTCTTCCGTATTCTTATTATGATAGTAGATCGCCTTGGCACTGACCATTTCCGTGCATAAGAGTCCCGCACCGCATTCTGCACATAGCACGCGAAATGGCAGGTCGCAAACGCCTGCCATCGGAGCCAGTAACCAGGGATGTTTGATTTTGACATTACCGATTTCGATCATAGATCATCCGTAATCCTTCTAACGTCAACTGTTTATCATAGACCTCGATCAGGTCCGTTTCGTCTGCGATCAGGCTTCCGAGACCGCCTGTCGCGATCACACGCATGTTTTCATATCCGGTCTCTTTGATCACCTGCCGGATGATATACTCGGTCTGACCGATCTGACCGTATACAAGTCCTGCCTGCATACTGGTGATCGTATCCTGTGCAAGGATGCTCTTTGGCTTCTTGATCTCGATCTCCGGCAGTTTGGCCGTGTCTTCCCAAAGCGCACGGGCACTGATACGGATGCCGGGTGCCGTGATGCCTACAATGAAGCGTCCGTCTTCCGTGATCAGGTCATAGGTCGTTGCAGTCCCGAAATCGATCACGAGCACGGGGCCGCCGTATTTTTCGTATGCACCTACCGCATCCACGATCCGGTCCGCGCCGATCTCTTTGGGATTGGGCGTGTCGATCCTGATCCCTGTTTTAATGCCCGGTCCCACAACGAGCGGGTCGCAGTGCATGTATTTTCTTACCGCGTTGGTCAGGGAATGCGTGGTATTGGGCACAACGGTGGCAAGGATCGCAGCATCTATGGAAGATACATCGATATTCTGCTTTTCGATCAGATCCGAGATCACAAGCCCGTACTCATCCGATGTACGCGTTGCGGCGGTCATGATCCGGAAGGAACCTTTCAGTTCTTTTCCCTGAAACAGACCGAAGGTGATATTGGTATTTCCGACGTCGATTGCAAGAAGCATGATTTTTACTCCTCAAAAGGTTCTTTTAATATGAAGACTTTGTAATACAGTGTCAAAGACTCGAACAGATCCTGTTTCTTCCTTAAGATCTCTTTTACCAGCAATCCGGACGAGATCTCGTCATAGAGCAGGTCCCCTTCATCCGCATCCGTCTGCAACTGCAGGGTCCCGTCTTCGTCAAAGACCATCATAAAAGCACCGCCCACCTCTTCCGTGAACAGTACGCAGATAATGTGCAGTTCCTCTTTGATCGATTCGGGCAGACCGTTGAACTGTTCGTTAAAATAGTATTTTTTTTCGTATGCGTTCGCGCCGCACAGTACCAGACGTTCTTCCATCTCAACCTGCCCCGATCAGTACATACAGAATATATCCGTAGATCCCGAACATCACCACGGTAAAGATCGCAAAACTCACTGCGAGCAGTGATTTCCTGCAGATGTTCTTGATCGTGTTGAGAAGCATCACGATCCCCGCTAACAGGAATACGAGTGAATGCATGATCATCCCGCCTTCCCCAAGCAGCGCCAGCGCAGTGACCGCGATAAGCGCGATGGAGAGGACAAGGTTTGTCACATCCAGGAAAAAGAACCTCTGCTGCAGCATATTCTGTTTGTATATCTGCATTTTCTTATCCATATTATCCGAGCGTTGCCACCATGACCGCTTTAATGGTATGCATCCTGTTCTCCGCTTCGTCAAACACGGGGCCTGCATACTTTTCAAAGACTTCGTCTGTCACTTCCATATCTTCGATCCCGAAACGTTTCCCCATGGTTGCCCCGATCTCTGTCTCCAGATCATGGAAGGACGGCAGACAGTGCAGGAAGATCGCCTTCTCCTTGGCCTGATCCATGATCTCCATGGTCACCTTATAAGGGGTCAGTTCGCGGATCCGCTCTTCCCAGACTTCATCCGGCTCTCCCATGGATACCCAGACGTCCGTGCAGATGATATCTGCGTCTTTGGCTGCCGCCATGGCATCTTCCGTAAATTCGACCGACCCGCCGCTCTCTTTGGCAAATGCCCTGCACTCTTCCGTAAGCGCCTCGCTTGGCCAGTATTTCCGCGGTGATGCCGCCACAAAGTGCATACCCATCTTGGCGCAGGTGATCATATAGGAATTGCCCATGTTATAGCGCGCATCTCCCATATAAACAAGCTTTAAGCCTGTCGGGTCACCGAGGTATTCCCGGATCGTCAACAGATCCGCCAGCATCTGCGTCGGATGGTATTCATTCGTCAGTCCGTTCCAAACGGGAACTTTCGCGTATTCTGCGATCTGTTCCACGATCTCCTGACCGTACCCGCGGTATTCGATCCCGTCAAACATGGATCCGAGCACGCGCGCGGTATCCTTGATACTCTCTTTCTTTCCGATCTGCGATCCCTTCGGATCCAGATAGGTGGTACCCATACCAAGGTCGTGTGCAGCCACTTCAAACGAGCAGCGCGTTCTGGTGCTGGTCTTCTCAAAGATCAGTGCAACGTTTTTTCCCGCGTATCTATGGTCGACAACGCCCTGTTTCTTCTGCTTCTTTAATTCCGCAGCAAGGTTCAGGAATTCGTTGATCTCTTCCTTTGTAAAGTCCTTCAGTGTCAGAAAATCTCTTCCTTTTAAGCTCATCTTCCGCATCCTCCCGTGTAACTGTGCCGATATGCCTTTAGCCTAGGGATATATCATATCATAAAGCCGGCAAAAAAACTAGAAAAGACGGGCAGATCCTGTTTTCCAGAGAACCTGCCCGTCTTCTTTATGCTTCAAAAGTAAATGTCCGTTTACCAGAAAACGTGATTTCCGATCACGATCCCCGTATAGCCGGAGCGGATATTTCTGAATTTCGTGGCGTTTCCTACGTAAGAGACGCCGCTCATTGCTTCCTGTGCTGCCTGTACGCAGCTGGCTTTCGGTCCCTGTGCGTAAACCTGCGCTACCATGCCGCTTCCGGCCGGTGAGAACTGGCTCTTTGCATAGATAACGGAATAAATGCTGTTTCCGTATCTGCCGCTTCGTAAACGGTTCATAACAACCGTTCCGACGGAGACCTGTCCCTCATAGCATTCATAGCCGGCTTCGCACTGGATCAGGGCTGCCAGTAACTGTACGTCATTGACATCGCCTGCGATCGCGCCGTTATTGGTCGGTACGATCTGCTGCTGTGCGCCTGCTGCCGGTGCTTCGGCCTTGAGCGCCTCCTGACCTGCTGCCTCTTTATCCTTCTTCTCGGCAAGTTCCCTGGCACTGATCTCTTCCAGTGTCTCGCCCTTGCCCAGTTCATCCGAAATGGTCACATACTGGCTCGCAACGTACGCAAGCGTTCCGTCCGCGTATTCCACGGATACCCAGTCGCCCAGCTCCTCAACAGCGGCGATCTCGTCACCCCTTGCGAGCAGACTGTATACGGAAGCGTTCTCACTCGGCTCTTTGCGTACACGCAAAGTATCCGCGATCGATGTTGCGGTCTTTGTCACGGATTCATCTGCCAGTTTTTTGGCTTTTTCGCCGAAAAGCAGGTAGTCGTTCCGGATCCACCCTGTCAGGTTTCCCGTCTTGATCTTCGTCCAGGTACCTTTCTGATCCAGGATCTCGCCGCCGCATCCGCTGTAGAGTTTTCCGAGTAGTGTCGAGGTCTCGCTCGCATCGGCACGCACATTCACGGCTTCTTCCACATTTGCCATGGCCAGCTTGCTGTAGGGGATCCCTGCAACAGAGCCGCCGATATTTACGGACGGAGCGTCGGATTTTTCGGCAGAAGCTGCTGCCGGTTCGTCATCGCTGCGAGTCACGTTAATGCCTACTACCGAACCGGTATTGTCCGTTGTGGAACGTGTAACGTTCAGCGTCGGGGCTTTTGCCGGTGCTTTATTTGCCGGTGCCGTTTTCACGACAGGGTCTGCTTTTTCTGCTTTAAAAGTTACGGTCTTTGCGAAAGCCGTTTGGGCAGTGCCGCTTAAGAGGACTGTTGCTAAAAGCAGCGCAGTGATCCTTTGGCACATACGGGCCCATCTGTTACTCATACAATAACCCTTTACAAAAACATTAAAAAAATTACGAAAATGTTACATTTGGATACATTGTATCAGAAACGACTGCTTATGTCAACTTTCCGTTTCCATTCATAAAGCAGGAGAGATGCGGCAACGGACGCGTTCAGGGACTCGACGGCCCCCTCCATCGGGATTTTGATCAGGCTTTCCGCGAGCCTTGTTACCTCGTCGCTCAAGCCGTTTCCCTCGTTGCCGATGAGAAATGCGCACTTTTCCTCAAAGTCGGCGTCAAAAAGCGACTGCCTTCCTTTCAGGTGCGCGGCGCACAGATGTACGCCATAGGACTTTAATCTTTGCAGGGAACGGACCAGATGGTCCGTATAGATCACAGGCACCCGGAAAATGGCACCCATAGTGGAACGGATCACTTTCGGGCTGTAGAGATCCGCGGTTTTCATGTCTGCCAGAAGGAAATCGGCGCCTGCCGCCTCGGCACTGCGGATCATCGTTCCGAGATTCCCGGGATCCTGGATCCCTTCCAGCACGAGGATCAGCAGCCTGTCTGCATCTTCCAATATGGAAGATACGGACCACTGTGGCATGGACATGACGCACAGGACGCCCTGCGGCGTCTTTGTATCAGACATCCTGCCAAACACCTCGTCACTGACCAGTTCACAGACAGGCCCCCTTAAGTTCTGCATCATGCCGTCCGTTACAAGGGATGCGATCTCCGGGCGTATCTTCCGGACTTTTTCATACCCTTCCTGCGTCAGAAACACCTGCCTGATCTGTGAGGCAGGTGCTTCCTGAAACATTTTTACGCCTTCAATGACATACAGTTGCTGCTCACGGCGCTGTCTGGCTCCTGTGAGTAACTGTGTCACGTTCTTGATTTTCGGATTGCTGATACTTGTGATCACGGGACATCCTCCTTTACAGGCGACTGTCTATCTTAAGACTTTACATGTCTCGTATTCAAATTCCGGGATCTCTTTCTGCATGCTGAGCGCTTCATCGATGTCAAAATCAACCCACGACGCATGTTTGTATCCGACAACCCGGTTGCTCTTGCCTTCCCTGAGAAGATCCACTGCTTTGGAACCCATCATGGATGCATAGAAACGGTCTTTACAGGTTGGCGAGCCGCCGCGCTGCATGTATCCCAGGATCGTGGCCCTGGTCTCTATGCCGGTCGCCGCCTCGATCCTTCTAGCCATGGAAGTGGAATGACCGATGCCTTCCGCATTGATGATCAGGTGATGCGTCTTGCCCTTTTTACGGTTATTGATGATGTTGTTGATGATCTCCTGTTCCCTGAATTCATATTTTTCCGGGATCAGGATGTCTTCCGCGCCATTTGCGACACCGCACCAGAGTGCGATATATCCGGCGTTTCTGCCCATAACTTCGATAATGGAACAGCGCTCATGCGATGAGGAAGTATCCCTGACCTTGTCAATGGCCTGCATCGCCGTATTGACCGCCGTATCAAATCCGATCGTATAATCCGTGCTGGCGATATCAAGGTCTATGGTTCCCGGCAGTCCGATGGTATTGATCCCATGCGCCGCGAGTGCCTGCGCACCACGGTAGGAACCGTCACCGCCGATCACGACAAGACCTTCGATCCCGTGCTTCTTACAGATATCGGCACCTTTCTGCTGGCCCTCTTCTGTCCTGAATTCCTCACATCTGGCTGTACGAAGGATCGTGCCGCCGCGCTGGATGATGTCCGAAACATCTTTGCGCGACATGTCATAGATCTCTTCATTCAGAAGACCCATGTATCCTTTCTGGATGCCTTTGACATTCATTCCGTAAGCGAGCGCCTTACGGACAACCGCACGAATGGCCGCATTCATGCCGGGGGCATCGCCCCCGCTCGTCAGAACGCCGATCGTTTTCACTTCATTACCCATGCCGTTTCCTCCTTGCACGCTTTATCTATACGATCTTCACGTTTTCTTCACCGAACTCTGTACATAGTGTATCATATAATTGCCTGTTTGCGCATACACTATGTGAAGGCGGTAACGTTTTGGCTTCTTTGGTGGAACTTAAATAGATCGCCACTTTGTCCGTTCCGTCCGATGTATGCAGGATCTCAAGCAGTTTTTCTTCCGCTTTCTCATACTCTTCTTTGGTTGCAAACTTGATCCACAGTTTTTTCGGGATCTGGTCAAACGGAATGATCTTCTCACAGATCAGCTTGGCGTCCTTTTCTTCTTCCGCATTGACCCGCCCCTGGATGAAGACTTTCGCATCCTCTTCGATCCAGCTGACATTCTTCTCATAATCGCTCGGCCAGATGATCACCTCGACCGATCCCACGAGATCTTCCAGGCCGATGAACGCCATGACTTTTCCTGTCTTGGTGTATTTTACGGTCTTGCTCTCGATCATGCCGCCCACGGTGACTTTCTGTCCGTCCCGCACTTCCGTCTGTTTTGTCTCTTCATCCATTACGAAATCCGATGTCAGATTTGTAATGTTTTTGCGCCAGATCTCCTCTACCGCCTGTAACGGGTGACCGCTGATATACGTACCGAGGACTTCCTTTTCATAGGCGAGCATCACTTCTTTTTCATACTCACCGATATCCGGCATCTTTATCTCAAAGGAACTCTTTTCTTCTTCATCCGCGATATCAAACAACGTCATCTGCCCGGCCATGCTGTTTTTCTTTTCCCTGTTCATATCATCGAGCAGGTTGGAATAGACCGTCATCAACTGTTTTCTGGTGCCCCCGAGTCCGTCAAAAGCACCCGCCTTGATAAAGTTTTCGATCGTCCGTTTGTTGACTTCCTTCGCACTGAGTCTCGTAATGAAATCCTTGATATCCCGGAACGGACCATGCGCTTCTCTCTCTTCGCAAAGCGCCTCCGTCACGGGCCAGCCGATCCCCTTGATGCTGGCAAGGCCGTACCGGATCTGATCGTTCTGCACGGAGAAGCCGCCGACACTTTCGTTGATATCGGGCGGCAGGATCGTGATGCCCATCCGTTTGCAGCTGTAAATATATTCTGCCACCTTATTTCCGTTATCGATCACGGAAGTCATGAGCGCTGCCATGAATTCGACCGGATGATAATATTTCAGATATGCCGTCTGGTACGCGACATACGCATAAGCCGCCGCATGCGATTTGTTAAACGCATACTCGGCAAAGTCCATCATTTCATCGTAGATCTTATTGGCAACGGCTTCACTGATCCCCTTTGAGACACAGCCCGGCACGTTTTCGGACGGATTTCCGTATACGAAACTCTGCCGTTCCTTGACCATGACCTCGCGTTTTTTCTTGGACATGGCACGTCTGACCAGGTCACTGCGTCCGAAGGTATATCCGCCCAGTTCCCGCACGATCTGCATGACCTGCTCCTGATAAACGATACAGCCATAGGTGGGCTCTAAGATCGGGATCAGTTGCGGACAGTCATAGGTGATGGAATCCGGTGAATTCTTACCTTTGATATATTTGGGGATAAAATCCATGGGCCCGGGTCTGTAAAGGGAGATCCCGGCGATCACATCCTCTAAGTTGCGCGGCCTCAGTTCCTTCATGAAACTCTTCATACCGGCGCTCTCCAGCTGGAAGACGCCGTCGGTTTTGCCGGTACCGATATATTCAAAGACCGCGGGATCCTCATAGCCGATCTTGGCAAAATCGACCTCTTCACCCGTGTTTTCCTTCACAAACTGCTGCGCTTTCTGGATCACGGTCAGGGTACGAAGCCCCAGGAAATCCATTTTCAACAGTCCCAGATGCTCCAACGTTGTCATCACATACTGCGTGGTGATGGAACCGTCGCTGCCTCTGGACAAGGGAACATATTCATCCGCAGCTTTGGGACAGATCACAACACCTGCCGCATGCATGGAAGAATGTCTCGGCAGCCCTTCCAGACGCTTGCAGCTGTCGATCAGGGATTTAACCTGCGGATCGGTGTCATAGAGTGCCTTAAAGTCCGGGTTGATCGAAAGGGCTTTTTCCAGTGTAATGTTGAGTTCGTTCGGTACCATCTTGGCAATGGAATCCACATAGGAATAGGGCAGATCCATGACGCGTCCGACGTCCCTTATCACACCTTTGGCCGCAAGCGTACCGAACGTAACGATCTGTACGACTCTCTCCTGCCCGTATTTCTGCACGACATAGTCGATCACTTCCTGCCGTCTTTCAAAGCAGAAATCCACGTCAATATCCGGCATGGTCACACGCTCCGGATTCAGAAAACGCTCAAACAGCAGATTGTAGCGGATCGGATCGATATCGGTGATCTCGAGTGCATAGGAAACGATCGATCCTGCGGCACTGCCTCTCCCCGGGCCGACCGCGATCCCGTGGGATTTTGCATAATGGATGAAATCCCAGACGATCAGGAAATAGTCTACGAATCCTAACGTGCGGATCGTATCCAGTTCATATTCCAGACGCTTCTCAAGGTCTTCGGTAAGATCGGGATACCGCTTCCGAAGGCCTTCCCGGCAGAGCTTGTTCAGATAATCCCATGCCGTATAGCCTTCCGGCACATCAAACTGCGGCAGCTTGTATTCACCGAAAGTGATCTCCACGTTGCAGCGCTGCGCGATCTTTGCCGTATTGTCGATCGCTTCGGGCGCATAAGGGAAGAGTTTTCGCATTTCCTCTTCCGACTTTACGTAGAACTGTCCGCCTTCATAGCGCATGCGGTCCTCGTCGGATACTTTCTTGCCGGTCTGGATGCATAAGAGCAGGTCATGCGGCTGTGCATCGTCAGCATAGGTATAATGGACGTCATTGGTGGCAACCAGCGGGATATTAAGCTCCCTGCTCATCCTTACGAGCGCGGCATTAACGGTCTTCTGTTCGGGAATCCCGTGATCCTGCAGCTCCAGAAAATAATTGTCCGCTCCAAAGCAGTCCCGGTATTTCAGCGCCGCTTTTTTTGCCTCCTCATACTGTCCCTTCTCAATGCAGCGTTGCACTTCTCCCGCAAGACATGCGGACAGACAGATGATCCCTTCGTGATACTGCGTGAGCACTTCCATATCCACGCGGGGCTTATAGTAATATCCTTCCGTAAAACCCCGGCTTACGATTTTGACCAGATTGGAATACCCTGTGTTGTTTTCAGCCAACAGGATCAGATGATGATACCGGTCGTCTCCGCCGGTCAGTTCTTTGTCAAAACGGGAATTCGGTGCCACATAGACCTCACAGCCGATGATCGGCTTGATCCCGGCGTCTTTGGCGGCACTGTAGAAATCGATCACGCCGTACATGACACCGTGATCGGTGATCGCGGCGGCTTCCATCCCCAGTTCTTTTACCCTGCCGACGTACTCCGTGATCTTATTGGAACCGTCCAGCAGACTGTATTCTGTATGTGTGTGCAGATGAACAAATGACATGCGATGCTCCTAATAGAATGATATGAATATTATACCATTTTCCCATGCATCTTAACATATACTGTCAGTATCCTAATACTCCTCGTAGTTGTCGTATTCCGTATAGTCTTCTTCCTCGTAATCGTATTCGGTCACAGGCTGCGGGAGCTGCTTGGGCTTGCGTGCGAACAGATAGATCAGATGGCTGTGATGAAGGATGAAGATAGCGACCACCATGAAGAGATGTGCGATAAACGTGCTGACCAGCACGCCGTTGGATATCAGAAGATAGTCCGTGCCAAAGCCGTAAATGCACATGAACGCGGCATAGATCAGTCCCAGGATCAGAAACGGGATGTTTTTTGCGCCGTCCTTGATCGTCTGGATCGAACCGCGGAAAGATGCGTCAAAATAAACGAACCGGCCGATGACAAGGCCGAGGAAGTACATGATGAACCCGTCGTAATTGTCGTTTTCATACACGAATTTGATATAAAGGAAGATCAGAAGGACATAGAACATGCCGACGAGCCGCACGGATGCCTTCTCATCGCGGGTGATCTTTTTCAAAGGGATCAGCATCACGTCAAAATAGTTATTAACGATACAGCTGACGACGATCATCCCGAGCAGGATATAGTCACTCCATTTGTCCCAGAAAGCAAGAAAGCCGGGATCTGTCGCAAAGCGGTCGATCAGATAGTAGACCGCGAGAAACGACAGGATGGACGTTGCGGAAAAAACCATCTCGTCGAAGCGCTGCGCCATGTTGAGCGCACGCTCGTAGTAGGCCCACCTTCTTTCCAGACGGGTCCTTCCTTTTGCCGTAAGTCTTGCTGTCAGCAGGATAAAAAAAAGACAGGTCAGCGCGCCGATCAGGGCCACTGCCAGATAGAGCAGAACATCATGTATGACAAAATAATGCGCGGCATATTCCTGTGAAGTCATAGCATCCTCTCCGTCCCATGCGGACTGTTATACGAATGTTTCGATATAAATGTCGGTCTCCCTGGACAGATCGATAAATTCGTTGCCGCACTGTACTAACGGCTTGGAGAGAGAGTTCTTGTTCATGAACACGACATCGCCTTCTTTGCCGTTGCTTAAGCGTACGCGGTTGTTCATGTAGGACTCTGCTATATGCTCTAAGAACGTTAAGATAAATTTGGAATCGTATTTCTGATAGCCTTCCGTCTCGAAAATGTTGATGACCTTGAACGGGCAAAGCGGTCCGCGGTAGATCCTTGCGGCCGTCATGGCATCATATACATCCGAGATCGCCGTGATCTTGGCATAGGGACTGATACGGTCCGCGGTCAGGTTCAAAGGATAACCTGTCCCGTCGCAGCGTTCGTGGTGCATCAGCACGATATCCTTGACATTTTCGTCCAGGTCCGCCTCCTGCAGGATCTTATAACCCTGCACCGTATGCGTTTTAATGATATTGTATTCCACGGGAGATAATTTGGCCGGCTTCCGGATGATGTCGTCCGGTACCGCGATCTTGCCGATGTCATGCAAAAGGCCGCCAAGCGTTAAGATCTCGATATCGTTGTCGTTCAGCCCGAGCCAGTGGCCAAGGATATTGTTCAATAAAGAAACGTTAATACAATGCATATAGGTAAAATCATCGTATTGACGCATATTGTGGAGCATATTGAGAATGCTTAAGGGGGACATGTCCGGTGTTACCAGATCCGTGACCGTGTTCATCAGGGACGGTACATCCAGTTTCTCTTCTCCGGACGCGATCTTGTTCAGCTTCTTTTCGAACTCTTCTGTCGTCTTCAGATACTGTTTTTCAAAGATTTGGAATTCCCTGCTTGCCTTGATCTTCTCGGAATAGGAGACATCGTTGGTAAGCGGGATCTCGGGTCCTGCCTCCGGCGGAGCGCCGTCACCGGCAATATCGCCTTCCTCGGCAATACGGATCGCGAGCACAGAATAAAATTCCAGACGGGTGATCATTTTATCCGTCAGGATCGTATCCCTTGGCAGGATCATCTGATTGTTATAAGAATATACGTCCTCGCCGGTTCTCATTCCCGGCTGCAGGTCCGCGGTTCTGACTCGCTTCATACAGTTCTTTGCTCCACTTATGTATCATACTTTATTCACAAGGCAAAAGTCAATAGAACTTGACTTATACGTTCATTACGTGTATGCTGATTTAGATAAGAAAACTTCATATTGCTTCTTCTTATTCAGAGTGGTGGAGGTACATAGGACCTGCGAAGCCACGGCAACCCCTTTCAGGAAGGTGCCAACCTGAGCATTGCCGGAAACGGCAGATGAACAATAAGAGGATTTGATTATCAACTGTTGAATCCGCTTATTTTAGCGGATTATTTTTTTCCAAAGGAGGATTGAACATGGAAAAATACCTTTTCACATCCGAATCGGTCACAGAAGGCCATCCGGATAAAATGTGCGATGCGATCTCCGACGCGATCCTGGACGCTCTGATGGAAGCGGATCCCATGAGCCGCGTTGCCTGCGAGGCAACGACCTGTACCGGCTTTGTTCTGGTAACGGGCGAGATCACTACAAGCGCTTATGTGGACATCCCCAAGATCGTCAGGGATACGGTCAAGGAGATCGGTTATACGAAATCCGAATACGGGTTTGACGGCAATACCTGTGCTGTCCTGACTGCGATCGATGAACAGTCGGGCGATATCGCCATGGGCGTTGACAAAGCTCTGGAAGCAAAAGAAAACAAAATGAGTGATGCCGAGATCGAGGCGATCGGTGCCGGCGACCAGGGTATGATGTTCGGTTACGCGACCAATGAGACAGACGAATACATGCCTTATTCCATCTCTTTGGCACACAAACTTGCAAAACAGCTCACACTCGTCCGCAAGAACGGTACCCTGAAGTACTTAAGACCGGACGGCAAGAGCCAGGTCTCCGTGGAATACGACGCAAACGGCAAACCTCTTCGTTTAGAGGCAGTCGTACTGTCCACACAGCATGATGACGATGTAACACAGGAACAGATCCATGCTGACATTAAGAAGTATGTCTTCGATCCGATCCTTCCGAAGGAACTGATCGACGGGAACACCAAGTTCTTCATCAATCCGACCGGCCGTTTCGTGATCGGCGGACCGCACGGTGATGCAGGTCTTACAGGCCGTAAGATCATCGTGGATACCTACGGCGGATTTGCACGCCACGGCGGCGGTGCCTTCTCCGGAAAGGACTGCACCAAGGTGGACCGCAGCGCAGCTTATGCGGCAAGATACGTTGCCAAGAACATCGTAGCGGCAGGCCTTGCCGAGAAGTGCGAGATCCAGCTGTCCTACGCGATCGGCGTTGCACAGCCCACCTCCATCATGGTGGACACGTTCGGAACCGGCAAACTGGATGACGAAAAGCTTGTTTCCATCATCCGCGAGAACTTCGACCTGCGTCCGGCAGGCATTATCAAAATGCTTGACCTGCGCCGTCCGATCTACAAGCAGACAGCTGCTTACGGACACTTTGGCCGCAACGACCTGAACCTTCCCTGGGAAGCCCTGGACAAGGTTGACGTACTGAAGAAGTACCTGTAAGCCGGTCGTTCGCCCGGCAAAACAGAGCCGGACGTTTGGCAAAATACAGCCGGACGTACGCAGGCTGTGAAATACGGGAAATAAAAAACAACGGAACACCTTTCGAAATGTGCGTAATGAGCACATGAGAAAGTGTCGTTCCGTTGTTTTTGTTATTTATTTAATTGTCTTGCTGCGTCTATGCCCGTCAGTTGATCCCTTTAGCCGACCTTCAGTTTGAACTTCTGGATCTCTTTTTCTTCGGATACCTTCTCGATCATGGCACCGAGACTGCGCAGTTTCTGCGGGAAGTCCTCGTAGCCTCTTTCGATCAGGACAATGTTCTCGACCGTCGTGATCCCTTCCGCAGCAAGTCCTGCCAGAACAAGTGCCGCGCCTGCGCGCAGGTCGGGTGCGCTGATGCTTGCGCCCGTGAACAGTTCCACGCCTTCAATGATGGCCGTGTTACCTTCCACTTTGACGTTTCCGCCCATGCGGGACAGTTCGTCCACGTATTTGAAACGGTTCTCGAAAATACTCTCCGTTACGATACTTGTACCGCGCGACAGCGCAAGCGTTACCGCGATCTGCGGCTGCATGTCCGTCGGAAAGCCGGGATACGGAAGTGTCTTCACATTCGTATGGTCCAGACGTTTGGTTGCGACAACACGCAGGGAATCATCAAATTCCTCTACCTCGCAGCCGATCTCGATCAGTTTTGCGGAAATGGATTCCAAATGCTTCGGGATCACATTCCGGATCATGATATCGCCCTTGGTGATCGCTGCGGCAAACATAAACGTGCCGGCCTCGATCTGGTCCGGAATGATGGAATAAGTCGTGCCATGCAGTTTGCTGACACCTTTGATACGGATCACATCCGTTCCGGCGCCCTTGATATTGGCGCCCATGCTGTTTAAGAAGTTGGCGACATCAACCACGTGGGGCTCTTTTGCCGCATTCTCCAGAATTGTCTTGCCTTCCGCCAAAACCGCACACATCATCAGATTGATGGTCGCACCGACCGTTACAACATCCAGATAGATATGATTACCGGCAAGGCGTTTTGCTTCCGCGTTGATCAGACCGCCCGAGATCTCAACCTCAGCGCCGAGTGCACGGAAACCTTTCAGATGCTGGTCAATGGGACGGCTCCCGATCTCGCATCCGCCCGGCAGCGCTACGACTGCACGGTGATACTTTCCGAGAAGCGATCCCAGCATATAATAGGATGCACGGATCTTTCTGATATAACCGGCGTCAATGGTAAAATTATCGATCATGGAAGCGTTGATCTTCACCGTATGCCGGTCAAGCCGCTCCACCATAACACCGA
Source organism: Lachnospiraceae bacterium (assembly GCA_017620255.1). Lineage (GTDB taxonomy): Bacteria > Bacillota > Clostridia > Lachnospirales > Lachnospiraceae > UBA2868. The sequence goes on from JAFZQU010000012.1 coordinate 17,147, forward strand.
TACTTTCCATTGCCTGGATCAGAACGTTCGTGTCACGAACGTCCGGCAGATTTTCAATCACTACGCTCTCATCGGTCATTGTCGCTGCTGCCAGGATCCCCAACGCGGCATTTTTCGCACCGGCAATGTCCACCTCTCCGACAAGAGGCGCTCCCCCTTTAATAATATACTGTTCCAAAACCTTACACCCCTGTATTAGTATGGATCAAATCATTACATTTCCACCATTATATAACAATATCTTGTGGTTGTAAATTCATAGCCCCTATTTTCAGAACTTTGCACAAATATTACAAAATTATTACAAATTGTTACGAACAAATTTACTATGCTTTCCGGCGGTTTTCTACAGATAATTCAGCGGATTTACCTGTACACCGTTCACAAGGATCTCAAAATGCAGGTGCGGGCCCGAGCTGATACCCGTATTTCCGCTGAGTGCGATCTTCTCACCCTGGTTGACGCTCTGTCCGTTCTTCACCAGGATCTTGCTCAGATGTCCGTAACGTGTGACTTTTCCGTCCGGATGTTCAATGTATACACAGTATCCGTAGCCGCTGCCCCAGCCTGCGCGGATGACGGTGCCGCCGCTGGATGCCACTACGCTTGTACCGACCGGCGTAGCCCAGTCAATGCCTTTATGGAAGGTGGACGCACCTCTGGTAGGCGCCTTACGCTTACCGAATCGCGAGGAAAGTCGGCCGCCGGAGATAGGCTTTAAGAAAGTCGGCGGGATCTGTGTGCCCCGTTCGATGATCTTCGGCACGGCTTCCGCAACGATATTTTCATAGATGATGTTTTTGGAGATCGCATCATCATTGCGGTAGATAATGTCTGCTACGACTTTGCGGAAACCTGCCACCGGCTCCTGTTTGATCTCCTGATGGTTGGTATACCACTCGTCGTTTTCGATATACTGTACCTCTGCCTCGTAATTTTCCTCGTAGTAGATCTCCTCTGTACGCACCACGGACAGTTCGGGCTTGGGTACCATGACTTTGATCATATCGCCCGGACGGATCATGGCCGTTGCGTTGGGAATGGTCTCGCGGTTCATCGAGATGATGTTTTCGATCGTCGTCCCGTTCTTCTGCGCGATGACGGACAGGCTGTCGCCCGCTTCCACCTCGTAGATGGTGTCTTTTTCCTCTTTCTTGGTCACTTCGGCAATGGCATCTTCCAACGTCGTGATCTGGTCGGAATCCACATAAGCACGCACAACCTCGACATTTTCGCCAAAGGTCAGGTCCTTTACGCCAAAATCAAACCCTTCCAGCGTCTGGTTCCGCGCCTCTTCATAGATCTGGTCCAGTTTCCGGATCGCGCCGGCACTCGGGAAAATAGCGTCCTCCTGTTCTTTCAGAAGGTCCGCCGTCTTTACGACATGCGTGGTCAGAACATTCAGTTCTCGCGTCGGGTCGAGCACGATCTCCACGGTATACTCGTTATTTTCATCATATTTGTTTTTGGACTGGTTGAGCAGTTCGAGTACTTCGTCGCTGCTGCGCAGATTGACGGTAAATTCGTTGATCTTGATCTCATAGACGGGCTGTTTCGTTCTGGCAATGCTCTGCGAAAAAGCCTGATAGATATTTTCCGTTACCGCTTCTTCATCATCCGCCTGCCCGAAGATCACGCTGCTCCCGCTTAAGACCATGTCGTAATCGATCAGCAGAAGGCCGTTTGCTTCTCTTGCAAGCTTGCGTCTTGCGTTAACCACCATGCGGTCCACGGAGGCCGGATCCGATACCCGCCCCACAAGACTTCCGTCAATAAAAACAGAGAATAAGTTATTCTTATCCTCTGAGAACAGCGAAATTGCGGGGACAACCATAAATACGAGCAATGCTGTTACCAGCATTGCTCCTATATGGCTGAATTTCATTGTTTTTGTATACTTCGTCAGCAAACGCATCGGCTAACCGTTTATGACCTCATCAGATGAAATTGAAGATGTAACTGATAAGCAGTACTGCATTTACAAGACTGAGAACGATGGATACGATCGCAAGTACCTTCAGAAGACCTAAGGACTTCCTGTTCTGGTCAACGACCTGCGTACCCTGCTCGGACAAAGCCGCCTGCACATTCCGGTAGCATTTGACGTTTTCCTTATGCACATGTTCTTCCATGTTGTTGTAAAACTGGGAAAGAAGCGCGCTTAAGGAACTCTCTTCCTTCTCGGCCGGCTGCTCCTGCGCTGCACCCTCTTCAGGAGCGTTCTCCGCCTCTTTTTTCTCTTCTTCTTTCTTCTGAAGCGTCTCGCGGATCGCCTGCAGCAGGTCTGTATTGTTGGCTACGGCACGCAGGATCTCTTCCTTTGTTGCCGGATCCATCTGCGCCATCGCAGGTTCCTGATAACGGGATGCGGCTCTGCCTGCTCCGTTTACGGAGGAAGCCATCTGATCGATCGCTTTCATGATCTCTTTTTCAGATGCATATACCTCGTCCTTTACATCATCGATGCAGTCTGCAAACACTTCCAGCTGTTTGGAATTGCTCTGTTCGATCACATCTGCGATCGCATCCACATCGACTCCCGGACCTTCGGGGCTGTATGAAGGTGCACTGCGTCTTGGCGCACGGTCAAGCGCTTCTCCTCTGTCCTGTCTGTCATAGCGGTCTCTGCCGCCACGGTCGGACCCCATACGATCCCTTCCGTTGAACCTGTCCCTAATGCTATCCATGGCCATCCTCCATTTATAGTCTTTAATACCAATTGCAGATTCATTCTATCATTTATTTATGGGAAATACAAGAAATCTCTTTATAAAATGAGGAGTGCCCGAGTGGATGAGAGTCACTCGGGCAATATTATGAAAAATATAACCTATTGTCGATTCAGATGTCCGTCTCTTACGAACACATTTATACTACCAACTAAATATGAACAAATTATGAACATACCGTGAATGAATGGTTAATCTGTACAAAAAAACCTTGCGCGCCTTCCGATCCATGTGCAAACTGCACAAGGGATCACTGTTCCTCTTCAGATTGCGCTTCCTGGATCTCTTCATTCAAGGACAGCATCATATCGTCTAAAACAGACACCATCTGTGCGCATTCATACAGCTGCTTCTTGATGTGTTCCGGCGCGTTTTTTTCGAACTTGTAATTCATCTTATGCTCGAGACTCGCCCAGAAGTCCATGGCAACCGTACGGATCTGCACTTCCACCTTCGTATCTACAACGCTGTCCGAGAGATAGATCGGAACGCTGACGATCATATGGTAGCTTTTGTATCCGCTGTCCTTGGGATTCTCAATATAATCCTTGACGCTCAGCACCTTCAGGTCGCTCTGATTGGAAAGCATTTCCGCGATCCGGTAAATATCGGACGTGAACGAACAGATCACGCGGATCCCCGCAATGTCATTGACATAGCGCACCATATTGTCGATCGTGGATTCCAGCCCTTTGTTACGCAGCTTGCGCACAATGCTTTCCGGTGACTTGATACGTGACTTAATATGTTCGATGGGATTATATTGATGAATATGCTGGAATTCGTCGTTTAAGATCTCCAGCTTCGTACCTACTTCTTTCAGTGCGGAATTATACAAGAGCATTGTGGTCTGCCAATTGTCTATCTCCGCATTGCCATTATCCTTAATTTCCAAATCGGGTACTCCTTTACCGTACTTTCTGCATAATATTTTACCATATTCTTTGGTTTATTTGTGCATTTTCACAAAAAATTAACAGAAAATTTATGCTATACTATCGTAGAGGTGTTTTCTATGTTTCGACTATGGGGCAGAACTTTCCGTAACAATCACATGCTGCGGGACATCGTCATCGAAAACGGTGCCGATGATACCAGAACGCATAAGGTCTTCGACGGTCTTGAGAAGATCTGTTATGCTTTCGATCTGAGCAGGCCGATCTGGCTTGATGCAACGGTCAGTGATTTTCAACGGACCGGAGCCGCACGTTTCTATCAGGACAGTTTCATCGACGCGATCGATTTTGACTATCTCGAGATCCGTATCATAGAAGAAGACTGAGCACACAGCCCAGTCTTCTTCTTGTTTCAGGCCCTGCAGATATCCATCTGCTGCATGCTGCCGATGCCCCCGTTCTCATACAGGAATATTCCCGTTCTCCGGATATAGGCGCTGGTAGCGTTGGTGGAAACATCATTCAGGGAAAACTGCGTTCCCACACTGTGCAGGCCGATCGCTCCGATCCCCCGTTCCTTCAGGGTATAGAGCTGTGCTTCCCCGTCCTCGGAAAAGCTGTAGATCTTCAGTTTGTCAAAGACCTCATCCGCTTCGTCGATCCAGCCGTTCCCGTCGGAATCATATGCCGACAGATCGGCGAATCCGTTTCCACAGGCCGTGCCGAACAGTTCCGAGCCGTCATTGACCGTTCCGTCCCCGTTTTTGTCCAGCGCCAGGAATCCGCTGCCCTTTGCGAGCATCGGGATCTCATCCTCTGTGCCGTCCGCATCCAGGTCGAAAAAGAATTTCTGGTCCGAAACATCCGCCACATTGCAATCCAGGTTGATCACGAGCGGATCGATCGCTTCCAGTTTCTCAAATGACACGGCATAACTGCTTTCAAAACTCCGGCTCATACCGATCTCCAGGGAAAAATCAATCTCCCTTCCATCGGCACATACGACTTTCCCTGCCGCACTGAAATCAGTCTGTTCCGATTCACTGAAACTGTACTCCTCCGTATAGGTGACTTTCATCATATTCTGACTCATTCCCCCGCCACCCTTTTCGATGATGTACTTATTCAGTTTCTCGTCATCCAGACCAAACAGCCACCGCAACAGGTAATTGATGCATTGTTCCTTGATCCTTGACAACGCGTCCGCTTCGAGTCTGCTGACCATATTGGTCTGACTGATCAAAACGGCCTTAAATTGTTTCACATCCGTGCGAACAGAAGTATACGTTCTGGCAGATTCCATTCCTATACTACTGTTTGATATGATCAATACTCTCCTTTCGACCGCTGTTTTATTTCTCCTCCGTGAGAAATAAAAAACGGAGAGTGCATCGGCGTAATCCATTTCGCCCATGTTCCCTCCGTGGTCATTCTTTTTTGCGCACGCCTTCTGCAGGAAGCATACGCGGGGCTTTTGGCCAGACTGCCCCTGTAAAGAATATATCGGATCATTTCGGTATGAAGTTTATATCAGCCCCTGTAATAATTGATCAGGCAGCCTTTCAGGATGATCTCCCTCTCTGTATCGGTCAGGTCGCCCAGCGTGAGTGTGAATTCCCTCAGGGAATCCCCATCGACAGCATAGGCGGTGATCTTCTCGCGCTTCGTTTCAACCGCTTCACGGATATCCGGAATGAACAGATACTGTTTGTTGGAGAACGGCAGTGCACCCGGTTCGATCAGGAACGGGAGCATGCCCCAGTTGATCAGATTGGAACGGTACCGTTTCGTTGCGTATTCGTTGGCGATATTCGCCCAGCCGCCCAGTACCTTCTGGCAGGAGGCTGCCTGTTCCCTGGCAGAGCCGTCTCCCGGTTTGACCGCAAAGATCGTGGAACCGAACCCGCAGTTTTCACGGGATGCATCCGGGAACTTTGTCTTTATGGCTGTCATGACCGGTTTCACTTCTCCGCTGACCTCGCAGGGATGTTCTCCCTTCACCCTTGCTTCCTCGATTGCCCGGACTTCCTTTGCAAGACCGACATATGCCGGATCCTTTCTGGAAAGCGTAAATTCCGCAAGGCCGAGCGGATTGGAGCGGTAAGAAGAGGTTTCCCCGGACGGGATCAGTTCATCCGTTGTCGTGACCGGATCGTGGATCTCGGAAACGACCTTTAATACGAGATTCTGCGGCAGTGCTTCCATCTTCGGCCAGTCTTTGATGTTCGGCCCGAAATGGATCTCCGTTTCCGGCTCGGCAATGCCGTGACTGTCAAATACTCTGTTTTCATAGATCGTGGCATCAAAATGATACTTGTATTTCTGCAGTGTACCCGCTTCGATCTGACGGACCGCACTTGTAAGGCGTCCGCCGTTCGCCGCCGTGGCTGCGATCGAACGCGCATCCATCAGTGCGACGGAAGCGATCTGTCCGTTCTGCAGTTTCGAACCCTCGCGGTTCGGGAAGTTCCTCGTGGAATGACGGATCGAAAAAGCGTTGTTTGCAGGCGTGTCACCCGCACCGAAACAGGGTCCGCAGAACGCGGTCTTTAAGATCGCGCCTGTTTCAAGGAGTTTTGCCGCACATCCGTTTTTGATCAGTTCCATATAGATCGGTGTGGATGCCGGATATACACTTAGCGTAAAGGCATTGTTACCGATGCTCGCACCCTGCAGGATATCCGCTGCCGCACAGATGTTTTCGAAGCCGCCGCCGGCGCAGCCTGCGATGATCCCCTGCTCCACATAGAATTTCCCATCGCGGACCTTGTCCTGCAGGGAATAGGGAACCTGGCCGTCCAGACTGACCATGGCTTTCTTCTCGACATCCGCAAGGATATCTTTCAGGTTGGCGTTCACTTCATCGATCGGATAGGCGTTGCTCGGATGGAACGGCATCGCGATCATCGGTTCCACCGTATCAAGATCCACTTCGATCACGCCGTCATAATAGGCGCCCTCTTCCGGCGTCAGGCATTTATAATCCCCTGCCCTGCCGTGGATCTCATAGTATTCACGGATCGTTTCATCGGTCTGCCAGATCGAGGACAGACAGGTGGTCTCCGTTGTCATGACATCAATGCCGATCCTGAAGTCAGCACTTAGATTCGCCACGCCCGGACCGACAAACTCCATGACTTTGTTTTTGACATAGCCGTTTGAGAATACCGCGCCGATGATGGCAAGTGCCACATCCTGCGGTCCGACGCCCGGTTTGGGAGCCCCGGTCAGATAGACGGCAACGACTTCCGGCATTTTGATATCATAGGTCCTGTTCAGGAGCTGTTTTACCAGTTCCGGTCCGCCCTCGCCCATTGCCATCGTACCCAGTGCTCCGTAGCGTGTATGCGAATCGGATCCGAGGATCATCTTTCCGCCGCCTGAGAGCATTTCTCTGGCAAACTGATGGATCACGGCCTGGTGGGGCGGAACATAGACACCGCCGTACTTTTTGGCACAGGTTAAGCCAAACATGTGATCATCTTCGTTGATCGTGCCGCCGACTGCACACAGACTGTTGTGGCAGTTGGTCAGTACATACGGAATCGGAAATTTCTCCAGCCCCGATGCGCGTGCCGTCTGAATGATCCCGACAAAAGTAATGTCATGGCTCGTGAGTTTGTCAAATTTGATCTGCAGGTTTTTCTGATCGCCGCTTACATTATGTGCCTGCAGGATCGAGTACGCGATGGTCTTCTTTGCGCCCTCTTCTTTGCTGATATTGCTTTCGGACACGAGCCTTCCGTTTTGCAGATAGGCACCGCCGTCTGATAATCTGATCATGCTCTTTCCTCTCAATCCAAATGCCAGATCTCATCCACATATTCGCGGATGGTACGGTCTGAGGAGAACTTACCGACGGAGCCGACATTTAAGATCGCCATCTTCGCCCATTTCTTCTCGTCTTTGTATGCAGCCTCCACGCGCTTCTGCGCATCCGCATAGGCCTTGAAATCCTTGAGGATGAAGTAGGTATCCGCTTTTGCCGTGCACTGCGTGTTGAGCAGGGAATTGTACAGATCCCTGAACAGATCCGGATCGTTCTGTGAGTAGAATCCGTTGATCAGCTGCATCAGCACCTTACGGATATCCGGATCGTTGTTGAAGATCTCCGTGGGATCATAGCCGCCGTTCTTCTCGTAAGCGATGACCTCATCGGAAGAAAGACCGAAGATGAACGCGTTCTCTTCACCCATTTCCTCAACCATTTCCACGTTTGCACCGTCCATCGTGCCGATGGTGACCGCACCGTTTAACATGAACTTCATGTTACCGGTACCGGAAGCTTCCTTACTGGCCGTGGAGATCTGCTCGGATACATCCGCTGCCGCAAAGATCAGTTCCGCGTTGCTCACGCAGTAATCCTCGATAAATACGATCTTGATCTTTCCGTCGATGGTCGTGTCGTTGTTGACTACATCCGCTACCGAATTGATCAGTTTGATCGTGAGTTTTGCATTCTTGTAGCCTGCTGCCGCCTTGGCGCCGAAGATGAAAGTCCGCGGATAGAAATCCTGTTCCGGATGCTCTTTCAGCTCGTTGTACAGATACATGACATGCAGGATGTTCATCAGCTGCCGTTTGTATTCATGCAGACGTTTTACCTGCACATCAAAGATCGAGCGCGGATCCACTTCGATCCCGTTATGCGCCATGATGTATTCGGCTAGGCGTACCTTGTTGCGGTACTTGATGTTCATGAACTCGTGCTGCGCTTTCTCATCATCCGCATACACTTTCAGTTTCTTGATCGCATCCAGATTCGTGATCCAGTCGCTGCCCACATGGTCCGTTACCCAGTCAGCCAACAGCGGATTGCCGTGCAGCAGGAACCGGCGCTGTGTGATACCGTTTGTCTTGTTGTTGAACTTCTCCGGCATCATCTCGTAGAAATCCTTCAGTTCTCTTGCCTTCAGGATCTCCGTATGCAGTCTTGCCACACCGTTTACCGAGAAGCCGGCACAGATCGCAAGATGCGCCATCTTGACCTGACCGTCGTAGATGATCGCCATGTTGCGTACTTTATCGGGATCACCCGGATATTTCTCTTCGATCTGAAGGACGAATCTTCTGTTGATCTCCTCAATGATCTGGTATACACGGGGAAGCAGTCTCGAGAACAGCTCGATCGGCCATTTCTCCAGGGCTTCCGCCATGATCGTATGGTTCGTATAAGCACAGCTCTTCGTAACGACCGTCCATGCCTCATCCCATTCGAGGTTGTAGTCATCCATCAGGATACGCATCAGTTCACCGACTGCAACTGTCGGGTGGGTATCATTCATCTGGAAAATGACTTTTTCATGCAGCTTGCGAACGTCTTTATGCGAACGCATATATTTTTCGACCGCTTCCTGCAGGCTTGCGGAAATGAAGAAGTACTGCTGTTTTAAGCGCAGTTCCTTACCTGCATAATGGTTATCGTTGGGATAGAGCACCTCGCAGATATTTCTTGCCAGGTTTTCCTGCTCGACCGCCTTGCGGTAATCACCTTTGTCAAACGAATCCAGCTGGAAGACTTCGATCGGCTGCGCGTCCCAGATCCTGAGCGTATTGACGATGCCGTTTCCGTATCCGACAACCGGCAGGTCATAAGGGATCGCCTGTACCGACTGATAGTTTTCCTGTACAAAATGGTTCCTTCCGTTCTCATCCACATCCACGCGGATGTTTCCGCCGAACTTCACGGTCTTTGCGTATTCGGGGCGGCGCAGTTCAAACGGGTAACCGTCCTTTAACCAGTTATCCGGGACCTCCACCTGGAAGCCGTCACGGATCTCCTGACGGAACATACCGTAGTGATAACGAATCCCGCAGCCATAAGCGCTGTAACCGAGTGTTGCGAGGGAATCCAGGAAGCAGGCTGCCAGTCTGCCAAGACCGCCGTTACCGAGCGCCGGGTCTCTTTCCTCATTCTCCAGCTCGTTCAGATCACAGCCGAGTTCTTTCATGGCTTTGGCAACATCCTTGTACTCGCAGAGATTGATCAGGCTGTTGCCCATCAGACGGCCCATCAGGAATTCCATGGAAAGATAGTAAACTGTCTTCGGATCAGTCTCCTCATACAGTTTCTGAGTCTTCATCCAGTTCTCGATGATCTCGTCCTTGACCGTGTAGCATAACGCCATATAGATCTGATGCGGCGTTGCCTCCTCGATCGTCTTGCGGTAAAGCAGCTTGGTGTTTTCTTTTACCTCGTTCTTGAATGCCTCTTTGTTGAAACCGGTTTTGAATTTGATCACTTTTAGCCTCCTCATTAAATGATTTTGTTTCCTCCCTTTATACTCTCTCTATGGAAATGGTTACTGTTTCTCCGTTCACGTTCCACTCTTTGCCGGTCGCATATTCCGCACCGGACGAAAGGGAATCCGCAAGTACTTTTTCAGAGATCATTTTGCTGTTCTTCTCGGCAATATCATACAGTTTCGCATTGTTGTTGATCGATACGCGGATGTGGTCCATGACCTCAAAGTCCGCTTCCTTACGCATCGTCTGGATCTTACTGATCATCTCGTAGACAAAGCCTTCCTCGATCAGTTCTTCCGTCAGATTCGTATCGAGCACGATCGTGAGCACGTTGTCGCTCTCGGAAACATAACCTTCCTTCTGTGTCATTTCGATCAGAAGATCCTCCTTTGTCAAAGTCACGTTTTCGCCGTTTACTTCAAACTCCAGAGAGCCTGTCTCATTCAGCCTGTCCATCGCGGCGTTGCCGTCAAGCGTGGAAAGCTCTTTCTGGATCCCGCCGAGCAGTTTGCCGTATTTGGGTCCGACTGTCTTTAACTGCGGCTTGAAGCTGTAACTGGTGAACTCCCTGACATCATCCGTAAAGACGACTTCTTTTACATTCAGTTCGTCCTCGATGATCTCCACGAAGAAATCAGGCAGATCGCATTCGCCTTTGATGAACATTTTGGCGATCGGCTGTCTGTTCTTGATATTCGCATTGTTTCTTGCGGCCCTGCCCATGACAACGGCTTTTAAGACCGCATCCATCCTGCACTCAAGATCCTTGTCGATCCATTCTTTATGCGCAACGGGAAAATCACACAGGTGAATGGATTCCGGCGCATCCCTGTCAACCGAGCGTACAAGGTTCTGGTAGATCTCTTCCGTGATGAACGGTACCATCGGTGCCGCTGCCTTGCAGATCTCAAGCAGGGATGTGTAGAGCGTCATATACGCGTTGATCTTATCCTGCTCCATGCCCTTTGCCCAGAAACGCTCACGGCATCTGCGCACATACCAGTTGGACAGATCATCCACAAAACTCTCCAGTGCCCTGGCTGCCTCCGGGATCCTGTAGTTCTCAAGGTCAGCATCCACTTCGAGGATCGCCGTATTCAGTCTGGATAAGATCCACTTATCCATGACGCAGAGCTTGTCGTATTCGAGTTTGTACTGTGTGGCGTCAAATCCGTCGATATTCGCATACAGAATAAAGAACGCATAGGTATTCCACAGCGTGCCCATGAATTTCCGCTGTCCTTCCATAACGGCTTTGCCATGGAAACGGTTCGGAAGCCAGGGCGCCGAATTGATGTAGAAATACCAGCGGATCGCATCAGCGCCGTATGTTGCGAGCGCTTCAAACGGATCCACCGCGTTCCCTTTACTCTTACTCATCTTCTGGCCGTTCTCATCCTGCACATGGCCGAGAACGATAACATTTTCATAGGGTGCCTTGTTGAACAGAAGCGTAGATTCCGCGAGCAGGGAATAGAACCAGCCGCGGGTCTGGTCGACCGCTTCGGAAATGAACTGTGCCGGGAACTGTGCCTCGAAAAGGTCTTTGTTCTCGAACGGATAATGGTGCTGTGCAAACGGCATGGCACCGGAGTCGAACCAGCAGTCGATCACTTCCGGCACTCTCTGCATGTTGGCACCGCACTTTTCACATTTGATCGTAAAATCATCGATGTACGGTCTGTGCAGTTCCACGGTCAGCGCATCGTCACGTCCGGACAGTTCCTTCAGTTCCGCACGCGAGCCGATCGCATGCATATGTCCGCATTCACATACCCATACATTTAACGGTGTACCCCAGTATCTGTTTCTGGAGATGCCCCAGTCCTGGATGTTCTCCAGCCAGTCACCGAAACGCCCTTTTCCGATGGATTCCGGGATCCAGTTGATCGTATTGTTGTTTTTGATCAGGTCATCCTTGACGGCCGTCATCTTGATGAACCAGGATTCCCTTGCATAGTAGAGAAGCGGTGTGTCGCATCTCCAGCAATGCGGGTAATCGTGCTCCATCTTGGGTGCGCCAAAGAGGAGTCCTCTTTTATCCAGATCGATCAGCACCTGCTTGTCACAGTCGACCGCACCTGCTTTCACTTCTTCTTCCGTAGGTTTGCAACGCATGCCGGCAAAAGGTGTACAGTCTTTCATCACACCCCGTTCATCCACCATCTGTACAAAAGCGGCGTCGTATTTACGTCCGACACGGGCATCGTCTTCACCGAAAGCCGGCGCCTGGTGTACGATACCGGTACCGTCCGACATTGTTACATAATCGTCAACGTATACGAAAAAGCCTTTCTTATGCTGCTTGTTTACTTCATCGGCCGCGCACTGGTACAGGGGCTCATATTCCCGGTACTCAAGGTCTGTTCCTTTGTAGGATTGAAGGACCTCATAGGCCGGCGTGCCTTCCGCACGTTCTATACCGCCCAGTACGGAATCCGCCAGCGCCTCTGCCAGGTAGTAGACCATTCCGTCAGCAGCCTTGACTTTTATATAAGTTTCATCCGGATTCACGCAGAGCGCGATGTTGGAAGGCAGGGTCCACGGCGTTGTGGTCCATGCCAGGAAGTATGCATCCTCGTCTTTTACCTTGAAGCGGACGATGGCGGTACGCTCCTTGAGCGTCTTGTATCCCTGCGCCACTTCGTGCGACGATAAGGGTGTGCCGCATCTCGGGCAATAGGGAACGATCTTGAAGCCCTTGTAGAGCAGGCCTTTTTCCCAGATCTGCTTCAGTGCCCACCATTCGGATTCGATGAAATCATCATGATAAGTTACGTACGGATCATCCATATCGGCCCAGAATCCGACCGTTGCGGAAAAATCCTCCCACATGCCTTTATATTTCCAGACGCTTTCCTTACATTTGGAAATGAAGGGATCCAGACCGTATTCCTCGATCTGTTCCTTTCCGTCAAGGCCGAGCGCCTTTTCCACTTCGAGTTCAACCGGCAGGCCGTGGGTATCCCAGCCTGCTTTACGGGGAACCATATACCCCTTCATGGTGCGGTATCTGGGGATCATGTCCTTGATCACGCGGGTTAAAACGTGGCCGATATGCGGCTTGCCGTTCGCTGTCGGCGGTCCGTCATAAAACGTGTAAGTCGGCCCGTCCTTTCTGTTCTCCATGCTCTTTTCAAAGATCGCATTGTCTTTCCAGAACTGTTCGACCTGTTTTTCCCGGTCTACAAATCCCAGATCCGTTGAAACTTTCTTGTACATCTTTTCCTCCTTTTTGTGCATGCTTTCTCGTCACACGCACAAAGATTTATACTATCTGCTCATTTCATCGAGCAGAGAGATCTTGATATCATACAGTCTCGGTGACAGATCCACATAGACTTTATGCGGATTGACGAGACGTCTTGTCTCTTCCCAGAGCGTATCCAGTTCTTTTGCACAGTAGTCCTTGATATCCATGACCTTCGGGGACTCGTAAACGCATTTGCCGTCCTTAAAGACAGGGATCATCAGTTCACGCAGGGTGAACTCGCTGGGCTTCAGCGTGATCTTCTTCCAGGGTTCTGCCGGGTCGAACAGCATGATCGGCTGGTCTTCGGTAAAGACTTCGTCTTCCAGACAGATCAGGTCCGCCTTGATCTTGCCGCTCTCCTTTTCGTAGATCCTGTAGATCTTCTTGTTGCCCGGATTGGTGACTTTTTCCGTATTCTCGGACAGTTTGATCTTGGGAATGAATTTACCGTCCTCTCCCATGATGGCTGCCAGTTTGTAAACACCGCCAAAGGCAGGCCAGTCTTTGGATGTGATCAGGTTCGTTCCCACACCCCAGCTTGTGATCGTTGCGCCCTGCGCCTTGAGGGAATCGATCAGGAATTCGTCGAGATCGTTACTTGCGGAAATGATGGCATCAGGGAAACCGGCGTCATCAAACATCTTGCGGACTTTTTTGGACAGATAGGCAAGGTCGCCGCTGTCCATACGGATCCCGTAGAATGTGAGCGGGATGCCCGCCTCGCGCATTTCCGTGAATACGCGGATCGCGTTTGGCACGCCTGATTTTAACGTATCATATGTATCCACAAGCAGGATGCAGGCCGACGGATACAGGTCCGCATAGGCTTTGAATGCCGTATATTCATCCGGGAAACTCATGATCCAGCTGTGGGCATGCGTTCCTTTGACCGGTACATCAAACATCTGTCCGGCGAGCACGTTACTGGTTCCGATACAGCCGCCGATCATGGCTGCTCTTGCACCGTAGATACCGGCATCCGGTCCCTGTGCGCGGCGAAGGCCGAATTCCATGATTCCGTCTCCTCTTGCCGCATAGCAGACGCGTGCCGTCTTGGTGGCGATCAGGCTCTGGTGATTGATGATGTTCAGTATGGCGGTTTCCACCAGCTGTGCCTCCATGATGGGGGCAATGACTTTTACGATCGGTTCTCTCGGAAAGATCACGGTACCTTCCGGAATGGACCAGATACTGCCGGAGAACTTGAAATTCTTCAGATAGTCCAGAAAATCCGCGTCAAAAATGTTGAGGCTTCCCAGATATTCAATATCTTTTTCTTCAAAATGAAGATCTTCGATGTATTCGATCAGCTGCTGCAGACCGGCTGCAATGGCATATCCGCTCTCTAACGGATTGGTCCGGTAGAACATGTCGAAAATGACCGTCTGGTTCCGGTTCTGGTTCTTGAAATAACCCTGCATCATGGTCAGTTCATAGAGATCTGTCAGCAATGTCAGATTGTCGTAATACATCTTATCTTCCTTTCCGTGCCCTGCACGTACCAACCCCGCTTTAGTCTGTGCCGGATCAGCGGGTAAAATTATGTTTCACAAGGATATAGCCGCCCTGCAGTTCTTCCTGATCGATGCTCCATCCGCAGGTGTCTACCTTATAGTCGTCCATGAATTTGTTCATGAAGCCCGCACGGTAACTCTCGTCATCATAACTCTGCAAAACCTGCTGTGCCAGCATGGAATCCCTGACAACATTGTAAAACGAAGTGTTTTCTCCCTTTGCTGCACTGAGCTGCTCGTAGCAGTCATCAAAGTATTCCTGTTTACTGTTCAGGACATCTTCCTGTGTCAGCCCGTAATCTGCAAGCGACTGGAGAGACACGGGCGTAACGACAACGTTTTCGTCAGGGGTTTCTTCACTTCCGTCAAAATCAGCCGCCGGCAGTTCCGCTGCAGGCTGCGGATCCGTGTCTCCCGATATCTCACCGGCATCCGGATCTTCTGTATCTTCTTCACCGGTCAGGTCGGATACGGACAGTCTGTCCAGTTCCGCTTCCTCTTCCGCACTCAATGCGGATTCGGCTGATTTTGCCTTATTTCTGTATAATTTATCCGCGATGGCGTCTGAGAGTCCCGGTTTAAAATGGCATGCCAAAATGAGACCGACCAGGCCAAGGCCCAGCGCTCCCAATACCCCAAGCACGATCTTGATCGCTTTTTTCATAGAATCAATACCCTGTTCGCAAATATAAAAAAGACTGTTATGTACGCAACATAACAGTCTTATTTTATCTTATTCAGCCGAATTTCTCAAGCCTTTTCGTACCCTGCGGCATTGTGACAAAAGGGCTTACGCCTTTCCGTCGGAACCGAGAACGTACTGGATCTTGTGTGCAACCATATCCTTTACAGCCTGACGTGCGGGCTTTAAGTACTGGCGCGGATCGAAGTGATCGGGA
This sequence comes from Lachnospiraceae bacterium, assembly GCA_017620255.1. Lineage (GTDB taxonomy): Bacteria > Bacillota > Clostridia > Lachnospirales > Lachnospiraceae > UBA2868. Next base: position 32,684 of record JAFZQU010000012.1, read on the forward strand.
TGCTCGGCAAAATACTTACGGATATTTCCTGTCATGGCAAGACGGATATCGGAGTCGATATTGATCTTACATACGGCAAGTTTTGCAGCCTGTCTTAACTGCTCCTCCGGAATACCTACTGCATCCGGCATATTTCCGCCATACTGGTTAACCATCTTTACGAATTCCTGCGGTACGGAAGAAGATCCGTGCAGAACGATCGGGAAACCGGGCAGGCGCTTGATGCACTCTTCGAGAACGTCGAAACGAAGCGGAGGCGGAACCAGGATGCCTTCAGCGTTTCTTGTGCACTGCTCAGCCGTGAACTTGTATGCGCCATGGCTTGTGCCGATCGCGATCGCTAAAGAATCACAACCTGTCTTGTCTACGAATTCCTCAACTTCTTCCGGACGTGTATAACTTTCCTGACCTGCTTCGACAACAACTTCGTCCTCGATACCTGCCAGTGTGCCAAGTTCTGCTTCTACAACAACGCCGTGTGCGTGTGCGTATTCAACAACCTGCTTGGTCAGCGCAACGTTCTCGTCAAAAGGCTTGGAGCTTGCATCGATCATGACAGATGTGAATCCGCCGTCGATACAGGATTTGCAAAGTTCAAATGTATCGCCGTGATCCAGATGCAGAGCGATGGGGATCTCAGGATTCTCCTCTACTGCTGCTTCAACCAGTTTTACAAGATACGTATGGTTTGCGTATGCTCTTGCGCCTTTGGAAACCTGCAGGATCACGGGGCTCTTCAGTTCGCCTGCTGCCTCTGTGATACCCTGAACGATCTCCATGTTGTTAACGTTGAAAGCACCGACAGCGTAACCGCCGTTATATGCCTTCTTAAACATTTCGGTAGTTGTAACTAATGACATATGTTTTCTTCCTTTCTTATATTGTAACCGGCATCTGTCGGTCCGTGATCGGGCAAAGCCCGTAAATCCCTAGCGATTTAGAATTATAGCACATAAAAAGCGCAAACTCAAGGCTCATCCGTCACGTAAATCATGATCAGCCGCAGATTTTCCGCAGCGGCCTCTTCCATGGTTTCCGCAAAAGAGAGCGCATAGTCTCCGAGGCACTCTAACGCCTCCATATGATAGAGCGAGATCATACAGAGCGGCATCTCGGTCAGACAGTCATAGAGTGCGTCCAGGTTTCTGCCGTAATAGTCCGGCAGTTCCAGTTTCTCTGCCAGATAGTCATGCAGTTCTTCTCTGGTCGTAATGCCTGTGAAATCCAGTTTGTATTCGGTAAACGGTTCCTGTTTCATACCGTATTCTTCCTTTTCTGCAAGATGTTTTTCAGCGGTACGTTTCCCCAAAAGACACCGTGCCGTCTTCTTCCGGGATCACCTGCCGGAATGTTTCGTAGTGGTCTTTCGAGTAATAGTACTCTCCGTCTTCCGTATAGATCAGACGTCTCGAACCGCGGTTCTTATACCCGTGCGTATCGATATCACATTCCCGGTATGCGTTCTTTCCGGCATCCGGCAGAACGCCCTCATAATTCCCGAAATGATCACCGCCGATCGCGGCATCTTCCAGATAATCTTCAACGGATCCGCCTTCCCAGCCAAGGTCCTTTGCCTCGTTTTTCGTGATGTAATTGTCCGGCAGGTGATGATAGGTTTCCAGGTAAGCGACCACATGCTCCAGGTCATAGTAGTAACCGTCTTCTTCGACAAGTTCCTCTGTCTTTGCAGGCTCGCTCTCCGGCTCTGCGTCTTCGGACACCTCTTCCGTATCGGGGGATCCGATACCGAGTTCCTGCTCCGCTTCTGCGATCGCACTCTCGATCTCTTCATCCGCTTCCGGGATCGCACTCTGGCTTTCGATCGCGATCTGTGCTTTGGCTGCCTGATCTGCCACCGCCTGCCATTCCGGTGAACAGCCCGCAAGCAGCAGAGCAAGTGCAAACACCGGGAGAGTGCATAGGAAGCTTATCATTTTTTTCATTCTGGTCTTCATATCATGCACCGTTTCTATCTGGAATGCTTTCTGATGATCGTGATCGGGATCACGGACAGTGCCGCTACAACTGCCGCCGCTACATACAGGGAATAAGGAGGGGCAAAATCATTCCCGTTGATACCCATTGCATCCAGTCCGAGGATCAGGGAAATAATGGGTCCGATGATCATCGGGATCAGGACTGTAAAACACATGCGCACGCCCTGAAATCTGCCTTCGCTGCCTTCCGGAATACAATCCTGGAAATTCGCGTTAAATGCACCGATCAGGGACAGGATCCCGCCCATCATGACAATACCGCCGACAAAGAGAACCGCCATTCTGACTGCTCCGTCCAGGAACTGCAGACTGAAAAAAGAAAGGATGCCGATGACCGTCATGACCAGCATCGGATAATAGAACCGTTTCCGTCCGAATCTGTCAAACATGAAACCGAAAACGCCCGTGACGATCGCCGATCCCACAATGATGACAGCCATCGGGATCACAAATCCGTCGCCAAGCCCTAACGTGATGATTAGGAAATTGATCAGGTAGGAAAAGAACGTCTGCTGTGCAATACCGATCAGGCAGGCCGCAAGCAGTGTGATATAAAGCAGTTTATTGGAACGGATGGTTTCAGCCCTGAAACCGAAGAAGGTATCTTTGACTGCACCCTCTTTCCCCATGGCTTTGATATCCTTTGCATCCTTAAGCGTAAACAGTGCCAGGATGCCTGCTGCCAACGGAATGCAGCCGATAATGATAAAGAAGATCGCGTTGCTTTCATTCGCGGAATTGTAGAAACCGCCCAGTCCGACAAATACGATCACAACCGCGATCACAGGCAGAATGGAAAGGATACCGTTGAGCTTTCCTCTGTTGGTATCATCCGTATTATCCGCCACCCAGGCATTGAACGCCGCATCATTGGAGGTGGATCCCGCAAAAGTCATGATACAGTCAAACAGTATGATCAAAAAAGCGATCAGCATCAGGGAACCGGTCTCTGCGCGCATCGGCAGGAGCGCAAACAACATGATCGTAACGCCCCAGAAAATATATCCGAACGCGATAAACGGTTTTCTTTTGCCTGCTTTATCGGACCATGCACCGGCAAAGATCGTCGTCACCGTGGCGGCTAACGCCGATAAGATGACCATCCATGTCGTTACCCAGTAAGACATGTCGCTTCGTCCCGAATTGGCGAACACGTCCTGCGCAAAAGTCGCAAAGTACATGTTCTCCACGATCCATGCGACCTGGCCGATCAGTCCGAAGAAGACTGCGCAGAACCAGACATTTCCTCCCAGGGGAGTGGCTTTCTTCTGATTTTCCATTTTTATACCTCCGCTTTTCCGGGTTTTCCCCGGTATTTGGAACGCACCCGGCCTATGCACCGATGACCAGTTTGTGCGATAATGCTTTCATCTTTTCTTTGTCCACTTTACAAACGCGTCTGTCATAAGTATAGAATCCGTTTGTTTCGTCCTCGACATCGGACAGCTGCGTGTATATACTGCCGCAAAGTCCTTTTGCGATATAGGGGATCACTTCTTCCTCGTACAGTCTGATGATAGCACAGGTAAGGTCGTTTGTATTCTCAAATGTCTTATATCCGTAATTGTCCGTTTTGTTAAAATAATGGTCCGGGATCCTGACCGAATACCCGCCCATTTCACTCACGACAATGGGTTTATCCGAGGTGACCGGTCTGATCGGTTTGAAATAACAGTGAATGCTTTCCACATCACTCTGGTTCTGCTTAAACCACCCTGAAGTGGAATCGATGATCCGGGTCTGATCCCATTCCTTCACCATTGCGTAAACGCGGTCACTGTCAAACTGCCCCCAGCCCTCGTTAAAGATCGTGTAATAGCAGATGCAGGGATGGTTATAGAGCAGGCCAATGGTCTCTTTCGCGTGGTCTAAAAAAATCTGCCTTATCTTTTTGTTTTTGTGGCGGCCACGGTCGTCAATTCTTCCGTGGAAGACCGTCGGCAGTGCCGTGTCTTTAAAGAAACTGTATTTCCCGTTATTTACCATATCCTGGAACACGATCATGCCCAGCCTGTCACATGCTTCGTAAAAACACTCCGGTTCGACCTTGATGTGTTTTCGAAGCGTATTGATCCCAAGCTCTTTCATCTTCAGGATATCTTTTTCATATCCCTCTTCGTTGTTCGGTAAAAAGATCCCCTCCGGAAAATAACCCTGATCCAGAACGCCATGGAAAAAATAAGGTTTTCCGTTCAAGCAGATCCGTCTGTAACCGCCGTTCTCTTTCATGGAAATTTCGCGCAGTGCAAAGTAAGACGTGATCACGTCTTCGCCGCTTGTGATTTTCACGCCGTACAGATTCGGCTCTTCCGGACTCCAGCATTTCGGCTCCGGTATTTCCAGTGTGAAACTCTTATCCTCGTAAGTTCTGTCGATGATACAGCTGCCTTCCTGCGGATCCTGCCTGTCAAACACCTGCATGCGGTAACTGCCGGTGCCGCCTGTGATCTCGATCTGCACGGCCGTAAGGGTCGGCGTGAACGTGACTTTCCGGATATAGTCTTTGGGAACGCTTTCGATCCATACACTGCCCCAGATCCCTGCAACGGGCGTGTACCACATGCCGCCCGGTTTCAGCGTCTGCTTGCCATAAGGATATGCGCAGTTTGTATCATCCTTCACTTCCACCTGCAGTGTATGTGTGCCGGCACCGAATTCCGTAACATCAAACGAAAACGGCAGATATCCGCCCGTGTGTTCTCCGATCTTTTTTCCGTCCACATACACGGCCGTCTCGCAATCCACTGCCATGAAATGCAGCAAAACCTTATCCCTGATAAAACCTTCCGGGATCTCAAAATGCCTGTGATATGCGTATCGAGACGGTGTCTCCCCATCAACACCCGATAAAACCGATCCAAGCGGAAAAGGCACCAGCGCGCCGTCTTCCCATTGTCCGTTCAGGCACAGATACGAGTCCCTCTTAAGCTGCGGCCTCGGGTACGAAAAAAAGGGCGTATGATCCACCCTTTCCTCCATTGTCAGCTGATTGCATTCTCTTTTCTTTTTCTTACCGAACATAGTTTCAACACCGATCTGTATTTATGATTTCCTGCTATATATTTTATACTTTTTGCAACCCTTTCGCAAATGAAAAAGGGGCATCCTTCCGGATGCCCCTTAGTCTTACTTACATTGTCTCTACAGAAGCCACTGCAGCCATTTCGGTACGATCGTGAACTTCAGCGTCTTACTGCCACCGTAACTGCCGATACCTGTCACGGTCACCGTCCCGCTTCCGGCTTTCACATTCTCGCCGTAGGTGAGCGTATAATCCACGCCCTCCTGAAGCGGACTCAACGCATTCTTTGCACTTTTATCCGCATATATGATCACATGGTCGCCGGATGGCGTAATCTGCTTTCCTGTGTACGGCATGTTTTCGATCTTTTCAAAGACAGCTGATGTAATACTCTTATCATATACACGGAAATGACCGGTCAGTGTGCCGTCATAATTCCCCTGACCTGTGATCGTAAGCTGCGCATCATCCGTTGAAGTCTTCGTACTGCCGTATGCGACTGTGTAGTCCGATGACTTCAATGCTTTCCCTGTAGCGTTATTGACCACGGTAAATTTAGGTTTCTGGTCGTTCCCGTTATTCTTAACATCCGCTACTGTCACGGTAAAGTCTTCCGATGCAAACTCTCTCTTTGCAATTGTAAAGAAACCGGATACCGTTCCCTTGTAAGCACCTTTTCCCGTTACCTTCCATGTGGGTTTCTTGCTGGCCGTATCCTTATTTGCGGCATTGGTGTTGTTGGTATAACTTACGGTATAGTCCTTTCCCTCCACCAAAGTCTTTTCTTCTCCATCTACTGTTGTTTTTACAACAATGGGTAATGTGATCTTCTCCCCGGAATAGACCGGGATACCGCCCTGCACTTCAACATCATCCTGAGCTAATGTTGTCTGTGCACCATAGATCCTGAATTTGGCTGTTATATTTTCCTCGCTTTCATAATTGCCTTTCAGATAAATATTCGCCGTTTGTGTTTCCTTTACAAAGGTTCTTATAAAGGCAACATCATAATCCGTCCCGTTCTTTAATGTGATCATCTTGTGAGTCAGCGGATCCTCGCACTGTATGCTCGGCTTAACCGCTTTATCACTTATGTAACTGCCATTATCCTTAATATCGGGAATTGAAATACTCAGATCAGCCTGCGTCAGCACCCGCGGGGCGATCGTAAAGCTCGCATCTATACTTCCTGAAAGGTTTCCCTTTCCTTTCACCGTTACCATGGGCGCTTTTCTTCCGGCTGTTGGTAATCCTACCTTGGTATTGTTTTTATATGTAAGCGTATAATTCGCCGGATCAACAACCTCCCCACCAAGCGTGACCGTTACTGCGGGTTTAGCCTGCGCACCGTTATAAACAGCATTTTCAACTGCGATCATTCCCTGCGTCAGTTTTGCCGGTATGATCTTCACAGACGCAGTTTTGGTTCCGCAGTAATTCCCTTTTCCCTGGATCAGGATCGAAACCGTTCCGGCATTGACCTTATTGGTTCCGCTTGCAAAGAACACATCGTAATCCTCACCACGTACCAAAGTCTCCTCGCTCTTTTTACTTTCCTTCACCGTGATCGGGAGATCCGCCAGATCGATCGCCTGTCCGGTATAGATCTGATCCGGAATGGCAGCAACAAATGCTTCGCTTAATCCTTTTCCCTTATCAAATATCGTATAACTCACTTTTGCACTGCCGGTGAAGTTTCCTCCCGTTTTCCCGATAACGGTTACGGTTACATTTCCGGGCGCTACGCGATCTCCCTGATACAGCAGTGTATAGTCCACGTTTTCTCTTAGCGTTGTTTTTCCGTATTTGATCGTCGGTTTCGAAACCTGTTCCTTACCGTTATAGAGTTTATCCCCTATCGATACGGTAAAATCATCTGCAAACTCTGTTCCGGACCCCAACTCTTTAGGCAAGATTGAAAAGTTCAAGCTGCTCGATTTTGTATAATCACCTTTTCCTTTGATGATGATCGTCGGCGGTTTGTTGGAGTCACCGTCTCCTGCATTTGTCGTATTCTGATATGTGATCGAATAATCTTTTCCTTCTGTCAAGAGAGTAAGACCACTGTAAACGATCGGCTCCGGTTTGATCATTGATCCCGTGTATTCATATTCCTGTTGCGGAAGAATACGGATCATTTCATCGTTTTCGATCCATCCGGCATGCAGTACATTGGAGCCTCTGAAAATACTGTCCTGCGTGATCTTGATCCCCTGAAGATTACCCTGCGTAAACCATCCGACAAAATCATGCCCTTCTTTTTCAGGGATCGGCAAAACCGGATATTTCTCTCCATACACAACTTCCATTGTTTCCAGTTCCATGTCCGAACCATCCTGATCTTTAAATTGCAGGAGCGGTTTCACCACGTTGACCTGTACCGTTGCCTGAATTTCATTCACGGAAATAGTAAGTGTCCCTTCTCCCTCCGCTTTTCCTTTCAGGAAAATACTGCCTTCTCCGTTGTAAATATGACTGAAAACCGCTTCCGCGTCATTTTGAATCACAAGATTACTTACCGGAACATAGCCTGCATCCGTGGTGAAAGAGACCATACAGATCTCTCCTTCGTATAAAGATACCTTGCCGCTTGAGGGCGTTACCTTGATCGCAGTGATCACGTTTGGTTCCGTCACATAGGCAAAAGGTATGCCTCTGCTATTCGAATATCTCTCCGCATAAGATCCGGCTTCGCAGTATATGACACAGCGGGGCGACTCGAAGAAGGCCAGATAAGAAATCTCCTTTACTGATTTTGGAATAACAACTTTTTCCAGATTTGAGCAGTAACCAAATACCGGACTGTAAGTCCCGAGCTTTGTCACGGTATCTGGTATTCTTACTTCCTTTAGCGAATTGCAACCATCAAAAACTCTGTCAGGGATTGTTTTCAGCTTATTGCTGAACATGATCGTCTTTAAACTGTTGCAATCAGAGTAACACCCCTCTCCAAGTTCCTCCAGACTATCAGGCATTATAACTCTTCTCAGATTCGTACAGTTACTGAATGCATAAGGTCCTATTCTTTTTATGTTAGCGGGATAATATACTTCCGTCAGAGAATCGCAATCTTCAAACGCTACATTCTCTATTTCAGTGACAGTATCCGGTATATCGACATAAGTAAGAGATGAGCAACCATAAAAAGCCGAGGTCGGGATTTTCTTTAAACTGTTTCCAAGTTCCGCCGTTTTCAGATATGTGCAATCCCGAAAAGCACTTTCTCCCAACTCTGTAACCTTGTTTGGCAAATGAATCTCTTCTAAAGAAATACAATAGTCAAACGCAGATTCACCAATGGAAGTCAGACTGTTACCAAATGCTATCTGTTCCAGCATCATACAGGAATTGAACGCCCTTTCGCCTATTGTTGTTACGCCATTCCCGATTTTTACCGTTACAAGACCGCTACAACTCTGAAATGCACATTTTCCGATGGATGTGATCTGTCCAGGAACCGTTATTGACTCCAGGGAGTCACAGCCGCTAAACATATAATCCGGAATTTTTCTGCATCCGGATGTAAAGTTGATTGTCTTTAATAATTCACAGTCTGTAAAAGGACTACTGGCATAATTATTAGAGTCAAGACCTAAAAGGATATTCTCGCTTAAGGTAAAACTCTGAATTTTGGTCGATCGGAAAGACAGTGAATGTAACGTGATTGTTGTAGAAGGAAACGTGATCGATTCCAATTCACAATACTCAAATGCATAGTTTTCTATAACCTTAACATTGGATGGAATTGTCAGTGTTTTTATTCCGCAATAGGAAAAACACATTTCAGGAATGGTGGTGATCTTTGATGGAATCGTTAGATCTTCTAGCCTCGCGCATTGGTAAAATGCCCTTTTCCCTATCTTGCTCAAATTGGCCGGAAGCACTATATGTTTCATGGATTTTGAGTTAAAAACCCTAAAAGCCATGATTCCAATTTCGGTAACCGTATTTGGAAGGGTTATCGTATCCATATACAATTCACTTCCCGAGAACAAATAGTCCGGAACCTTATTGATCCCATCTGCCCAAACAATCTGCTGAATACCGGTTGCATAGAAAGGTCCGTCGAACCACTCCTGACCCTCATATGTCGTTTTTGTTTTTACGGTTACTCCTGCAGGAATCCGGAGTTTATTGATTGTACAGCTCTCAAACGCTTTACTATGCAATGTTTTTACTGAATCCGGCAAATTAACGGAACTAAGATGTCGGCATTGATAAAATGCTCCTTCTTCTATTTCCGTAAGTGTATTGGGGAAATTAATATATTTAATGTATATGTCATCCGGACTGTTTTTACTGGACTCATTAAAACAGCCTTTTGCGATCTTTTTTACGCCGTCTGGTATTGTAACAGTTTCAGATGTAACGTTATATGAAATTAAAACACCATTGCTAATAACAGTCTGCGGAATCGGCGGATCAATTGGTGTTGAAGAATTGTTGATTACATCATAATTAGACGCGTGGAAAATTCTATATCTAGGCCAATCTGTAGTAGGATGGCTGTTTGAATAGTTTACTTTATTAGCCTGCCCATAGTTTGATTCATAAAGATAAAAAGTGTTGCCAGAACCTCCTAAGTATATACCGGCATGCGGCTCTGATCCATCATTCTCTAAGCATGCCACAAAATCTCCTAAATATGCTTTACTGTTAATCTCAGAACTATAACACTCCGTTTTGATGTTTCCGGTTTCATGTGGCTTCATCCCAAAAAGATGGTAAAAAACATATCTGGCAAAACCAGCGCATGTATATGCATCTCCGCAAACGCGTGCCGCTTCTGCATCTATATTTGAAAGCGTACATTTATAACATGTAGCAAGCTGTGCATGTCCGCAAGCAGTGCCATCTGTAGAAAAATAACCATCTTGACTGTATGTCGCGTAAATAGAGTTAATTCTGGCTTGAACACCACCCGTTCCCCATTGATATGGATTGCCCAGATTTTCATTTTCTTCGGAAACACTTTCATCCAGTTGTTCTTCAGCCTCCTTTGTTTCGTGATCCTCTATTTCATTTTGTGATGTTTCTTCCCAATCAGAAATCACGGGAGAATTTTCATTGCTATCTTTCTCAGATACTATCTCATTTTCATCGTTTTGATCTGATTCTTTTACGCATTGTTCCTCTTGAGAAGATAGATTACCATCTGCAACTGATGCTTTATCATATTCATCTCCTACTGAATTTTCGTTCAGGTCCGCCCATACACCAACCTGCATTTGTGAGCACAACATCACGGCAATCAGTAATGTACTGACCACTCTCATTCCCCAACGTTTCCTCATAAGACCTTTCCTCCATTTCATCTGATACATACACTTTTTCAAGTTGTTCTTTGTCAGAACCTCTATATTGGCACCAAATTACAAAAAGGGTGGCCGCAAAGTCACCCTTTTCACTTACTGCTTACTGTATAACAACTTCCAAATACTCGTTTTCATTTTTTCTCACACTATAAAGATATCCCCCACACATTCCAGCACTATTAAAATTGTCCCCGGGAATTTCTCCAACCATATTTAGTTCCGAATCGATAATATAATAACTGCCTTCCTCTTCAGATACCAAAGCATACCCCGCATCATTAAACTCAGTCGCATCCCTAAACATTTTTAGCTCATTATCATTCTCGTCAACAAAGCCCCAACTTTCATCCTCTTTTTGAACAAGATATCCATCTATGGCCTCCTGCCAAATATGTCTCTTCCATTTTGATTCGTCATATTTCTCATTGTGTTTTTGATTACATTTATGAGAATCATATGATCCCAACAGTTCGACATCAGATTCATTCGGCCCCAGCACTTTAGCGTTTTCCAGATCAAGATAGCAGACGGGCGTGCTAGTTTTATCAACAATTCCAATTATATTTTTATCGTTGGTATAAACCCAATTCGTTGAACTGCCGCCTGTGGTTGAATCATATTCGTTTATCGGAAGAGTATCACTAAGCAGTATTTCTCCATTCCATCCTATCACTTCGACATGCGTTGTATCACCTTTTTTCATTATCAGTTCGATCATCAAAGCAAATGGAGCGTTATTGGCTGTAACATAAAACGCACCATCGTAGCCGGATGTATCAATAGTCTGTGAAAACAACTCAGAACCATCATCAGCATTAAACCCGTCTATAATGGTTTCACCTTTCTGATGCTTACGTCTCGTGAACACAAGCAGATCCGAGTTAAATGCCCCTCTCTTATAGTCCTCATAGTATTCACTGAAATCATACGTTTTCACAGAAACCGGATTTCCTTCAGTATATCCACAGTTCTTGCATGTTTTTGGTCTCTCGGTAGTAGCAAAATCAAAATCATGCCCCAGCGCCTCACCCTCTGTTTTTCCGCAGCGGCTGCACGTCTTGGGAACTTCACATGTCGCCTCTTCCCATTCGTGTCCTAGCGCCTTTCCCTCAGTCAATCCACATCTGCTGCATATGCGCGGATTATCACATGTTGCATCCTGCATGTCATGACCAAGTGCAGTGCCTTCGGTTTCTCCACATTCCGTGCATTTTTTTTGCTCTGTACAATTTGCTTCTGTCCAAACATGCTCATGTCCGCAACCAATGAAAAACAAAGCAAGTAACACTGTAAGAATTACCGGTACTCTTCTCATCGTCCATCCTTCCCTGCATCACCAATGATTTATTATTCATTTTGCTTGTGGTAATTATTAATTATAGACCATTGCGGTCTATTGAACAATTGATTTTAATGCCTGAAAATTGCTGTCAAATGACGATTTTTTGTTATAATAAAATCATTACGGTCCTTTACGGTCTATTCTCGGTTCTAGACGTCAAAATAAATTAATCCAAAACGAAGTTACTGAAAACAAGGGGCTATGTCATCCGACATAGCCCCTTATTATGTATTGTTTATGCTATACATACATCATCAAGTGCTTTTTACCATATTTTCTCGATCGGATAAAACGGTTGCGCGTAATATGTGTATATCTCGTGTTCACCATAGGTCCAAACGATTGTATCCAATGCATGCAGTTCTTTTGCTTTATTATCATAAGCTTCTTTTGCTACTTTGACAGCTGCTTCTTTATTTGTTATGTCTGCCTGCAACAACGGAATTTCAGCCAATCTTGTGTTCAACGTTACCTGCAGATCCGGATGGGTTGGAAGCGCTACATTCAGATCATTGATATTTTGCTGCGTCTGTGCCAATTTATCCTGTGCAGTTTTCAGCTGAACCTGTGCTTCTGTAAGGGCTGCAGCTGCAACATCTACTTCTGCTTTCTTTAAAACGTAAATGGTATAATCCTCTTTTTGTTTCTCATATACTATGTTCTCGTTAACATGGTCTAAATATGTTTTTGCATTAAAAAAACGCTCTGCGTACCATTTGACTAATGTCAATGCACGTTTATGTTCAAAATCTGCATTTGAGATGGCGATCTGGTCTCCAGATGCAATTGCCTGATCTAATGTTTCTTTACATTTATCAGCATAATCATAGGCAGCTTTTAATTCAGCTTCTGTTTTTTGTACCTCGGCATTTGCTTTATCAAGTTCCATCTGTGTAGACGGCTGAATAGCAGCAACCGAGACAGGCAGACATATGCCAAGCAGTGCAATGAATGTTACGATCGTAATACTTCTGCTGATTCTTTTTTTCATGATATCCTTTTCCTCGCTTTCTCCACCCTCACTATGATTATAACAGATTCGATTGATCCGGTCGCCACCTTTCCGGTGGCAATGATAATTATGTTTGCTCAATATATTTTATCACTTCATCAAGTGGTATACCGTTGAATTCCGCAATTTCCTCCGGTGTTTTTCCGTTTGACAGTGCACTCTTTATGATAGATCCTACTCCTTCTTTTATCCCCACTTTTTCTCCGGTGCGCCGGCCTGAACTGTAACTGCTCGCCCAATCTCTTTCATAGCGTTCTCTTGCCTCGCACTGCAGTTTGATCGCTTCATCTTCTGATACGGCATAGATTGATTTTGCCGCCTCTTTTGCAATATCACTTGTCTCTGCCAGCATTTTGAGTTCCTCCCATGTTTTTGCCTTAAACAATCTAACCCATAGGTCCAGTTTATTCCGCCTGTCTTCTTCCGTTGCCTGTTCCACTTGTCTTAAATTTAGCACATTAATGCCGAATTTTGAAGTGTAAACGGAATGGCTTTCCACATTCATCAGGCGGTATTTTGCATAGAATTCTTTATCTTCAAAAAGGTCAAAATCTATGATCCCGATATGCAGACATGGCAATACATTGCTGTAGTCTTCTCCGGACTTGAGATTGTCGAAGATCCTGCACAAATAGATTAATGACCGCTCCGGCCAATCCTCTCTTTTTGCAACCTGCATCTCAATATTCAAAACTCTCTCCCGGTTCAGATTGATCTTCAGATCCAGGATCAGTTCCTTCTCACCCAATGCATTTCCCAAAATGATCGGGTTTGTGAGTTCCACGGAAAGGATCTCGTCCTGTGTCAGTCCTAAAAGGCTACCGATCAAACCTCTTAGCATCTTTTCATTGTTCTGCATCACCGCGCGAAACATGTAATCGTTTGTCAGAGAATATTCCAGTTTTCCGGTGGCGTTCTGATACTTTGGTATATCGGGATCTGTGTTCAATTGTGTGTGTGTCATAGACATGCCTCCTATCTGATTTTCATGGCAATGGTGATCTGTGGCGATAGGAAGTCGCCGGATTTGACCGCGTCTGACGCGATAAAAGATATGCCAATTGCAATGTAGGCTCAGTATATCATAAATGCAAAAGGAACGCAATGTGTTTTGCATCCCTCATCGGATAGATCAGTCTTCTACTGCTTCCGTATTCACGATCTCCCTCATATTCACGAGCAGATCGCGGACTTCGCGAAGGAGCATTTCACCCGCGGCTTTGCTTCCCGCGGCGGTCGGGTCTGCGGAAGTTGCACCGACTGGTCCGGCAGGAGTTCCGATCCCCTTTGGAAGATTCAGGATAAAATACGGTTTTGCCACAGTCTTTAAGATCAGCCGGCCCTTGTAGGATGCGATAAAACTCCCGATGCTTTCATGACGGTAACGGGCATTTTCGTAGATGGACAGTTTCACGGCACGCGCTTCTCCCTTGATCTCCGTGATATAGACTTCCTGTGCAAGCACTTTCAGATAAGCGATATCAAGCAGATTGATCACCGAATGCGGCAGGACGCCGAAACGGTCTGTCAGTTCCTCTTCCATGTCGGCACGTTCCGCTTCCGATTCGATCCCGGCGATCCGCTTGTAGATCTCGATCTTCTGATGCTCGTTCATGATATAGGATTCGGGAATAAAAGCATCCACATCCAGTTCGACGGAAACGGAACTGTCCGGGATCTCTTCCGCACCCTGTTTCCTGCGGATCGCGTCATTGAGCATCTTACAGTACATATCGTAACCGACGGCTTCCATGTGTCCGCTCTGCCTGCTGCCGAGCAGATTGCCGGCGCCGCGGATCTCCAGGTCGCGCATCGCGATCTTAAACCCGCTTCCGAGTTCCGTGAACTCACGGATCGCACGCAGACGTTTTTCCGCCACTTCTTTTAGAACCTTATCCTTCTTATACATCAGAAATGCATAGGCGGTCCGGTTGGATCTGCCCACGCGGCCCCTCAACTGGTAAAGCTGCGCAAGACCCATTTTGTCGGAATCGTGCACGATCATCGTATTGACATTCGAGATATCCAGCCCCGTTTCAATGATCGTGGTGGATACGAGCACGTCGATCTCGCCGTTGACAAAATCAAACATGATCCGTTCCAGATCCTGCTCTTTCATCTGTCCATGCGCGTACGCGATGTTGGCTTCCGGGATCAGGTTCCGAAGCGATGCTGTCATGTCCGCGATCGTCTGCACACGGTTGTAGACATAGAACACCTGCCCGCCTCTTGAAAGTTCTCTCCCGATCGCTTCGCGTACCATTTCTTCGCTGTATTCCATAACATAGGTCTGGATCGGCATACGGTCCTGCGGAGCTTCTTCGAGCACGCTCATATCGCGGATACCGACAAGACTCATATGCAGGGTCCTGGGAATGGGCGTCGCGGTCAAAGTCAGCACATCCACGTTTTCTTTCAGTTTCTTGATCTTCTCTTTATGCGTCACACCAAAACGCTGTTCCTCGTCAATGATCAGGAGTCCCAGGTCTTTATAACTCACATCCGCAGACAGGAGCCTGTGCGTCCCGATCACGATATCCACCATGCCCTTGTGCAGATCGGCAACCGTTTTTTTCTGTTCGGAAGGGGTCCTGAATCTGCTGAGCATGTCGATGCGCACCGGATAATCCTTCATTCTCTGGACAAACGTATTGTAGTGCTGCTGCGCCAAAACCGTGGTCGGAACCAGATAGGCCACCTGCTTTCCGTCCTGGACAGCCTTGAACGCCGCGCGGATCGCGATCTCCGTTTTTCCGTATCCCACGTCTCCGCAGATCAGACGGTCCATGATCTTTCTGCTCTGCATGTCCCGCTTGGTATCTTCGATCGCAGCCAGCTGGTCTTCCGTTTCTTCAAACGGGAAGCGTTCCTCAAATTCCGTCTGCCAGACCGTATCGTCGCTGAATTCATAGCCGGCCTTCTGGTTTCTTGCGGCATACAGTTCCACAAGATCGGTCGCGATCACATCCACCGCATCCCTTACTTTACGCTTGGTCTTGATCCATTCGGATCCGCCCAGTTTGTTGATCTTCGGTGTGGAAGTTTCCTTGGACGCATATTTCTGGATCGTATCAAGTGCCGTCGCCGGAATATAAAGATTTCCGCCGTCACGGTATTCGATCTTCATGTAATCCTTGGTGACCTTATCCACGCAGACCTGTTCGATCCCGCGGTAGATCCCGAGGCCGTGCACCTCATGCACGACATAATCTCCGACTTTGAGTTCGGAAAAATCACGGATCACCTGTCCGCCGCCGTATTTTTTCCGCGTTTTCTTCTTCTGTCTGGCCGCCGTGAAGATATCGGATTCAGAGATCACGACAAATTTCAGCATCGGATACTCAAAGCCCTGACGGATACGTCCGTAAGCGACCATGATCTCGCCGTCTTTGATCTCATGATCCAGATCTTCGGTATAGAATGCGCTCAGTTCATGATCGCGCAGATCGTCACAGAGTCTTGCCGCACGTGTCCGGCTTGCGGAAAGCAGCAGAACACGGTAATGATTCTTCTGGTAACGTTTGAGATCGGATACCAGAGAGGAGAAACTGTTGTTATATGTATTCATCGCCCGTGCGATGATGGCATGTTTTGATTTTGCCTTATATAATCCTTTCCGGATCTGCAGGGCCGAAAGCGCCAGCGTATGGCAGCCCTCGATCTTGGCAAAGACCGCTTCCTTGGAATACAGAAGATCTACCTGCCCCGGCAGCACATAGCCTTTTTCAAGACGCATTTCCATACTGTCCCTGAATTCCGTTTCGACAAACTCGCCCTTTTCGTACAGACGCGTCGGTTCATCCAGGATCACGAGCGTTTTCTCTTTGTCAAAATAGTCCAGAAGAGAACCGTGTTCCTCGTAGAAATAATTCAGATACCCTTCCAGATTACAGCCGGATGCCCCGTAATTCTCAAGCTGTTCACAGAATTCCTCCACGGCCGTCTTGATCCTGAATGCTTCTTCCGTCCGGAACTGCTCGCGGAAGAAGGCTTCCCGCTTAGCGGCTTCACTCTTCACGCGCGCAATGCCTTCCTGCATCTCTTCCTGCGTCAGGATCGCTTCCGCTGCAGGCAGCAGTACGAAGCTGCTGATCTTTTCCAAAGATCTCTGGCTTAAAATATCAAAACTGCGGATCGAGTCGATCTCATCGCCCCACAGTTCAATACGGATCGGGTTTTCTTCCGTCAGCGGAAATACATCGATGATCCCGCCGCGGATCGAAAACTGCCCCTCGTTCTCCACCTGGTAATTCCTCTCATAGCCGAGCGCCGTAAGCATCCCGGCCATCTCCTTCAGATCGACCGTGTCACTCTCGCTGATCTCCACGATCGCATCCTCTAAGTAGGAGAGCGGTACGATCTGGTTCATGAGCGCATCAAAGGTTGTAACGATCGTAGCCCCTTTGGAAAGCAGAAGGGGTTTTAAGGCTTTGATACGTTCTTTTGTCTGCAGGTTTCCGTGGACATCCGCCTGGTAAAAGATCAGGTCTTTGGCGGGATATAGACAGGTATTGGGGTCATAGAAACGGTAATCTTCGTAGATCTCTCTTGCTTTTTTCTCATCATAAGTAGCGATGATCTTGTAAGAAAAATCATCGCTAAGTCCATCGATCATATGCAGTTTCTGCGGATCCGCGCAGCCTTCGACTTCAATGACGCCGGGCTTCTTCAGTTCCCGCCGGCATTCATCAAAATCTGCCAGTTCCGCAAGCGGGGCTCTCAGTGTCTGCATAACTCCCACCGCTGTATGATTGCAGGCATCATTCTTCTGCCTGTTCCGTTTTCCTGTTGTATTGGTTCATTGCTGCCTGAACGCCGTCTTTCAGGATCATGTGGACCGCTTCCGTTGCACGGATGATCGCATCGTCCATCACTTCGCGTTCCTCTTTCGTGAAATGCCCGAGCACATAATCTGCCAGATCATAGGCTTTTGGTTTTTCTCCGACGCCCATCCGGACACGAATAAAATCCTGCGTGTTCAGTCCGCCGATCACCGACTTCATGCCGTTATGCCCGCCTGCGGATCCCTGCGTGCGGATCCGGATCTGCCCGGGCGGCAGGTCAACGTCGTCATACACAATGATCAGTTCGTTCTGCGGATCGATCTTATAATAGTGCACCAGTTCCACAACGCTTAAGCCGCTTAGATTCATGAAGGTCTGCGGCTGTGCAAGAACGACTTTCTCTCCTTCGATCATTCCTTTTCCACAGACGGCACGGTGCTTTTTCATGTCCATCGGGATCCGGTTTTTATCCGCCAGAACATCGATCACATCAAAGCCGACATTGTGTCTTGTATTTCTGTATTCAGTTTTGGGGTTGCCCAGTCCGACAATGATATACATACTTGTTTTTTGTGTTAATGTAGGTTAAACTGTTCTATGGACTGCAGGATTAGTACATCGGTAGTACGTCGGCTTCCCAAGCCGAAGAGGCGGGTTCGACTCCCGTATCCTGCTTATTTTGTTGCCATGATCAGAATGGTTTCAACGCCTGCCTGCAAAGAAAGTCTGCAGTTTCTGAAGAAGCGTTTCCTTGTCGATCGTTTTCAGCAGATAGTCCACGGGACTTAAACTGACGACCGAGAGAACGCTTTTTTTATCGCCGTGTCCCGTGAGGAACATAACGGGGATCTGACCGGTTTCGGAATCGTTCTTCAGCATGGAAAGGACCTGCGGGCCGTTTGCGATCGGCATCTCGTAATCCAAAAGGATCAGGTCTGCCTTGTTTTTGGCCAGATAGCTGATCGCCTGCACGCCGTTGGCCGCCATACCGACATGATAGGTTCCTTTCAGCCATTCATAAACGGTACGCATATAGGTGATGTCATCATCAACGATCAGGATCGTTTTCTTACGCTTTTCTCCCGTATTTTCATCGACATAGGTTCTGGCATTCTTAACCAGCCTGTCAATGTCAACGGGACGCTTGAACCACTCGGTAATGAATTGTTCGGGTATCACTTTCCTGATCTGCTCGTACTGGTCCTCATCGCCGATCAGGATCAGACCCAGTTCCTTATCCTGCACGATATCCTTCAGATATACGGTGGTCTCCGGCGTTGCTTCCATTTCTTCACTCATAAAGAGGATCACCATGCACATCTCTTCCGTAAATCTTTCAATTTCCTGAATATCGGCATGGACGAACTCGGCAGGGATCCTTTCCCCTTCCAGTTTTGTCATCAGGCTTTTTGCCAGAAAACTGTCCGTCGCGCTGATGATCACTACCTTACGCGCTTCGATCGTGTAATCCATTTTTATATCCTCCTGCAACTATTAGCGGTCTTTTGGATCCCGTCCCAGTCAAGCTCCGTCAGAAGCTGTTCCATCTTTGAAACAGCATCCGCATCCTGCGGTTCCAGAGCATATCCCTGCAGATCGTGCAGGATCCCTTCCATTAATTCATAATCCATGCTTTCCGCGATCTCGCTGATCGTCTGGTATGCCTCTGCCAGTGCACCCGCTTCGATCTTGGGAAGAAGTGTCTCCTTTTCGTCCAGTGCGGAAAGATTTTTGTCCAGTTCCCGGTACATGGCAAGCAGCCCGGCTGTCTTTTCCCGGATCAGCTCCTCATTTCCTGCCTTCCCCGCACCTTCCAGTTCCTCTGCCGCAGAAGACAGTGTGGCGGCGCCTATGATCCTTGCGGAACTCTTAAGCGCATGTACCCTGATCGTGTAATCGGAAAGATTTCCTTCCGAAAATGCTCCTTCAATATCGGATGCCTTGGCGGTCGCGGTCTTGTGAAAAACTGTCAGGACCGACAGATATCCTTCTTCCGATCCGCAGTTTTTGACACCCGACTTTACATCGAGATCCGGTACTGTGAACAGCCATGCCGGCAGCTGTACCGTTTCCTGCTCGGCTACCGTTTCCGCCTTACTCAGACTTCCCCAGAGCCTGTCGTATTCCTTCCAGACATCACTGCCGTCTGCATGCTCATTCATCCTGTAGTCTTTGTCCTCGTCGATCATGGCAAGCATCACATCGGCGATCTGCGGATCAAACCAGGTGCCCTTGCAGCGTTCGATCTCTGCACGTACATCTGACTGTTTCTTCGGCACGGAATAAGTCCTTGTGCTCGTCATCGCATCATAGCAGTCGGCGATGCAGGCGATCCTTGCCGTTTCCGGGATCTCCTCTCCCTTTCGGCCGTCCGGATACCCGCTTCCGTCAAAGTGTTCATGATGCCATCTCGCACCTTCCCAGAGTTTTGGCATATCCGTGATCTCTTTCAGGATCTCATATCCCTTGATCGTATGGGCTTTGACCATGGCAAACTCATCATCGCTCAGTCTGGTCTCTTTATGGATGATATCTTCATGGATCCCGATCTTGCCGATATCATGCAGCAGTCCGACCGCATAGAGATCCACCTGTTCCTGTCCGCTCTTTCCGAGCCTTCTGCCGATCTCCGCGCACAGCGCGCCGACTCTTCTGGAGTGACCATCCGTATAGTGGTCCTTGGTATCGACGGTCTTCGAAAGAGCCAGCATCATCTCTTTGCCAAGCCGCTGGCTGCGTCTTGTCTGTCTGGTTACTTCTTTTTCAATGGACTGCTGATAGCGGTGCAGATCGATGATCCGTTTTACTCTGGCTTTCAGCACATCCGGCGCAAACGGCTTGCGCACATAATCCGATGCGCCGCTCTGGAATCCGTTTTCCTCCGTTTCATCATCGTTATCGCCCGTGATCAGAAGGATCGGGATATCCGCGGTCTGTTCCTCTTCTTTGAGTTCTTTCATGACCGTAAAGCCGTTCGTATCTGTTAAATGAATGTCTAACAGGATCAGATCCGGTCTGAACTTTTTAGCAGCGTTTACAGCGCCGGTACCCTGCAGGCAGCCCTCTATGTCATACTGGTCTTCCATAATGGTCTTAACAAGCGCGATGACCGCCTCCTCATCATCCACAACGAGGATCCTCGATCTTTCGGATACGATGTTTGCCGTATTCTCTGCTGCCACGGTCACGCTGCCCGTGATCTTATACTCCGGAAGATAGCGGAGCAGCATCTCTTCCAGTTTTGTCCCGTCAACGGGTTTTGAAAGATAGTCATCAAAGCCTGCGGACAGGTATTTCTGTCTCGCACCGGATACGGCGTTGGCCGTGAGTGCGACCGCCGGCGTCTTTTGATTTTTATCCAGTTCGCGCAGATGTTTCAGTGTCTCTATGCCATCCATGTCCGACATCATGTGATCGATAAAGATCACGTCGTAGGGATTGACTTCTGCTAATGTCAGCGCGTCCCTTCCGGATAACGCGGTATCGATACGGATCTCCGTTTTCTTTAACAGACTCTGCACAACCGTCAGGTTCATTTCGGTGTCATCCACTACCAGGATCCTTGCACCGGGTGCATGGAACAGTTCTTTGTAGGTCTGCGCACCGGTCTTGATATCATTGAACCTGTCGGTAAAATCACCGATCTCTTCCCAGGCCACAACCTCCTGTTCGACTGCAAAGGAGATCGTCGATCCCTTTCCGTACTCACTCTCGACGTCCAGCCGGCTGCCCATCAGATCCAGCAGCTGTCTGGTGATCGCCATACCGAGTCCGGTCCCTTCAATAGTCCGGTTACGCTTTTCTTCGATCCTCTCATACGGCGAAAACAGTTTGTCGATATCTTCCCTGTGCATTCCGATCCCGGTATCCGTTATGGAAAAGCCGAGCAGGATATGCGAATCATCTTTTTTCTCACCCGTGACTTTCATGGTGACAGAGCCTGAATCCGTGTATTTGACCGCATTGGTCAACACGTTCAGGGCACACTGTTTGATGCGAATCTCGTCCCCATACAAAAGGCGCGGAATGTGCTCATCTACCTCAACATGGAATTTCAGTCCTTTTTTGAGTGCCCGCTCCCGGATCATATTGGTCAGGTCGTTCATAACCGATGACAGTTCGTACTGCACCGGCACGATCTCCATCTTGCCCTCTTCCACTTTGGAAAAATCAAGGATATCGTTGATGAGGGCCAGAAGCGTTTTACCGGCAGACATGATATCGGCGGCGTAGGAACGGATGGGACTTTCGGAACTCTCCCTTAAGATCATCTCATCCATACCGAGCACAGCATTGATCGGGGTACGGATCTCATGGGACATATTTGCCAGGAAGCGGCTCTTGGCCACGTTGGCACTGTCCGCGATCTTCTTCTGCTCTTCGAGCTGCGCCATATACCGGAAATGCGCGGTCTCATCCACGAGCGCATAGAGTTTTCCGTACTGTTTTCCTTTATAGAATAAGGTATTTTCTTCAGGGATAAAGATCCTGTCATGGATCGTCAGATTTCCTCCGTCCGCAACGGCTGAAGTGATCGCAGGAGGGATCCCGTTCCCTTCTTTTGCCAGTTCCGGATAGAGCGCTTTGGCCGGCTCGTTGAAGTACTGTACAATGCCGTCTTCATCGACCGCGATGATCGCCTCGGAGATCCTGTCGATCATGTATTCTTTTGCGATCTCCCGTGTACCGAGCAGATCGTAACGGATGATGGCAATGAACATAAAGATCGTACCGATCATATTTCCGATCATGGATACGTCATAGATCGCCGTGATCCCGATCAGGTCAAACGTCTGTACAACAAAGAACAGTCCTTCCACCGTAAAGGCGAAAAGAACCATCAGATACCGTCTGGCATTCGCACGGCTCTTTTCCCGCAGGAAGGTTTTGACAAGCCACGCGATCCCGATGATGATATAAACACTCTGCACGCCCATGAACAGGTGATGAAGGATGCCGTCCTTGTGCAGCAGAAACAGCATGCCGCCTTCGTTCACAAAGTGCATGTCCGTATAGTACAGATCGTGATTTCGCAATGTCAGGATAATGATATAGATAAAGACATGAAAGCCCACCAGGATACTTGTAAGGAGCTTCGGTATCCTGACGCGGCAGAGTTGCGCCGTAAACAAAAACAGGGACAGCGCGATCCAGACTCTTCCGGCATAAGACAGCTGAAGGGCGGTGAAATATGCTTCCTCCGACTGCGCTTTCAGTTCAAAGAGATATCCGAGATTGTTGATGAGGGTTGCCAGACAACTGAACAGCAGAAAGGAATGCAGGGAATTCTTCCAGTTGCGGAACACGATCCAGCTCTCAACAAACAACGCGACAATGCTGATATATTGACTGAGTAACAAAACATCCATGCGTCCATTTTATCATTTTTTACCCTGCATAACAATCAAGACAATAAAAGAGAAGATCATAGTCTGCGCAGGGCATTCCGGAGTCTCGGACCTGTAAGATAAGCGCAGAGGATCTTGACGGCATCTGCAGGGATAAAGGGGATCACGCCGGCATACAAAGCAGCCAAAAAGCCCATACCGGCAGTCTTCGCAAGCCAGGCTGTCCCAAACAGATAACAGACAAGCGTTCCAAGTACCATACCGGGAATGTACAGCAGTTTTTTTTCTTCAAACCGGTCTATGAACCACCCGGAGATCGCAGCCGTAAACAGGTAGCCGATGATATAGCCGCCTGTCGGCCCGAGCAGTTTTCCCGCACCGCCTGTAAAGCCCGAAAAAACCGGTACACCGATGAGCCCGAGCAGAATGTAAAGTGCGGTTGCAACGACACCTCTCTTCATTCCAAGCGCATATACCGCGATATAGATCGCAAAGATCGTAAGTGAAATGGGAACGGGGCTTATGGGGATCTGGATCGTAAACGGCCCCAGTACACAGATCAGCGCTGTGGCAAGTGCAGTATAGGTCATTTGTTTTGTTCTGCCGTTCATCTTGTTTATTCCGCTTTCCTTTCCGGTATGGTTTACAATTTCTTCTGCGAAGTTTACAATGGACTTTAACCTGCGTCAACCTTTCGCAGCCAAAAGTTTACAATGAGGGAAAAATAATGAAGAGCACCAAAGAACAGGTCCTGCAGATCCTTACGGATGCGGCGGGCTCTTATATATCCGGACAGGAGATCGCAAAGCAGTTATACGTTACCAGAGCTTCCGTATGGAAAGCCATCCGTGCCCTGCGTCTCGACGGTCACCGGATCGAAGCCGTGACCAATAAGGGATACCGGCTGCATGCGGATCCGGACAGCCTTACAAGGGAGAGGATCGCCATCTTTCTGGACCGGTATGTCGATAATAAGGAACCGGCTCCGGAGGAACTGCATGTACTGATTCAGGATCCTGAAAGACTGCAGGTATTTGAAACGGTTGCCTCTACCAACACGATCGCAGCAGGTATTTCCGGTTTATCCATGGAAGATACGAATGAAAACAGGTTGTGTGCAGTGGTGATCGCCGACAGACAGACGGCAGGAAGAGGAAGAAGAGGCCGTGATTTTTATTCACCAAAGGGAAGCGGGATCTATATGAGCCTGCTGGTGCATCCTAAAGAAAACGCACAGCTCTCCACAGGGTTTACCTGCATGATGGCAGTGGCCGCAAGCCGCGCGATCGCTAAGATACTGGATCTTCAGATCGGGATCAAATGGGTGAACGACCTGTTCTGTCAGGGGAAAAAGGTCGCCGGGATCCTGACGGAAGGAAGTGTTTCCGTAGAAGACAATTCCGTTTCCGGTGTGATCATCGGGATCGGGATCAATGTATATGCCCCGGAAGACGGCTTTCCCAAAGACATCGAAACGGTGGCGGGAAGCCTGCTGCCGGCAGGCATGGCAGAGACAGACTTAAGGAACCGGCTCTGCGCAGCGGTCATTACAGAGTTCCTTAGGATCTTTCACGCAGATGACCCGTCTGCTTTTCTTGAAGAGTACCGGAGCCGGTCTTTTCTGACCGGACAATATGTGCGCATCAATGATTTTTCGGGACGAGCATATAAATATGCCCTCGTGGAGGGCATAGATGACGCGTTTCATTTATGTGTCAGATATGATAACGGAGAAAAGGAAGCCCTTTCCTCCGGCGAAGTCAGCGTTGTCCGCTACTGAGTTTTTCCGCTGCCTGTGCAACATGGTGTACAAGAATACCTGTTGTGACGGATCCGACACCACCCGGCACCGGTGTCAGGGCCTGCACGATAGTTTCCGCTTCTTCAAAACGCACATCGCCGCACAGTTTCTGCTTTTCCGTATTCCAGCCGATCCCGACGTCGATCACGACCATGTCTTCCTGCAAGTAGTCCCTGCCGATACTTTCCATCTGTCCGCTTGCCGCGATCAGGATCTGTGCTTCTTTTGCGATCCCGGGCACGTCTTTGGTCCTGGTATGGCAGATCGTTACCGTAGCGTTCTCGTGCATGAGCATCATCGCAACGGGACGCCCGACCACCAGGGAACGTCCGATCACGACAGCACGTTTTCCGGAGATCTCTATCCCGTAGTATTTCAGGATCTCCATGGCGGCCTGCGCGGTACAGGGCGCAAAGCCCCGGTCCGTATTGGTAAACACGCCGGAGAGAGAACCGTCCGTGCATCCGTCCACATCTTTTTCGGGAAGCAGCATGTTGCGGGCCTTCTCCCCGTCGATCTGTGCCGGCAGGGGCCTGAACATGAGAATGCCGTGTACCTGCTCATCCTCATTCAGTCCCTTAAGTGTTTCAAAGAACTTCTCTTCCGCTACATCCGCAGGCAAAACCACATTCTTTACTTCCACACCGGCTGTCATGCAGCGCTTCATGGCACCGCGTTCATATGACAGATCGTCTTCCCGCTCGCCGACACGCAGGATCGCAAGCGTCGGTACGATGCCTTTTTTCCTGCACCGCTCCACGATCTCTTTGGTCTTATCACCGATCGCGTCTGCTACCGGTTTTCCCTTCAGTATTTCCGCCATTTTTTATCCTCTGTATTATCCGTTGTAGACGGATGCAAATACCTCATCCGCCAGTTTTGTGTATTTTTGAACCAGCGCATCTGTTTCCGCATCCGTTTTGTCTGCAAATACTTTGTCTTTCATCAGTTTTGTATTGACGCGCACATTCATGGCCGCCCCTGTGATCGCCGCGCGGCACATGGCTGCACCCGTTGCCGCATCGGAAAGCATCAGCCTGCTGCCTTTTGCGGCAAAATCACGCAATAGTTCCACCGCACTGCAGGACAGTTTCAGGATCTCCATCGGAACCGCTGCCGCATCCTTTAAGCATTTCTCCAGGACCGCATCCCTGTCCGGATCATCCTTTGGCAATCCGTAAGCCTTGGACAGGGGCTCAAAAGCTTCCGCATCTTTTTCCACACAGGAAAGCAGGTCTTCCCGCAGTTTCTGTGCCTGCTCCATCAGGGCCCTGACATCCTCCTCCACATCGGCGTAGGTTTTTTTACCGACCGTGAATTCGCCGACCATGTCACCAAGCGCGATCCCGATGCTGCCGACCAGCGCGCAGGCCCCGCCGCCGCCCGGCACAGATGTTTTGGATGCAAGCGCCTGTGTAAATTCCCTTACCGATCCATCTGTCAACTGCATTTCTTTTCTCCTGTTATCAATCTCCCGAAAGAACGTTCTTCCGGATCTCTCCTGCCATATACAAAGAGCCGAACGCGACCACCGGTTCACATCCGGCATACCGCATCACGCACGCGATCCCCTCTTTGACCGAATCCGCCGCCTGTGCTTTCACCCCGCGCGCTGTAAACTCTTTAACATAGTCGGATGCGTTCAGTGCACGCGGACTGTCCGGTGTCACACAGACAGCACCCAGCGCATAGGGCGCGATCAGATCTGCGATCTGCGCATAATCCTTATCTGCCAGCACGCCTGTTAAAAACCAAACCTTTTGACCGGGAAGCACTTCATCCAGCGTACGGATCAGCGCTCCGGCGCACTGCGGATTATGTCCGCCATCCAGGATAAAGACCGGATCTTCTCTCAGTACTTCAAATCTGGCCGGCCAGAACGTATCGCGAAGTCCCGCCCGGATCTGTTCTTCTCCGATAGCATAACCCGCATCGGTCAACAGCCCGATGATCTTTAGCGCAACGACCGCATTGCGCAACTGATGGCGGCCAAGCAGGGAAAGCGTATATTCCCTGTCTCCATAGGAAAAGACCTGTTCGCGGATCGAAGAACGGATATGTACAGCCTCGTCTCCCGCAAGTGTAAAAGGAACGTTTTTTTCACTGCAGATCCTGCGGATCGTATCAACCGCTTCCGGCGCACTGTCATAGCAGACTACGCTGCAGCCCGGTTTGATGATCCCGGCCTTGGTGGCTGCGATCTCCTGCAGTGTATTCCCGAGATATTCCGTATGTTCCAGCGCGATGTTCGTAAAAGCCGCAACAAGGGGCGCAGGGATCACATTTGTCGAATCCAGTGCTCCGCCCATACCGACTTCGAGTACAACAAGATCGCAGTGTTCCCTGTAGAAGTATTCCATCGCGATCGCTGTGATCAGTTCAAACTGGCTGGGGTGATCATCCATGGCATCGGCGATCTTTGCCACGGCTTCCGTGATCTCAGAGAGCCTCCCGGCGGGGATACCTGTCCCGTTGATCTGGATCCTTTCGTAAAAATCACACACATGGGGAGATGTAAACAGGCCGGTCTTAAAGCCGGCCGCTCTCAGAACGGATGCAACCATCGCACAGGTACTGCCTTTGCCGTTGCTTCCGGTTATATGAACAAACTTAAGTTTCTTCTGCGGATCGCCCATTGCGGCAAGCAGTTCCACGGTCCGCTCCAGGCCCATTTTGGAAGTGCTCCATGTGAAGTTTTCAATATAAGCGATCGCTTCCGAACTTGTCATGATCTTCCCTATTTTACGATCAGTTCCGTGATAAATACAGCCAGGCAGGAACCGAGCGCCACGCGGAACAGGTTTCCGTCAAAAAACGCAAGTGCCACGCCGATCACAAATCCCGCAAGACCTGATACGATCGATCCGGTCGCATAAAGCATGGCGGGAAAAGTCATGACGGCGAGCGTCACAAACGGAACATAGTATAAAAATGAACGGATATATTTGTTTTTTATATCCCTGCGGATGAGTGTCAGCGGCAGCATACGGATAATGTAAAGCGTCGAGGCCGCGACCAGCAGATAAACGTAAAAATTAATCTCCATGCACTGCCTCCTCTTCTGTCTCTTCTTCGATCGGGCGCAGGAACGCTGCAGCCGCGGCAATGACCACCGTCAGAAGGATGATCCTGGTACCGGAAGAGATCGCCGATAAAACGGGTAATTCCGAAAACAGGAAACTGAGCAGCATGGATACGCTTACCAGTACCGCCAAAACCTTGTTTTTTCTCGCACCCGGAATGATGATCGCAAGAAACATCCCATAGAGTGCAACACTGAGCGCGGTTTCGATCCGCTCCGGCAGGATCGCGCCGACAGCGGCACCGAGGATCGTGCCAAGTGTCCAGCCGGGTACAGCCACCGTAGCCGCCCCGTAGTTATAGAACGGGTTCAGCCGCCCTTCCACGTTGGATGCGATCCCGAAGATCTCATCCGTTACAAAACAGGGCAGGAGCAGCCGGTGAATGAAGGGCATCTTTTTATCCAGTTTCTGTGACATGGAACTGGACATCAGGATGTAACGCAGGTTGATCACCAGTGTCGTGACGGCCATCTGGATCAGTGTGTCCGCTGCCGCGATCACATTGATCGCCGCAAACTGTCCGGCACTCGCCAGCATCACCGCCGACATACAGCCGGCCTGCAGCGGTGTGATCCCTGCTTCCCTTGCCGTGATACCGAGGGCAAAAGATACCGCGAAGTACCCGAGTGCGATCGGGATGCCGTCTTTGATTCCTTTTATATACCAGGTACGATTGTTGTTTGCTTTCTCCATTTTTCACTCCGTGGATACTCTTTACGGAAGAATCGAAACACCAAGACCGACCGCACCGGGTCCGGTGTGCGCTGCGATACTTGCCGAAAGCGGGTCATAAAACAGTTCTGTTTCCGGAAAAGTTTCCCGGGCAAGTTCCATCCATTCCGCCTTCATTTCTTCCGTGAGACCGGCGCCGGCCAGTCCGATACAGACTTTGTCCGGATATGCGCCCGGAAAACGGGTTTCTATGTCGCTTTTCAATGCCGCAAGCATCCTTTCCTCGCATCGTTTCATGGAGCCGCGTACATTGGCATAAGGTTCCAGTTTTTCTCCCTGAATGGTCAGGATCGGTTTTATGTTCAAAAGCGTACCGAGCGCTGCTGCCGCGGGACTGACTCTCCCGCCCCGTTTCAGATGATCCAGGGTTTCAACAGCCAGGTAAATGGACGAGCGGTAGGCATCCCTCTCAAGAAACGATGCGATCTCCGCCCCGACGGCGCCTTTGTCCGCCATCTGTTTTGCCAGCAGCACAGACGGTCTGAGCGTCACGGAGATCCTGTGATTGTCGGCCACAAAGACCTTATCCTCATAGTCCTGCGCCAGACCTTTTGCAGTCATGCATCCTGCGCTTAAGCCGCTTGACATCGGTATATAGACGATCTGCTCATAACCGTCTGCAAGAAGGCGGTCCCATGTATCCAGAACATCACCCGGTGACGGCTGTGAGGTAGACACTTTCCGTTCACTGTTCAGTGCCGCGTAAAATTCATCTTCTTCAAGGCTCTCCCCTTCATAGAAGACCTGTTCATCGATCAGGACCGGCATAGGCATCACGAAAATGCCAAGCGATTCCGCCTCATTAGTCAGGATTCCGCTGTTGGTATCCGTCAGGATTGCTACTCTCATTTTATTACCGTCCCTGCCCGTTTTTTAAATCACACTTAACAAGTTTACCATTAGTCCGATTTATCGACAATACCATATTTTCAGACCAAAATAACGCTTGCATGTTTGTCGCGTGTGGTTTACGATAGTATCGTCGCCAAACGCTCATGGGATCGTAGCTCAGTTGGGAGAGCGCTGCGTTCGCAACGCAGAGGTCGAGGGTTCGAATCCCTTCGGTTCCATTTATAAGAAGTGTGAGTCCCCCGCCATGATGCGGGGGATTTTTACGCATATCCCATCCGCATATGATACAATAGGAAAAGAGGGTACCCGTATATGAAAGAGCATTTTCAGGTCCTCATCATCGACGATGATGAAGTGATCGCGCAATCTACAGCCGAATACTTCAACATGTTTGACGTACCTACCGCCTATGTCACGGACTATGATGCGGCCGTCCGCTTTCTGGAGGAGCATGTGATCTCGCTGCTGCTTCTGGATATCAACCTGGGCGGAAAGTCCGGCTTTGATCTTTGCCGGAAGGTACGCGAAAACTATGATATGCCGATCCTCTTCATCAGTGCCAGGACCAGCGATGACGATGTGCTGATCGCCCTGAACATCGGCGGGGACGACTATATCAAAAAGCCCTTCACCTTAAGCATCCTCCTGGCCAAAGTCAAAGCGATCCTCTCCCGGTATGCGCACGCAAAAGAAAGCGCTAAAGAAAACCTGCCGGATCCCGTTGCAGGAAAGGCGGCGGGGACTTTTGAGAACAGAAACGGGCTCATCCGGCTTACAGACACGGTCAGCCTGGATACAAACATGCATAAACTGCTCAGCGGCAAGCAGCAGCTTCCGCTCAAAGCCATGGAATACAAACTGCTTACATATCTCATCGAAAATGCCGGACGGATCGTAACCAAAGAAGAACTGCTAAAAAATGTCTGGGAAGACGAATATATCGGAGAAGGCACACTGGCCGTTCATATCAGGCATCTGCGTGAGAAGACGGAAAGGGATCCCAAGGAACCGGTTCTGATCAAGACAGTCTGGGGCGTGGGATATGTGATCGAAGGAACGGAATCGGATGAAGAACTTCCGTAGGGTTGTGATCTCACTGGGCGTTTTCTATGCACTGGGGCTTGCCCTGCTCCTGTGGCTTACCCTTGCAGGCAGTAGCGAGCGCACAAAGGAAACAACCATCGTACAACTGAATGATATCGCAAAAGAAGCGGCCAAAAACTTGGATGCCCCGGAAAGTTTACGCACTAAGGATTTCGGGACTTCCTATGTGATCCTGAACCGGTCAAACGAGATCGTGTATGATTCACGAACCGGCAGGAACACCTTCCCGGAAACGGAACGTCTGTCTGCGGAGACCGCCATCAAAGAGAACTATCCTTATACATACATCACAAGAGATGACAGGATCTTAGGACTCGTGATCCTGCCGGATAAGGAACAGTCTTTCTATGTGCATGGCAGGAGACGGCTGCTTGCCGGGTTTGGCGTGATCAGCCTGGTCCTTTTCCTTGGCGCTGTTTTCTTCTATGTCTATGTCAAAAGAAACATCATTACTCCGTTTCATAAAATGGAAGCTTTTGCCGGAAAAGTCGCACAGGGCAATCTGGACGAGCCGCTGGTCTATGATAAAAACAATCTGTTCGGTGTATTCTCCGAAAGCTTTGATATCATGCGCGAAGAACTCTCAGAATCCCGCAAACGGGAACTGGCCCTGCAGAAAAAGGAACGGGAACTGGTAGCTTCCTTAAGCCACGATCTGAAAACACCGGTCACGGGCATCAAGGTGACCACGGAACTTCTGAAAGCAAAGGCAGGAATGGCAGAGGGGTCCGGACAGAACGCAGACCTTACGGAGAAACTGGATCTGATCGAACAGAAGGCGGATCAGATCGATGTGCTCGTGAGCGACCTGTTCTCGGCCACACTGGAAGATCTGGGCGAATTTAAAGTCAGCTGCAGGGATGAAGCATCCCCTGTACTGCACGAGATCGTTGCCAAATGCGACAGCAGGGAACTGGTAATGGAAGAGAAGGTTCCTGATGTGATCATCCGGACAGATAGTAAGCGTATGAGTCAGGTCATCGGCAATATCATCGCCAATTCCTATAAATATGCAGGGACTAAGATCGATGTGACATACCGGATCGCGGGATCTTTTCTGGAAATGAAACTGCGCGATCACGGCCCCGGTGTTCCGGCAGAAGAACTGGATCTGATCACAAACAAGTTCTACCGCGGGAAAAAATGGGTGGACAGTAAGGAGGACGGAAGCGGCCTCGGTCTCTATATCGCAAAGACCCTGATGGATAAGATGGGCGGGGAGCTGATCCCCGAAAGCAGCGGGGACGGATTCTGCATCACCCTGCTGATCCCCTTAAGCTGAATCCGTTTATCAGGACAGAATCCGTTAAGAATTTGATAAGAATTTCATAGGACATCCTTAAAGAAGTATCAAAAGAAACCATATATAATACGGTCATAAGCTGAAAACCTGTTTCAGAAAGGACGTAAGATATATGGCTTCTTCTATTTTAAGAACGGAAAAACTCTGTAAATCATTTTCAAACATCGGCGTGCAGCAGCACGTCATCAAGAATCTGGATCTGGAGATCCAAACGGGTGATTTTACCGTCATCATGGGTTCCTCCGGCTCCGGCAAATCCACACTGCTCTATGCTCTATCCGGCATGGACAAACCCACCATGGGAAAAGTATTCTTTGCGGATACGCAGATCCAGGATTTCTCCAACGATGAGCTGGCCGTCTTTCGCCGCGGCAACTGCGGATTCGTGTTCCAGAGCGTGTATCTTCTGGAAAATCAGACCGTCCTGGACAATGTCCTGACCGGGGCCCTGATCGTACAGAAGAACACACCGGCACTCGTCAAAAAAGCACAGGAGCTTTTACTGCAGGTAGGTCTGCATGAAGAAGACTTTCAGAAATATCCGAACCAGCTCTCCGGCGGTGAGGCACAGCGTGTCGGCATCGTACGGGCCATCATCAACGATCCGAAGATCCTTTTTGCCGATGAGCCCACCGGACAGCTGAATTCTTCCTCAAGCCGGGATGTTCTGGATATCTTTACAAAGATCCATCAAAGCGGACAGAGCATCATCATGGTCACCCATGACTTAAAGACCGCACTGCGCGGAACAAGAGTGCTCTACCTGCGGGACGGCGGGATCGAAGGGGAATACAAGATGTGCGCGTACGGGGAAGATGACCTGAAAACAAGACGCGCCGGATTACAGAAGTTTCTGGATGAGATGGGATGGTAACAGACATGAAGATTTTGAGACTTTCCTTATTCAATTTAAAGAAAAACAAACGTGAAGCGCTGGCCATCGTCTTTCTGACGGCAGTCACAACGCTGATGCTCTCTGTCGTTGCAGTCAACTCCATTAAGACCGGCAACGCATTTTACGACAGTTTCAAGGCCTCCGGATCCTTTGACCGGATCATCCTGTTCGAAGAGGGCACGTATCATGATGATTTTTACGACATTTTGAAGGACGAATACGGGATCGGTGAGATCATGGAGGACAGATACCTTGTGTCCGCCTCTACCGATGTCATTGAACCGGATGGAAATACCCTGTCCTACAATCTGCTCTTCGTCACGGAAAAAACGGAGCGCAGGATCGAGGATTTCGTCAAGGCGGAACAGCTTCCGGAAGACGAGATCGCAAACCTGGAACATCCAATCTGGATGCCGGAAAACTTTTCGATCGTCAAAAAATACCGTCCGGGGGATGTGTTCACCGTTGTGCAGAACGGGAAAAAATACCCCTTCACGGTTGCCGGTTTCTATAATTCGGGTCTGGCTTCCTCCGACCAGCTCTTCTTTAAGTGCATCATTCCGGACAGTGATTTTGCCCTGTTTTCCATGCTCTTCCACACCTCCTTTTCCAATACATGGACCGGTCTTGCCTTTGACGGCGGGGAGGATTTTCCATACCGTGCCTACATGGACCGGTGTATGGAAGTGTCCGGTGAAAACTTAAGATCCGATTACAATGATTTTAACATCCGTAGCGAACACAACATCGAGGTGCAGTTCCTGAACATCTTCCTGTATCTGATCGCTTTCCTTGGCATGGTCACAATGGCTTCCGCCCTGTTTATGATCCGTCATAAGATCAGCAACGATATCGAGGACCAGATGCAGCAGATCGGCGTACTGGAAGCTTTGGGGTACCGCTCGGGAGAGATCTCCGCCGCCTATCTCTTTGAATATGTGATCTCAGGCGGGGCCGGTGCCCTCCTTGGCGGGATCCTTTCCCTTCTGATGACGCCCCTTATGGATTACGGGATCAAAATGCTCCTTGGCCGGGAAGTATCCGGGAAAGCACAGCCCCTTCTTGTCATTCTGGTGATGATCCCGGTGATGCTCCTGGTGATCCTTTTTGCACTCCAGAAAGCGAAAACGGTTAAAAAATATCCGCCCGTTGTTGCGCTGCGCAGAGGGATCAGGACCCATCATTTCGGAAAAAATCTCTTTCCGCTTACTTCGGCAAAGGGTAACATCAATATCCGCCTTGCATGGAAAGGCCTGTTTCACGATATCAGATCGGCGGCCGGGATCGGTATCTGCGTCATACTGTCCGGAACCGCGCTTCTGTTCTCGGTGGTCACCTTCATGTTCTTCAAGGACGGGACAAAGGGCCTGGAATCCATGCAGTCGGCCGATGTGGATACCGTATTGGTCAGCCTGCTGCCGGGTGTCGATCCCTACGTTGCAAGGGAAGAGATCGAGGCCATGCCGGAGGTAAGAAAGGCACTTGTGACCTACAATTACGAATACCAGATGATCAAAGGATCGGACACGACCGGTATGGCGATCGTCTATGATGATTTTAAGGATGCGGAAAACATCCGGCCGTATGTGGGACGCTGTCCCGAGCATGACAATGAGATCATGCTGGGCCTGCGGCGTGCAAAGAACGAGAACCTGAACGTTGGGGACAGCATCATTTTAACAAACGACGGTATGGAGAAAGACTATATCATCACGGGACTGGTGGGTTCCATGATGAACGGCGGCTCGATCCTGTATCTGACATCGGACGGATACAGAAGGATCGACCCCACCTCAAGATCCTATGTAATATCCGCCTATCTGGCTGACGGGGTCAGCGACGAAGCCTTTGAAGAAGCCATGAACGCCCGTTTTGGCGGAACGGCAAAAGATTTAAGCACCCGTAGCGGCGCAGGCGGCAGTCTGGAGGATCAGATCCATGCCACCGCAGAAGAAAAGATCGCTGCCCTGATGTCACAGTATGGCGTGACGAACGTGGATTATGCCATCCGGATCGGGGACCGGATGATCAGCGGTAACAGCAGGAACTTTATCATCCGGGAGATCCGGAGCTGGAGAGGCAATATCAAGGCACAGATGGAGCCTATGGCAAATCTGACCAAACGGTTCACACTTCTTGCCATGGTACTCATTGCGCTGATCGTGGCAGTGATCCTCATGATCATTGCATCCTCTAATGTGAGAAGGCAGCGCCGCAGCCTCGGGATCATGAAGAGCATGGGATATTCCTCTAAGGATCTGATGCAGCAGACGGCCATGAAGTTCATGCCTGTGATCGTTGTTTCCATGATATTGGCTTCCGTTTGCTGTGTGTATATAAATAAGTTCTTCTGGAGTGCGCTCTTTGGAACAATCGCGCGGACGGATCTTCTCACGATCCTTGTAACGGACCTGTTAATGACCCTGTTCTGCTACTTCGTTACCTATATCGGGGCAGGCAAGATCAAAAAGATCTCTGTGACGGAACTGATGACTGAATAGACCGGTTGGGTGAAAAGGAGATAAGAGATGAGAAAAAAATACGATCATAAAAATCACAGCCTTTACCATGGCAGCCATCCTGACAGTGGCCGGATCCGCTGCTTTCGGGGGCAGGACTGTATATGCGAAGGATAATGGATACATCTACTGCGTGGGCTCCGTCAGCAAAGTATATGTGACGGCAGCGGCCATGCGTCTTGCGGATGAAGGAAAGCTTGATATCGATGCGCCCGTGACCGATTACATCCCGGAATTTACCATGGCGGATGAGCGGTATAAAGACATCACGCTGCGCATGCTGATGGACCATACTTCCGGGATCATGGGAACCACGATGCCCGGTGCCTTCCTCTACAATGACAACAATATGCTGCACCACGATACACTTCTTGCCGAACTGTCCGTGCAGCGGCTGAAAGCAGATCCCGGGGCCTACGCTTCCTACTGCAATGACGGCTTTGATCTTCTGGAGCTTGTGGTGGAGCGCGTATCCGGCCTCTCCTATACGGACTATGTGGAGCAGTTCATAGCAAAGCCTGCCGGCTGCAAAAACACAGGCACAGCGGTGGATATGCTGAAAAATGTCAAACTGGTTCCGGCGGTTTCTTCTAAAGGCGTTTCCTATGAACCGGACATGACCCTGAACATCGGAGCCGGCGGCATCTTTGCAACGGCAGAAGATGCGGCAGATTTCGGATCCATGTTCTTTAAGGGCACGGGGAAGGTGCTTTCCGAAGAAGCAAAGACTGCTATGGCAAAGAAGTGGACGGAAGATAAGGATGCCTATCTTGATAAGAACGGACTTGGCTGGGATATAGTCTCTCTTCCGAAATATGAAGACTGCGGTGTATCCGTGCAATACAAAGGCGGAGATACGGGTCTTGACCACGCCTTTCTGCTGACAGCCCCGGAGGAAGAGATCAGCGTGGCTGTTCTGACAAACGGCGGTACCAGTTATTATAACGGGATGATGGCGCAGGCGCTTCTCGATGTGGTCCTTGCTGACCGCGGCATAGAAGTACGGGAAGAGACGGAGCAGGCGCTTAAGACGACGGACCATATCCCGGAGTCGTATGATGCATACGAAGGATTCTACGGTGTTCAGAATGATCTTTCCGGCGGCGCCGCCATCAGCCATGTGACTTTCCCGGACCACCGGTATATGCATGTGGAAAACCATACCGCGGCAAGGACGACGGAACAGGATTTTCTCCTCTGTGAAGACGGGACTTTTGCAGAACTTGCCTTTGAAATTGAAAACGGAGACCTATCTTCCGCAAAACCCGCCGCCAACCCTGCGATCGTATCCTTTGTGGAAAAAGACGGCACCGTCTATCTGGCACAGCACAACACAGAGATCGCTCCGGGTCTTGGCCGGTTTGAACGGGTCAGCTATGCGGGACAGAAGATGGAAGAAAACCCGGTCTCTGCGCAGGTGCTCGCAAAATGGAGCGCGCTTACCGGAAAGGACTTTCTCCTGTGCAATGACCTGTATTCTTCCCAGGCTTATACCACTGGCATTACCAGGGTATATCTTTCGGATGTATTACAGGGTTACATCTATGCAGTTACGCCCATGGGCTCCAGGCTCTTAAAGATCGTGGATGAGGATCATGCCGCCGCACCCTTTGATGTTCCCTCAAGCATCAACCGTGACCTGATCGATATTGTCATTGAACGAGGAACAGATGGAGATATCTTTTCCCTAAGCAACGGCATGAAATATATCTCAAACGATGCCCTGCAGGAACTGACCGCAGGCGGGACGTTTAAACCGGGAGATCGTGAGCCTGTGTGGTACAGGATCGGGGATGAGATCGCAAACCGGACGCTCCGGGTGACCGAAAGACCGGAAGGCAGCGCAGTCATCGTATACAACAAATACGGAGAACCTGTCTATAACTCACATATTGTGGATGCAGGTGACGACCTTCCCCTGCCAAAGGAAGGATATATCGTGATCACCGGTAAAACGGGGGAATCGGTCGTGCTGGAATGATTATGGCTTGACCGGATGGGATTATGATGTACAATACTTAAAGATGCGTTTATGCTCTGAAAATGTCTAAAGAGGTAATGTCATGATCCGGATCGTTATTGCTTTGATCGTTGTTATCCTGTTTTTTACGGTAAGCTTCTTTCTAATCCTGCCGGCCGAATGGCTGCTTGGTAGATTCAATCCGAAAGCAAAGGAAGACAGTTCCCTTGCGATCGTGAAATGGGCATTTCGGACCGTCATGTTCATTGCAGGTTGCAAGCCGAAAGTCATCGGCCTTGAGCAGGTTCCGAAAGACGAGGCCGTGCTCTATGTGGCCAATCATCTGAGTTTTTTTGATATCATCATCACATACTCGCTGGTACCGGGTCAGACCTGTTATATCTCCAAAAAAGAAAACAGAGTACCGATCCTTGCACAGTACATGAAAAACCTGCACTGCCTGTTCCTGGACCGTAAAGACATCCGGCAGGGAATGCAGATCATCCTGCAGGCGATCCAATTCGTCAAGGACGACGGTATCTCTGTATTTATTTTCCCGGAAGGGACACGTTCCCGCACGGGAGAACTGCTGCCCTTCAAAGAAGGTTCTTTTAAGATCGCGTCCAAATCCGGCTGTAAGATCGTTCCGGTCGCGATCACCGGTTCTTCCGCGATCTTTGAAGATCATTTTCCTCTGCTGAAAAAGGGAGAAGTGATCGTGGAATACGGAAAGCCGTTTACGATCCGGGAACTCTCACCGGAGGATCAGAAATTCCCCGGCAGATATACACATGATCTGATCGCTTCCATGAAGGAAAATCATGCTTCCCTTCTTTCCTGAGTCAGACCATCTCCTGCAGGACTTCCAGAAGCTCTGAGAATCCCATGCCGTGGCTTGCCTTGATCAGGATCGTATCGTCGGTCTCCAGAAGGCCCATGGTCTTTTCCGGCTCGCTGCTCCAGTCGATCGGTGCAGCCATCAGCTGTCTTTCTCTCCGGATCTCTTTGATCAGTTCCTCTCTGGTTTCAAACCAGAAGGTTTTCTGTGTCCCGTCTTTTGCTGCTTCATACATCTGTTTCGAAAGTGTCCCGCAGCAGATCAGGACATCCACTTTATCTTTTGCATATTCACCGACAGAGGCATGCATCTCACCGCTGTCCCCGCCAAGTTCGAACATGTCACCTAAGATCGCGACTTTCCGGCCCTGTGCATTCTGCAGCAGGTCGATCGCCGCGCGCATGGCTTTCGGGTTGGCATTATAACAGTCATCTACCAGAAGATAATCAGGCGTATGGATCAGATGCGAGCGTCCGCTCATTCCCTCCACGCTGCTGATCCCGTCGCGGATCGCCGATAAGTCCATCCCGAGCGTCAGACCTACGGCCGTTGCTGCCAGAGCGTTATCCACCATATGGATCCCCGGAAGCGGTACACGTACCGGAAAATCACCGGAGGGCGTGTGCACCATGCAGCCGGTTCCTTCCAGCCCGAAACTGACGATATCCGTCGCATAGATATCCAGGATCTGTTCAGCCGTCTTTTCTTTCTGTGCTCTCTTTTCTTCCTCACTGTGACAGGACCCGAAAAACAAAGGTTTTGTCCCGTCCACATCCCTGATCGTCCGGAGTTTTTCATCGTTTCCGTTTAAGATCACGGCGCCGTCCCTGTTTCTGTTCTGAAAGATCTCTGTTTTGGCGCGCAGAACACCGTCCAGGTCACCTAAGAATTCCAGATGGCAGGGTCCGATATTTGTGATCACGCAGTGATCCGGTTTCGCGATATCACCTAGCCGTGTCATTTCGCCAAAATCACTGATGCCCATTTCCAGAACCGCAACTTCATGCTCGTCCTGCAGGGAAAAGATCGAAAGCGGCAGACCGACTTCGTTGTTAAAATTTCCGGCTGTCTTCTGTACCCGGAACTGCTTCGATAAAACGGAAGCGATCATTTCTTTTGTGCTGGTCTTGCCGACCGATCCGGTAACTCCTATGACCGTGATATCAAGGACGCTCCTGTAGAACTTTGCCAGATCTTTCAGTGCCTGAAAAGAACTTTCGACGACAATGTAGTTTCCCCTGATCCCGTCTTTTATGAACGCCGAATCTGCAAGATCCTCTTCCGTGATCACACAGAGCGCTCCCTTCTCCCACACCTGCGGGATAAAGGAATGACCGTCCACCCGTTCCCCTCTTGTTGCAACAAACAGATTGCCGGGTTCAACTTTGCGGGAATCGATCACGACCCCGGTCACTTCCGCATCGCCTGAAGGATCCTGTCCCTCAAAATACAGATGCAGTTGTCCTCTGCATGCTTTGGCGATGTTTTGTAAAGTCAGTTCTTTCATCAACTACCCTCTTTACGCATATTTCCTGAGTGAGATCTGCAGGATCCACTCACATAATTCATTAAAAGATCTTCCGATCGCTGCCGCTTCCTGCGGAACAAGGCTCACCGGTGTCATGCCGGGAAGCGTATTGGCTTCAAGACAGTAACATTCTCCCTCTTCCGTCATGATAAAATCCATTCTTGCATAGGTGGTGATACCGAGTGCATGATAAGCCTTGACGGCCATTTCCTGTATCGTTTTGGTCGCGGCTTCTCCGATGGGCGCGGGACAGATCTCCGTGGTACTGCCTGCCTGATATTTGTTTTTATAATCATAAAAACCGGTCAGGGGCACGATCTCCACGATCGGCAGCGCGACACCCTCGATCACGCAGTCGGTCAGTTCGCGTCCTTCGATATACTGCTCTACAAGAACCTTTCCTTCATAGCGGAATGCCTTTTTGACAGCCTCCCTGTATTCTTCCATCGTTTTGGTGATATAAACACCGATACTGGACCCGCCGGAGCAGATCTTGACCACGCAGGGAAGTTCAGGTTCTCTGGTGTCATCCGGCCCGCTTAAAAGATAACTGTCCGGCGTTTTTACGCCGTGTGTACGGAACATCTGCTTTGTTAAGAACTTATTCATCGCAAGTGCGGAACTTAAGAAATCCGTTCCGGTATACTTGATGTCAAACAGGTCAAAGGTGGCCTGGATCTTTCCGTTTTCGCCGCAGTCACCGTGCAGTGCCATGAAGACGATATCCGCATCTTTACAGATCCGGATCACGTTGGGTCCGAACAGCATGTTGCTCTGATCTTCCCTGCGTTTTTTAACTTCTGCGATATCGGGTTCGTCCACGCTGACCGGCGCTACTTTTTCCGCCCAGTCAATATCCAGATCGAATACCTTGTCCGGATCGCCTTCGTATCCCAAAAATACATCCAAAAGGATCGTGTCATGTCCGTTTTCTTTCAATGCCTTGTAGATCCTTGAGCCGCTCATCAGGGACACATCCCGTTCCGTACTGATCCCGCCGGCAAGAACAACGATTCTCATGATTTTTCCTCCGTAATACCATTTCTTTTTCTTCTGTATAATGCATATACGATCAGACCGGCCACCGTCAGTATGCTGGCGGTCATGGCCAGTTTTTGCAGGACCGTTCCCCGGTAATACACAGTCAGCCTGCCCGTCTGCGATCCTGTGTAGACTCTGCAGGTACCCTTTTCACTGATCGAAACGGGAAGCGATATCTTCCTGCCCTCTGTGTCTGTCAGGGAAGCTGCATATCCCTTGTAATAGACAAAGGGAGCATCCACATAGTCGTGACTCTCCGAAATGTCCGCTTCCACCCTGTCCTCTATCCTTTCAAACGGAAGATCATCCCCCGTAGCGCTATAGAGGTGTTCACTCTCGGCAAGGATATCGGAAGCCGTTCCTGTCGCATCCGGCAGCCATTCCCCGGCGATCACATGACCGGTAAACGGTTTGTAGCTGTAATAGTCGTCCGAATAATCATAATATGTGATGTCCGCATTTCCGATCGAACGGAGTGCGAATGCAAGCGAGATAACGAGCAGAACAACCGTCAGTACTTTCGAACTGCTCTGCATATAAGGTTCTAAGGACGAACGGATAAAGACCGACAGGATAATGGATGACGCCACGGCAAACATAGCCGTTGCGGGCACGAACAGACGCCACGGAAACTGTACAAAGGAAAGGTACGGGTTCAGTCTCGCCCAGGGGATCAGATCCGTTGTCAGAACCGCAAAGCCGCAACCGCCGATCAGCAGCCAGTCCGCATAACCGATCAGATCACGGTTCTGTGGATTCTTTTTGATCAGTACGCGGAACAGGGCGGGAATGATCAGCCAGTAGCCCATACCCGGGAAATCCATGGAAAAGATCTTTGAAAACTGCAGCGCGGACTGTTCCAGCGGGATCCAGGCTTCGCTGACCTTCAGGGAACTTGCAAAGAACATTTCCATCGCAGGTACCCAGTAAAATGCCGTCAGAAGCATGGTCACCGCGATCGTGACACCGAGTCTTAAAAGCGTGGCCGGGTTGTCGCGAAAGCGCTTCCATTTGATCACAAACGCTGCAAATCCGAACAGGATCATGAACAGGAATGTATTCGTATGGCACAGCAGGACGCCTGCGTATCCGATCGCAAGAATGTAAGGCCTGTCCATGCCCTCATAGAGCACATTGTAGATCCCGTAGAGAATAAAAGGCAGAAAGATGAATGCGGTATATTCGCCGACCGCACTCCGGATGTAAATGTCCCCGAGATAGTAAGGCGAGGTGACCATCAGAACGGAAGCCATGATGGCCGCATAGGGGGATCCCGTCATCTTTTTCACGCAGTACTGCGTACCGAGATAAGTCAGACAGATGCATAGCGCGATATAGATATGATAACTCGCGTTGATCCCTGCGCCGCATACACGGAGCAGAGCCGGTATATACAGGAAAAGATCCGGATAAAAAAGCGAGCTTGCATATCCGGCTCCTCCAAAGAAAAGCACATTGATCCTGCCGAAGGGACGTCCCATCAGGATGCCTTCTTTCAGGCTCTCAATGCGCAGAAGATGATAATCGAGATCGTGTCCGTTGATACAGTATTTCGTGATGACCGGGCTGCAGACTGCGATCACCGTTACAAAAAACACGAATACCGCTATTCTGTTTTCCTGTTCCCTGAACCACTTTTTCATGTCATATCCTGTATGGGATCATTCCGCCATGAGATCGGAAAACGACAGGGTTACGTCATTATTGTCATTTTCCACATAGATCGTA
This sequence comes from Lachnospiraceae bacterium, assembly GCA_017620255.1. Classification (GTDB taxonomy): domain Bacteria; phylum Bacillota; class Clostridia; order Lachnospirales; family Lachnospiraceae; genus UBA2868. The sequence continues at coordinate 74,888 of JAFZQU010000012.1, forward strand.
TAACTCTTGGTGATGAATCCCGATTTACTCAGAGTGATGGTGTGTGAACCCGTAACTTTGCCTGTGGAAACAGGTGCCACACCGATATAATTGCCGTCCAGATACACTTCCACCTCTTTGGGCGATTCCACGTAGATCTTCTTGTTTTCGGAGATCGTCGTTGTAGTCTCCGTCGTCTGGTCGGCAGATGTAGTGTCCGCTGTGGATACCGGAGCGCTTTCCGTTTCTTCCGTAACGGTATTTTCCGTCTCTCCTGCAGCCGGCGGTGTCTGTGTATTCTGATCGCTTTCATCCGTTTCGTCTTCCGGGAGCGGATCAAGTGCGATCTCTACGTTCGCATAATCATTACCGACTTTGATATTGGTCTCGACTGTCTGATAACCCGCTGCCGTGACTTTTATCTTATGCGTTCCGTATTCGAGCGGAACCCTGTCTTCATAATCCGTGATCTCGTCATCTATGTACAGCTGGGCGTATTCCGGTGACAGATCAAACTGTACATGTGCGATCGCAACTTCTTCCACTTTGATCTTTGACAGATCCAGCTTTGTTTCTTCGTCGCGTACGATCACCACGTTTTCTTCGCCGGCATATCCGCGGTTTGTGACTTTGACTCTGTAACGGCCTTCCGGAACGGGAAGGAGCATCTCTTCCGTGATCGGACGGATGATCTTCTGACCGACCTCGATCCAGCCGCCGATAAAGTATGCATCATTCTCGATCCTCAGATATCCGTGGCCCTTTTCGACGATGATCGAGCACACTTTTCGATTATACCCTTTGATCGTTAATGTGTCTATATTCGTGATATCCATCAGACGCACCGGCGCGTCCTCCGAAAAAGTCATCAGATCGGCTCCGAACTGGTAGGCTTCTCCCATGATGGTCATCTTCTTACGATTCGCATCGATCTCATAATCCGTCATATCCGTCATGGTCCACGTCTGCGATGATATGCTGACGCTGAGGAGCTGCCCGCTATGCTTTGAATAGACGATATCCAGCACTTCCCCGTTTTTGATCTCGGATACGGTAATGCTGTTTCCGTATTTGTTCCGGAACGGAACAGTCGCATCATAGGTCAGTTCATAGTCATCCACACTGCCGAGTCGTCTGACGCGCAGTTTTTTATCTGCAGTCAGCTTTTCCAAAAGGACAACGACATCGGACGTCTGCAGATCATCGAGACTTACGACCTCTTCAGTCTGCGGTACTTCCGTCTTCGCAGGCTTGTTGCGTTTCTGGTATTCATTTGTGATCAGGAAAGCACTTAGGATCGCAAGCGACAATATAAAGGCGATCGGTACAATGGCTCTTTTCACGTTCTTACTCCCGTTCATTCCGGACCAGTGCCAGCAGTTTCTCCCTGTCATTGAGGGAAGGATCGATCAGCACGCGGTCAAATAATCCTCTTAATGTATCTCCCAGTTCTTTTCCGGGACGCATATCAAATTCGCGCATCAGATCATTGCCCGTTACGGCAAGATCTTTCAGGGAAAGGCAGTCTCCGTTCGTAAAGATCTGCCGGGTGAGAACCTCCAGACTGTCCAGATAAGCCTTATCCTGTTTTGCAAGGGCTCTCTTCAGTTCCAGGAGCGGTCCGATCAGACCGGTACCTGTCTCAACGATCAGATGGCGTACGGCAGGAAGCTCCGCGGCCGGTTTGTCCATTGCATGCTCCGTCAGTGTTGTCACGATACGGATTGTTTCGTTGTCGTATTTCAGCCGTTTCAGGATCTGCTTTGCAGACCCCGTATAACATAGCAGGATGGCGAGGCGGATCAGAATATCATCTGTATTCTGCAGTGCCTTGCAGACTTCGTCCTGCTTATCCTTATCCAGTGCATCGTATTCATTTAATACGATTTCCGTGATGCCCGCAGCACACACATCCCTGAGCCGTTCCGGATGCGGTGATGCCAGAAGTTTATGCAGTTCGTCGCGGATACGCTCCGCGCTGATATCCCGCAGATTTTCGCGATATGCACGGATGCCCTTCTCTGTCTTTGTATCGATCCGGTAGTCAAGCTGCGCGGCAAAACGCAGGGCGCGCAGGATCCGCAGGGCGTCTTCCGAAAACCGTTCGTCAGGATCGCCGACGGCACGGATGCATTTCCTTTGTATATCTCCCATTCCGTCAAACAGATCCACAAGTCCCGTCTCGTCGTTATAGGCCATCGCGTTGATGGTAAAATCACGGCGTTTCAGATCCTCTTCCAGACTGGAGGTAAACGTGACGTTTTTGGGATGGCGGTTATCTTCGTAAGCCCCGTCCACGCGGTAGGTTGTAACCTCAAAACCGTCACGGCCAAGCATGACCGTCACGGTTCCGTGCAGGATCCCCGTATCAACTGTGCGTCTGAAAAGGCTTTTGATCTCCTGCGGTTTGGCCGACGTGGTAATATCCCAGTCTTTCGGCGTCCGGACGAGCAGGGAATCCCTGACACACCCGCCAACCGCATAGGCTTCATAGCCCGCTTTCTGCAGCGTTTTTATGATCTGTTGCACTTTCTCCGGTAATTCTATTTTCATGCCTTCTATTATACCATAAAAACGTGATCATCCATAAAAAAGGAAGATCCGACGCATCGGATCTTCCCGTAAAGTACGCTTTTTATACCAGGCGGACCGTTTCTCTTGCGATCGCGAGTTCTTCGTTGGTGGGAACCACCATGACCGTTACCTTTGCCTGATCGGAGGAGATCACCCGCTCCTCGCCGCGGCAGTTATTCTTTTCGGGAACAACGTCAGCACCGAGATATCCGAGATAGGATACGATCTGTTCTCTTCCGGGCGGATTGTTCTCACCGACACCGGCTGTGAAAACGATCACATCCACGCCGTTCATGGCTGCGGCATAAGAGCCGATGTACTTGGCTACCCGGTAATAATATGTATCCAGTGTGTCGATGGCCCACTGGTTGCCTTCTTTTGCGGCCGCTTCCAGATCCCTGAAATCGGAGGATACGCCGGAGAGACCAAGAACGCCTGATTTCTTGTTCAGTACATCCGTTACCTGCGCAAGTGTCAGATTCTCTTTGCCTGCGACAAAGCCGAGGATCGCCGGATCCAGATCACCGGATCTGGTTCCCATGATCAGTCCTTCAAGCGGTGTCAGGCCCATGCTGGTGTCAACGCATTTTCCGTTCATGACGGCTGAGATGCTCGCACCGTTACCAAGGTGGCAGACGATCGTCTTCAGTGCCGTGTAATCCTTCCCGAGGATCTCGGCAACGCGCTTACTTACATAGCTGTGGCTGGTACCGTGAAAACCGTAACGGCGTACTTTGTATTTCTCATAGTATTCATGCGGCAGACCGTAGAAATATGCCTTCTTCGGCATCGTCTGATGAAACGCCGTATCGAAAACGGCTACCATCGGCACATTCGGCATCAGTTCCTGGCAGGCACAGATCCCGATCAGGTTGGCCGGGTTATGCAGCGGTGCCAGATCATTGCAGGCCTCGATCGCTTTCATAACAGATTCATCGATCACAACGGATTCCGCAAAGGATTCTCCGCCATGCACCACTCTGTGCCCTACGGCTCCGATCTCGGAAAGAGATGCGATCACGCCGTTTTGTGCATCTGTCAGGCTCTTGATCACAAGTTCCACAGCCACGGTATGATTTGGCATATCCACCTGTGTCTGGATCTTGTCTTTGCCGGCCGGCTGATGCGTCAGGCAGCTTCCGTCAATCCCTATGCGCTCGCACAGCCCCTTTGCCAATACCTTCTCACTGTCGGAATCGATCAGCTGGTACTTCAGGGAACTGCTCCCACAATTGATCACTAATACATTCATTACTGGTCTCCTTTTCTTGTATGTTTTTAATATGCTTTACCCCAATAAACCATGTGTTTGGCGGGTTTTCCGCAACATACACAGGTGTCTGAGATGTGCTCCTGTTCAAACGGCATACAGCGGCTGGTCACAGCCAGTTTTTCCTTGATCTCGTCTTCACATGCCCGGTCGCCGCACCACATTGCCTTGACAAATCCGGTCTTCTCTGCAAAGATCTGCTCGAACTCTTCCCTGGAAGTCGCGGTGAATGTGTTGGCATCACGGCGTTCTCTTGCACGGTTGAGCATGTCAATCTGGATCGTATCAAGCAACGCGGGTACTTTTTCGGAGATCTCGCCGATGTTTACCTCGATCTTTTCGCCCGTATCGCGTCTTGCCAGGATCGCTTTCCCGTTCTCGATATCTTTCGGTCCGATCTCGATCCGGATCGGAATACCGCGCATCTCCTGTTCGGCAAACTTCCATCCGGGGCTCTTTTCCGAATCATCCACTTTAACACGGATCCCGACTTCGTTCAGGGCTTTGCGGATCTCTTCCGCTTTGGAAAGCACGCCCTCCGCCTGCTGCCGGATCGGAACGATCATCACCTGTGTCGGTGCGACGCGTGGCGGCAGCACCAGTCCGGAATTGTCGCCATGCACCATGATGATGGCACCGATCAGTCTGGTGGTCGTTCCCCAGGATGTCTGGAACGGATATTTCAGGGTATTGTCTTTATCGGTGTACTGGATATCAAACGCTCTTGCAAATCCGTCTCCGAAATTGTGGCTGGTACCGGACTGCAATGCTTTTCCGTCATGCATCAGCGCCTCGATCGTATAAGTCGCCTGCGCACCTGCAAATTTCTCTTTCTCTGTCTTTCTGCCTTTTACGACAGGAATCGCAAGCACCTGCTCGCAGAAATCCGCATACACGTTCAGCATCATGATCGTCCGCTCTTCGGCTTCTTCCGCCGTTGCATGGATCGTATGACCTTCCTGCCACAAAAACTCCCTGGAACGTAAGAAAGGTCTGGTCTCTTTTTCCCAGCGCACGACTGAGCACCACTGGTTATAATTCTTGGGGAGATCCCTGTAGGAATGTACTTCGTTTTTGTAAAAATCACAGAAGAGCGTTTCCGAAGTCGGACGCACGCACATTTTTTCCTGCAGCGGCTGCAGACCGCCCATTGTTACCCAGGCAACCTCCGGCGCAAAACCTTCCACATGATCTTTTTCCTTTTCCAAAAGGCTTTCGGGGATAAACATCGGCAGGTAGACATTCTCAACGCCCGTATCTTTAAAGCGCCTGTCCATCTGGCTCTGGATCAGTTCCCAGATCGCATATCCCGCCGGTTTGAAGACCATACATCCCTTTACGGACGTATAATCGATCAGATCCGCCTTTTTAACAACATCCGTGTACCATTGTGCGAAGTCCTCCTCCATGGAAGTGATGGCTTCGACCATTTTCTTCTCGCTCATAACTGCTCCTATTGAATATAAGTTTGATTTTGATATAGAAAGTTCTTATATCGCTTTTTTAAGATATTATACCGGACGATCGTGATGATGACCGAAAACAGCGGCACAATGACCGTAAAGACAACGGCAATAAACGTCGCCAGAAGCACGACCGCGGGTGCGGGGTGTCCGTGTGCTTCCGGATTCGCTATCGCCGTATCCGCATAAGCGCCAAGGGTGATCATAACAACATCCAGAATGATCTGGGCCGGTATCAGAATGAGCCAGAACAATGCAACAGCCGGATGTTTCGGTTTCTTCATGATCACTCCCCTGTTTTTTCGTATCTCTTAAAGATCTTATCCGCGCCGCACACATGTTTTGTGCCGTCCGCGTCGATAATAACATAGTCGCCCTGCTCGATGAATGTGCGGCCTCTCTTGTGCGTGATATAGGGCGTTACGACCAATCCGCTGTCCTTGGTGACACGGATCAGTCTGTCCGTCACGATCCAGCCCTTCGTAACAACATCCGAAAACGGCTCCCAGCCGTCTTCCAGTCCGGAATCAATGGCGTATTCATAGACATCTGCTACGATCGGTGTTCTTTTACATTTCATACTGTATACCCCCTGTCAATCTCTGTGCAAAACAAAAATACCCCTGCAGTTACTATATTACATGATTTTGCCCAAAACAACAACTCTATACCTTAAAGCGGTAGCCTACGCCCCAGATAGTCTCTATGTACTGCGGATTGGATGTGTCGAATTCGATCTTCTCGCGGATCTTCTTGATATGGACCGTGACCGTTGCGATATCACCGATGGAATCCATATCCCAGATCTTCCGGAACAGTTCCTCTTTGGTGAATACGTGGTTCGGATTCTGTGCCAGGAAAGTCAGCAGGTCGAATTCCTTTGTCGTAAACGCTTTTTCTTCCCCGTTGATGTATACCCTGCGGGCGGTCTTGTCGATCTTTAAGCCACGGATCTCAATGACTTCGTTGGTATTGGGATTGGTCCCGATCAGGCGCTCATATCTGGCCAGATGCGCCTTGACTCTTGCGACCAGTTCGCTCGGGCTGAACGGCTTGGTCATGTAATCATCCGCGCCAAGGCCCAGACCCCGGATCTTGTCGATATCGTCCTTCTTGGCAGATACCATGATGATCGGCGTATTCTTGGCTTTCCGGATCTCCTTGCAGATCTCGAATCCGTCAACGCCCGGAAGCATCAGATCCAGAATGAAGAGATCGTAGTCTTCGTGCAGTGCGCGGTCAAGCCCTTTCGTTCCGTCATTTTCAATGATCACTTCAAAATCAGACAGTTCCAGATAGTCTTTTTCCAGTTCCGCAATGGCTTCCTCATCTTCAATAATCAGTATTCTGCTCATGCTCTGCCTCCACGTATTTTCTTAGTACAAAATGTATGGTCGTCCCTTCGCCTTCTTTGCCTGTTGCCCAGATATAGCCGCCATGATCCTCGATGATCTTGCGTACAATGGAAAGGCCGATCCCGCTGCCGCCCTGTGCCGAGTTCCTGGACGCATCCGTCCGGAAGAAACGGTCAAAGATATTGGGCAGGTCTTTGGCGGCGATCCCTTTTCCGTTATCCTCGATCTCCACCTGGATGCTGTCGTTGTTGTCAACGATGCAGATATCGATGCTGCCGTCCGGCTTATCCATGTACTTCACGGAGTTGCTGATGATATTGTTGATCACGCGCCTGAGCTGCTCAGGATCCGCTATGATCCGCGTGCCGCTCTCCACATAGTTGCTGTAGGTCAGTTTGATGTTCTTGGATTCCAGATCGAGTCCGATCTCTTCCACACAGTCATTGAAAAAGTCATTCACGTCGATCCTGTGGAAATTGTAGGGGATGCGGTTGGTGTCGATCTGGGAATACAGGGTCAGTTCGTTGATCAGCCTGTCCATCTCGTTGGCTTTGTTATAGATCGTTTTGATGTAACGGTCCATCTTTTCCGGTGTGTCGGCAACACCGTCCATGATGCCTTCACAGTATCCCTTGATGGAGGTGATCGGGGTTTTTAAGTCATGGGAAATGTTACTGACCAATTCCCGGTTGTCCTGGTCAAAACGCACTTTGGATTCCATGGTCTCCTTCACGGCCCGGCGCATCACGTCAAAGTTGTTGCACAGTTCGCTCAGTTCGTCCGTCCCGTCCGTTGCGATGGAGTAATCCAGGTTTCCTTTTGCCATCTGGCGCATGGCCTCGTTCAGCTTCCACACCGGCTTGGCAAAACTCTGATAGGTCTGGCTGGTGATCAGTAAACTCGTGATCACAAGGATGATCGTGATCGCAAACAGAAGCTGCACGAAAAAAGCCTGCAGCGTCACTGCAGAGAATTCGTAGGTCATATCCGGTTGCAGTACCGTCTCTCCGTACAGATGGCGGAAACGGTAAAGGCCGAGCAGGATAAATGTGATGCAGGTCAGTACGAGCGGTGCCACGACCATGATCAGGGCTGACCACATCAGCCGGGTCTTCAGTTTCATAACCTTGATCCTTTGCGCATATTCTTGCGCTCATTATATCATACAGTTTTCACAATGACTCTAAACAATCAATAAAACTTTCTAAACATTTTCTTGTTCTCCCCTTCGTTTCGTCCTATAGTTATCTGTATGAACATCCTGTATGAAGATGCGGAGCTGCTCGTGTGCGAAAAGCCCGCAGGGCTCGCAACACAGACTGCAAATGTCCGCGAAACGGATCTGGTCTCTGAGATCAGAAAATACCTGAATAACGGTTATGTGGGCGTGATCCACCGGCTCGACCGGCCGGTGGCAGGCCTGCTTGTATTTGCGAAGACCCCTGCTGCTGCCGCATCGCTCAGTAAACAGGTGCAGACAGAGGACATGGGCAAGACCTATCTGGCCTTTGCAGAAGGACGGATCGGGCAAACAGACGATCCCGTACTCCTGGAAAATTTCCTGCTGCACGACAGAAAGCGTTCCGTCGCGGTCGTTGTACCGGATAAAGAGGCCGCAAACAGAAAGGACTGCAAAAGAGCACGCCTTACTTATCGCGTCCTGTCCTATGATGAGACGGAAGATGTCACAAAACTGGAGATCCGACTGCAGACCGGCCGTTTCCATCAGATCCGTGCGCAACTGTCCCATATCGGGCACCCGGTCCTTGGCGACGTAAAATACGGCGCAAAAAAACCGGCTGCTTCCAAAGAAACAGCCGGCATCGCATTATTTGCATATCAATTGCGTTTCATGCATCCCGTGACCGGAAAAGAAATGTTCTTTCAGATGTCAAACAGTTTGCTGTAAGCTGCAAGCGCCCCGTCCGTTTCATGTGCAAGCACTCTCTTTGCAAGCACTTTCCCGAGCTGAACACCTTCCTGGTCAAAACTGTTCACGTTCCACAGGAATCCCTGGAACATGATCTTATTCTCATAATGGGACAGGAGCGCACCCAGTGTGGCAGGCGTGAGCGCATCTCCGTAGATCAGACTGGACGGACGGCCGCCGGCAAAATTCTTATTACGGTTCTCGTCCTGCTTGCCGCAGGCAAACGCCATGATCTGCGCAACAACATTGGCACACAGTTTCTGCTGGCTGGTGCTTCCCTGAATGTCCACATCCACGCCGCACTGTCCTTCCTTAAATGCAATGAACTGGATCGGGATGATGTCGGTTCCCTGATGGAGCAGCTGATAGAAAGAATGCTGTCCGTTCGTACCCGGTTCTCCGAAGATCAGGGGACCTGTCAGATAAGAGACAGGCTCGCCGAAACGGTTAACGGATTTACCGTTACTCTCCATGTCCGCCTGCTGCAGATGTGCCGGGAAACGGCTCAGTGCCTGCGAATACGGCAGTACGGCAGTTGCGCTGTGGCCGCAGACATTGCGTTCGTACACACCGATCAGCGCATCGAGCATGGCCGGGTTCTTTGTGATATCCTTATTCTTTGCCAGTGCGTCCTCTGCGGCCGCACCGTCTAAAAATGCCGCGAACACATCCGGTCCGAATGCAAGCGACAGGACCGCGCCGCCGACTGCGGAACAGGAAGAGAACCGTCCGCCGATATAATCATCCATAAAGAACGCAGCCAGATAGTCCTTGCTGGACGCAAGCGGCGAAGATTCACTGGTCACGGCGATCATATGTCTGCTCGGATCCAGTCCCGCCTTCTTCAGCGCATCCTTTACAAACGACTCATTTGTCAGGGTTTCCAGTGTGGTTCCGGATTTGGAGACCAGAATGAACAGGGCATGTTCCACATCCGTTGTCTGCAGAACTGCCGCGGCATCATCCGGGTCGACATTACTGATAAAACGCGCTTCCATTTTCAGCGTGTGATTTTTCCTTGCCCAGTTTTCCAGTGCGATATACATGGCGCGGGGACCTAGGTCCGAACCGCCGATACCGATCTGGACAACCGTTGTAAACTTCTCGCCTTTTGCATTGGCGATCTCACCGGAATGCACCTTTTGTGCAAAAGCAGCGATGTTCTTCTGCTGTGTGGTGTAAAATTCTCTCTTATTGACGCCTTCCGCGACAACATCCTCTCCAAGCTGGCCGCGTGTTAAATGATGCAGCACAAGACGTTTCTCGCCTGTGTTGATCACCGCACCGTTATAGAGTTCCTCAAACTTTTCCGTCAGTTCCGCTTCGTCCGCAAGATCCTGCAGACACTTTAAGAGATCCGCATCGACTTCCTTGGCGGCATAATTATAGTGCATATTTTCCGCCATTTTCACATCGTATTCGCGTACGCGTGCACTTCCCTGCTCACCTGACAGAACGTCTGCCAGATTGACTTTTGCCTTCTTCTGCGCAAGCGCCTTGAAAGAATTAAGCTGATCCAGATTATTCCATGTTGGCATATCGATCCCTCCGTTTCGCGTAATATCTTTTTGAGATTATACTTGAATTTCCGCCTGATTTCAACCGCGCGCCCTGCTTGACAAAAAACACCATATCCTTAAAATGGGATTTATGAAAAAAATAATCCTGACGGGCGGCGGAACAGCCGGCCATGTAACCCCCAATATCGCCCTGCTGCCGGCACTTAGGGAAGCGGGCTATGAAGTACAGTATATCGGTTCTTATGAAGGAATGGAAAAATCGCTCATCGCTGATTATGACATTCCCTATCACGGTATTTCCTCCGGCAAACTGCGCCGTTATTTTGATCTGAAAAATTTTACGGACCCGTTCCGTGTGATCAAAGGTTTCTTTGAAGCAAAGAAGCTGATCCGGGAGACCGCTCCGGATGTGGTCTTCTCCAAGGGCGGCTTTGTGGCTGTTCCGGTCGTTCTGGCAGCCGGGTTAAGAAAGATCCCCGTGATCATTCATGAATCCGACATGACGCCGGGGCTGGCAAACAAGCTCTGCTTTTCAAGCGCTGCAAAGATCTGCTGCAACTTTCCGGAAACCATGGAAAACCTTCCGGCCGGCAAGGCGGTTTTGACGGGCTGTCCGATCCGCGCGGAATTAAAAGAAGGGGATGCAGACCGTGCCCGTTCATTCTGTAAGATCACCGGTGATAAACCCGTGATCCTCATCATGGGCGGATCACTCGGTGCTGCCAATGTCAACGCCGTTATACGCAGAAATCTGCCGGAACTTCTTTCGCGTTTCACGCTGATCCATCTGTGCGGCAAAGAAAAACTGGACAAAACCCTGTTAAATACGCCGGGATATGTCCAGTTTGAATATATCAAAGATGAATTGAAAGATCTGTTTGCGCTCAGCGACCTGGTGATCTCCAGAGCCGGCGCCAATGCGATCTGCGAACTGCTCTATCTGCAGAAGCCGAATCTCCTGATCCCGCTTTCCAAAAACGCAAGCCGCGGCGACCAGGTATTAAATGCAAGGTCCTTTGAAAAACAGGGGTTCTCCATGGTCCTTGAGGAAGAAGAGATCACGGATGAACGCTTCCTGCAAACCGTTTCGGATCTCTATGAAAACCGCGACACCTATGTCAGGGCCATGCAGGCGTCCGCACAGGGCGATGCAGTTTCCACGATCCTGAAACTGCTTGAAGAAGTAAGGAAGTGATCACATCTTCAGCTGTTCGCAAAGTGCTTTTTGTGCTTCCGCATCCGGATCTGTCTGTTTCCAGGTTAGACCTGCCCCGTCATTTTCATAACGCGGGATCAGGTGCAGGTGAAAATGGAAGACCGTCTGTCCTGCGCATGCACCGTTGTTCTGCACCAGATTAAAGCCGGCACATCCGAGTTTCTCCGTCATGTGTCCGGCCATTTTTTTGGCAAGTCTCATGGCATCGGCAGCCACATCCGCATCAATGCCGTACAGATCATCATAGTGATCTTTCGGAAGGATCAGTGCGTGTCCCTTTGTAGCCGGTGCCGCATCCAGAATGACACGGAAACCGTTGTCCTCATAGATCGTATTTGTCGGGATCTCCCCGTTCGCCAGTTTGCAGAAAATGCAATCGTCTTTTTTCATGAATCCGTTCCTTCCCCTTTCTCAAACCGGAAAAGCTGATCCAGCATACGAAGCAGTCTCAGATCTCCTTTTACCTGTATCCGTCCGGACATGAAAGCCGTCTGGAAAGAAATGCGTCCCGAAAGGATCTCTTCAATGGTATCCGCATCCAGTTTACAAAGCACATCCTGTTCATCCGGATTTCCGTAATAACACTCCAGGTCGCCTTCCCTGATATCTATGATCAGCGGTTTCTTACGCTCCTTGATCATCAGTTTATAAACGGCGCTCATATTACTCTGTTTTTTGTAATGCGACTTGAAATCTTCCAGATAGATCGTATTCTCGTCGATGTCCTTATGTTCCAGTTTCTCTTTGAAAAAGCTGGCCAGTTCCTGAATATCCTCTTTCTGCTGTGCAACATAAGCATCATCTGCCGCATATCTGCTCAACTGCTCGGTCTCCTGCGGGGTCAGCGCGATCATGCTGGTCGCATCCACCTGGCGTTTGACTGCCTGGTTGCTGGCCGGCAGCGAAGGCGTTTTCTGCGAGATCGTGCGGTACATCTGTTCCGCTTTTTTCTCGATGAGCGTCTGATAATCCTTGTTCAGTTCAAACGACATCATATCGTCCACATACCCGCATAACCCGCTGCAGGGAAGTCCGCCGAGGATCTCCCAGGCGATCGACAGATTGGTCTTGGCTTCCCGCTCGCCGGTCGTAGTAGACATGACGATCGGGCACATATAGGTTGTTTTGATCTTTTCACGGTTTCCGTACAGCCAGCATGCATCCAGAAACTGCAGCATATAGCCGCCCATGCCGAACCATTCCACCGTGGAGGCTAACACGATGCCGTCCGCATCGTTAATGGAAGCCGGAAGGGAAGTGATCTTGCTTTTCAGTTCGTGCAGATTGAACCGTTCCACGCGTACATTCAGTTCATTTAGGACCGTTTCAAACCGGTTTACGACATACAGCGTCGGGTCATCCACCATGCCCCTTCCGCCATAATAAATATTGATCTTCATGTGGGGATCCTCACCATCGGAAATTGTTGTTTTCTTATGGTTTAGCATATCATTTCCCCTAAATCCAGTCAATGGAATTTCAGAAGCAGGAGGCACATCGTAAAGCACAGGACAAGCGCAAAAACAGTGGCAAATCCGAGAACGCCGAGCGATCCCGTTTTCCTGTGAGGTGTCTCCGGTATGACGGTGCTTACCCTGTTATTCCTATCCTGTTCCTCCCGCTCCGTATGAACGGGCAGGACTTTCTCCGCCGGAGCGCGCTCTGTTGCAAGCAGCCGGTCCATGCTCAGATCCCCTGTCATGATCTGCTTATAGAAACCGTATGCAAGATCGATCGCACAGTCATCACTGTGATCCGTGATCGTGATCAGATACTCCGCAAGTTCCTGCATCCCTGTCTGAACGGGAACAGACCAAAGCGGACAGCAACAGAGAAAAAACCCGTGATCGTTCTGGTCTGAATAATAGATGTATGCCGGATCCAAAAGGATATGTCCGGTGTCGATCAGATATTCCTCCGCACACTGAAACGCCGTCCGGATGCTGCCGATCAGGTTCCGCATCATTTCCGCCCGTATGCCCGTCCGATCATAAAGCTGTTTTAGCGGTGTCTTGCCGGTCACCGGATACCGGTAGCTGATCCTTCCGTCAATGTAATTCTGTTTCAGCGGCAGCAGCGAAGCCATCCTGTTTTCTGTCAGCATATGCGTCTCCAGAAGCACACCCTCCGCATCCTGCAGCCCCTGTTCCTTATCATCCTGTTCTTCTATGACCAGATAGGATTCATCTATCGTCCGGTCTGTTGTGATCTTCAGCAATTCTTACCTCCTTTTGGACCGGATATACGCCGTTTCATCGATCCGCTCCGTACTCATCGAGGTTTCATACACATATCTGTCACGGATCAGTTTGAGAAACAGGCCTTCCCGCACATTCATATTTCCTTTTACCGCGACAGAAACCTTTTCCCGGTCGATCCGGATACTCTTTTCCAGATCCCATTTGCCAAGCAGGCGGATCTCTTCCATGGCTTCCTGCATTTCCCGCCTTGCCTCTGTATCGTCCCGGATCAGGCTTCCACGGATAAGTGCTGCAGAACAGCCCTTTTGGATCGCGGCGATATCATGCAGATAGTACAGCGAAAAAAAGAGAAATAAAAAAACACCGATCAAAAACGGCATCAGCAATGTCAGTTCAACGGTCATGCTCCCGCACAGCCTTTTCAGTGATCTCAAATACATAGGATACCCTCTATTCCTTAACCGCCGATACGATCAGGACGGTCACAAAAGCGCCGAGTAAAAAAGGGGCAAACGGAAGTGTATCTGTCTTGTTCTTTCGTTTTGCGATGAGCAAAGCAGCACCCGCAAGCCCGCTGATCACAAAGGCGAGCAAAGCAGTCCTTAAGATCGCTTCCGCACCTGCCATATAACCGGCGGTCAAAAGCAGGATCCCATCCCCCGTTCCGATCCAGTTCTTTTTCAGAACATGGAGAAAAAGCACCAAAAGCCCCGGCAAAAGTCTGAGTATTCCTTCAAGGACCCCCATCCACCAGTGGCCGCAGATCCCCCTGTACAGAAATCCGAGCACGAAAAAAAGCAGACAAAGTGAACCGGAGATCTCTCTTTTCCGGATATCCGTGTATGTGCAGACAGACAGCAGGATCAATATCAGTCCGTTCAGTATCCGCATCTGGAACATGGCCTCCTGTTTCCAACCTGACTGAGCGGGATCGCTCTCACACTCCGGCTCAACCCGCTGCAGGTTAATGTGTTGTGATAGCAGTCTCCGTCCGTTGTGATGTATAGCGGTGCATCCCCCTTTTTCGGATGACAGTGCCGGCACGGTTTATAGCGGTCTCCGTCAGTATTGCAGAGACTGTCTATATCCGCACCGTCCGCCTCGCTGATATGCAGGCGGATGTGCGTGCAGTTTCTGCTCCTGTGATATACCTGTGAATCTTCCGTGATATATACATAGATCTCCGTCCCCGCTGCATTTCTTCCGTGCAGACCGTTTTCATACCCGATCCATCTGTGAAACAGCACATGCTGGCAGAATTCCCTGTGAAACAGGCGGAAAGGATCGAACATCAGCTTTGCCGTATACTGCACACTCAGATCTGCAAATTCCGTGTCCGTCAGATCACTTCCGGAAAAATCAAGACCGTCCGCGCCACCCTCGACAGGGATCTGATCCGCAGAGCGCAGCTTCCCTCTCATGCGGCTGACCGCTTTTGAAAGATCCGTGGCATCTGATTCATACACTTTTTCGCTGATGCCGATCCCTTCTTCAAAAAGGATCTGCTGCAGACGGATGGAGAACGCCAACAGATGAAGCGTGGACAAAAGCGTCAGCATAAAGAACAAAAACAGCGGTACGACCAGTGCGGCTTCAACGGCAAGGCTTCCGCCTGCAACAAGCGGCCCTGAAATACTCTCTTTCGATGTGGGCAGTAGTTGGCATATTCGGATTCTTTTCCGTCCGGAGAGAATGTGGGTTTTCGATTCGAAAGAGAGCACTTCGCGACCACTCCTTTACAGACTTGCCGGTCAGGGGATCATATAACCGTATTCGCGTTCGACCTCACAGCCATGACCGTAACTGCTGTCAACAGACATCTTTGCCTTGAAATAAGTAACGCTTTTATCCACACGGAAGCCTGCATGACCTGCATGGCGTATGTTGATCTCCAAAAGATCCATACAACGCATGACCTTTTGTTTTCTGCCCGTAAGCGCAAGCAGACCTGTCAGGTAATCCGCATAGGCATCCCCCCTGCCGCCGCAGGATCCGCAATAGGAGACAAAATCACGCAGGTCACGTAACGGAACCGTCTGCGGATCGGAATAACCTTCCATTTCCGCCCTGCCGCCGTGCAACAGGCGGCTGCATTCCACAACGGACTCGGCATATGCCCAGGCATAGAGCAGGCTCATCTGCACATAATAGGGATCACCGTCTCCCTCTGCGCAAAGCTCGGCGGCCAGTTCTTCCGTTTCCTGCAAGACCCTGCCGTTCCCAAAGAATCCGTTTAAGTTGCGTCCTTCCCGCTGCGCAACGATCTTTTGCGCGCAGTCCCTGAGGGAATCCGCCATCTTGGTCTTGCCGCTGATCAGGTATTCCTGTTCACAGGCATGTACGGCATGACTTTTCGGCTCCACATATGTTCCGAACACATCCTGCAGGTAAACATCAAACAGAAAATCCGCATCCGCAACGGACAGTTGTCCCGGATAGGTACCGCGGTCCAGAGATCTTGCGGATGCACGGTCCGCAGGGACGGTACCGGTTTCCGGCGAACCGCCAAGGACCATGTCCAGAAGGTCCCGCCCGGTGGCGCATTCAAACACATATCCGGCAGGATTGTCCGGCACGTCTCCGGCGCGTGACAGCATCTGTGCAAACTCACCCAGGAAGGAACTGCCTCCGTCCGTCCGCATATTGCTTTTAGCACGCAGCACTTGCGACCTGTCCGGCAGTGCTCCTTTGTCCAGTTCATACTTCACCGCCTGATCGGTCAGTACGTCTCCTTCCCGGTCACTGAGCAGCTGGTAGATGCGGATCTCTGTTTTCTCCACACGGATCTTATTCCAATCGCTTTTCTGCTTTGTGGGATCGGAAGATCGGAAATTCTCATGCGCATATTCCGCAAGATGCTCTCTTACATGATCCACGGATCCGCTGCTGCCCCTGTAGGAACTGTCGATCGCAAAGATCCCATAGTAGGACAACAGGTCCTGATTGTATTCTCCAAATGAGGAATGTATCGATGTCTGCATAACCCGCTCCGTTTGTGCCCGTATTGCCTGTGCCCGTGCAGATTCCACCACCGTGATCGTCAGTGCCGACAGAATGGAAAACAGGAGTGACAGGAATACGGTGATCTCTCCTTTATACCGCATTGCTGTCCTGAATGATCCGTTCAAAAATGCTGTTCATCAGGGATGTCAGCTGATCCCTGAAGATCACGACAAGCCCGATCAGGACGACCAGGACCAGAATGAGTTCCACCACACCGATCCCCGATTCATCGTTCATAAACCTGTAAAAAAATCTGTTCATGTAAACCTCTCCTTTCCAATCTTTTCCTTTCATGATCAAAATGACAGAAACGCGGGAACAAGGATCACGATCAGGACGACCGTCAGCATCAGAAACATGGGCAAAAGGAGCTTGGTCCCGGCTTTTTCACCCCGGATCCTGGCCTGGCGTTTCTGCTCCGAAAACGCTTCCCGCAACTGCTCGTTCAGCTGCTCTCTGATGTCACTGCCGCCGCTTTGGAGTGCCTGCTGCAGAAGACCGATCAGGTTACGGTATCTCGTCAGTGCGACCGATGCGGCAAATTCCGCATAAGCCTCACTTTCGCCCACGCCATCCTGCATCTGTTTGTCCGCTTTCATCATTTCTTCATAGGCACAGTTGATCCCTGTTGTCTTTTTCCTCTCCCTGTAATCCATGCAGATCCTCTGCCAGATGTTTTTGATCGTGAGTCCGGCTCCGTAATAGAGCACAAACCGGTTCACAAGTTGCGGATATTCCGCCTCCAGCTGCTCATCCCGCTTTTTCACCTGCTCCTGCAGTGCATCGTCGAAATGTCTGGTCAGAAGGAAAGCTGCCGCCAGACCGCATAAGAGAACGAACAGCCACAATGTGCTCTTTTCCTCCCGGTAAACGATCTGCGTATCTTCCACCCGGTCCGGCAGCTGCTGGTACTTTCCGGTCGTGCTGCGGCTGTTCCACTCATCAATAGCCGTTTCAACCTGCTGCCAGAACAATTCTTCCTTCGTCAGATACCGTCCGAATACACGAACGGGAATACTGTACTCCTCCATATATTCCCCGTATTTTGCCGTGACTGTCAGGGTGACGCAGATCCCGTTCTTTTTTGCCTCATTATCCTGCAGCCGTTCTTCCCGTATCTTTCCGTCTCCGGATAAGATCAGCGGCGCATCCGACTGCCATTCCAGGGTAAACGGGTAGCCCGTAAGACGGGACGGCAGGTTCATATCCTTACTGACATAGTCCTGCGAATCACCCTCCGCAAAGATCGTTTCCGGCAGGACTTGCGTAAAAGTATCCCACAGATCTTCCAGTTCTTTCTCTGTATATTGCTGCTCCGCAACCTGCAACTGCATGCTTTTTCTGTATCCGTTGGCAGCATAAGCCTCGACCCGGACGATCTTATCCGCGCCGTCCTTTTCATTTCTCTCGATATACCGTCCCCGGATCAGTTCCGTATCCCCGCTCTGACGGATCGCAGTCAGCGCCGCAAGGAGCAGTGCCGTTACAACTGTGATAACAACAGCGATCCTCTTTTTTCTGACAAACTGCCTCAAATATTCTTCCGCGCGGTTTCCGTACAGTTTTTTTGCTGCCAGATACTGCTGTCTTTCCCTGTTCTTCATACTGTGATATTCACGATCCTTTCTCCCATGATATATGAGACGGCATAGATCAGCAGACAACCTGTCATGACTGAGATCCCGAGCGGATTATGGTATAAAACGCTCAGAAAGTCCGCGGTCTCTATGCGCAGATAAAAGAGAATGAGCAACGGGATGACAAACATGATCTTCTGCTCCAGTTTTTTTCCGCTGATCAGAACCTCGATCTCTGCCTCCGTATCGCTCTTTTCCTGCATCATCCGTACCGTGTCGGTGATCACCGCATTCATCCTGCCGCTGTTTTGTCTTGCTATGGAAAAGATCTGGGCAAACTCATAGATCTCCGGGATCATCGATCTTTTTCCAAGGTCCGCCAGACATCTTTCCAGTGTTTCCGAATGGGCCTGTCTGACAGACATCAGCCTGAGTTCCGTTACGATCATAGAGTTCTTTCCATATAGGCGCTCCATATCCCCTGCGGAATCTTCCATTGCATTTTCGGCAGACATGCCGCCGTTTACCTTTCCGGAAAGCACCGTGATCCACGTTAGAAACTGTTCCTTCAGCGCCTGTCTGCGTTTTTTCCGGAAAGCCGTTTTCCGGTATTTCCCGTATGGGATCACGCCAATCAGAGCGATCAGAAAGAGAAGCGGAGAGTCGAAAAAAAGAAACGCAGCAAGCAGATCGATCAGCAGATATTCTCCCAGGATCCGCAGAACTTCCGGTGCGGAATAATAATATCTTTCATAGTTCATGATCCAGTCCTGCGCGTATCAGTTTCCGGGAGTGATGCAGATCTTCCTTCTTTACAAGACTGCCCAGCACGCGCCCCATCTCCTCTCCTGTTTCTTCGAATACGTAGAGCGGATGCGTGAGGATCTCGTTATCTTCCATCCCATCCACCTCCAGGATCTCCAGCACTCTCCGGCTCTTGTCCCTCAGCCTTCCCAGATGCAGGATGATATCGATCCCTGACGCGATCTGTCTCCTGAGTGCCTTCAGCGGAATGTCTGAAGACAGCATGACGATCGTTTCAAGACGGTACAGTGCATCCCTGGCCGAGTTGGCGTGGATCGTCGACATGGAGCCGTCTTCGCCGATATTCAGTGCCTGCAGCATATCGATCGCCTCTTCGGATCTGACTTCCCCAACGATCACCCGGTCCGGCCGGCAGCGCAGCGCTGTTTTGATCAGCTCGCGGATCGTGATCGCCCTGACGCCATCCGGTGTTTCCATCCTGGCTTCAAAACGCACCAGATTGGCAATACCATGCAGTTTCAGTTCGGCACTGTCTTCGATCGTGATGATCCGCTCATCCTTCGGGATAAAGGAAGACAGTACGTTCAGGGCGGTGGTCTTTCCGGCACCGGTACCGCCGCTGATCAGAATGTTGTATCCTGCCCTGACAAGCAGTTCCAGAAAATGCAGGCACTCTTCCGTGACCGATCCGTACTCCACCATCGTCCCGGCTGTGATCGGTGAGTCCCCGAATCTCCGGATCGTTAAGATCGGTCCGTTCAGCGCTACGGGATTTAAGACCGCATTGACCCTTGAGCCGTCCGCAAGTCTCGCGTCCACGATCGGTGAGGCCAGATTCACGCTGCGATTGGCATCGGCAGCGATCCTGCGTATGATGTCAAGGAGCCTTTCTTCCGACTCAAAAGTCCGCTTGCTCTCATACAGCCTTCCTCCTTTTTCGAAAAAGATCTTTGACGGACCGTTGATCATGATCTCCGTGATCTCCGGATCATCCATCAGGTCCTGGATCACATCAAAACCGCGGATGGCATGAAACAGTTCGCGACGCAGGAGAGTCTGCTCTTCCATGCGCATCGGGTGCTGCTGATTTTCTTTCAGCAGACAGAAATCGATCACCCGGTATACTTCTTCTTCCGATTCATCATGCTGGCGGGACAGTTTTTTCAGGATCTCTTCTTTCAGACGGATCTTCCTGTCGTTCGAAAGCGCATCGCGTTCCGGTGTGGCGGCAGGTTCCGCACATCCCGTCAGTTCCTTCAGGATCTCCCGTGCCGACTGATATTTGTAGATACTCCCCTTCGGATACGCATCGGAACGTTCGGAACAGAGTATGTGGACGGAACCTGCATACACGGAGTCGTCTTTTTTACCAAGCAGTTTTTCATACTGCTCCATTCCGATCAGGAGATGATCGCCCAGCGGTCTTTGTGCAGCCATCTCTTCATAATCCCGGAAATACCGGATGTTAAAATCATCCGCCGCCTGCCTTCTTAAAAACACGATCAGGCGTTGTGCAAAGTCCCGGTCTTCGTCACAGATGAGCACCCCGATCTCTTTCAAATCCTTCTCCTTTCACACCCCGAATAACAGATGAAACATCGTCCCGCATAGTATCGGCAACGCAAATCGAATGGTCATTCCCTGCGGATACCTCCGCTGTCGTCCGGTCTCGATCAGAATCTTCAGACCGCTGATGATCGCCCCCACAACAATGGCGCCGCCGATAACATGCAGAACCGCTCTCACACCGAGGAATGCTCCGACAACACTGCATAATTTAATGTCGCCTGCCCCCAGATTTCCAACCGCAAAAAACACCATAAGCGTCAGATAAGGTAGCAGCAGTCCCAGAAAGCAGTCCGCAACAGCGGATCTGTCCTGTGGATACACATTTGAAAAAGCCGCCGCATAACCTGCAAGGATCAGGGCATTGGGGATCCTTGCATAGGAAAGATCCCATACCGCCGCCATTGCAAGAATGCCGGTCAATAAGTAATTTTGCATTTAAGGTCTCGCTGAATTCTGTGCACACGCACAAGATCTGCTATGGCTGCTGCCATGTGCTTCGCGATTGGTGATCTGTATTTTATACGCTTTTTTTGCTGCTGTCCATAGGTTTTCCCGATCTTTTTCAGATTTGTGAAAACCGCATAAAATCAGCGTTTTATGTGAATTTTACATAAAAAATAATTGGTGATAATCACAATGGATCATCACCAATTATATGTCCTTTTATGTCTGACTGTTTCTTTATGCCTGGAACCCGCGGCTGCCGCCCTGGTCGGACAGGTTCTCATTCAGATGTCCTTTTCCGTAGGTCAGTCCCGCGTATACGGTCTGCGAGTTCTCCATGACCGGTTTGGAAGCGTCTGCTTTTGCGACTTCCGTAAAGGATGTCCCGATCTCCGCCAACTGTCTGCGTGCGGTCCCGAGCCGTTCCATATCATATCTGGCACATGCCATGATGATCTCTTTGTTGAGATAAATATACAGATTCATAAGCGGCTGTGCGAGTTCGTAACTGTCATCCAGAGAATACAGGAGATGCTGTACGCACAGATTGGCTGCATGGCAGTGTTCCGTGAATGCTTCCGTATTTCCCTCTTCATAGGCGTTCAAGGCGTCCTGCAGATACAGGTCCGCGAGTTCATATACGATCACGATGATCTGTGACCGGTTGGCCTGCGAGATCCGTCTGGTGTATTCCTGTTTAAGATCTGTCGTCATTCGTATTCCTCCCGGTCATTTACTGCAGAAGCTGCAGCGCCTGCTGCGGCTGTTCGTTTGCCTGTGTCAGCATGGATGTACCTGCCTGTACCAGAACCTGCATCTTGGTATATTCAACCATTTCTTCTGCCATATCCACGTCTTTGATCGTCGAATAGGATTCCGTCAGGTTCTCTGTGGATACATCCAGGTTAGAGATGGTGGATTCAAGACGGTTCTCGTATGCACCCAGCTGGGAACGTACCGAAGATACAAAGGACAGTGCCCCTTTGAGCTGTTCCATTGCTTTTTGTGCGGATTCTTCCGTCGACATATCCATCTCATTGATACCCATGTTTTCCAGAGAGATCTCCGGGATCACGATCTGGATCTCCTGTCCCTGTGCACTTCCCACCTGGATATGCATACCGCCTGTTCCAAGCAGGTTCAGATTGGCCGTGATCGGCATCGCTGCCGTTTCATCATAACTGAATTTCAGTTCGCCGCCCATTTTATCGGTAACCGTTACCACGCCGTCTTCTGCCTTGACGTCCATGTTGGCGGGAAAGCCCGTAACCGTGACTTTTCCGTCTGCGTCTTTATCGATCGTGATATCATACGGATTATTTGTCGGAAAACTTGTATTGTAAAGCGTGATCTCCACGGCCGGGTTGTCTGTATAACCGCGCAGTCCCTTTTCACCGTTTAACAGGCTCTGTGTGTTGTATTCCGTTTCACCTGCCACACGCTGGATCTCTTTTTTCAGTGCCTCGACTTCTTTCTGGATCGCATCGCGGTCCGCTGTCGTGTTTGTTCCGTTGGACGCTTTTACAGCCAGTTCGGACATTCTCTGGATCATTTCCTGGATCTCGGAAAGTGCTCCTTCTGCCGTTGCGATCACGTTCTTGGCGTTTTTGGAATTCTGCGTTGC
Source organism: Lachnospiraceae bacterium (assembly GCA_017620255.1). Taxonomy (GTDB): domain Bacteria; phylum Bacillota; class Clostridia; order Lachnospirales; family Lachnospiraceae; genus UBA2868. Next base: position 97,378 of record JAFZQU010000012.1, read on the forward strand.
TTTGTTTAAGCTTAAGATCTGCGAATTCATACGGTTTGTGATCGCCATGCCCGCCGGATTGTCCTTTGCGCTGTTGATCCTGTAACCGCTGCTCAGCTTCTCCGAGGATGCGGATAACGCACTCTCGTTTCTGGCCAAAACATTATTTGTGATCATAGCCTGGATGTTGGAATTGATTTTCATGTTGGATCCTCCTATAAGTTCTTCAAAAACGCTTTCACGACACTGTATAACTGTCTGGTATCTGCTGTCTGATCCGGATCGTTGTCCACCGGATCATCCGGTACTTTCTCCGTATCCAGATAGGAAACGGATGAAACGTCATATCCTGCTGCCCTGCCGAATGCTTCTTTTCTGGCAGCCAGTTCGCTTATCCCCTGTGCGGATTCGCCTGCCACATAGCCTGAAACACTTCTGTCATGTATGGAAAACCTTGCCGATACCGCACCGTATTGTTCGCTGTCAAACCGTACTGTCGCAGCGGCTTCTTCTGTTCCCCTTACGATCTTTAAATGCACGCCCGTAAGTTCTCCGCCGATCTCCATCGAAAAGACGAAATCTTCGTTTCCGCTCATCTTCCTTGCCACATGGATCTGTTTATACATGAGACGGAGTTCGCGGATCTCCAGGGCATCCGTTTTCTCAAAGGTTTCTTCCGTCACCGCGGATCCGGCTGCATCTATCATATCCGTGTAGGTTTCCTGCACGCCTTCTTCATCCAGATGCTCCACAAAATCCGTCAGCTTTTCGCGAAGTTCTTCCTGCTTCTCATCTTTCTTCTCATCCCGCAGGTTGTGCAGTTTCTTAAACAGATCGGAACGGGACTGGAGCAGGGCCTGCGCCGCAAGAAGGTTGTCCGTGCTTACCGGCAGTTCCGCTTCCAGAAGGGTTCTGACCGCTGCATCGGAAACCTTTGCCGCTTCCATGCTTTCCTGCTTTAAGAGTTTTGCATATTCCCGCTCGGTCTCGGCATCTTTTGCTGTCTGCAGAATCCTCTCAAACGCATCCGTGATCTGTGCGCTGATGGAAGTGCCGCTGTCCTTTAATTCCGACAGGGTTCCGAATGCATCGTCGATCGAAAGATCCATGCCGGTCGCCTTGCGCGTGCGGACTGCGGAAAGCAGGTTCTGCAGCGTCAGTTCTTCATCCGACTGTATCACATCCCCGATCGGACGGCCGTCATTCTTTTCTATCTGTCTGAGCAGTCTGTACAGTCCGATGTAAGCGTCTTTTTCCGCTTCTGTGACTTTGCCGCTCTTATCCAGTTTCCAGATGAATTCGCTGTAGCGCTCCGCCCTTTCGTCTTCCGGTCTCTGTTTCAGCTGCGACAGCAGATCGTATATATTCTCTTCCAGCGGATTGAATCCTTCGCGGATCATCATGAGCGTGCGCTCCGGCGTCATCTGCTCGATCACATCCAGAACCGCTTTGGTCGCGCTCTGTATCTTTTCAAAGTTCTCTTCCGTTACCGGTGTCTCCGTGTAGCCCATGATCCGCACCGTTTTCCGGTTCACTTCGTTGATCTCTTCCTGCAGGTCGGTAAGGATATCGTCCACATTGCGGAACGCCTTACTGATGGAATCTCCCAGATCGGCTCTCGGAGCCGTCCAGACTGCCTCGTATGTCTTCATGGCCTGCTCATATGTGGCCTGTATGGGTTTTCCGATATCACGCAGTTCAAGGAGCGTGAAGGAAGAGGTATCAAATACTGCTTTCTGGATGGATTCCGCCGGCTGGTTCGCGATCTGCGTGATCACGTCCATGGCTTCTCCGAACAGTTCCGCTTCCGCTTCTTTTAACTGTTCCACGGCGCGTTCCAGTTCCCTGGTATCGATCGTCAGTCCCTTTCTCAATAAGGAACGGTTTGCTTCGATACTCATCTGTAAACGGGTTTCTTCCAGAATTCTTTTATGGGTGATCTCAGCTCTCTGGTCATCCGTTAAGAGATTTGCCTGCTGCGGCTTCCTGCCGGCTGCGATGGCCGATGTGACCGTCTGCAGCAGTTCTTCCCGTTCCTTCGGAAATACCAGCTGTCTCAGATCGTGCAACTCTCTTAAATTCTGTGCCGTCAGCGGGATACCCGCCTCGATCGTCCATCTGGCTTCTTCGCCCGCGTTCTCATCGCCCGCAAGACCTGCGGATTCCACAACCTTATCTACCTGATCCTGGATCTGGTCCCAGTTGATCTCATCCGCTCTCTTTGTAACGTATCCGTTATCCGCATCGCGGTAGTAAGTTCCGTGTCCGCGCCCCGTATCTTCTCCTGCGGAGAATTCCGCTTTGTAGAGATTTTCGATCGTGGGCTCTACATGGTTTTTCACCAGGAAGCGCATCATGCCGTCCGTGATCTTTTCGATCTGTTCCGCTTCGCTTAACGCTTCGGTGATGTTTCTCACATTGTCTTCCGTTACCGGAAGGTCATTCCCTGTGAGCGCGTCCGCGATCTCCTGCGCAGCAGCCTGACTGCCGGTGATCCGTTCAAGATCCTCCGCGCTTAAGTCATCGTTATAGCCTTCGATCACCGTTCCGGATCCTGCCATGGCGGCTTTGATCTTGTCCAGATTGGTAACAAGATCCTCGACCGCGATCTCTCCCGGGTGGTATCCTTCTTCCTGTAATTTTGCGAAATCTTCCGTTGACATGGAATTAGACATTACGGCCATATAATTTCGCTGTTGCGTAACATCTAACCGTCCGGCTTCCTGCATGAAGTCCTGTGCAGACTTCAGACCGTCGTCCTCATATGTCAGGTTATCCGTAACGCTGCCCATAATGTCTAACATGTATCCCGAAGCAAACTCCGCCATCCTTGCGTCATTTTCCTGCCCCGGTACTCTGTATGCGGTTTTTTCCGTGTCAACGTTCTGATTGATATTTTGCAGATCTACTCTCATAAAAAATCCTCAGAACCTGATCATTGTACTTTTTATTTCGGATGTTTGTTTTCAAATCTTTAGAGGATTATTTGGAAATGATGATCTTTCCGTCAGAAACCTCGACGCGCACCATGTGGGAATCAATCCCTGCTTCTTTTAAGACATCTTCGCTCAGCTGTACGCGTCTGGCTTTGTCGAGAACGGAGTATTCCTCGTGGGAATCGATCTCCTGCAGATTTTCGGTGGAAAGTTCGTCGAGCTTTTGCCGGTATTTTTCCTTCATGATCTTTTCCGTACTGATCTTCCCGTCTGAGACCATGATCACGCGGGATACCTTGTTGGCAAGGCTGATATCATGCGTCACGATGATCACCGTGAGGCCGAGTTCCCTGTTCAGTTTACGGAACAGATCCTGTATCATGTCGCTCGTTTTGGAATCCACGGCACCTGTCGGCTCATCGGCAAGCAGGATCTTCGGATCCATGGCAAGCGCAACCGCGATCGCGACTCTCTGCTGTTCCCCGCCGGACAGCTGCCCGGGGTAGGACTGCGCGCGATGGGCGATCCCTGTCAGTTCCAGCAGACGGCCTGCCTTTTCACGGCGTTCTTTTTCACTCATTTTTTCAAAATAGAGCGGGGCTTCCACATTTTGCAGTGCCGTCAGATACGGAAAAAGATTCTGGGCGCTGTTCTGCCAGACAAAACCGACCGTACTTTTGCGGTACGATACCAGCTGGGCTTCATTCATGGCAAACAGATCCTTCCCGTCCACGTAAATACGGCCCGCCGTCGGTCTGTCCAGCCCGCCGATCATGTTGAGCAGGGTACTTTTTCCGCTACCGCTCTTGCCGATGATCGCGACCAGTTCTCCTTTTTTGATCTTCAGATCGAGTCCCTGGAGCGCCATCACTTCGACATCTTCTGTTTTGAAGATCTTCACCAGGCCGTCACAGACCAGGATGTCTTCACTCTTCTTCTCTTCCGACACGTTTGATATCTCCGTCTTCCATTTCGTATACCACATCGCCCAGTTCCATCAGGTTCGGGTCGTGCGTGGTCATAACGATCGTGATATGTTCTTTTTCAACCAGTTCCCGGAACAGTTTCATCACCGCGATCCCGGAATCCGTATCCAGCGCTCCCGTCGGTTCATCCGCAAAAATGATCTTGGGACTGTGTCCGACTGCCCTGGCAATGGCAACTCTTTGCATCTCCCCGCCGGAGAGCTGCGCCGGCATATGGTTCATACGCTTCTGCAGTCCGACGATCCGGAGCACTTCCCGGATCCGCTGATCCCTGTCCCCCTGATAGTCGGCCAGTTTCATACCGAATTCCACATTCTCATAGGCGGAAAGGATCGGAACGAGAGCAACGGCCTGAAAAACAAAACCCATATCATAGCGGCGGATCTTTTCGCGGCGTTTTTCTCCTGCCTCGTTCATATTCTCCCCGTCTATGATCAGCTCGCCCTCCGTCGGTTCATCCAGAACGCTTAGGATATTTAAAAGCGTGGTCTTGCCCGAACCGGACCTGCCTTTTAAGATCGTCAGTTTTCCCTTTTCGATCTGCAGGTTTATCCCCTTCAGAACTTCAAGGCTTTCTCCGTTTCCAAGCGGAAAACTTTTATGAATGTTTTTGGTTTCGATCATGAGATCCATATCAGTCTTCCCCCATCTTCAATGCCACGGTAATGTTCATGTTGCGGATCAGGCGGCGCATGATGATAAAGCATACGGCAAACGCCACGCCGATGATCACAACCATACGGATACTGTCATAGGGTTGTACAAAGATCATCAGCGGCAGATTGTGTTTCCGCGGCAGGTATACGATCGAGATCAGCCGCGTGAACAAAACCGTGGTCAGCGCACCGACGCCAAATCCCGTCAGGGCGGCTAACAGGGAACTGAACACCTGCTCCGTGATCAGCATGGTCACGATCTCGCGCATGGTCATACCCATCGCGCGGTAGATGCCGTAAAGCAGTTCCCTCTCCCGGATCGTCAGTACCCAGTAGATCAGAAAACCGATCACGCAGATCAGCAGGGAGATGATGAAGCCGATCGAAAACATACCGTTCGTGATCTGAAGCATGGCCGAATCCCGCATGGCCTGGATATCTTCTTCTGCAAAATCAACCCGCTTCAGTTCCCCGATCTTATCCCGTAATACTTCCCTGATCTTTTGAGGATCCGCTCCCTCGCTTAAGCGCACCCAGACCGTATATGGCGTCTGCGTGAATTCGCTCACGACATTCGCGTAATTGGCAACCAGCAGATACCGTTCTCCGGCCTCTGCCTTGCCCTCTGCATTCATTGTATATTCCGTGCTCTCATATCCCGGAAACGCGTCCACGATCCCGACGATCCTTGCCTGTGTTTCCGCATAAGGTTCCTTATCGCTGATCGGGCTGTATCTTGCGTACTTGAGTTTGTCTCCCACCTTCAGGCCGTGCTTTTTCGCAAGGTTCGATGAAATGATCACACCTTTCGGATCCTTTGCCAGTTCGTTCAGGTCATAAAACCAGTGCCTGTCGTTTACGTTATCCTGCAGGACGGCTGTTTCCCCGAATTCCTTTGTCTGAATACCGTACAGGGTATTCCCCTTCTCGACTTTGGAACCGATGATGATATCCGTTTTATCATCCCGCAGCACTCTTGTCATGCTCTGTGCGCCATAGTCGCGCAGCACATCATATCTTAAGAAATCAGGCTCGCGATAACTCCAGGCCGTTTCCGTCTGTCCGCGGATCATCATCAGCTGCCAGGGCTCCTGGATCTGCAGGTCACAACCCGTATTGTATTCGATCCGTCTTTCCATGTTCTCATTTACGGTACGTGCCAGATTGGTATTGAAAACACCCATGGCGATCGTCATGACCAGAAAGACGGAAATGAATCCCTGTTTCCTGCCGCCGCGGATGATCTGCATGAACGCGATATAATTCGCACTGGACCAGTGTTTACGGCCGATCCGGTAGATCAGGCGCACCAGATATCCCGTCAGTCTTAAGAGAACAAGGCCGCAGGAAAAGATAAACAGGGAAGAATTCAGGAAGATCACAGGGTCGATGCCGCCACCGGAAATGATCGTGGATGACATCACATCTCTTTGTTTATAGTAGTTATAGAGCAGGTACCCCGATACTGCCAACAGGATGATATCCAAAAAGTATTTTTCCCAGAACGGTTTGTGAAAAACCGAAATGCGCAGGTTTTTACGGTCCGTGATGGTCAGTTTGGAAAGGCTGATGACCGGCAGCGTCATGAACAGAACTGCTAAAAGAAATGCGATCAGCGCAAAAGGCAGCATCATCCAGGAAAACGCATAGGTACTCGTATCTTTCATGGAAAAAGACAGGAACGCATTGGTCCCTGCTGCCAGCCTGCATAACAGGAATCCCACCGGCAGCGCGATCAGACAGCCTGCACCGGCGATACAGGCAGACTGCAGAACATAGATCCCGATGATCCTTCCCCTGCTGACACCGCGGCTTTTCAACATGGCGATCTCCGTTGTTTCCATTTCCAGGATACGGCCGGATACCATATAGAGGAACAGCAGAAGCAGTGCAACGATCGGCAGTTCAAACGTAAACAGGATCATGCTGATCTCTTTTTCCTGCTCTGTGTACGATCTTAACAGGGATTGAAAGTTGGTGCTGATACAGGGATCCTCTTTCATAAGCCGGTTCAGGTACTGAAGATCCTTTTGCACGCTTTCGCTGTCGATCATCGTGTAATTGAACAGTTCGGCCTCTGTCAGAGTGATCTCCGGAAGTTCGTTTTCTTTTATGATCTTTGTAAAATCACCCTCTGTAAAGAACAGTGTCTTATCATATTCTGACAGCCTGTGATACCAGAAGAGGGCGTCCTCTTCTTTTTCCTCTATGATCCCGCATACCACGAAAACCGGTTCCGGCGCCTCATCGTCATAGATCCTGAACTTAATGGTAAGTTCCTCGCCTACGACCAGTTCGTAATTATCCATGGTCGTCTGTGAGATCACACACGGAATGGCACCGTTTGCCAGTGCGTTCTTTACAAACGCATTTTCCGAGCTTGCCGCCTGATCGGCCGGAACGCCATAGACCACATCCGCGTGATCATACAGCTGCGGAATGAATCCCAGGTCGATCATTTTGGAACCGCTTCCGAAAGAACGGGTCGCATTTCCGCCGCGGGCATGCAGGATCTGCTGTTCCTGCAGGGCAGAATTTCCAAGCGCGAGATTCCATTCCTGTCCGAGGGCGGTCATTTCACCGGCGCTCTTTTCTGCCGACCCGATCTGCTCAAAGGAAACCGTTTCATCGCGGCAAAGCACTGCGGGATATTCATTCTCGGTACGGATATGATCCGTGAACAGCGTCTGCAGCAGCCGGTTCAGGCTTCCCTTCAGGAACATCGGATAAATACACAAAAAAGCCCCCAAAAGGATCACGCCGGCTAAGAGGCTGCTGTTCAGAAGTTTTTTATTCCTGATCTTGTTGATGATGAGTTGAAACATGGCAGGTCCTACATTTGATTGATCTCGTCAGCCAGTATGTCCCCTTCGGACACGCCGGATAAAATGACTGTGTTCTGTCCGTTGCCGATCCCGAAATCCGTTCCTTTGATCACGTATTCCTTCACGGGCGCCCCGTCTATGAGCTTCCAGACATAGTCTCTCTTTACGCTTCCGCTCTTGACTTCTTCCGTATAAACCATTTCTCCCGGTAAGACGATCGCGTCCTTCAGTGTCATGGTATTTACAAATGCACGGCAGTTCTTCAGGTTCACCGTGTCGGTAAAATCAGACTGTTCCATCTGTACGATGATCACACCATTGGATTTTTTGTCCATGATCACGCTCGAAACCCTCGCCTTGTCTTCCAACGTGAACGCATAACTCTTCCCGTTCCATGCATTACTGATACATTTACCGCCGTAATGCACGTCTTTTTCATCCGTTGTGATCTGTACACTGCTTCCGATCGCCGCAATGCCCTGTGTTTTCCCGGTGATCGCAAGCGCAACCGTTTTGGATACATTCAGGGCGATCTTGTCCGGACTGTTTTCGGATAAAGAGAGCAGAAGATCGTTCTCTTCATCCTTTTTGATCAGGGTCCCTTTTTTCACATAGACTTTCGAAACGATCCCGTCCTCCTCGGCTACGATGCTGATCTTTCCTTTCCCGTCGTTGTTCTTGCGGATCCTCGCAAGCTGCCGGTTGTATTTTTGTGTATCTGCTTCATATTCGATCTGCGCAAGCTGTTTTTCTATAACGGCGATCTTTGCCTGATCTTTCATCCGTTCCGTCTGGAAACGGTACTCCGGTTCGCACAGATGATAGTTGGCTGTCTCAAGCGTCGTTACTTTGATCTGTGCGGTAAGGTCGTAAGCCTCCTGATCGAGACTGTTGATCTTTTTCTCATATTCGGAAGCAGCACGTTTACGCTCGTTTTCAATCTCACTGATGGCAGCCGCACCGCCGCCGCTGTCGATCACCATCAGAACATCACCTTTGCTGACTTTGCTGCCGGCTTCCACCGGGATCTCCTCAACAGTCCCGCTGCACGGTGCAAAATAAGCGGTGTTCAGTGTCTCCGCCTTTTTGATATCCTTGCTCTCAAGCATCTGTACATGATCGGTTCTTTCTACCTTATATTCATTGAATCTGGCCGGAGAAGCAGCTTCCTGCACATAGAAGACTTCCTCGCCCTCTTCAAGTCCGTCAATGACCGTCGTGTAATAGTCATCCGAAGGACCGTTCGTGAAATAGCGTTTCTCCTTCTCACCGTCTTTGCCTTTCACATACACATAGCTGCCGCCTTCGTCACTGTTGATCGAATCATTGCCGACGCACAGTTCCTTATTTCTTTTTTTGGCATAAAAGCACAGGACAACGGATTCACCCACATAGAGACGGTCCTGTGTTTTTGCCTTGAAACGGATATTCGGATAACTGCCCTGCGCCATGGCATAAACCGATTCATCCCCGGTATAGACATATTCTTCGATCGGGACTTCCTCTGCCCCGATCATGGCATATTTATACTCGTAATTCCGGTACAGGTAATTATCCAGGTTCAGGTCCGGAACCTCAATATAGGTATCCGTATTGTCTGCAATGATCACGACTGCCTCGTTGATCTTTGCAACGTTGTCCTTCGCCGTATCCTTGATATAGGTAACATATCCGGAGCATCTGGCCTTCAGGCTGCCGTCATTGATATCCTTGTTGATCTCCGCGATCTTTTTGTCGTACTGTTTCAGCATGTATTCATAGAGCTTCTCGTCATAAACATAGTTTTCCTTTTCCATGTTCAGACGGTTCTCACAATCGGCAGCGCCTTTGAAATCCTCCACATTGACACAGCTCTTTTTATCGATCTCGACCAGATCCTGATTCAGCGCATATAACGGCTGTCTGGCATCATGCAGGCTTACACAGAGCGCGCGTTCAGCCGCCACATCCTCCAGTTCGTGCTGCAGTGTCTCTATGTCAGCCGTTGCAAGGATATCTCCTTCATTGACATACTGTCCCACATCACAGCAGATCTCTTTGAGTACGGTGACCTTGCGGTAATAGTGACAGTATTCCGTCGGCACAACGTTACCGACTTCCACGATCATCTTGCCGATCATGCGCTTTTCGACCGGCCGGTATGCCTCGTTGGCAGAAACCGGTTCGATAAGAGCCGGCACCTCGACCGTCTCTTCGCAGCCACAGAGCAGAGACAGAGCCGTAAGCGTGCAGAGTATGATTTTTATTCCGTGCTTTCTGCTCATTTTATCAATGCCACCTCTTCACCGCCCGTAAGGCCGTCTTTGATCACGACCATTCCTTCCACTTCCTCGCCCGTCCGGACATATACGGGATCCAAAAATCCCTGTTCAGACAGGAGATATACAAATGCAGACTGCTCATTGTTATGGATGGCGCTTTTTTCCACGTATACGACATCCCGCAGAACATCTTTTCCGATCTGCATATCCAGCGAATCGCCCTCCGGCGGGTTTAACAGCGTTTCATCCGGTGCAAATACAATGGTCCGGCCGCTGCCGTTTTCCTCCGGTTCGATCCCGATCACTTCCATTTCATATGTCAGCCCGGCTTTTTCAGCTGTGTAAACATCGCCGATCCGGAAATCGTAATCATCATCCGTATATGCTTCGTATGTGTTTTCTCCACAGGTTTCCGTGATCAGGAGACTTCCGGGCTCCGCATAGCCGGACAAAAGGCTCTTGCTGATATAGGTGATCACGCCATCGTCTTCCGCTTTCAGCTGGCACTTTTCCAGCCTGTTTTTTTCTTCCTGCAGGAACAGTCCCGCAACCTTTACGTCTTCCTGAAGCTGCTGCAGTGTCAGTTCATAATCCACATACTTTCTGAGTTTGTCTTCTTTGTCACGGTCTGCGATGATCTCATCCTCCTGCTGCTGATACAGAGGATATTCCTTTTTTTCCTTTACGATGTAATCCCTGGGCTGCAGATCATAGAGGGACAGGCGGGTATAATGATCGAGCAGCAGCTGTTTTTCTTCCAGTTCGCTGCTGTATTCATCAATGGCTTTTTTGGTCTTTTCCGACTCAAAAGAAACCAGCAGCTGCCCCTTTTTCACAAACTCTCCGGCATTGACATACACTTCCTCGACTTCCGCATCTGTCAGATCCACGGAATACTGCACCTGGTCAGCGAGTCTCGCTTTCAGTTTCAGGCTGATCGTCGGCTGCATATCCCCGCGCTTGACTTCTGTCGTCTGGTAGTCCGCCTTCCGGTAAATGGTGCGATCTATCGTTTCCGGTTCTTTTACTTCTCCTGCGCCGCAGCCGGACAGCACAAAAGAAGCAGCGAGGAACCCTGCCAGGACCGGTCTTATTCTGTTTTTCGCATTTTTGATCTTTTTCATGATACGGCCATAAAATAAGGCCGCCGCAGCAGATCGTACACCCGATCCTGCGACAGCCTTTTTCTTTTTTTGATCAGAATACAAACACGGCAGCTCCGTAAGCAGGCAGGGGATAAGCGATTGAATACTCCTGTGTATCCCAGGGGATATCCTCAGCCACATACCATTCGTCACGTTTCGCGCCGTTTCCGCCGAAGCGCTCTTCGTCGGAATTCAGCAGGAGTTTGTATTTCTTTGCCTCGGGAACGCCGACCCTGTAATCGTCTCTCTGGATCGGTGTAAAGTTCATCACGAACAGCAGATTGTTCTTGTGATTTTCCCCGTACCTGACAAAACTGTAAATGCTCTTATAGGTGTCATTCGCATTGATCCACAGAAACCCTCTCGGCTCCCTGTCGATCTCATAGAGGCAGGGGTACTTGGAATACAGATGCAGCAGTTCGCGCACATAACTTTGCAGTCCGGCGTGCAGATTATCATCGAGAAGCGCCCAGTCCAGTTCCTTTTTCTCGTCCCACTCCGAATCCTGTCCGAATTCCTGCCCCATGAACAGGAGCTTCTTTCCGGAATGGCCGAGCATATATGTATAACCGACTCTCAGGTTTGCAAATTTGTCCGAATAGTAGCCCGGCATCTTGTTCAGCATGGAACATTTCAGATGAACGACTTCGTCATGGGAGAGTACCAGAATGTAGTTCTCGTACTCGTTATAACTCATCGCGAACGTCATCTTATAATGATTGTCCCTGCGGAACAGCGGATCCAGCTTCATATAGTCACAGAAATCGTGCATCCAGCCCATATTCCACTTAAAGGAAAAACCAAGGCCGTCGTTTTCCGGTGCATCCGTTACGCCCGGCCATGCCGTGGATTCTTCCGCGATCGTCATGACGCCCGGGAACATGCCAAGCAGCAGGGAATTCAGATGCTTGAAGAATTCGATCGCTTCCAGATTCTTGTTCTCGCCGTATTTATTGGCGATCCACTGCCCGTCTTTTTTGCCGTAATCGAGGTAAAGCATGGATGCGACCGCGTCCACGCGCAGTCCGTCGATATGGAATTCCTTACACCAGAAGATCGCATTGGCGATCAGGAAATTCTTGACTTCACTCTTACCGTAATCAAAGATCTTCGTTCCCCAGTCCGGATGTTCTCCCTTCTTGGGATCGGCATATTCATATAACGGTGTTCCGTCAAAATTGGCCAGGCCGTGCTCGTCGCGCGGGAAATGTGCGGGAACCCAGTCTAAGATCACACCGATGTTGTTTTTGTGGAGTTTGTTAATCAGATATGCAAATTCTTCCGGCGAACCGTACCGGGTCGTCGGTGCAAAATATCCCGTAACCTGATAGCCCCAGGATGCATCCAGGGGATGTTCCGCGATGCCGATCAGCTCAATATGCGTGTAATGCATATCCAGCAGATAGTCCGTGATCCTGTCGGCAAACTGCTTGTAGGTGTAGAATCCTTCATCTGTCCTGCCGGGATGGCGCATCCAGGAACCGATATGGCATTCGTAGATCGCCATCGGCTCTTTCTGCATGGTCTTTTCAGCTCTTTTTTTCATCCAGACGCCATCGCTCCAGCGGATCTTTTTCAGATCCGTCACGATCGATGCGGTTCCCGGACGCAGTTCAGCTTTGTTGGCAAACGGATCGGCTTTGTAATGCTTTTCCCCGTTTGCGGAAACGATCACATACTTATATAATTCGTCCACATCAAGATTCGGAACGAACGTCTCGTAGATCCCGAGCGGCTCCAGCCTGGTCATCGGCGTTTCCTCTTCCGACCATCCGTTAAAATCACCCACTACGCTGACCGCTCTTGCATTAGGTGCCCATACGGCAAAATAAACACCGTTTTGCCCGTTCTTTTTGGCAAGGTGCGCTCCCAGCTTCTTATAGATCTCATAATGCGTTCCGTCCCCGAACAGATACTGGTCATATTCGGTGATGAACGGTGTCTTTGTGATCTTTGGCATATAGTACCCCCTCTTTCCCAAACACCGTCTTAACCGGCCTGCTGCCGGATCAGTTGATAAAATCCTTCTCTCTCAATACGATATAATCATCGTCATCATAACGTTTTGCCAAAAGAACATCCATGAAGTGCGCCATGTTCTTACGGTCCACGTGCTTGATGGCGGCATCCACGATCTCCCGTACCTCATCGATGGAAACCTGATGCTCCAGAGACTGCATCTCGCCGATCCTTGTGTAGAGTGCCAGCATGCCCATCTCATCAATGCTGTACTCCTGTTCCTTGGCGTAACCCTTGCCGTATGCCACCAGGTCATCGTTGGTGTAAGGTGCAATATCGATCCTTGCATCAAATACTTCCGGCATATATCTGGAACCGTGAATGATCGGAAGCATGGATTCTCCGGAGCCTTCCAGTACAACGAGTACCGGCTCCGTTTCCTGGCGCAGTGCATCTGTGATGATATTGACAGATTCCAGTGTCAGTCCGCCTGCATTTTCCACGATCAGTGCACCGTTACGCAACTTCTTGATCGTGATCGGAATGTTCTTTTTGTTCAGCGCCTCTCCCGAGATCTTCGCCACTTTGCCCGAAAAGACGCTGTCCCTGTTCTGGATCGCCTTCACGATGTCCAGTGCCAGACTCTTACGGCCGGAATTATCCGCCCCCGTAACGATCACGTTTCCGTGATGCGCCTCCATACTCAGCGCATCCATGGCATCCACGATCTGCGCTTTCAAGGATTCGATCCCTTCAAAACGCACAAAAATGTGCTGTTCGCTTTCGTTGAATTCCCGCCTGCTGTGTACGGCTTCTTCTAACGTCATATAGCTGGGATGGTTCCGCCGTTTCGGTTCCTCTTCCTCAGCTTCAATGCCGGCTTCGTAATTGGCACGGGCGATGCGTTCGATATCGGCGATCGGCATATTGCCGGTCTTGAGCATATCGTCCAGATCTTCCGGCTGTTCGATATCCTCGATCTCTTCTACCTCGCCAAAGTCCATGCCCTCGTAGACAGCCATCGGATCCTGCATATCTGCGGGCGGCATTTCCTGTGTATTCTGCATAAACGGTCCGGGTGCCGGTTCTGCGGCTTCTGCAACAGGCTCCGCCATTACTTCTTCTGTCTGTTCCGGTATGAATACAGGTTCCTCTGCAGGCACTGTCTCCTCTGCGGGCATTTCCTCTGTATTCTGTACAAACGGCTCAGGTGCCGGTTCTGCATCCGGAACCGTTGCCGGTTCTGCGGCTTCTGCAACCGGCTCCGTCATTACTTCTTCCGTCTGTTCCGGTATGAATACAGGTTCCTCTGCAGGCACTGTCTCTTCGGCAGGCATTTCCTGACCGGCTTCAGGCAGCGGATCCGGGATCGGTCCGGTCACCTGTGATGCTTCTTTGGCGGCCTCTTCCATCGCCCGGCTGTCTTCCTCTCTGATCTTGGAAAGATTTCCGCCGTATTCTTCTTCCAGCGTCAGGATGCGGCCGGAGGGCAACGTACCTGCCGTTGATCCGGGGATCACGCCTGCGAGCTGCGTCAGGATATCGCCTGTCTCGTTCATGGACTGTCTCTGTTCTGCTCTGCGGCGTTCGCGTTCCTGTCTGCGTTCTTCTTCCTGTTTCTGTTCGGTTTCCCTCTTGCGGTCTTCAAAACCGTTTAAGATATCATCCAGATTGATCTGGCCTGTGATCTGCCGTTCCACCATCTCCGTATCCGGCAGGCTTAAGGAGATCTGGCCGTCGTATTCCTGCTGGAGAATGGACTCAAACTTCTTCCCGGTAGAGATCACATCCAGTTCACGCGGCTGTGCTTGCTGCGGCATAGGCTGTGGTTGCTGTGGCATAGCCTGTGCCTGTTGCGGCATTGCCTGAACCGGCTGTTGCACGAACTGTTCCTGCTGTGGCATAACAGGTCCGACCGGGCCTGTCGGCTCGGAAGAGATCACCGGTTCATAGGTGCCCTGTTCATACATCTGGCGGGAAATATCATTCTGCTGTGAAAAAGATGTTTCATATGCGTTTCCATACGGATTGGCATAAGGATTCTCTGCTTCCGCAGGTTCATACAGCGCCGATGTCTGTCCGTAATAAGGTCCCTGCATATCCTGGCCCTGCTGTGCCATGAATGCTTCCATGCTGCGCGCCAGTTCCTCCTGCAGGTTCATCGTGCTGTATTTTCCGGGATTGACCGGCTGTACCTGAATGTTCTCTCCGTAATCCGGCTGATTGTATTGCGGCGCAACATAGCCGTTCTGTCCATACAGGTCCTGTGCGGGATAATTCGGATAACCATACGCCTGCTGCGGATCATACGGTCCCTGGATCGGCTGTCCGTAGCCCTCGACGATCTGCTGTTTCGGCCGGCCTTCATACTTCCGCCTCTGTTCGGGCGTCAGATCCGTGTGTTCCATCTTCAGTTCCATGGCCTTGCGAACGTATTCGCCTTCGCCAAACCATAGGATCAGTTCATCACATTCTGCGATACATTTGGATTGTTGGCCTGTTTTATGATATAGATATGCCAGTTCATATGCCCACTGTTCTTTGTAATCCCGCTTTTTGAACTCCTCCAGTACCTGGATCCGTTCTTCCAGGGTCACATCCTGGGCTTCATAGATCTTATATAAGAGAATATAGCTGTTCGTATCATCCGGTGCGATCCGCATGTACTGCTTGTAATACTCAACCGCGGAAACCACATCGTTCATAACAATAGAAAGTTCGCACAGATCGTACACGATCGTGCGACTTTCAGGGTAACGGTCATAAGCCAGAAGAAGGATTTCCCGGCTCTCATCGTAACGTTCATTATATCTGTAAACTTTGCTGACGGTACAAAGCATGGAAACGGACTTGACGCGTCTCCAATCGATCTTATCAGCAATCTCCATTGCTTCGGCGAACCGTTGTTCGTCGAAAAAGGTTTTAATCTGATCGGCGCAAACCTGATATTCGTATTTGTCCAATTGATCTCACCTGACCCCTATAATCTTGCGGGATTCCCTTATACCCCGCAATGAACAGATGTTGTGTCTCGCCATCCCCAAAACAACAACATCTACACATTCTACTTTAGTGTATCATACGTCTTATTCAATGTCAAAAGGCGATTGGACAGTCCTGCAAACTGTTCTAACGTCAGCGTTTCCCCCCTGACATCTTCCGAAAGTCCCATGTCTTTTAACACCTCTGCGATCTGTTCTTTGTCATAATGCAGATCCGGCGCGTTATACAGTCCGTTTACGAGCGTCTTGCGGCGCTGGTTAAAAGAAGCCCGGATCAGCCGGAACATGTGGGATGCATCCTTTGCATCTACCGGCGGTTTGTCATGCAGGGTCAGCCTGATCACCGCAGATCCCACTTTCGGACGCGGCGTAAAGCAGTTCGCCGGCACATTCGCAACGATCTCCGGCTTGGCATAATACTGCACTGCCAGAGAAAGGGCTCCGTATTCTTTCGTACCGGGACCGATCTGCATCCGCTCCGCCACTTCCTTCTGCACCATGATCGTTATGCTGTGAAGGGGCAGCTGCTCCTCCAGAAGATTCATGATAATGGGTGTCGTGATATAATAAGGAAGATTCGCGACCACCTTCACGGGCTTTCCCGCATTTTTCTCACTGATCAGCCCGCGCAGATCCGTTTTGAGCACGTCTGCATTGATGACCGACACATTGTCATATGCGGACAGAGTCTCTTTCAGGATCGGGATCAGCTCCTTGTCGATCTCGATCGCCACCACTTCCCGCGCACGCCGGCAAAGCCCCTGTGTCATTGTTCCGATGCCCGGTCCGATCTCCAGGACAAAATCATCCGCCTGAATGTCGGCTGCATCCAGTATCTTATCCAGCACATGTGCATCGATCAGGAAATTCTGCCCGTATTTTTTTTGGACAGAAAACTGATGTCTGCGTAAAATATCCAATGTTTCCTGTGGTTTTACCAGCATGCTCATATTCCGTATACCTTTCTGGCGTTTTCTTCCGTGATCCGTTCGACTTCTTCCGTCGAAAGCCCTTTCAGCCCGGCGATCGCTTCCAGAACAGCCGGCAGATACAGGGAACTGTTGCGTTCACCCCTGTGCGGCACCGGCGCCAGGTACGGGCAATCCGTTTCCGTAACGATGTTTTCGACCGGTACGGCTTTCACGACTTCTTTTAGTTTTTTCGCATTGGAAAAAGTCACAACCCCTCCGATCCCCAGATAGAATCCGAGCTTTACATACTCCCTGGCGATCTCCGGACTGTAGGAAAAACAGTGAATGATCCCGCCGCATTCTTTTGCGTTTTCGCTGCGGATCACATCCAGCGTATCTTCGGCGGCATCCCTGCTGTGCACATTGATCGGCAGATGCACCTCTTTTGCAAGCCGGATCTGTTTCCTGAACCATTCGATCTGTACTTCTTTAGGGGGATTTTCTTCCCAATGATAATCAAGTCCGATCTCCCCGATCGACACGATCTTCGGATGGGATGCCATCTCCTTCATCCGGTTCAGATCCGCGTCCGTGTGTTGGTCCACATATTCCGGATAGATCCCGATCATTCCATAGAGACACGCGTATTTTTCCACCATCTGCAGGTTTACCTCACAGTTTCTTCTGTCTGTGCACGCATTGACCGCGATCATATGCATTTCCTGCAGTTTGAGAAGGAGTTCATCCCTGTCTGTATCAAATCTTTCATCATCATAATGTGCGTGTGTATCTATGATCATAAACCCTCTCCGTTCCGCGTTTTTCATATAGTAAAGGTTTTTTCATGTTTTTTTAAAAATCCGCTTGCAATTATGTCATCCATATAATATAATAACACTTGCGTCAAATATGGGCATGCGCGCTTAGCTCAGTTGGTAGAGCACCTGACTCTTAATCAGGGTGTCCAGGGTTCGAGCCCCTGATCGCGCATTTGAAGTACCGATGTTTCGGCCTATGCCGGGGTGTTGGTGCTTTTTTTTGTTTTTATGTTGAATTTTTCGATTAATATGGTATACTAGGACTGTTCGCGGTGCAAGTCATATCGGTTTCACCGGCGAGATCGGCGTGTGGCTCAGTTTGGTAGAGCGCTACGTTCGGGACGTAGAGGCCGCAAGTTCAAATCTTGTCACGCCGACGGATCTTTGATGCCGGAAACCATTGATTTTACTGGTTTTCGGCATCTGTCATTTTGTGACAAAGCCGCGAATTTGGTTAAGATTTTGGTTAAGATTTGGTTAAGAAAACGTTCTTTGGTTTAATGCCTCGAGAGCTAAGTTCGTATTGACCCCGGTATAATAGTTCTTTTTCGCCACTTCCGGCGAATTTCCAAACAACTCCGCTGCCAGGATCAGGTTGCCGCCTGATGCATTGATCACATCCGTGATCGCATTTCTGCGAAAAGAATGTGTTCCTTTGATCAGGTCTCTGCTGATCGGAATGGAAAGCCTCTGACAAAGCCGGTAATAAAAATGATATACGGCATTGTTATTGATTACGCCGTTTTCGTTATCGGCAGGAAACAGGAACTCGCTTTCCGGATAGTATTGATCCAGCATCTGATACAGACGTTCCAAAAACTCCTTCAGGCTCTCTGTAATGGGAAACTGCCTGTTTTTGTATGTTTTGGTATGTTCCACGATCTCAAAGTGCTCCGGAACATCATCATGCTTCTTGACCGTGATCTGTTCCCGGGAGATCAAAACATATCGTTCGTGAACGTCAGACCTGCGAAGCGGTGGAATCTCTCCACGTCTTGCGCCCATCAGAATCTGCATCTCCAGCGCATATGCCGGTACGCAACCGGGCTTTTTCTCCTGCATCCTGTGTATTTCCTTCAGAATCCGTTTCATATCCGCTTCAGAGTGTACGCGTTTTTCAATGGCAGCCTCTCTTACGATCATACCGCTAAACTTTTTGAAGTTTATCCGCGTAAACGGATTCTCCTGGATCCAATATTGCTCGTAAGCAAGCTCGAATGATGCTTTCAAAATGCTTTTGAGAGAATTCAGCGCTTTCTCACGCAGGGAGTATCTCTTCATATTATAATAGATGATCTCCTCGATATCGCTTTTCGAGATCGTGTCGATATAACGTCCCTCAAAATCCGTCCCTTCAAAATACCTCTTGTAGTAGGACTTGAGAACGCTGACCGAATTCTGTGCGCTGAGCAGTTTCTCCGGATCCTTCACATATCTGAGTTTTTCATCCAGTACGAAAATGTAGACTTCGCGGAAGGTTTTCTTGGTCCTTCCCGTTATTCCCTTCTCGTGCTCATATACTTTATCCTGAAGTTCCGTTATGGTCTTGGCAAAAAGTTGCTTTCGTCCTGTCTTTTTGGACGGATCGGAAACATAGATCCGATAGTACCCGTCTTTTCCGGGCTTGGAGGGAAAACGATAGCTTTCCAGTATTTCTTTCTTTTCAAGGTACATATATAACTCTCGGGCATCCCGCAGAGTCATTTTATCATAGTCCGTTACTTTAATCACTACCGTTTCCTCCTTTCCGATTTTTTCCGTAATAAAATCCGTCAGGAATTACTGTTTTGACCAATTTGGTCAAAGGGTTTGGGCTTGCCCAACATGGGTTATCAGGGGAACCCTGATCAAGCGATCGTAGGACGGATAGAGCCCTACGATCTCTGCTTGTTAGCTCCTGTTTTTCGCATCCCTTTGTTTGGAAGAAACGGAAATGAAGAGATGATCCGGGCGAGGATTCATCCGATTGAGACATGGGATTCCCGGCTTTTTTGCCACAAATCGCTTCTAAGTGGCAAAAATGGTCGTGTAGTGCCAAAAATCGGGTTTAGGAAGCAAAAAATGCAAAAAAGTGCGAGAATCCACAAGATTGTGTCGTGCCATTTTCGGCTCCTAAGTGGCAAAAATGGTCGTGATGTGTCAAAAATCGGGTTTAAGAGGCAAAAAATGCAAAAAAGTGCGAGAATCCCCAAGATTATGGCGCGCCACTTTTTGGCTCCTAAGAAGCAAAAATGGTCGTGATGTGTCAAAAATCAGGTTTAAGATACAAAAAATGCCACAAACCGCACGTATCCCCTCGAAAATGGCTTAGCGAGACTGGAATCAATTCAGAACAAAAACGGACTAAGAATGGAGATGATCATTTTCATGATTTGGATATCGATAACAGGTTTTAACAAGCAGAGATGGTTCATTGTAAACAACTCACCATCGCTTGGTCAGGGAGAACCCTGACTACCCCGGTTGGGCAAGCCCAAACCCTTCGTCCGTACCGGACGAAACGGTAAATCCCAGAGGGATTTTATTACGTTATATGAATCAGAGATATGTGATATGATATTGTGAAAGAAATAGTTATTTTGATTATCTTTCAGTTTTATAGACGATGACAAATCTTGCTAATGTTTGTCAAGAAGATTTAAAGCACCTTTGGAACAGAAAAAAGGGTAACTTTAATTAGACCTGCTGTTGCAGACCGGCAGTAAACGGATATAATGAAAGCAGACGGATTTACTTATATAACTCCATTGCACGAGCGTAGTAGATCCTAAGGAACTTATTAACGGCAGCCATCTTGGCTACGTTGTATGGTTTCCCTTCCTGTTCCTTTTTGAGCAGAAAAAGGTAAACAGGATCATCCTGAGGTTTTGTAAGTTTGAGCGCCTGCATAACCTCAAAACAAGCTTTTCTGAGAGCCGGGTTGCCACGTTTGGAGATGTGACGATTCCGGCTCTCGAACTGACCGGATTGATACGGAGGAGCGTCATTACCAGCATAAGCATTTAAGGCCTTTCCGCTGTGAAAACGACGGATGTCACCGATTTCTCCGAGTATGATGGGGCCAAGGCGATCACCCACACCGGCCATAGAGCGAAGTACTTTATACTCAGGTATGGTCTCTGCTATGATCCGCATTTGAAGATTGATCTCATCGGCAGCTTTCTGGAAGGCAGACACAAGATCAACACACTGTTCCTGTACCATTGCAGTAATGGGATTTTCACCATGGGTGGTAATGCTATTTAAGGCTAGCTCATATATTGCAAGTCCTTTTGCTCCGGCGTATCGATCTGTAGTCTTTTGAACCAGGACTTGATAACTATTCAGAAATCGGGTTTTTCCCATTTTCTGTATATTATCAAAGGATTTAAAACGCTTTATAAACCGTAGAAGAACACAATTGTCGGGATCCCGGCTTTTTAATGGCAGTAAAGATGTTATTCCGGGCATGGTTTCATCAAGAAGATTAATAAGATGTGTTTTGTTTACGGTAAGCACAGATATTCGTTGATTATACTGTCTGGACAGAAAACGTAAATCATCAAATTTCTGATCAGCAGGAGTAATTGGAACCAGTGAATATGATTTTTCCAAAGCATATTGAGCAATCCTGATGGCATCTTTTTTGTCGGTTTTGGCTTTTCTGAGTTCGTTATCACCGTACTTTTTCATCAAATACGGATTGATAAAACAGAATGGCAAATTCGACGCCTGAAATGCCTTCATAAGAGGATAATGATAGTGACTGGTAGGTTCCATCAGTATTACTGCATGTTCTTTGGTTTCTTTGATATAATTAACCAAAGCAGTGAGTTCATCGGATGTGTGGTGAACCTCAAACGGTTTTGCACGTATGCTGCCGTCACCATTTAGTATGGCAACAGTACTTTTGGATTTGGAAACATCAATACCGACAGCAATCATAGAAAGTATCTCCTTTCGATTATTATTGATTGGATCCGGCTCTTCAGGGTTCACTCATATTCTTTAGTTAAACGGGAGAAGTATACTTTCCCAACTTGCTGAATCGAATGTAGAACGATGAAGGCGGGCTGACACATTTGTCTCCGGGCGTGGAGTCCCAATCGAAGATTCCGTCAGACCAATCACCCTCATCATATATAAAGAGCAGAGACTGTTAAAGCCTCTACTTATATATTAAGAATCGGAGTTTGTGGAGGGATTATGGCTTTTGATTTTAAGAAAGAATACAAAGAGTTTTATATGCCAAAAAATAAACCTGAGATTGTAAATGTTCCAAAAGCAAATTACATCGCAGTCAGGGGGAAAGGTAATCCAAATGAAGAAGACGGGGCATATCAGCAGGCAATAAG
>JAFZQU010000013.1 GCA_017620255.1 Lachnospiraceae bacterium
GGAGCTTCCAGATGGATTATTTCCGATAGATTTCGGACCTTTAGCTCAGTTGGTTAGAGCAACCGGCTCATAACCGGTCGGTCCTGGGTTCGAGTCCCCGAAGGTCCACTATATGAGAACGGGCGAACCCTAGGATTTTAAGATCAGGGATTATCCGGAAGATACAAAAAACGGTTAGATGTAAGCTCTAACCGTTTTTTTATGTTACAGATCATATCAGGCATTGGCGCTGCGGTACTCGGAAGGTGATTTTCCAAAGTGTCTTTTAAAGGCCTTGGAGAATGTAAAGGTGTCTTTGTATCCGACGTTTAAGGCAACCTGACTGACACTGATCGAATTGTTTGCCAGCATTTTAACGGCCATTTTCATCCTGTAGGTCAGGAGATAATCCTGCAGGGAGTAACCGGTGGCATCTTTGAACAGACGTGTCAGATAACTCCTGTTGAGTCCGAGAGAAAAAGCGATATTATCGATCTTAACGGGTTCTGAATATTTCAACTGGATGTAGGAGATGACATTTTTCACATACAGAAGGGAATTACTGATCGCCGCTTCTTCTTTACCGGCAGAGTTTTCGATCATGTAATCGCACAATTTATAGAGCGTACCGACGCAATAATACTGCCTTGTATAGTGTTTCAGAATGTCCATGGCCAGTTCCTCGATCTCTTTGGAACTGGAAAGAGGCGTGTATACCGGGTGTTCGGAGGTAAGTCCTGCCTCTTTCAGGATCATGGGGATCTTGGGGCCGCCGATATGAAACCAGATGTACTCCCAGGGCTCATCCTTGTCGGCCTGGTAGAATGCGCGCGTATTATCCGGGATCAGGAATGCCTGGTGGGCATGGATGTTATACTGGCGGTTGTTGATCTTGAGGATCCCTTTTCCTTTGACGATAAAATGCAGGATGATCCTGTTTTTTACAAAGTGCTCATAGGAATACAGCGGTTCGCATTTGTTCCGGCCTACTTCATATAGGTAAAAATCATCCGAATCTTCGTAATTGACAAATTTACAAAAATCACATCCCTCTAATACCTGTGCCATTTTTGTCCCTCCTGTTCCAATCTGACTATACAATAAATCTATCAAACAGACAATACACAGGTCACATTTTGACATGTATTTCTCAAAAAATGACATTTCTTTTCACATCTTTTGAGCATATACTGAACATACCCTATCCCGATCATATCATTTACTATTCACTGAAAGGTTTTACGAATGAACATTATTTGGCACGAACAATCCAAACAGTATCATTTGTATAACGAGAAGATCAGTTATATCATGTGCGTTACGCCCGTTGGCGAGATCGGCGGCATTTATTTCGGGAAACGCATCCATGATAAAGACGACATGTCCTATGTCATCAATCGCTTCGGATTACCAAATGTAACGTTAGATCCCGATACGGAGAGTTATTCCATGGAGCTCAACCGCCAGGAATACCCGTCTTTCGGCACGACAGATTTCGGAACGCAGGCCTATGAAGTGGAGCTGCCAAACGGATCGGGAGTCAGTGCGTTTGTCTATCGTGATCATAAGATCTACAAAGGGAAACCGGGCATCAAGGGACTTCCCGCAACGTATGCGAACGATGATGAGGCCATGACACTGGAGATCACCCTTGCGGATGAACTCGCCAAAATGACACTTACGCTTTTCTATACCATTTTTAAAGACTATCCGGTCATTGCCAGACATGCGCAGTTCAGGAATGAGGGAAGCTCCGGCGTAAAGCTGATCAGGGCACTCAGCGCGTGTGTGGATCTGCCGGATCAGGATTATGAGTGGATGCAGTTTTCCGGCGCATGGGCGAGAGAGAGGATCCCGGAGGTGAAGAAACTTTCGACGGGCTCCGTATCCATTGAGAGTAAACGCGGTGCCTCCAGTGCAAACCAGAATCCGTTTGTGATCGTAAAAAGACCGAATACGGATGATTTTTCCGGTGAAGCGTTCGGCTTCTCGTTCGTATACAGTGGTAACTTTATAGCACAGGCAGAATGCGACAGTTTCGGACGGTTAAGGATCCTGATGGGGATCCATCCCGACAGATTCACATGGCTGCTTAAAGGGGGAGATTCATTTGAAACTCCCGAAGTTGTAATGGCAGTGACAGACTGCGGACTCAACGATTTAAGCCGTACCTATCATGAACTGTATAACGATCATCTCGTCAGAGGAAAATGGAAGAATACACCAAGACCGATCCTGATCAACAACTGGGAAGCGACGTTCATGGATTTCGATGAAGAGAGGATCCTTGCGATCGCCAAAACCGCGAAAGAAGCGGGCGTGGAGCTCTTCGTTCTCGATGACGGATGGTTTGGCGAACGTAATGATGATTATGCGGGACTTGGTGACTGGATCGAGAATCCGGCAAAACTTCCGCAGGGAATGGCGGGGCTCTCCAGCAAGATCAATGCGCTCGGAATGAAGTTCGGATTCTGGATCGAGCCTGAGATGGTGAACCCTGACAGCAATCTGTTCAGAAGACACCCGGAATGGGTACTGTCGATCCCGGGACGAAAATCATCACTCGGAAGACATCAGCTGGTCCTTGATTTTTCCAGAGAAGAAGTAGTCGATCATATTTATAACATGCTGAAAAAAGTGATCGGCGGGGCAGAGATCAGTTATATCAAATGGGATATGAACCGTTCCCTTACGGAGGTCTTCAGCGCGGAGCTGAACGCGGATGAACAGGGCATGGTATATCACAAGTATGTGCTTGGCGTATACAGTCTTTATGAACGCCTGACACAGGAATTCCCGGATATCCTGTTTGAGTCCTGCTCTTCCGGCGGCAACCGGTATGATGCGGGAATGCTCTATTACGCACCCCAGGCATGGTGCTCGGATAATACGGATGCGATCGACCGGATCCGGATCCAGTACGGGACATCTTACGGATACCCGATCTCCTCCATAGGAGCGCATGTTTCCGCCGTTCCGAACCAGCAGACAGGCCGCAGCGTTCCTATTGCAACACGGGCGAATGTTGCCTTTTTCGGGACATTCGGTTACGAGCTGGATCTGAATAAGATCAGTGCGGAAGAGCTTGAGCAGGTCAGGGAACAGATCCGGTTCATGAAAGAACACCGCGCGCTGCTTCAATTTGGCACATTTATCAGACTGCGTTCGCCGTTTGAAAAGGATCAGGCCGCATGGATCGTGGTATCCAAGGACAGAAAAGAAGCGATCTTCGCGCTCTATTGCATGCGTTCCAACGTTAATATGCTTCCGGGCCACTTAAAACTTGCGGGCCTGGATCCGGAGCAGGTTTATGTAATGGATGATGCGGAATACTACGGGGATGAACTGATGAATCTGGGTGTGACGCTGACAAAACTGAGCCAGAGCGGACTGACAACGGGCATGGATTACGTATCTTATGTGAAGGTTCTGAAGGCCCGTTAGACGATATCACAAATTGACATCAAGACAGCACGAAATACCATACCAAATGACATGGGATTTGTTATGATGAGTATGTACTCGTGATTGGGATAGGGAGAAGGTTAATTACGTTTACAGGAGAATTCGTTCTCAAAAAAAGGAGGGTATGATTTTATGAAGAAGAAAGTAATCGCCATTTTAATGAGCGCCGTTACTGTAATGTCTCTGATCGGCTGCGGCAGTGCGGCAGCACCGGCAGCAGAGGCTCCTGCAGCAACAGAAGAAGCAGCACCGGCAGCAACCGAGGAAGCTGCACCTGCAGCGGAAGCCGAAGAGCCCACAAGCATCGGTGAAAGCGTAGAAGGTGAGCTTTCCGTTACGATCTGGGACGAAGGACAGAGACCGGGACTGCAGCAGATCGTTGATGAGTGGAGCGCACAGTCCGGTGTTAAGGCTACGATCCAGGTCGTTGACTGGAATAACTACTGGACACTGCTGGAAGCAGGCGCTACAGGCGGAGAACTTCCGGATGTATTCTGGATGCACTCCAACGTTGCACAGAAGTACATGGAAAACGATCAGCTGATGGATCTGACCGACAAGATCGCAGGAAGCGACACGATCGACCTGAACAACTACTACGAGGGTATTGTGAAGCTGTACCAATCTGATGGCAAGCAGTATGCGGTCCCGAAGGATATCGATACGATCGCTCTGTGGTACAACAAGACTATCTTTGATGAGATGGGCGTGGCATATCCGGATGACACATGGACATGGGATGATTTTGCCGCTGCTGCAGCAAAACTGACAAATGACGATCATTGGGGATATGCGATCGCTCCGGGTAACAACCAGGAAGGTTATTACAACACGATCTACTCCATGGGCGGCTATGTGATCAGCGACGACAAGAAGACTTCCGGTATGGATGATCCGAATTCCATTAAAGCTATGAAACTGTTTACAGACATGATCGCAGCAGGTTCCTGCCCGGATCTGGCAACTGTATCCGAAACAGCTCCCAATGAGCTGCTGTGCGCAGGCAAGGTTGCAATGTCCATCAACGGTTCCTGGATGCTTGCAGGCTATCGTGACAATGAATACGCAGCAGCAAACTGTGATGTAGCGGTTCTTCCTTTCACAAATTCCCCGGACGACCGGGTATCCATCTACAACGGACTTGGCTGGGCAGCAGCTGCCAACACCAAGAATCCGGATGCGGCATGGAGCCTGATCGAGTACCTCGGTTCCAAGGAAGCACAGTTAAAGCAGGCTGAACTCGGTGTTACGATGTCCGCATACATGGGAACATCCGATGCATGGGTTAACAGCGTTGACTGCTTCGACTTAAACGGTCATATGAAGATGCTGGATGCAAAGCTTGTGTTCAGACCTTACTCCAGAGACACGACAGTATGGGAAGACATGATGATCGAGAAACTGCAGGATGCATGGACAGGCGAGAAGCCGGTTGATGAAGTATGCAAAGACATCGCTGCGGAAATGAACGAGGATCTGGCTGAAGAATAAGCAATAATCCTTAAAGCATTCAGACTGATGTGATAAAATGAGGGTGTACTGCGGGGGATGTCCCTCAGTACACCCTATATTTATAAATCGCAGGATTGACAAGGAGAAATCTGTGAAAAAGAAGATGTCAGCAAGACAAAAAAGCGAATTTTTCTGGGGATGGATCTTTATCCTTCCTACCATGCTGGGATTGATCGTGTTGAATATTTATCCGATGATCAATACGGTCTTTCAAAGCTTTTACAAGACGGGAGACTTCGGAAAGGGAAACGTGTTTGTCGGTCTTAAGAACTATGAGAAAGTTCTGGGCGACACAGAGGTATGGCAGGCCCTGTGGAACACGGTAAAATACGCGATCGTGGAGGTACCGGTTTCGGTAGTCATTGCTTTGCTGCTTGCGGTGCTGCTGAACAAAAAGCTGAAGGGAAGGAGTGCGTTTCGGACGATCTTTTTCCTTCCGATGGTAGTTGCGCCTGCAGCGATCGCCATGGTCTGGAAGTGGCTGTACAATTCAAATTTCGGCCTGATCAACAACGTTTTCCATATCAAAGTCAACTGGATATCCAATCCGAGCCTGTCGATCTTCTCGATCGCGATCATCGGTATCTGGTCAGTTCTCGGTTATAACATGGTTCTGTTTCTTGCGGGTCTGCAGGAGGTGCCGCGGGATTATTACGAGGCGGCCGAGATAGACGGCGCGAACGGATTAAACAAGCTGCTTCATATCACGATACCGCTGATCTCACCAACGATCTTTTTCGTGATCGTAACCAGGATCATCGGCGCCATGCAGGTGTTTGACCTGATCTATATGATGATCGACCTGAACAATCCCGCGTGGAAGAAGACGGAATCCCTGGTATTTCTGTTCTACAAGTATTCCTTTGAACAGAGCAAAAAAGGATACGGCGCGACCGTTGTTGTTGTGTTGCTTGTTGTGATCCTGATCCTGACGGTCATTCAGCTGATCGGCCAGAAGAAATGGGTTCATTACGAATAGAACAGGAGGGAAAGATATGAATACGAAAAAAATGATCAGTCTGACATTCATATATCTGATCCTGGGCCTGGTTTCGATCACAATGCTTGTGCCGTTCTTATGGATGTTTCTGACTGCTTTTAAGACAACGGCAGAAACCATGCAGGTGGACCCGTTCGTGATCATTCCCAAGGTGTGGCAGACGCAGAACTTCCAAAATGTCATCAAAGCCATGGATTTTGTCAGGCTGTATGCCAATACGCTGGGCATGGTAGCCCTTCGTATCCTGTGCGCCGTCCTGACGGCAACCTTAAGCGGCTATGCTTTTGCAAGACTGGAGTTCAAGGGGAAAAAGTTCATGTTCGCCCTTGTGCTTTTGCAGATGATGATACCGGTGCAGATCTTTATCATTCCGCAGTATGTCATGGTCAGCAAACTGCATCTTACCAATACGCTCCTCGGGCTTGTGTTCCCGGGTATCGTTTCCGCATTTGGAACCTTCCTGCTGCGCCAGGCATATATGCAGCTTCCAAAAGATCTGGAAGAGGCCGCGAGACTTGACGGATGCAGCATTCCGCAGACGTTCCTGTTTGTCATGGCGCCCCTTACCAAGTCGGCCATGGTGGCACTTGGTATTTTTACCGCGGTATTTGCATACAAGGATCTGATGTGGCCGATGATCGTATGCCCGGATAACAGGGCGACGACACTGGCCAGCGCGCTCGCAAAGATGAACGGACAGTATCAGCAGAAGTATCCGGAACTCATGATGGCAGCACTTATATCCTGTGTTCCTATGATCATTCTCTACATCATTTTCCAGAAGCAGTTTATTGAAGGTATCGCAACGTCGGGAAGCAAACTTTGACAGGCTTACCTGGCGGATGGAGGTATATGGGAAAAGACAGGATCATCAAAATGCCGTTTGGAGACATGATTGGTGTTTACCGGATAGATGAAAACGCGCGGGCTTCTTTTGCGCTGGTTCCGTCCGGTATGCAGGATGGCTTTTTCGATAAAGGCAGGGTCGATCCGATGGTGCAGATCTCGTGCACGGGCGATGCCACCTCGATCGGATTCTGTGCGGGAGAGACCAGGCATAACAGCGCGCTGACCTCTTCCCTGCAATTTGATTCACAAAGCGTTTCCGGGACAGAAACGCAAAAGACCGTTACCACGGTGTTAAGATCCCCGGAGGGGATCAGGGCAGAACATATCGTGACTGCAGCGAAAGATTGCCGCAGTATCCGTGTCTGTACAAAAATCATAAACGAAACAGGCGCAGAACTGACTATAGAGGCGCTCTCGTCCGTCAACGTAAGCGGGATCACACCGTTTACGGATGACGCGGCGCAGGGGCGTCTTTTTTTGCATAGATTCAGAAGCCGCTGGAGTGCGGAAGGCCGTCATGAACGCCGGTCGATCGAAGAGCTGTTACTGGAACCGTCGTGGGCAGATTTCGGAGTCCGTGTCGAAAAATTCGGCGCGCTCGGTTCCATGCCGGTCAGGGGATTTTTCCCCTTTGCGGCAATAGAAGATGAGATGGCGGGCGTGATCTGGGCACTTTCCTGCGTCTGCGATGCTTCCTGGCAGATCGAAGCGGTCAGGATCGACAGAAATCTGAGTCTCAGTGCAGGGCTTGCCGACTATGAGTACGGACACTGGAGAAAAACACTGCAGCATGGGGAAACCTTTATGTCACCGGAAGTCTATGTTACGGCTGCCACCTGCGATCTTGCAACAGCCTGCGACAGGCTTCTGGATATGCAAAGAGAAAGACTTCTGCCTTCGCAGCGGACGGAGACACTGCCTGCCATTCTCAACGAATACTGTACGACATGGGGAGAGCCGGGAGAAGAGATCATCGCCAAAATGCTGCCCGTCATTTCCGGATGGGGATTTGAGTATTTTGTCATCGATGCAGGGTGGTACGCGGATGACGGCGGCAACTGGCAGGATAACATGGGCGACTGGCGTGTATCTCCCAAACTGTTTCCAAACGGCATGAAAAGCGTTGTTGAAAAGATCAACGAGGCCGGGATGAAGGCAGGGATCTGGTTTGAACTGGAAGTGGTCGGAAAGGATGCAGATGCACGTTCAGAAACCGCACATTTACTGACAAGAGACGGAAAGATCATCGTTTCCGGGACCAGAAGATTCTGGGATATGCGCAGTGAGTGGGTACAGACATATCTTACGGAAAAAGTGATCGCTTTTCTGAAGGAAAACGGTTTTCAATATATCAAGATCGATTACAACGATACGATCGGCATCGGCTGCGACGGCGCCGAAAGCATCGGGGAAGCGCTCAGGGAATGTATCCTTGCAACGAAAGCTTTTTTCAAAAAGATCCGCAGGGAGATTCCGGATATCGCCATTGAGGTCTGCGCTTCCGGCGGACACAGGCTGGAGCCCGGGTTTATGGAACTGGCGGATTACCTGTCCTTTTCCGATGCGCATGAAGAAAAAGAGATCCCTGTCATAGCCGCCGATCTGCAGCAGCTGGTTCTTGCGCAAAAATCACAGATCTGGGCAGTGCTTCGCAAAACGGACCCGCTAAAGAGGATCGCCTATTCCGTCTGTGCCGGTATGTACGGTGTCCTTTGTATCTCGGGAGACGTGTTTGATCTTTCCATAGAACAGGCGCGGCTTGCAAAGGAAGGTGTGGCTTTCTATAAAAAAGTCTCTCCTCTTATCGTGAACGGTTTCACAAAACGCTTCGGCAGGTTCCAGGATTCCAACAGAAACCTGATAGGATACCAGGCCGGTGTACGATACGGAACAGATGGCAGGGCGCTTCTGATCGTCCACTTTTTCACACCGGATGACGGAGAAAAGATCAATGTCCCGCTTGAGGGGGATTACCGTATTGTAGAAACATACGAAGCCGGCGACCATCATGCAATGATCACCGGCCGTACATTCCATATTCAGTTTGATGAGCCGCATGATGCGGCCGCCTTTCTGCTAACGAAGATCTGAAGAACCTTACTCCGTGACCACGCCTTTTTGCAGCATGATGTTGGCATACAGTGCCGATTCGCCGGTAACGACGATCGCGTATGCTTTGGCAGCTTCCTCATAGAAAGCGAACCGTTCGATCTGCCCGATCATCCCTTCGCCTCTCTTATCATGTTTTTTCAGGATCGTTTTGTAGGTATCCCAGATCGGGGTTTCCACCGGATCCCCTTTCATGACCTCCATGAGATTTACCGGGTGTTCCACATAGGTATCCAGCGGAAACACCTGTAATACGGCGTCCAGAACTTCCGGGACACCGTGGCCGTCCAGACGGACGACCACAGCATTTTTGCCGACAGATTCCGCAGGAAAATTCCCGTCGGAGATCACGATCCTGTCCGCATGTCCCATTTCACAGAGTACCTTCAGTAATTGCGGTGATAATATTTTCGGTATACCGGTCAGCATGATCTTCTCCTTATTTCTATTCCCATAATTGCTTCCAATCCGTGGCGCCGGGCCATAGGAACACCTGTCCCTTGACCAGCCGGCAGTTACGCTCCGCGCCATCCAACGATCTCATTTCCGATTCTGTCAGCGGATCTTCCGTTGTGCATTTGAGATTGGATATATACTGTGCCTCTTTGACAGAAAACGGGATCGTGCAAAGGCCCCGTTGTACTGCCCATTTGATGCAGACGAGAGCCGGGTGGATGTTGTGCGCGTTGGCAACACTGATCACTTCCGGGAGCTGCATGTCGACCACATCATCTTCGCACCGGTCTCTCTCCGGTCTGCTCGGCGAGCCGATGGGGCAGAATCCGATGGGTACGATATTCCGTTTTTGCGCGTATTCGCACAGTTCCTGCTGCTGGAAGGACGGATGGCACTCCAGTTCGAGTGCGGCCGGCCGGATCTTGCAGAGCGGAAGAACCTGCTCGAGTTTGGAGACAGTCATATTGGACATTCCGATCGCTTTTACAAGGCCCAGATCGACCAGTTCCTCACACTGACGCCAGGTATCCATAAACTCATCCACGGAAAACGGTTTGGAATCCGGATTCCTGGAATCACCGTCACAGCCGGGAGCATGGTAGTTCGGGAACGGCCAGTGCACAAAATAGAGATCGATATAGGAAAGTTTCAGGTCATCCAGGCTCTTCAGGCAGGCCTTTTTCACCTCCCGGTGCTGATCGTTCCAGACTTTGGATGTGATGAAGAGATCTTCCCGTTTTACAGCGCCTTCCGCAAAGAGCGCGGACAGGACTTCCCCGATCTGATCCTCATTCTGGTATACAGAAGCACAGTCGAGCATCCGATAGCCTGCTTTGATGGCACCTGCAACTGCCGCAGAGATCTGTTCCGGGGTATATTTGTCGGAACCGAAGGTGCCAAGGCCTATTGCCGGCATGACAGCCCCTGTATTCAGCTTACGTACAGGAACATGGGTAATGCATTCGCTCATAGTCTCCTCCGTTCCTATTTCTCATCCTGATCGCCGAAAACAACCGCCACCTTACCGCATTGTCCGGAAGCCATCAGTGCATAAGCCTCGGGAGCCTGCGCCAGATCAAACTCATGTGTGATGAGCCGGTCGGGGTGGATATTCCAGCGTACAAGCCTGTCCACGAGTTCCTCCATCTTCCAAAGAGATGTTACCCAGGAACCGTAGATCGTCTTCTGGCCGTGGATGATATCGGGGCTTGGATTGAACGTGCAGGTGCCGCCCTCGCCCACGAAAGCGATCTTGCCGTACGCATGTGTGGCACGGATCGCAAGCTGCCTGCCCGGGTCGGAAGCGGAACAGTCAATGGCTTTTTCCACACCGCGGCCGCCTGTGACTTTTAAGATCTCATCCAACGTATCCTCGCCCGGCTTAAATACCTGATCCACAAGACCGAGTTTCTTAGCGAGATCGATCCGGTAATCATTCATTTCCACACCGATCAGCTGATTGGCACCGAGTGCTTTGCAGAGCATCAGCGCAGCCAGACCGACAGGACCGAGACCGGTTATGAGCACTGCATCGTTTCCGCTGATCCCGATCTTTTCGATGGCTTCGTACACGGTACCGAATCCGCAGGCTACCTGTGCACCGTCTTTGTAGGTCAGTTCATCCGGCAGAGCGATCAGATCCTTTTCATCCGCAAGGATATATTCGCCCATTCCGCCGTTTCTCTGCCAGCCGTACGCAGCACGGAATTTGCTTGTACAGGAAATGTAGTAACCCCTTCTGCAATCATTGCAGACACCGCACCCGGAGATGTGGTAGACGATGACTCTGTCGCCTTTTTGAAACCGCTTCAGTCCTTCGCCTTCCTCGACGATGATCCCGCAGGGCTCATGTCCGGCGATCATGCCCGGAATGTATCCTTCCGCGCCTTTGCCGGTATGTTCCCTGTAGATACACCGGATGTCACTGCCACAGATCGTTGTGGCTTTGGTTTTGATCAGAACCTGTCCGAAACCGGGTTTCGGGACATCAAATTCCCTGAATTCGACGGTGGAATTGCCGGGCAGGATCGCGCCTCTCATTTTTACCATAATACACTTCTCCTTTCAGATCCTTGATACTAAAATTGTACGAAAAACCGCTGGAGATCATAAGAGAATTAGATGACAGGATGCAGAGCCTGATGTCGCATTCGCGCAGGTTTTGTGGTATGATCTTTATATGGGAAACCCTGATGCAAAAATCACGCAAAAAGATGGCGAAAAGATCACATATAAGGACCGGAATATTTCGTTCGTGATGGAGAACGAACCGGTCTATGTCGGCAATATCGTCTTTGAATGTTTTCACAGATCCATTCCGATGCATGCCCACTCGGACAACAGTTATGAGATCCATTACATTTCCGGCGGCCACGGACAGGTGACGGTGGAGGGCAGGGAGTATGAGGTGGTGCCAAATACACTGTATATCACGGGGCCGCACATACAGCATTCCATGATCCCCGATGCGTCCGATCCGCTCTCGGAATACTGTGTGTATTTAAAACTGACAGACAGGCGCAAATATGCGGGGAAACCGTCCTCGCTGATGCAGCGTTTTCGTGATACGGTCGTGTGGTACGGAAACGACAGGCACAGGATCCATGCGCTGATGCGTATGCTGTTTGAAGAACTGGAAGGGAAGAATCTGGGCTACAGAACACAGGTGGAATCTCTGTTGAAACAGCTGATCATTGCCTGTGTCAGGAACTATTCCGTTGAAACGACAGACCGGGATCCAAAAGGGCAGCAGTCGATGGACTATCAGTATCTGACCATCGAGGAAGCGTTCCTGTATGAATACGGAACGCTGACACTGACGGATCTTGCAGGCCGTCTGAACCTGAGCACAAGGCAGACACAGAGACTGCTT
Source organism: Lachnospiraceae bacterium (assembly GCA_017620255.1). Lineage (GTDB taxonomy): Bacteria > Bacillota > Clostridia > Lachnospirales > Lachnospiraceae > UBA2868. Next base: position 12,243 of record JAFZQU010000013.1, read on the forward strand.
TTGGATCATTACGGCATGAACTTCCAAAGGAAAAAGACAGAGGCCAGAATGTCCGCAGCTGCGCTGATGCTGCGCTCGCCCGGGATAGGGATCACACAGATCGCTGACGCCGTCGGCTATTCTTCCGTCGAGCATTTTTCATCGGCATTTCGCCGTTATTACGGAGAGAGCGCCAGCCGGTACCGTTTAAAGATGCAGGAACGGATCCGGAAACAGGATGCAGGACAAATAGCGGAAGCAGATGAGAAAGATACTTGAAATTTTGCCTGATTAGGTGTATGTTAATAAATGATTTTGCACGTTTGGCCCAGTGGCTCAGTTGGTTAGAGCGCCGCCCTGTCACGGCGGAGGTCACGGGTTCGAGTCCCGTCTGGGTCGTATGTGCCATATCCGCTAAAGCGGATGTGGCGCCAAGAAATTGCGAAGCAATTTCAGAATTTGCGAATCATCTGCAGTGCAGATGTGAGCAAAGTAACTGCGGAGCAGTTACTAATTAAGAAACATAAGGGCTCTTAGCTCAGCTGGGAGAGCATCTGCCTTACAAGCAGAGGGTCATAGGTTCGAGCCCTATAGGGCCCACTAATTATGAAATCGCTTTGCGATTTCCAGGCACAGCATCCTATGGATGCTGCACAAATGCCGCAGTGGCGGAACTGGCAGACGCACAGGACTTAAAATCCTGCGAGGGTTAAACTTCGTACCGGTTCGATTCCGGTCTGCGGCACTTCTAAAGCCTTGATTTTACTGTAGGTTGTGTAAAGTCCGGGCTTTTTCATTTGCAGGTAAAAGACATGGTCATTGCGAATTATCATACACATACAACGCGCTGCAACCATGCAAAGGGCAGTGAAAGAGATTATATTGAGACGGCGATCGAAAAAGGATTTGAGGTCATCGGGTTTTCCGACCATACACCGCAGCCTTATCCGCCGGATGTCCGTTCCAGGATCCGCATGGATATGTCGCAGTTGCCGGATTATGTGGAAACGCTTCTGAAACTGCGGGACGAATATAAGGAAGAGATCCGTGTTCTGATCGGATATGAAGTCGAGTATTCAACGGCATATTTTGAGAAGCTGCTTACGGAACTCGGAAAATATCCGTACGACTATCTGATCATGGGACAGCATTTTGTGCCGGACGAAGTGACCGGATTTTACACGGGGGCTGCAACGGATGAAGAAGAAAAGCTCGCGGTCTACACGGACCTTGTGATCGAAGGGATGGAAACGGGAAAATTCCTGTATCTGGCGCACCCGGACCTCATCCGGTTCACGGGGGATCCGGAAGTATATACAAATCATATGCGGCGTATCATCGCGCATTCCGTGCAAAATCACTATCCGCTGGAGGTGAACATGTACGGGTTTACCGATTACAGATGGTATCCGAATGACCTGTTTTTCTCTCTGGCATCCGAAATGGGGGCCTCGTTTGTGTTTGCCTGTGATGCGCATGACCCGGAACTGGTCAGACAGCCGGAAGAATCCGTGGAATTTATGGAGTTTTTAAACAGAAACAATATTAAAGCATTTGAGAATGAGAATCTTCTGCAAAAGTTACAGACACTGCAGAAATAACGAATACAAAGGAGTACATGACAACAATGGAACCGGTGATCCAGATCAAAAACGTTACCAAGGAATTTAAGGTCTTAAACCGCAGAGAGGGGATCAAAGGCAGTCTGCTCGATCTTTTTTCGAGAGATTACCGGATCGTCCGTGCGGTGGATGACATCACCATGGATGTAGAGCAGGGAGAGATCGTGGGATACCTCGGCCCAAACGGTGCCGGCAAGTCCACAACGATCAAAATGATGACGGGAGTATTGGAACCGACCAACGGTCAGATAATCGTCAACGGCGTTGTTCCCTATAAGAACCGTGCAAAGAATGCAAAGGAGATCGGGGTTGTCTTCGGACAGCGCTCGCAGCTTTGGTGGGCCCTGCCGCTGATCGAATCCCTGAAACTCTTAAAAGATATCTATCAGATCCCGGATGCGCAGTATGACGAGATGCTTTCTTTCTATGCAGGCATTGCGGACATGGAGGAACTGCTGCACAAACCCGTACGGCAGATGTCTTTGGGGCAGCGGACGCTGAGCGATATCCTGGCTGCGTTCCTGCATAATCCGAAGATCGTGTTCTTAGACGAACCGACCATCGGTCTGGATGTTTCGATGAAGGCCAAGATTCGCGAACTCATTCTTTCCCTGAATGAAAAGAAGCATACGACGGTCATCCTGACGACACATGACATGGGGGATGTGGATGCACTCTGCCGCAGGATCGTCATCATCGACCACGGCAAGATGCTTTACGATAATGACATTGATCATCTGAAGAGTTTCTTTGGCTCTTACCGTACGCTCAAACTGCGGATCAGCGGCGACGTGCAGGAAAAGGAAAAAGAGATCCATGCAATGCTTAAGGACATGGAGACATCGGTCAGTGAAGGCTGGCTGTCCGTGCTTGTCGATGAGGAAAAGACCAGCGTTGTGAAGGTGCTGAACACGCTTCAGCAGTCCGTGAAGATCCGCGATATGCAGATCGAGGAAATCTCGACGGAGGATGTCATCAGGAAGATCTATGAAGGGGATATGAAATGAATCTGAGAAAATATGTGACGCTGGTGCGGGCGGGGATCATGGAATCACTGCATTTCCGCATGTCAGCCCTGATCCTGTTTTTCGGGAATCTGGTTTATATCGCGATCATCTTTTTCCTTTGGAGGGCGATCTATGCATCCTCCCCGACAGATGTTGTCAACGGGATGACTTTTCATGATACGCTGATCTATGTGGTGCTTGCATCGGCCCTGTTCTCCTTTATGGAAATGTATTTTGTCTGGGAGATCGGCCGCAGCATCCAGTCAGGGAAGATCGTGCTTGACCTGCTCAAACCGATGGGATACAGGCATTATCTGTTCTGGTCCTATTCGGGATCGTTTGTTTCCAACTTCTTTACGGTCTTTTTACCGACTTTTATCGTGATCGAAGTGGTTACAAAGGGAGCGGTCGCGTTCGGCATGAACCTGTTCTGGTTCGTCCTTGCCGTTATCATGGGCGTTGTGATCAACTACAATATCGACCTGTTTGTGGGGACGATCTGTCTGTACACGGAATCCATCTGGGGGATCAATATCATGAAACAGGTGATCGTGCTGCTTTTCTCGGGCGCAACGATCCCGCTTGCGTTTTTCCCCAAGCAGCTGCAAAAGATCGCTTACTGCATGCCCTTCCAGTCCATATACAACACACCGCTGACGCTGCTTCTGATGAAGTCGCCGGCCTTATCCGACGTGCTTCCGATGCTGCTTCTGCAGTTGTTCTGGTGTGTGATCTTAACTGCTGTGACCAGCCTGTTCTGGCATGTTTCGATCCGGCAGATCACGGTAAACGGAGGTTGAGCGCATGGAAAAGAGAGGATTACTGTTTTATCTCAGGATCTACCGCAAGATCCTTGCGCAGGATATCAAAAGCAAAATGAGTTACCGCGCGGATTTCATCATCTCGACGCTCGGGATGATCTTAACGAACGTGGCGGGATTTGTCAGTTTCTGGGTATTGTTCCGGAACTTTTCGTCCATCAACGGGTGGGACTACTATGAGATGCTGTTTTTATACGGCTTTTCGCTGGTGTCCATCACGCCGGTGCAGTGCTTCTTTGACAACAACTGGAGCCTGCGCATGTATGTGCGGGACGGTGATTTTATCAAGTACTGTTTCCGGCCGATCAACATGTTTTTCTATTTCCAGTCGGAAGTGTTTGACATCAAGGGGCTTGGCCAGCTGGCATTCGGGATCGGCACGATCGTCTATGCCTGGCATAAACTTGCCATTCCCGTGACTTTTACGGCCGTAGCGCTTTGCATCGTCTTCCTGTTCTCGGCCTCGCTTGTCATGATCGCCCTGCAGAATGCGGCCGCGGCGAGCTGCTTCTGGCTGACCAACTCGTTCTTCATCCTTGATTTTTTCTTCAAGCTGAAGGACTACGCGAAATATCCGATCACGATCTTCAATCCCGTGTTCCGGTTCATTTTCACGTTTGTGCTGCCGATCGCGTTCATCGCTTACTATCCGAGCATGGTGATCCTGCGCCCGGATGCGATCCCGCTTTTGTCGTGGCTTTCGCCGCTTGTCGGGATCCTGATGTTTTTCTTAAGTTACAAATTCTGGATGTACGGGGCTTCCAAGTACTCGGGGACAGGCTCGTAAAAAAATCAAAAAAACACTTGACTGTGGTAACGCGGTCGTGTTATACATGAATAAACCGTTGATGGAGAGTGAGTAGGTTTTGCCTCTTTCCCTTACAGAGAGCCGCAGATGCTGAGAATGCGGCGGGCAATGCGAAACCGAATGGACTCCTGAGGGCAAGGGGAAACGGAAGATTCCGAAGTATCCGCGCCGGGGTAAGATTCCCCGTTAAGAAAAATCAGCATATGTCAGTATGCGTGAGTGGGTATGTGATCATACCAAGCCGGGTGGCACCGCAGGTGAATTATCAACCTGTCCCAGCAGTAACTACTGTCAGGGACAGGTTTTTTGTTTCTCCCGCACAGGGCAGGACACCGGTCCCAAACACGCGACCAGGCCCACGAGGCCGAAACAAAACAAGGAGGATACAAAGATGTCAGAACAGAAAGTGCCGTACAAGATTTACCTGCAGGAAAATGAGATGCCCACATCCTGGTACAACATGAGAGCGGACATGAAGAACAAACCCGCACCGCTCATGCATCCGGGAACCCATCAGGCCTTAAAGGCCGAGGAGTTGACGCCGATCTTCTGCGAAGAACTCGTAGCCCAGGAACTGGATGAAACAACCCCGTATATCGAGATCCCCGAGGAGATCCGCAATTTCTACAAGATGTACAGACCTTCCCCGCTTGTAAGAGCTTACTGTCTGGAAGAAAAACTGCAGACACCGGCCAAGATCTACTACAAGTTCGAGGGTAATAATACCAGCGGCAGCCACAAGCTGAATTCCGCGATCGCGCAGGCATATTACGCAAAGAAGCAGGGCTTAAAAGGCGTAACGACAGAGACCGGTGCAGGACAGTGGGGCACAGCCCTTTCCATGGCTTGTTCGTACTTTGACCTGGACTGCAAGGTATACATGGTAAAAGTATCTTACGAACAGAAGCCTTTCCGCAGAGAGGTTATGCGCACCTATGGCGCATCCGTTGTTCCGTCTCCCTCGATGACAACGGAAGTCGGCAAGAAGATCCTGGAAGAGTTCCCGGGCACGACCGGCAGCCTTGGCTGTGCGATCTCGGAAGCGGTTGAAGTTGCCACAAAGAATCCCGGTTACAGATATGTACTCGGCAGCGTGCTGAACCAGGTACTGCTGCATCAGTCGGTGATCGGTCTGGAGACCAAGGCAGCGCTTGATAAATACGGGATCAAACCGGATATCATCATCGGATGTGCCGGCGGCGGCTCCAATCTGGGCGGCCTGATCGCTCCGTTCATGGGTGAAAAGTTAAGAGGCGAAGCAGACTACAGGATCATCGCGGTAGAGCCCGCATCCTGCCCGAGCTTCACACGCGGAACCTTTGCGTATGATTTTTGCGATACCGGCATGATCTGCCCGTTGGCAAAGATGTACACACTGGGCAGCAGCTTCATTCCTTCCGCAAACCATGCGGGCGGCTTGAGATTCCACGGCATGAGCACAACGCTCTCCCAGCTGTATCATGACGGATATATGGAAGCGACCAGTGTTGAGCAGACTTCCGTATTCCAGGCGGCTGAAGAGTTCGCAAGGATCGAAGGTATCCTGCCTGCACCGGAAAGCTCACATGCGATCCGTGTAGCGATCGACGAGGCATTAAAGTGCAAGGAAACAGGCGAGGAGAAGACGATCGTCTTCGGTCTGACAGGAACCGGTTATTTCGATCTCGTTGCATACGAGCAGTTCCATAACGGCACGATGACAGACGTGATCCCGACCGATGAAGACATCGCCGCTTCTGTTGCAAAACTGCCGAAAGTAGAGTAAGATGAACGAATGAGAGATCATTCGAAGAAAAAATACTGGACGCTGCGTTATACGTTGCTCAATGCAACGTATTTCGCGGCGTTTTGTGCATTACATGCCTATGCGGCAGTCTACCTTCTCGCACACGGTTTTTCCAATACGGAAGTGGGGATCCTGCTCGCTGTGGCAAACATCACATCGGCGTTCCTGCAGCCGCTTGTCGCAGGCATCATCGACAAGCAGGGATGGCTTACCAACCGGCGCTTCATCCTGATCGCGGTCCTGAGCATCATCGCGGGCGCGTTGCTCCTGCTGTTTATCCCGGATATCAAAGCGGCGATCTTTGTGATCTATGCGTTTATCTATATGGTACAGTTTGTCTACCAGCCCATCATGATCGCGCTCTGTTTTGAATACCAGAGGGCGGGCTGCGACATCTATTTCGGACTTGCGAGGGGACTTGGTTCGGCAGGCTTTGCCGTAACATCTGCGCTGATCGGCAGTGCGATCGAGAAAAACGGGGTCAGTGTGCTTTTGTTTGTGACGATCGCGATGATGGTGATCTCGGCGGTCGTGATCCTTACGTTTGTAAAACCCGGGCAGTCCGGGGAGAATGCTTTGCCGGATGAGAACGCTTCGGAAATGGCGGATGAAGGAGCAAAGAAGGATGCGGCAGGACCTGAGAAAACAGCCGGTGAAGACAAGGCACATAACAATATCGTGGATTTTGCAAAGACCTATCCGGCCTTTATGCTCTTTATGGTAGCGACGGTCTTTTTCTTCTTTTCGCACAACATGATCAATGATTTTATGATCCAGATCGTGCGCTCGCTCGGTGGCGCGGAGACCGTGCTCGGATATGCGGGCTTTCTGCAGGCGATTTTGGAACTGCCTGTCATGGCCCTCATCGGGTTCCTCTATAAAAAGATCAGCGTCAATAAGATGCTCGTCTTCTCGGGCGCTTCGTTTTTCATTAAGATCCTGATCCTGGTCTTTGCCGTGCATCTGTCGGGACTGTTTATAAGCCAGTTCTGCCAGCTTTTCGCCTATGCGCTGTTTGTCCCGGCTTCCGCTTACTATGTCAGCACGACCATGGGAGAATATGACCAGGTCAAGGGCCAGGCGTACATCAACAGCGCGATCACGGTGGGAGGCGTGTTCTCCAACCTGATCAGCGGCGTCATTCTGGACCGCCTGGGCGTAAAAGACATGCTGATCGCCGGCAGTATCGTATGTTTTGTCGGCGTGATCATCGGTTTTGTCGCGATGACACGTCTGTCGCACCGCAAAGCGGAAGGAGCTTAAGCTCTGCTTTAGAAGGGCTCCAAAAGATAGGCGGTATAACCGGGCAGATCCAGTCCGCCGCCAAAGTCGATCTCTTCTCCGGAAATGAGGTCGCGCGCACGTCCCGCTCTTGCGTCAAAGTGGGCGGTGAAAGGATTTTCATCGGCATTGATCGCAACGAGTACACGTCCCCTGTCACATTCCCGTTCAAACACACATTGCCTGTTGGTTAAGACCAGGGATTTGAAAGCGCCGTACTGCAGGGCAGCGCTGTTTTGTCTTGCTTTTACCATGGCCGCGATCTTTTCCGTCAGTTCCGTCCATTCCGGGCCGTCAAAGCACGGACGCAGGGCGGGATCCCCCTGGGATTTATCGCCGCGTACGCCCCATTCGCTGCCGTAGTAGATCGTCGGGATCCCCGGCATACCAAAGAGCATCGCATAGATCAGGGGCAGGTGGTTTTGATTTTGCAGCACACTTGCGATCCGGCTCACGTCGTGGTTGTCAACGAAGGAAAGCAGGTGGCGGCCCTTGTAGAGCGTCCACGGTTCGGGCCCGTACTGGCGCATCAGCGAATGCACGATCTCGAAGAGGTTCATGGAATTAAAGGCGGAATGCATGCCTTTGTAGCATTCGTAGTTGGTCGTGCTGTGGCAGAGATCATCGGCAAGGAGCCGGTTGTAGTCGCCGTGGATCATTTCGCCCATCAGGAAAAAATCACTCTTCCAGGCACTCGTGGCACCGCGCAGGCGTCTTATGAAATTCGGATCGAGGCAGTAGGCGACATCCAGTCTTAATCCGTCGATGTCAAAATCATCGATCCACATTTTTACGCTGTCGAGCAGGTAATTCACGACATTCTCGTTCTGCAGGTTGAGTTTGACCAGGTCGAAATTGCCTTCCCAGCCTTCATACCAGAAACCGTCGTTGTAGTTGCTGTTGCCGTCAAAACTTAAATGGAACCAGTCTTTATAGGAAGAATCCCACTTCTTTTCCTGTACATCCGTAAAGCCGAAAAAGCCGCGTCCCGCGTGGTTGAACACACCGTCGAGCACGATCTTTATGCCGGCAGCATGCAGTGCATCGCAGACCTTTTTAAAGTCCTCATTGGTACCGAGCCGCACATCCAGTTTGCGGTAATCCCTTGTATTGTAGCCGTGCGTATCCGACTCAAAGAGCGGGTTGAACAGAACGGTTTTGACGCCGAGTTTCTGAAGATGGGGAACCCAGTCCAAAACCTTTAGGATCCTGTGCGTCAGAACGCCGTCGTTTTCGTACGGTGCTCCGCAAAATCCCAATGTATAGATCTGATAAAACACACTTTCATAAGCCCACATGCGATGTCTCCTTTAAAAAATGATTTTGAAAACCTTGCAGAATTTTGTCACGTTCGCATGAAAATATATTATAATAAGAGAGCAACAGTGTCAAAAAGGCTGAAAGTAAGCCAAACGAAAGGAAGCACACGATGGCTCAGAATGAAAAAAGACCGTTGTTTCGGGAAAAAAGCCTGGAAAAGATCCAGAGTCCGGAACAACTGAACACATATATCAAAGTCTCCAACGCAGGTGTCTGGATGATGATGTGCGCCATGATCTTATTCCTGGTCGGCGCGCTTGTATGGGGCATTCTCGGGCGGATCGCCACATACGGTCCCGCCATTGCAAGAGTGGAGAATAAAGAAGTTACAGTCTACCTGCCTTATAAGGAACTGGAAAATCAGCAGGTGCCGAGTACTCTGCGTTTTGAGATCGGCGATGCGCGCTTTTCCATCGATCTGCCGGAGGGCGTGGAACCTTCCGAGATCACGGATGGCGACATCAACCGGATGGATTCGCTGACCGCCTATAAGGGCAATTTCCAGTCCGGTGACTGGATCTACCAGTTCAGCGGGCCGATCGATTATCCGGACGGCGTCTATGACTGCAGGGTGATCACGCGGGAATACGCGCCGATCTCGTTCATTACGAATTAAAGCAGGTTTATGGGATAGAGCATGAGCAGAAACGTAAAGATCAGAAAACCGGTTGAAAAAGGCGTTGCCAGGGTCCCCGTCGTCATGCAGATGGAGGCGCTGGAGTGTGGTGCTGCGTGCCTGACCATGGTGCTTGCCTACTACCGGAAGTGGATCCCCTTAGAGCAGGTGCGCCTGGACTGTGGCGTATCGAGAGACGGTTCCAATGCGAAAAACGTGCTGCTTGCGGCCAGGAATTACGGGCTTGAGGCAGCAGGCTACCGGCTGGAGCCGGAAATGCTGAAGGAACAGGGGCAGTTCCCCTGCATCGTCCACTGGGAATTCGATCACTTCGTGGTCGTAAACGGATTTAAGAATAACAAAGTCTATATCAACGATCCCGCGCGCGGAAACTGCGTTCTGACAATGGAAGCTTTTGATGCGGGTTTCACGGGGATCGCCCTGATGTTTGAGCCGGGAGAGAACTTTACGCCGAGCGGACACCGCAAGTCCATGGTGTCTTACGCCAAAAAACGGCTGGAGGGAGCCGGCGGTGCGGTCGCTTTTATGGCTGTGACCACGCTGCTCGCTTCGCTGCTCGGGATCATGAATCCCGGATTCGGACGTGTATTTCTTGATTTTCTCTTAACACAGAAAGCACCTTCCTGGGTGCCCTACTTCTTTGCGGGGCTGGCAGCGTTAACGACCCTGCAGCTTGTGACAGCCTACTTGCAGGCGATCTACAGCCTGCGGATCGACGGCAAACTCGCCGTGGTCGGCAACACGACTTATCTGTGGAAAGTACTGCATCTGCCGATGGAATTCTTCGGGCAGCGCTTATCCGGTGATATCCAGATGCGCCAGGCCGGCAACGCCAAGATCGCCTCGTCCCTGGTGAACATTTTCGCACCGCTCCTGATCAAGAGTTTTATGATGATCTTCTATCTGGTCGTGATGCTGCGTTATAACGTCATGCTCAGCATGATCGGTATCATCGCCATTCTGATCAATATCGCGGCTTCCAATTTCGTCAGCGCCAAACGTGTCAATATCTCGCGCGTCAAGATGCGGGATATGGGGAAACTGGCCGGTACGACGATCTCCGGGATCGAGATGATCGAGACGATCAAATCCAGCGGTGCCGAGAACGGTTACTTTGAAAAATGGGCCGGCTATCAGGCCAATGTGAATGCCCAGGATGTCCGGTTCACGGCGATGAACCAGACGATCGGCATGATCCCGACTTTTATCTCATCCATTGCAAATATGCTGATCCTTTTTATCGGCGTGTACCTGACAACACGCGGCGAGTTCACGATCGGTAAGATCATGGCTTTCCAGGGACTGCTCGCAACCTTCACGGAACCCGCGATGTCCCTGATCTCCGCGGGACAGGGCCTGCAGGAAATGCAGACGGATATGGAGAGGATCGAGGACGTGATGTCCTATCCGGAAGATCCGATGGTGACGGCCTCGGAGTTAAAAGAGGACGAATCCTATCAGAAACTGACGGGTGAAGTGGAAATGCGGAACGTGACGTTCGGTTATTCGAAACTGTCACCGCCGCTGATCACGGATTTCAATCTCACCCTGCACCCGGGACAGTCGGTCGCGTTTGTGGGTGCGTCGGGTTGCGGAAAATCAACCCTTGCCAAGCTCTTATCCGGGCTGAACCGGCCCTGGAGCGGTGAGGTCCTCTTTGACGGACAGCCGATCGGCGAGATCAACCGGCGTGTATTCACGGGTTCGGTTTCGGTCGTGGATCAGGATATCACGATGTTCGAGGATACGATCTCCAACAACATCAAGATGTGGGACCGTTCCATTGAAGATTTTGAAATGATCATGGCGGCCAAAGACGCGCAGATCCACGATGTGATCGCGTTAAGAGAGGGCGGATACGACCATGTGATCTTAGAGGGCGGCAAGGACTTTTCCGGCGGCGAGCGGCAGCGTATGGAACTGGCAAGGGTACTGGCACAGGATCCGACGATCATCATCCTGGACGAGGCCACGTCGGCGCTGGATGCAAGAACGGAAGCGGAAGTGGTCCGCTCGATCAAAGACCGCGGGATCACCTGCATCGTGATCGCGCACAGACTGTCAACGATCCGCGACTGTGACGAGATCATCGTGATGGACCACGGAAAAGTCGTGGAACGCGGCAAACATAAGGAACTTTTCGAAAAAGGCGGACTTTACGCGGAACTGATCGCCACAGAGTGATCCGTATCCGGAAAGAGGAAGATAGATGGGTTGGTTTGATACACAGCTGCGCGACAGAGAGCGGCTGGATCAGGAAAACTTCACAGAGGCTTTTATGCACATGGCGGGCGCCGTTCTGGGGTCCAAGGATTATGAGCGTTTCCGCAATGAAAAAGAGCAGGCGGAAACAGCCATCGCGGAGATCCTGAAATACTACAGGATCAAAGCACCGCAGATGCCGGATTCCATACAGACATTGAGCGATGCGCTGGAATATATGATGCGTCCGGCCGGGATCATGTACAGGCCGGTCAAACTGACGGAAGGATGGCCCCGTGATGCGATCGGTCCGATGCTTGCAAAGCGCAGGGCTGACGGTGCCTATATCGCACTGATCCCGAACCATATGGGTGATTTTCGCCATATGCGCGGACACGAAGAGGACTATGAACAGGATGCGTTCTGTTTCTACAAGCCGTTCCCGCTCAGGGCCATGAATGTGCGCGATCTCTTAAGTTACATGGGTTCGTGCCTGTCCGTTGCGGATGTTACGCTGATGGTGATCACAACGCTGGTGATCACGACACTCGGCATGCTTTTGCCGAAACTGACCAACATGCTGTTATCCGGCGGGAATGAAAACAAGAGCCAGACATTCCTGCTGACGCTGTTCATCTTCTTTGCCTGCACGAGTATCAGTTCGCTGCTGTTTTCGGCGGCCAAGAACATGGCGCTCAGCCGGATCAACAGCAAGATGAGCATTTCGGTGGGAGCGGCGACGATGATGCGTATCCTTTCCCTGCCGACGTCGTTTTTCAAAAAATACAGTGCGGGCGAACTGGCGGAACGTGCGGACTACGTGAACCAGTTATGCTCCCTGATCCTTGGCGTGCTGTTCTCCACGGGTCTGACGGCCGTGTTCTCACTGGCCTATATCGGACAGATCTTTGTCTATGCGCCGGCACTGGTAACGCCTGCGATCACGATCATCCTGATCACGCTGATCTTTATGATCGCGACAACCTTCGTGCAGGCGGACACGGACAGGATCGTGATGGAGGAAGAAGCAAAGGAGCGGGGTCTCGTGTACGCCCTGATCTGCGGGGTACAGAAGATCCGCTTATCCGGTGCGGAAAAGCGTGCATTCTCCAAATGGGCAAAAAGTTATGCGCATACCGCGAACCGCATCTACAATCCGCACATTTTCCTGAAACTCAACAGTGTGATCTCGCTCGCGATCACCCTGATCGGTACGATGGTGATCTACGCGATGTCGATCAAAAGCCGGATCAGTGTGGCGGATTATTATTCGTTTAACGTGGCGTACAGTATGGTGAGCGGCGCCTTCCTGGCACTTGCGGGGATCGCTTCATCGATGGCGCAGATCCGCACCGTACTCGAACTGGTCGATCCGATCCTTACTTCGGAACCGGAGGTATCCTCGCGCAGGAACGTTGTCACACGGCTTTCGGGTGCGATCGAACTGAACCAGGTTTCATTCCGCTACGAGGATGAAGGTCCGCTGATCTTACATGACCTGTCCCTGCGTATCAGACCCGGCGAGTACTTGGCAGTCGTCGGAAAGACAGGGTGCGGAAAATCAACGCTTTTACGTCTGCTTCTCGGGTTTGAGATGCCGACGAGGGGCTCGATCTATTATGACCAGAAGGATATCAGGGCACTCGACCTGAAATCCCTGCGTCAGAATATCGGCGTGGTCATGCAGAACGGGAAACTCTTCCAGGGCGACATCTATTCCAATATCGTGGTGTCCGCACCACAGCTTGGCCTGGAGGACGCATGGGAAGCCGCAAGGATCGCGGGGATCGATGAGGATATCCGCGAACTGCCGATGGGTATGTTCACCATGATCAGTGAAGGAAGCGGCGGAATCTCCGGCGGACAGAAACAGCGCCTGATGATCGCACGCGCCGTGGCACCGCGGCCGAAGATCCTGTTCCTTGACGAGGCGACCAGTGCGCTTGACAACATCACGCAGAAACATGTCTCGGAGGCACTGGATCAGTTAGACTGCACGAGGATCGTGATCGCGCACCGCCTGTCCACGATCAGGCAGTGTGACCGGATCATCGTTCTTGACCAGGGCAACATCGTGGAAGAAGGCACCTACGAAGAACTGATCGGTAAAAACGGGTTCTTTGCGGACCTTGTGAAGCGCCAGCGCGTGGACGAAGATGCGGAAGACACATAAACGGCAGACGGAAGCATCCATTGGACAGAAGAGGGACGGAATGATATAATCATTCATTGTTATGTTGGGACAGAGTATGGAACATCCGCAGATGGAAAGACAGGAAGAAATATACCGTGATTATCACGACAAAGTCTACCGTCTGATCCTTGGCAAGGTTTGCAACGAAACACTTGCGCAGGATCTGACGGCTGATGTTTTTGTGAAGGTTTTTTCCAAACTGGATACGTTTGACGAGGGAAAAGCCTCTGTTTCCACGTGGATCTACCGGATCGCGCAGAATACGGTGATCGATTTTTTCCGGACACGCAAAGTGCATTCCGAAGTACCGGAAACGCTGGCAGTCAGCGGGGAGATCGATGATGAGCTCCTAAATGACGAAATGCTTGGGGAACTCGCCGATGCGCTGAACAAACTTCCGGAAAGAGACAGGGATCTTCTGATCCTGCATTACTATCATGATCTGACGCTGAAGGAAGCGGCCGCAAAGCTCGGTATGTCCTACAGCAACGCAAAACTGGTACATAACAGGTCTTTGGTCACACTGAAAGATCTCCTTTCGGACAAACTGTAAGATCTGTATGCAAATAAGGGATCCCAAGCGGGATCGGAATAAGGAGTGAGAATTATGAAAAAGAAGAAACTGATGACATTGCTGCTTGCGGGCTTACTGACAGTCTGCATGTGTGTTCCCGCCCTGGCCGCGGAGCCGGACAGCGCGGGAAATATCATGGACGCGGGAAACATGGTATCGCTGCCGTCCACTCCCTTCTTTGGGGCGATCGTTGCAGGCCAGAGCGTAAACATGACAAACGCAACGGCAAAAGGCAGTGTGTTCGCAGCAGGACAGGATGTGAGCGTACAGAACAGTGAGATCGGCGAGAGCGTATACCTGGCCGGTAACAGTCTTTCCCTGCACGACACAAAAGTAAACGGTAATATTTACGGAGCCGGCAACAGTCTGACCATTTCCGGTGACACATCGGGAAACGGTGTTTACGCAGTAGGTAACCTCATCAAGTTTGACGGTACGGCTAACGGCTTTTATGCAAGCGGCTCGCAGATCACGCTGTCGGGTACAGTCAACGGCGATGCCATCCTCGAGGGTGAAAACATTGAGATCACCGATGACGCAGTCGTTACAGGTAAACTGAAGATCGTGAGCTCCGCACAGCCCGAGGTTGATGCCGATGCGGAGGTCGGAGACTATTCTTTTGAACAGGTCACGAAAGATACGGAAGAAGATGCAGGAAAAGCCGCAATGGCAGGCATGTTCGGCATTATCCTGAGGAAGATCGGAAAATGCATCTACTGGATCATCGCCATGGTTGCATTCGGCATGCTTTTATGCTGGCTGTTTGACGAGCATCTGACAAGAGCCACCGTCTTTATCAAAGAACGCGCAGCAGCTACGATCGTAAGCGGTCTGGTTGCCTGGATGTGCATTCCGTTAGCTGCGATCATTCTCTGCTGCACTTATTTCCTTGCACCGATCGCCGGTATGCTGGCGCTCGCATATGTGCTGCTCTTATGTGCAGGACTTGCATTTGCAGGTGCATCCCTTTCGCGTCTGGTATTCCCGAACATGAATGTGTTCTTATCGGCGCTGATCGGCATCGCCGTTCTGGAAGTTGTCGGGATGATCCCGATACTCGGCGGACTGGTCGGGATCGCGGCAGATATGTATCTGCTCGGCTATGTGATCCAGAACATCTGGGACCACAGGCTGCAGAAGAAAGTTCCGGCAGCACCCGTTGCTCCCGCAGCAGCACCTGTCAGTGCACCTGTTGAGACAGCAGCACCTGCCGAAAGTGGGAAGACGACAGAATAAGATGGCCGGAAAGAAACAGATTGAAGGACAAATGTCGTTTGCGGATTTCCTGACGGGACAGGCAGGCGTCGGTCCGGCGCCCAAGCAGCCGGAAAACGATACGGCACACGCTCAGCCGGACACCGCGCATGCCATGAAGCAGGAACCTGCCAAGGTGCAGGAACAGCAGATGTCGGAAGAGGATGCGCGCTTCGAAGAGGAGTTTGCAAAACTGACGGAGCTGTTTGCACGTGTGCGTACGGATGATTTTGACGCGATGCAGTATCTTGTACCGATCGCAAATGCCGTTAAAACGTCGATCGCAGAAGAGATATCTTTTGCGGAAGCGTTGGAAGGCCACTGCGCGAAACGGAGCGCGGAAAAGATCTTAGCGGCGTTTGATCCCAAAAAACAGGCGGAACTGATCTCGCTCATCGGCGGTATGCACGACGAGATCTGACCGGAATTTACAGGAAAATGAATCCCTTTACCCGTGACCTGAACGGGTAGAGGGATTTTTTTCGTCAGCCACTAAATATAGTAGATTTTAGCCCGATTTTGTGATAGGATATACAAGATAGGGCTTTTATTGAATTCACTTCAACTATCATATCGGTCCGATCAGTGGGAGGAACCCGGGTGGATAACAGGGAACAGCAAAACATGCAGAACGAAGCAGAGACCATAAACAAAGCAGCCTCTGAAGGCGGCAGCATGCCCGGACAGACCGGGGCAGCAAAGGATCAGCCCGTGAATGCTGAAAGTGCACCGGAGAAAAGCGCTACACCGCAGAATATGCCGGAACTGGACGATTCGGATGAAGATCTGGTCACGGTCGATCTGAACCGGTCGGATCTGCCGCAGAACAAGCCGGAACAGTCAAACGCCAATGCCGCAAAGAATACAAACGGCAGCAGGCAGCACGCCCGCACGAACACAGCGGGAGCGGAAGGCCGTCCGGTACGTGTCAGAGAGAAAAAACCGGTGGATCCGTACAAGCAGAAACGCATGAAAAAGCGGATCATCTGGCTCGTCGTTCTGGCAGTGCTCATCGCAGCCGGACTCCTTGTCTATTTCAAGATCATCAAACCGGCAAGATCAGTCGCGGAAGCGATCATGAACCAGCAGAATGAAACAACAGATACGATCGAAGAGCGTGACATCGTGCATGCGATCTCGACGACGGGATTGTTTGAAGCAGGCGAGGTTAGGACCATATCGAGAATTGCACAGGATTCGATGGTGGATTCTGTCCTTGTGGATGTTGGCGATCATGTTGATAAAGGTGATACACTGGTTCTTTTCTCAACAGATTCGATCAACAGATCCATAGAGCAGTTACAGGAAGACCTTGGGCGTCAAAAAAAGAAGGACGCGATCGATGCGAAGGCAGAGGAAAGAAGTTATCTGTATACATATACATCTGAGGCTAATGATCTGTATGGATTATCCGAGGATGTTGAAAATGCACTGAAGGCTTTGTATGAAGCATGCGATGGATATGGAGATGCAAAAAGAGCTCTGCAGGCTGCAAAAGATGAAGGGAAAGATGAAGCAACTATAGCAGCATTGGAGAGCGCTGTTAATTCTGCATACCAGACAGAACAGAGTGCACAGGCCAGTTACGATAGTGCTGTTCGCAGACAGGCGAATACTATTGCATCCGTTGGTAATACACTGACTTCCGCTGACGAAAGCCATCAGAAATCGGCATTGAATTCCGGAGATACAGCGCGTGACTATGCGAGAAGGATTGAGGATTATCAGGAAAAACTCGAAAACTGTGTCATTTCGGCGCCTATTAGTGGAACTGTTACAGCAGTTTATCTGGAGGAAGGAAACGACTTTGGTACCGGTGGCAAAATGATAGTGATCCAAAATACGGATACTATGAAGATTGTCGGTCGTGTAGACGAATACGATGTTCCGGATATCAAACTCGGTCAGAGGGTTGTGATCCGGTCAGATGCAACAAAAGAAGAAGAGATGTATGGCTATGTCTCTTTTATCGAGCCGACATCAACGACGACCACATCCGGGGAATTGCGTCCGGGAGATGATCCGTTGCTGACCAAGGCCACAGATGCAGTCTACAACGTTACAGTGACGGTACAAGACGTTGACCCGCGTATCAAGATCGGCATGTTTGCAAAACTGAATATCATTGTGGATCAGGTCGCACATGTGCTGACGGTGCCCTATGATGCGATCCAGACGAATGCGCAGGGGCAGTATTACGTTACAGTGCTTGATGAAGATGCATCGGCCGGTGGAAATGCGGCAGGAAATCCGACGGATAAAAGCATGCCTGTTTTGCAGATCAACGGAGAAAATGCAGGTTCCGGCAAGGCGCCCGGCGGAAAGGGCGGAAAGATGCCACTCGGCAAAGGTGGCGAAGAGATATCGCAGAACCGCCGGGATATCATCGTTGAGATCGGTATGGAAGGCGATTATTATACACAGGTTATTTCGAACGAACTTAAACCCGGCATGACGGTTGTCGTTCCGGATGATGGCAAGTTTGATATGTCGGATATGAGTATGATGTTCGGGTTCTAGGCAGGAGATAAAATGGCGGAAGTGATCATTGATATGAAAAATATCATAAAGCGCTATTTCATCGGCCAGCCGAATGAATTAGAGGTGCTTCACGGCATCGATCTACAGGTTTGTAAAGGGGAGTTTGTGGCGATCGTCGGACAATCAGGTTCTGGCAAGTCTACCCTGATGAACATGATCGGCGCGCTGGATCGCCCTACAGAGGGTGAGTATTCCTTGAACGGCGTTGATATGTTCAGGGCGGATGACCGGGATCTGTCCGCGATCCGTTGCAATGAGATCGGTTTCGTGTTTCAGACATATAATCTGGTGGCGAGGACCACGGCGCTGAAGAACGTAGAATTACCCATGCTGTATGCAGGTAAATCAAGAAGCGTCCGCAGGTCGCGCGCAATCGAACTTTTGCGCATGATGGATATGGAAGAGCGCATGAAGCATACTTCGGACGAATTGTCGGGCGGACAAAAACAGCGTGTGGCAATCGCAAGGGCGATGGCCAACGATCCTGCGATCATTCTGGCGGATGAACCGACAGGTGCGTTGGATTCCGCGACCGGACGCCTGATCATGGACATTTTCCACAAGCTGAATAAAGAGCAGGGAAAAACGATCATCCTGATCACACACTCGCCGGAACTCGCCGAAGAGACGCAGCGGATCCTGACTTTGAAGGACGGACGGATCACGGGATGCCGGAAAGGAAGTGGCAAACGTGCTGATACTTGAGAATATCGCGCTTGCTTTTACGGCGCTCATCTCCAATAAAATGCGTTCACTGCTGACGATGCTCGGTATCATCATCGGGATCGGCTCCGTGATCGCGATCGTAACGGTCGGTAATTCCTTATCTAATTCCATTTCTTCCTCCATGGAATCCATGGGCGCCAACAATATCATGGTCGGATTGCAGCAGAAAACGGCAGAAGAGGAAACAACGGAATCGGGTATGACTTTCCGAGGACCTGACGGATACCGGGAACCGGAAGAAGAGGACTATTTCACAAGAGAGATGCTGCAGGCTTATGTGGAGAATTTCCCGGATCAGGTCAAAACACTTTCCATCTCGCAGTCGCTCGGACAGGGACAGGTCACACGCGGCACTGCCTATGCGAATGTTTCGCTGACGGGCGTCAACGGCGGATATTTCATGGGGACGGATATCGAAATGGTGGACGGAAATCAACTGTCAGCCAAAGCGCTCAGTGGCGGAAATGCTGTTGCCATGGTATCTGATTACTTTGTCAATAACCTTTATGCGGGCGATACGAAGGAAGCACTCGGTAAGGAGTTTGAGGTGCTCATCGGCCGTGATTTTTATACACTGACGATCGTAGGGGTCTATAAATACCAGCAGACCATGATGTCTTTTACATCTGCAAAGGACACGCAGACGGTTGTTTATGTACCGCTCGGTTATGTGCAGGAGAAGAACCATCTGGTTGGAAAGTACAGCGATTTTACGGTTGTGACGCAGACGGGAACGGATACGGACAGTTTCATCACAGATACAAAACGGTTCTTCGACCGCTGGTATCACAACAACAAAAACATGGAAGTAGGCGCGTTCAGTATGGAATCGATGGTTTCCGCACTGACCGACATGATGGACAAAGTTTCGATCGCGATCTCCGTCATCGCCGGCATCTCACTGCTGGTCGGCGGCATCGGCGTTATGAACATCATGATGGTTTCCATTTCGGAAAGGACCAGGGAGATCGGTACCAGAAAAGCGCTTGGCGCAACCAACGGTTCGATCCGCCTGCAGTTCATTGTGGAAGCGATGGTACTCTGTCTGGTCGGCGGGATCTTCGGGATCCTCCTGGGGATCGGCGGTGGTGCACTGGGTGCCAAACTGCTTGGCTATGAGGCTTCCCCGACGGTCACGAGTATCCTGGTATCGCTGCTGTTCTCGCTTGCGATCGGCGTATTCTTCGGTTTCTACCCTGCCAACACGGCAGCGCAGATGAACCCGATCGATGCACTGAGATACGAGTAGCGCAGCAAATGCATCAGGCATTTGCGGAGCGAATCCGGCAACTTCCGCAGGAAGTTGTCCTGCGAAGCAGGATTGTGCAGCAGACCACAAGTCTGCGCACAACCCAACAAGAAGGAGATAATGACTTCCGCAGGAAGTTGTCCTGCGAAGCAGGATTGTGCAAACAACCTAACAAGAAGGAGATAATGATGCAACTCACAGAACATGAAGAAAAGCACAACCAATTCCTGCGGGAGAACGGAGCGGGCTGCGCACTGTTTCTGAAGCGGGATGATACCTTCCCCCTGCAGGCACCGGAAAAGGTCGCACTGTACGGAAGCGGTGCAAGGCGCACGATCAAGGGCGGTACCGGCTCCGGGGAAGTGAATTCGCGCTTTGCCGTGACGGTGGAAGACGGGCTGGAGGCAGCAGGCTTCACGGTCACCACGAAGGACTGGCTGGACGGCTATGACAAGGTCAGGGCGGAAGCCTATCAGCGTTTTGTAAAGCAGGTCAGGGTTGACGCCAGAAAGCATCATGTGCTTGCGATCGTGGAAGGTATGGGAAAAGTCATGCGTGAACCCGCCTATGCATTGCCCTTAAGCGGTGAAGGCGAGACGGCGGTCTATGTTCTGTCCCGTATCTCCGGCGAGGGCTCGGACAGAGAGCCGGCAGACGGCGACGTGAAGCTCACGCCCACCGAGATCCGCGATATCCTTGCTTCCAATGTGAAATACAAGAGATTCCTGCTCGTTCTGAACACCGGCGGTCCGGTGGATCTGACGCCGGTCCTGAAAGATGTCAAAAACATTCTGGTCCTGTCCCAGCTCGGCGTTGAGACCGGTGACATTCTGGCAGACATCGTGCTTGGAAAGGCAGACCCGTCCGGAAAACTGACCACCACCTGGACAAAGTGGGAAGACTATCCGAAGATCGGCGGGTTCGGCGATAAGAATGATACATACTATAAAGAAGGGATCTATGTCGGTTACCGCTATTTTGACAGCATGTTCGTAAAGCCTGATTTTCCTTTCGGGTTCGGTTTATCCTATACGGATTTCACACTTTCGGATGCCACGGCAACTGTGGACGGGTCAAAGATCACGGTCACCGTCAACGTGGCCAATACAGGACATCATGCGGGAAGGGAAGTGGTACAGGCCTATCTTTCCGCACCGAGAGGGAAACTGGACAAGCCCTATCAGGAACTGTGCGCGTTTGTAAAGACGCCGGTCCTTTCGGCAGGTGCGATGCGGGCGACTTCGCTCTCCTTTGACCTGAAAGACATGGCAAGTTACGATACGGAGAATGCATGCTATGTACTGGAAGCAGGCGACTATATTGTCAGGATCGGCAATTCGTCGGCCAATACGCAGCCGGCAGCCATTCTGCATCTTGAAACGGATGTAACGGTGCGCAAAGTCAGATCCTGCTTTGAGAATTCCGGCGTTACGGACTACGTGCCACTGCCGATCGAAAGAGAAGAGGATCTGAACGGTGTGGAAACCATTGAGGTGGATGCCGGTGCTTTCAAGACGGAAGAAATAAGCTACGACAGTGAGCCTGAGATCGCAGAAGAGATCGCAAAACTGACCGACGAGCAGCTGGCAGCATTTAACATCGGTGAATACGGCAAAGGCGGTCTGCTCGGCAGTGTGATCGGCGAGGCTTCCGTACATGTGGCGGGCGCAGCCGGCGAAACGACGAATATCCTGGAGAACGAGGGTTATCCGGTACTTGTGATGTCAGACGGACCTGCGGGACTGCGTCTGAGCAGGCAGTACTATATCGATCAGGAAGGTCATGCGAGAAGCTACGGCGAAACGATGATCGAGACCATGGTTGATTTCATGCCCAAGCCGCTGCTGTTTCTGATGGATAAGATGGCAAAGAAGCAGCAGAAGGAGGTCACCGGTCCCCTTCATGAGCAGTATGCAACGGCGATCCCGATCGGTACGGCGATCGCGCAGAGCTTCGATCCTGATTTTGCCTATGCGTGCGGAGACATTGTGGGTGCGGAAATGGAACTGTTCGGTGTGGACTTATGGCTCGCACCGGCCTTAAACATACACCGCAGCATTCTTTGCGGGCGCAACTTTGAATACTATTCGGAAGATCCGCTTGTGAGCGGGATCTTTGCGGCGGCGGTCACAAACGGCGTGCAGTCGCACCCGGGCAGAGGCGTTACGATCAAGCATTATGCCGCCAATAACCAGGAGACCAACCGCTACAACAGCAACAGCCATGTCAGTGAGCGTGCGATGCGCGAGATCTATCTGAAGGGTTTCGGGATCTGTGTCCGTGAAAGTCATCCGAAAACGGTCATGACTTCCTACAACCTGCTCAATGGCGTACATACGGCAGAGCGGCGCGACCTGATCGAGGATGTGCTGCGTGCGGAATTCGGGTTTGACGGTGTTGTGATGACAGACTGGGTGGTCAACGGGGGAACGATGGATAAATCGTCCAAATATCCCGCACCGACGCCCTATAAAGTGGCCAAGGCCGGAAATGATCTCTATATGCCCGGCAGCAAAAAGGATTACGAGAACCTGCTGAAAGCATTGACGGACGGCAAGATCAGCCGCGAACAGGTCATGCTCAATGCAAGCCGGATCTACCGCCTGGCCGTCTCGATGAAAGAAGAACAGTCACAGAAAGAGGAAGCATAACAAAAGCCGCCCGGCAGGGCGGCTTTTTTGTATGTCATATCGGATTCTTTATCCCATCACAACTTCAACCGTATAGGTATCTTTGCCTTCCACGAACGGGATCACATTGCCTTCTACGGCCTGTCCGTCCACTGTCATGGATGCAACACCTTTTTCCACATGGTTCGGGTTCTTGACCGTGATGTTGTATGTGCCGCCGCGGTATTTCCTGGTCAGTGTGAAATCACCGAAATCCTTCGGTGTGCACGGATCGATGGAAAGACCCTTGAGCGTCGGGTAAACACCCAGAATGTACTGGGAAACGTTTACGAACGTCCATGCTGCGGTACCGGTCAGCCAGCTGTTCTTGGCCTCACCGTGGAATTTCGCATCGGCACCTGCGACCATCTGCGAGTAGCAGTACGGCTCGGTGCGGTGGATCTCGGAGAACTCTTCGGTGTAAGCCGGGCAGGTCTTCCTGTAGATCTCGAAGGCTCTGTCGCCTCTGCCGATGACGGTTTCCGCGATCGAAACCCAGGGATTGTTGTGGCAGAAGATACCTGCGTTCTCTTTGTACCCGGGCGGATAGGAACTGATCTCGCCAAGTTCCAGATGATATTCCGTGTAAGCCGGCTGCAGGATCATGATACCGTACTTGCTGTCCAGTTTCTCTTTGACGGAATCGAGAGCCTTCTTAGCAAGGCCTTCCTTCACGCCGATACCGGCCAGGGAGCAGAAGCCCTGCGGCTCGATGTAGATCTGGCCCTCTTTGCATTCTTTCGAACCGACTTTGTTACCGTTTGCATCATAGGCACGTACGAACCAGTCGCCGTCCCAGCCTGCATCCAGCACTGCCGCATACATCTTTTCCACTTCCGCATAGGCGCGTTTTGCTTCGTCGTCCTTGCCGAGCGCTTCGCAAAGCTGCGCATATTCCGTACCGTATTTTACAAACATGCCTGCGATGAACACGGATTCCGCAACCGGTCCCTCGGAAGGACCAAAGGTCTGGAAGGATTCGCCGGGATGCTTCGAGAAGCAGTTTAAGTTCAGACAGTCGTTCCAGTCCGCTCTGCCGATCAGCGGCAGGTTGTGCGGACCCTTGTGATTGACGGTATAGTCAAATGAACGGGTCAGATGTTCAAACAGGGTGGTTGATTTTGACTCATCGTTATCATAAGGCGTCATGACGTCCAGGATGGAAAAATCACCCGTCTCGCGGATATATGCGCTCGTACCGGCAATGAGCCAGAGCGGATCGTCATTGAAGCCCGAACCGATGTCGGAGTTACCCTTCTTGGTCAGCGGCTGATACTGGTGATAAGCGCTGCCGTCTTCAAACTGTGTGGACGCGATATCGATGATACGCTCCCTTGCGCGTTCCGGGATCAGATGCACGAAACCGAGCAGATCCTGACAGGAATCGCGGAAGCCCATGCCGCGGCCGATCCCCGACTCGTAGTAGGAAGCGGAACGGGACATGTTAAAGGTAACCATGCACTGGTACTGGTTCCAGATGTTGACCATGCGGTTGACTTTGTCGTTGTCCGACTCCACATGATACTTCGCAAGCAGGTTCTTCCAGTAATCCTTCAGTGCTGCAAACGCTTTATCCACATCCGCATCCGTTGCATATCTTGCCAGCATTGCCTCGGCGCGCTTCTTGTTGATGATGCCGTGGCTTTCCCATTTCTCATCTTCCGGATTCTCAACGTAACCGAGCACGAATACGAGCGAAACCTTCTCGCCGGGCTTAAGCGTTAAGTTGATCTGGTGGGAAGCGATCGGTGCCCAGCCGCTTGCCATCGTGTTCAGGCATTTGCCGTTCTTTACGACAGCCGGTGCTTCGGGGGAACCGTAAGCGCCGAGAAAATCATCCCGGATCGTATCGAAACCGTCGATCGCATGATTGACGGAATAAACTGCATAATGGTTTCTGCGTTCTCTGTATTCACTCTTGTGATAGATCGTCGAGCCGACCACCTCAAGCTCTGCCAGAGAGTAGTTACGCTGGAAGTTGGTCATGTCATCCATCGCGTTCCATAAGCAGAACTCCACATAGGAGAACAGGGAGATCGTCTTGGGAGCGGAAGAAGTGTTCTCAAGCGTTACCTGATTGATCTCGCAGGTGTCGTCCATCGGTACAAAAGCCAGTTCGGAAGCGCGGATGCCGTCCTTCTCGCCGGTGAAGCGGCTGTAGCCGATCCCGTGTCTGCATTCGTAAAAATCAAGATCCGTCTTGGAAGGCTGCCAGCCGATGTTCCAGATCGTATCGCCGTCCTTGATGTAGTAGTATTTACCGTTGATATCCGCGGGCACGCAGTTGTAGCGATAGCGCGTTAAACGCAGGAGTTTTGCGTCCTTATAGAACGAATACCCGCCGCAGGTATTAGAGATCAGTGTGAAAAAATCATTGCATCCCAGATAGTTGATCCAGGGGAGCGGTGTTTTCGGCGTCTGAATGACGTATTCCGCATTCGCATCATCAAAAAAGCCGTATTTCATGTGAATCCTCCTTCGAAAATAATACGAAATCTTACACAAAAATTGAGCACGGATTTCGCGCTTGTATGGAAAGTATAGCCCTTTTTTTGGCTAAAATCAACATATATTCTAAATCCGCTGTTGAATTCATTAGCGATATTTCATATAATCAGTGTAACGAAAACGTTTAAGATATGTCATATGGTTAGATTAGTAGATGTAGCAAAGCGCTGCGGCGTGTCCGTAGCCACAGTCAGCAAAGCGCTGTCGGACAAAAAGGATATCGGAGAAGAGACCAAGGAAAAGATCCGCAAGGTCTGCGAGGAGATGGGCTATTTCCCCAATTCTTCCGCAAGGACGCTGAAGATCAAACGTTCCTATAACCTTGGTGTGCTTTTTGTGGCGGAAGATGACAGCGGTCTGACGCATGATTATTTTTCGCATGTTCTGGAATCGTTCCGTATGGAAGCCGAGGCGTCCGGATATGATATCACGTTCATCTATTCGGGGCAGTCGCCGGACGGGGAATCGCTCAACGCACCTGTTGCCCTGCGGTCGATGAGCTATCTGGAACGCGCCGAGTACAGGGGCGTGGACGGTGTATTGGTCGCATGTGCGAACTACTACCAGCCGGAAGTGATGGAACTGATCAGCTCCAACCTGCCGGTCGTGACCATCGACCATTCTTTTGACCACTGCAGCTCGGTCGTCAGTGACAATGTCCGCGGTATGAGCGATCTGATCGAATTCATTTATGACAGGGGTCATCGCAAGATCGCATTTATATACGGAAACAATACCAGCGTTACACAGAACCGGATCGCGTCTTATTACAGAAGTCTCGAGGAGAGAGGGATCGATCCGCCGGACCAGTATGTGCGTTCAGCGGTATACCGCAATCCGAAGCCGTCCTATGACATCACGCTTGAACTGCTGGATCTGAAAAACAGCCCGACCTGCATCATCTATCCGGACGATTATGCCTGCATCGGCGGCCTGAATGCGATCAAGGAACGCGGATACCGAATCCCCGAAGACATTTCCGTTGCCGGCTATGACGGCGTTTATATTTCACAGATCCTGGAACCGCGGTTGACGACGCTCCGGCAGAACACCGAAGAGATCGGCAGAAAAGCCGCAAGAAAACTGATCAGTCAGGTGGAGAACCCGAAGACGGCGATCATCGAAAAGATCATTGTTCCCGGCAGACTGCTGGAGGGCGGCTCCGTCGGGATCCTGAGATCCTAGTGGTTAGGATGCGGCCAGAAACTGGTCAATGATCCCGTTAATCGTTTGATAGAGAGTGGGTTTCAGTTCAGAGATGGGAACAGGCTGGTCGTAGAGGATCGAAGAGTAAATGCTGCTCCCGGTCAGTTCGATGATCAGGTAGAGCATGAGTTTCGGATCGCTGATCGAATCACCGATCTCATCCACAAATTCCTGATAGGCTTCATGGATCGACGGATATTCCACGATCCCGGCGCTCTCCATGGTAAAGCGGAAAAAGCCGAGCCCCAGATTTTTGGAAATGAACATGAGAAGCAGTTTGTTATCTGTCAGCGCATCAATGATGTCGTCAATGACAAACAGCAGTTTGGCGCGATAATCGGGCAGATCCTGCGCGCGCATCTTTTCCATCGCGGCATCGAATAAACTCGTTGCGCGGTGGGCGACCAGTTTGTTGTTGATATCATATTTATCTTTAAAATATAAGTAGAAAGTGCCTTTTGCCACGCCGGCCTGTTCAACGATGTCCGATATGGACGTGTTGTGCAGGCCTTTTGTTGTGAAAAGATGAAAGGCTGTATTTAGGAGCGCTTCCCGTTTCTGCTGCTTGTTATCTGCTGCTTTTCCCATGATCTTGCCACCTCTATCCGTATTTTCTCATGCCTTTTATAAAAAATCAATAAAAATATTGACTAATGGTCATTTTTGTTGTATAACATGTTTTGGAAAGAAAAATGACCAATGGTCATAAATGAGAAAGAGGATGGATAAGGATGAAGAAATTCGGACAAATGATCGTAAAATCCAGAGTTGTGATCGTACTTCTGTCGATCCTGCTACTGATCCCGTCCGTGATCGGCTATCTGAAGACGAAAGTCAATTATGATATCCTGTATTATCTGCCGGATGAGATCGAGACCATGAAGGGACAGGACATTCTGGTCGACCAGTTCGGGACCGGTGCGTTTTCCTTCCTGATCGTGGAAGGTATGGAAGAGCAGGACGTGGCGGCGCTGAAGGAACAGATCCGTAAAGTCGATGGTGTTTCGGACGTGCTCTGGTACGACAGTTTTGCGGATCTGTCCATTCCGATGACGATGCTGCCGGACAAACTCTATGACGCGTTCAACAACGGTGACTGTACGATGATGGCAGTGCTTTTCAGTGATACGACTTCTGCCGACAGCACCATGCAGGCGATCGGGGAGATCCGTAAGATCGCGGATCATCAGTGCTTCTTAAGCGGGATGTCCGCTGTCGTGGTGGACACCAAGAACCTTTCGGATCAGGAGACACCGGTCTATGTGCTGATCGCCGTAATCCTGTCGACGCTGGTGCTGGGACTGACGATGGACTCCTATCTGGCACCTGTCTTTTTCCTGATCGGCATCGGTTTATCCATTATCTATAATCTCGGAAGCAACATCGTGCTTGGCGAGATCTCCTATATCACACAGGCCCTGACCGCGGTACTGCAACTTGGCGTGACCATGGACTACTCGATCTTTTTGTGGCACAGCTACGAGGAGAATCTGGAGAAGACAAACGGGCAGCGTGAGGAAGCGATGGCCGGTGCGATCGCCGATACGATCACTTCGGTGGCAGGTAGTTCCATAACCACGATCGCAGGCTTTGTGGCACTGTGTTTCATGAGTTTCAAACTCGGCATGGATCTAGGGATCGTCATGGCAAAAGGCGTACTGATCGGTGTTATTTCCTGTGTCACCATCCTGCCGTCGATGCTCCTGCTCTTTGACAGGATCATCCGCAAAACGCATCACAAACCGCTGCTCCCGGATCTGCCGAAGGTGTCGGAATTCATCGTCAGCCACACCCGGTTGTTTGCAGTCCTCTTCGTGATCCTGCTGATCCCGGCATTCTTCGGATATAAACATACATCGGTTTACTACAATCTCGATTCGACACTGCCGAAGGATCTGCCGAGTATCGTGGCAAACGAGAAACTGGATCAGAATTTTGACATGAACTGCACGCACATGCTGCTTTGCAATGTGAACCTGCCGTCCGATCAGATGACACAGATGATCGGGGACCTGAAGAAAGTTGCGGGCGTAAAAGAGATCCTGGGTCTTGACTCGCTCATCGGCCCGTCTGTTCCAAAAGACATGATCCCCGATGATGTCCGGGAAATGCTGGAGAGCGATGAATATACGATGATGCTCATCGTTTCGGAATACAAAGTGGCTTCCGACGAGGTCAATGAACAGTGCGATACGCTGGATAGGATTGCAAAGACCTACGATCCGAAGGCCATGCTGGTTGGCGAGGCACCCTGTACAAGGGATCTGATCCGCATCACGGATCATGATTTTGCCACCGTCAGTGAAGTCTCAATCGGCGCGATCTTTGTGATCATCCTGATCGTGTTCCGCTCGCTGTCGCTGCCGGTCATTCTGGTTGGCGTGATCGAGCTTGCGATCTTCATCAACATGGGCGTGCCTTATTACACGGGAACAGTGATCCCGTTTGTGGCTTCGATCGTCATCGGCACGATCCAGCTCGGGTCTACAGTAGACTACGCGATCCTGATGACAACAAGATACAAGCAGGAACGCCAGAGTGGGAAAGACAAGAAGGAAGCGATCCTGATCGCGCACGAAGCCAGCATGAAATCGATCATCGTCAGTGCGTTGAGTTTCTTTGCGGCGACGTTTGGCGTGGGACTTGTCAGCAACATCGATATGATCGGATCGCTCTGTACGCTGATGGCAAGAGGCGCGCTGATCAGTATGTGCATTGTGCTCACGATGTTGCCGACCATGCTGCTTCTGTTTGACAGACTGATCTGTGTGACGTCCCGGAAATTTGCGCCGCGCGGGAAACGGAAAGATGCGGCGGATCCGCCCGGGAAACTGAAGCCGGGAACGCTGTAGACAGAATGAAGATCAGGAAATAAACCGGACACAGCCCGGAAACGTATAGAGAACGCAAGGAGGAAAGAACAATGCGTAAGAAGAACAGTATGATCATGATCTTAACAGCAGCAATGATTGCCACATCGCTTACAGGATGCGGCTCGCAGGCTGAAGTACCTGTAGAAGACAGAGCTGTTGCAGATGAAAACACAAGCGATGAAGACGTGCTGATGCAGGCCATGACAGCATCAACCGTTGGTGCCGGAATGGCACAGAAACAGGAAACCGTCTATGTCAAAACAAATGCGAGCGGAGGTGTGGATTCCGTCGTTGTCAGCGACTGGCTGAAAAACGAAGGAAGATCGCAGGAACTGATCGACAGTTCGGACCTCAAAGATATCAAAAACCTGAAAGGGAAGCAGGGCTATACGGAAAACGGAAACAGTCTGGTCTGGGACGCCTCCGGCGAGGACATCTATTATCAGGGCACGACAGATAAAACACTTCCGGTGGATGTGAAGATTTCCTATAAACTGGACGGCAAGTCCGTTACGCCGGAAGAGCTGGCCGGCAAGAGCGGACATGTGGAGATCTGCATGAACTATACGAACCATGAAAAGCAGAAGGTCGAGATCGGCGGCGAAGAGGAAACCATTTATACACCGTTCGCAGTCATGAGCGGTATGATCTTAGATGATGCAAAATTCACCAACGTATCAGTTACAAACGGAACCGTGATATCAGACGGTAACAGGGACATTGTGGTCGGTATGGCTTTTCCGGGGCTGGTAGACAGTTTGAATGGTGCAAGCGTATCGGATGAGGCATTGCTTGATAAGATCGAAGAGCAGATCAATATACCGAGTGAAGTGACCGTGAGCGCTGATACGAAGGATTTTGAACTGGGAATGACCATGACGATGGTCAGCTCCGATGTCATGGGTGCGCTGGGGCTGGATGATGTCAATACAGAAGACATGCGTCTGCCGGATCTGCGTGAATCCATGGAGGAATTTAAAAACGCAGGGAGTAAGCTGGTAAACGGCACGGGAAAACTGCGTACGGGTGCAGGAGAACTTTCAGACGGTGCCGCGCAGTTGTCCGATGGCAGCGGGGACCTGTACGATGGCGTTGTAAAATACACGAACGGAGTGGATGAACTTTCAAGTGGTGCAAGACAGCTGAACGATGGTGCCGGAAGGCTGGATGACGGTGTCGGTACACTGAAGGACGGAATCGATCAGGTGGATGCCGGGGCCGGTGCGCTCAATGACGGGATCGGCAACGCAACAAGCGGTGCTGACCAGGTCAAAGACGGGATCGGAGAAGTGAATGCAGGTGCAGCTGGGCTGAAAGACGGTGCCGCACAGGTATCCGAGGGGATCAAGGGATTACAGTCACAGGTAAGTTCCCTTGGCGCCTTAAAAGACGGCCTGGGACAGGCGGCAGCAGGTGCCGGACAGATCCGTGACGGCCTGAATGCATTGGCTGATAAACTGAATGCAGCTGCTTTTTCCGAGGTTGGCGAAGCCTCACCCGTCAGTGCGGAAGGGATCGCCATCCCGGATGCACCGACGGCCGGTACGGTTGGACATGTCTCTGTTTCCGTATCGACGGACGGACTGTCTGAAGAAGCGGCAAATGCGGTCGCCTCGGCGGTTGCGGAAGCGGAATCGCAGGCAAATGCCCAGATCGATGCAGCAAACGGGCAGATTGAAGCGGCTAACGGGACTATTGGAAATCTGGCAGCGGCACTGAACGGTGCAAACGCCCAGATCAGTGCGGTAACCGATGCGGCCAACGCGCAGATCGGTACGGCAAATGCAAGTATACAGGCAGCAAATGCCCAGATCGGTGCGGCAAGAGAAGCAATCGGCACGGCAGCAGGGGCTGTTTCACAATTGGCAGGTGCTGCAGGAAATCTGGCGGACAGCCTTTCCGGTATGCAGGCGGCATTGGATGTGGATGCTTTAAGCGCAGGGATCGGTCAGCTCTCTGCCGGTGCGAGCAGCGTGGCAGACGGTGCGTCCAGACTGTCCCTTGGAACCGAGAAACTGAACGGTGGCGCGGATGCTTTGAGTGCGGGCATGCACAAACTGCTCGGCGGGGCTTCGGAACTGAAATCCGGTACGTCAAGACTTGCAAGCGGCGCGTCGGAATTAAAGTCAGGCACATCCGAATTACGAAACGGTACCGGCAGGCTTGCAAACGGTACACAGGAACTCGCGTCCAATTCGGGTGCACTCGTGGACGGCTCGAAGAAACTTGCCGATGGTGCCGGAGAACTGGCAAACGGCGCGGATGCGCTGTATGCAGGCGTTCAGCAGCTGGATGACGGCATGGTACGTTTTGATGCGGAAGGCATTCAGAAACTGAGCGATTTATTCGACACGGATCTGAACAGCATGGAAGAGCGGATCAAAGCGATCAGCGATGCCGGTAAGGCCTACAAGTCCTTTGGCGGAAGCAACGCTGCAGAAGACGGATCCGTCAGATTTGTGATCGAGTCCGCGGCAGTAAAACCGCTATAAAAGAATATCATCAAACAGACGCTATAAGAGCCACCTCCGGTTGACAGGAAGAACCTAAAACGATAATATGTTCATGTGTCTTTCGGGGTGTGGCTCAGTTTGGCTAGAGCGCCTGGTTTGGGACCAGGAGGTCGCAGGTTCGAATCCTGTCACCCCGAC
>JAFZQU010000014.1 GCA_017620255.1 Lachnospiraceae bacterium
CAGAAAGAAGAAACGCGCATGAAGATCGTAATTGATACGAACGTCGTTATTTCCGGAACTTTCTTCGGCGGTCACCCGAGGAAAGTATTGGAAGCTGTTGTCGAAAGAACGGTCCAGGCGGCCGCAACAGATGAGATCATTGAGGAATATAATGAGATCGTCCGGTTGATGATCGACCGGAAACAGGGAACCCTGAAAAAGAATATCCTTGATCCGTTTCTGTTCCAGCTGGAGATCGTGGAACCGGTTTCAAATGTAGAGGTATGCCGTGATCCGGATGATAACAAATTTATTGAATGTGCGGTCGATTCAAAGGCAGTTTATATCGTAAGCGGGGACAAAGACCTTCTCGATATTCAGGAATATCAGGGAATAGAGATCATGACATCTGCAGAATTCTGTAAGAGATATCTGACAGATTGACTGGACGTCCGGTTGTATGTCCATTATAGTTCAAAAAAGAGAAGCCATTTGACTTCTCTTTTCTTATGATCATATTGTTTTTTTACTGCCCTCTTCTCTTCCGCGCGACGATCACGATGCTGATGCCTCCTGCAAGCGCTGACGCCATCAGGACCACCCAGAGGAGCAGATGGTTATTGTCGCCGGTATTGACGGAATTGTCTGCCGGTTTTGCCTCAATGGTAAAGGCCATCTCCGGGGAATCGCCGTCATCGAACGTCACGACGAGTTTGTGCGTGCCTTCAGACAGCGTCTCCAGGTAGGCCGGCTGGAGCGATCCGTTCAGGCTGCCGGAGGATGTCTTGATGTCAGGATCCTCCAGTGCCTTTCCGTCCACTTTGATCTCCTGCACCCGGCCAAAGGTCGACTCATCCGCAACGCTCCGGTTGACCGTGAAGTCAAGTGTGGAGGAAGATCCCTTCGTCCATTTGCTTCCATCGCCTTTCGAGAACGTATAGACGATCTTGTCAGTCACCTTCGCTTCCTTGTCTTCATTTGTATCGGTGGAACAGTGCGGTGCCTTGTCCGGGCTGTTTTCTGCCGTGACGTTCGCCGTATAGGTCGTCTTTCCTTCCGCGGTCGTGGTCGGGTCCGTCACCGTTTCCGTGATATTGGCATCTGCCGTCGTTGTATGGCTGCTGTCATTCTCACACTCATAGTTGGCAACCGCTTTCGTGTAGCCGTCCGTTTCATTTCCCGTCCAGGAAAAGTCCACAAACTTCCATTCGTGGGCAGCGACTGTGAACGTGACTGCGGAGGCCGTGCTGCTGGAAGCATACTGGCCATCACCGGCAAACACTGCCGTTATGCTGTACTGGCCGGCAGCCGGTTTTGTCAGCGTTAAGGTGCCTTTCCCGCCGTCCGCTTCTGCAATGGTGACATTATAATCAGCTGCCTTGTTATCCGGGCCTGTTACGGTTACCGTGACCGTGCCGGTCGCATCGGACGGGATCGTGACACTGACCGCTGCATCCTGTTCGCACTTGACATCTGCAGCGGATACCGTGACGGTGGAATCTTTGAGCGGGGTGATCTCCTTCAGTTCGCTCGCGAAGTCTGTCTTCGCAGCACTGTCACCTGTTTTGTCTCCGTTGAACTGCTCATTGAACACGTACAGTGTATCGTTCTCCCCCAGCTTGCCGGAGGTGTTGACCGTGACGGTGCCTGATCCGGATGCTTTCGCGATCCGTCCGTAATATGTAACATTCCCCTTACTGTCTGTTATGATGGCGGAGATGTATTCGTTATCCCCTGTTTTTGCTCCGCTGTATGTAATGTCGATGGAGCCGTCTTCCTTGATCGCCGAAGCGGCTTTGGCCGTGAATCCGCTGTGGTCACTGTCTTTTAACGTGACCTTCCACTCATTTGCACTGTTGGTCCCGACTGCTGTAAGGGCATCGGCATCTACGGTGCCGGAAGATTTGCCGCCTGCGGCGGCAGATGTGAAGAGTACAGATTCCAGATTCAGATAAAAAGCGGGACGTACAGAGTCAGAGTCATTGACATCATAGCCAAAGTTAGCGACGAAGCCGTCTCCATAGACCTCAGCCACATCATCATCGTAAAGACCCGGCGACCGCAGCCACCAATAGTCGCTCGCCTTCAGAAGTTCACTGTATCCACCAATAGCAACTGCTTCCGCTGTGGAGAGCGGCCAGAGACAGCCTTCCGTTGCTGTTCCGGAAACGCCATTGCTGTATGGTTCAGAAGATTTATACTCTTCTACTCCAAGCGTGCGTTTCTCCACAGCTTTCTTCTCTGCCGCACTGAACAGTGTCGCATAAAGATTGTCCACCGCTGTCTGAAGCTTGGAGCCTGCATAGTCGTTATCTGTTTCTGTGCCAGTATAAGCATTAAATTGCTGTTTACTTGCAAGCAGACCCGATGAGAACAATGTCGCCACGCCGTCCTGTGCGGCATATGGATTTCCTTCGTTGTTATATCCGATGACGCGCCAGCTGTTGCCTGCATACCAGACCGTCGGGGCAGCATCCGTGTTTGCTTCCTTGGCCAGGACATCCGTGCCCATGCTCATGCTGTAGTCATAAGGGATGTAGATGAGCGGGCTCGCATAGTCCGTTTCCTTGTCGCCGTTGCACTGCTCGTTGAACACGTACAGCGTATCCCCCGCCCTGAATATGCCATCTAAGGTTATTTCTGCCGTACCGGCCGCGTCATCGGCGGATGCGCAGTTCTTCAGTTTGCCGTAGTATGTGATGTTCCCGTCCTTGTCCTTTATGACGGCGGAGACATATTCCTTTTCTCCCGTCTGGGCTCCCGAATAGGAGACCGAGACGCCTGTATCCGTCAGGGTGCCGGATGCGGAAAAGCCTTTACGCGCGTCATCCCTGAGCGTCACCTTCCATTCACTCGTGCTGTTTGTCCCGACTTCCGTGAGGGCACTGACTCCTGCGTCGCCGGAGGATTTGCCGCCTTCGGCTGCAGATAAAAACAATACAGATTCCAGACTAAACTGGAAAGCAGGACGAGCGCCGCTGATACCAAGATATATGGTATCACCCTCATGCAGAGTACCATCATATGCGATATAGCCCGCGAAATTATCAAGATAATCATCAGGCGACCGCAGCCACCACGGCCCAGGCTTCCTGGCTTCATCCGAGTTGTCGAAATAGTACACAGCCTCTTCGGCAGACAGTAAGAACATCCTTTCTCCATTCAGGGATGCATCGCCTAAGTATCTGTCGTAGTCTTTCTCATCATTATGATACCAGTAACTATATCCCGTACTGTCGTCCGGAAAGTCCATCTTGTATGTCTCAATTGTAGTTGCTTTCTCTAGTGCGGAGAATGCATTATATACGGTATCAGAATAACTCTTCGCCTCTACCCATGTCATGGGGGCATTCAATACGTCGGCTGACATCAGGAGCCATTTCGTATCAGAGATTCCGATCACCTGCCATCGGATTCCGGCAATATATACGTAGCCGCCGGAAGCAGCCGGAATACCCCCAATCTTACCGTTTTCGGTGCTGTTAGGCTGGGTATGAAGAGCAGCAAATACACTTGCTGTAGGCAGACCGATAATCATCAAAATACACAGCAATATCGCAAATAACCGTTTTACCTTCATTTTTTCACATCCTCTATTTGTATTATCCTGTTCCTGCTAATTTTATATGGGAAAAAGTCCTTTTAAGACAACAACCTCATAGATGTGTATACTTATCCAATTTATGGTTTAAAGTGTATCATCACAGTCCCCGGATGACAATACGGATTTCATATAATAATTATGTAGAAACAGCCCTGGATCCGGTATACCCTTTTTTATACACTTTCCTCTTCACGGTTCCGAAAGCAGATCGGAGATGAGGTGCCGATGCAGGGACGCAAATGCCAGAAAACCCCTATGGAATCAACATTTTTCAAATAAAAAAAGCACCTTCCAGATTTCTCCGAAAAGTGCTTTTTAAATCTCCAGGGCTAGGAGGATTCGAACCTCCACATGACGGAGTCAGAGACCGTCTTGTTTCCTTTAAAATAAAGGATTCCTGGGTCAAAATGGACGCCAAGAGGACCAAAGATTTACAAGGAATAACAATTAAGTGGACATGGAGA
>JAFZQU010000015.1 GCA_017620255.1 Lachnospiraceae bacterium
CCACTTGGGCATATCACGGCATAGGCCGGCAAGGCCGGCTTTAGCTTCGGGACGCAGAGGTCGCGTGTTCGAATCACGTCGCCTCGACTACTTGGTAAAAGAACCGGAAATGCCATATTCGGCGTTTCCGGTTCTTTTTATGTAAGATTATTGGGGCGTCGCATTTTTCAACATAATTCTCAATGAGACAGCTATTATCTTTCTCTTTATCTCCCTTCTATGGGGCTCTTCCACCCTTCGACAGCGGTACTTGGTTGCCGCCGTCCGGAGCTGCAGACTGGTCAGTCCTGCAGTCTCCCCGTTCCTTTCATGCAGCCCGCTTTTTCCCCTGGTCCGGTGCGCGGTCAGCATTTCCAGATCGGATTATTTAGGGCATGCTGAACAGTTCCTTTCAGTCAGCCGCCAGCACAAACAAGAACATATATTTGGGATCGTGTAGGCTTCCCGCCCGGACAGTAAAGGCATGCTCGAAAAATGCGTACAAGAACAACACCTTCTGACGGAGGAGTCGTTCCATGTTCAATATAAAAATGTCCATTCCAATCATGGAGCCGGCTGTTTCTTTCAGCTTCGCCATGATAAGGGATAAGCCGAGCTTGCGTTTGCCGTTACCGAATTTTCCTTCGACCGCGTTGCGTTCGCCGATTTCCTTCAGCTCCTGACGGAGATCGTCTGAATGTTCCTTCCTGGGACGGCCCAGTCTTGGCCCGGAAATATGTATGCCATGGTCCTTGCAGAAGTCCCTGTTTGTCCTGCTTCGGTAGATCTTATCTGCAAGAACCCTTTCAGGATACCTGCCGAAGCGCCTTCTGTATTCCTCTATAACGGTTACGAATTCATTTGCCTCGCCTTCGTTGTAGGCATCAAAGCTCAAGTGGTCGATAAACGTGTATCCGTTTACAACGCTGACGGAAATTTTGGCACCGAACTCTGTCGGAGCCTTGGATTTCCCGCGGACGATCGGCCTGATCCACGGTTGTGAGAGGCTGACAATCCGGTCTGCAACAGAGTGCGATTTTGTATCGAGCATCTCCTTCTGCTGTCCGTAGAAAGTAACGATGGTGATCAATCGATCTTTCTCAATGCAGTGCAGACCTTCAAACCCATACTCAAGCGCGTAGGCTTCGATATAATCCAGATTCCTGCGGATGCAGCCCAGCTGATAGCGGAGTTCCTTGCGGATCTTTTTAGCTGTCTTCCTGCGGCGCTTGTTGAGTTTGAGAAAGCGGCGGTGTGCGACCTCTCTGTATGTCCGCGGTTTCTCATTCCTGCCATTCACTGATCCGTACAGGCCCCAGTAATGGTCCAGGATGACTTCTGTCCATCTGCGTGCCTTGTCGCACAGTTCAAGATCCGTGGGATATGCAATGTCTGCAGGCGCACAGGTCGCATCAATGATCAAGGTTCCTTTGTTTGGCAGTTCCGTTGGTTTTTGGGTTCCTCCATCCGAAGATGTATCATTCCCGCTGCTCCCACCGCTGCTATGATCATCGTCATCGTTTTTCGGATCTGCCGCTTCAAGGAACATGTTTTCTGTGATCCTGTTCATTACTTCGTCCGGAAACCGCTTCCGGAATGATACAAGAAGACTTGAATCGAACGGTTTTTCATTCTGGTATTCTTTATACCCGATGAAGTACTGAAGATATGGGTTTTCCGCAATCTGCTCAACCAGCTCGCGGTCTGTAAAACCAAGGCGCCTTTGTATATACAGAGAGCCAAAAGCTATGTCCGAAGAATAAGCCTCCTGGCCGGTTATCCTGTTATCGAAATGTTCCCGGTATTCTTTATCGATCATCTCCCAGTCAATCATCTGACGGAGCACCACCCATCGGTTGTCCTCTTTGAGATGTCCGCCGAACGGGAGAATAAAATCATAGATATCGACCTGGCCGTCATACTTATTCCGATACATAATGGCTCCTTAGATGCAAAGAATTGGGGATCCGGATTCCAAAAACCCTGCATCTATTATACCGTTTATCAACGTTGAATGATTGATTATCATTGATTTTATGCTGATTTTGAACGGCGCATGCCCCGTTCAGCAAACACTATTTAGAATCCTGATGTCGTCGGATCAAGACGCTCGCCCCTTATACTGTGGCAGTCCAGCCGAATGAAGAAAGTCATCCGGAACTTGTTTTAGTATACGGCCCATCATCTTCGGGCTTCAGATTTCCATTCATCTCACATAAAAATATGGTCACTTCTTAGCAGACGGCTCAGATTCGTCCGCGACCGCTCTCCGCCATACCAGGCAAGTAGTCTGTTTTTGCACCATCTCCAGTGCCTGTCCAGTGTTTCCTCGTTTCTCTACTCCTCTTTTTCTGCTCTTACCATGGATATAGGGGATTTGTTTTTTATAAAACAGCGATGGATACTTTTTTGAGTTGATATCCTTTCCCGGTTGATTGGATCAAATGACAGACATAAAAATAACGGTTTACCCCCCCCATTTCAAATGGACGGGTAAACCGTTATGATGACTTGTTCTCGCTTATACGATTATTCCATATTATTCACTTTTTCTTAATACAGTTTCATTAGCCATGCAACACACGCAGCCTCGTCCGTC
>JAFZQU010000002.1 GCA_017620255.1 Lachnospiraceae bacterium
CATGGGATATATTAGTGTTTCAGCCGTGGCAAAAAAGTGGAAGGTATCTGAGAGAAGTGTCCGGAATTATTGCCTGGAAGGACGAGTTCCCGGTGCGGTAATAGATAAGGGAGTATGGCTTATACCGGATGGAGCAGGGAAGCCTGAACGAAAAACACGTAAAGGGAAGATCCCAACAGATATTTTGACGCGCCTTAAGATGGAAAAAGAGGCGGGTATCCCAGGTGGGATCTATCACAAAGTCCAGATCGAGCTCACGTACAATTCAAATCACATCGAAGGAAGCAGGCTCACCCACGATCAGACAAGATACATCTTTGAAACAAATACGATCGGAGTAGGGGACGAAACCGTCAACGTGGATGATATTGTGGAGACTGTTAATCACTTCAGGTGTATAGATCTTGTTATAGATCATGCCGGATTTGCGTTGAGTGAGGCTTTTATTAAGCAGCTTCATCTGGTTCTCAAATCCGGAACATCGGACAGCCGTAAGCCTTGGTTTGCTGTTGGCAATTATAAGAGATTGGAGAATGAAGTGGGCGGAATGAACACAGCGCTCCCATCTGATGTTGCAAGTGAGATCAAGAAACTGCTAAAGGACTACAACGCCACAAAGGAAAAAACGCTGGAAGAGATTATAGATTTTCATTGCAGATTCGAGAGAATCCACCCGTTTCAGGATGGTAACGGACGTGTCGGCAGACTTATCATGTTCAAGGAATGTCTCAGAAACGGGATTACCCCGTTTATCATAGAAGACGACATCAAGGAGTTTTACTACCGGGGATTAAACGGGTGGAACCATGAAAAAGGCTATCTTACCGACACGGTGTTAACCTGCCAGGACAGATTCAAGGCATACATGGATTACTTTGGAATCAAGTACTATGATTGAGGTGCATGGACGGTTCTTGGATTATTGTTTGGAGAATATTGACGCCGGATACGATCCGTGCTAACCTGAAAATAGAACGATATTCTATTTTTGAGGAGCGGATAATATGAAGGCCAGGATCTATTATTTCACAGGGACCGGTAACAGTATGCGTGCTGCACGTGTAATAGCCGGAAGGCTTGGAGATGCGGAGCTTGTCTCCATGAGGGCTGATCCCAAAGAGTATTCTGCTAAAGATTGCGAGACTGTAGGCTTTATTTTTCCGGTATATCATTGGACAATGCCGGCGCCTGCAGTTTCTTTTGTTGAGAAACTGGAGATCAATTCCAAGGCCTATGTTTTTGCCGTAGCCATGCCCAGCTTTATCTGCGGTATGGCATGTGAAAGACTCGCCGGAATACTGGTCTCAAAAGGCATCAGATTAAACTATGGCAACGTTGTAAACAGTGTGGCTAACTATGCCGTCGTATATCCGCCCTTTCCTTCGCCGAAACTGCGTGTCCCCGCAACAGAGAAAAAACTGAAGAAAATAGCAGAGGATATATCTGAAAAGAGGGAAAGAGACTATCCTAAGGCAAGTAAGTTCATAAAGAGAAGACATAAACGGGTCATGACGCCTTATCTGGAACTTCAGAAATATGCGGACAATCCCTTTACGATCAGCGCGGAATGTATTTCCTGCGGACTGTGCAGCAGAGTGTGTCCCTGCCACAACATTGTTCTAAAAGACGGTAATCCAACATTTCAGCATCATTGCGCAAACTGTATGGCTTGTGTTGTATCCTGTCCCAAACGTGCCATAGGATATGAGATCACAGGAGGAGACAGGAAACTTCTGGATTCTTCCAATTCCAAAACCCCGCTCGTTAAGATCATGGGGCTTCCCCCAAAACGCAAATTGTACAAAAACCCTTATATAACGGTTAATGATCTTACAAAGGAAAGAGAGATATGGCCAAAAGAGGAGAAACAAGAGAAGTAATATTGAAAGCCGCCACCAGGGTATTCTTCGAGAACGGATTTGAGAAAACCTCGGTAAAGATGATACTTAACGAAGCAAATATCGTCACAGGCAGTTTTTATCACTTTTTTTCTTCCAAAGAAGCATTGTTTGAAGCAGTAGTCGAAGACTTCCTGAAAGACTATTCGTTGAGGATAAGTACGCTCCTGGAAGATGATACGTTGACGATCGGGCAGATAACCGATGGCTTCTTCAAGGAATTCGCCCAAAGTACCGAAACGTATTTTGACGTGCTTCAGGCGGATAAACTGCATTGGACTGTTAAATGTGCGCTGCATGATATGACGATCGAGTCCATGATCGAACCTCTGACTCATGCGCTTTCCAGATTGCTTCAGGAAGGCTCTATAGAAAGTCTGGTTGAGGTGGACCCTGAAACCCTGGCCCGAATCCTGATAAAAGGATCGGAAGCCATTGTGCAAGGCCTTGGCAGCACGGACAGGACCGGAGACAGCGCCGAAAGAATACGGGAGACTCTTATTCAGTATTGGAAAAGGATCATCGTTTTTTGATAACGTAGCGGCTATCCTTTTGAATAATTGTTAAAAATATGATAGGATTGTAGAATCCAAACGGACAGACAGGCAACCCAAAACAGCCGGCTTTTTTTGTTTATAGTGAGGAAATGATATTTGCATTTTAAGGACGCCTATGAAGATCGTATATAAGAAGCTTACGGAAGCGGAACTGGAAACGTTTATTGACATGAGGATCAGTCAATTGACCGAGGAATACACATCTTCGGGGGAAGAAGTACCGAAGGGTGTGGATCTGAAACCGGCATTGTTTGATTTTTACCACAGGCATATGGCCGATGGTACCTTTGTATCCTGGCTTGCACTGGATGGGGATACCATAGTCGGAACCAGCGGGATGTCGTTTGTGGAAAAACCGCCGTATTTTGCGTGTCCTTCCGGAAAACTCGGGCTTCTTTCAAGCATGTATACAGACCCGCAGTACAGACGCATGGGAATTGCGAAGGAACTGCTTGACCGCGTCATTGGCGAAGCAAGAGACTACGGCTGTGGCGCTGTTCACATTACGGCATCGGATATGGGCGTGAAACTGTATACGGCTTACGGATTCAAACATAACGGAAATTTTATGATGTATCATATACATAGGGACTGGCCAGACGCGACGAGCTGACCGGCGTAAAGAATAAGACCGCATACAATGAACTGGAAAAAATGGTACAGGGGAGCATCGACAGCGGAGAGGAGCCTCTGCCGTTTGCGGTCGTTGTATGCGACGCGAACAATCTGAAGAGCATCAATGATTCCGAAGGCCATGTGGCAGGCGATGAGTACATCAAAGGATCGGCGAGACTGCTTTGCGATGTGTTCGATCACAGTCCGGTTTTCAGAGTGGGCGGCGACGAATTCGTTGCGTTCTTAAGGGGCAGCGATTATTCAAACAGAGCGGACCTGATGACGAGACTGCGCACACAGGTCCATGAAAACCTGGAAGCGGGAGCGGGTCCGATCCTGGCGTCCGGTATGGCCGAATATGTGCACGGTTCGGACAGTATGGTATCAGAGGTATTTGACCGTGCCGACAGGGAAATGTATGAAGACAAGCAAGGTCTGAAAAAGAAAGAAGAAGGCGGGCAATAGGTTCATGATCACGGTAAAGAGGATAAAAGGCGGCACGGATAACTGTTATATCGTAGCGGACGGGAATCAGGCGATCCTGATCGACACCGCCGGTAAAGCCTGTTTTGACATGGTGGCCGAAGAATGCGACAAATATAAGATGAAGCTGATCGTGCTTACGCATGTGCATTTTGATCATGCGGAGAATGCAGCCGAACTCTCGAAAAGATACGGTATTCCGGTGGCTTACCACAAAAAGGACGAGGAACTGTTTGAGAGTTTTGACAAACAGCCCCTGAAGTCATACGGCCTTGTGGGACTGGTCGTGCTCGGGCTGTCAAAAAAGGTACTTAGGAATACCAAAGTGGAGCAGCCTGAAGATCATATTTATGTGGCTGAGGGTGATGATCTTTCATCTTACGGGATCAAAGCAAAGATCATAGAACTTCCCGGACACACGCACGGTTCGATCGGCGTGGACGTGGAAGGGGAGCATCTTTTTGTCGGAGATGAACTGGATAACTGGATCCGACCGGGAGTCGGGCACCTGTATAACGATCTCGAAGCGATCAGACAGAGTGCCGATAAACTCAGGCATCTCGGCGACAGAACCGTCTATTACGGACACGGTGATCCCACAAAGAACGAGAAATATTAACCGTATCATAAAAGTTTGTCCGGAAGACGGATATACATTATTGGATATTACGGGTAAAGAGCGGGAGGAATGATAAGCCCAAGAAAGTGCCGGCTGTCGTATTATTTGCGGCAGCCTGCATGGCTTCTGCCTGTGCATTAACGAGTGTGGCAGCGGCCATTTCCATGTTCTGAAGAACCGCATTCCGCTGCAGTTCCCCGATGATCTGCATATCTTCGCCGGTCAGGGAAAACCGGTCAAATCCCAAAGAAACAAGTTCGATCCCGCGCAGTTCCCGCAGCTTTTCGTTTGCTGCGTTTTTGACGAGCGCTTCGATCTCCGGAATGATCGTGCTGATCGCATATGGTCTGAGCGGCATTTCGGTCACATTCTTAAACGAGGACATCAGGACCCCGTTCACTTCCGTGCGCATCTGCGAGATCAGATACGAAACGCTGTAAACATGTTCCACATTTCCGATCAGCTGTTTGTAGATCTTTTCCGGGTCACAGATCCGGAATGAAAACAGGCCGGATACGACCAGTTTGCAGTCTATATCAAGCCCGAGGTTCGGATCCGCGATCCGAAACGGGATACTGCCGCCAAAGCTGTTTCCCGGGATTTCTTTTGTATTCATGTAATAGACGCGCTGTTTGAGGGCGGGTGCATCCCCGCCAAACGAGATCCTGCGTCCGAGTTCTTTTCCAAGCTGTTTCACGGAAGAGCCGGAGAAAACGCCGTAAGTTTCCCCGCTGTGAAAGATATTCTCACCCGCGTCCCTGAAAACGGAGACCACTTTTCCGTTGCTTACCACGATGGCACATTCGCCGTCCGCGACCGCGATGACGGAGCCGTCCGTGATGATATCCGGATTCCCTTTGTTGGCGGATTGTGCGGACTGCTGTCTGTAGGCCCGGACCATGATCAGTTCGGCCGGGATCGATTCACAGTAAAAAAACTCTTTCCACTGGTCGGCGGCTTCCGAAGTGACAGAAGCGGCCAGTGCTTTCAGGATGCCCATGTCAGCCGCCTCCGTTTGTCAGGAGATATTTTCTTTCATATTCATCCATGGGGATCGGTTTGCTGTAATAGTATCCCTGAATGATCTCACATCCGAGTTCGTAAAGCCTGTCCACCTGTTCCCTGCTCTCGGCGCCTTCCGCCAGGCAGGTGAAACCGAGCTCCTTCGCAAGAGAGATGATATGCCGGATGACGGTGATGTCTTCTTTTTTCTCACTTTGCGTGGAAACATGATCCACAAAACTCTTGTCGATCTTTAAGGTATCAAGCGGCATCTGCGTCAGCAGGGACAGGGAGGAATATCCGGTCCCGAAATCGTCCATGGAGATCTTAAACCCTCTGCGCCTGAGATCTTCCAGCAGGCAGATCAGCTGCTCCGTGTTATCATAAGTCGCACTCTCCGTCAGTTCGAAATCGATCAGTTCATGGCTGATGCCATGGGAATCAACGATCGCCATCAGGTGGTCCGCCAGGTTTTCATCACTTAAGCGTTTTCTGGAAAGGTTGACCGATACAGGGTAGAGAGGCAATCCTCCCTCTTTCCATTTGGCAAGGGCCGTACAGACCTTCTCCAGGACCACATCGTCGATCTTGCCGATCGATCCGTCTTTTTCAAAGAACGGGATGAAACGGTAGGGCGGCAGGAATTCTTTTTTCTTGTAATTCCACCGGATCAGGGCCTCCGAACCTTTTACCGTGTTTGTCCGGATATCGAATTTGGGCTGCAGATAGACGCAGAACTCAT
This sequence comes from Lachnospiraceae bacterium, assembly GCA_017620255.1. Taxonomy (GTDB): domain Bacteria; phylum Bacillota; class Clostridia; order Lachnospirales; family Lachnospiraceae; genus UBA2868. The sequence goes on from JAFZQU010000002.1 coordinate 5,917, forward strand.
CCTCGCGGATCGCGGTTTCCACATAAGCCTTGATGAAGTTGCCCCAGGACAGATCGTCGTGCATTTTGTCGGAGTAGACGGTGATCTCCGTCCCGTTGCGGTTATTGCCGAGGGCCTGTGCCATTTTTCCGGCATCCGCGACACGGTTTCCGGAAAGGACGGACCGATGCATCGGCACCACGCCGCAGCGGTAACTGATCTTATAGCCGGCGTCCTCGCTTAAGTGCGAGAGACCTTCAAAGAAATCCGTAAGTGTCCGGATCGTTTCCGCTTCCGGCATGTCTTTGATCATCATGGCAAAATTGTCGTTGTGGCATCTGGCGCTTGTATAGACAAAATCAGCCGCGTTCATGGCATCGACAACATTGTGCAGCACCCGGTTGGCCGCGATATGCCCGTAAACTTCGTTGATGACTTTGAATTCCTTGATATCAAAATGAACGAATGCATAGTCTTTGATGGCGTGATCGATAGGCATTTCCAGGAAGGATACCAGATGATTCCAGTTGTAATGTCCGGTGATGGGATCAAAAAACGCCATCCTGTACAGATAATCTTTGTCAAAAGCTTCGACCTCGTCCCGGATGACATACTGCGCGCGGTCTTCAACCAGTTTCCATTCGTGCAGCAGGCGGATCTTATTGCCGTCCGGAAAGATGGCAATGACTTCGGGATCGGACTCGATCGCAAGATCGCTGTAAGTGCGGTGCGCATTGTCTTCCTTTGCGATCGTTTCAAAAAGCGAGCGGACACTGTCCCGCGTCAGTTCGATCTCTTCATCGATCTCCACCGAATAATAGAATGCGCCGGAAAGACTTAGGGATTTAAGATCCCGGGGATAGTCTGCCTGATCGTCCCCCGGTCTGAATTCGATCCCGATCACTTGCTGTTTGGGATGCGACAAAAAAAACACACCCGGCAGATCATAGGTACCGTATGCACGGGTATACCCGGCGATCTGTTCGGGGATGTTTCCTTTGTAAAAATCACGGATCTGTTCAGGAGTGGCCTCCATATAATACAGCGTCCGTTCGGGCTTGTAGAGCTGATTCAGTTTGTTGATGAACATGAATGATCCCTCAGCAGCTTCTTCTGTCGAGACCCGGATTGGCCTCATAGTATTCTGCCTTGTTTTTGTACATATTCTTATCGGCGGTGTTCATCGCCGTTTTGATATCCGTTTTTTCATCCACGTAATGCGCACCCAGTGCAAAGGTAGGTTCGCCTTCCACACGCGATTGGGATTTCAGTTCTTCAAACCGTGCGTAAAAATCATCCGGGTTCATATTCGTGACGATGATCAGGAATTCATCCCCGCCTGCACGGTAGATCTCATTGTCCTTAAACACGGTTCTTAATTTGGCGGCAACGGCTTTGAGCATTTCATCGCCTTCGTTGTGACCCATGGAATCGTTGGCCGTCTTCAGGCCGTTCAGATCGACAAAGACAACGCCGAGTCCGTACCGGTCATCTCCGGCATCCTCACCGGTACCGAGACGGAGATCCTTCACCCGCTTGTTCATCGCATTGCGGTTCAGAACGCCGGTCAGCATGTCCGTGGTACTGAACAGTTCCAGTTTCCGGCGCATCCGGAAGTTTTCCACTTCCGCGGAAAGAATGAACGAATTCAGTTCCATCACTTCGCGGATGAACGGTGTTTTATCTGCGTTGAAGTTCGTGGCAAAGATGTATCCGTACAGATTGTCTCCGACCCTGAGAGGGTAGAGGACCAGGTTTTTCACGCCGGAAAATTTAAGGGATCTGTACCAGTTGATATCCTTCTTTTCGATCTCCTTGAGTTCTTCCTCACCGGGAATGATGATGCAGTTCGATCCGGCCATGAGTTTTTCCCAGCCTTCCATGATCTCGTAGAATTCGGGCTTAAAGAAGATATCTTCCTCTTCCGGTGCAAAGACATCACTTCTTGCATGGTCAAAGCAGGTGATGTCGATCTTGCGTTTCTCGCGGTCGGTTAAGATGATCGCACAGCCGTCGGATTCACACTGGCTGCGGATATCCCTGACGATGGATTCCATCGTCTCTATAAAATCATAATTTTCCCTGAATTTGATGCAGGTCTTGAGGACCATGTAAGCGGTTTTTTCCGAGATGTCGATCATCTTGTCCGAATCGGATTCCAGATTCATCTCGTAGGTGAACAGGCAGTAGCCGTTGCCCTCTTCATCCTCTTCCAGAGGGATCATATACAGATCGAGCCAGGCATTGTAGAGGCCGGCGTTCACATACTGATGGGAGATCTTTCCGCTGGAGATACAACTGTTGACCAGCGCATCAAAATTCGGATCATGCGCAATGTAATATGTATAGGGTCTGTTCGGAACGAATTCCTCGTCCAGTTTCTGAACAGAAGCAAGGTAATTGCGGTTGGCGGCCGCGATCGTATACAGGTAGCTTCCGTCTTCTGATTTTCTCCGGGATACCACACAGGCGATCCCGCGGACCGATTCGATCAGTTGATCATAATTCATGGCTTTCGTGTGTCCTTTTGATACTTACTTTCTGCAAAATATCACATACTATTTTGAATGTAATCATTATATAGGAGAATCGGCGTCATTTCAAGCATTGCGTTCATTGACAATAGAACGGCGTGGTGGCACTATAAAAGGGTAGAGGAGATGTGGCAAAATGGAAAAATGGAAAACCTCGAAGATCATCCTGTTTACGCTGCTTTGTGTGTGCCTGAATGTGGGCGGAAAGCTTGTGGCTGTGAGGCTTGGGCTGCCCCTGTGGGCAGATTCGTTCGGAACGGCGCTCTGTGCCTATGTGGCGGGGCCGGTCTGCGGTGCACTGGTCGGTCTGACCGGAAACCTGGCGTACAGTGTGATCAACCAGTTATCGGCAGCCTATTCCCTTACCAGCATCGCGATCGGCGTGATCGTCGGCATTGCGGTGCGCAGGAAATGGTTTGACCGTTTTTACGGGTTCATGGTAGCCGCTTCCATGGCGGTGTTAACGGGACTGGTCGTATCCGTACCGCTGAACGTGCTGCTGAACAACGGATTAACAGGCAATAAATGGGGCGACGGCCTCATCGCCTATCTTACGGATAAAGAATGGCCGGCCATCGTGTGTGTCATCCTGGGACAGCTGGCGATCGAGTTTGCGGATAAGGTGATCACGATCGCCGCGGTATATCTGGGCGTGCAGATCAGGCGCTGGCGCGGGGACGTGGAGAAACCGGACAGCGGGACAAAAGCGCAAAAGGACGCAACGATAGCGGGGCTGCTGATCTTTGCCCTCGCATGCAGTCTGGCTGCACCTTTGAAGGTGCAGGCGGCCTCCCGGCCGGAAACAACGGATTACAATGACTATGTGCAGAGTGTGTACAGCAGTAACAACGGCCTGCCCTGCGGCGAAGCCAATGCGATCGCGCAGACCAATGACGGGGTTCTCTGGATCGGTACCTATGCCGGTCTGTACCGTTATAACGGGCGCGAGTTCCGCTGGGTGGATACCTATGAATCCGTCAAGAACGTGAACTGCCTGTATGTGGATGAAGAAGGACGTCTCTGGATCGGAACCAATGATAACGGACTTTCCATCGTGATCCGCGAAAAAGTCGTGAATGTGCTCGATCAGTCCAGCGGCCTTCCGTCCAACTCCGTGCGCTCCATCATCCGTGCTTCGGACGGATACTACTATGTCGGCACCACCGGCAGCATGCAGATGCTGGTGATGAACAACGGCCTGAAAGCCGCTCATACACTGGATGAGGTCAACTACGCTGACAGCATTACCGCGGATGAGAACGGACATGTGGCCGCCGTGTCATCCGACGGACGCCTGTTCCTGCTGAAAAAGGGCGAGATCCTAAGTTCGATCGAGATGCCGGACGGCGAGGAACTGTATAACTGCTGTGCATTTTCACCGGACGGGACCCTGATGGTGGGAACATCCACCAACCATATCTACGGTTTTGATGTCTCCGGGGATGATTTTCAAAAGATCAGCATCTTGACCTGTCAGGATGTTGCCAGCATCAATAACCTGAATTACCTGGACGACGGGACACTGTTCATTTCCACGGACAGCGGGGTGTCCTATGTGGACCAGACCGGCTACCATCGTATCAATACAAATGATTTTAACAATTCCATTGACAATATGCTCTACGATTACCAGGGCAATCTCTGGTTCACGTCCTCGAGACTGGGACTTCTTCGTATGGCAAAATCACCCTTCAAGGATGTTTACGGAGCGATCGGCCTGGAGCGCAAGGTCGTCAATGCGATCGTTGCCTGGCAGGACTGCTATTATATCGGGACCGACAACGGACTGGATGTCGTGGACAGAGCCTGCCGCAATCAGGTCAGTAACAAACTGACCGGCAGTCTTTCCGGCACCAGGATCCGCTGCATGACGGTGGACAGTAATGATCATCTGTGGGTGTGCACATACGGAAACGGCCTGATGGAGTTTGCGCCGGACGGAGAATCCTGGTCATACAATGCGGAAAACGGCAGTTTCGGAAACCGTGCGAGGATCGTGATGGAACTCTCGGACGGGACGATCATCGCAGCAGGCGACACCGGGATCAGTTATATCAAAGATCATGAGATCACAAGGACCATCAGCAATGAAGACGGTCTGATCAATTCGATGATCCTGACGATGACAGAGAGAAAAGACGGGACCATTCTGGCAGGTACCGACGGGGACGGCATTGCGGTCTTAAAAGACGGGGAAGTGGTAGACATGCTTACCCGGGATGACGGACTCAGCAGCGGCGTGATCCTGCGTACCGTCAAGGATCCGAAGTCGGAGGGCGTGTTCATCGTTACCAGTAACAGCCTCTGCTATATGGAGCCGGACGGGATCATCCGCATCCTGGACAGATTCCCCTACTTTAACAACTATGATATCTGGGTCAAAGACGAGGATACGCTTTTCGTCATGTCCAGCGCCGGTATTTACGTGGTGGAGCGTGATGAACTGGTGGCAGGCGGTGACATGGTCTGGGAACTTCTGGATGCGAGACGGGGTCTCGGTACTTCCTTAACCGCCAACTCCTGGAACTACTACAACGGGAAAGGCGAACTGTTCCTGCCCTGTGACACGGGCGTTTATGTCATTGACGTTGAAAAATACAACAGCGATGTCAGATCCTACCGCATGCAGCTGGCTTCTGTCCATATGGACGGCGTGCAGCAGCCGCTTGCACGTATGGGCGCGATCACGGTCGCACAGGGCGTCAGCCGTGTGGAACTGGCACCGGAGATCTTAAACTACACGATCCAGGAACCCAATGTCGGATATTTTCTGGAAGGGTACGACACGCAGTGGACGATCGTGCCGCAGAACAGTCTGAACAATATCATCTACGTCAATCTTCCGTCAGGGGATTACACATTCCATCTGGCCATCTTTGACAGCGCGGGAGAGAAGGTTCTGGAGGAGCGCAAGTTTGACATCGTGAAGGAAGGCGAGTTCTACGAACAGCCGGTATTCTCCTATTATATGCTGGTCCTTCTCATCCTGTTCATCGTCTGGATAACCTGGTTCGTGGTACAGAGACAGTTAAACCAGCAGCAGATCAAGATGGATATGGCCAATGAGACGGTCATGGCAATCGCGAACGCAGTCGATGCCAAGGACGTGCGGACCCACGAGCATTCCCAGCGCGTGGCGGAATATTCCGTGCTGATCGCGCAGGAGATGAACTGCTTCAAATGGTGGCAGAGAAGAAAGATGCTCTCCAATTTAAGGAAAGCCGCGCAGATGCATGATATCGGTAAGATCGGCGTTCCGGACAGCGTTCTGAACAAGGTAGGCCGCCTGACGGATGAGGAATATGTCAAAATGAAATCGCACGTGATCAACGGTGCGGAGATCCTGAAGGACTTCACACTGGTAGAGCACGTTGAGGACGGAACACGTTATCATCATGAACGCTACGACGGGCGTGGTTATCCGGATGGCCTGAAGGGCGAGGAGATCCCGCTGTTCGGCCGGATCATCGGTGTGGCGGATGCGTTTGACGCGATGACCAGTAACCGTGTCTACCGGAATCATATGGACACCGATTATGTCATGAATGAGATGAAGAGAGGCCGCGGGACGCAGTTTGATCCCGATGCGCTCGATGCGTTCTTCCGCCTGATCGATAAGGGCGAGATCGATCTGGAACAGATCTATGCACAGAAACGTGCAGAGATCCGGCACGCTGATCAGGAAGCGCAGGAAGAACTGAAACGCCGCGTGGAAGAAGATAAGAAGATCCAGGAAGCGGAGATGCAGGGCGGAGAGAAGCCTGCAGAAGAGAAACCTGCGGATAAAGCACAGGCAGCAGAGGAAAAGCCTGCGGAAAAAGCGGCAGATGCAGAAGAGAAAGGAGATAAGGCATGAAACGGGTATATATCGTAACGGCAGTCACCTGTATGGTTCTCCTTGCAGCATTGGTATGCATTTTCCGGGCGCTGAACCTTTCTTCGGGAAGGGACCATCTGAAAGTCGGTTTCATCTACGACAACGACGAAAGCACGCCGTACACCTATAATTTTTCTCTCACGAAAGACGCACTGGAAAAGAAGTACGGCGACCGTGTGGAGATCTTAACCCGCAGCAACGTTCTGGATGATGAGATGGAAGAACCGCTTCGGGATCTTGCGGATCAGGGCTGCGATATCATCTTCTTTAACGGCTACAGCCCACTGGTAAAGGAACTGGCACCGGAGTATCCGAATACCCAGTTCTGCCAGACTTCCTATATGGACATGAGCGGGCAGACCGTGCCTGAGAACTATCATACATTCAAAGGGGAGGCTTACCAGGGCAGATATGTGAGCGGCGTTGCCGCCGGCATCCAGATCCAGAAGATGATCTCGGACGGGATCATTTCGGAGGACCAGGCCGTCATCGGTTTTGTGGCGGCGTTCCCTACATCGGAAGTCATTTCCGGCTACACGGCTTTTCTGCTCGGCGCGCGTGCCATGGTGCCGCAGACCGTGATGCGCGTCTGCTATACACAGACCTGGAGTTCCTATGCACAGGAAAAGAGCGCGGCGAAGCGTCTGATCGAAGACGGCTGCGTGATCATTTCCCAGCATACCGATACCATCGGACCGGCGATCGCCTGCGAAGAGGCGGCAGAGGACGGAAAGCAGATCTTTTTTGTCGGCTATAACCAGAGCATGTCGGAGGTTGCTCCTGCCACATCGCTCGTAACCTCCAGGATCTGCTGGGAACCCTATGTTCTTTCTGCAGTGGAAGCGGTCATGCAGGAAAAAAAGATCGAATCGCTCGTGACAGGCCGCATTCACGGAACGGATGTTTCTGCCGGTTTTGAGAAAGGCTGGGTGGAAATGGTCGACTTAAACCAGCAGATCGCCTCTCCGTTAACACAGAACGCCATGGACAGTGCCATCGATCAGTTCATGCGGGGCAAGGTTGATTTTGTCTTCCACGGGAATTATATCGGTGTCAACCCGGAGGATCCGTCCGACACCATCGATCTGCATACAAGCTATATTGAGAATGAGAATACATCTTATCCTCTGTTCCACTATATCCTGACGGACGTCATCACCATTGTGGAATAGAGGATCCGCAGCCTGAATGCGAAAGGAGAACACGCATGAAACTTTCCGATGATAAGAATGTAAGACTGGATGATGCGGAACTGGAAGCCGTCAACGGCGGCGTACATGTGCCGGCGTTTGCAAGAGAAGGGGCAGGCCTGAAAGGTGCGGGCCTGAAAGGGGCAATGCTCCGCCCCGATGAAAAAGAAGGCGAAGATCTGCTTTCGTTTGCCAAAGGGAATAAGATCCTTGGCGATGTGATCGACAAGGCTTGATACTGTTACGTATTCAGATATATTTCGCTGAATGTGAGCGTTTTTTCTTTGAGGCAGTCGGAGAGAGCAAAACGTGACATGGGCTTCCCGAAGAGGTAGCCCTGCAGGCGTTCGCAACCGATCTGTGTCAGGTAATCGGCCTGCTCGTCTGTCTCAACGCCTTCTGTCAGCGTTTTCATTTCCATCTGTTTCGCTAAGCGGACGATGCTCTCTAAAACTTTGCCGGCTTTGGGATTGGCCGGGAAATTCGTCAGGAACTGCATATCGATCTTCATCACATCAAACTGGAAATCCTTCAGAATACTCAGGGAAGAATAACCGGAACCGAAATCGTCCAGCCACAGAGAGTAGCCGGCAGCACGGAACTGCCCGATCGTATGCGAGAGCAGCTCGTAGTTACTGTTCATGACGCTCTCGGTGATCTCGATGTGCAGGTATTCGCGCGGTACATTGTATTCCTGCGTGAACCTGTTGCAGAGCGCGAGCATGTCCGTTAAGTCAAAATCAAGGAACGAGAAGTTGACGGAGACCGGCACTGCAAAGTTGTATTTTTCCAACGCATCGTGTATATCGGAGCAGACCATTTCCACGATGTGTATGTCCAGTTTGTGGATCTGGCGGTATTCTTCCAGGACCGGGATAAAATCAGCCGGAGACAGGAAACCGTATTCCGGATCCTCCCATCTTGCCAGGGCTTCAAAGCCGCAGATCTTGCGGTCTTTTGACCAGACAACGGGCTGGTAGTAGGCCACGATGTACCCGGCTTCGATCGCATGATCGATGTTGTTCACGATGTACTGCTTCTTATGGAATTCCAGATCCAGGGCTTCATCATATTCCGCATAGTCTTTTTCGTAATACTTTTTGATACTGCCGCAGGCATATCTGGCACGGTCGCAGGCAATGGCGGGATCGGTATCCCTCTCAGGCGTGAACGAACCGACCTTCAGGCCGAGATAGACTTCGGAACGTTTCTCGGAGATCTTTTCCCTTGCGATCGCAAGCCGTTCCTGCAGGTTGTCCGCATCCGCGAGGATCATGAAATGGTCATCGGAAAAGCGTGCAACAGGCACGTCCGGAAAGACTTCAGTCAGAATGGAAGCCGTCAGGATCAGGAAATTGTTCCCTTCCCTGAAACCGTATTTATCATTGTATGTCTTGAAATTCTCGATATCGACAAACAGGAAGCGTTTGGAAGAAGGATCCGTTGCGGGATCTGCAAGGATACGTTTTGCTTCCCGGCGGAAATAATGCATATTGTGAATGCCGGTCAGTTCGTCGTTTAAGGCAATCTTTTCGAGCTGCTCATCTTTTTCGGCCCCGGACAGGTGCTGGTAGAAGGTGCCGAACGACGCCATCAGCAGGGAGATCCAGGTGATGAACAGATTGACCTGTGTAGCGTAGGAAGCATCTTTCCCGAAATCCATGACAAAATAAAAAGCCAGGAAAGAGACGGTCATGAGCAGAAACGAAATGAGCGGCCGCCAATTCAGGATACAGGTCACGAAGATGACCATGGTAATGAAAGTCAGGATCTGTTCGCCTTTCACATAATCCAGATAGGAGATATAGATACCGAAAGCAACGGCAACGACCGAAAACAGAACAAGCGCCCAGGTACCGCGTTTGTAGTCCGTGATCTTTGCGTGTGTGTATTTCCATGCATGGATAAACAGGAACAGGGCCGCCCCAAGCAGCAACAGATAGGAAGCCAGATGCTGAACAAACCAGCTGGCACTACGCGCTCTCTCCCCTGTATACATTTCAACGAACAGGCTCACGATCATCCAGACTTCAAGCAAAATGATGATGGAGGACATGTAAGTCGCCGACTGCATGTTTGACAGACGGAAATAGCGTTTCACATATGGTGAGATCGGCTCTAAACCGAGCCGGTGTCTGATTTTCTTTAACATCCCCGTTCCCCGCTGAAAAATACCGTATATATATGATATCACAGTATTATGTAAATCACAAGACGCGGCAGCAGGGAGAATGTGTTATAATCAGTCTGAGGTGTTCTTATGAGTGACAAAATGCTTTCCAAACTGTTTTTTACGCTGCTTCCGGTGCAGAGGCAGCGTAAAATCCGGATAAAGGAGTTTTTAGAATGTGTTTAGGATTTTCGTACATAGGCCTGATATGGCTGATCATGCTGTTTGTTCCCAATTTTATCTGGGCAGGGAATAAGCCGCAGGACTATGACAAATATGTGGTGAATGAGAACAAAGGTCTGCTTGCGCTGGAGAGAGCCGGACAGTTTACAGTTACACCCGTGGCACTCATTTTCTCGGATTTTAACTATAAGGGATGGAACTTCTGGGTGGCGGTACTCCTTCTTTCATTCTTATGCATGGCTCTCTATGAGATCTTCTGGATCCGGTATTTTAAGAGTGAAAAGACAATGAAGGATTTCTACAGGGGAATCCTCGGGATCCCGGTCGCGGGTGCCTCATTGCCGGTCGTTGCCTTCTTTCTGCTTGGCATCTATGGCGGGAACATACTGATGATCATCGGTTCTGTAATCCTCGGCATAGGCCATATCGGGATCCATCTTCAGCATCGAAAAGAAGTGTATGGTCCCAGGCAAAAGAAAAAACTTCCGCTACGGATCATTTTCGGGATATGTAAGACACTGGGGGTCCTGATCGCCCTGATAGTATGCGGATTGTTTACGTTCTTTATTGCAGGCAGGAACATAAACCAGCTGAAGCGCCATTCAGCCTATCAGGATGGCGTAAATGAGCAGATTTACGTCAAACTTACCGATCAGGAGGGCTATATAACGATCGCAGGGAAAAAAATAAGCAATCCCGTGATCATCTCGCTTCACGGCGGTCCGGGGGCACCTACGACTTTCATCGACTATTGCTGGCAGGACTACCTGACGGATGATTACACCGTTATCAGCTGGGATGAGAGAGGATGCGGCAGATCGTACTATCGTAATGCTTCGGTCGATCCGGACAACGAAACATTAACATTTGACAGTCAGCTGGCTGATCTGGATGCCCTTGTGGATTATGCAAGGGAACGTTTTGCGCAGGAAAAAGTCATCATCCTCGGACACTCCTATGGCACAATGCTCGGAAGCAGATATGTGATCGAACATCCTGAAAAAGTATCCGCTTACATCGGTGTAGGTCAATGTGTAAACGAGCGTGATTATTTCGGCGAGACTTATTCCTACGAAGACGCGCTTGCCATAGCGCGTGAAAGAGGCGATGATACAACGGAGCTCATGGCAGCATATGACAGATTCCTTGCCGACAAGAGCATTCAAAACCTCCTGCAATTGAGAAGCCTTGTTGATCCGTATCATCCGCAGACAGTAACAGAGGATGTTTCGACTATGGCTGCTTTGACAAGCCCGATCGCCGGAGTGGATGATTTCAGGTGGTATATGATCCAGATCGGTGCCTCCATGGGCGGTACGAGATATGAAAAACTGGTGGAAAAACCGCTATCCGGATATATGATGGATTTCAATGCGCTTGAACGCAAAGACGTTTATCAGATGCCGGTCCTGCTGCTGTCAGGATCCTGCGACTGGATCTGCCCGGTCGGACTGGTAGAGGATTACATGGACGTGCTAACGGCTCCGCGGAAGGAATTACAATTGCTTGAAGGATGCGGTCATTCTCCGCAGGGACAGTTGCCGGAAGCGTTTTGTCAGGTCGTGAAGGATTTCCTGGAAGGGATATTTGTTGCAAAATAGTATCGTAAGGGCGGATACGCCGCAGAACTTCTGAGAGAATGCTCCGGGATAAAATATAAAATGAGGGAATCAAAATGATATATAACGTAGATTATGAAATAGCGGCACAGATATTTGTTCTTTTTATATTTGTGTATTCCTGTATCGAGTATCCGATGAGAAACAGGAAAAATATGCTTTTCAGGATTATGAGTATCATTCTGATCGTTACGCAGTCTTTCGATATATTATCTGCTTATACTATATCCTATAATCATATCTTCCCAAGGATCAGTAATATTCTGGTGAACACGGCGTACTTCTTCTTTGGTACGCTACTCTGTTATATGCTTGGTGCCTATATTGATTATCACATCATACCTGAAAACGGGAAAAAGCCCTTTTTAAAAACAAAGCTGATCATACTGATCATCGAGGAAACAGCCATTATTGCAAATGTATTTTTCGGCTTTTTCTTTTATTTCACAGAAGATAATACATATACGCATGGTGACTGTTTTTATGTGATGCATTTTGTTTCGATCCTTTTCATTGTCATGGCGGGAATATCCATGTTCATAAACATAAAAATACTCGGAAAAGCGCAGATACTGTACGGGACCATTATCATATTACTGTATATTTTACCGATCGTATTGCAGGTCCTGTTCTTTAAGAATGTCTTAATAATCATGTTCGGGGCTTCGCTGATCATGTTGGTCACGCTCTTTTCTCTGGAAACCCCGGACTACGTAAAATTACAGACAACTCTCGAGGAGCTGGAAACAACAAAATCAGAGCTGGAAAAGCTAAATATAAAATATTTTGAGCTTGCTCATTTTGATCAAATGACAGAATTATTAAATCGTACAGCTTATGAGGAAAAAATCACAGATCTGAAAACCAATATGGAAAAGATCCGGGAAGAAAAGAAGATCATCATTCTTATGGCCGATCTGAATTTCCTGAAATATCTGAATGACAATCTCGGACACAATACAGGTGACGAAGCGATCAAAAATGTGGCACTGATCATAAAAGAAACCTTTTCAGATAAAGAAAACTGCTATCGCATCGGCGGAGATGAATTCTGTATTATCAGTATCGGGAACGACAAAACCGAATTTGAGACCATGTATCAAAAATTCATAGATAAAGTAGAAGAAAAAAACAGGGAAGTAGATTATCCTTTTTCTGTGGCCAGTGCTTACTACATTGTTCAGGATGAAAGCATTGATGACGCAATGCAGATCGTGGATAATATGATGTACGAAAATAAAGAAGAGATCAAGAAGGATCACCCTCTTTTGGCCAGAGACATCAGATAAGGAGACCGGTAATTGAAGGAATCTGAGCTTTATAAAGAATTGGGAGCATTGACAAAGGATAAGAGCAGGTGGGAAGAAAACATCCCGTATGTCATGACGCTCCTTAGCCATGAATCAGGAAAAATCAAGGCAAAAGCACTTTGGCTGCTTGGAGAGATGGGTCTTGAGCATCCTTTTGCAGTAAAGGATTCGGTTGAGACGATAGCCGGTTTCTGTGATGGGGACGATCCGCATTTGAGAGAACGTGCAGTCAATGCTCTTGGCAGGATTGGCAGAGCAGACTATCATCTGGTCGAGAAGTATTGGAAAGAACTGTTTCGTTTTGCCGAAGATAAGGAACCTAAGGTCAGACTGAGTTTTATCTGGGCATCGGAGAATATCGCAACGAATACGCCGGACATTTACGCGGCGTATATGTCTGTATTTGTGAAACTGCTGTATGACGGGGACGATAAGGTTCGTATGGAAGCCCCGGAGATATTCCGCGTGTTGGGAAAGCGCCGCCCGGAGTTTGTAAGACCATATGTTGAACAGCTGAAGAAAATATCAGAAACTGACAGTAACCGTGTCGTAAGGATCCACTCTTTGGGCGCGATCAAAACGGTCGGGACAGAATAGGAGAATCCATACTGTTGCGGGCATATCTCGCCGAGGCTACATGTTTCATATCCTTTGATGATGGAGCCAGGGTTGAAATAAACAAATTGAGAAAAGAATGAAGAAATTTTAAACGGTTTAGGGATGTATAACACGAATAGATATGAAAACAATTTACAGAAGTGAAGAAGGAAAAAACAAAATATTGGAGTTATATGACACTCAACTTTGCAGATTGCCCATACCATGGAAAGATGTTTATATTGAGACATCTTTTGGCAGAACACATATAGTTGAGACCGGTAACTTCGATGGTGAGCCATTGCTTGTTTTTCACGGAGGCAATGCCACAAGTGCTTATAACCTCCTTGACTGCGATTTTCTTTTTAAGGATTTCCATATATACGCGGTAGATACAATCGGACATCCGGGCAAAAGCGCGGAGAGGAGCTTGTCAGCGATCAATTATGATTACGGAAAATGGACCGGCGAGGTAATAGATGTGCTTGGATTTGAAAAGATCAGTTTGTTTGGCGGTTCCTTTGGTGGTGGCATAATAGCAAAGACCATGTGTGAAGTGCCTGATAAGATAAAGCGCGTTGTGATTTATATCCCGTCAGGAATTAAGAATGCTTTTCAGCTTAAAAACGCCACTATGATGTTCCCCATGATTATGTATTGGGTTACGGGAAAGGATGAGTGGCTTAAAAAGACCATGATGCCCATGGCAATAACTGAAGAAAATATTACACAGGATATATATGAGACTGCGAAACTCAGCATAGATCATGTGAAGGTTAAAACAGCCATGCCCACAAATGTTGCCGCTTCAAGAATGGCAAAATGCAAAGCGCCGACGCTTGTTATGGGCGCTGAAAAAGATTGTCTCTTTCCGGGGGCAAAAGTTCTTGAGAGAGCAAAACGGATTATTCCGAATTGTCAAACCTATCTTCTACGAGGCCGGGGGCATATGCATTTTCTGACTGATGAAGAAAAGAATATGATTGTCGAGTTCCTGAAATAACTTAAATAATAAATGAGAAAGAGGTGTGTATGAGTAACATAGAAAAGTATAAGAAGTATTTTACAAAGGAATATCTGATGGGACCCAATTCTTTCAGGCTTCTTGATGAGTTGATCCGCAGAAGTCCTGAAGGTACCTGCTTTAAGCGAACGTTAGATCTGGGCTGCGGTTATGCCCTGACATCGCTGTTTGTAGCCAATGAAACGGATGCTGAGCACGTTTATGCATTCGATCTTTGGGTTCCTGCGACAGAAAACTATAAGAGAATACGTGATAATGGTCTGGAGGATAAGATTATACCGATCCATGGTGATGCCATGGATATGCCTTTTGCAGAGGAGTATTTCGATGTCATAGTCAGTGTGGATGCGTATCATTACTTTGGGTGTAAAGAAGGAATCATTTCCGATAAGGTATTACCGTATGTCAAAAATGGCGGTACTGTGATGATCGCTGTTCCCGGATTAAAAGAACAGCCGCAAGGTGAACTGAAACAGCTTTTTGAGACATGGGCAGAAGGCGATGATTCAGAATTGTTCAAGACTGCTGATTGGTGGGAGAAGTTGCTTAAGGACGAATGTAGTGATAAGTGCAGTATCGAAGTTAAAGAAGCTGATTGTTATGACATTGCCTGGCATGAGTGGTTTGAGTCAGGGCACGAATACGGCATCCGAGATAAGGAGTTTCTGGATAAAGGTCTGTATGATATCCTGAGTTTCCTTTTGATTTATGTCAGGAAAGTGTAGGCGCAAAACATAGCATTCCGAAAGGTTTATGAAATGATAAAAGTTTTGTTCATCTGCCACGGCACCACGAAGCAGACCCTCCTATAAGGCCTTGCAGAATGGCGCATTTGCGGGCATATCCCGCCGAGGCTACACATATTGACTACCAAAAAACTACCTTTGACGAAAGATAAAATACGGATGCTGTAATCGGAAAGGATATATAGATACGTATGCCGGAATTCAAGAAGATAACGGATTTTCCGAGAGGAACCATATACGATATATTGTGTGACGCCTATTCATATGATAAGCGAAATCAATGCATTTGGGATAGCAACTGGAAGGAATCAGATGATTTCTTTTACGATAATCCTGAGATGGCTGATAAGTATGGGCTGGTCACATGTATTGACGGAGAACCGATAGGTTTTGTCACCTGGGATCCCCGCAATCGCCCTGAATATGTCGAGATCGGACATAACGGGATCAGAGAAAAGTATAAAGGACAGGGATACGGCCGCAAGCAACTGGAAGAGGCTATCCGCAGAATTAAAGAATACGATGGGCTGAAAAGAATCATTGTCTGCACCAACAGTAATCTGGACGCACCGAAGAATTATGAGTCGGTTGGGTTTCGGCTGTATGACAGAAAATCGAATGAGACGGAAAGCGCCTATACCGGCGATTATCTGTATTATGAGATCGTGC
>JAFZQU010000016.1 GCA_017620255.1 Lachnospiraceae bacterium
AAGGCGGCGCGCTTGTTACAATAGGGGGAGAGCTTGATTTGGATGCGGATGCTCAGGAAACAGCAGGTACAGAGGGCTGAACCATGGATGACAGAAGGTTTCGGGTGATCATCGCAGAAGATGAGAAACTCATTGCAAAAAACATCGCAAAGCATATCGAAACGGAAAATCCCAATTTTAAGGTGTGCGGGATCTATTCTAACGGGGAGGATGCGCTCAATGCCATAAAGCAGCAGCCGCCCGATGTGATTTTTACGGATATTTCGATGCCCGTTATGTCGGGGCTTGAACTTGCGGGTGAGATTCACCGCACGATGAACAATGTGAAATGTGTGATCATTACCGGCTATGCAGATTTCCAGTATGCCAAGGAAGCGCTCCGCTACGGCGTGAAAGATTACCTGTTAAAACCGGTCGATCCGGAGGAACTTCACAAGGTATTGAAGGAGCTGGAGCTGTCTCTGACCCGTATTTATGACGGGGTAAGATCCGCAAACAACCAGGAATCTCCGCTTTCGCCAGAAGAGATCGTACAACTGGTGAAGGAATATGTGCAAAATCACTATGCCTCCGATCTCGATCTCAATACGATCGCGCAGAATCTCGGGTTTTCTTCTTCGTATCTGACCAAGGTATTTAACAGGGTGGAGCAGATCACCCCTTCAAAGTATATCCGGAATTACAGGATGGGAATTGCAAAACAGTTGATGGGCGATAAGGGAATGACCCTACAGCAGGTTGCGGCTGCTGTAGGGTATAACGATCCCTTTCATTTCAGCAGATCCTTTAAGCAGACTTTCGGGATGAACCCGACGGAATACAGGGATTCTCTTAACTGATCACGACGTCTTTCTGCAGCATAATGTTTGCATACAGGGCCGATTCTCCCGTAACAACCACGGCATAAGCCTTAGCCGCTTCCTCATAGAAGGCAAAGCGTTCTATATGGCCGATCATATCGCCGCCCCTGTCATCATGTTCTTTCAGGATCTTCGCATAGGTATCCCAGCCAATATATTTCTAATATTTTTGATGAAGATGCAAGTAAAACACTTTCGATTACATCTTCCGGTATTCAACAGTTAGGCCGTGCGGAAAAAGAGGAGCTTATCGCAAAATCAACAGTTCAGCTCGAAGGTGCTTATAGAAAATTTGATCTGACCGATTCGGAAGCATGTATTCTTAAGAGTTTTAGATTAGAAGAATACTATGACATTCGCGGAAGAATGAAAAATGAAGACAGGGATGCTTATAATAGTCTTTTAAAAGAGGAAGAAGAAGCCAATAAGATTCCTGACCCGAGCAAAAAGTTCAAGGTATATGCAAAAGTATATAACTGGGCTTACGGGGATGTTTTTGACAGAATACATAAGGAAAACCCTGATGTCGACATTTATGTAAAATCGCCGGGTATGAGTGAAAATTATAATTATCAAATGAGAAATAACAGAATCTCTCTCGTTTTATCCACGGATGAAATAAGACTCCTTCAGTCAAGTAAAGATAGTGATAAAAAAGCTCAGGAAGAACTGTGGAATAAGATTTTGGAAAAGATTAGATCATAGGTTATAAAGGAATAAGTATAGCCATCCGATATAATATCTATACGAATATAGCTAAGGACAGCGCATTTTCAATGGAGTGATCATTTGGAAATGCGTTTTTCTATGTAAAAACCAGACCAGAAGAACTTAATAGGGCGTGAAATACGACAGAACAGTTTCGATGAAAGGATTATACTATGCAGATAAACCCCTTGTTAAATAGTTTGACAGTTTATAACAGTAATACTTCTGTAACACCATACAATAAAATGGATCAGGCTTCGTTTCTTGACTATATGAAACAGGCAACAGAATCTGGTTCTAATTCGGAGCTGATCGGTATAGAAGAAATAAGCAAAGCATACAGTGTTGGAAAACCGGATGCCTTAAGCTTTGCCGATGCATTTATACGCTATGATGTTACAACACATGTGGGGAAAGCTGATATAACCGATTCTAACTGGCAGAGGAATGATTTTCCGATATGGAAATACTTTGAAAAGGGTGCTTCTGCAGACTGTCTGAACGAATGGAAACCGTCTGGTCCCAATCCGCCGCAGTCGGATCCGCGGGTTCAAAGAGGATTGAGTTCTATTGGGCCGGGCAAGATGTCCGTTATCATTCCCGATGCGTTGCAGAAAAAGATGGATGCTGATCCTGAGTATGCCAAAGAAATAATGCGAAAGGTTCAGAAGTGGAAAACGGATTATGATAACTGGGATAATGCAACTGCGCTCTCACTAGGTATGAACGTTGCAGAGCACCAGGCGAGCAAAAACTATCTCATTAATCTTGATGAAGAAGGAAATGTAAAACAGTATGCGGTTTCCGGGGGCGGTGGCAGCATTAAAGGTCCTTCTAAAGAAGAACAGAGGAGATTTGAAGAAGAACAGAAAGCAAAAAGAGAGAAACAGATGAAACAGGAAAGGGAAAACAGGGAATACAGCCGTAGAATTGCTGAACAACGCCGGATCTTTGAGCAAGAAAGTCTTCGTATACAGAGTATGGAATTGCTTCTTCAGGACCAGATTCAGAAGGGTTCAGAAATACAAGGATTGTATAATATGCCCGTTTAGAGGAGTAATCACCGGATTATAAAGGAATCGGGTCACGAACATTCGTGACCCGATATTTTAGTTCTTCTTCATTCTTGTAGTCCAGTCGTCATACTGAACAAATCTTGTTCGGTTCTGCAAACCACCAAAGATTATGTCTGGCATTGATCCATATACTAATACTACTTCCGGCTCCAATTCATCAAGCATAGATATCAAGCCTTCACGAAAGTATCGCTTTGATTCCGCTGATCGGATCTGACCATAAGTTCCCACAGAAACAATACTATGCCTATCTACCCCTTGAAAAGCTAGTTTCTCATCAAAGAGTTCAGTTGTATAGGTCCTTTCATCACCCCAACGAATATTGGGTATCGTATAAATGCCTTGCTTCGATAAATAGTATCCCACCGCCCTATTCAAGTAGATGCCGGCAATCTGAACACATAAAGGGGCATCAATATATAATGAACAATCGGGGGTGATAATACCCGGAAACCTTTTCAAATCATCCACATAATCTTCAGTGTTCGTTAAGATTTCCCTGAAGTTCAGATCATGTTCATAAAAGCAAACAAAGTCCTTTTGCTCCTTGCTTCGTTCCCTAATCGAAAACGGAACCATGCCAGTGGGAATAACAAAATCTTTTGGTCCATCAATATGCGGTATTTCAAAAGCACCATCAAAA
Source organism: Lachnospiraceae bacterium (assembly GCA_017620255.1). Taxonomy (GTDB): domain Bacteria; phylum Bacillota; class Clostridia; order Lachnospirales; family Lachnospiraceae; genus UBA2868. Next base: position 3,288 of record JAFZQU010000016.1, read on the forward strand.
AAGGCAGTTTCAACCAGTGACACACGGAACCCTTCGTCAACAAGACTCTCAATTTTTCTTCCCATTATCGGCCTCCCAATTTAATATGGCCTCGGCCCCCTCTATTCTTGAGGTAACATCATATGTGGCGCTCTCCTCAGGGAATTTCTCCATTAAAGACCTATAGCACTGGACAAGATCCTTGCTGGGGTTCTTTTCAATAACGTCCTCAAATACCTCACTGATCCAGGAGTACTCCTCTGCGGTACATTCATTATTGAGGAACTCAATCGTTGATGGTATGTCTTCCGTCAGTATCTCAATTTCCTGTTTCCAGCATTCTTCTATTCCCTCCGCCCATTCGCCGTGACTGACCTTCTCAACATATTCTCTCCTTTTAATCGTTTCTCTAAAATCGTTTATTCTCATTTTTTTGATCCTTTCTTATAGGGTTGTTTTGCATCGGGAAAGATTGTTCCGATTCGTCCATGCGTACGTATCACCCCAACCCGAACACCCTTCCACATGCCAAAAACAGCTACGCCATCCTTACTATGTCGATTTGCTTTGAGATTGGCAACATGTTCCCCTGCATGCTTGATATCTTTACTCGTCCAGTTTTTCGGAAACCACGACTGTCCCATAGATCTACGTTTTGCTTTATTCGTATGATCAAGAACATGGCCTACTCTGACACCGTTAGGATAAGTTTTTTCAACCTTATAACGGATTCCGTATTTGTCCAGTTCGTTCATACCGGTCTGGCCGTGGCCGCCGCTTTTCAATCTGATGCGGTTGCCTTTTTGAGGCTTTGTATACGCCCCTTCATTTGAATGAACCACCGAAAACTGGCTTGCCGATCCCGCTGCACCTCTGGTATTCAACACCCTTCCTGATTTAGTTGTCCCCATGGCATTTACCTCCTGTCATATACGACAAGTAAGAAATGCCAAAATTAAAAAACAGCATTTTAGCCTCACTTTCTCCGATATTAATCGGCACAAACATTGTTAACAGTATCGTTTTGCTTGCCCTCATGTTCGGAATATGCTAAAATGCTTCTGTATTTGATGTGCATTGAGCATATCCACACGAGAAACGCCATTTCATTGCGCCAACAATTGAATGGCGTTTTTCCTTTATTCAGTTTTAAACTCACTCTGCTTGTCCCCTCCCCTCAATATAATTTCAACAATCCTATAAACATCCGTTCTCGGATTCGCAAACGAAGGGGCTTCTTCTGGTCCCCCGCCGTTATGGTATTCAAGCAACTTCTTACAGTTTGCGATTGCTTGTTCCGTCAACGGGTATAGAACGTCAAAGTCAACTCTGTTTTTTGCATAGTTCGGAAGAAATCGCTTCAGCTCATTAATTAATTCTGCATTATTTTGGAATGGTTTCGTTGTAAACCCAAAATGTTCCAGGTACCAAATCTCAAAACAGGGATTGGATGTTACCAGACTTATCTTTTTTGCCAAAGACAGTTCCCTTGCCTGCTCCAATTGTTTTTCTTTTGACCGATCCAAATCCAGATCAAAGATACTAAACGCGAGATCTCCTTTCTTATAAACTAATTCCTCTTCCCTGGCCCTTTTTATTGTATTTTTAACAATATTCACAGGATCGTGTCGTTTCCATTTGCAAAAATGATATGATAGTTGTCCTGTGTCCTTTCCAAATGACGCAGATATAACTCCTCCGTTTTATTCTTTCCTTCTGTTCCGACTACTATGATCTTTCTTCTCTCTCTTGTCGGGGTCGATTTTGTTACTTTACGAATCTTTTTTACCATTCAATCCCTCCTTCCGGGAATGGAATGGCGCCGTATCTCCCCTGCAGATACCCTTTTTGAATATTTTCAGTCTTTCTCGGTGAAAAATCCGCAAGTGAATACAGATCCGTGACTCCGGTATTGTAGTTCTTTTCAACAAAATATATCTGATCTCTGCGGAATAAATCCAAATCGAGTAAATTCACATCGTGAGAGTTAAAAATCAGCTGGGCTCCATTTCTGTTGATTGTTTTATCGTTAAACAACTCGATCAAATACCTCGAAAGGCTTGAGTGCAAACTGTTATCCAGTTCGTCAACGACGATAGTCCTGCCTCTTGCAAGAGCCTCCATGATGATAGGACCATAAGCTACCAAAAGCATTGTTCCTGCCGATTCATGATCAAACGGCATTTTGTACGGCTTGAAAGAACCATCCTTCTGCTCTATTTGATGAATCATCGACATTTTATACTCTTTCATTTTCCCAAATACAGAAGGATCTATTGTAATGCCCGGCGGTAACGGAACCGATGGATTATCTACGACTCTTGATTCAAATTCATAATCCTGAATATTGATCTCTGCGTGTTTAAACAGGGATAAGAGAAATTCCTTTGTTTTGGGATTATCCTTATTCCTGTCGAGAAATTCAAGATAATGATCGTTTCTTATTGACAACTGATCATACGTATCAATTCCCTCCGCAAACCATAAAAATGCATCTCTGGTTTCTTCACAGTTCCATGCTGTCGCCGTACACATGAATAACTTGTTGGGCGTATTCTTGTGCTGATATTCGGAAAGATGCTTATATGCAGAAGTGAATCTATAGTTGTTTATTTCTGAACGTTCAAATATCATAGTAGGTCTCGAAGATTTATACTCATATAAATATTCATCATGAATACTAAACCCATCTGCCGCAAACCCATAAGCAAACTTTTTACCGTTGTGGATAAACAAAAAGTCCATTTTTGTTTTCTCTTTCTGTCCCTCATCATCCAGCAAAAAGGGTTCAAATCCTGTCTTGGAATTAACCTGTAATTCATTCGATTTTCTAACAAGCATGATTGCCCGCGTTAATGCTTTATTAATGTTTGTTTTACCTGCTGCATTTGCCCCATATAAAGCAAGAACAGGCAATACACGGTCATTTTTTCCCTGAATCAAATTATCTTCATGATCTTTATTTGCATTAGCAAACGCAGTTAGAATGACCTCTTGTTTTATGGACATAAAATTAGTAACATTAAACTGTAAAAGCATAGGTAGTCCTCCTCGACTCTCCTCGTGTTGAGAATACCACTTTCATGTCTAATTGTCAATTTAAAATCTAGATATTTGCATTTTTTTTGCATATTTCTGTTTTATAAATTTTTTTGGCTTTTTTCAAGGTGCGTGAAGACTATAGATGAGTTGCTTCTCCTGGATACGCTGAATGAATGATAGAATAATAGTTTAATCAAGGTAGACGGTTTGGAACCAACAGACGATTTTAAGAATATATTGAGAAAGAAAAAAGAGGAGAGATAACTTTCGAGGATGCTAAAAGATATCTTGATAAGAAGTACAAGATAAAGGTGACTTCTGATGCATGATCCATTTGTTGGTTAAGATTTTGGTTAAGATTTGAACCGCGGGATGCCCGAACCTCCTTTCTTTACTGCGTTTGCGGCTTCTTCGGTCGCAAGTTCAAATCTTGTCACGCCGATTGAAAAAGAGCGGGTTTCCCGCTCTTTTTTCTTACTTATAATACCGGTTTGTCTGACAAAAATAATGAAGATTGAATTTGACGATTATCTGAAAGATGCAGAACTGCATATCGAGACCACCGGCCGGATCGAAACATTTTCCGATCCGCATATATTTCCCTATGAAGCCACGTCCTATTCCGTTCTCGACCGGCTTGTTGAGAGCGGGTTCATAACTGCTTCAGACTGTCTGCTTGACTACGGCTGCGGGAAAGGCCGCGTGCCGGTCTATGTTTCCCACCGTCTCGGTTGCCGCTCGGTCGGTGTTGAATATGTGAACGCTTTCTATAAAGACGCCTTATGCAACATTACCTCCTATAAGAAATATCATCCGGGATCGGGACTTCAGGTTAGGATCGAGCAGGCCTCTGCTTCGATGTATGACCCGCCTGCGGACGTGAACCGTATCTTCTTTTTTAATCCCTTTTCACCAGAGATCTTTTCTGCAGCCATGCAGCATATCCTGCGGTCCTATTATACAGCGCCGCGGCAGATCCTCCTTTTTTTCTACTATCCGCAGGATGCGTATGTAGCGCATTTGTCAACTCTGGATGCCGTATCGTTTTATGATGAGATAGACTGCATGGACCTGTTTGCAGCGCGCGATGACAGAAACCGGATCCTGATCTTTGAGATCCCTTAAGTGTTCCCGTGATTTACGGTGTCTGTATTTTAGGGACAAACTGTGCTATAATTCTGTTTGATTTTGAGGGAAGAGTCAGGGAGTGCCTATGCGTGATCAAAATGATGGCCGGCTGAGCCGCCGCGCCAAAATCATCAGTATTTCTATCGTATGTTTTCTTTTTGTCTGCATTTCTGTTGTATGTTTCTTTCTCCAGAGAACAACAAAAGAGATCCGGTTTTCGCAAAATGATATCGAATTGAAAACTGCTTTCGCGGACGGAGATTCCTATGTGTCAACGGAGGAGTTCTCCGATTATTCGTTCCGGACCAAACCGTTCATTCTCCCGTCCGGCAACTATTCCGTTTTGATCGAATACACCTCGGACTGCGACGGTTCCGCAATGGTACAGGGCAACAACAACTGTGTCTTTACGATAGACCTGCCGGCAACGGGCGGTTCCACGGAAACGCTCACGGACGACAGACTGATCCTTCCCACCGGCACTGACAAGGGAAATATAAAGTTTTACCAGAAAGCTGCCGGGGAAATACGGATCAGCAAGATCCTGATCAGATCCCCCAAAAGCATTTACTATGACTATTATGCATATATCGCACTGGCTGCACTGGTAGCGGCAGGACTCATCGTCCTGATCCTCGTTTATAACAGACTGCGTCTGTCAAGAGTTGGTCTGTCTTATATCGGACTGCTTCTGATCGTCCTGCTGCTTGTGAATATTCCCTTTTTGACAAAGGGTTCCTATTACGAGATCGATACACAGGGACATATGAAGCGGATCGAAGCGGTCGCGCAGGGTATCCACGACCGGCAGCTCCCCGTTCTCGTCGGACCGAACTATGCCAACCAGTACGGAGAACTGGTGGCGCTCCAGCCGGGCCTGTTCCTTTATTTTCCTGCCTTTCTCAGGCTTCTGAACGTTTCAATCCCGGCTTCCTATAACATCTTTATGATCCTGATCAATATCGCAACGGCCGTATCCGCCGTCATATGCGCGGAACGCCTGTTTACCTCGCTGCGCTGGAGTATCGTGGCTGCCGCCATTTATCTGGCAGAACCCTTCCGGCTGTATGTGATGATGGATCTCGGCGCCGGCGCCGGTATGGGGATCGCGCTGATCTTCCTGCCGTTTATTCTGGTCGGCATGCATGATGTCGTAAACCGGCGGGGCTTCAGATGGCATTATCTTGCCATAGGACTATGGGGGATGATCTCTTCCCATATCATGGGCTTTGCGCTTTCAGCCGTTGCCATCGTGATCTATCTTCTGTTCCACTTTAAAAAACTGTTTACAAAGCAGGTCATCCTGGCACTCATAAAAGCCGCCCTGCTCTTTGCTGTTCTTTCCGTCGGTATACTGGCGCCGTTTTTTGGCTACTATTTCACCGAATGGAACAAAGACGCACTGCAGTGGGCTGATTTTTATCATTTCGGGACCACGCCCGACCGCGAGATACTGAATCTTATCACCGTCATCATTTTTCTGATCTCGCTGATCGGACTCCTAAACAGAAAACTGCTCACGCAGTTTGGCCGCGGGATCTTTATCACCGGCTTTGTTTCGAGCCTGATGGCACTGCCCGTCTTCCCCTGGTTTTTATTCAGAAGGATCGGCGTGGTGGATGCCTTTTTATCAATGATGCAGTACCCGATGCGGTTCCATTTCCTGGCTGCGCCCTGCATGGCATATGTAGCAGCGGAAGCCATCTGTGCGCATCTGGATGCGAAAACAAAGATGTTCCGCAAGATCACCCTTTCGATCACTGCGCTGCTTTTTGTTTCGTTGGTCATTAACTTCTACGATCATTATGCATCGGGTAAGCTGTTTGCCCAGCCGGCAGTCGGAGAGATCAATACGGTCATGGAAGATTATCTGCCTGCGGGAACACAGTCTGAATGGTATGCAACGGATACGGGTGAGTTTTCCGATTATGACGCGGTGGAAGCATATTCCTACGCGAAGACAAATACGCATATCGACCTGACCTATACTTCCAAAACAGACGGGCAATATATGGAATTTCCGCTCTTCTACTATAAAGGATATGTGGCTTATGACCAAAATAACAGTCCGCTCACCGTTGAGATGGGCGGACATAACAGAGTCAGAGTCTATCTGACACGATCAGATGAGGTGCAGGAACTGCACTTAAGATTTAAAGTAAACCGGATCTATACCGTTCTGTTTGTCTTTTCCCTGCTTGCCTGTGCAGTTTACTTCCTGTATGCGGCAGGCCGGCTTGGACTTATCGCCCTGCGTTCCGGGCGTGTGACAAGAAACGATACCTGATCTGTTTTATTCTTTGATACTGATGTGCACTTCGTCGAGTTGTTTTTTCTCTACTTCTGCGGGAGCGCCCATCATGATATCCATGGCCTGTTTATTCATCGGGAACGGAATAACTTCACGGATGCTGTCTTCTCCTGCAAGCAGCATGACCATTCTGTCAACGCCCGGTGCAATGCCTGCATGCGGCGGTGCGCCGTAGCAGAAGGCGTTGTACATGGCAGGGAACTTGGCCTTTACATCCTCTTCCCCAAGACCAACCAGTTCAAAGGCTTTGACCATGATCTCCGGATCATGGTTTCTTACTGCGCCGGAAGAGAGTTCCACCCCGTTGCAGACCAGATCGTACTGATAAGCCAGGATCTCAAGCGGTTCCATTTCCTGCAGCGCCTGCATACCGCCCTGCGGCATGGAAAACGGATTGTGGCAGAATTCCAGTTTTCCGGACTCTTCTCCGATCTCATACATCGGGAAATCCACGATCCAGCAGAACGTATACTGTTCTTTGTCAAAGTGTCCGGCTGATGCCATACCGAGCATCCTGCGGATCACGCCGGCCGTCTTGACGGCACTGTTTTTGTCTCCTGCACATACGCCGACAAAATCACCCGGCTTCAGCTGCAGCGCCCGGATCACTTCTTCCTTCCTGTCTGCCAGGAACTTGGAAATACCACCCACAAACTCACCGTTTTCATCCACACGGAACCAGAAAGCCTTGTTAGCGGTCTCCACTTCCACATCCGCGCACATCTTGTCGATCTCTTTGCGGGTCGCGCTGTAACCGTCCGTTACAACAGCTTTGATCGTGCTGTTTTGGAACGGTCCGAATTCCGTCTTGCCAAACAGCTCCGTAACGTCCTGCACAACAAGGTCGATCCGGAGATCAGGCTTGTCCGTACCGTAAGTCTCCAATGCCTCAAGATAAGGGATCCTGATAAACGGTGCCTTGCTTGCTCTCTTAAATACGCCGTATTTTTCAAATACCGGCGGTAAAACCTCTTCTATGATCGCAAAAACGTCCTCCTGTGAGGCGAATGCCATTTCCATATCCAGCTGATAGAATTCACCCGGCGATCTGTCCGCTCTTGCATCCTCATCACGGAAACAGGGAGCGATCTGGAAGTATCTGTCAAAACCGGATGCCATCAGGATCTGCTTGAACTGCTGCGGTGCCTGCGGAAGCGCATAGAATTTACCGGGATGGTTTCTGGACGGTACCAGATAATCCCTTGCACCTTCCGGTGACGAACAGGTCAGGATCGGCGTTGTGATCTCGAGGAAATCCTGTCCGATCATTCTCTGCCTCAGTTCCGCCACGATTTTGGAGCGCAGCACGATCTTGTCCTTCACGGCCGGATTGCGCAGATCCAGATAACGGTATTTCAGGCGGAAATTCTCATCCGCATCCTTAGACTGACGGATCTCAAACGGCAGTGCATTGTAAATACACTTTCCGAGCACGACTACCTCCGTCGGTACCACCTCGATCTCACCGGTCTCGATCTGCGGATTCTTGTTCTCACGCTCCCTCACGGTTCCCGTGATCTGCAGCGTGGATTCCTTGTTAACGCCCTCGAGTTTTTCGATCATCTCTTCCGTTTCGAAGACAAACTGCGTGGATCCGTAAAAATCACGCAGTACCACAAAACTCAGATTCTTGGATACTTTTCTCTCGTTATCCAGCCAGCCGCACAGCGTAACTGTTTTTCCTGCGTCCGCCAAACGTAATTCGTTGCAATGATGTGTTCTGGATTGCATTTTGCCACCTCTTTATTTATTTTCCAGTTTTTCTATTTTTTTCGTCAGTTCTTCCAGCTTCTGCTGCATCATCTGCATCTCTTCCTTAACGGGGTCGGGCAGATGGATCTGATCCATGGTTTCGCGCGGGATCGCTTCGTTGTCACGTTTGACGATGCGTCCGGGAACACCCACGACCGTACAGTTTGGCGGAACCTCTTCCAAAACAACGGATCCCGCACCGATCTTGGAATTCTCGCCGACGGTAAAAGAACCGAGCACTTTTGCACCGGCAGATATCATCACATTGTCTTCGATCGTCGGATGGCGTTTTCCATGTTCTTTTCCGGTACCGCCAAGCGTCACACCCTGATAGAGTGTTACATTATCCCCAATGATCGTGGTCTCTCCGATGATCACACCGTTTCCGTGGTCTATAAACAGGCCCTCTCCGATCTGTGCGCCCGGGTGGATCTCTATCCCTGTTTTTCTGGCTGCACGCTGCGATACCCATCTGGCCAGGAAATAATGGCCTTTTTTGTACAGTTTATGCGCAGCGCGGTAATGCAGCATAACCTTAAAACTCGGATAGAGCAGAACTTCCCAGGATGAATGGATAGCCGGGTCACGCTCCTTTACGATCTCTATTTCATTTTGGATCCGTTTGATAATGCCCATCGTTTATCCTTTTCGTTTTCCCGAAAAGAGGACTCCTTGCGGAGTCCTCTGATACACACGCGAATCTCTGACTTCTTATAATCCGTTATAACCCATAAACGAACGGAGCGCATCATACTGTGCATCCGTATAGTTGGTCATGAGCATGTTTTTGTAATCCAGACCCATCTTGTTGATCATTGCCTGATACTGGCATCTCTGCTGGAACTGGGTCGCATTGAGAAGATAGGCCTGCATGATGGCGTGTTCATGCAGGTACTGTGCGTTCGCATATACCTGCTGTGCTGCCTGCAACTGCGCATTCCATGCAGCCTGCTGTGCCGCGAGGATCGCCGCCTGCTGCGCTGCCTGTTGTGCCGCAAGCGCCTGAAGCTGTGCCTGCTGCGCTGCAAGTGCTGCCTGATATTCCGGTGTCTGCATCAGCAGGGCCAGCTGCACCTGCGGATCGACCGCATCACTTGCCAAAACGTCCCTGCAGGGTGCTGCAAACAGGATTGCCGTCATACAGAGTGCCGTTAGGATCTTAGCACATATACTCATCCGTTTTTTCATCTTTTTTCCCCTTTTTGCTTTCTGTTTTCCCCTCACGTCCGAAACCGTTTCTTCTGATATGATAGTCTATCTGCGAAACAAAAACAAGTCTTACTGTTTTGTCATCCAGATACTGCCTTCCCCGACGGTATAATAATATTCGTTCAGGGGCAGGATCCTGGCATTGCGGATCTCAAACGGCTTCCATACAACCCCCATGTGAGCCGCAGGCACGTGGAACATAGCCTGCAGGCCGTCCGCGGAGTAGATGGAAACATATGCATTAGACGAAGACATACTGTACGAATTCGGATCCCCGCCGGTACAGTTACTGTAATCGGACACATAGCATTCAAACGAATCCGCGCCAAGCTGGGTTGTCCGGATCATTTCCGCCACCGTCGAGCCTACGCTGTCAAGACCGGACCTGTTGCTGCGTTTGCCGCAGGAAGAGATCATTCTCAGATCCAGATCCAACGGTGTTGCATCCCAGGACAGCGTAGTCACAACTTCATTCTCGCCTACATCCGCTACCGCATATCCGAGTACGGCCTGTCTGTCTGCCTTTACGATGATCGTGAAGAAACAGGTCTCATAACCGCCCTTTTGCACCTCGGCCGTATAGCAGCCGGCCTTCAGCGGCGCAGTGATCGCACCTGTCGCATCCAATGCACCTGTCGCGATAACATCGCCTTCATAGTTGTTGATCCCGCTCCGTATGCGGATCGTTGCCTCCGGCAGTCCGTTCACGGCGTTGGCCGCATCCCTGACCAGGATCTGTACATTATATATTGCACCGGTTTCCGTATAAGCCATATAAACCGGCTCCACGGAGTAGTACGCAGCTCCCTCGAGAGAACGTATATTGTAGATATCCACATTATCCAGGGTTCCCTTGCTCACGTGGATCGTATACACCTTGGAATTATCCGCGGGCAGTTCAAAACTGTAATATCCGTCCCCGTTCGTCTGCGTCCGGACAACTTCGTTGCCTTCCGCATCCGATACTAAGATCTGCGCTTCGCTGAGCCCGGAGTTAAATTCATCCATGATGTAGCCATCGACTTTTTCAATCTCAGGCAGCAGTTTTACGATATTATAATTGATATAGGCGCGGTTCAGGATATCCCCTTCGAGAAAATCATACTGATCGACCGTACCTTCGCTGTACTTGTCTATATCCGCAACCGTATACTCTGTCGCACTGTCATTCTCACAGTAGATGAACCGCACCATTGTATCGCCGCTGAAATAATAACGGGCCTGAACGTCCTTTGTGGACAGATCGATCGGCACATCCACCGTTTGTCTGTACTGCGTGACATAGTTGATCCGGCCGTTGTCATAGTAATAGTTCAGGATCTCCATGTCGTCCCCGCAGTATTCTTTTGTTGTGATCTTTTCCGCCTTCTGTGTCTCGGGGTTCGTAAAGATCATGAACTCCATCTTCTTGTCCGTGTTTACAACCGCAAACTTCCGGCTGAACTCATAGGTGTTTACAGCCGCATCTGCCGGATTCTGCACGTTTTCCAGTTTTGAAAAGACCGTATCCTTCCAGACGTAATTCTTATTGCGCTTTTCCGGTTTGGCGACAACCTGGGTATAGTCGATCTCCATGGTTTCTTTGTCGATCAGTCCGGTCACATCCAAAAGCCGTTCCGGCAAAGGCTCCGGTTCTTCTTCCACGATCTCCTCTTCCGGTTCTTCCTCGGGCTCCGGTTCTTCCGTGATCGCTACCGTCTCTTCGCGGTAACGGTTTTCCATCTCTTCTTCCGCCTGTGCGACCGCCTCATCAACCTTCCGCTGGTGATTTTTATAGAATGTTTTGATCCCCAGATAGGTTCCGGCCACAATGCCGATCAACAGGATCGAGTAAATGACGATCCCGACGATCGTTACGGAAAACTGGTCTTTTTTTCGCTTCTTTTCTGAATCTGTTGACATTATTACTCCCAACTGAACTGATAGATTGTTTCAGTTTCATATTTTTGTCCTGCGTCAAACACAGGTTTTTTGAACCCCTCCTGGTTGATGGCATTCGGGAAATACTGCGTTTCCAGACAGAACGCAAAACGCGGTCCGTATTTAACGCCGCCCTTACCCGTGCAGGGCGCAATACAGTTGCCCGCATAAAACTGGATGCCCGGCAGATCCGTATATACCGTCATTTCCCTGCCTGCTGCCTTCGCACCGGCAACTCTGCGCAGTTTTCCGGAATAATCGCTGATCGCATAGTTATGATCATATCCCTGTACCAGTTTTAACTGTTCAAAATCAGCTCCGATCTCCTTACCGATCTCCTTCCATTCCCTGAAATCCATCGGCGTTCCGGAAACATCGGCGATCTCACCGGTCGGGATCGCACCGCTTACCACCGGCGTGTAATGTGCGGCGTCGATCTGCAGGAGCGTATCATCGATGCTTCCGTGATCATGTCCGTAAAGATTGAAGTAGCTGTGATTGGTCACATTAATGAGTGTCTTCTTGTCACAGACGCCTTCATAATGAATGATCACCTCATGGGATGTGGTCAAAGTGTATGTTACGTATATATCAAGGTTTCCGGGGAATCCGTTTTCCATATCCGGTGAACGGTAGGAGAAACGCACACTGTCTTCTCCGGGGATCGCATCCCAATACTGCATGTGAAATCCTTTTTGAAAATCGGAATGCAGATTGTTTTTTTCATCGTCATCGTTTGCGGGAAGATGATATTCCACGCCGTCGATCATGAATTTCGCATTTGCGGTACGGTTGGCATTTCTTCCGACTGTCGCGCCGAAGAAACTGTCGTTATGAAAATAATCTTCACCTTTGTCAAAACCTAAGACCAGATCGTCCGTATTTCCCTTTCCGTCCGGCACATATAAAGACACGAGGATCGCGCCGATGTTGGTCACACAGGCTTTCATTCCCGCATTTTCGATCGTGTACAGATGGATCTGTCTACCATCCGGCATTTTACCAAAATCACTGACTGTAACTCCCATTTTATTCCCTCCTGATCTTTCTTATAATTCCACTCTGGCTTCCAGTGCGCGAGAGAGTGTCACCTCATCAATATATTCCAGTTCCCCGCCTACGGGAACACCGCTTGCGATCCGCGTTACCTTGATGCCTGTCGGCTTGATCAGCTTGCTGATATACATGGCAGTCGTCTCGCCTTCAATGCTGGAGTTGGTCGCGATGATCACTTCATCCACATCATGCTGCAGACGCTGCAGCAGTTCCTTTAAGCGGATCTCATTCGGTCCGATCCCGAGCGTCGGATTGATGGCGCCATGAAGCACATGATAAACACCCTCATATCTGTGCGTACGCTCATAGGCCGTTAAATCCCTTGTGTTTTCCACCACCATGATCACACGGCTGTTTCTGGCCGGGTCTGCGCAGACAGGACAGAGGTCCGAATCCGTCAGCGTACAGCATTGCCTGCAGTAACGGATATTCTCTCTGGCTTCCACCATCGTATCCGCCAGATGCTGCACACTTTCCTTTGGCATGTTGATGATATGAAATGCCAGCCTCTGCGCGGATTTGTTGCCGATCCCCGGCAGGATCGATAATTCAGCTATCAGTTTATTGATATATCCACTGTACAGATCCATCAGAACGGCATCCCCATTCCACCGGTAAATTTACTCATGGCATTCTGTGTTTCTTCTTCCACCTTCCGGTACGCCTCATTTACGGCAGCCATGATCAGATCCTGCAGCATTTCGATATCGTCAGGGTCAACCACATCCGGAGACAGTGTCACTTTTGTAACTTCTTTTTTCCCTGATACGGTCACTTCCACCGCACCGCCGCCTGCTGTAGCAGAGAATTCCTTGGATTCCATTTCCTTCTGGCTCTCTTCCATCTGCCTCTGCATACGCTGGGCCTGTTTCATCAGGTTGTTCATGTTTCCGGGCATCCCCATTCCGCCCGGAAATCCGCCTCTTTTAGCCATTGTTTCCGATTCCTCCCATCATTCTTCCGTAACGATTTCCATCCGGATCATTTCCGTCAGATCCACGTAATCCTGCTTAAAGCTTCTGTTGTTTTCCACAGCGACCACTTCAAACTTGACTTCTTTTCCGATCGCTTTTTCAAAGAACTGTGCCAGCTGCTCATTCTGTTTTTCACTGCTTAAGTAGTTGCAGATCATCGGATCTTTCACAAGGATCAGCAGCTTATCGTCTTCCCTGGCAGACAGTTTCGCATTCTTTAAGAATGAGGACAGACCGCCCGGCATCTGTGTCATAAGTGCGGGCCAGTTTGAAACGATCTTCCGGATATCCTCCGTCAGTGCTTTGGGGATCACAACCGCTTCCTCATTTTTCTCTGCGTTGTTTCCCGCGCCGCTCTGGATAAAATCACCGTTTTCCAGTTTGTCTTCCAGGATACGGATACGTTCCGTAAGGGATTCCGGCGTTGTTTCCATTTCCGGCCGGCAGATCCTGATGATCGCCATTTCAAACAGAACGCGTTTTTGTGTGGCGTAACGCAGGTCGTCCGACAGTTCGGAGAAGATGCGGATATAACGCATCAATGCTTCCTGGTTGACCGCCTCCGCCTCTTCTTTCAGAAGCATCTGGTTTTCCGCGGAGATATCCAGGATATCTTCCACGTCCTCGGTTGCCTTCATTAAGAGCAGGTTTCTCAGATACCAGGTGAAGTCCGTTACAAACTGCTTGATATCCCTGCCCTGCAGGACCGCTTCCTCCACCACTTTCATGGCGCCTGGGATGTCCCTTGTCATCAGGTTTCGAAGCAGCTGTGAAAAGATGGCGGTATCTACCGCACCAAGCACTTCCAGTACATTTTCATATGTCAGTTTCTGTCCGAAATAAAACGCTGCGCACTGGTCCAAAAGACTTAACGCATCGCGCATCGCGCCGTCCGCCGTCTTGGCGATATAGCGGACTGCTTTTTCCTCCGCCTCGATCCCTTCTACGGCCATCAGTTCCTGCATGCGCTCCATGATCATATCCACGGTGATCCGTTTGAAATCATAACGCTGGCAGCGGGAACGGATCGTAACAAGGATCCTGTGTACTTCCGTCGTTGCCAGAATAAAGATCACATAGGACGGGGGCTCTTCCAGCGTTTTCAGCAGCGCGTTAAACGCCGGCGGGGAAAGCATGTGTGCTTCATCGATGATATAAACCTTATATTTCCCTTCTGCAGGGGAATAGGCAACTTCTTCACGGATCTCGCGGATATTTTCCACCCCGTTATTGCTGGCCGCATCGATCTCGATCACATTCATGGACGCACCGGATGCGATCGCAAGACAGCTCTTGCACTCCCCGCAGGGACTGCCGTCAACAGGGTGCTCACAGTTCACGGCTTTTGCAAAGATCTTGGCAACCGATGTTTTTCCCGTACCACGGGTACCGCTGAACAGATAGGCATGACCGATCCTGTCCGCCTTGATCTGATTGCGCAGGGTGGTTACGATATGATCCTGACCTTTGACGTCCTCAAAACGTTCCGGTCTCCATTTTCTGTATAATGCCGTATACGACATGGGTATTCCTCTGTATTTCCCGGATTAATCGCCGAAGCTGATACCGAGCATTCTTGCTTCCTGGATGAAATCTGAATCCGTAGGTACCATCTTCAGTTTTCCTGCTACTTCCTCTAACGGGAATTTCACGATCTCGCGGTTCTTGACGCCGACCATGTAACCGTAATCGTCGTTGATGATCAGCTCCGCGGCTTTTGTTCCCAGACGGCTTGCCAGTACCCTGTCATACGGGCAGGGCTCCCCGCCACGTTGCATGTGCCCCGGTACCGTTACGCGGATCTCCTGTCCGGTACGCTCTTCGATCTGCTTGGCGATCTCATAGGATACGGAAGGGAACTCACGTTTTTCCAGTTTCTCTTTATACTCTTTTTTGCTGAGAGCAGCGTCTTCCTTCGAAATAGCGCCCTCCGCGACAGCTAAGATCGTAAATGCCGCGCCTCTCTTGGTACGGAGATTGATCGCATCCACGATCTTGTCGATATCAAACGGAATCTCCGGGATCAGGATGATATCCGCACCGCCTGCCATACCGGCATTCAGTGTCAGCCAGCCTGCTTTGTGTCCCATGATCTCCACGATAAATACGCGTTTGTGGGAAGATGCGGTCGTATGAATGCAGTCGATCACGTTCGTGGCCAGGTTCACAGCACTCTGGAAACCAAACGTCATGTCGGTTCCCCACAGGTCGTTATCGATCGTTTTGGGAAGCGTTACAACGTTCAGACCTTCTTCACGCAGCAGATTGGCCGTCTTGGTCGTACCGTTTCCGCCAAGGATCACCAGGCAGTTTAAGTTCAGGCGGTAGTAATTCTGCTTCATGGCCTCCACCTTGTTAACGCCGTTCTCATCCGGCTCGCGGATCTGCTTAAACGGTGTTCTCGAACTGCCGAGGATCGTGCCGCCTCTGGTTAAAATGCCTGCAAAATCAGAATAGTTCAGCTGCTTATAATCCCCGTATATCAGGCCGCGGTATCCGTCCATAAACCCGTAGATCTCGATCTGTCCGGGTTCATAGGTGAACCAGAGCGCCTTGACAACGCCTCTCATCGCCGCATTCAGTGCCTGACAGTCGCCGCCGCTAGTTAAGATTCCAACTCTTTTCATACGTCTCTTCCTTTCCTGTTCATGATATTTGTTTTTCTATCTCGTCCACCATTTCGCCGACATTTTTCATTTTTACCACAGTCCTCATGTCGAACCGGATATCAAATTCCTCTTCCACGGCATCGATCAGCGTGATATGCATATGGCTGTCCCATCCGTCAACGTCCGCAGCCGTTGTTTCGTCTGTGACCGTCAGGTCCTCCTCGTCAAACACATCCCTGAACACTTCATTCAACCGTGCATAGATCTCATTTCTTTCCATTTCCGTTTACCTCAATATATTGATTTTGACACCGGTAAGATGCATCTACGGCAAATTCCCATTCCGTGTTTCCATCCGCATCTTCCGCAGTCTTTTGAAACCCCATCTGTGCGTAAAAGTTTTCCACCATGTGATTCTTGGCGGTCGGATAATAATATCCCCTGATCGTCCGGATGCCTGCTTCCTGTGCTCTTTTGACCAGCTCATCCATCATGGCGAATTCCATGTCCCGTTTGAGCACGCGGCAGCTCATGATCCAGAGATCCATGTGCAGCACCTGTGCGTCTTTATGGCCGATCACCACGGAAACCACGCCATTATCGCCGAACTTGTCTTCCAGCTTTCCGTACAGGTCGATATAGGCATCCGATCCTGCGATCTCTTCGATCTCGGCGCGCGTATACCTGTGCGTTGTCAGGTTGAACTGATTACTCTTATTGGTCAGCTGCGCGATCCTGTCCAGATACATCGGAATAAAGGAACCGATCGTTCCTTTCATTTCCAGGGAGCGCAGGTATTCTCCATAATCCCCGATAGTCTGTGCCAATTCCGCTCTCTGTGCGTTCTGCTTATACATCTCGTTCCGCTTGGCATCATCTGCCGAGAGGGTGGTGACTTCGAAAAAGCCCGCATGGTCAATGACGCGGATATAATCTTCCACGCTTCCGATCTCGGGCGTTGCGGCTCCGTCGACCTGTGCGCGTATGATCTCACGCTCTGCCGGATTATCGTCCACAAACACAAAGGATTCAGGCAAAAGGTCCAGCTGTTTGGCTGTTTCCACGAGGTTTTTACTCTTGGGATCCCAGTTTGCCTTGATCAGGATAAAATCATCCGGTTTCAGGATACTGTCCGGATGGTTCAGTCCCGCCAGCGCATTTTCCTTTTCGTTTTTGGAACATACATTCAGGATCACGCCCAGATCCTTCTGCTTTTTAATATAGGACTGAAACTCGGCATACACCTGTCCCATGGGCGTTTCCGGTCCGATCTCGATGTTTTCGACCCCGTCATCACCGATGATGCCGCCCCAGAGTGTATTGTCAAGGTCCAGCGCCAGCGCCTTTTTGTTCTTTCCGAACAGGGATTTCATGATGTTGCTCAGGTTGTAGGACAGTGTCGGGATCGCATCCACGGCCAGCGCATACTTATACATGTGCCAGTAATGCGGATCTGCCCATTTATCAAGCCCATAGCAGGCCGACAGATACTGGATATCCTGCAGATAGAAATCCTTGTGGGCCGCGGCATACTGCGCAAACTGTTCGTTCAGGCGGTTGATATACCTGATGGTTCCTCTCGGATCCGTAGCCTCATAATTGCCGAGGATCCTGTACGGCGGAAATTCAAAATTATTCTGGATCACCGGGCAGTGATAGGTGTTTTCGATCTTTTCCCAAAGCATGCGAAACTGCGAGAATTCCGCAGCAAGACCCGCTTCCGCATCTGCCTCGCTCATCTGAAGGTCCGGCAGGTTTTTCAGGTTCCGGAAGCTTGTATGGATGTAGATCAGATCCGGTTGGAAAGCAACCAGTTCCGGATTGTCAAACATCACGTCTTCCCAGTATTTGGCATATTCACTCTCATAAAATTCCGCACGGATCCCTGCATTCAGCAGGAACAGGTCCAGAACCGCTATGATATCATGCGTTGTGGAGCCGCCGAGAACAGCGATCTTCTTTTCCACATACGAAATATCCCTGCCGAGCAGTTCTCGTTTGATCGACTTTTTCTTTTTGATAATGTATTGGGGATCAAAGGGATATTCCAGTGCGTGCATGTTGTTTCCTCGGGTTATTTTTACAGGCATTATCATATGCCCATACATAGTAAATTATACATGATAAGGGGAATGGGTGCAATCAGATTTCCCCCCTGCGCGTTTTATGATAAAATGGGTAACGGAGGTGGTATTTATGAAGACTTGTTACGTATTTTTGTCCGAAGGTTTTGAAGAGATCGAGGCATTGACCGTTGTCGATCTGCTGCGCCGTGACCAGATCCCCGTAAAAATGGTTTCCGTGGATGAAACGGAGTATGTAAAGGGATCCCATGACATTCTGGTAAAAGCAGACTGCATGCTCTCAGAGATCGAGCCTGCACAGGCCTGCATGCTGGTCCTGCCCGGCGGAATGCCCGGAACCGAGAATCTCTTTGCCAACGAGACGCTGAAGGAACTGGTACTTGACTTCCACAGGACCAACCGCCGGATCGCCGCGATCTGCGCTGCACCGTCCATTCTCGGACGCTGGGGGATCCTGGAGGGAAAGAAAGCTGTCTGCTATCCCGGAAGAGAAGAAATGCTTACCGGCGCCACCGTACTAAAGGATGAGGTTGTGACCGATGGCAACATCACCACATCCCGCGGCATGGGTACCGCGATCGCTTTCGGTCTGGAACTGGTACGGCTGCTAGACTGCGAAACGGAAGCAGGCGCCATGAAAAACAAGATCATTTACAGACAATGACCATGCATAAATCCCTGCGTTGACTTTATGCGGGATTTCTAATATGATATGTATTGGTCTGCAGACGTATCGAAGTGGTCATAACGGGGCGCACTCGAAATGCGTTTGCCCTCCGGGGCACGAGGGTTCGAATCCCTCCGTCTGCGTATTTGGCAGGATCTTTGATCCTGCCCGCCAGAGCGGCGTAAGAACAGAGTTTATGGGACTTTCACGGGAATGCTTACTTGCTTCCCGTGATTTCTTTTGCACGGAAAATTACCCTTTATTTTTTGACACTTTTTGACACCTTTTCTCAAAGCACCGATTTTACGGGCTTTTCAGGCTCTTCCGTTTTTCTGTAGGACGAGAAATTGATCACATTACCTGAAAGTTTCTCGAGTGCCTCGATTTTCACACTGCGTGAGCTGATATCATAATCATAAAAACGCTCATTCGTGGTCGGCAAGTGTCCGAGCATGTTGGCAACCGCTTCACGGGGCAGCATGGTGTTCAGATACGAGGATACCGTACGCCGGATCTCGTGAATGCTTGTCCGTTTGATGCCCGCTTCATTGGATCTCCTGCGGCACGCATTGCTCACATCATTTGCCGTAACGCGGCCTTCTTCACCGGCAAACACCCACGTAGCATCCGTTGAGTGGCGGCGGATTGTTGCAAGCAGTTCCGAAATATCCTTTGTAACGGGAATGAGTCTATGCTTGTGGCTCTTGGGCTCGCCGATCACGATCTCACTGTGATCACCGTAATCATGTCTGTGTTCCGAATAATCCACATGCTAACCGAGAACACAGTTGCCCTCAAGAATAAAATGAATGAACTGGCATCAACTCTCCCTGAATATCCTGTTGTTATGTCGATGAGTGGTGTGGGGAAAACTTTGGGGCCTCAACTTATTGCAGAAATCGGGGATGTTACAAGATTCACCCACAGAGAAGCCATAACAGCCTTTGCAGGAGTAGACCCGGGAGTAGATGAGTCAGGAAACCGGATCCAAAAGAGCAATCGAGCATCTAAATGCGGCCCTCCTCGTTTACGCAAAGCTCTGTTTTTGGTAATGTCATCATTAATTCAAACCAAACCAGATGATGCGGTGTATCATTTCATTGAAAAAAAGCGCTCAGAGGGAAAGCGATACCATGTTTACATGACTGCTGGCGCAAACAAGTTTCTTCGCATCTACTACGGAAAGGTCAAAGCATATTTCTGTGCCTCGATACTATCCCTAACCATGGGAATGTGAAAGTGACGTTGGGTGATAAAGAATTATCTGTAACACTGAAGGTCTCGGAAACGAATAGTAAGGTTTTTGTCCCGGACATGAGTGTGACTTTTTCCCTGGATGAAAAATCGGATCAGCCGATTGTAAAAATGCCCACCCTGGATGAACTAAAAGAGATGTTGAACAAGAAAACAACTTTGGGAGAGCTTAGAAGACAAGGGTATGGATGAAATCCCTGTCCACACATTCCCACTTCAGGGCCACGATCTCACCGATCCGCATACCGGTCAGTGTTGCAAGAAGGATCGCATAGTCCGGCATATAATCCGGATATTTCTCAAGATGTTCCTGCACCGCACTTAAGAACTTATGCAGGTTTTCCTTTGAAATGACCCTGTCGCTGTCCTTCTTTGGAGGAACCGCGCAGCAGAAACTCATGATCCGGTTCTTATCCACAAACATGATCGGATTACTCACGATATACCTCTTCCGAACGGCATATTTAAACATCTGGCTTAAGTATCCAAACAGATTGCCAAACGCCCGCGGGTCCATCTTGGATGCGGATACGATCTTAATCAGCTGCTGCTCAAACGTCAGGTCATCAAGACCGATCGGTGCGGCATCCAGGTCCGTATTCTCAAGATATTTCTTGTGGTCCAGCTCATACCGTCTGATTGTGGATGGGGACAGGGGCTTGTATGTAGCCTTAGTAAACTCCCTTTTGTACTCGATCCATTCCCTGAACACTTCTCCGATGGTCTTTTCCGGTGCCCGTTCCGGCAATAATCCGTAGAAGTCTATCAGAAACGCATACATTTCTGACCTCGATTTCTTGCGGACCTGTCTGAGGCCGGTCGGCTTTGTCGGATCAGGGATACTGGTAACCCATCGTCCGTCACTTGCCCGGGTAATCTTGTGCATATGTACATTATCAAGGATCCTTGACATAAGCACCTCACTTTCCGAGAGTGCTATTTCGTCATAATCTAATATACCACGCTTTACCCAGTACTCGATATTCTTTTTTGTTAAAATATCGCTATTTGTCACGCTAAATTCCTTTCCTAAAAAAATCCTCTCTTCCTAATATCTAGAAACGGAAAAAGCGTGATGAACCGAACCGGTTTTTTGAAAAGTTATATGCGCGAACTAAATCAGAAAAAGTGTGACACGAAACGGTATCCTTCGTGCTGTTTTGACACAAAACCTACCGGTTCGTGTCTCTGATCAATAAAAAACATGACACGGAACAAGCATTCCGTGTCAAAATGACACAAACCCTGGTTGTTGGTGTCAAATACATGGTTTCGACAACCATTTTCATCAGAAATATGCAATAAAAACAAAAAAGACCGAAGCCCGAAAGCTTCGATCTTAGCCTGTAACAAGCCTGCTAAGAAAAAATCAATACCTAAAATGATGAAATTATTAACATTTTTGAACATCAAAAATAGATCGTCATGGCTTGACTTATTGACATAGTATACTTCGCAATGAAACGGAGATCGTCCACCAGTGGGGATAGCAATAATTGTCCTCAATAATGGGATATTGTCCGTGCTAAGCGTATATCTTCCCGCCGGAAACAAATCGAGCGCCTGTCCATCCTTGAATAAAACCGCTTCCTGGTTCTCATGAACAATCAATTGGCTCATTGTATTAAAGTCTTTCTTATAATGTCTCCAAACAAAAATATTGTTATCGCCTTCATATTTGATTACATTTATCAGCGCCATAATTGATGCTCCCTTATTCCAATCTGCTCTGTTTTATATACATTTTGTCCTTTGATTCTTGATATCTCATATGACATTCAGTGAATGTCATATATCATTTTATTTTAACATATCGTATTAATGCTGACAATTAGTGAGTGTCAAGACGATGCGAGGGTTTCTATGTTTATCAACAAATCTGCTGATGGGCGCAACAACATCTGCGGAATTCAGATTTCAAGATACCGAAAGGATATGCATATTTCACAGAGAGAACTCGCAGACCGGCTTCAGGTTGCTGGTCTGGATGTGGATAAAAACGCCATTCAGAGGATTGAATGCGGAAAGCGATTTGTTACCGACATAGAACTTAAGATTCTGGCACAGGTACTTAATCATAAAATTGACGAATTATTATCCTAAATAATTGATAAATGAATTAAACGGGGTTGTAGGGGTTATCCCCCGCCAAGCGGAACATTCACCCTTTAGGGGGAATATTCCTTTGCTTGCTAAAGATCTTTCGTAGTTCATAATCGCACTTTCGAACATCTGATAGCACAATAATCTTTCCCAACCATTCTGATCCATTCCCATCAATTCCATACAATTCCGGTCGATTCTAAACGCTGAGGCGGAATTCTCCTGTTCGGTTTTCCAGAATCGTCCATTTTGGATGACATTTCCCATGCATTCCGGCTGTTTCCATACGTTTCCATACGAAAACGGTTCATTCTAAACACGATTTCTTTTTTTGCTTTTCCCGCAACGAAGTAAGGGCGCACTTATATGTGGGCATAGCCCACATCATTCGTGCGCTCTCCGAGGAATAAGGATCTGGTTGCTTCGTTGAAGAAACATGAAAGATAAACGCTGAAAAATATTGCTTTTCGTAATCTGTTTTGATATTATAATAGTACCTTGGGCTGGTCGAAAGACCCGGGTCCACATAGTGACGGGCGGGACGCCCGTCTTTTTCTTTTGGGAGATTTATGCGAGAACTCAGTATTTTTGTTGATGAATCGGGAGATTGGGGCGAATATAAGTACCATTCTCCGTATTACATAATCACGTTTGTCTTTCATAATCAGGATATAGATATTTCGGAAGATTTGTCTAAACTGGATGCAGATTTGAAGAATATTGGTTATTCTGGTCATTGTCTCCATGCGGGTCCAATTATCCGAGGAGAGGAAGACTATAAGGAAGTCGATATTTTAAAGCGACAGCGGATTATGAAAGGGATGATGGGATTTATCCGTCGTATGGATATTCAGTATAAGTCGTTTTATATTGAGAAAAAACAATTTGATAATTCCTTGGACGCTATTGGAAGGATAAGTAAACAGTTATCTGCCTTTATTCGGGATCATTTACAGCTTTTCTTTGAATTTGATACCATCAAAGTATATTATGATAATGGTCAGACAGAAGTAAATAAGATTCTTTCTTCGGTGTTAAACGCGCTGTTGGATAATGTTGAGTTTAAGAGAGTATTGCCAAGAGATTATAGATTGTTTCAAGTGGCAGATTTTATCTGCACTCTGACGCTTGTACGTTTAAAAGTGGAGCATAAAGAAATGTCTCGCTCGGAGACGACGTTCTTTGAAAATGAACGGACGCTTAGGAAGCAATATCTGAAGCACTTGGATAAAAAGGAACTGAGATGAGAGAATTTTGACAAATTTTGAC
>JAFZQU010000017.1 GCA_017620255.1 Lachnospiraceae bacterium
ATGGCCCAAATATCTTATGATGAGTACAAAGATTGAGGGTGATAAATATGAAATTTTTAATTAAGAACGGAATCAAATACGCGTTCAAAAGAAAAGCAAAAAACATGGGTAAAAAGTTCAATGAACTGGTCGAACTTTCCAAGCTGAACGACATGATCAAGAGAGAAGAGGAAGAAGAGAAGTGCGGAAACGCATGGAAGATCGTCCTGATCGTGATCGGTGCACTTGCAGCTCTGGCTGGCATTGGATACCTTGTTTACCGTCTGTTTGTACAGAAGACCGATGACTACGATCTGTATGATGACCTGGATAACTACTACGTGGACGAGGATTATGACAAAGAACACATTTTAAAGGATCTGGGTGAAGAGATCGAGGATGGTCTGGAAGAAGCAGATTTCGCGGAATGATCGGAATTAAATGACGGATTGATGGGGCTGTCGCATTTGTTGGAATGTGGCAGCCTTTTATCTTTTGGATGCTATTTTTGTCTTTGGAGAGCTGTTGCAGGTGGTTTTATGAAAGTTGTTTCGCCGTTTCTCAACGGCAGGGTCAATTCTTCCATCTCCGTTGAGAAAATGGGAGAGATTTCTCAACGGAATAAGCAGTATTGGGTGCGCCGTTGAGAAACTGTTTTTCAAAAACTGAAATGAACAAAGAGAGAAGGATTTAGTAAAAACGAGAAAGCTACGAATAAGAAGAGAACGCTATGAGCAAAAAGAAAAAGCAAGTCGATCTGACTCCATATGAAAACCGGGAGGCGCTTTGTCCACATTTTGGGAAATGCGGCGGGTGCACGTATCAGAAAATCTCTTATGACAGGCAGCTAAAGATCAAGGCGGACTATGTGAAGGGGCTGCTGGATGAGGTATGCGCAGACGACTATATCTTTGAGGGCATCCTGTCGTCGCCGTCGGAAGAAGGCTACCGGAATAAGATGGAGTTTACGTTCGGAGATGAATATAAGGATGGCCCGTTTGCGCTGGGACTGCATCAAAAGGGCAGTTTCATGAATATCGTGAACATCACGGACTGCCATCTGGTGCATACGGATCTGAATCTGATCCGGAATACCGTGCGGGATTACTTTGAACCATTTTATGAAAGGGGAGAAGTCAGCTTTCGGAATCCGAAGACGCGGGAAGGGTGGCTACGCCACCTTTTGGTCCGTAGGGCAGCTGTGACCGGGGAAATTCTAGTGGCGCTGGTGACGACGTCAGAGCTGATGCAGCGCGTGCCGGGGCAGGAAGGGGATGCTTTGCAGATTGCGGCTCCCGGTTATGTGGATGCGCTGCTGAATGGACTGAAAGATATCCTGCTGACGCTTCCGCTGGAAGGCGAGATCGCGGGATTTTTGCATATCACCAATGACGTGCTGTCGGATACCGTGCAGAGTGACCGAACGGATATTTTGTATGGGCGGGACCATATCTTTGAGGAGATTCTAGGACTGCGGTTCAAGATTTCTGTTTTCTCCTTCTTCCAAACGAATTCAAAAGGAGCAGAAGTTCTGTATGGCAAGGCGCGCGAATACGCGGCTTCCGCACACGGACTTCTGTTTGACTTATACAGCGGCACAGGGACCATCGCGCAGATCATGGCATCTGCTGTAGATGAGGCCATCGGTGTGGAGATCGTGGAAGAAGCGGTGGAGTCCGCAAAAGAAAACGTCGTCTTAAATGGAATTGAGAATGTGCGTTTTATTGCTGCGGATGTGCTAAAGGCACTGGATGATCTGCCGCAGCCGGATTCCATTATTTTGGATCCTCCGCGGGAAGGTGTTAACCCGAAGGCTTTGTGGAAGATCTTAAGTTATGGTGTCGACAATATTGTTTATGTCAGCTGCAAGCCGACGTCGCTTGCACGGGATATCGCCGCCTTTCACGCGGCTGGATATGAGCTGAAGAAAGCCTGCTGCGTGGATATGTTCCCGGAGACAGAACATGTGGAGACCGTGGCGCTGTTTTGCAGGCACGATTCGTAATATAAAAAAACGTGACAAAAGTCCCTCTGTCACGTAAGAGAAAAAGATTAAGAGAGATATTATGGGTTTAATCGAAATGGCCAGTGGAAAATCTATCTGGAAAGGAATTGATTATTGCGACAAGAAAAAGGTGATTTCATGGGAATGCGTTGGCGCATATGAATACCACGGGTTAGTGTCTGGGAGTGATGGCGCAATCTATGATGTTCATATTAACAAAGAGCATCCGAAAAAATCCACATGTACATGTCCTTTTGCGGAAGGAAGAAGAGTTGTTTGCAAGCATATGATTGCGTTATATTTCACGGCAGAGCCTCATGCAAAGGAGGATTTTTTGGAGGAAGCGAAACGATGGGAGGCTGAGGAAGAAGCGCGGGAACTGGAGCATTATCATGATTTGGAGAAATACGTGAAAAGTTTGTCCAAATCAGAACTGCAGGATCAATTATTGGATGCTTTAATCCAGTTGGAGGAGAGACGGAATTATTGGTAGAGGCATTAGTAATAAAAAAAGTGACAAAAGAACCGTCCCTCTGTCACATTACGAGGAAAAGAAAAACAAAAAAGGACTGCCGCACAGAGAGATTGACTCTGATGCGGCAGCTTTGATTCTACGGAGATATATCTGTGTCCTTTAAAAAGGGGATCTATTACTCCAGCTTATCCTCTTCCGGCGCTTTTTCTTCCTGTGGCTCTGTTGACATTTCTTCTGCTATCTTTTCTGACACTTTTGAGCCTTCTTCTATCGCAGGAGCAACTTCGACAAGAACCGGCTCAACCGGTATCAATTCGTCCGAGACCGGCTCCTTGGATGATGTATCATAGGAGACGTCTTCTTCCTCCTGCGGCTCGTTATCCTGCTGCGGGTTTATGGCCTCTGACACCGATTCGGACGGTAGAGGATCAGTGGATATCTCTTCGACAGAAGGAATGTCCTCCTTGATTTCAAGCGGAAGGATTGATTCACCTGGTAGAGTAATACTTCTCGTGAATGCCCGTCTGCTTGCGATTGTTTTTTGCTCGCCATCAACGGTGACTTCGCACGAAGCAGAGATATCCGGCTCAAATGTCCAGGTGCATCCTGCGGTGTATGTGCCCGGTTCGGAAGTTAATTCCGATATGCCATTTTCGTCAGCAGTTACATGGATAATGTATTGAGTAGAATCTTTGGTGAATACGATATGCTCTCTGTTCGGAGAGTTATCACCGATATAATGTTGACTTTCCGTTTCCCCCAGCTTGATCCCTTCCTTCTCGCCGTTTCCGTATTTGACATATTCCGTCCACGCGCGATAATAATCACTGATTTCTTTCCAATACACTCTTATGATCAGTTTCAGCTTTTCAATTTTCAGCGTTCCAAGGTTTTCTTTCAGAGTGTAGTTGCAGCTTTTGGCTGAGTCCCAGGTGATGGAATAAGTGTTCTGCGTGCTGCCGGCTTCGGTAATGGTGCCGATGGCAGCCACAGAAGCGCTTTCGCGGTTGACAAAACCGGAGATGCTTGCCTCCGAATTTACCAGAGGAGTGCCGTCATAGACCTTTTCAGCGGAACCGGTCGTAACGGTAAGCTCTACAGGAGTGATTGTCAGAGAGTTGCCGGTAACTTCAGGTTCTTCGAAGTAGTCAGGAATGTTCCCGGACTCATCGCCGTTCCACGTATAGGAAACAATCGATATGGTATACGGATCCTCCTGTGCATCCGGACCGACCCTGGTCCAGGTAACTGAGAACGTGTCTCCGGTATAGAAGGTAAAATAACATGTGCCGGTGTCCCAGTTCCATTCATACTCGTCCGGTTCCGGGTATTCCCCTTCATGCTCGCCATTCATAAAGGTGAGCGAGAAATTGCCGGCGTGTGTGGTTCCGTTGTACGGCTCGGAAATATCCCCGAAATCAATATTGATTTTCAGCTTTTCAATTTCCAGAGTATTATTCTCATACGTAATTTCGTAGTTGGTTTCCTTTCCTTCGAGGAAGGTGCTCTCCGGTTCAAAAGTGTAGGAGCCGATATTCGTGTATCCGGTGCCTTCCAGCTTCAGTTTAGCATCCCCAGGGAGGGTAAATGTGAAGGAATAAGAGCTTTCATCATCTTCTTCTGCGCCCCAGTCATCTGGCTCGACAGGCTCATCCGCACCCTCATAGGATGCGGTGATCCACTCAGGGAGATAAGGAAAACCGCTGTATGCTACAGTTACTCCTGCCTCATCGCTTTCTTCCGATTCCTCGTCCCTAAAGCCCACGTCAAATGTGATCTTCAGAGGGGTCACGGTCAAAGTGCCGTTCTGTTTGGTGACATTGGAGAATTGACCGGTCACATCGTTGCCGTTTGCGTCCCGGATGGTATAGGAAGAGATTTTGTTTTCGCTGGTTCCTACGTCTGTCTGGCTGCCACTTACACTGGCACTGACAGTAAAACCGTCAGGCAGGCCTTCCGCCTTAACGGAGCTATCTGTAAGGGCTGTGCCGTCGTATGTTTTCTCAGCGGAGGCGGCTGTCAGCGTTATTTCGCTTTTTGGTGCCGTCACTGTAAGCGTCCCGAGGATCGCAGAGATGCTGTAGTTGTTCGGATTGGCAGAGCCCCAGTTAATGGAGTAGGTATTATCTGTGGAACCTTCGTCAGTAATGGAGCCTGTGGCAGTCACCGTGGCGGTCTCGCCGTTCACAAGGCCGAAAATGAAAGCATCAGAGTTTGTCAGAGGACTGCCGTCATACTCCTTTTCTGCAGAACCGGTGGTAACCGTGAGAAAAGCAGGGGTGACGGTAAGGGTACCCAGTTCTTCTCCGACTTCATAGTTCTTTGGATTTGCGCTGCCCCAATCAATCGTGTAGGTGTTTGTGCTTTTGCCGGCGTCCGTCTGAATTCCGGTGGAAGTGACTTTGATCGATTCGTCTACGGCAAGACTTGTGTAGTGCGCTTCCTCGCTGCCCAGAGCCCTATTGTTATAATCTGTGCCCTCCGTATCAACGGTGATCTGCACATTTGTGAGATTCTGCATCAGACGGTCAGATTCGGACTCCAGAATCACGAGGCCGCCCTGTTCAATGGTGGCAGTGCCCGAAGGAATACCCGGGAGCGCATCAATGAGCTCCTGCATGATTTCGATGTCCCAGCCTGTATCTATGCAAGCATCTCTTAGCAGATCAGGGTTGTCCCCGTAGAGCCTGAGCAACTCTTCCGGAAGATCTGTTTCAGCGATGTTATCGATCTTCAGTTCAATACTCTGTTTGCCCTCAAGGTCCGAGAGATATATCATCAGTTTCTGGCCGGCCTTCAACTGGATCTCGCGACGCTCCCCGGTGAGGGGATTGGCAGCATTCACCCAAGTGACGCCGCAGATGCCGTACATGGTTTGGCTGTCACCGGAAACGACACCAGCCTGCTCGGTGATGACATAGGAAGTATTGCGCCACGGGACTTCGTGGATGCTGCCGCCTTTATAGAAGGTGACATAAGCTTCCGGATCAGTCAGCGGAGTGCCGTCGTAGACTTTCTCGGCTGTTCCGGTATGGATCGTAAGGGGAGCTGGAACTACCAGAAGGGTTCCGTCCACAGTTTCCACGTTTGTAAAGTGACGGGTTACATCTTCCCCGACATTATTATAAATGGAGTATCTGACAACAGGGTTTCCGCTCTCGCCCGCATCCGTGCGGCTGCCGCCGGCGCTGGCTCTCACGGAGAAGATGGAAGGAAGACCGTTGACCAGGACATCCGAAGTGCGTGTCAGGGGCTGCCCGTCGTAATATTTACTTGCGCTCTGCGCTACAAGGGTGACAGGACTATCCCAGGTCCAGTCGCCATCTGCAGAGTAGGTTCCTGAGGGACCGGATATTTCAATGTCATCCACAACATCACAGGCATCTTTTACACGATTGAGGATATTCTCATCGTTCATCACCTGGTTCAGAACAAAACCTTCGATGTCACCTGAAGTGATTATAGAGATATCAGGCGCCGGGATTCCGGCTGTTTCCTCGATGGACGTTGGCAACGTTGCCTTCTGGCCTGCCTTAACGTCGATGGACTTTTCCTGGCCGGACTCGTCGACATAGGTGAGGTTTGCGGTACCTTCCAGGACGCCGATCTGAGAAGTTGCGTTCTTATCTGCGACGGGTTCGCTGGAGACAAAGACGATTGTGCCGCGGATCCCAACTGTCATATTGGAAGTCTTGATATCCAGCGTTTCATTGTCATCAAGTTTCTGTGCAACATCGAGGAAGATCACACCCTCGGTGAGATTCACCGAGACGGCGTCGTCTTGTTTTTCGAATTCCACCCGGGTCAGGGAGTCCAGCGTGACGATCCTGCCGGTGTCAAGACCCACGGAAGCAGTGCTGTTTTTGCCTGTTTTTATTGCTTCCCCGCTGTTCAGGCTGGCATTTTCCGTGATATCATGCGGGTTCCCCGATGCGTCCTCGATTTCTACGGAACCCTCATATTTAAGCAAACGCATTGTAGTTTCCGTGTTGGTGTCCTCTGCGAGTGCTGTCGTGAGGAAAGAACTCACAAAAAGTGCCAGGACGGTCAGACCGGCTATGCATTTCATGAAACGATTTTTAGTTGTTCTCATAGGAAGATCTCCCTTCTCAAAGCAGGCTCCGTGGCCGAAAAAGAATACATTTTTACATAAATGATTATAACAAGTAACAATTATGATTGCAAAGATTGCTGAGTCTTTAGTTTATTGAAAGAAATGTTTTTGAAAGCATCATTGAAAAAGTAATTGTTGGCGGTTATGATGAGGCGGGAAATGCAGATCTTTGATACTGAAAAAACGTGACAAAAGAACCGTCCCTCTGTCACGTAAGGAGGTTATTATGAAACCGATCATTGGTGTGATACCACTGGTGGATGTGGAAAGGAATAGTTTTTGGATGCTTCCGGGCTATATGAACGGGATCATCGCAGTTGGCGGCATGCCGATCATGCTGCCGTTGACGAGTGATCCAAAAGATATCGCTGATCTGCTGGGTCAGATGCAGGGCATCGTGTTCAGCGGAGGCCATGATGTGGCGCCGTCCTTCTATGGGGAAGAGGTGCTCAATGATACGGTTGCGACCTGTGTTCCGAGAGATGAGATGGAACTGGAGGTGCTGCGGCAGGCACTGGAACTGGATATGCCGATCCTTGGGATCTGCAGGGGAATTCAACTGATGAATGTTGGTCTGGGCGGGTCGTTGTATCAGGATCTTCCAACGCAGCATCCATCGGATGTGTGTCATCGGCAGGAACCGCCGTATTATCAGCCAATCCATGCCGTGACGGTTGATCCGGAGAGCGGTCTGGGACGGCTGATTCAGAAAGACCATCTGCAGGTGAACAGTATGCATCACCAGGCCATCAAAGATCTGGCAGCAGATTTCCGTGTGATGGCGGTTTCGGAGGATGGCCTGGTAGAAGCGGCAGAAATCAAAGGAAAGCGATTTGCGTGGGCCGTGCAGTGGCATCCGGAGCATCTGTATCCGGTAGATCCGGATCACAAAGCTGTGCTGGAAGCGTTTGTGCAGGCAGCAAAGGAATATCAAATGAAAACGTGACAAAAGAACCGTCCCCTTGTCACGTTTTGCATAAAATATAAACAATAACATTGCATTTTTCTAGTTTTATGAATATTATTATATAGATTCGTTTTAAAATAATGCATAATTATGCAGGTGAAAAACTCAACAATCCACTCAGGAGGACAATGCATTGAAAAAGCGTTTTGTAAAATCACTGGTCGTTCTGGTCACGCTGATCTGCGGACTGGTTTTTGTATGTGCGGCATGCAAGAAGAATCAGGCGGATACGTCTACGTCCGGTGCGGAGGTCAGCCTTACTTCTTTTGAGGGCACGGTATATCTGGAGGATGCATCCGGAAACAGAAAGGAAATCGCAGCTGGAGATGTGATCGGAAGCGGTGACATCCTTATCACGGGAGAAGGCGGCAAAGCTACTGTAACCCTGGCAAAAGACCGGACGGCATACATGGATGAAAATACCAAACTCCAATTTGTCCGTGAGGGGAACAGCCTTGATCTGTTCGTTTCTGAAGGCAGGATCCTGATGGATGTGAAGGAGAAATTGAAAGAGAATGAAACCCTGACGGTTCATACCACGGCGATCACTGCGGATATCCGGGGAACAATCGTGTTTGTCCAGGAGTTGCCACAACAAACGGGTCCAAGTGACTCTCTGTTTGGCGTTCTGGAAGGGTCTGCGGATGTTTCTTATACAGGTCTGAACAATCCGCCGGCACAGATTCAGGCCGGATGGCAGACTGACGCGCAGTATCAGAATAAGCAGGAAGATATCCAGATTACAAAAGTGACAGATACACAGATCAACCAGGAAGATCTGGGCGGATTTTTCGGAGGAATCATTCAGGATCATGATCTTCAGAGTCGCATCACGGTCGGATCTGAAATCAGTGCGGATAGTGATGCTACTTATAGCGGAGAAGTTACGATCGTCGCACAGAGCGCCACCAAACTTTATGATGGAAAGCCATTGGCGGTTCCATCCGACGTTCTGGTTTATGGTCTGCCAGACGGGTATAAGGTCAATGCAACAGCAAACGGCAGTCAGACCAATGCCGGGTCCAGTGCAAATCTGATCAGCGGATACACGATCCTCAATGTTCAGGGAGAAGATGTCACATCTCGTTTTATAAATGTGAAAAAAGTGAGCGGAGTTCTGAAGGTCGATCGTGCTCCGATCACGATTTGGACCGGCAGCAGTGAAAAAGAATATGACGGACAACCGCTGACCAATGAGGAAGCGGGAGTATTGGCTGGTCATGTTGTCAATGACTCGAATAATGGCGAAATACCTGCACAAACTAACAGCGTTTGCGAAATGGAAGATGCAGCCGGACAGAAAGAGATCGTCGGGTTAAATGGCAACACACAGGTTTATGTTACGGATCCGTTGACAGGCGAGAGCAGGACGACGACCTTGAGAGCAGGTCAGAAGCTGACGATCGATCTATCCAATGGAGAGAACGCAGGTAATCTTGCATTTACAACCTCAAATATCTCTGAAACGGATATACCGGAAGCGGTTCTGCGAGTTTATGCGGCCAATCCGGAAATGCTGGCGCAGGCCTGTCTGGATGCAGGCTGGGATCCGGATCTTATGAATGCGTTGATCGCGGCGCTTCCACAAGAAACAGACAGCCAGAATTATCAGGGGCTGCTGAGTGGCAGCGTGAATGCGCAGATCACAATTGATCCGGAGAACACAGGGACTGTCGGATGTTCGCTGAGCGGAGAGGAAGTCTCATTCACACCGATTACAATTGATTCATCTATTAAAGTCACTGCGACCGGCAGCCAGACGGCAGTTGGAGAAAGTATCAATACGTATTCCATCGACTGGGGAAGTGCAGATCTGAACAACTATATCGTGACAGAAGAGCTGGGGAAACTGGTGGTAACGAAGAAAGGTTCCTCTAATAATACGCCTGCACCTTCGGGCACTGGAGTGGTTCCATCAGGCTATCCGAATAATCCGTCCGGGAGTGGCAACGATCCGTCCGGGAATCAGAATAATCCTTCCGATAATAAGGAAGAAGAGCAGGAGAAGCCGATCACAACAGCGGTCACATTTGAATCGGGATCCGCAAGCAAGGTTTATGACGGTACTGCACTGAGCAATAATACGGTTACCGTGACCGGCTTGCCGGATGGTTATACCTATCAGGCAAGCTGTTCTGCAAGCATTACAGATGCGGGATCTGTCGAAAACACCATCAGCGAACTCAAGATCTTTGATGCCAACGGAAAAGATGTCACAAAACTCTTTACCAATGTTACAAAGACGGCGGGCACGCTGACAGTAGAAGCCCTACAGCTGCAGGTGGAGTGGGAGACCGAGAATACCATGGAGTATGCTGGATTTTCCTATCAGGCTTATGTGGGCGATGTTACCGTTACCTATCTGAACGGTTCTCATACAGGGGAATCGATGACGAAGACCGCAGATGAGTCAGCCGAAGGAGAGTCCGATCAGACACCATATCTGTTTACCCTGTACACCGGAGATCAGATCACAGTTTACGCAAGCGGGGAAGGATGCGATGCGGGAACCTATCCGGTTACCCTTGTTGCTCAGGCGCCGACAGAAAAAACAGCAGATTATACATTCACCTGTAGTGAAGCTTCCTTTACGATCAATACGGTTGAGTTGATCGTGAATACGAAAAGCGCAGAAAAGAAGTACGATGGAGAACCGTTAACAGCTCCGGGTGTCACAATATCCCGGGATTTCAACGGCGAAGTGCTCCCTATCTCAAGTGATGGTACGATCACGTACGGTGAGAAGACGATTACCTTTACCGCGACTGGATCGATCACGTCTAAAGGAACAACGAGTAACACATATTCGGTCGATTGGGGCACGATCAGTTCCAGCAATTTCACCTTGAAGGAAAATTTGGGAACCCTGAAGGTTACCGACGGACTCCCTGATGTGTCTTATGTTGTCTACGGTGCTGTATTAAACCGTGAGCAAATGAAAGCGGCCTTCCCAGAACTGAAGGAAACATACGATCTTGTTGATTGTAATTATGCGGATGCATGGCGGTGTGTGGATAGATCTGTCTATGGCGTGGAATATAGCACCGCTGATTATCAGGCACTCGTAAAAGACACTCTTAATACGAACGGCTTTCTCTCGGAAGAAATTGTCGAAGATGGAACGATTGGCGGCGTCATCCCTGAAACAAGTTGTGATCAGATCTTTGATCCGGAGGCTGCGTCGAGCGATTCGATAAACTTCATTACAGTTGGTGGCGCTGTTATCAGTCAAGAGTATATGAAGGCGACTTTTCCTGCGACTGGCAAGACAGTACAATTACGAAATGCCTCGTACAGTCAGATTGTGGAAATGGCGTTAGCTTTAGCTGGGCAGTCATATGAGAGCGACAAAGAGTATCAGGAAAGCCTGTATAGTTTATTGGCATCAAATGGTTGGAGTTATTGAAGGGCTAAGGAATGCAGATCAAAGTTCTCAGGGCAACGGAAACCTGGCAGCAGGCTGGCGCATATTATGTCCGTATTCAGGGGATGTCAAAACAGCATGACATCTCACTGCGCGAGGAGTTTGATGAGCACGATGGACCGGATACGAAGTATATCGTTCTGACGGACGATGACTTCCCGGTCGCGACCTGCCGTTTTTATCCGCTCTCGGAGCAGGCGGCGATGATCGGCAGAGTCGTCGTACTGCCGGAGTATCGCGGAAAAGGTCTGGGAATGCGCGTGATGAAAGAGGCGGAAGAATGGCTTTCGGAGCTTGGATTTCAGAAGGCTGTGATCGAAAGCCGCGATGTGGCAGTCGGTTTTTATCAGCAGATCGGGTATGCGGTGACGGATCCGACCATCATTCACGGGGAGACGTTTGAATGCGTCCGGATGGAGAAAAATCTGCAGTCATAGAGGTGACAAGGGGACGGTTCTTTTGTCACCTCCTGCTTTTGTCATAGACGCAATTCTTTCGACTGTGACAAAACTTGTTCTTCAAATCTTATGTCACAAACGCAATTCTTCCGTCTGTGACAAAAAGACTCCATCAATTCATCATAAACAAAGACAAATTAAAAGGCCGGCGTACAGCCGGCCTAAAAACGTGACAAAAGAACCGTCCCTCTGTCACGCCTCTGTCACGTTTTGACAATTTCCAGGAAGGCGCGGATGACGCGGGCGGTGAGGCCCCAGATCACATGGCCTTCGTATTCATAGAAATATTCTTCTGTTTTTTGGGTATACCATTGATAGGTGCGGCCGCCGGGGATCAGTTCGAACGGAAAATCATCACCGGGACGGGATGATGTTTCGTAGACGAATTGCCGCGGTGTAGTTTCTTTGAAAAAGCGGACTGGGACGCGGAA
>JAFZQU010000003.1 GCA_017620255.1 Lachnospiraceae bacterium
ATGACAAATGCAGGCGACTGGAACGTTGCGTTCTTCCAAAAGAACGGCTATTTGCTCAGAGGCGAACTCAAAGACGTACCCAAAGGACACGACTGCTACGAGCTCTACAAAATGATCTGAAGCATAAAACAGACAGACAAACCGGGATTTGCAGAAAACATCAAGGCTCCCAAACAGACATCATCAGCGGCGAGGAGCGTCATAGGAGTAAAAACATGAACAAAGACATATGCGTCCGTTGCGGCGAAGGCGTTGTCAATATCCGTGTTGGAGCAATCATCATCAAAGATAATAAAGTTCTTATGGTCAAAAATGGCCGTGATGATTATTACTATTCTGTGGGCGGGCGCATCCAATTTGGAGAAACCGCTGAACAAGCTGTAAAACGCGAAGTGAAAGAAGAATTGGGCTGTGAGATGGAAGTTGACCGGCTCGGTTTTATCTGCGAGGCATATTTCTATGGAACCATTGGATATGATCAGGAACGCTTGATCTATGAACCGGCATTCTATTTTTATATGAGAGTTCCTGATGATTTCGACTTGCAAGGCAATACATTCCTGGAAGATGGAACACCTGAGTATCTTGAATGGATCCCGCTTGACACAGACAAGGTGATATACCCGGAGTTCTTCAAAACAGAGCTCAAGCATCCGGTCAGAGAAACAAGGCATATTGTGGCTGACGAAAGATGAATCGCGCTATGATCATGATCACGAAACAACAGGCCAGACAGTTTATCCTTGTTAAGCAGGGATTGATCGGCGCCTATCGTTTTACAGGGAAAGACGGCGCCTTTGCTTATGTGCGTCAGGCTGGCTGCATACAATATGATCCGGTCGATGTCTGCGGAAAAAATGCGGAACTCACGTTGTGGTCCCGGGTCAAAGGGTTTCGAAAAGAGATGCTCCGGGAGCTTCTTTACAAAGACAGGCTGCTTGTTGATTATGCCGATAAAGAGCTGTCCATTTGGCCGACAGAGGATTGGCCATATTTCTCATCCTACAGGGAGCGAAGCCGAAGCCTCGGTGAAACTTTTGATGGATTAAAAGGTTTAAGAGAGCAGGCGATCGCCTATATCGATCAGAACGGCCCGGTATGCAGCGATTCGCTTCCTGTCGAGGGAGAGATTTTCTGGCATTCGTCCATGCACTGGAGCGGTAACTGGCATAAGCCGTCCCAAGCCGCCAGATCGGTACTGGAACAGCTTTATACAGACGGTGAATTGATCATCCACCATAAACAGGGCAGCCGGAAGTATTATGACCTGGCACGGAAATACATCCCGGCTGCGGTTCTTGAAGCAGAGAACCCGTGCAGAGATGAAGATGATCTCCTTGCATGGCGTGTCGTGCGGCGGATCGGCGCGGTCGGACTTCTGTGGGACAAGAACAGCACAGCATTTCTGGGCATTCCATTCAATGCCGCAAAACGTAAGGCGATTCTGTCGCATCTGGCAAATGAAGGCACCATCTGCCCCGTGATAGTGGAAGGCATTAGAACGCCGTTTTATTATCTTGCCGAAGATGACCCTCTGATGCAGCAGATCCTGAATGGAACCGCGGATCTGAAACCGAGGATGTCTTTCATAGCACCGCTGGATCCTCTGATGTGGGACAAGTCTCTGGTCTTGTCTTTGTGGGACTTTCGGTATGCATGGGAGATCTATACACCGGCAGCAAAACGCAAATACGGTTATTATACATTACCTATTCTGTTCGGTGACCGCTTTGCAGGCCGTATCGAAGCGGTGGCGGACCGCAAGGAACAGATCCTTCGGGTAAAAGGTCTGTGGTGGGAACCCGGTATTCGACAGACAAAGAAGTTGAACAAGGAATTGGAGCGGACGCTTGACAGTTTTTGCAGGTTCAACGAATGCAAAAACATAGACATGGCTTTTGAGTAATATGGCAAATATCATCACCGGTATCCGGATCGTCTGCAGTATCGCTATGCTGTTCTTTCCTGCGTTTTCACCGGCGTTCTGTATACTGTATGTCGCGGCCGGAATCAGCGATATGATAGATGGAATAGTTGCGAGGAAAGCCGGAACGGTCAGCGAGTTCGGATCGAAACTGGATACGGCAGCAGATCTTGTCTTGGTGACCGTGTGCCTGATAAAGATTCTTCCGGTCACCCATATCCCGATGTGGCTTATCATCTGGATCATCGTGATCGCTGCGATCAAGGGGATCAATCTGATCTCCGGATATGTGATGCATAAAGAGTTCGTTGCCGTACATACCGTGATGAATAAGGTCACCGGCATATTGCTGTTCATCCTGCCTCTGACATTCACGATCATCGATCTGAAATACAGCGGAGCGTTCGTCAGCGCGTTTGCGACGTTTGCCGCGATACAGGAAGGACATTCCATAAGGACAGGAAATGAAGATCGGATATAGAAAAGCAAATACAGAAGACGCGGAGCTGCTGATCAAGATCTATAACGCTTCGTTGAAAAATGCGGGTTTACCCTGGTTTCGACCGAAAGAGACGGGAATGTTGAGCTTGCCCGGTTTGTTTTAGACAGATAGATATGTATCAGGAACGCACGGATAATATGAAGGAGCTGTTTCCGGAGCCGCCGGTTCTGACGGACGGAAGGCTTTGCCTGAAACCGATTTCCCTTTCGGATGCTGATGATCTTCGCAGGCTGACACAGGAGGATACTATATACCGTTATCTTCCGACATTCCTGTTTGAGAAGAAGTACGATCGGCCGGAGGATGTGATCCTCCGCTTGTATGATGAAGGTCTGACAGATTCCCTGATCCTGGGCATTTTTATAGAGAAGCGGTTTCGCGGTCTGTTTGAAGTATACGGTTTCAGAGCACCGATCCGCAAAGCCAGTGTCGGATACAGATTGCTTCAGGAGGAATGGGGGAAAGGGGTCGCTGCAGAGGCTTTAAAGATCATGGTCGATGAACTGCTGCTCAGGCGCGGGATCGAGATCATCACGGCGAGCACGATGCCGGAGAATGCTGCTTCCGCGCATGTGCTCCGGAAAAACGGTTTCACGCTTGTCAGTCATGCAGTTGAAGAAGACTGGGGATATCCGACAGCTACACTTGCAGACAAATGGATCAGGTAAGACCTGAAATCTCAAGGTTGTAAATGCCTGAAACAGATTCTATAATTTAAATCAATAAAGGATAAATCGCTATTATCAAAAAGGAAGGCAGGGCAATAATGACATACGAAGAAAAGGTCGCTGCAGAAGAGCAGGAGTTAAACGCGCAGATCGAAAAGCAGTGCGATACGCTGGATGCGCAGATCAACAAGCAGTACGACACACTGGACGCCCAGATCGGCAAACAGTTTGATACGATGGCAGATCGTGTCGAAGAACTGGATGAGCAGGTAGACAAGCAGCTTGATACGATGGCAGACCGCGTCGAAGCTCTGGATAAGCAGATCGGGAAGCAGTACGACACGCTGGATAAGCAGATCGAGAAGCAGTACGACACGCTGGATGCGCAGGTAGATAAGCAGCTTGATACGATGGAAGAACGTGCCGAAAAGCTGGACGAAAAGATCAAAGATATCGCCGCAAAAGCGAAAGCGTTCTTTACAGGCGAAGAATAAGTGCGGATATCATTTCTGAAGAAAAAACGGGCGTGTTACCATCGGAGCGATGGCAGCACGCCTTTTTTTGAGTGATCGGTGAAATATGAGTTTGCTTGAAGAGTATTATAACAGCAGAGAAGAAGAGAACCGGCTTTTGTCGCAGCATGGACAGGTCGAATATCTGACCACGATGAAATACATCCATGAATGCATTTCGCACCTTTCTACCCCCAAGGTCCTGGAAGTCGGCGCCGGTACCGGCAGATACAGCATTGCACTTGCAAGGGAAGGTTATTCTGTAACTGCGGTTGAATTGGTGCAGCACAATCTGGATATTTTAAGGTCAAAACTGGACGGCACTGAACCGCTCACTGCGATCCGGGGCGACGCGCTGGATCTCTCGGCATTTCAGGATCGATCGTTTGACCTGACGATGCTCCTGGGTCCCATGTACCACCTTTACACGTTGAAGGATAAGCTTCAGGCGTTGTCTGAAGCGGTTCGTGTCACGAGACCCGGTGGATATATCCTGGTCGCCTATTGCATGAATGAACCCACGATCATTCAATACGTGTTCTTATCGGGTCATCTGGATGAGGTCACAAATACTTTGCTGACGGAAGACTGGCATTGCAAGAGCGAACCGAAGGAGATATTCGAGTTGGTCAGAACAGAGGATATTGCGCTGCTGAATTCTAGGTTTCCTTTGGACCGGGTCAAGCTGGTCGCAACGGATGGCGCGGCCCATTACATAAGCGGGTTCATCGACGAAATGGATCAGCATACTTTTTCGAAATGGATGGAGTATCACTTTGCCACGTGTGAACGTCAGGATCTGATCGGGGCGTCCAATCACACGCTTGATATTCTGAAAGTACGCGAAGGGCAATGATGGGAGATCGCTCAAATGGCATTGATACAAGTCAATTATTTATCACAGGCATTGTTTCGAACCGTTCCGCTGAATGTGATCCTTCCGGCGGATCGTTTTGACGCTGATACCGACCGTTATCTGAACGGAAAAGAGCATAAGTATAAGACGCTGTATCTGCTGCACGGTCTTCTGGGCAATTATACGGATTGGGTGAGTCAGACCCGTATCCAGAAGTGGGCCGAGGAGAAGAACCTTGCGGTCGTAATGCCGTCCGGTGACAACGCGTTTTACATTGACGCCGGAACGCCGTGGAACGATTACGGGACTTTAATCGGAAAAGAACTGGTGGAGATCACAAGACGTATGTTCCCGCTCTCCGAGAAGCGGGAGGACACCTTCATCGCAGGGCTTTCCATGGGCGGGTTCGGCGCGATCCGCAACGGTATCGTGTATTCCGAGACCTTCAGCCATGTAGCAGGCCTGTCTTCGGCAGTGCATATTTTTGAAGATATCTCCGGGGAAGACGAACGCGGACTCTTCGGCGACATGGAGGCAGCATCCAAAACCGACAAAAACCCTTACGTGGCAGTGGAAGAAATGCTGTCCGCCGGACGTCCTGTTCCCAGGTTCTATCTGGCCTGCGGAACGCAGGATGATTTGCTGCAGCCCAATATCGCTTTCCGCGATTTTCTGCAGGAGAAGGGCATCGAGGTATTCTGGGACGAGGAGGATCGCGGCCATGACTGGGACTTCTGGGACAGTCAGATCAGGAAGGTCCTGGACTGGCCGCCGCTGGAATAAGGATCTGTTCAGGAGTCAGAGAGTTGATAGAAGAGTACGCAAAGGCGCGAAAGATCGCTGAAAAAGAATACAGAGAAAAGACAGCAGCAGGGGAGTATCCGTTCCTTGCTGCTTTGGATGACGTATTGCCTGACTGTGACATCATGCCGAAGAAATCTCTCGGCGTTATGGAGATCCCGGTCGAACTCATCGCGGGCACCAAGACAAGGGCCAGACAGAATGCGTTCTCGGCCGGTTTCATGCCGCTCATGGACCCAGATACGGAATTCGCATACAAATGGGCGAGTCTGTATTCGACGCAGATCGGCGAAGGTTTCAGTGACCCGATCAAGGTCTACGAATATCTGCAGAGATTCTATGTGTATGAGGGCAACAAAAGGGTGTCTGTCAGCAGGTTCCTTGAGATGCCCGTCATCAGCGCGGAGGTCACAAGGGTGATGCCTGCCCGGGATGTGCTGGCGCAGAACCCAGAATATGCTGAATTTTTAAGCTTCTTCGCCGTCACGGGGATCTATGACATCGGGTTCAGCCGGAAAGGCGCCTTCGCCGAGATGGCCGATCTTCTGGGAAAGGATCTCAGGAAGCGGTGGAACGAGGACGAGATCAGATCGCTGAAGAGGACCTACTGGATGTTCTCTCAGGCGTATGCGGATCTCAGGAGCAAAGGCGCGGATCTGCCGGCCGGCGACGCTTTCCTGATCTACCTCAGGATATACATCAGGGACGCATTCGAGTATCATTCGAAAAAAGAGATCGAAAGGCGCATCCTGAAGATCCAAAAAGAGTTGATGACTGAGCGCAGCAAAGAGAGAGTTTCGCTGATCGAAGAGGCCGAGGATGCGCTGCATGCGGGTTCGATCATCACCAGGACCGGAAGCACACTCAGCAAGGTGATCCCGGCGCTGTCCTATTCGCCGAAGCATCCCCTGAAGGCAGCTTTCCTCTATGACAATCTGATCGGGGAGTCCAGCTGGACGGCCGACCATGAGAAGGGAAGAAAGAGGCTCGAAAAGGCATACGGAGGCACGGTAGTTACCAAGTGCTATGAGAACTGTGAGAGTTCAGCGGCTTTCGAGGCTGCCGTAAAGGGCGCGGCGGAATGGGGCGCAGACGTGGTATTCACGATCACGCCGGGACAGATCGATGACGCGCTCAGGGCGGCGATCGCATACGAAAACATCAAGTTCCTGAACTGTTCCGTCAACCTTCACAGGCAGGCCGTCAGAACATATTATGCTAAAATATATGAGGCGAAATTCCTTGCCGGTGTCGTCGCGGGCATCTATTCGGCCGCAGACGGCACTCACAGGATAGGGTATTGCTCGGATCTTCCTATATATGGCACGGTGGCAGGGATCAACGCTTTTGCGATAGGGGCCGCCATGACGGATCCGTCGGTCAGGATCCATTTGGACTGGATGTCGAAAGCCGACAACAACTGGTGGTGGGATACGTTGAACAGCGGTATCCACGTCATGTCGTATATCGATTCCAAGTACAACGCCGACGGAAGCGACGCTCACGGACTCTGCTATGTGGAAAAGTGTGAACCGGGCAAGGGAAACGATCTTTCGGGCACATGCCGGATCACGAATCTGGCGACCCCGATCTGGAAATGGGGCAAACTCTATGAGATCATCGTCAAGACCATACTCGAAGGGAATTACAATGCGAGACAGGTCGACAAAAAAGACCGGGCCACGAACTACTGGTGGGGCATGATCTCCGGAGTCGTCGACATAGAGCTTTCGGATGTGCTCAGCTCCTATACCAGGCAGCTGGTTA
The DNA here is from genome assembly GCA_017620255.1 of Lachnospiraceae bacterium. Taxonomy (GTDB): domain Bacteria; phylum Bacillota; class Clostridia; order Lachnospirales; family Lachnospiraceae; genus UBA2868. The sequence continues at coordinate 7,031 of JAFZQU010000003.1, forward strand.
ACACGCTGAGAGAGGATATCATAAACGGTACTTTCAATCCGTTTGACGGAGAGCTCCGCAGTCAGGAAGGGCTCATCCGGAAAGAAGAAGATCCTTTCCTGACCAGCCTCGAGATCATACAGATGGACTGGCTGTGCGAGAATATCGTGGGGGAGATCCCGGCGATCGGGACCCTGAAAGAAGAAGCAAAGACGACGGTAAAGATCAGCGGAGTCGAAAAGAGCAAGAGTTGATATGGAAAGATTGAATTCTCTGATCCTGAAAGAAATGATCGCGGACTACGGCATTTACGGCGAGGCGGCTGAGCCGCGCGTAAAAGAACTTCTGCAGGAACTCGCATCAGTGGATACCGATGCCTCCGTCCGGTGGGAAAAGATCATGGATATCTGGAAGACCTGCAATTCCGGTCTTCAGATCCATTACGACGTGCTGCCGGACGGTCTGCCACAGACGGATGAACTGGCCGTCGTCGCCCTCGGCTATCAGCTGGAGCCGGATGGGGCGATGCGTCCGGAACTGACCGGGCGGCTTCAGGTCGTTCTGAACAGCGCGAAGAAATACCCTCAGGCGCTCATCGTCTGCACCGGAGGCGGGACCGCCGCAGAAAAGCAAGATGTTACCGAGGCCGGAAAAATGGCGGAATGGCTGACCGGAAACGGGGTCTGCCCGGACCGCGTGATCGTGGAGGATCGGTCCGTCACGACGGCGCAGAATGCAATTTACACCTTCGATATCCTCACGGAACGCTATCCGCAGGTCCGGAAGCTGGCCGTCGTGTCCAGTGATTATCACATCGCCACGGGTACGCTGCTCTTTGAGGCCGAGGCTGTCCTCCGGCAGGAAAACACGGAAGGGGAAAGGATACAGGTCGTTTCCAACGCCGCGTGGAAGACGCCGTCAGAGGATCTGCCTGCCACGTTTCAGGCAGGAGCGCTGATCGAGCTGACCGGCGACACGGACACGGCCTTTGCGTTCTACCGTGAGACCTATGACATCCACAAACTGCCGCCTCTGCAGGGAAAAATCAAGGGAGAAAACACCATGAAAGAAGACAGGAAAAAGAGCATCGCCCGCCGCGATGACTGGAAAACGAAACCCATGCCGGATCAGCACGAGACGTTTGTGCTCGACAGGTCTTTCAGCGAAGCGGAAATGGATGCGCTCCGGCGCGGCAATATCCCACAGGCCATGGAAGACAAGTGGTTCTGGTATATGGAGGGGTCAACGCTCTGGGCGCATCGCAGCTGGACGGGGTATTGTATCTACCGGATCGACTTTCAGGAAGACGGTCATCATGTCGTGACGGTCAACCGCGATCCAGAGCAGTACAAGTGCACCAGTATCGAAGAAGACATCAAGTCCTTGCATAAACTGCTGGACTGGTGGACGCAGACTCCCTACGACCACTATCACGAATGGCTTTCGGAAACGCACGACGCATTGAAGAAAGCCGGCAAAATATAGGAGAAAACGATGGAAAAGTATACCGATCTGGAACAGGCCCTCCGCGACCCGTCCCTTGCCATCATCACCGATGCTGCGGCCACACAGAAAGAACTCAACAAGGTCTACGCCAAATACCGGATCCTCCCGAGGAAGCAGAAGCGGTTTTCCAATTACTATTCGAACGAGTTCCTGGGTCACAGCGTGCCGGAGATGTACGTCCTGAAAAAGGACGGACTGAAAGCAGACAACGGCATGTTTGAGGATCTGCAGCTGCCGGCCGACAAATACGTGGTCACGGAACCGGACCTCTATTACAAAGAGGACAGCTTCAACGCAGGCGATACGAACATCTGCTTTATCCTCGGTCATTCGGGAAGCGGAAAATCGCAGATGGCGAGGACGCTCGAAGGAGACGATATCGACCACATCGAGCTCGACGACCTGCTTCTCGCCAAAGACCATTTCACTTTGGATGAGCTGAAGGACTACTCCGATATGTTTTACAGCTTCTTTACCGGTGAGGGGGCAAAGTACTATATCGGCGTCGAGGAAAGAGACAGCATCCCCAAGGAAGAATACGAAGATAAGATCTTTATCGACTTCGTCAGATTCGCGATGGACTATGCCGGGCAACATAAGGATAAGAAATATATCATCGAAGGCATCTGGATCTACCTCTATTTCGATGACCCCTCCATTTTTGAGGACTATGCGGTATTCATCAAGGGAACGTCTTTCCTGAAGTCCAAGATCCGCACGATGAAGCGGGAGATGCAGAGGGATAAGGAAACGCTGGAGGACAGGCGGCAGATGTTCGGAAGAGAAGTCCGGAACTATCTTCTGGATGAGGACAAGATCAATAACTACCGCAACCACTTCGGCAGCAGCCCGGACACGGTCTTCCGGGAAGAGACGAACGACGACGCGAAAAGAACGGAATTCATGATAAATGCGCTGAAAAGCATCGACAGATGTTTCGTCAACGGTGACGCAGAC
>JAFZQU010000001.1 GCA_017620255.1 Lachnospiraceae bacterium
AACAAACTATGTAATAGACGGGTCGAATTTACTTCTGCATAAAAGGTATCGAGTCGTCTGTTTGCCATGCAAATCTATATAACATACTGCATTCGGATGATGGAATTATAACACTTTTTGATAAGAAAAGCACCCTAAAAAGGTGCCTGGCGGACTCATAAACGAGTTTTATGTAATTAGGCGATATTTCAGTTAAGTATTAGTTTTTCATTCAAGGATTACAGGGTGTCCCGGATGCGGGAATCCGAGCGGATCGCGGGTACCCGGGAAGTCAGGGCAGAGTAGCAGAAAGTGGAGCAAAGAGCATGGCACTGAAATGTTGGCTTGGAAATGCAGGCAGCGGAAAATCATACCGGTTATATGAGGAAGTGATCAAAGAGGCAAGAGAACACCCGGACAGAACCTATCTGGTGATCGTGCCGGAACAGTTCACGCTGCAGACACAGCGGGATCTGGTCCGTCTTCATCCGGACGGCGGGATCCTGAATATAGACGTATTGAGCTTTGCGAGGCTCTCTTACCGCGTTTTTGAGGAAGTGGGCTTTGCCAAGGCGCCGGGGCTTCTGATCGATGATATGGGAAAAAACCTGATCTTAAGACACCTCGCATCGGAAATGGAGCCGGAACTGACAGTGATCGGGAAAAACCTGAAACGGTTGGGATATATTACGGAGGTAAAATCAGTCATCTCCGAGTTTATGCAATACGGCGTGGATGCGGATGCGATCGCACGGCTGCAGCAGGTGTGTGAGCAGAACAACAGGCACCTGCTTTCCGAGAAACTGGGAGACGTCTCCAAACTGTATACGGCATTCCGCAAATATATCGAGGAGAAATACACAACCAGCGAGGAACTCCTGATCCGAGTCAGCACGGCGTTGACCGGTTCGGAGAAACTTGGCAGGTCCGTGATCGTTCTGGACGGTTTCACCGGATTCACGCCGGTCCAGTATGACCTGATCCGTGCGCTGCTTCAGAAGTGTATAGACGTGCACGTGACCGTACTGCTGGATACGCGCGAAGGGCTTGACGGCCCCTATGATGAACAGGAACTGTTCTATCTGTCACACAAGACGATCCGGGAACTGAAGCATATTGCGGAGGAATGCAGCGTTCCGGTCTTGCCGGATCATGTGATCGCGGATGAGATCCCCTACCGTTTCCGTATCTCGGACGAAGACGGCGAAAAGAAGGAAGCGCCGCAGATGCTCATCCATCTCGAAAAGAATCTGTTCCGTGAAAAACAGGAACCCTTCGATAAAATATCAGATGATATCCAACTTATAACGGCAAGAAACCCGCTGGATGAGCTGCGTTACGTGGCAGTGCTGATCGAGCGGCTGGTCAGGGAAAAGCAGTACCGCTACAAAGATATAGCCGTTGTCACGGGTGAGCTGACCGACTATATGCATACAGTAACACGTGTTTTTAATAGTTACGGCATACCGTTCTTTGTCGATAAAAAACAGCCTATCCTCCAGAATCCGTTTATCGAGTATCTGCGTGCCATTATGCGGGTGCTGACGGAAGATTATTCGCATGACGGGATGTTTTCCTATCTGAAATCCTCCATGCTGGATCATTCCGATGATCAGATCAATCTGCTGGAAAACTACTGTATTGCCTGCGGGATCCACGGGAAAAGGCAGTGGAACAGGCAATTTACGAGGAAACCGCGTTCCTTTACGCCGGAACAGCTGAAAGAACTGAATAAGATACGCGAAGAGGCCGTTAAGCCCTTCCTTGTTTTTGATAACGCAAAGACAGTACGGGACTACTGTACGGCACTCTTTCAGATGCTTGAGAGCGTGCAGACGCAACAGAAACTGCATGACAGGGCGGAAGCATTCCTGAAACAGGGCATGGATGTCAAAGCCAGGGAATATGAACAGATCCTGCAATCCGTGCTCTCCCTTCTCGATAAACTGGTGGAACTGCTCGGAGAGGAAGCAATGGAAGCAGAGGAGTTCCTTGAGCTGCTGGATGCCGGCTTTGCGGAACTGCGTGTAGGCGTGATCCCGAACCGGACAGACTATGTACAGGTCGGTGACCTTCTGCGGTCCCGCTTCCGCGATATCAAAGCCCTCTTCTTCGTGGGCGTGAACGACGGGATCATTCCGAAGAGTGCAGATACGGGCGGGCTTTTATCCGATCTGGACCGTGAATTCTTCCTGCAGAAATCAGCCGGCGTGGAACTGGCCCCTTCTGCAAAGATGCAGGCGTACACACAGCGGCTGTACCTCTATATGGTCATGACCAAACCGACAGAGCGCCTGTACCTGTCGTATGCCGGTGTGTCTACAGGGGGAGAGTCCCTGATGCCGTCCTACCTGATCGATGAACTGAAGAGTATGTTCCCGGATCTTTTGACGACGCATTATGATACCCTGCCCGTACTCGAGAGAGTGTATACGGCGGGGACGGCGTTGAGTGAACTGGCGGGTGGTCTGCAGCCTTTTATCCGGGGAGAAACGCACGAAGAAGCAGCAAAATTGCTTAAATATTTCGCACAAAAGACACAATTTGCAGATGTGCTGAAGAATATGATAAACAGTGCATTCCCGGACAAGAGAAACGGATTGACTGATTCGGTCGGAGCAGCAATAGCGCATGTTATCTATGGAGAAGCGATCACAGGCAGCGTGACACGTCTGGAGACCTATGCGAAGTGTGCCTATGAACATTTTCTGCGTTACGGACTGAACCTGAAAAGACGTGAAGAGTTCTCTTTTGAAGTGCGTGATATGGGTTCCGTTTTCCATGCGGCACTGGAAGCATTTTCCGGGCAGCTGGAAGATGAGGGGCTGACATGGGCTGCCTTACCCGATGAGGCGGCGGACCGTATCTGCGATCTTTCCGTAAAGAAAGTGATCGCGGACTATGACTCGATCTATGCGTCTTTCCGTTCTTCTTACATGATCGAGCGGATCAGAAGGATCCTGAAAAAGACGGTCAGGGTGCTGCGTGCGCAGATACAGGCGGGTGATTTTGTCCCAAGCAGGTTTGAGTTCGATTTTGCGGGGCGCAGCGATCTTTCGTCGATCCATTTCAAACTGTCCGAATCGGAACGGATGGATTTTGCGGGCCGGATCGACCGTATGGATGTTCTCGAGGAGGATAATAAGATCTACGTTAAGATCATCGATTATAAATCCGGTAAGCAGGACCTGGATCTGGCCGCGATCTATCGCGGCGAGCAGCTGCAGCTGGTCGTATATATGAATGCAGCGATGGAACTGGAAGCAAGCGAACATCCGGACAAGGAAGTGCTCCCGGCAGGCATTCTCTATTATCATCTGGACGATCCGATGATCGAGGCAGATGCAGGAGAAGCCGATGAGGCTATCTGGGAGCGGATCCTTGCCACATTGAAGATGAAGGGTCTTGTGAACGCGGATGAGCAGATCTACAGCAGAATGGACCGTGATTTTTCCGGTTCCTCCAGTGTCATTCCCGTCACAAAGACAAAAGACGGCTTAAATGCGGAAAAATCAAGCATTGCCACAACGGAAGAGTTCAAGGTGATCTCTGACTATGTGAACAGGATCATCGCAGACATGGGACGTACCATGCTGGACGGAAACATCACGGCAACGGGAAGGAACTGCACATACTGTGAGTTTGCCGGCGTCTGCGGCAAGGCGGGGACCGGTAAGACAGAGCCTGCGGTAAATGCGGAAGAGATCATAGAAAAAATGCGTGAAAAACTGCAATAAACAGCAGATCAGGATGGAGATTGTTTATGGGATTTACGAAGAATCAGGAAATGGCGATCAGGGAAAGCGGACAGAATATTCTGGTTTCGGCTGCGGCCGGATCCGGGAAAACTGCCGTGCTGGTGGAACGCATCATACGTTCCCTCGTGCGCAAAGAGGATCCGGCCGATATAGACAGGATCCTGGTCATGACGTTCACCAAAGCTGCTGCCGGAGAGATGCGGGACCGTATCCTGAAGGCGATCAACGCCTATCTGCGGGAGACGCCGGAAGGAAAGGCACAGACGCAGAAAAACGGGAAGGCTGAAGGCGGAGAGAATGATATCGTGATCGATGATGACGCAAGAAACCGTCTGTACCGGCAGGCCACCCTGATCCACAATGCACATATTTCCACGATCCACGGCTTCTGCCTGGATGTGATCCGTGCGCATTTCCACAGGATCGACCTTTCACCTGATTTCCGCGCGATGGATGATACGGAAAGCAAACTGATGAAAGCGGATGTGCTGCAGGAGATCCTCGAAGAGGCCTACGAGACGGGAGATACCGCTTTTCTGCAGATGTGCGAGCACATCGCAACAGGAAAGAGCGACGATGAGGTGGAAGAAGCAGTGCTACGGCTCTTTAAGCTGGCGAACAGTCATCCGGATGTGGATGCGTGGCTTGATGCCTGCCTGCAAATGTATGAGGGGATCACCGCAGAAGCGTTTGATGAACATCCGATCGTAAAAGAATGGATGCAGACTTTGCATGCAGTCACGGCAGGGCTGATGAACACTGCAAAAAAGGCGCTTGAGACAGCACAGAGACCGGATGGACCACAGTGCTACTGCAGTGCAATAACATCTGATATCGAAATGGTCGAACGCCTGCTGCAGTGTCAGTCTTTCACGGAATATGCAGCCTGTATCGAAACTTATCAGCCGGAGCGTCTGGCAAGCGTCCAGGCGTCCGATCCGGTGGATCAGGGCGTCAAGGTACTCGTGCAGAACCTGAGAAACGAAGTGAAAAAAACGCTCTGTGGCCTAAGGGATAGCGATCTTAAGATAGATATTCCGGAGGCGGTTTTGCTGATGAAGTCCTGCCGCGGGGATGTTTCCGAACTGATCCGGCTGACACGTGCCTTCAGGGACAGGCTGTCCGAAAAGAAGCGCAGTAAGAATCTGATCGATTTCAACGACATGGAGCATTACTGCCTGCAGATACTTAAGGAGAATCCGGGGATTGCGGAAGAGTACCGCACGTATTTTAAGGAGATCTATGTGGATGAGTATCAGGACTCCAACCTTGTGCAGGAAACCATTGTCAATCTGATCGCCGACGGAAATGTATTTAATGTCGGGGACGTAAAGCAGAGTATCTACAAGTTTCGGCTTGCAAGACCGGACCTTTTCCTGCATAAATACGATGCCTATGCGGCAGGTAATGGCGGCTTGAGGATCGACCTGCACGATAACTTCCGCAGCAGGCCGGAAGTGATCGATGCCGTGAACGAAGTTTTTGCATCGGTTATGTGCAAAGAACTGGGCGGGATCGACTACGATGAAAATGCGGCCTTAAAGTTCGGGGCACCCTGCTATAAAGACACACCTGTTATTGAAAGTGCGGAAAAGACACCCGGCGGTACGCCTGAGGAAAGCGCAGAGCAGACACAATGTGTCGCAAAAACTTCCGTAATAAATGCTGATTACGGAAATGTTACACAGGAATCCGAAACAAGTAATTGCGTTGACCCGGATGGTCAGAACCAATATGTTGCGGAATATGTTGCGATCGTCGAACAGGAGGACATGGATGCGAAGGAATTGGAAGCTTCCTATATCGCAACGCGCATTCATGAGCTGATCCGGTCCCAAATGCCGGTCTATGATAAGCGGATATCCTCGTTTCGGCCGGTCCGTTATTCCGACATCGTGATCCTGTTGCGTACAACAAAGGGGTGGGATGAAAAATTCTGTTCCGTGATCACTTCCTACGGCATCCCCATCCACTCCACATCCTCCACCGGATACTTTACGGCCAGGGAGATCGTGTGGCTTTTGTCTTTTTTACAGGTGGTTGATAATCCGCTACAGGATATTCCGTTGGCGGCGGTTCTGCTTTCGCCTCTTTGCGGCCTGTCGGATACCGATCTTGCACTGATCCGTGCCAGGCATCCGAAAATGCCTCTGTATCAGTCTTTACGGGCTTTTTGCGAAGAAATGACCGACCCGGACAACACGGATGTTATTGAAAAAACGGAGCGTTTTCTGTCTCGGCTGGAAGAATACAAACAGAAGGCGTCTTATCTGTCCGTCTATGAGATCCTCCAGGAGATCATTGACGGTGACTACGGCAGAGTGATCTTATCCTCTCCGGGCGGGCAGAAAGCCTATGCCAACCTGAACATGCTCTTAAGCCGTGCGCTTGATTTTGAAAAAACCAGTTACCGTGGCCTGTTTCAGTTTGTACGCTACATCGAATATCTGAAAAAACATGATTTTGATTACGGGGAAGCGAATCTGACGGGTGAGAACGAAGATACGGTCAGGCTGATGAGTATCCATAAGAGCAAAGGCCTGGAATTTCCGGTCGTTTTCATACCGGCCATGCATAAGGGTATCAATTATACCGATGCCAATGCGGCGCTGGTACTGGATTCCGATCTTGGGATCGGACTGTTCGCGGTCAACAGTGAACGGAGGATCAAACAGAGAACATTTGGAAAGAACGTCATTTCCAAAAAACTCCGGCGCGAGAGTCTGGCCGAAGAGATCCGGGTCCTTTATGTGGGTATGACGCGTGCAAGAGAAAAACTGATCATGACCGGTATGACAGATAACGCCGATAAGCCGTTTGGGAAGGCCCCTGCCCTTATGAAAGCACAGTCTTACCGTGCATTACTTGCCTATGCAAGCGGGGAGGAGATTTTTCATCATATAGAAGTAAAAACGGCTATGCTTGAACAGATCGTGGATACGCGGATGGAACAGGTGATCCGTAACGAAGACCTGCATCTTGGCATTTTGCGGTCGATCAGGGATCACGGCGCTTATCCGGAAGACAGTAAGGATAAGGAGAGCCCTGCCGCTGCCGATCCCGTGTACGATCTTCTGAAGGAGCGTCTTGCGTTCTCTTACCCTGTCGATGTGAACGATTCCTTCGGCAAGATCTCTGTAACGGAACTGAAAAAACGAAGCATGCAGCTCGCCGATGCTGACGAATACGAGGATGGCGAGAAAACCGTCCACGGCACGACAGATGAGACGCCCCTGCGGCTCGTTCCCAAATTTCTTTCCAAAGAAGCACATGCGGTTTCCCCGACGGGACACGGAACCGCTTTTCACAGGATGTTAGAGATCTGGGATTACACGATCGATCCGGAACTTGCCAATGTGAAAGCGTTTTTTGAAAAGACGGCACAGACAAAGCGCATGGAAGAAGATCTGCTGGCCATGATCACACCGGAAGAGATCTTAACCTTTTTGCAGACGGATCTGGCAAAACGCATGCGGTCGGCAGCCCTCAGGAATGAACTGTACAGGGAACAGCCCTTCGTGATCGGCCTGGATACGAAGATGCTTGTTCAGGGGATCATCGATGCCTTCTTTATAGAAGACGGGCAGATCGTTGTTGTGGATTACAAAACGGATCGTGTCCACAGTGCGCAGAAACTGATAGACAGTTATCATATACAGCTTGAATACTACGGGCAGGCCCTTTGGAAACTGATGAAACTGCCCGTGAAGGAGCTCCTGATCTACTCCGCACAGATGAACGCCACGATCCCGATCGAACGCTCCGTAGAAAAATCCTGACGGCACCCCGGCTCTTTTGCCGGATGCGCGAAACAAATCGTGTGGAAACGCTTGACCGCACTGCATACATGGTTATAAAATAACAGTTATGAACTTTAAGTATAAACTCGGTACCGTGGAAGTGATCGCATCGATCATCGGGACGCTGTTATTTGTCCTGATCGGGATCCTTATGAAAAAATCAGAATTGCCGTATATTGCGGAAACCGCGGCGATCCTGATCGCGGCCGTGGCGGCTCTGTATGGACCTTCTGCCGCCGGCATCGCCGCCGTTGCGGCGTCCGTTCTGCTCTATGCCGTTTTCGGCGAAGAGATCGTCATCACGCATGTGGTCAGTTATCTTCTGATCGCAGTGGGGATCGGGCACTATGCCGGTGATTTTGGCGTGCGGGAAGGAAATTTCCGCTCCCGTGCGGTGAAAGAATTCATCGTGATCCACTTTCTGGTACAGGGATTTATATGGCTCATGTTCATTCCGTTTTCGTTTTTCATGCAAAAGCGGACCAATTTGTTTGAAATGCTTCAAAGCGGCGTTAAAAGCCTTTTATTCACCCTGCTTGCAGACCTGATCCTGGTACCTGCGTTCCTGATCATCAGTCTGCTGTGCGACAAGTGGCGGATCTACAGAAAAAATGCCTCAAAACGGGGGCTTAAGAATTACTGATATGGACTACAATCGTTATAACAACAACAGAGATTACGGAAGAAATGCGGGAAGCAAGCGGAAAGTCCAGTCCGTGCAGGACATGATGGGACCATCCGGCAGCAGCATGAACAACCATTCATCCAGGAACCGCAGCAGAAACCGCACCGGCAGTTATGAGCCGTCCGAGTTCACGGGCGGGATCGATTCGATCGCCGGCGTGGCTTTTGTCGTGCTTCTCGGCGTCTGTGTTCTTGCGAGCATTCTCTATTATATTGCCGGAGCGGGCGCGCGCGGCGGATACTATCCGCTGAACATCGTTACCATCAACGGCGTGATCAATGACTCGTATGCCGGGTTACCGGGAGCGCCGGCTGTGGAAACGCCCATAGCGGATTCATTACCCGCACCGGGAACGCCGGAGGCCTCTGCACTGGCAGGAGCAAACAGCCAGACCACTCTTCCGGCCACGACAGCAGATGAGGCGGCCACGCCTGCCACAACGTCAAACGGCGCTGCGATGCTTCTTGATGCGGGCGCAGGTGTAGACGGTTATACGGAAGCAGGTTCCTATGCGGAACTGCTGACGCAGCTCGATACCGCGATGGCCGCGGGAGATATGAACTTTATCGGCAGCAAGATCGGTTACACGGACGATTCGACGGGTAGCACACTGGGGTTCCCGCAATCGGTCGTGGAGCACTTTGCTTCGTTTATGGCTGCCAATCCGGATAAGCGGCAGGCCTTTCTGGATTCGATCCAGGATGCCGAGAAATATGCCGGCATGAGCGGAACGGCGCATATCGTGAATCTGCCGCTGATCCGCTACAAAGTCACAACGGACTACGACGATACAACATTCAGTTTCTCCGGTTTCTCGGAGCAGACGATCAACGCCAATCAGGAAGCGACGGTCGCACCGATGCTTCCCGGAATGTATACGGTAACGGCAACCTGCCCGGCCTGGGCACAGCCGATCGAAGGACAGTTGGAAGCAACTTTCGGAGAAAACCTGGAAGTGAATTTCGGAACCAACTGACGGAACATAAATATGCTTAAAACGATCATTGTAATGCCCGTTGCCAATGAGGAGGGCTCGATCGGCGGGGTACTTGAGCAGATCATGAACCTGCCGTATGACAATCTGTATGTATATCCGGTCATGGATGCGTTCTCGAAAGACGGAACGGAACGGATCATCCGGGAAATGGAAGAAAAGTATGACCGGATCAAACTGATCTTCCATAAAGAGTCGCGGGGCGTTGTGTCCTGCTATTTGTATGGCTTTGAGATGGCATTGCAGGACGGTGCGGAGCGGATCATCGAGATGGACGGAGGCGGTTCGCATCTGCCGGAGGAGATCCCGCAGTTCATCGAAAAACTGGAAGAAGGCTATGACTGTGTCTGGGGATCCAGATATGTTCCGGGCGGAGATATCAGCAATCATCCGCTTTACCGGAGAATGTTAAGTTCCGGCGGAACGATCCTTGCCAATCTGGTGCTTGGCACGAAACTGAAAGACATGACCAGCGGATTTGAGGCGTTTCAGCGCCCGGTCCTTGAGCATCTTGACCTGCATGCATTCCTTTCCACGGGACACATGTACCAGACGGAGATGCGGTTTTACTGCAGGGATCTGCATACGGTTGAGGTCCCGATCCACTATATCGGTTCGGAATCCAGCCTGAAATTCAAATCGGTGAAAGAAGCGCTGCGCATTTTGTTCCGGCTGAAGAAGTATGAACAAAACGTGAGGAAATAGGAGAATACGCTATGTCCTTTACCAGTCTGTTTTTTCTGTTTGTATTCCTGCCGGTTGCCCTGTTTGTATATTATGCAGCAAATGAAAAAGCCAGAGACTACGTTTTGGTAGTCTTTAGCTTGTTTTTTTACGCTTTTTGCAGTGCGCATTACCTGTTTCTCTTTCTTTTCTCCGCCGCACTGACTGTTGTGACCGGCAGGGTTCTGAACAGAACGCAGGGTAAGCGCCTTAGGGTGTTCTGGCTCGTCTTCGGCATCCTTGCCAATCTCGGTATTCTTTTCTATTACAAATATGCAGGGTTCACCCTGTCAACGCTCAGCCGGATCTTCCCGGTCAGTCTGCAGATCGGGCAGCTGGCCCTTCCGGCCGGGATCTCGTTCTACACCTTTAAAGCGGTATCCTATCTGGCGGATGTATACAGCGGAAACGCAGATCTTTCCGGGAACGGGATGATCAAGGACATGCTTTATCTAACGGTCTTTACCCAGCTTCCGCAGGGACCGCTTAGCCGTTACAGGGACTTTTGCGGGGAATCCAAGCCCTTCTTTGATACAGCCCTGTTTTCGGGCGGTGTTTACCGGTTCATGATCGGATTCAACAAGAAGGTCATTCTGGCCAACATCCTGGCAAATATCACGGATGAAGTATATGCGACACCGGTTTCAAACTGCGCGACGGGCTTTGTCTGGCTGGGTTCGGTCTGCTATTCATTACAGCTGTTATTTGATTTTGCCGGATATTCCGATATGGCGGTCGGATTGTCTGAAATGTTCGGCTTGCGCTGCATGGAGAACTTCCGGTATCCCTATATGACCGAGTCGGTCTCTAAATTCTGGCGCAGGTGGCATATCTCCCTGGGCGCGTGGTTCAGGGACTATGTATATATTCCGATGGGCGGCAGCCGGACGAAAAAATGGAGGATCTATTTCAATCTGTTCGTCGTCTGGGCTTTGACGGGGATCTGGCATGGCGCCGCGTGGAATTTCATTGCATGGGGGCTCGGCTATTTTGTTGCGATCGCCTTCGAACGCGCAACCGGCCTGCCTGACAGGCTGAAGAGCAAAGCGGGACGGATCATATACCGTATCCTTGCGCTTTTGTTCATCAACTTCCAGTGGGTGCTGTTCCGCGCGCCCTCGATCAGAACGGGCCTTGGCATGATCAAAAGGATGCTGATCCCATCCGGCGATCCGGTGACCGCAAGACGTGCACTGATCCTGCTTTCGGACAACGCAGCGATCATTCTGATCGCACTGCTGCTTTGTTTCCCGGTTGTTCCCCGGCTGCATGAGAAGTGCACGGGGCGGGGGCAGACGGTGCTTCGCATCGCGGAAACGGTACTGGTATTTGCCGTGTTCCTCTGGGCCGTTTCTTTTGTGGTGGCCGGGAACAACAATCCGTTCGCATATGCGAATTTCTGACAGACCGATAGGAAAGAATAAAAAGAATAATAACTGAAAACAGAAAACAAGCATAAAAGCAGGTGCACAACAGGAATTCACGTTGCTTTTTTACAATAGTAGCGTTAATATTTGCTATAAAAGGATTCTCGCCGGTTATTTTGAAATACGCAATCAATTGAACAATCTTTAAAGGCGAATGTGTGGTTTGTGAGGTACAGTTAAGTGAGAGAACTAGAATATCCGTTTGATGCCGGATTTATTGTGACGCAGAAGAAAAAAATAAAGAGACGGTTGCTGGAGCAGATCAAAGATACGCATTCATCCTGTATTCCGACACGTGTGGCTGTTTTGGGTGGAGGAACTACAACGGATGTGAAAGATTGTATCGAACTGTTTCTGCTTCACTGCGGAATTGAACCGGTTTTCTATGAATCCGAGTATAACCGGTATTATCAAGATGCGGTTTTCTCGAATGATGAATTAGACAGTTTTCATCCTGATTTTGTGTACATATGCACATCCAATCACAATATTACCGAGTACCCGGCTATCACGGATTCATCTGAATATATAGATGGATTGGTATCGAATGAGATTTCTAAGTTTACGGCTATCTGGGATGCACTCTTTCAGCGGTTTCATTGTGTGATCATTCAGAATAATTTTGATATGCCATATCTGCGACCGCTTGGTAATCGTGAGGCCTGGGACATACATGGCGGAGTTCATTTTCTTTCCAGGATTAACATGGCATTTGCAGAATATGCGCAGACCCATGAAGGTTTATATATTTGCGATCTAAATTGGATTTCTTCCGATTATGGTCTGAAAGAATGGGCAGACCCTTACTTTTGGTATATGTACAAGTATGCAATGGCATTGGAGGCGATTCCATATTTATCATACAATGTAGCAAATATTATAAAATCGTTACTCGGGAAGAACATGAAAGCCATTGTAACTGATCTTGATAATACTCTTTGGGGAGGAGTGATAGGTGACGATGGAGTCGAAAATATCTCATTAGGCTCCGAAGGATCGAAAGATCAGGCTTATCAAGCCTTTCAACGCTATCTGAAAAGATTACAGACACAGGGGATACTGCTAAATATAGACTCAAAAAACGACTATGAAAATGCTTTGGCAGGGCTTGAGCATCCTGACAGCATATTGAAAAAAGATGATTTCATTGATATAAGAGCCAATTGGGACCCCAAAGATACGAATTTTTTGGAGATTGCAAAAACACTTAATCTCCTGCCGGAAAGTATGGTATTTATTGACGACAATCCGGCAGAACGGCACATTGTCAGGGAACAGATTCCAGGCGCAAAGGTCCCTGAATTGACAGAGATCTCTTATTTTGCAGCCACAGTGGATCGATCCGGTTTCTTTGAGGTGACAAATTTTTCCGCAGACGATCTGGATCGCAATATCATGTATCAGGATAATGCTAAACGGGCCCGATTTGAAAAAACATTCTCTGACTATGGAGAATATCTCCTTTCATTGGAAATGAAAGCAAAGATCCGCCCCTTTGAATCTCTGTATCTGGCTAGAATTGCGCAACTTACCAACAAATCAAATCAGTTTAATCTTACCACGCGGCGATATACACGGGAAGAAATAGAAATCGTTTCCGAGGATCCTCAATATATAACATTATATGGAAAACTGGAGGACAGATTCGGTGATAATGGAGTGGTCAGTGTGCTTATTGCTCACTGCGGTGACGACAAGTGCCAGGTTGATCTGTGGCTGATGAGTTGCCGCGTCCTCAAGCGCGATATGGAATGTGCTATGATGGACGCATTGGTATCTGAGTGTAAAAAACGTAAAATAGGTGAAATCATCGGATTCTATTATCCCACAAAGAAAAACGGAATGGTCAGATTATTTTATGAAGAACGCGGTTTTACAAAGATTGAAGAGGATGAAAATGGTAATACCGTGTGGAAACTTGAGATCAATGAATCAGTAGAGAAGCAGAACAAATATATAGAGATCGTCTGAAAACGGATAGTCGGAAGGGAGAAGACATGGACATTGTAAATCAACTGGTGCGCTATATAGGAGAAAGACATCCTATGCAGGAAAAATATCTTGAAAAGGGACTTGCCGCGCTGTCTGCAGAAGATCGTGAAGACCTTGAAAAGGTGATAGAGTTTTTCGCTGTGAAACATACTATTGAGGAGATGGGCGAAGCTTATCTTGTTTTTGTGAAAGATACGATCAACGAAACAAAATACTTCGTGGAAAATGATTATTCAAGATATCGATATGCAACACTTTCAGAGGTGAATGGCAATGTTTACCAAAATGAAGCTTATATGTCACAATATATGCTGGGACTTCAGTTATCAGGCTATCTGTGGGATAACCACAGACAGATTCTGCATTGGTTTAGGGAAGAGTTTTTAGGGTATGAGGGAAAAAACTATCTTGAAATAGGCCCCGGGCACGGACAATATTTTGCAGAAGCGATGAATCGCGGCAAATATGAAAACTATTACGCGATCGATCTGTCTAAGACGTCTCTCGATATGACAAAAGAGTATGTTCAAAGATTTGCAAAAGGGAGTCATTTTGAACTTGTTCATGAGAATTTTTATGATTATGATCCGAAATGCTTATTTGATGCTGTGTGTGTGAGTGAGGTTTTGGAGCATGTGGAAGATCCGTATGTAATGATAAAGAAGATCGTTGAAATAACCGGCGAAGGTGCGCATATATACATAAATGTACCAGTCAACGCACCGGCCATCGATCATATATATCTTTATCGAACAGTGGATGAAGTGAAGGACTTGGTGCAAAAAGCTGGTCTCAAAATCATAAAGGAGATAGCAGTAACCGGAAACGGATGGCCGATGGAAAAAGCGATCAAACATAAATCGGCGATAAATTATGCAGTGATTGCTGTAAAATAGTAATAGTCAAAAGATAGGGAGGATCAAAAAATGACGCGAGAAGAAGTTAACAAAACAATGGATGAGGTATTTCAGGATGTTTTTGATGATGAAGGGATTCACGTAACAGAAAGTACGACTGCCAAAGATATTGCCGACTGGGATTCCATGATGCACGTTACTCTGTGTGTGGCAATTGAGAGAAAATTCGGGATAAAATTTAATATGGATCAGGTAAACACAATGAAAAACGTAGGCGAGATGATGGATATTGTACTCTCGCAGGTTTCATGATGCGGGTACACCACGTCGGTTGGCTGGTTAAGCGCATAGAAATAGCCGCGACGGATTTTGAAAAACTGGGTTTTTCACGGGATGGGGCGGTCTGCAGAGATACCATGCGAGGCATAGATGTACTGTTCATGTCTTGCGCTCATCAGAGAATTGAGCTTGTGAGTCCCTATTGTGAGAATTCAATTGTTGCTGATCTTATGAAGAGATATAAGAACTCACCGTATCATATGTGTCTGATCACGGATAATATTGAGCAGAGCATGAAAGATTTAGAAAAAAACGGGTTTGGAAGAATATCTGATATTGCTCCGGCACCTGCAATTGACGGTAAAAACGTAGTGTTTCTCATCAATTCGGAAATGGGGATGATCGAATTGGTAGAGGAAACTGGAGATCGGATATGACAATATTATCTTTTTCATTTTACCTGTTGGTAGGGATCAGTTTGGTGTTGTATTGGCTTTTCCCGAGACAGTATCGTTGGGTGGTGCTCTTACTCTCAAATGGGGTAATAGCATGGCTACTTAATGACCGTTCATACGTGGCACTTGGCTTAATGTATGGTATGATCATAGTAGCCTTTGCAGCGGGAAAACTGTTTGACTCTCTGGATGAAAAAAAAAGACTGAAAAAGTTCGTTCTGATAGCCTTTCTTCTTCTCGAGGCGGGAATTCTTCTTTTTTCCAAAGATTTTGTTTACTATCAAAACTTGCTCAGCATAAGTAGCATAAGCAGCCGTTTTGTCCCCCCGTTGGGGATATCTTACTTTACGTTGTCTCTTATAGGCTATGGATTAGACTGCTATTGGAATAAGAATCTGGTTGAAAAGAATCCTTTCAGATTCCTGTTATTTGGCAGTTATTATCCGATGCTCACTTCCGGACCGATCGTTCGATATAGAGAGGTTGGTAATGATTTGGTCAGTGTACACGCATTCTCATACGAGACGGTTTGTTTTGGATTACAGCGGATACTCTGGGGAATGTTCAAGAAACTTGTTCTTGCAGAAAGGATCGGGATTATCGTAAATACGATTTATGGAGATCCAGCTACATATACAGGATGGTTTGTCTGGATTGCTATATTTGGCTTTCTGTTGCAGTTGTATGCGGATTTTACCGGGAGTATGGATATCATTTACGGAGTATCCGAACTATATGGGATAAAACTTCCGGAGAACTTTGACCTACCATTTATGGCAAGAAATCTGTCCGAGTTTTGGCGTAGATGGCATATAACATTAGGGGCTTGGCTGAAAAATTATATTTTCTATCCGATCATTAAAACCGGCGCATTTCAGTCCTTTAGCCAGAAAACCATGGGTGCATTCGGAAAAAAGTGGGGACGTAAGATCCCGGTTTGGTGTGCGCTTTTCATCTCGTGGACAATCATGGGGTTTTGGCATGGCGGCACCCCGAAATTTCTGTTTGTGACACTTTGGTTCTGGTTCTGGATTGTAATCGGCGAAATGCTGGAACCATTATTTGAGAGGGTTGTCAATTCATTAAAGATCCGTACGGATTGCTTTAGTTGGCATTTGTTCCAGTCTTTAAGAACATTTGCTTTGGTATCTCTTTCCGCCGGTATTTTTAGAGCAGAATCTCTGCGTGGCGGATTGTCTATGTATAAGGGCGCCTTAATTTCAAAACAAAACCCGTGGATTCTTTTTGATTATGATATGTGGAGCAGTTTTGGCGGCTTGACAATAGGAGATTGGTTTACTGTTCTGTTAGGGTTACTGATTCTTTGCGCGGCCGCAATAATAAGACTAACAACGGGAAGATCAGTTAGGGAATGGGTTTTGAAACAGAATCTTGTCTTCAGATGGGGGCTTTGGTTTTTCCTGCTCTTTGCAGTGTTGATTTGGGGAAAATACGGACCAGGATATAACACTGCGGACTTTATTTATAAAGGATTTTAATGATGCATAAACGTTTTTTTGCGAATGGTCGATGGAAAAAAGCATTGGGGGTTGTGGCATTTATCGGTGTTTTTGCGCTGATGTTCAACTATGCTACATGGATTTTTCGAACGAATGTAAACGACGATGTTGTGGGATTAGAAAACGAAGGGGATTTGGATGTCCTTTGGTTGGGCGGTTCTGTTGCCGCTCACTATTTTCAGCCGCTTCAGGCTTATCACGATTATGGATATTGTGCATATGATTTTGGCTCGAATGCATGCCGGACAGATTTTTATATAAATGAATTGGCTTATGCAAGGCGTATACAGGACTTTGATCTATACATTGTCGATCTAAGAACTTTGGCGTTACTTTCCGAGGAAGTCAGAGATATTGAGATTGGTTCGTGGACGAGCCAACTGGGTGTATTTAGTTTTAACCGATTTGATTCCATGTACAGGTACTATTCGAAGAGGAGACTAGAGGATGGAATTGATTGGACATCAATTGTCTTTGACATAGCCAGAACACATTCGAACACGAAAGCGCTTGCCGATGAAAGACAATGGGACATTTTATATGGAAAACGTCAAACTGAAACGAGAGGATTTGAGACCGCTATTCAACATACCGCATTTGAAAAGCCAAATGTCGCAACAACAGAAAGGAGAACGCTTACAGATCACCAACGCGAAGTGTTTACAGACCTTTTGGATTACTGCAAAAACAAAAAAATGCAGGTGCTTTTTATTGTAAATCCATATATTGTTTCTAAAGAAGAATGGGAGACCTATAATTCTGCAGCAGATCTCATAGATGTATATGGATTTGACTACTTAAATACAAACGAGTATGTGGATGAGATGGGGATAGATTTTGAGACGGATTTTGAAAATATGAACCACGTTAATTATCTGGGGTCTGTCAAATTCCATAAATGGTTCTCCAAGTATCTGAAAGAGCATTATGATTTGCCTGACCATAGGGTGGATCCGGAGTACTCGTTTTGGGAGGATGACTATGAGAGATTCAAAAAAAACCAAGAAGACCTGACGAGCCAGATCACGGAGTTGGTGGAGTCTCATTTAGAGGCAAAAGAAACAGGTTTAAGTCTATCTCAAATGGATGATACGACGGAATGGTTAAGTGCTATAAAAAATGATAATTATACTATTGTGCTTGCTGCTTCCGACATCATAGATGATGATGGAATGCTAGATTTATTCAGCGATTGGGAAATACAGCCGGGTGAAAACTACGTTGGCGTTTGGGAAGGGAATAGTAAAATATATGTAGGGCAGTCTAATGAAACAGAAGAATATGAAGGACTATTTTCAGCTTCATCTCCTATACCGCAGCAATCATACGGAGCTTATGCCGGAGATGATGGAACTGCGATTTCAGTTAATGGAATTGTACAGGATCTTCCGCCTGGGCAGATAAAAGTGGTGGTTTTTGACGTTAATTACCAGAGGGTTTGGGATTCTGTTGCTTTGGTACAGGAAAACAACAGGGGATTTACCCTTTACAGATAGTCTGTGAGAGGTTATCCTTAGGGAGTTTGCATGAGAAAAGAAGAGAAACAGGAATACGAAAGAAAAGAAAACAGGGCCCGGAAATACGCCGCGGTGTTCTTTGCGGTGTTTCTGGCTGCCGGACTGATCGGAAACGGCACGTTGCAGCTCCCGGATCTGACAGGACCGGTCACTTTATCGGGGATCCAGTCGTCCTACAGCTTTACGCTCTGCGGCAAAAGGTTTACCACGGGCTTAAACGGCCTGATGGCAAAACTGCTGCACCTTCCCGGCCTCTTTGAGGATACCAATATCTACCTGACGGATGACGGGACGATCGTATCCTGCTATGACGAGACTTCCACGGATTATGAATTCGAACAGACCCTTTCCCTGTATGAATTCCTAAAGGAGCAGGGGACAGACCTGCTCTATGTCAGCGAACCGACCAAGTATACGGATGATCAGTGGTTTTATGAGCAGTTCGGAAAGGAATCCTATGTGAACCGGAATACGGACGTTTTTCTGGCAAGACTGACGGAAGCGGAGATTCCCTGCATGGACCTTCGCGAGCGGTTTGACATGCAAAATCGGAACGCGGGGGATCTTTTTTATCGTACCGATCATCACTGGACGACGGAGACGGGATTTCTGGCTGCGAAGGAGATCGCAGAGGAACTCAATGCGCGCTTCGGAATGCGGATCGATCTTTCCGTTTACGATGATCCGCGCTATGAGAAGACATATTACAAAGCTTGTTGGCTTGGCGAGCAGGGACGTAAAGTGGGGAGGACCTATGTCGGGCTGGATGATTTTTGCCAGATTAAACCTGCTTTTCAAACGGACATGACCCTGACAAAATTTGACGGAACGCCGGTTGCGGCCGGTTCGTTTGCAGACGTCTTCATCAATGAGGATTTTATGCAGCAAAACAGCCCGTCGGACTTGTATGAAGGTCATAGCTGGCATTATTCCTATGATTATGAAGGTTTTAATGCAAAATGCGTAAATAACGAAGTCTCATCCGGAAAGATCCTGATCCTGGGCGATTCTTTTGACCATGTCATGCACCCGTTCCTTGCGCTCGGGGTCCATGAGGCGGATTTCATGATCCTTCGTTTTTTTGATGACGGATTCGACCTGCGCGGCCGCATCGCCGAAAACGGCTACGATGCTGTTGTGATCAGTTATGCGCAGTTCATGATCGGCGCCCATGATACCGAGGGTTCCAGTAATTACAGAATGTTCTGTTTTGAGTGATTTTATTTTTTTTTAATACTTGCTGTCTTGACATTAACAGGGCAGAGATTTATGATGTATTCGTGCGTTAGCACTCAAAATGAAAGAGTGCTAACAAGTACCATATAAAGGAGGCGTAACACTATGAAATTAGTTCCACTTGGCGACCGAGTTGTATTGAAACAGCTGGTAGCTGAAGAAACAACAAAGTCCGGAATCGTTTTACCGGGGAAGGAAAAAGAAAAACCCCAGCAGGCTGAGGTCATCGCAGTCGGACCCGGCGGCGTGATCGACGGCAAGGAAGTGAAGATGCAGGTAAGCGCCGGCCAGCAGGTCATCTACTCCAAATATGCAGGAACGGAAGTCAAGCTCGACGACGAAGAATACATCATCGTAAAGCAGAGTGACATACTCGCGGTAGTAGAATAATCATTTACGGAGGAATCAACAATGGCAAAAGAGATCAAATACGGCGCAGAGGCAAGAAGCGCTCTCGAAGCCGGCGTCAATAAGCTGGCGGATACAGTAAAGGTAACGATCGGCCCGAAAGGCCGTAATGTCGTGCTCGACAAGTCCTACGGAGCACCGCTCATCACGAACGACGGTGTAACGATCGCCAAGGAGATCGAGCTGGAAGACGCATTCGAAAACATGGGTGCGCAGCTTGTAAAGGAAGTAGCGACCAAGACCAATGACGTAGCCGGTGACGGCACCACAACAGCAACCGTTCTGGCACAGGCAATGGTCCATGAAGGAATGAAGAACCTGGCAGCAGGCGCAAACCCGATCATCTTAAGAAAAGGCATGAAGAAGGCTACAGACGTAGCCGTTAAGGCGATCACAAACATGGCATCCGCAGTCGACGGTAAAAATCACATCGCAAGAGTCGCTGCGATCTCCGCAGGGGATGATGAAGTCGGCAACCTGGTTGCGGATGCAATGGAAAAAGTCAGCAAAGACGGCGTAATCACGGTAGAAGAGAGCAAGACCATGATGACCGAGCTCGACCTCGTGGAAGGTATGCAATTCGACAGAGGCTACATCAGCGCTTACATGGCAACGGATATGGACAAGATGGAAGCGGTTCTTGACGATCCCTACATCCTGATCACAGACAAGAAGATCTCCAATATCCAGGAGATCCTGCCGCTCCTTGAGCAGGTGGTTCAGTCCGGTGCGAAACTGCTGATCATCGCAGAGGATATCGAAGGCGAAGCCCTGACGACCCTGATCGTAAATAAACTGCGCGGTACGTTCTCCGTAGTCGGCGTAAAGGCTCCGGGATACGGCGACAGAAGAAAAGCAATGCTGGAAGATATCGCGATCCTGACAGGCGGACAGGTTATCTCCGATGAACTCGGCCTTGACCTGAAGGAAGCAACACTCGATCAGCTCGGAAGAGCTAAATCCGTGAAAGTTCAGAAGGATGCGACCACGATCGTTGACGGCGAAGGCGACAAGAGTGCGATCCAGGCACGCATCAGCCAGATCAAGAATCAGATCGAAGAGACGACTTCTGATTTCGATAAAGAGAAACTGCAGGAGAGACTTGCGAAACTCGCAGGCGGCGTAGCAGTGATCCGTGTCGGTGCCGCAACAGAGACCGAGATGAAAGAAGCAAAACTACGTATGGAAGATGCGCTTGCAGCAACCAAGGCAGCCGTAGAGGAGGGTATCATCGCAGGCGGCGGATCCGCTTACGTACATGCCATGAAGGATGTTGAAAAACTGGCAGAAACACTGACAGGCGATGAGAAGACCGGTGCGAACGTGATCTTAAAGGCACTTGAGGCACCTCTCTACAACATCGTTGCAAACGCAGGTCTGGAAGGCTCCGTGATCATCAATAAGGTATATGAATCCGAAGTCGGTGTCGGCTTCAATGCCCTGACGGAAGAGTATGTGGATATGGTGAAGGACGGTATCCTGGATCCCGCAAAGGTTACCAGATCTGCCCTGCAGAACGCAACCAGCGTTGCTTCCACACTGCTTACCACGGAATCCGTTGTAGCCAACATCAAGGAAGACACCCCTGCAATGCCCGCCGGTGCCGGCATGGGCGGTATGATGTAGTTTGCACGGATTGCGCAGCAATCCGCGCAGCCCGAGTGGCGCCTGAGCGGTATTTGGCAAGATTGCGCAGCAATCGTGCCAGGAGCATCGAAGTCATGACGTCTTTTGGCAGGATTTATAAAAAAGAGCGAGACCCCTCGCTCTTTTTATATACAATGTCACATCACCTATTCATGTGACGACATCCCCTTGAGCATGGAAACGAGTTGTGGTAGAATGAACGCATGTATGATACATTCCTGCAGGAACTGATCCAGATCAACATGATACCCGTGTGTATCCTTCTGTTTCTGGTCATTTTTCTGCGTTTTAACGATCCGTATGAGCATAATATCTCCAAACTGTTTTATCCGATCCTGGTGCTCCTTCTCGTGCTGGTGATCGATGATAATCTGGATTATTATGCTTTTAATACATTTGACACCAGCCTGTTCCATGTCTGCACGGCCGTGATCGGATACAATGTGCGCATTTTCATCATGCTTCTTCTGATCAGAGTCATGCTGCGCGGCAACAGGATCACAAAGAACAGCAGACGTCTGCTGATCCAGATCCTGCTCTGTGCCCCTGCTTTTGCATGCGTACTGATCACCTGCCTTGCGTTCTTCACAAAGCTTGTGTTCTGGTATGATGAAAGCGGTGCGATCATGCGTGGACCCCTTGCCTACACGCCGCATGTGATCTGCGTCTACTACGCGCTCCTGATCTTCGCGTATGCGGTCTATCTCTGGAAGGTATACGGCAGGAAGAATGAAGCGATCATCGCCGGGCTTACAACGATCCTCGCACTGCTCGGAACCTTTGTGGAGATGCGCTTTGCCCTGCGTGGCATCCTGATCGGCGTGATCGCCATGACCGTTACGTTCTATTATCTGTGCATTCACATTGAATATTTCAAATACGATATCCTGACCGGTGTATGGAACCGGACCAGTTTCTATGCGGACCTGCAGCGGACTGCCTCCAGGACATGGGGAACCCTGATCCTGATCGATCTGAACGACCTTAAGCTGATCAACGACGAGAACGGCCACGCGGCAGGTGACAAAGCACTGAAAACGCTTGTGGAAGTGATCGAGGCGCATTTGAGGGTCGGGTGCATGCTTTACAGGATCGGCGGCGATGAGTTTGCCGTTCTCTGCTACCGTACCGAAGAGCGCGATGCGGCTGCCATGATGCGTGATATCGCGGAACACATGAAAGAAACAGCCTATTCTTTTGCAGAGGGACATGCCGGATGGGAGAGCGGCGCGGATTTTAAGAAAGTGATCGCCATGGCAGATTCCTATATGTATCTGAATAAACAGAAGATCAAATCAAACGAGAACACAAACGCATGAATCAGCAAACAGAACCCAAGCAAAAAAAGAGCAGTGTGATCATCTGGATCATTCTGCATATTCTGCTGGCCGTTTATACCTTAAGCGGCGTGTGCTCCAAACTGGCGGCACAGGAGGCGTTTCTATCCTTCCGGTTCTGCGCATATTACGGCGGCCTGCTTTTTCTGCTGGGTTTATATGCACTCGGCTGGCAGCAGATCATCAAACGGCTGCCGCTTACCGTTGCTTACGCCAATAAGGCGGTCAGCGTGATCTGGGCCTGCATTTACGGCGTTCTTTTTTTCGGAGAGAAGATCACGGCGGGCAAGATCATAGGCGGAGCGGTCACGATCGCCGGCGTTGTGCTCTACGCCCTGTCTGACAGGGCATCGGAGGCGAAAACGACCAGTACGGTCAATGAAGCAGATGCGGATAAAATAACACCCGACGTCAAATCCGGGGAAGAGGAGGGCGAATGATATGTGGAAATATGCCCTGATCCTCGTGACCGGTACTTTTATCAGCTCCATATCGCAGGTTCTCCTGAAGAAAGCCGCGATGAAGAAATACGATAATATCCTGCGCGAATACCTGAATGCGCCGGTGATCTTTGCCTATACCCTGTTTTTTGTATCCACCATGGCCTCTGTTCTTGCCTATAAAGGACTGCCCATATCGATGGGGCCCGTACTGGAGGGAACGGCGTACATTTTCGTAACATTTTTCGGCGTTACGATCTTCCATGAAAAGATCAATCCGATGCGCATCGTTTCCCTGGCGCTCATTCTGCTTGGGATCACCATTTATGCCCTTTGGGCGTGACCGCCTTTATTTGCATTGTGCGCGGTTTCGTTTTATAATGGAACACGACAATCCCGTATAAAGAGTTATCGCCGATGAATACTATTCTTGCAAAAATCAGAAAAATCACGGATCATCCGCTTCTTTTTGCACTTCTCATCAACGGAAGTGCACTTTTTATATCACTGTTTGTGTATAAACCCTTTTTCGAAGAGAGCGATGATGCCTATCTGTCCCTGCTTGCGGAGGGTGCGTTCGGTAAAAGGACCATGTATCTGGAATGCTCCAGTACGCTCCTTGGCCGGATCTATCAGTGCCTTTACGCGGTCTGCCCTGTGGTCAGATGGCATACGGTCATCCAGTACCTGTTTCTGTTTACGGCCTATACCTGCCTGACTTATGTTTTCCTGCGTCTTGCCGGGCGAAAGGACAAAAAAGGCGTGCTTGCTGCGATCGTGCTCGTGGCCATGACTTTTTACCAGTCTTACGTATCGCTTCAGTATACAAAGACATCCACCATCGTATGCACGGTGGGATATATCGCACTGCTGTATTCCATGCGCAGGGAGCGGGAAGACGGCGAAAACCGGGATAATGACCGGAACGGTCAACGTGGCCGGATCCTTTTAAGACTGCTTGGCTGGCTCTTTTTGATCTATGGGATCATGCTGAGGGCTTACGGCGCGGAGATGGCGACATTGTTCATGCTGCCGCCGGGCATTTACGCGTTTGCAAAGATCGTGAAAACAAAAGATGGTAAGCGGATCCGGACCTTTATCCTGTCATTCGGGATTGTCGGTGTATTGTTCTGTGCCCTGGTAGGCGCTGACCGCATGACATACTACAGCAATGCGGAATGGAGTACTTACTTTACACACAGGATGACCCGTTACCGTCTGGTGGACAGAAGATATGATCTTCTTGATTTTACAAAATACGCACAGAGACTGCAGGAAAAGGGGATCAGTGAAAACGATGCCAAGATGTTTTTGACCTGGCAGCTTGGCGATGACAGTGTCTTCTCCACGGAAAAGATAGCGGATATTTTACAGGACGCTCCGCAACGGAAATTCAATGCGGATCTTTTCAAGGCCATGGCCGAGCATATTTATGAAGATGTATTTGTCTGGGATCCGCTGGTGATCGGAGCGATGCTCGTTCTTCTCTATTCCCTGCTCCTGTTATGGGAAAAGAAAGACAGGAACGGGATCTGTCTGCTGTTTACGGAGCTTGCCATCCTGATCTGTGTACTGGTGTACTATCAGTATAGCGGCAGATGGAGTCATCGTGTGGTCTATTCCGCGATGCTGATCTTCCCTGTGATCCTTCTGTATTATCTGCTGACGGGGCGTGCACATGAGACGGTACCCTGCCGTGATCACTATTGTGCCCTGGCAATTCTTGCCGTTGCCTGCGCAGTGGTGTTCCTTGGCAACCGTTTTACCTATAATGACCATAAGCGGGACGAACTGGATCATGCGCAGTTTTATGAAGAGATCGCCCGGCATAAGGACACGCTTTATGTGGCGGATTCCTTTACATTCATGAACGCTTTCCGTTATGAGGTTTTCCACCCGGTAGAGGAAGGCAGCATGGACAATTACGTGAACACGGGGAGCTGGTTCCTGAATTCCCCGACCACCAAGGAACTTACGCGCGGATACGGGTATGACAATCCCATTCACGCACTGGCCGGCATTACGGTTGACGGCGCAGATAAAGGATCGGACGTGATCCTGGTTGACAACAAATTCCTGGACGAGAAGCTCTGCTTCCTGGAAGAGCACTACGGAACATATGAGGCGCAGGAACTGCCGCAGCAATTCGGCTTTCATATGTACCGGATCATAAAGAGATGAAAAAACACTATCCGTACATTTTTGTGCCGGTGATCACCTGCGTGCTGTATGGCGTGATCCTGGCTATAAAAGGGATCTATCCTTTCGGATCCGCGACGATCGATTATTATGACATGGCGCAGCAGCTTGCGGCATTTTATTACCATATCTACGACGCCCTGCACGGCAGTAAGAACCTGTTTTTTGACTGGTATACGGGACTTGGCGTCAACATCATCGCGAGCGGTATCAGTCTTTCCCCCTTCAATCTGTTTTTCCTGCTGATCAGACGGGAGCTGCTTCTCCAGTCTCTTTCCGTGTTCATGGGGCTCAAGATGATCTGCATGAGCCTTGCCATGTATTTTTACCTGGATAAAAGATTCACCGGATCGCCTGCCATGATCCGGTGCGCCGTCGCGGTCGGATATGCGTTTGGCGGGTTTGTTCTGATGCATTATACGCTCAATACCTGGCTGGATATCGCGGCCATGTTCCCGGTCCTGATGTATTTCTATGACAGACTGCTGCAGGAGCGGAAACTGCGTGGTTATGTCGTCATGCTGACGATGATCCTGGTCTCGTCCTATTATCTCGGCTTTATGATCCTTCTGTTCCTGTTCCTCTACACCGGTGTGCAGATCGTGGCAAAGAGACTGTTTGAAAAAGACAGTACGGAAGCGATCCCCGTGATACAGCTGGGCCTTGGAACAGCTTCCGGTATCGGACTCTCAGCCTTTGTCCTGATCCCGCAGTTTGCGCAGATGTTTGCTTCGGCGCGGTTCCAGAGCGGCAGTGATACGGAGTCGGGACTTCTGCAAACGTATCTTTCACTGCTTGGTAACGTGAAAGGCGAATATACGACACGCTGGTGGACCATGCTGGGTCTTTCCTTTGCGTGCGCCATGATCTTCCTTGGGATCATACGATGCCGCAGAAACCGCAAGGCAGTCTTCATGAGTGTATCCGTGATCCTGCTTGTCGTAGCGGAACTGTTTTTTGAGAATATCAATCTGCTGATGCATTTCGGGTCCTATGTACACTATCCGATCCGGAACGGATTTATCATCTATTTTGTGTTTGCCCAGTATCTCTGCTATTTTGCGGGAGAACTGTTTGGCGATATGCAGACGGGAAAAAAGGACCTGCGGCAGGTTCTGCTCATGCTGCCGGTTGCACTTATAGGCTTTGCGGCGTTTGTGCTGTGGTATAACAGGCATCCGGATCTTCCGCTTCGCACCGTATTCCTGCTGACCTGCGGGATGATGGCAGGGATGTTTGTACTTTATCTGCTCCTGTTAGGTCTTTCCGGCTCCGGTGCCATCCGCAGGATAGCCGTAAACGGGTGCCTTATCCTGCTTTCGTTCGAAGTGCTCTGCTATGCGTATCTGATGATCGGAAAGCCGGCTTTTCAGCTCGATTATGCGCAGGGCCCGGAACAGAGTGCGGCCTACATCGCAAGATGTGATCAGATCAGTAAAGCGTTTGACCTGCAGCCGGAACGCATAGAACGTATCAAGAACCCGGATGAAAGTCTCAACGCCAATTACGGTTTCGTGCTAAGGCAGCCGGCGCTGTCCAGCTGGACGACGATGCTTTCAAGGGATGTGCGCATCGGTGCGAAGAATCTGGGATACAGTTTCCAGTACACAAGGCTGTTAGATGCCGGCGGCACTGTCTTTTCGGACGCACTGCTCGGGATCCGGCGTGTGATCAGCTGCGTTCCGATGGATGCACGCTTTTACGAACCGGTCTCTCAAACACAGGTAAAAGATGCCGGCGGGGATCAGACAGAATATACGCTTTATGAGACAAAATACAGCCTGCCGTTTGGCGTTGTTGCGGATGTGAAGGCTATGGACGCGGCAGAGCAGGCTGAGGACATCGTTTCACTGCATAATGCCCTGTATCGCGCGCTCCTTCCCGCAAAAACCACGCAGGACGGGAAGATACAAGACACAGAAGAGCTTGCCGCATGGATCGTCCGTGAGGATAAAGCCGCAGATCCGGATCTCTGCACATCCTGTACGATGATGGAAGATGCCGGAAGCAGGGAACTTGTGGCGGAACTTACGGTTACGGATCCAAAAGTTCTCTATCTGCTCGGCGCTGGCGGTGACAAAGATGATGAAAATACGGTCATTACGCTTCTTGCAGCTGACGGAACGGAGTCTGTGATCCAGGTACCGACGATCGGGAACCCGGACAATACAGGCTATCCGGCTTATTTTAACAACAATGCCCTGTATCTTGGCACGTTTCAAAATGAATCTGTAAAGATCAGGATCAAAACGGATCCCGGCAGCGGCCCGGCATATCCGATCTCGATCTTTGCCCTTGATCTTGCGGCAATGGATCAGCTTGGCAGTGAGTGCAGGGGCCCCGCGGACGGGGATGTCACAGCAGGAAAAACAACGGTTTCCTGCAGGGTTCAAAATGACAGTGACGACGCGATCCTGCTGCTTCCCGTTGTAAGCGACGCGGGATTTAAGGCAACCGTGAATGGTGAAGAAGTAACCGTGCAGCCTCTGTGCGGTCTGTTCACGGGGATCCCGCTTTATAAGGGCGGTAATGAGGTCCTGCTTAAGTTTGTTCCAAAAGGCCTGTATACCGGCTGTGTGCTCACTGCCCTGACATTCCTTTTGCTGCTGCTTGCATATGTTTGCGGAAAGATCCTGAGAAAGCGGGAGAATGCAGCGGGATTTCCGGGGAGAAAACTGCCGGTTGCGGCATCGTTTGTCTATTCCGTTCTGTTTCTTGCCGCCATCCTGTTCCTGTATGTGATCCCGGTGGTTTACGGCATAGGCATGCTGCTTGCGAACTGATTGCACGCAGGGGGCAGAAATGCTATAATTTTACACATATGAACGCGTGGGAGGCCATGAGGTTGGATATATCTGTTGTTATTCCCGTATACGGTTGCAAAAAAGCATTGGAAGAGCTCTACCGCAGACTGACGGATACGCTCTCATCCCTTACGGATGCATATGAGATCATTCTGGTGGACGATCACTGCCCGCAGGGGTCCTGGGAGATCATCGAACAGCTCTGCCGGAAGGACCGGAAGGTGACCGGGATCCGTTTATCGCGTAATTTCGGCCAGATCCGTGCGATCACGGCGGGACTGGACCAGAGCATGGGCGAATGGGTGGTCGTGATGGACTGCGATCTGCAGGATCGGCCTGAACATATCCGCCTGCTCTACGAGAAGGCGCAGGAAGGCTATGACGTCGTATTCGGGCGCAGAATGGACCGCAAGGACACCTTCTTGAAGAAGGCTGTTTCCGGACTGTTCTATAAGATCTATAACTATTTTACCGACGGAAACTTTGACAACAATATCTGTAATTACAGTATCATCCACAGGAAAGTCGCGGATCAGTACTGCAGCATGCGTGAGCAGAACAGGGCCTATACGCTTTTTATCAAATGGCTCGGCTTTCGCGAGGCGGTCATCGATCTGGAGGCGGATGAAAGATTTGAAGGGAAGTCCTCATATAATTTCAAGCGCAGGATCAGATTTGCATTGGAACTGATCACGGCCCAGTCCAACAAACCCCTTCTGTTTGCGGTAAAACTCGGATTCTTCATTTCCTTTGCCGCACTGCTTTACATCATCTATGTGGTGATCCTGTTCTTTACCGCGAACCGGATCGTCGAAGGCTGGACGACGATCGTTGCATCGGTATATCTGATGGGCGGATTTATCTTAAGCACCATCGGTATTGTCGGCATCTATGTCGGAAACATTTTTAACGAGACCAAAGGCAGACCGATCTATGTGGTCGGCGAGTGCATGAACGATCACAAAAAAGCAGACTGATACTGCATTGATGGAGGAAAGATCATGATTCTGGTTGTGGGTGCGACCGGTTATGTGGGCAGATATCTCTGCCCGTATCTGGTGAAACAGGGATACGAAGTCGTAGGGCTCGGAAGAGCAAAGAAGCAGAAAGCGTTTCTGGAAGAAAGGGGTGTAAAAGTTCTCCCGTTTGACTTGACGGAGGAAGACCCTTTCCGTGATGTGCCGCATGAAGGCGTGGAAGCCGTTATCAATCTGGCAGCGTGTCTGGCGGAACTGGAAACGCCGGTAGAGCAGTTCTTTCAGGTCAATACCATCGGTGTATACAAAACGCTGGAGTTTGCCAGACAAAACGGGATCAAAAAAGTCATTGTGACTTCTTCTCATAAAGTTTATAACGAGATCATCAAAGACGTGATCTCGGAAGAAGATACACCTGCTTTCGGCGGGGATCATACGCCATACATCATTTCCAAGATCGCGGCGGAACACTTTGTGGAATACTATAACAAGAGTTTCGGCCTGCAGGGTATTATCCTCAGGCTGTCGGGCGTGCACGGCTACGGTGAGATCCTGGGGCATCTGATGCAGGACGGATCCTACAAAAAAAGCACATTTGAGATCTTTTTCGAAAAAGCGCTGGCAGGTGATCCCATTGAGGTATGGGGTGACCAGAGCGTTAAGCGGGACCATGTCTATATCAAGGATGTGATCGCTGCCATTGAAGCAGCCATCCGCGCGAAAGAAGCAAAAGGGATCTACAATATCGCGTCCGGGATCGGCTATTCCCAGTACGAAGAAGCCTGCGTGCTGGCAAAAGTCTTCAGTACCGGCAAAGTGTCGGAAGTGACGCAAAGACCCGACAAGCCGGGACTTAAGAAGGGCTACGTCTACAGCATTGCCAAAGCGGAAAAAGAGCTTGGCTGGAAGCCTGCATACAGCGATCTGACCGCATTCCTGACAGATTACAAGAAGGAATGGATCAGCAAGGAATACCACAATTACCACGTATTCAAAGAGGGAGAGGGTCCTGCCATCCTATGATCCTTAGTATCAAGAAAAACTGCCTATACACCGGAAGAGCGGCAACGGCCATTTATTTGGTGCTCCGGGAACGCATCGGAGCGGGATCCGGCGTGCTCTTTCCCGTAAATATCTGTTATGCAGCGGTCTTTCCGGCGCTCTATGCCGGGTGCAGGCCCGTTTTTTGTGATGTGGATCCGTTAAGCGGCAATATCGACCCTGATGCGTTCCGTAAGAAACTTCCGGACGTGCAGGCGGCTGTGATCCCGCATATGTACGGGAATCCTGTTTCAGATATCGGAAAGATCGCAGAGGAATGTGCCAAACAGGGTGTAGTTCTGATCGAGGACTGTGCCTCGGCCATGGGGGCTGTGGCAGACGGGAAACCGTGCGGTTCCTATGGTGACTATGCTGTATTCAGCACGGGATATGCCAAGACCATAGATATCGGCGGGGGCGGTATCCTGCTTTCAGACCATTCCCTGGACGGGATCCGGGCTCTCTACGGGGAACTGCCTGAGATCACGCAGCAGGATGAAGAGAATGAGGCGTTTTTATCGAAACTCTACCGCCTGATCCGGAACAACCCCGCACAGTCGCTGGAACACGGCATCTGGAAGGGCATGGCGGAAGAACTGAGACCTGTTTTTCTGCACCGGGACCCTGAAAGAGAAGAAAAGAT
This sequence comes from Lachnospiraceae bacterium, assembly GCA_017620255.1. Taxonomy (GTDB): domain Bacteria; phylum Bacillota; class Clostridia; order Lachnospirales; family Lachnospiraceae; genus UBA2868. The sequence goes on from JAFZQU010000001.1 coordinate 30,719, forward strand.
CGGGGAAGCGCTTGAAAAGCTGCCTGCGATCGTAAAAGAACGAAGAGAGGGCGCTGAGACCTATGCGCGCCTGTTAGCAGACGTATCCCCGGTAAGGCCCTATACATGGAACGAAGGCGCCGTACCGTGGCGGTTCAATCTGTTTGTGAAGAAGGAGATCCGGAAGGACCTGATCGCTTATCTCCTTGCGCATGAAGTGCCGGTCAGCGACTGGTATCCGAGCGTCGCGCCTGCTTTTGAAACGGGTACGCATTACGAAAACGCGGAACGGATGGGAGAAGAGATCTTAAACTTCCCGCTTCCGATGCCGCAGGAAGAAATAGAAAAGATCTGCAGGATCTTGAAGGAGTATAGATGAAGAAACTGGCTATTATCGGTGCATCTTATCTGCAACTGCCGCTGATCGAAACGGCAAAGAGCATGGGGATCGAAACGCATGTTTTTGCCTGGGCGGCAAATGATGTCGGCGAAACGGCAGCGGACCATTTTTATCCGATCAGCATCGTGGAAAAGGAACAGATCCTTGACAAGTGCAGGGAGATCGGCGTGGACGGTATCTGCAGCATCGCATCCGATCTCGCCGCGATCACCGTCAATTATGTGGCGGCAAAGATGGGGCTGACCGGCAATTCCGTCAGATCCTCGGAGATCGCGACCAATAAATTCGAAATGCGCTGCGCTTTTGCAGAAAACGGCGATCCCTGTCCCCGCTTTTTCTGCGTGGATGATGTGCACCGTGATTTTGACCTGCCCTTCCCCGTGATCGTAAAGCCGGTCGACCGGAGCGGCAGCAGGGGTGTGACAAAGGTGTGCAGGGCAGAGGAGATCGATCCTGCCATTGACAAGGCGCTTGCCGAGAGTTTCGAGAAAAAAGCCATGATCGAGGAATTCGTTGATGGCAGGGAATACAGTGTGGAATGCATCTCTTACAGGGGAGAACACCATCTTTTGGCCGTGACGGAGAAACACACGACCGGTGCGCCGAGCTTTATCGAAACGGGGCATATGGAGCCGGCTCCGCTCACGGATGAGACAGCAGCACAGGTAAAGGACGTGGTCTTTCATGCGCTGGATACGCTGGAGGTTAAAAACGGCGCGTCCCATTCGGAGATCAAGATCGACGGAAGCGAGATCAAGATCATTGAAATCGGTGCCCGTATGGGCGGGGACCTGATCGGCAGTGATCTGGTACGTTATTCAACGGGGATCGATTTTGTCCGGGCGGTCATTGAGATCGCACTCGGAAATGCACCGGACTTAACGCCCCATGGCGAGACCTGCAGCGTGATGTGCAAATATCTGCTGACCCGTGAGGATGTTGAGATGTACAGGAAAATGCAGGAAACAGAGCCTGACCGTATCCTGAAAACGGTGAATTTTAATCCGGACGGGATCGGCGCATTTTCCGACAGTTCACAGCGTAACGGAGGCGTGTTCGTTTTCAGAGTATGATGAAGCACCTTTTGATCCTTTTGACCGGAATGGCAGCGCTGTTCCTGCTCCTTTGGAAAAACAAATACAAAACGTGGATCCTGCCGGCCATCCTGCTTCTTTTTGCAGGTGCAAACCTGTACCTGTCCGTGCGGGACCTGCCGGGTACGCTCCCGCTTACAGACAGCACCAATCAGTTGCTCTACCAGCCGGGATATCCGGAGGAGGGCGCATATCCGGACGCGGTCCTGCCGCTTATGGTAAAAAACAAGACAGTTCATACGCGTAATGATATCGAGCATTTTGAGTTTGACATGAACATTCCCGGGCGCAACCCGTGGGAAGTAAAACTCAAAGAGATCTATCACGGCATGAACGCCGCAAATCTTTTATCGGTCATGGGCGCCGATGTGGTCATGGAAGATGCACTCAATGATGTTGTTCTTTCCGCGGACGTGAAGCGGAAGTTCACGGATCTCGGGATCTCCAATGACATGTACCGGTTTTCCAATGCAGCCAACGACATTCCCGAACTGTACGGGAATTATTTTCATTATTACTATGTTTACACGGTCCGGGGAGAAGAGATGCATGTCTATCTCTATGCGGACGATCCTGCCGTCTTTACGCCGGAAGGCACCGGAGAACTGGTGGCGCTCTGGGAAGACAAGGAAGGGTACGGGGAAGACCTCTACCTGATGAGCAAAGACTTCTATGACAGGGAGGTGGCACCGTGAATCTTTCTGTCCTGACCGATCTGATCGTATCCCAGGTTTCCGCATGGGCCTATTGCAGACAGGTGCTTACCGTCCTTGCCGTCTTTTTGTACGGCTATGTCTGCGTCAGCTTTTTGTGTCCTTCCTGCAAGATCATCCGCAGGGCTGTTCTGGCTTTTCCTGCAGGCCTTGGCCTCTTTTCGGTCAGCGCCTTCCTGCTTCTGGTCTTATCTGTTCCCTACAATGTCATCAGCGTTGTGACCATGTGCGTCCTTGCGGAAGCAGGGATCGTATTTTGCGCGGTCCGTTTTGGGAAAACAGATAAAAAAGCATATATCGCACCAGATCAGGATCTGAAAAAGATGCTTCTGCTACTTGCGGTCGTGGTCCTTGCGGCGGCGTTTGCCTGCTCCGGTGTATTGAAGATCTCCCTGTCCAACGACTCGGTCTATAACTATTCTTTCTATCCGCGGCTACTTGTATATTTCGGGAAACTGCGGGTGAATTATGATGTGTTTTTAACGGATGTCGGTCAGGGAACCGCGCTGATCAACACGCTTCCGTTCCTGTTCGGGTTTGAGGAAAGCTTCGGCCTGCAGCACATGCTGAATTTCTCGTTTCTTGCCGCGTTCTGGATGGCGCTGTACGAGAGGACGGATACGGAGAAAAAAGCACTGCGTATCCTGTTGCCGTGTGCCGGCGTGCTGTTGTTGCTCTCTGCTCTGCCCTATCTGATCCTTTCCAAATGGATCCTTGCAAACGACTATTTTGCCGTATTCATGTTCCTTTGTACCGTTTTGATCGATGATGTAAGATACCGGGACGGGGTGCAGGAGAATACGGATATGCACGAGGAACTGCGTCTTCTCTGGATCCTTGTGCCGGCGCTTTCCCTGCTTAGAATTGAAGGCGGCGTATTTGTTGCTTTTTTTGTCCTGTGCGCATCCACGCAGCGGCTTGGCAGCAGGGATCTGGTCTTTGGCATGCTGGTCCCGTCCATGATCCTGCAGGGTCTGTATACGTTCAGGATCTTCTGTACCATGGAGATCACCGCACCCTATGCTTTTCTTACCCCGAAAAAAGCAGGGATGATGCTGCTTCTCATGGCGTTTGTCCTTCTGTATCTGCTGTTTGTCAGAAACCGCCGGTTCTTAAAGATCCAGTCCCATCTGGGCCTCCTGATCATTGCGGCGTTATGTCTTATCAATCTGCTGCTTCTCATCAGGGATCCGGGAGCATATTTCGGAAATCTCAAAGCCTTTTTGGACAATCTTCTGTACCGCGGAGGCTGGGGACTTCTGCCGGCAACGGTTGTAGCGCTGTATCTGGTTTCGATCCGCCGATCCTTCCGGTTCGGATATACGGATCTGATGGCTTTTGGCTATTTTCTCTATGTTCTGGCAGTCAGCTTTATGCGGGAAGGAGATCTGCATCCGGGCGTTGGGGATTCCGGCAACAGAGTGCTGCTGCAGGTGGTTCCGCTTCTCTTATTTGCCGCGCTCTCGCATGTCCTGCCGCTCATAAAGGAGCAGGATAGATGAGAAAGTATACAGGGAACACGGTTATATGGTATGATATCTCAAGGTGTGAATAAATGAATTGGAAACAGTTGATGTGCGCCGACAGGCCGCAGAGCAAAACACATAAACAAAGCGACAGGGATCTTCGGACGGAGTTCGAGAGAGACTATCACAGGATCATATCTTCCGCCGCATTCCGCAGGCTCCAGGATAAGACACAGGTATTCCCGCTCGATCAGAACGATTACATCCGTACGAGGCTGACGCACTCCCTGGAGGTTTCCTCGTTTGCCAAATCCTTAGGGCAGAGTGTCGGACAGAGGATCATCGATGAAAAGAGGGATCCAGATTTTACCCTGCAGACACAGATGGATATCGCAGATGTCCTGCAGTGCGCAGGGCTTTTGCATGATATCGGGAATCCGCCGTTTGGTCATTTCGGTGAGAATGCGATCCAGGACTGGTTCATGGCCAACCTGCACCGGCTCACCTATGACGGAACGCCTATTTCTTCTCTCTTAAATGCCCAGATGCAGGGGGATCTGACACATTTTGAAGGGAATACCCAGGCGCTGCGCGTCGTGTCGAAACTCCATTTTCTCGTGGATGAGCGCGGCATGAACCTGACAAAGGCACTGCTTGGTACCCTGATCAAGTATCCGGGTTCTTCTCTTGAGATCGATTACGATAAGAACGATCCAAACCGCGATATATGCCGTAAGAAAATGGGGTATTTCTATGCGGAAAAAGATCTGTTCCTGGATGTGCAGGAAGCGACCGGCACCCATGGCCGCAGGCATCCGCTGGCTTTCTTACTGGAAGCTGCCGATGATATTGCCTATACAACGGCAGACATAGAAGATGCGATCAAGAAAGGACTTCTGGATTACGGAATACTGCTGGAAGAACTCAGGATCCGCTGTCTGCAGCGCGATACGGATGAATCCGTGAAGACACTGATCGGGCGTCTTGAAAAGCTGTACCGGCGCGCGTATGATAGGGGATATGAAAATATGACGCTCTATGCCGTACAGAACTGGGTCATTTCTGTACAGGGAGTCCTGCTCGGGGCGGCAATAGACGGCTTTATGCAGCATTATGATGAGATCATGAACGGCACCTACCGTTTCGCACTGCTTGATGACACGCCCGTGTCCATTCTGGTCGATGCCATGCAGGATATCGCCTACAGACATGCGTTTATCAGCAAGCCGATCCTGAAACTGGAAGTCAAAGCGGACAGTGTGTTTGATTTTCTCCTGGACCGTTTCGTAAAGAGCATGCTCTATTACGATACGCCGCTCTGGAAGGAAAATCACACGGCTGTGGACGAGAAGATCGTCATGCTGATGAGCGAGGATTATATGCGCATCTACCGGATCTTCTCGAAAGACAAGGACGATGCGGAGAAACTGTATCTGCGCATGCTGATGGTAACGGACTATATCTCGGGCATGACGGATGGATTTGCAACACGGATGTATGAGGAACTGAGATGATACAGAGAACGATAATCGATTATTTACGGAAGGCGGCAGAAGAGTGCCCCGATAAATGTGCCTATTTTGACGATTCCCTGAAACTGTCCTACGGACGGCTTAATACACTTGCCAGAGGGATCGCGACGAGGCTGATCGGAAAACTGCAGGTCACCTGCAGACCCGTGGCGGTCTATATGGACAAATCGCCCATGATGATCGCGGCATTCTTCGGGACGGTCTATTCCGGGAATTTCTATGCACCGATCGATACTTCCATGCCGGATTACCGGCTGAAACTGGTCATGGAAAACTTAAAACCCGTGGGCATCATTACGGATGCTTCCCACTATGATGTGGCAAGGGCCTACTGCAGTAACGTGTTCCTGATCGAGGAATTCGGAGATGAGACGATCGACGATGCACTGATCGAGACGCAGTTATCCCACGTGCTGGATACGGATCCGCTTTATGTGCTCTACACATCGGGCTCCACCGGCGTTCCCAAGGGTGTTGTGGTATCCCATGCGGCGCTGATCGACTATATTGATGAATTCTGTGCGGCGATCCCGATCGGTCCGGATGACATCGTGGCCAACCAGGCCCCGTTCTACTTCGATGCATCCCTGATCGACATCTACTGCACCCTGCACGAGGGTGCGACCATGGGGATCGTTCCGCTTTCTTCTTTCTCGGTACCCGTAAAACTGCTCACCTATCTGGAAGAGAACAAGATCACGTTTATCCGCTGGGTGCCCTCGGCGCTGAAAATGATCTCCACGCTCAAAGGCTTCAAGACGCTGAAACCTTCCCACTTAAAGACGGTGGTGTTCGGTGCGGAGGCCATGCCGGTCAAGTGCTACAACTACTGGTACGAAAATCTGCCGGATGTACAGTTCATCCAGATCTACGGACCTACCGAGATCACCGGCGTGTGCACCTACTATTTCTGTGACCGCGCCTATGAAGAGAGCGAGACCATTCCGATCGGCAAAGCGTTCCACAATACGTCCGTATTTCTGCTGGATGAGGACAACAAGCGCATCAGCCGTAAGGATGTTGCGGGAGAGATCTGTGTCAAAGGGACCTGTCTGGCGCTCGGCTATTACAATGCACCGGAAAAGACCGCTGAATTCTTTGTACAGAATCCCTTAAACCCCTACTTCCCGGAGCGGATCTACAGGACCGGGGATCTGGCAAAATACAATGAAAACGGCGACCTTGTGTTCATCAGCCGGAAGGATTATCAGATCAAACATATGGGGCACAGGATCGAACTCGGGGAGATCGAGGCAACGGCCGCTTTCCTGCCCGGGATCCGGAATGCTTACTGCATTCATGATCCGGTGAAAGACAAGATCATCATGTTCTACGAATCGGACACCTATGACGACAAGAGCCTTACGGAAGACCTCAAAAAAAGACTCGTGCGTTACATGGTACCGAATGAAGTCAGAAAGCTTGATCATATGCCGATGCTGAAAAACGGCAAAGTAGACAGAATGAAACTGAAGGAGATGTAAAGAATGGAAGAATTACGTGAGATTTTGGAAGGCATTCATCCGGAAGTCGACTATGACTCGGAAACCGGCCTGATCGACCGCAGGATCTTTGATTCGTTCGATGTGATCACACTGGTCGGCGAACTCATGGACCATTTTGACGTGGAGATCACCGCGGAGCAGATGGTGCCCGATCACTTTAATTCCATGCAGGCCATCTGGAGTCTGCTGGAAGAACTGATGGAAGAATAATGTCGCTCATATCCATAGAATTTTTGTGTTTCTGCCTGGTGCTTGTCCTTCTGTTCTATCTGATAAAGGGACCTTATCAGTGGATCATCCTGCTGGTCGCAAGCATTGCGTTCTATTGCTTCTGCGGACCGAAATACATCGTCTATATCCTTGTGACGGCTACGACGGTCTATTTTACGGCGCGCGGGATCGAGGGATTTTCAAAAAAACGGGACGCTTATCTTGCAGACCATAAGGAAACGCTTGGCAGAGAAGAGAAAAAAGCATATAAAGCTGACATCAAGAGCAGACAGAAGCGGCTCTTGTTTTTGTGTATCCTTTTGAATGTCGGGATCCTTGCGACGCTTAAATATCTGGATTTCGGGATCGCATATTTTAACTATTACCGGCTGATGCTGACGGGAAATACGAACCTTGTGCTCCAGCCCATGCTGATCCTGCCGCTCGGGATCTCGTTTTACACGTTTCAGAGCCTCGGCTACGTGATCGATGTCTATTACGGGAAAGTGAAGGCAGAGCGGCAGTATTTCCGTTTCCTGCTGTTTGTCAGTTTTTTCCCGCAGATCATACAGGGACCGATCTCCCGTTTTGCGGATCTGGAACCCCAGCTGTTTACGCCGAAGCGTTTTGAAACGGAACGGATCAAATCGGGGCTTTATCGGATCCTGTTCGGTCTGTTCAAGAAACTGGTGATCGCGGACAGGCTGTCCGCCTATGTGACAAGGACCGCGGCGTTTCGGGAAGATTACAAAGGGATCTATCTCCTGCTCTGTATCTTCTTTTATGCGTTCCAGATCTACGGTGATTTTTCCGGCGGGATCGATGTGGCGATCGGTACCGCGGAACTGTTCGGGATCCGGCTGACGGATAACTTCGAGCGGCCGTTCTTTTCAAAGAGTATCGCCGAATACTGGAGAAGATGGCATATCACGCTCGGGACATGGTTCCGGGATTATATCTTTTATCCCCTGTCCGTGAACAAACGTGTCCTGAACCTCGGAAAGTGGTGCAGAAGCCATCTTGGCGAAGGGGTCGGTAAACGCGTGCCCATCTATCTGCCGATGATCGCCGTGTGGGCACTGACCGGAATGTGGCACGGTTCGGAGAGCAAATATATCGTCTGGGGACTCTGCAACTGTTTTTTCCTGATCCTCGGAACGGAAGCAGAGCCGTTTTCCGCGCGGATCATGGAAAAACTGCATCTTCGTAACGACATGTTTGTAATGAAGTGTTACCGGATCTTCAAGACGTTCTGGCTGATGTCTTTCCTGCGCGTGTTTGATTTTGTCAAAACCCCGCGGGACGGATTCTGCATGATCCGTGACGCGTTTATAAAGTGGGATACCTTTGACTGGCATGAAGTATACACGACGCTGCTGTTCCCCAAAGAAGAGGTGATCGTGGCGTTTGTTGCGATCATACTGCTGACGGTGGTGTCCCTGATCCAAAGGAAAGGCCGGATCGCGGACCGTCTGCTGAAAAAATCACCCTGGATACAGTATTCCACGCTTGCTGCCTTTGCACTGCTCATTCTGATCTTTGGCAGTTACGGACTCGGATATGACGCACAGAGCTTTATTTATATGAATTTCTGATATGAAACCAAAAACAAAACGCATTCTGCGGATCGTCTGCATGCTGGCGCTGACCGTTTTCCTGTTTTGGACCGTGAACCTTCTGTTCATGCCCAAATACATCGAAAAGGACCCGGACGGCAGGATCACCGCGGAATTCTACCGGGAAAAACTGAATAACGATGTGATCTTTACCGGATCTTCCACGGTCTATGCGGGGATCAATCCGATCACGCTCTGGAAAGAATACGGACTGACCTCTTATGACCGTTCCAATTCTTCCCAGACGGCCTGGATCGCCTATTATATGATCAAGGATGCCATCGCGGTCGCAAAGCCGAAACTGGTGGTGCTCGATGTCGGGTTCTTTTATGTAGCGGATGACTATGCGGAAGAAGCGGAAAACCGCAAAACACTGGATGACATGCGGATCGGCAGGGAGAAATTCCAGTGTATGAAAACGGTCATGACGGAAGATGAAACCGTGAAAGATTACCTGTTTCCGATCTTGCGGTTCCATACGCGCTGGAAATATCTGACGGCGGAGGATTTCAAATACCTGTATTACAAGCCGAGTGTCACGTATAACGGTTATATCCGTTCCGACCTCGTGGAGCCGGCTGCTGCAGAGAAGAAAGAAGAGAACCTGCAGGACGTGCGCTTATCCAATCGGAACGGGCTGTTCCTTGAGAATATCCTGCAACTGTGCCGGGATGAACAGATACCGGTGCTGCTCATCAAAACGCCTTCTCACGATCCCAAGTGGGGTGATGAGTTTGAAGCGGACCTTAAGTTTGTTGCAGATCCGTACGGTGTGGACTATATTAATTTTGATGACTATACGGATGAGATCGGCCTTGATTATTCCAAAGATACGCCGGATGGCGGCGGACATCTGAACGCAAGCGGAGCGGAAAAGTTCTCGAAATATCTGGGTGCATACCTGACAGAGCATTTTACGCTTACAGATCATAGAAATGATCCTGCCTATGTGAAAGTATGGCAGGAAAAATGTGAGAGATACGACAATGGACAACAATAAGAGAGAGATATCCCTGAAACGTGCGGAAGAACTGCATGAGGAGATCAGGGATTACCTGACATTTAAAAACGAATATCTGATGGATATGAGCATGCGCAGGGACGTCATGAGCCTGCAGCATAAAAAGGATCTGCTGGATTATTTCGGCGCAAGCGAAGAGGACTGGAATGACTGGCACTGGCAGTTAAAGAACCGGATCGGTTCCGCGGATGTGCTGAAACACTTTATGCACTTAAGTCCTGCGCAGGTGGATCTTCTGAATGAGATCTCCGCGAAATACCGCTGGGCCACCACACCCTATTACCTGTCGCTCATGGATTACGAGAACCTCGCATATCCGATCGACCGTATGGCGATCCCGAGCGCGGAGGAACTGGATGAGAGCGGGGAACTCGACCCCATGCATGAGGAATACACAAACCCGGCAGCCTGCATCACACGCAGATATCCGAACCGGCTCATCATCAACGTGACCAGCTCCTGTGCGATGTTCTGCAGACACTGTCAGCGGCGCAGAAGGATCGGGGAATGCGATAAGATCGAACCGGATCACCGTATCCAGGAAGCGATCGATTATATCAAGGCCACGCCGGAGATCAGGGACGTACTGATCACGGGCGGGGATCCGCTGATGCTGCCCGATGAGATCCTGGAATCCATCATCGCCAGAGTCCGTGCGATCGAACATGTGGAGATCATCCGGATCGGAACGAGGCTTCCCGTGACGATGCCGCAGCGCATCACGAAGGAACTTGTGCAGATGCTCTCCAAGTATCATCCGCTGTTTATCAACACGCAGTTCAACCATCCGGGCGAGATCACGAAAGATGCCGCAAGAGCCTGCAACATGCTCGCAGACGCCGGCATTCCGCTTGGCAACCAGATGGTATTCCTGAAAGGCATCAATAACGATAAATACATCGTGCAGCTCTTAAATGAGCAGCTTTTGAAGGTCAGAGTCAGACCGTATTACATCTTCCATCCAAAGCAGGTTAAGGGAACGGGACATTTTGCGATCCGTGTCGAGGAAGGACTTGCGATCATGAAATACCTGCGCGGCCATACCTCGGGACTTGCGATCCCGCAATATATCCTGAACGCACCGGGCGGTCTCGGAAAGATCCCGCTCCTGCCGCAGTACATTGAAGAGATGGACGATGCGCATGTGGTCATGCATACGTGGGAAGACAAAGAAGTGGAGATCATATACTAGATGGACAGTTTGTATGTTGTAATGCCTGCCTACAATGAGGAGGCCAATATTGAACAGGTTGTCAGACAGTGGTATCCTGTGCTTCTCGGCAAAGATGAACGGTCACGGATCGTGATCGCGGATGCCGGGTCCACGGACAGTACACATGCGATCTTAACGCGTCTTACACAGGAGTTCCCGCAGCTTGAGATCCTCACGGAAAGCGACAGGCAGCATGGACCGAAGCTGATCGCACTCTATAAAAAAGCGATCGAAGATCAGATCGATTATGTGTTCCAGACCGATTCCGACGGGCAGACGGATCCCGTGGAATTCAACGCCTTCTGGGATGAACGGATGCTCTATGACGGGATCTTCGGAAACAGAACGGTAAGAGGCGACGGGAAGTCGCGTGCGTTTGTGGAGAAGGTGGTATGCATGTTGCTGCGCCTGTATTTTAAGGTGCGCGTGCCGGACGCCAACGCACCCTTCAGGCTCATGAAAGTCTCCACACTGGCCAAATACATGGACAGGCTGCCGGATGACTACAATATCCCGAATATCATGCTCACCACGTTTTTTGTGCGCTATCATGAGAAATGCAGTTTTAAGGTGATCTCATTCAAACCGAGACAGGGCGGGAAAAACTCCATCAACATCCGCAAGATCATCGGGATCGGATGGAAGGCACTGAAAGACTTCAGAGGTTTCAAAAAAGGAATGAAGGCGTGAAAGCACTGAAGACCTATGTGGATCTGTTTAAAAAAGAGAACATCGTACTGAAACTGTTTACGGTTCTGTTGCTTTTGTTCACCGTCTATTTTCTTGTGTGGGTCATGCAAGGATTTATCCTGGGGCTTTCCTATCCGAAGGAACGGTATGAACTGGTCAATCTGAACCTGGCAGAAGCATTTTTAAACGGTCAAAACCCGTATCTGCTCGAAAGTCTTTCCGGCGACAGCACCCATACGCCGGTTGTTTATCTGTATCCGTTTGTCAACAGTCTGCTCGCGGGCGGACTTTCTTTTCTCTTTGGCGGAAATGTCCTGCTTTCCCTTTACATTGTAAGTTTCCTTGCCATGATCTTAAGCGGGTTACTTGCTTTCCTGCTTGTTTTACGATACAGCCGTACGACGGTAGGGCCTGCGCTCGCCTTTCTGCTCGTGATGTTCTGTCACTGGCGCTACGGCTATACCAGTGCCGCGCCCGACGCGCTCGGGATCTTCGTGACGCTTCTGACGCTGTATCTTGCCGTACATCCGACGCTGAAACATAAACCGCTCTGGTGTTCGCTTGGTATCGTGCTCACGTTTTACATCAAGTTATATTTTGTCGGGATCTGTATCAGCATCTTCCTGTATATGTGGTTCAGGTCCAAACGGGATGCACTGAAACTGTTTTTATACTGCGTGTTCTTTACCGGCGTCAGTGTGGCGCTGATCGCCGTTTTTTGGCCGCTTTACTGGGACTATACGGTCATGACGATGTTCTACGGATCCAATGCGACAGGAACCGGCACGCAGTCGCAGACCGGCGGGATCGCTTATTTCTTTGAGCAGTTTCTCTATTTAAGCCGCATCTTTGCGGGATTTTACCTGATGATCGCGGCAGCGTTTGTATGGGACCTGATCCGGAAAAAAAGAGGCGGGAAAGCTGAGCGGATCGGAGATGAGATACTGCTCTTTGGTATACAGATCCCGGTACAGCTTCTGATGCTGCTCTTTTTTGCCAGACATGACGGGGCTTATCTCACCTATTTCCTGCAGTTACTCTTTCCGTCGCTCATCATCTACGCACTGATCCGGACGGAACAGATCGAAATACAGGGGCATGAAAAGATCTATATGGCCTGTTATGTGGCACTCTCTGTTTTTACCGTGTATTTCGGGTTCAGGAAACTGCCGATGCATCTTTTGAACGATACGGAGATCGCAACCTGGGAGAGTGCATATACGCTGATGGATGAATACAGGGAACAGGGAGAAGTCCTGAATTATTATCCGACGGCTTTCGAAGGGGTACAGAACGGGGACACGATCTTTGCGACGGGGCATGACAATGCAGCCATGGATGATAACAGACAGGAGCAGTGGGAGAGCGATCCACTCGGGCAGACGTTGTTTCCGGATGCCGGACTGCTCTTTGAGACTTTTGACCGTTACGAAGAGGATGCACTGAATAAGATCGAGGAACAGGAATACGCACTTGTTACCTGCCCGGTTGACGGGGAATGGTTTGTGGACGGAGAACTTCTGTCTTCGTACGGTTATACAGAGGTGGCCGAATATGACCTGCAGGTCGGAAACATGGTTTATCCTACGGAATTCTGGGGTGCAGTTCAATAGGTGAGAGGATACATATGAAAGAAAAAAGCAGCCGGATCGGCATTTTTATCATACTGCAGATCATGAACGTACTGTATTCCATCAACAGCGTTCTGATCAAGGTCGTTTCCACGCGGTGGGAATCGCAGGGGCTTTTTAAGCCCGTGACACTGCTACTGCTGTTTGCGGCGGTTGCGGTGCTGGGAGTGTATGCGATCCTATGGCAGAAGATCCTGACTAAAGTGGATCTGACGGTTGCGTATATGTGTAAAGGCATGATCATTTTCTGGGGAATGTTGTGGGCTTTCCTGATCTTCGGGGAACAGATCACGGCATGGAACCTTGCAGGAACGGTCATTATATTTGCAGGAACGTATCTGGTGACATCATGAACATTTATATCGCGATAGGTATTTATACGGTCAGCGGCCTGGTGGCTGCGCTCTCACAACTGATCCTGAAATTCGCGGCCATGAAGCCAAATGGCAGACAGGGACTGATGCAGTATCTGGATTACAGGATCATCTTATCTTACGGGATGCTGTTTGCAACGATCTTTTTCAATATGATCGCCATGCGCTACATGCCGTATAAGTATGCGCCCGTACTTGCCTCACTCTCTTATGTGTTCGTGCTGATCCTCGGAAGATTCGTGTTACACGAAGAGATCGGCAAAAAGAGGATGATCGGGATCATTCTTATCTTTCTCGGGATGTTTGTTTTCCAGATCGGTTAGTATAAAAGATGTATCCGTAAAGTGCAGCAGTTCCAAGCAGTGAGATCAGAGCGCTGACATAGAACAGAGGATGCATTGTAAACCGGATATCGATCACCTGAGGGCTTTCGCTCTGTGTCAGGGCCAGCATGATCCGGTTATGCTCACTGTTTATGATGGGCAGTTCCACGCCCTCTGCATTATAGGCATGATATCCCTTGTAATAGAACAGGGGGAATTCCATATAATTATCCGCACTCTTACAGATGTATTCATAGTGGACCGAGGTTCCGTTCTTTAAGTACACCAGATTTTCCACACTATCCCAATCCCCGCAATTCGGAAGAGAAGACTCATAGAAAGAAATATCCGTTCCGGCAGGAAGGTAACCGGCCTGCTTGTAATAGATATTGCCGGTCATACGGTCATGTACGCAGGTATCACAATTTGCGATCTGCCGGCAGCTTGTGAGCGTCCCGAGGAAGACGGCAACGAGAAGAAGCGCAGTCATGCCGGTACAAAGCCGTTTCTTCGGTGCATCCTCTGCCGCGCGGATGATGCCTGCGACAAAGATGGCAAATCCAAGCGAGATCGCAGATGTGCCCGCAAGCATAAAGCGTTCCGCAAACTGGAAGGACTGCAGGGCACTGTATATGGGACCCAGATAGGAAACCGGTTTCCACGGGAACAGGGCCGTAGACATCCAGAACAGGATAAAGCCGGCTATGAGCAGATATATACAGAAGACACTCTGCCTCGGCTCCCATGCGGTATTGATCCTTTTTTTCAGGATGCATGCAGCCAGGATGATCACGAGTACAAGCAGGAGCAGATGGTAGGCGCCGCTTTCAGACAGAAAACTGACAGACAGCGGCTGCAGGGTGTTTAAAAACTCGAGTTTCATCGTCCCGACAGAGAGCCCCCAGCTGTAATAATATACAAACGGAACGATCGTGGAAAGACCGGTAACAAGAAAGACACCTACCGCCTTTAACAGAGACAGAAAGATCTTTCCGATCTTTGCTTTTAGGTTCTGTTTTCTCCAAAGAATAAGCAGGGCAAAGAGCAAAGTGATCACGCTTAGGACAATGCCCAGAACAAAAGAGAGGATATGCGAACACAGTTGTCCCGCCACCGCAATGGTGAGCAGATACCAGTGTTTACCATCCTTAAAGAAGATGTCGTAAAGGGCTGTGAACAATAAGGGGAAAAACATGAGTGCGATCCCCATGCCGAGCGCCTGTCCGCCCCCGTACATCACATACATGCGGTACGGAAAGAAGGTAAAGAGAATGGCGGAGATCAGGGCAGCCATGGCTGAACCGGACATGTATTTTGCGCAGAAATAAACGATCAGAAGCGAGGCAAGATTGATCAGGAACAGGATCGTTCCAAGGGATGCTACCATGGAAACACCGCGGTTACGCAGGAGGCCGGGAAGGTAGAGAAACTTGTCCGGATAAATACAGCTGATCTCTCCGTAATCGTTGCAGTAATTCGGATAAATGACCGTCGGAAGCCTGTGCTCGGAGAGCGCATAACTCACGCCGTCCATACGCATCAGATGCGGTCTGGTATCCGTCCCCATCCAGAGCCGTCCCAAAAAGACCGGAAAACTTACGATGAAAGCCGCCAGTGTAAGGAGTCCGGCGGTAAGCCACTGCTGTTTGGTAAAATGCAGCTTTTTCCACATAAACCATATGCAGACAGGAAGCAGCAGACCGGTCAGAACGGTCAGGATCATAAAGTACTCATAATCCGTATAGAGCGGCGCGGACGATGTGATCGTGATATCACGGACAGAAAGCGTTCCGCTGCCGTCATAGACCAGCCACGCATGGAAATGATCGGAAGCGGGCCAGACCGAAAAGGTTTCGCTGACCTGCGTTTCGGAAGCAGGCAGGGGGATATAGCGGTCCAGATTGCTGTTTGGAGAAATGTGCAGTTTGTTGTCTCCGGTGCTTTCATAGGTGATCGTGATCGTGTAATCGCCGCTCCTTAAATGTGCCGCAGGCGGATCCGCAAACACCCCGTTAAATCCGGAAGTCTCATCCACTGTCAGTACGCCCTCCGCATCCACGTGACCGGCGTTCAGTGAAAAGGTATTCAGGTCATAGGAATATGCATATTCCGTGCTGCGCATGCGGTTAAAGTAAAATAACAGCAACAGCAGCAGGATCGCGTACGCAGTCAGGATCAGCGCGTGATTTTTATGCAGGGTTGTTTTTTTCATCTTTTTTCTTCTTAAATCCTTTCGTGCTGTACGCCCAGAATTTGTTGAGCAGGTAATTGACCGGCACTGTGAAGAGCAGGTTCAGGAAGGGCGAGAGATATTTGGAAACGCCGAGCCCCCTGATCCAGAGGGTGCCGAGCAGATTGTTCAGAATGATCCCCGAAAAACCGTAAGAGAGATAGGTTTTCAAAAGCGTTTTCGGAGCAGACCGCTTTTCGCCGGGCTTCACGGAAAAAACAAGCCGGCTGTTCAGATTATAGGACCAGAGCACACTGATCAGAAAGCCCATGGTATTGCCTGCCATGTAATCATAATTCCAATGCAGCGGTTTCAGAAGGAACAGACAGGTCAGATAGACCGTATAGGACACGCAGGCATTGGACACGCCAATCATGGCGAATTTGACAAAACGGAAGAATTCTTCCCAGTTTTTTTCATCCCATTTCGGATAGATCCGTGTCAGGATGGGAGACAAAACGAGGCGTGCCGTTTTTTCCAGAAGGCTCCAGATCATACGCATGCCGCGGCAAAACGCCCAGAAGAAGGCAGAGAGATATTTTCGTTTAGCTGTCTGAAATCCTCTGTTTTGCAGGGTGTTGAAAAACTTGTTTCTGGAAAAGTGCGGTACGGCCGACCGGAACAGGCTCTGATTTCTGCGCAATGCTTTTTGGAAAGGGACCTCCCCGCACACCATGTTTTCCTTTACGGCCTCAAAGGCTTTTCTTCCTTTTTCGGAATGGATGAGAAGAAGCGAAGTGCCTTTTCCGTCGTTCAGGGCAGGAGCCACTTTGTCGATGCCCCAGAAATCGGCGATCGTGATGTCCGCCGTCAGTTTCGGGATCTTCTTAAAAGCGCAGGCGTGGCAGGCAGGCCGCAGACAGAGGTCTGAGAGAAAGCCGTTCATGAACGGATCGTGAAAGGCAGGATAGTTTCTATCGGTATGGCCGTCAGCGTAGGAAACGGCTGTGCCAAGCTGCAGGCCGGATGCATTCCACCCCTTGTCTTTGTTGCGGAAACGGAAAGACACGACCTTTGATCCGGCGTTTTCTTCCAGATAGCGGATATAGCTTTCAAATACGCTTGGAGAGGGGACGCCGTGACAGATAAAATCAACCAGCAGAAGGTTCTCATATTCCTTACCGAGAAAACTCTTCAGGCCGGCGCACTGGCACGGGGTGCCGACAAACAGCACGGGCCTTGCAGCTGAAAGATGATCCCTGATCTGTGTATATACGGTGTTCAGATCGCTTTGGACATATTTGGAGCCCTGCAGGGCGTTCAGACCGGACGCGTGATCAACACAGACATGGACGGCCTTCATCTGATCATCCAGTCTGCATCCGCAGACAATACCGCCTCTTTTGAGATGATCATCGGCAAACAGTGTGAAGATGCCGCCGGAGGAACTCTGTTCACGGATGCCGTCATCCGTATGATAACCGCCGTAGGAAACAGGAGATGCAAGAGAATCCGTATCGGAAAACGGATAGCGCAGGGGGCAGACCTGTTCGCATTTCCCGCACTGCAGGCAGTCCTGCATGGAAACCACGGGATACAGGAAGCCTTCGGCATCGCTTTGCATGGTGATGCAATGCGCGGGGCATGCCTGCATACAGGCGCCGCAGCCGACGCACTCTGTTTTGTTGTCGTCACGGATCGTTATCACTTTGATACTCCCAGATTTTTCCGAAGATAATTCATGGATTTTTCTTTTTCGACAGCGAGTGTCTCACGGATCCGTTCCCTGTCATAGTGCACATCCAGAGCAAGATCGTTCACATCGCTGCCCTGTTCGATCTGAAACAGTTCCGTCAGGCTGTCGATGCGTGACTTGAAACGTTTGCAGGGAATGATACAGATCTTTTTGGAGAACAGGATCGAGAATAATATGCCATGATAGGAATTCGTGCAAACATGCGTGGCATTCCTGAACAGCCAGACAAATTCAAGCGGTCCCAGATCAACGATACAGCGGTCCACAAAAGAAGCCTTGTAACCGTAGCGGCCGATCTCCACGACCGGGATATTGTATTTTTCCTTTAACCGTCCGGCGTATTCATAGACCGTATCGTCTTTCTGCATAATGTAAACGAGAATGAATTCTTTGTAAGGGATCCTGATCTTAGCGGATTCAGCAAGCGCTTCCCATTGCGAAACAGGGATCAGAAGCGTCGGGTCGATCAGCTGCAGGGCATCCCTGCCCGTCAGTTTTTTCACCGTACCGATCGCCTCTTTTTCACGTACGGAAATATCACCGAGTTCGTTCAGATATTCCCGGATCCTTTTCAGATATCTTACGGGGACCGTGGAACTCCCGAAACTCGGGGCGTAGGAAAATTTCTTCTGCGGATCCTTTTCAAATGCCAGGTAGTAGGGGGATTCGATCCCGCAGGTGATGAACGTGTTCCAGATCTGGTCGCTTCCGCAGATGTATTTGTCATAGGCAGGCGGATCGTTGAACAGCGCTTTTGCACTATAGTATGTCCTGCTCATGGACAGATAGCGTTCCCGAAAGGCGGCAAAGCGTTTTTTGCGGCGGACACGTGCGTGCATCGTACGCAATCCGGCAAAAATGACTTTCGGATTTTTAACGACCGGAAACATGCGGACCATATCGGTGAAACGGATAAACCACTGCCTGTAATCGATCAGATGCGCTTCGACGCCGCATTCCTCGCATGCGCTTTTCAGTGCATAGGCCTGCAGCGCACCGCCGAAATTATTCACAAAATGAAATGTGATGATACCAGTTTTCAACGAAAAAACCTCATTTGATTTTTCTATATTTTATCAAAACGCGCCCGATACCACAACTGATTATTGCCGAGGCGGCAAAATCATAATATAATCTGATATATGCGAGGAAAGAAAGATGTTTTATGAGGTTCTGATCGGATCACTGGCCGTATTTACACTGGTCACGGTGATCCTGACACTGGTTTTTCGGAAAAAAGATTCAGAAGGATCTGTTTTGGAGAAGTTTTCCTCCGGTCTGATCCTGTTTCTTGACAGATTCCATATTCTCTTCACGATACTCATTTTTCTGGTGTTTCTGTTTACCAGACTCTATTATCTGGGACTGATCCCTGCCGGCATTCATGTGGATGAACTCGGTATGGCGTATGATGCTTTTTCCTTATCCCGCTACGGCATGGACAGGCATCATGTGCATTTTCCCGTCTATCTGGAAAATTACGGTGGCGGACAGTCGGTCATGTATGCGTATCTGACAGCCATGCTGCTGAAAGTATTTCCCTATTCCGTTAAGATCATCCGCCTGCCGGCAGTGCTTTGCGGATGCATGGCTTTTATCGCTTCGTTCTTTCTGGTCAAAGACATCGCGCACGGATATTTTACGGACACAAAGAGTGAGAAGGCACCGGAGAGGGCAGTTGCACTGCTTGGGCCGCTGCTTGTGACCGTTATGCCGTATTACCTGACTTCGGAGCGCTGGGGGCTTGATTGCAACCTGTTCCTGAGTTTTGCAACGGTCGCACTGTTTCTCACGGTCAGAGCCGTTTTGTCCGGAAAACGGCCGTTCTATGTGCTGGCAGGACTTGTCTGGGGCCTTGCCCTTTATACCTATGCGGTCTCTTACCTGATCATTCCGCTTTTTGTCCTGTTTCTGGCGGTATATCTGGTCTGCCTGCGGCGGGAAAAGAAAACGGTCCTTGATCTCGTTTCTTTTCTGATCCCGCTGATCTTACTCGGCATTCCGCTGGTGCTCTTCCAGATGGTCAACATGGGATTACTGGATGCCTTTACGCTTGGTCTGTCCGATTTCAGACCGCTTAAATTCTACAGGGCTTCCGAATTCAGCTTCCATAATGCGTTCAAAAATCTGCCCTGTGTCTTCATGGCGATGTTTGCAAGTGACGGCCTGCTCTATGATGCACTGCCCGTGTTCGGGCCGGTATACCCCTGCATGATCCCGCTCCTTCTGTATGGTGCGGTCCTGGCAATTTATGATACGGTGAGTTCCATCAGACGCAGGAGCGTTTCCCTGATCGCGGTCATCGTGCTGTTTTTCGTGGCATCCTGGCTTGTGTTCCCGCTTCTGACAGATCCGGGGCTTGGAAACATGAACGTGATCTATGTATGCTTTCTGGTCTTTATCGTCTACGGCATTGTTTCGCTTGGCAGGATCTTTAAGCGGAGCGTGATGGTCTGTCTGCTCTGTATGGGCCTGTCGTTTCTCCTGTTTGTGAACTTCTACTTCAGGGAACAGAATGAAGTATACGGATTGCATACGCTCTTTTATACCACGAAACCCGGAGATGTGATCGCTTATGCCAGACAGCAGTATGATCCGCAGCATCAGAAAAAACTGTATGTGTGCCTGGATTACAGCGATATCGATCTGCAGAATCTGTTCGCGGGACTCTACGATCAGGTGCCGGCAGAGATGTGGACACCGGATGGAGAGGACTACGGAAATATCCGGCTGAACCTTCCGGAGGAGTTCGATCCGGAAGAGGATGCGGTCTATATCATCGGCGAAGACTGGGGCGGGGTGATCTCTTATCTGCTCTCGCTCGGTTTTCATGATGACGTGACATTTGATAAAGAGATCATATTATACCGGTAAATGGTGGAATGCCGAACATGAAATGGTTAGATGAGATCAAACAACATCCGAAACGCCTTCTGCTCTTTCTATTGCTTAGCGTATTGTCTTTGGCAGGATGTCTGTTCTATGAACATATGCTCTCCAAGGAATACACGGGAGAGATCGGTCTATCCGTGAAAGTGATCACGGAAAGCCAGCCGGTCGCCCTGTCCGCAGGAGACTATCAGATCGCTTTTCAGTATACCGCAGGATCAGACCATGCCTTTTCCATTGTAACGCGTGATGGAGATATTCTGTACGAAACCGTTTTACCGGCGGGGCAGGATCTTTCCCATCAGGCGGCTTTCACCGTTCCCGAAGAAGACTGCAGGATCACGCTGGACGCTTCCGTACAGGAAGACCCTGTTGACTGTTCAAAGATCACGCTGTTTTCCGAAAAGGAGATCTATCATGATTCCGCCGTCAAGGCAGGACTTTTGTTTCTCTGCTGCATGGCCCTGCTTTTGTTTGCTTTCACTTCTCATTTCCGGGCGGCATCCGGCATGCAAAAGGGACTCTGGGGGCTGTTAGCCTTATCTGTGATCGTGCGTACCCTTCCGTTCTGGATGAATCATTATAAGTGCGGTTATGACGGCTTCTTTCACTGCTCGCGGATCGCGGGGATCGCGGATGCGCTTGTTGACGGCCAGTTTCCGGCGACGATCTATCCCTACTGCTATAACGGGTTCGGCGTATTGGGCAGAATGTATCCGCAGCTGTTCCTGTATCCGGTTTCCCTGTTGCGCTTTCTGCCGGTATCGGTACTTGGCTGCTACCAGATCCTGTTTATCCTGACAGGCATCTTCTCGGCCGCTATCATGTACTACAGCGTCAGATCCGTAACAAAGTCCGAGCTCTCCGCAACGCTTGCTTCTCTTTTTTACAGTGTCAGTATCTATCACCTGCAGGATGTGTTCTACAGGAACGCCCTGGGGGAAGTCATTGCGATGGGCTTTATGCCCCTGCTCATAGCCGGCATCATGCATATCCTGAAAAAGGACAGGAAAAGAGGGATCCTCGAATTCGTCATTGCCTGTACGGGGATCGCGCAGAGCCATGTCATAGGCGTCATCCTGGCAGCCCTGCTGATCTTTGTCCTGCTCTTGCTGCATGTACGGAAAGTATTTACGCAAAAGATCTGGTGTGATCTGCTGATCGCAGGAGCACTGACCGTAGCGGTCAACATGGGCCTGCTCCTTCCCCTGGTCACATATATGCGCGCCGGATTGAACACGGAAATACTGAAGCCGGAGGTATTTGGCTTTGGCGGTACCGTTCTGACGATCTTCGGATTTGATTACAATCACGTTCCGCCGCTTGGCATCTCAGGCCTGGCTTTTTTCCTGATCATGGCCGTTGCATTGTTTGCCGGATATAAGAGTGATAAAAATGATGAACAGTCTGCCGGATGGACCGGAAAGTTCCTGATCGTGAGCCTTCTCTTTGCAATTCTTTCCCTGCGTCACCTTCCCTGGGCAAAGATCGCGCAGATGGGCGCAGTCGGAACTGCGGCTACTTATATCCAGTTCCCGTACAGATTCCTGACGATCTCAACCGTGACACTGGCCTTTGGAGCGGGGATCGCGCTTCCGGATCTTGCCGGCCGCATTAAAAACCATGTATATGAGACGATAACATACGTTCTTGTTTCGATATTTGTCATTCTTGCCGGTTTCCATTCCTCTCTGAACTGGATGCCTGTAAAAGGGCACGCCGACAGACTTTACGGAGGGCTGGATCTGATGCTCGTGCAGGAATATCTTCCGCGTGAGACAGGTCCCGGATGCGCTGTGCATGACGATCTCTTCACGTCCAACCCGAATATCAGCGTGACGCTCTATGAGAAAGAAGGGACCCACATCGTCTGCCAGTTCTTCGTGTCAGAGGAATATAATCATATTGATTTTCCCCTGTTTTATTATCCGGGATATGAGGCGTCTTACTATGTGCCTTCACACATGGAGGGGATCAGCCTGCCTGTGGAGCGTGGGGATGAGGGAAGGATCCGGGTCGTTCTGCCGAACACACCGGAAGTGGCGGCGCTTGATATTCAGTATAAGGGAATGTGGTATTATAAGATCGGATACGCGGTATCGGTCCTGACAGGAGCTGTGCTGATCCTCTGGATGATCCCGTTCCGTAAGAAACTAAAACAATAGTTGAGGCTTTGAAATGTCGGTCAAAAAGTTTATTATCCTATTTCTGGCAGAGATCCTTATGATCGGGGCAGTGGGCGCTCTTTTATTTACGCATAACAGGGAGCAGGCCGTTCTGAATCCGGATCTTTCGGCATGGGAATCAAGGATCACCACCTATACGGACGGGAAATGGCATGCGGATGAAGCGCTCTATCCGGACGATGCAGAAGAAGGCAGCGAGACTGATCTGATCTACGGGCCGTTTTTTGCACTTCCTGCCGGATGCTACAGCGTTTCGGTCGACTACAGCTGTGATGCGGATCAGACGTTTGCCGTCTATTCCTTCCGGAACGGCAACAGGATCCTGCGGCATGAACCGGAGATCCTGCCCGCGGGCGGTGAACAGGTCACTTATCACTTTACGCTGCTTGGAAGCGTGGACGATCTTGAGATCCGGATGCACTATAACGGTACGGGAAATCTGGACATCCGGAACATTAACGTCGTTCCCAGTGCGTTCCTGCTTAGGGAAACATTTATCGTGCTCGTACTGGTCTGCTTTATCCTGAACATATGTCTGCTGATCATATATAAAAAGCGTACGGAGGAAGCGGAGAGTTCGCGTGAAATATGGATCGATCTGTGCCGCGGGTCCGGCATGCTGCTTGTCCTGCTCGGACACACGGAGTTCCCGTTTGTCTGGCTGATCTTCGGATTCCATATGCCGTTGTTCTTTATCCTTTCCGGGTACCTCTACACGGATAAGACGGATGGTGCGGCCTATATCCGCAAACTGTTCAGGAGATACATGATCCCGTATTTCCTGCTCTGCGGGATCAATCTGGTGATCACGCTGGTCAAGACCGCCATCGATACAAGGATCTCAATCCCTATGATCTTAGGATATCTGAGAGAGATCGTGTATGCGGGAAAAGAACTGCCGGATTGTCTGCCGTTATGGTTTCTTCCGGCACTGTTCCTGACCATGACAGGGATGTATTTTCTGCACAGGATCGGTTCGAAAGCGCTCCGCGCCGGGATTGTTCTGTTATGCGCAGTCACGGTTGCACTCATGGCACATTTCGAATGTCCCGATCTGCCATGGACTCTGGGTCCGGCCTTGATAGGACTTGTATTTGCGGAGACCGGATATCTGATCAGACAATACGACCTGATCCGGAAGATAGACGGTATCAGGCTTCGCGACAAAATACCGTTGCTGCTTGTGATCCTGGTCTGCGGGATCCACGTTGTAAAACTGAATGGCAGCGTCAGCGTACGCTCCATGAAATACGGCCATTTCCCGCTCTGGATCTGCGGGGCGGTGCTGCTGTCCGTGTTTGTGATGGCAGTGTCCTGCGGCCTATGCAGGAAACGGGCGTTAACGGCGTTTCTGCCGGTGATCGCACTTGGCCGGAACACCCTGCTGTTTTTCGCGTTTGATTTTTGCATGTGGCATTTTTCGAATGATATCCTGCAGGCGCTTCTACATTATCATGCATGGTATCATGTATTCCTGCTGAAGCTGACCCTGCTGATCCTTGTGCAGTTTGCGTGGTACTACGGCAGAAGGATGATCTGCCGCAGAAAACAATAAATATACACCGGTGACAAACATGAAGATACCGAAACTGGAACCCAAAAGAATCATATTGTCCGCGGCTGCACTCCTTTTATCTGCAGGAGTCTGCCTTGTGTATTACATGAGCATGGTACGCTCTTTTACCGGAGAGATGGAGGTCAGATCCTCCGTGATCGAAAAAGAACTGCCCAAGGACAGACTGGCTCTTCCGGCCGGACATTATGAGGTCCGGTTTACTTATTCGTCTGATATGGACCGTGAACTGACGGTGGAGGACGGGACCGGAAACATGCTTTGTTCCATAGGGCTGGCTGCAGGAGAGGAAAGAACGCCCGTGGTCGCGTTTGATAATCCGGCAGACAATGCCAGGATCCTGTTCAGTGTGTCCTCTCTGGATACGGGAACCTTCACCTGTCATGACGTTGTTCTGTATTCGGAACGGGAGGTGTATCATGATTCTGTCTGCAAGGCGCTTTTGCTGTTCTGTTTATTTGCGGCGGCCGTGGTCTTTGTGAATACGCCTGTATTCCTGAAAGCAGGACTCTATCAGAAATGCTTATGGGGGATCCTCGGCGTTGCATTCCTGATCCAAAGCCTGCCATGCTGGGGATTTTATGTACGCAGAGGACACGACCTCGGATTTCACTGGACCCGGATCGAGGGAATGACGGAGGCGATGGCGGAAGGACAGTTCCCTGCTTCCATTTATCCGTACTGTTATAAAGGGTTTGGAATGCTGGGAAGGATATATCCGCAATGTTTCCTGTATCCGATCACGTTCCTGCGTTCCCACCATGTATCTGTGGTCGGGTGCTATCAGCTCCTGCTCATCTTCATCGGGATCGCGTCTGCGGCCGGGATGTATTACGGCGTACGTTCCGTCACGAAAAACGATACGGATGCGACCGTCTCTGCGATCTTATTCCTGCTTTTCCCCTACCGGATGGCAGATGTTTTACTGAGAAGCGCGATCGGCGAAGTGATCGCCCTGCTGTTTTTCCCTGTTGTGATCGCAGGGTTCTATCACCTGATGCATTCCGACGATGACAGGAAAGGGATCCTTCCGCTTGTCATCGGATTTACGGGGATCATCTGCAGTCATATACTGTCCTGTGTGATGGTTTCCATGTTTTCAGCCTTCCTGCTGCTGACATACATAAACAGATTCACCCTGAAAAAGATAAAAAAGCTGGCGGTTGTAGCGCTGCTTACCCTTCTTTTGAACGCCATGAACCTAATCCCGATACTCACCTATATGAAGGCGGGCCTGAGTGTTGCGGCTGCAAAAGACACGTTTCAGGCGTACGGCGGGAAGCTGTGGCACACCCTGAGCAAGATCGGAAGCACTTCCTCTCTGGGACCGGTTTCCATCCCGTTATTCCTGCTTTTATTTGCCGCGGCATTTTTCTATCTGCGAAAGAAAGACAGTCCGGAGACGGGGCTTATGTTGCGCCTGTTTGTGATCGGCATCCTGACGGTGGTACTCAACATGAAATGGATGCCCTGGGAACTCCTTGAGCGCATCCCGCTGATCCGGGAACTCAACGGGTATTTCCAGTTCCCTTCGAGATATCTGGCCGTGTGTACGGTGTGTCTGACTTTTGGAGCACCCATTGCACTGCGTGCTGTTTTCGGGGGAGAGAAAAAGAAGATCGGAAACGGGATCGTTTTGGGATGCATCCTGTTTGCACTCATATGCGGTGTCACTTATGTATCAACGTTTTTCACTGACATCGGGGAGGACGATTATACCCGTATCTACGGACGTTTTTACGATGTTCCCGAATATATGCCCCGCGATTGCAGTGACGCATGCATACGAAACGATCAGTTATTCACATCCAATCCGAACATCAATGTGACGCTCTATGAAAAGAGAGGTACGCATATCCTCTGTCAGTTCTATGTTACTGAGGATTACAACCACATTGATTTTCCGCTGTTCTATTATCCGGGCTATCAGGCCACCTATTATGTGCCATCCAACATGGCAGGCGTGAAATTGCCGGTCACAAGGGGGGATGAAGGAAGGATCCGTGTTGTGTTCCCCAAAAGCAATGAGATCGGGGCGCTCGAGATCTGTTATACAGGTCCCTGGACATTTAAACTCGGATACGTGATATCGTTACTGACGCTTGCTGCATCGATCGCATATTTCGTATGGCAGTATCGCAGGAGTAAACGGGGAGCAGACCCAGAATGAGCAAACAGAAGCTTTCTATCGGAATCGTTTTTTTGGCGGAAATACTTGTGCTTGGCATGCTTCTTGCAATGATCTTTAAGGGAAGCAGGACAGTACAGGTTCTGTCGCCTTCGGTCGCGGAATGGGAATCCCGTTATACCTCCTTTGACGGAAATGCATGGAACGGAACGCCGGAACTGATCACGGAAGATCTTCCGGAAAAAGATGATCTTGCGCTGATTTACGGACCCTTTCTGCCGCTTCCGCGAGGAATGTATGATGTCTGCGTGGAATATACCTGTGACACGGATCAGACCGTCAGCATATATTCCGCTGAAAACAGTGACCGTATTCATCTTTTGGGAACGGACAGCCTGCCTGCAAAAAAACAGGTATGTACGTACCATTTCTATACGACACGGGATATTCCGGATCTGGAAGTGCGCATGAAATACAATGGCATAGGGAATCTGTCCATCCGCAATATCCTGATCACAACATCCGTATTTTTCTATAAACCGGCTTTCATCTTTCTCGCTGCAGTTTTTGTGCTGACCGATCTGCTGATCTTTAAGAGAAAGAGTAAGAGCAGCGGAAAAGCCGTGGAGCTTATGCGCTTTCGGAGCATATGGATGGCCTTTGCCATGCTCTATGTCATGCTTTACCACAGCGGGATCCGTTTTGACAGGCATGTCGTGGATGCGGTACTTGATTCCGGTTACGGCGGCGTGGATATTTTCTTCTTTGCGACCGGGATCGGCTGTTATCTGTCCTATATCAAAGATTCGGATGCGGGTGCTTTTCTGAAACGGAGGATGTTAAGGCTCCTGCCGGCGTACTTCTGCTTCATGATACCCTGGTGTGCATATAAGATCATTGTTGATCATATGCCGTTTTCTTCCCTGATCGGTAATCTTTTCAGCATAGAAGGGATCAAGGGAACGGGATTCGCATTTAACTGGTATGTGTCTGCGGTCTGGATCTTCTATATCCTGACTCCGTTTTTAGCCACGTTTATCTGCAAAAGGATCACTTCTTTTTACCGGTGTCTCCTGCTCATCGGAGCAGCGCTGCTTTTGTCAGCCGCTTTCTGGGATTATTCGGTATGGATCATCATCGTGACCAGACTGCCGGTCATGATCTTAGGGATGTATGCCGCAAAGCGCTATACGGAAAAGACGCTCACGTTTTGCCTGTCTGATCACATCCTGCTTGGAATCTGCAGTGTGTGCGGGATCGGTCTGCTTGTTTTCTTTAACCGTTTTTATCCGGATCTCATGTGGGGCAAGGGGCTCTACTGGTATCCCTTCCTTTTGATCGTTCCGGGTGTCTGTGATCTGCTGTCATACCTGGCAGGTCTTCTGGCCGGATCCGGAATGGGGAAACAGATCCTGCGTCCCCTGGAATGGTTTGGAAGTACAACATGGGAACTCTATCTGGCGCATATCGCGCTTTTCAGGCTGTATGATTCCCTTTGCGAAAAAGATGTGCTCCCAAAGAGCAACATATACAGGCTCCTGACGCTCGCCGTCGCTGTTGCCGTTGCCGCCCTGCTTAAATTTGCGGCTAAAAATGTGAGCCGTCTTGTGATAAAGGTTGTAAATAAGTCCGGGATTTGATTAAATACATGTATGGAATAGACAAATACATCGGGAGGAAAAAACATGATCATTGCACGAAGCCCGCTTAGAATATCGCTTGGAGGCGGTGGAACGGATCTGCCGTCCTATTATGAATCGAGAGAAGGATTTCTGATCTCGGCTGCCATTGACAAATATGTCTACCTGACACTGCATCAGACGTTTGATACGGGATATTTTCTGAAGTATTCCAAATTTGAACGTGTGCAGTCCATTGATGAGATCCAGCATCCGATCATCCGGGAAGCGCTGAAAATGCTTGACTGGAAAAACGATCACATCGAGATCTGCTCCATGGCCGATATTCCGGCAGGCACGGGACTTGGTTCTTCTTCCAGTTTCACGACAGCCCTGCTTCGTGCCCTGCATACAATGCAGGGAAATATCGTCAGCACCAGAACGCTGGCTGAGGAAGCCTGTGAGATCGAGATGAACCGGCTGCACGAGCCGATCGGCAAGCAGGATCAGTACATTGCGGCCTACGGCGGCATCACCTGCATGAATTTTCATAAAGACGGATACGTATGGGTGGATCCGCTCAACATCACCAAGGAGACGCTCTATAACCTGGAAGATAATCTCTGCCTGTATTTTACCGGATTTTCCCGCTCGGCCGGCTCGATCCTGAAAGAGCAGGACGACAAGAGCAAGGATAAAAATCAGGATATGATCAAGAACCTTGATTTTGTCAAAGATCTCGGATACCAGAGCAAGGCAGCATTTGAAAAAGGTGATCTGGACACGTTTGCGGATATCATGAACGTGCATTGGGAATATAAGAAAAAACGCTCCGGCGGCATGTCCAACCCGCAGATCGACGAATGGTATGAACTGGCCATGAAAAACGGCGCGATGGGCGGTAAGATGATCGGTGCCGGCGGCGGCGGATTCCTGCTGTTCTACACGAAGGATAAAATGCGTCTGCGTGAAGCGCTGAAAGATACGGGGATGAGTGAAGTACGATTCCGTTTTGAAATGGAAGGCGCTAAGGTCCTGTAATAAAAATCTTACAGGACGGGGGAGGAGAGTATGTTTTACACGATCGTTACAGGGGCTTTGGCATGCCTTGTTCTGCTGCTTGTGATCCTGGCGCTCACGAAGCATCCGGTCAGGGGATGCAACGGCATCACGGAAAAGATATTTGCTATTCTGGATAAATATCATCTTGTTTTTTTCTTCCTGTTGCTCTTACTGTTCGCATTTACAAGACTGTATTATCTGGGGATCATTCCCGCAGGCATCCATGTGGATGAGATCGGGATGGCCTACGATGCGGACTGCCTTGCCAAATACGGCATGGACAGGCACCTCACGCGCTATCCGGTCTACCTGCAAAACTACGGCAGCGGCCAGTCAGCGCTTTATGCGTATCTGACCATGCTGCTGCTGAAGGTCTTTCCCTATTCCGTGAGACTGATCCGGATCCCCGCAGTCGTATGCGGTTTCTTTTGTTTCCTTTCTTCTTTTTTCCTGATCGATGATATCACGGAACATAAAAGCATGGCACTGCTTGGCCCGCTTTTTGTGACGGTGACGCCCTATTTCATGACATCCGAGAGATGGGCGCTTGACTGCAACCTGTTCTTAAGTCTCGCCACTGTCAGCCTGTGTCTGACGGTCAGGGCATGCCGGAAGGCAAAATCATGGATATACGTTCTTGCGGGACTTGGCTGGGGGATCACTTTATATACTTATGCGATCTCGTATCTGGTCATCCCGCTGTTTCTGGTTTTGCTGATCCTGTATCTGCTTCGTGTCAAAAAAGAGTGGAAATGCCTGTATATGCTGATCCCGGTCGTTCTTCTCGGCATTCCGCTTCTGATATTCCAGATGGTCAATATGAGACTGATCGGCAGTTTCTCGCTCGGATTCACGGATTTTGTGCCCATAGATAATTTCAGGGGAGGAGAGATCAGACCCGGCAATGTTTTACGCAACCTGCCCAATATCATTACCAACCTGTACGGCGGGGACGGGCTGACCTATAACGCGTTTCCCGAATTCGGGCCGGTTTATCTGTGCATGATCCCGCTGATCCTGTACGGTGCCGTTATGGCTGTTAAGGATACGGTCCGTTCCGTGAAAAACAAAGAACTGCAGGCTATATCCGTGGTCGTTCTCTTCTTTGCTTCTTCCTGGCTTGTTATGCTGCTGGTATCTGCCAATAATTTCAACAAAGCAAATCACTTTTATATCTCATATATTGTTTTTGCGGTTTACGGGCTGATCTGTCTTGAGAAGACGAGCAGGCAGACCGTGATCCTCCAGGTATTGTGTGTCGCGCTCTCGTTCCTTCTGTTTGCAAACTTCTATTTCAGGGAACAGAATGAGAAATACGGGTTTCATTACCTTTTCATGAACACGAAACCGGGAGATGTGATCGCATATGCGGAGCAGCATTACGATCCGGCGGATGAGAAAAAACTGTACGTATGCCTGAATTATGATGATCTTGCAGGTTATATCCCGATGTTTGTCTGTCTGTACGGGAATGTGCATCCCAAATACGGCACGCAAAAGCAGACGGATTTCGGAAAGATCTATCTGAATCTGCCCGAAGAGTTCGACGAGCGGGAAGATGCGGTATACATCATCGGAAATGACTGGGGCGGCGTTATTTCGTACATGATCTCGGTCGGTTTTTCGACGGACAGTTATTTTGACGGAACAACGATATTGTACAGATAGGGCTATGCTTGTAATATTTGTAATAATTTGGTAAAGTATGATACGGGAAGTATAATAAATTTAGGGAGGATAAGGCATTGAAACGAAGAAAAAAGAAACAACTGCAAATGATGGCGATCTTACTTGCTTTTCTGGTCGTTATTGTATTGCTGATCGCATTCGGGATTTCTGCACTGGTCAAGAGCGGACTGTTTGGGAAAAAGCTCGAATCCATTGCGCTGACGCCTGAATTTACCGAAACAGAACTGGATGTGAATCAGGATTACACCTTTACGATCAAGGGGAACCCCGAAAAAGCAAAATTAAAGGATCTGGATTATATCACGGATGCCTCCAATGTGAGTTTTGAAGAGTCCGGAGACGGGACGGCCGTTATGCATACCTATGGCGAGGGCGTTGTAACGGTCTGCGTCAGGATGAAGGATGTGGAGAGTAACTACCTTACCTTCAATGTAGTCGACCGGGCAGCGGCAGAGGCGGCGAAGGCTGCGGAAGAGGCAGCAGCGGCACAGGCGGCTGCGGAAGCGGCAGCGCAGGCAGAAGCGGCGGCACAGTCTCTGGAAGCCAAAAAAGAAGCCTATGTGCGTACGAATGATAAAGTCCGTATCCGTAAGAGTCCTTCCACGGATTCCAATGACAATATCATCACTACCTGCGAGATCGGGGAAGTGTACTTAAGATTGGAAGAAGTGGATGACTGGAGCCGTATCGTTTATGACGAGGGCGAAGCCTATATCAAGACAGAATTTCTGGATGTACTTTCCGATGAAGAAGCACAGGCAGCGCTGGAAGACCAGAAGAACAAGAGCGTGGAAGACGCCCTGAAGAAAGCAGAGGATCAGGCACAGAAAGCAAATGCGGCGGATCCGGTTGCGGCAGCAGCGGCGGAAGCAGCGAAAGCGCAGGATGATGCAGCCAAGGCGGCAGCAGATGCAGCGGCAGCGGAAGCAGCAGCGGCGGCAGCGGCAGCAGCATCGGGAACAACCGTGGTCTGCAAAGACGGAACTGCAACCTTTACAGCAAATCAGGTAAATTACTTCCATGGCCTGTGGGATTATACGGGACAGTATGAGGAGATGGTCAGCCATCATACGATCGGAGAATTGAGACAACTCTGTGAGAATGCCGGAGTAAACTGATGATACCATTTAATGTGCCTCCCTATGTGGGGACCGAAAGTAAATACATTACGGAGGCGATCGAAAGCCATAAGATCTGCGGCGACGGCGCCTTCACAAAAAAATGCAATGCTTGGATCGAACAGACGTCAGGGGTGCAGAAAGCACTCCTGACGACGTCATGTACGCATGCCCTTGAAATGGCTGCGATCCTTGCCGGGATAGAGGAAGGCGATGAGGTGATCATGCCTTCCTATACGTTTGTTTCGACTGCCAATGCGTTCGTGCTCCGCGGTGCGAGGATCAGGTTTGTGGATATCCGTCCGGATACGATGAACCTGGATGAGACGCTGATCGAAGATGCGATCACGGACCGCACGAAAGTCATTGCGCCTGTGCACTATGCAGGCGTCGGTTGCGAGATGGATACGATCATGGAGATCGCAAAGCGGCATGATCTGCTCGTGATCGAGGATGCCGCACAGGCACTGCAGGCGACCTATAAGGGTAAAGCGCTTGGAACATTCGGAAACTACGGCTGTTACAGTTTCCATGAGACCAAAAACTTAAGCATGGGCGAGGGCGGCGCGCTCCTGCTCCGCGATGAGAAGGATAATGACGAGGCCGAGATCATCCGTGAAAAAGGTACAAACCGGAGTAAGTTCTTCCGTGGCCAGATCGATAAATATACCTGGGTAAATGTTGGGTCTTCCTATCTGCCGAGCGAACTGAACGCGGCTTATCTGTATGCGCAGATGGAGAGTGCGGACCGGATCTATGAGGACCGCATGAACACATGGAATCTGTATTATGAGGGCCTGTCGCATCTGAAAGACCGGATCGGACTGCCTTACATTCCGGATGAATGCGTGCACAATGCCCATATGTTTTATATTAAAACGAAAGACCTTGCGGAACGCACGGAGTTATCCTCCTTCCTGAAAGAAAACGAAGTCAGTTCCGTATTTCACTATATTCCGCTGCACAGTTCTCCTGCAGGCAGGAAATGTGCGGAGTTTGTCGGTGAAGACCGCTACACGACAAGGGAGAGCGAGAGACTGTTAAGGCTTCCCCTGCATTACGGACTGAAGCGTGAGGATACCGAAAAAGTCATTGCCCTGATCGATCGTTTTTATCAGGCAAAATAGGAACCGTTTATGAATAAACTTTCATTTGTCATTCCCTGCTATAACTCGTCCGCTTCGATCCGCCAGGTGGTGGATTCGATCAGGGATATCTGCAGGGAGAACACATATCCGTATCAGATCATCCTGTCAAACGACGGATCAAAAGACAATGTCTGGGAAGTGATCTCATCTCTTTGCAAAGAAGATAAAAACATTACAGGCGTCTGTCTGTCCAGAAACTTCGGGCAGCAGTCTGCACGTATGGCTGCACTTCCGTTTGTTACCGGAGATTATGTTGTATTCATGGATGATGACGGTCAGCATCCCGCGGCCGGCATTCCCGTGCTGGTCACAAAACTGGAAGAGGGATATGACATCGTCTATGCATATTTCCGCAAGAAAAAAGAAAGCCGTTTCCGTATGGCCGGGAGTAATTTCAATCAATGGACCATGGAATGGCTGATGGAAAAACCCAAAAAGGTCAAAATGTCCAGCTTCTTTGTTGCCAGACGTTTTGTGATCGATGCGCTGCGTGAATACTCCAGTCCGGGGCCTGTCCTGAACGGGTATTTCATGCAGATCACCAAGAATATAGCCAATGTGGAACTGGATCATAAAGAAAGGCTGGCCGGGAAAAGCGGCTATAATTTTAAGCGTCTTTTGCATCTGTGGATGGACAATGCCACAAGCTTTTCCGTGAAACCGCTGCGCCTGGCAAGTTCCCTGGGAATGATCCTGTCGGTGATCGGCTTTATTTGGGCGCTTGTCCTGGTCATCAAGAAGATCATATATCCGATGGTTCCGATCGGCTATACATCCATTGTTGCTGCGATCCTGGTCTGCAGCGGCCTTTTGATGCTGCTAATGGGACTGATCGGTGAGTATATAGGCAGGATGTTCATGACCATGAATCATATCCCGCAATTTGTAATACGTGAAAAACTCAATGTGGAGGACGAACAGAATGTATGAGGACCTGAAAGATCTTGAAAAAAAATTCGAGATCCGCGACTTTCCGTTAAATATCGCGATCGAACCGAGCAACTACTGTAACCTGAACTGTGTGATGTGCGCACATGATAAACTGACGCGTAAAAAGGGTGCCATGGATATCAGGCTCTATAAGAAGATCGTTGATGAGATCGCAAAAGAGAATCCGTATACCAGAGTGTGGCTTGATTTTTACGGTGAACCGCTGCTCGCGAAGTTCAGGCTTTACTATATGATCGACTATGCGGTCAAGCAGGGATTGAAAAACCTCTGCTTTAATACCAATGCCACGCTTCTTGACAAAGAAATGGCAGAAATGCTTCTGGATTCCGGTGTGCACTTTATCAGTATCGACTGCGACGGTTTTTCGGCTGAGGTTTATGAGAAGATCCGTGTGGGTGCCAAGCGTGATGACATGTACCGGAACACGGAATATCTTCTGCAGAGAAAGAAAGAACGCGGCCTGACTTCTCCGATCATTGAAGTGAAGGCAATGGAAATGGATGAAAACAAGCATGAGATCGACCAGATCCTTTCCTACTGGAGAGAGAGGGGCGCATGGACCTGTATCAGGCGCCTGATCTCCTGGGGCGGCAGATACGATAATCATGCAGACGGAAATGCACAGGAACGCATCGCGTGCGGAAGCGGGATCGGGATCCTGCCGATCACATGGGAAGGCATTGCCGTCAACTGTGTCATGGATGTGGATGCTACCTATCCGTCCGGTGACGTCAATAAAGAATCGATCAAAGAGATCTGGATGAGGCGGAATGAGTATCTTGTGAAAAAACAGATGGAACATAAATGGGATGAACTGCCTGAGATCTGTAAAACATGTAACGACTGGATGGTCGTTGGTGAGATCCGCTATGATGAGACCGGAAAGCTTCTGGAAAAATCCTATGAGGCGGAAGCGGAAATGCTGAGTAATTAGTATGAAAAAGATCGTTATTATCGGAAACGCCGAACATGCACTGACCATGTGCAATTACATCACCATCACCGGACCCGGTGAGGTGGTCGGGTTTGCCGTCAATGAAAGCATCATAAAGGAAAAGACGTTCTGTAACCGGCCGGTCGTGCCCGTGGAACATCTGACGGACTATTATGATCCGGAAGATGTGTCACTGATCATGGGCGTCGGCTACACCTCGATGGGACAGGTCAAGCATTCGCTGATGGATACCTGCATGGATATGGGTTATCATTTTGAGAACTATATTCATCCGACTGCGATCATCAGCGATGACGTGATCATCGGAACGGCAAATAACATTCTGGACGGCGTGATCTTGGAGTCCGGCGTTGTGATCGGCGATTGTAACCTGCTTTTCGGCGGTTGTATGATCGCACATGATACGACGATCGGCAGTTATAATACCTTCTCTGTCAAGGCTGTTGTGGCAGGCTGTACGAAAGTGGGCAGTCACTGCTTTGTGGGTGCGAATGCCACGGTGCGCGATCATGTGGAGATCCATGATTTTGCCCTGATCGGCGCAGCCGCCTATGCAGACGGGGATGTGGATTCCTATGCGGTACTTGCGGCACAGAAGAGTGTGCTGATCAGCGGGAAGAGAAGTGTGGATATGCTATGAACCATGTAATAGTTACAGGCGGTGGCGGTTTCATAGGAACATATGTATGTAAAAGGCTGCATGAAAAAGGATGCAGCCTTATTGTGATAGACAGGGTCGCGGTGGAAGCGCCCTATGTATACAAAAGCATCGTGACCGATATCGGGAATGATGCCTGCGTAGAGCAGATCTGCAGGGAACTGACCGGTGATACGGTCAGCGCAGTTATTCATCTGGCGGCAGATATCCGTATGAATGAGACGGAATCGCTGATCCGCACCAACTGCCTTGGTACCCTGCATATCACGGAAGTGGCCGCCCGTCTGCAGGCAGAGCGTTTTGTCTATCTGTCCAGTGCGCCGGTGATCGGAGAGCCGGTCAAGCGTCCGGTGGATGAGGAGCACCCGGTCAATCCGTTGACACTGTACCATGTGACCAAATATGCCGGGGAAATGATCGTAAAAGACCTGGATGCAAAAGGCATCCGCACATCGGTCCTTAGGATCTGTTCACCCATCGGCGTGCGGGAAAAACAGACTGCCTATCTCGGGTTCCTGCTTGATAAGTGCAGGATGGATCAGGATATTCAGGTATACGGTACGGGATCCAGGGTCCAGAACTATATTGACGTACGCGACGTGGCAAACGCCGTCTGTCTGGCGCTCAAAGGACAGGGGCTGTATCTGATCCGCGGCGGGTCTTCGATCTCCAATCTGGAACTGGCAAAATTATGCGTGTACCTGACAGGCAGCAGTTCCAAAGTGGTCACAGGCACGAAGCCGGATCCGGACGATCATGTACAGTGGATCCTTGACGGCGGCAGGGCTGAGAGAGAACTTGGCTATGT
Organism: Lachnospiraceae bacterium; assembly: GCA_017620255.1. Classification (GTDB taxonomy): domain Bacteria; phylum Bacillota; class Clostridia; order Lachnospirales; family Lachnospiraceae; genus UBA2868. The sequence goes on from JAFZQU010000001.1 coordinate 67,196, forward strand.
ACCGGCGTATTCCGTAGAAGATACGATCCGCTGGATCCTTGGGGAAGAACAATGAAGATCGTGGTTTTTTCTGATATACACGGGAATCAGGATGCGTTGCAGGTGTTTACGGATGCACTCCGTAAGACCGGTTACGATCAGGCGGTCTTTTTAGGCGATATCTTCGGTTACTACTACCGGCAGAAAGAAGTGATCGAAAGCCTCCGTCAGATCCCGGGCCTGCTCTGGCTCAAGGGGAATCATGACCAATATGCGATCGACCTGCTTGCGGGAAGAGAGGATGCGGAACGTCTGATCCGCAACTACGGACATTCCTATGCGGCGCTTTCCGACAAGACCGATCCCGCGGATATGGAATTCCTGAATACACTGCCGTCAATGGCAGAAAGAGAATACGACGGGGTGAAATTCGGATTTTTCCACGGAACACCCGCGGATCCGCTGGAAGGACGCTTATATCCCGATAATGAGATCACGGATATCCTGCCGTATCAGAAGTACGATTATGTTGTTCTCGGGCATACACACTGTCAGATGAAGCGTAAAGCCGGGGACACAACGATCCTGAATCCGGGTTCTGTCGGGCAGCCAAGGGATGGCAGGGGACATTGCTTTGCCACCATTGATACAAAGACCGGTGAGACGGAATTTGTCACGATCCCGGTGGACCGTACCGGACTGTATGAACAGATCGACCGGTTTGATCCGGATCTTGCTAAGTTAAAAGAAGTGTTGGAGCGTAAACCTAAATGAGAAGAATCCTAGTGACCGCGATCAGCGGGGATATCGGAAACGGCATACTGAAGATCCTGAAAGAGAACGGAGAAACGGTATTCGGTTGTGATGTGAACGCCTATGCAGCGGGAATGGACATCACGGAACAGTTCTGGCAATGCCCTTATGCCGTTGATACAGCCTATCCGGACTGGCTGCTTGATACCTGCACGCAGAATAAGATCGGCTATATCATTCCCACCAACGAACGGGAGATAGAGCGGCTGGATCCGGTCAGGGAACGTTTCCTTGCCGCGGGGATCAAACTGATGATCCAGTCTCCGGAAGTGCTCGCGCTTTGTCTGGACAAACATAAAACAGCCTGTTTTCTGAAGGAAACAGGTCTGGATGCACCTGACTCCAGGCTGGAGCCCGGAATGCTTGAGCCGGACAGGCTGTATATCAGCAAACCCTGCAGGTCAAACGGATCCAAAAACATCCGGATCGCAGACGGAAAGAGCTTTATGCGAACAGGTATCCCCGAGGGATGTGTTCTGCAGGAATACATTGATGATGCTTACGAATATACGATCGGTCTCTTCAGGAATGAACAGATCACAAATGTTATTGTATTCAGAAGGGAATTGAAAAACGGATACAGTTATCTGGTGGAACTGGTGACAGATCCGGCGTTTACGGAACTCGCCAATAAAGTAGCAGATGCTATTCATCTGCAGGGATACATCAACATTCAGCTGCGCAGGAAGAACGGGAAGAACTATATCTTCGAGATCAATCCCAGAATATCGGGTACCGTCCGTTTCCGGGATATGCTTGGTTTCCGGGATGTGCTCTGGTGGCTGGATCTGCTTGACGGGAATCCGGCACCGCGCTTTATAAACGAATACAAAGAGGCGGTAGGCATCCGCGAACTGAATGAAAAATTTGTGAAAACAGTCCGTGCATAATGGGGAGTTCCTGCGGGAATTTCTTTTTTGCCATAACGGACGGCAGGAACGGGACTTATACCATTTATAAAAACACGCAGCTTCGGCGGCGTGTTTTTTTATGGAAGACCGGGACATTTATACATAGACAACGGAACAAAACCGATTTCCGGCGTAAACACTACAAACACTTGAATTGTGACATTGACGAACGTTTTGCCCGGGTTTACAATAGAATTGTTACAATGTGAGCGTCTGCATTGTATACGGACCACAAATGAAATCATAATGGGAGGCTAGGTATGAGGAAACTGCATTTTGGCACAAAACGCATGCTGACAGGACTTCTCGCTGCAGCGATGATCGTTACGGCTCTGCCGGGATATGCGTTTGCAGAGGAGATACAGGCGGATCCGGCAGGCGGATCCGTGGTTTATTCTGAAACCGCGGAAGATGAGCTGATCGGAGAAGCGCCCGGGGAAGAGCCGGCAAAGGTGCCGGAAGCGGAACCGGCTGATGAAATTCTGCAGGAAGAAGTAGCCGGCGAAGAGATCATACCGGAAACCGAAGCTGTAGTTGGAACGGATGAGTTGGAAGAAACAGAAGAAGCAGAAGAAGCAGAAGAAGTGGAAGAAATGCTTGGCGCTCCCACCTATACCGTGGCGATCAGCGAGGATATGGAAAACGATCTGTATACCATCCTGCCGGCGTATGAGGATGCGCATATTGTGGAGCAGGATTCCGTGTATTATGTCGAAGAGAATGCGACTGAGATCCGGGTGGAACTTGAACTCGCGCCCTGTTACAGCCTGACCGCTTTTACGGCAAAGATCGGTGAGGCAGAGGCCAGAGTCGTGAATGTCGATTATGGACTTTATCAGATCACGGTTGATGAGCAGGGAACACCCATAAACGGGAATGTAACTTTTGGGATCACCCTGGAACCCACCGTATACACGCTTACGTTTATTACCAACGGGGGAATAGAATCGCTGGGTATCGATGCAGAAGCGGAGAATGTCACGGATAACGGAGACGGTACGGTAACAGTTGCTGAAAGAGAAGAGCCTACACGGGTGAGGTTTGCCCCCAGTAGGCAGGAAGGTTACGAGATATTGGATGTTGATAGCCGCAACCTTTCGAATGGGGTGTCGACGATAGAAAAAAATGAAGACGGGTCGTTTGACATACATGTAGACGGAGACCAGATCATCGGCATCCGCACCGAAGAACGCTATCCTTCTGATCCGAAGCGGGTCACCTTCCATGCTTCGGCAGGTGCAGATATTTATCCGTACAGACCGGTCCTGAAAACCAGGGACGGGATCCTCGCGTTAAAAGAAGATTTTGCTTATGATGCGGTGACCGAAACGGAAGTGCAGAACGGAGATCTCTTTGAATTTCATGTAGATTATGATGAAGAGAATTATACAGTGGAAGTAAAACAGGGAAGAACGGTACTTGATGCACAGCGGGATACTTACCGGAAAAATCCGTCGGCTACAGAAGAATGGAGTTCAAGTGCTTATTATGTAACACCTCCCGTTACATCGGATACGGAAATAACCGTTACACTCAAAGCAAAAACAGTCTCTGATCAGGCCGGGTTTATTCTGGACAATGCATCCCACGCAAAGTTCAGTACGAAAAATGCAAAACTGACAGATACAAATATCGGGAAATACACGTTTAACAAGGGAACAAGTGATTTTACCTTTACCCTGACAGAGCCTGTTGCGTATACCGTCGAGGCAGGTTTATGGCGCAATGACGGAGATGAATGGGTAAAAGAAGCGGTGCTTAACCTGACAGAGACGACGGACAGGACCTATGCCAACAGGATCCTGACCTATAAAGGGGCGGGCACACGATTCGAAGGAAAAAAACTGGTGATCGAGGAAAAAGACGCAGATCCGGTCCGACTGACCGTGAATTACGGAGAAGGCATCTGTAAACCGACTGTCAGCATAGCGGGAAGCTTTGTGGCGCCGGAAAGTGAGGGTACGACCTCTGCGGTCTATTCCGTTCCGCAGTATCAGACCGTGACTGTGAAAGCAGCCGCAGCAGCTGATAACTATAAACTGAGCGCGGTCACATACAACGATACACTGCAGCCGGCGGCTCTTAAAAGCGGTTCCTTCAAATTTGTTGCCACAGCGGATTCCGTTGTTTCATACACTGCAGCGGGAATCCCCAGATGGCAGGTGAATGGTGTCTTCTATAACAACAAGGCTACGGCCCATATTAATTCATTCCCGACAAATTATTATGCATCCGTAATTGCAGGAAGCAGGGAACTGCCGATACAGACCGTATCAGCCGTGATGAAAGGGAAGAAACTGGACGGTTTTGCAACGATCAACGGGAACGGCATCCGGCTGGATCAGACAGGGGCAGCCACGATGGGGACCGATCCGGTCAAAGTCACTGTAACCGGTGAGTTCGGTACCATGGAGCTGAACTTCATCGTTGCACAGAATATCGATCCGGCCGCTCTCGGTATCAAAGGTTTTCAGGACGGAAAAGTCAAACAGATAAACGGTACGACGGTGAGCTATCCTGTCACGCTGAACAAGGGCGCGGATCTGAACCGTCTGCAAACGGATTTTACCGGGCAATACGCTGACTATGTAAAGCTGGAAACGGATGCGAAAGGCAATCCGGTGGTCGAGATAAGCGCCTTTCATGAGGTGCTGAGCAACCGGGGCGGGTCATATTCCGTGCTTGCGCCTAAAACATTCACCTTCCAGTTCAAGGACAAATACGGAGGACCGATCGGCAATGCGTTTACGGTCGAGACGGAGGCCGCAAAGCTTCCTGCACCCACGGCAACATTTGTATCGTCCACGGATATCGATATGACGCTGTCTCTGGGGGTGCCGAAAACCGTGCAGGGGTATAAGAATCTGTATTATTGTGTGATGGCGAATGCGGCAGACGTGCCGGAAGGTTCACCCATGAAGGACAATGCCGTTAAATATGTGCGTGCAGATCAGGCGGGTACAACCTGTACGGTCAAATTGACGAAGAACGAAAGCGCCGATCTGGGTGATGGAACAGCACAGAAGTACGATGTCGGGGTATGTCTGCTTCAGGTGATAAATGATGATCCGGAACTCAGTGATGCGCAGAAGTTCGTGCCGGCCAACCTCGTGCAGGAGCAGACGGACGTTAAATGCAAGGTACTTAAGAATGTATCCACCAAAAACCAGAGTTATGAAACGAAGCTGAGCCTTAATAAGAAAAACGTTTCCTTTACGGCCGGTGAGAAAAACGTAGTGCTTGCCACGGCGAAATTCTCGGCAAAGACTTCCTATGCAAGGCTGGGAAAGGCATCATTCTACAGTAGCCTAACAAATCAGTATAACACGGAAGCTAATTCCGATGTGATCTGTCTTACGGAAGATAAACTGGGTGTTATGATCAAGGACAGTACAAATCTGAAGCCCGGCACTTATTCCCTTTCTGTGTTGCCGTGCCTGCCGGGCGATGCGTACTGTTCGCAGCCGGCATCCCTGACCGTTACCGTTAAAGCGCCGGTCAATGAGATCGCGATCCATCTGCCGTCCACAAAACTGTTCAAGGCGGAGAACAAGGCCGCTTCCATGAAAATCACGGCGGATTGCTACTATGTCAATGCGCAAAACAAATGGGATAAGCCTGCCGAGAACAAAGTGGAATGGACGATCACCTCGGTTAATAATGATGCGCTGTCAAATGCGCTCAGTATCAATAAGACAACGGGCGTACTTACACTTGATAAAAACTATGTGCTTTCACCGGTGCCGAGAAACAACATGTTTATTGTCCGGGCAAAAGCAACAGATCTTGGAGCAGACGGAAAACAGGAATCGACTGCCTGGATCACGATCACGGATAAAGTACTCACGCCTGCTTCCGTGAAGATCGGAAATGTAGCGGGCACGATAGGAAACGGGAAGCCTGCCGGCGTTGTCTCCGCGGAACTGTACGGGAAGAGCCTTATGGTATTGGATGCAAACGGAGAAGAAATATCAAAGGATGATCTGAGCATTGATATCACACCTAAAAAGGGTATGACGCTTGAGGGTGACGGAAAGATCTACGTGAAGAGCTTAGGAACCTATACGGTAAAAGTAACCTGCAATGACGGCGGAAAGAAGAGCCTGTCAGCAAAGTTTGCGGTCACTTCGGCACAAAAGAATGCAACGGATCCGTATCAGATCAAGATCACTGCATATTACGGCAATTACGAGGCAAATAAGAAGGAACTGTATCCGAACGTGGAGAACAACACGAATGTCAATGCGGATAATGCTGCTTTCCTGAAGGTGACCGTTGATCCCCACGATCCGTATACAGCAAAGTCAATTACGGAAAACAAAGCCGGGGTGACCGTCAAAAACGCGAAGAAGATCTCATCCGATAATGACGGAGGCACGGAAACAACCATTCTGCAGCTGACCGGTGAACAGGATGTGGAGATCACGGTTGCAGACAGATCCCTGAAACTTGCCGACGGCAAGACCTATGAGAAGACCTTTAAAGTCAGCCATACGGGATCGGAAGGCACACTGATGGCAAAAAAGAGCTATACCATCTGTAAAACATACCTGCCGTTTACGTTTACCTTTGATCTGAAGGATGTGCCATACAGTGCAAACAGCGGGAAGTGTAAACTGGTCGTCACGCCGAAGCTGCAAAGCAGGACGGTGCCGATGGAGGAACTCATGGCTTCCTTCGGATTCAGCGAGATACTTATGAACGGCATGACATCGCTGCAGCAGGCAAAGAACGGAGATGTGGCAGGGCAGGTAACGCTGTCGTTCGCGTCAAATATTTTGGCTTCTCTTATGACAGGGACCTATGAATGCGATCTGTCCCTCTGGACGATCGATGAGCAGGGTAACCCGGTGAAGAGACTGACAGATGTTGTTCCGGCCACCTTTAAGGTAGAACCGGGACCTGCGGTGAAAATGGCGTTGAATCCGAACCTTTCGATCGCGGCCAACGAAACAAAGACGGATCTGAAGTACAAGACCTGTAAGAATGTTTATTACATGCAGGCAGATCTGTCTAACGATGTGCCGGACGGAATGCCGAACAACTTCAAGGATTACTTCAGCCTGAGTACGGAGAAGATCGATCCTGCGGGTGATTCCGGTAATATGATAAATTATAAATGGGTTCTGGAGAGGACAGATAAAGAGCTCCCTGCCGTCGGAACGAAACTGAGCGGCTGGATCGAGTATATGGCTATAGGGACTGACGGCAATTATGACAATGCGCTCGTCAATCGTGAGAAGATTACAGTAACCGTTACAAAGGCCGTGAAGAAACCGGTGCAGATCAAGGAAGAAACATCTTGTACTATTCCCATGCACGCAGATCCGGAGATCATATATGTATCCGGCAGGTCGAAAGACGGCAAGACGCAGGGAAAACCGGTTGTGTTCCGTATAAAACCGGGAGAGGGGTGCGATGCGGAGATGTTACTTGCGTATTATGTAGTCGGAGAAGTTGCCCCGGAATACCCGTGGGATGAATGGATCGAGCTGGATCCTGCGGATGACGGGACATATACGATCCCCCAAGATGTGGTGGATCAGGCAGAAGCGGATCTGGAGGATATCTATATCTATGCCTACCCGGTGCACATGGTCTATTGATCTTATTGTCCGCTGATCATTTTAAGCAACTGCAGTGCTGCGTCCGGGTGTTTCAGACGGGAAGTTACCGCAAACACCGGTTCCTCCTCCGGAACAAAGGTGCCGTGTTCACTTAGATCACGCAGATAAACTGAATCTCTGATATAGAAGCCGGCAGGAAAGGTCTGACCGTCACAGGTGGCGTAGTAGACCGGAAAGCCGGCTTCTTCCATGGCCTTGATCTGTGCATCGTCCATGATCGCATGGATATCCGAAAATGCGTTTTCAGGTGCATAGGTATCCATGATCGCAAGCGGCGCCGCCATCACATCGATCTCATCTGCCGAAAACAGCGCCAGGATCTTCTGTTCACTCGCCATGGACATCTGGTCATTGTGCTCAAGATCGATGCGCATTGTAGTATCGATCGTGATCTTGTATTCCTCCCTGTCCACGCCGGCATAAGCGGCAAGGTCCCCTGTGATATCCGAATCGGCAGCGTAATCGAGGATCGTGTTCAGCATGACGGCGTTCAGGTAATCCGGTCGTGAATTTACGATATAGTCACGCAAAAAGACAGCACCGAAGATGATCACCAGGATGCCGATCAGGATGTGGAATTTATAGTAGTCCCGTATATAGCCGATCTTGCCCTTCAGGGGCATGTCTTTGAACTTCTTTTGCTCTTCTCTGATCTCGTCTTTGATAGCCATATCTGTATGGTAGCATTTTGCAAGTTTGGTTGCAACAGGGGGAGAGAGATGATATAATGTCTGCATGAATGAAGCATATGTGGAATACATGGTGGAGCGAAAACCGAACCCGCTGACGAAGGTTCTTAGGATTGCAGTAATCGCGTTGGCGGTTATTTTATGTGCAATCGGTTTTGTCACGATGAATTTCTATTACCTGATCCCGGCGGTTGTGCTGGGACTTGTTGCGTATTTTCTTCTTCCGAGACTCGAGGTGGAATTTGAATATCTGTATCTGGACAAGGAGATCACGATCGACAAGATCTTCTCCAAGCAGAGCAGGAAACGCGCCATGGTCATTGATCTCAACAAGATGGAGATCATGGCACCGGCCACATCCCACGAATTTGATTCCTACAGGAACCGTAAAGTTCCGGTGAAGGATTTTTCCTCGAAGAACCCGGAAGTAAAGCCATATGGGATCGCTTACCGCGATGCATCAGGCGACATGCTCATACTCTTTGAGCCGAACGCAGAGATGCTCAAAGCGATCCGCACCGTGTTCCCGCGGAAGGTTCTTGATTTCTAATATCGGACAGGCATAGCAGGATTTTAGCGAAACACCTTGCGAAGATCGCGTGTTAGCGATTGAGGAAGGGAGTTTCGGAAAATCCGTAATAAATATCTAAACAGAAGAGGAGAGCGTAATGGGACAGATCGTATCCGAAGGCATTACCTTTGATGACGTCCTGCTGATCCCGGCATATTCCAACGTGATCGGCAATCAGATCGATGTAACCACCTATCTGACGAAGGACATCCGTCTGAACATTCCGATGATGAGTGCCGGCATGGACACCGTAACCGAACACCGCATGGCGATCGCGATGGCCAGACAGGGCGGGATCGGTATCATTCACAAGAACATGTCGATCGAAGAACAGGCGGACGAGGTAGATAAGGTGAAACGTTCCGAGAACGGCGTTATTACGGATCCGTTCTATCTTTCCCCCGAACATACACTGAAGGACGCCAATGAACTGATGGCGAAATTCCGTATTTCCGGTGTGCCGGTCACGGAGGGCAGAAAGCTCGTCGGGATCATCACGAACCGTGACCTGAAATTTGAAGAGGATTTTACCAAGAAGATCAAGGAAGTGATGACTTCCGAAGGCCTGATCACCGCACAGGAAGGCATCACACTGGATGAGGCCAAGAAGATCCTGGCCAAGGCCAGAAAAGAAAAACTGCCGATCGTGGACAAGGATTTCAATCTGAAAGGTCTGATCACGATCAAAGACATAGAAAAACAGATCAAATACCCGCTTTCCGCCAAGGATTCCATGGGAAGACTGTTATGCGGTGCCGGTGTCGGGATCACAGCCAATGTGCTTGAGCGTGTGGAAGCACTTGTAAAAGCCAAGGTGGATGTGGTCGTACTCGACAGCGCACACGGACATTCCGAAAATGTCCTTCGCTGTGCGCGTATGATCAAGGATGCATATCCCGATCTGCCTCTGATCGGCGGGAATGTGGCGACCGGTGAAGGAACGAAAGCACTGATCGAAGCGGGCGTGGATGCGGTTAAAGTCGGGATCGGCCCCGGCAGTATCTGTACGACACGTGTCGTTGCCGGTATCGGTGTTCCGCAGGTCACTGCGATCATGGACAGCTATACGGTAGCCAAAGAATACGATATTCCGATCATAGCGGACGGCGGCATCAAATATTCGGGAGATATGACGAAAGCCCTGGCAGCAGGCGCAAATGTTTGCATGATGGGCAGCATTTTCGCAGGCTGTGATGAAAGCCCGGGCACGTTTGAACTCTATCAGGGACGAAAATACAAGGTATACCGCGGCATGGGCTCGATCGCAGCGATGGAGAACGGCAGCAAAGACCGCTATTTCCAGAGTGATGCGAAGAAGCTTGTTCCGGAAGGCGTGGAAGGCCGCGTGGCCTATAAAGGGACCGTGGAAGACACGATCTTCCAGCTGATGGGGGGTATCCGTTCCGGTATGGGGTATTGCGGAGCCAAGTCGATCGAAGATCTCAAGCAGAACGGCAGGTTCGTGAAGATCTCCGCAGCAGCGCTTAAAGAAAGCCATCCCCATGATATACATATTACGAAAGAAGCTCCGAACTATTCTGTAGAAGAATAAGCGGTGCGTACCAAAGAGGAACACTATGCTTCAGTATATAGCCAGAGATTTTAACACCGCTCTGCACCGCAGATACACCTATGCGTATGTGATCGGCATATTTGCACTCTGCCTGATCTCCAACATCGCAGTGGTCGCGTTCAGAATGGTCTATGGCACCAATGAAGGAACATACGCATATAACATCATCGTTTATACCACCTGGTGTTTTGTGATCCCGTATTACAGCTGTATCTTTATTGCCGATATGGGATTTGGAAAGGTATATCCGAATCCGCAGATCAAAGACAAGATCACGAAGAACATGAGCCGTACGGCGATCTATCTTTCCAAACTGGTCACCGAACTTCTGCTTGCGCTTTTGTTCATGGTGATCGCTTTTGTGTTACTGATCGGGATCACGACCGTCTTCCATTTTGCGGATGGCACGGTCAGGCTTTCCGATATCCGCGATTTTGTAGACAAGATGCTGATCGCGGTACCCTTATGGTGTGCCGGCGTCTCTTTCGGCAATATGTTCCTCTTCATCTTTGAGGATAAACGCTGGGCATACACATGTTATTTTATTTTGACGCTGCTCATCCCGCGGCTGATCATGTCGCTCGCCGCCGAGCCGTTAAGTCTGGCACCGTTTAAATTTATCAGGACCTATCTGATCTCGCAGTGCTTCAGCCTTCTTCCGTATCCGGCTGATCCTGCCAGAAACGTTCCGCTGACCATAGCTTTGGGCATCATCTATCTGGTGATCTCCAGCGCTATCGGAGCGGCGTTCTATCACAAGAAAAAGGTTCGGTATTAATTAAATAATATTTGATATTTTATCAGAAGTGAGGATGTTTCTATGGCTTTTCACGGAAACGTCGATCATCCGTCGGTCCTGCATCGCATGAAACTGGATGCCAATACGATGCAGAGAGCCCAGGACACCTATTCCCTGCTGACAAATCTGTTTCTGTTCTGTGTGAACGCCGAAGGCGAGCGCATCACGGATATGTCAGGGAATCCGAATGATATCACGCGGATCCTGGGATTGGTGGAGGAGCACAGGATCGAATCCGTACTCCGGCAGGTTCTGACCAGTTCGGTTGAGGAACAGGTAGTAGAAGATACCAACTATTCCAATATCAAGTTGGCGAGCATAGCGATCAGAGTTAACGGGAAACTGGCATTTTGCTGGTTTGTTTGTGCTGTGCTCGATGATGTTTCCGACCGGGAAAACGCCGTCCTCAATATCAAATCCACAACCGATTATACGAAATTCATCAAATCCCTGGATCTGTTACGCGAGATCTCCCGTAAAGTCTACGAAAATTCAGACATGCTTGAATCGGCCGTGGCCGAATCCAAGCGTTCCAAATACTCTGAACTGGAAATGGCAAGGTCCTTAAGACGCAGCGAATCCATCACGGATATTGTTCAGATGCTGGACAGCGATGAGAGTTTTGAAGATATCTGTCAGGCGGTCCTGAAAGAGGCGGCTCTCTATACGCAGGTCAGCCATGCCTATGTGATCAGACCGGGTGATGACGGCGCGGGAACGGATATTCTGGGCGTTTATCTTGCGGAGAATGCGCAACCGCTCGATGCAGTGCTTGCAGACCGGAATCTGCCGATCACGGCGATCTTTGGCGATAAGCCGGCGGTTGTATCCTACAAGACCAAGGTAAGCGACGATATACGGGCCCTGATGGAGGAAAATCACATCAGTGCGGTCGTTTCCCTGCCGATCTTTATCAACCGCTCACCGGCCATGTATGCGGTGTTCTTAGAGACCCATCCCCTGAAATGCTGGGAAATGGACGAGGTCAAGTTCTTTGCGGATGCCGTCCGCGTCCTGCAGAACATCCTGACCAGAAGGATCCAGAAGAATTCGCTGGCAAGCTCCTTCAAATCGCTCGAAGCCATTCTGGACAACGTCGGCAGTGCCATTTATGTCAAAGACATGGAAACAGAGGAGATCCTTTTCGTGAACCGTATGTTCCGCAATACCTTTGATAAGGAACTGCAGAACGGCATGGTCGAGAAGCTCTTTGAATCCAATCTGAAATATAACCGCGGTACTTCCTACATGGAAGTCGAATATAAAGAGAAGAACCGCTGGTATGACCTTCATACGACCGTTATTCAGTGGGTGGACGGCAGAAAAGTCACACTCTGCTCGATCTTTGATATCACCGATAAGAAGCTCTATCAGCGCAAGATCGAGCAGCAGGCCAACAATGACTTCCTGACAGGTCTTTACAACCGTATGAGTTGTGAACGCGACCTCTTATCCTATATCGATGAAGCCAAGATCAGCGGAAAGAAGGGCGCTGTCCTTTATCTGGATCTGGATGATTTTAAACATATCAATGACGGACTCGGCCATCAGTACGGAGATGTGCTTTTAAAGGCGATCTCACACAGCCTGCAGCGCATTGAGGGCGTGGAGAATTCCTGCTACCGTATGGGCGGCGATGAATTTGTCGTGATCATTCCGCCTACGAGCTATGAGCGCTTTAAAGAGATCATTGAGGAGATCCAGATCGTATTCAATAAACCGTGGTTCTTAAAGGGCGCGGATTACTACTGCACCAGCAGTATGGGTATCGTAACGTTCCCGGATGAGGGCGAAACGGTCCAGGATCTGATCCGTAAGGCTGATATCGCCATGTATGACGCCAAGAAGACGGGTAAAAACAGGACGGCCTACTATGCGGAGAATTCCGATGCGGACTCCAATAAGCGTCTGGACATGGAAAAGAGCATGCGTGACGCGACGGCAGACGGCTACAAGGAGTTTGAGGTATACTATCAGCCGATCGTGGACGTACACAAGGGAAACGCCGTCTGTACGGGTGCAGAAGCGCTTATCCGCTGGAATTCCGTGGAACTCGGCTTTGTTACACCCGGAGAGTTCATTCCGCTTGCCGAGTATCTGGGGCTGATCAATCCCATCGGTAACTATGTGCTGAAAGAGGCCTGCAAGACCTGCAAACGCTGGAATGAGAGCGGGCATCCCTACTATAAAGTCAACGTGAACCTGTCGGTTGTACAGCTTCTGCAGAATGATATCGTGGAATCGATCGAGACGATCATACAGGAAACCGGGATCAACCCGAGAAATCTGACCCTGGAAGTTACGGAATCCCTGGCGATCAACGATATGACGCGCATGAAGAAGATCTTAAGCAGTATCAAGAAACTGGGTGTCCGGATCGCGCTCGATGACTTCGGTACCGGTTATTCTTCCCTGAATCATGTCCGCGAGCTGCCGATCGATGTGATCAAAGTCGACCAGAGTTTCGTGACGGAACTGGCGACCGACCAGTACGCGCAGGCATTCGTCCGTATGGTCGGTGAACTTGCGAATGCGCTCGGCGTGAAAGTCTGTGTGGAAGGGATCGAGACCCAGGAACAGTACAAAGTGCTTGAAAACATGAATATCCGCATGATCCAGGGCTTTTATTTCGACCGGCCCATGCCGCGGGAAGCCTTTGAAAAGAAATATGTGGATGTAGAAGTCTGAAGACAGGCTTGCAGATTTACATAATATATGATACACTAGGACTTGACTAAAGGGGTCAAGTCTTTTTTGTTGCGTTTTTGGGGGAAAACGATAAGGGGAGAATCATATGAATGCAAAGTTTTTTGACGTAAAGAAGGAAAAGCAGGATGCCATTATCAATGCGGCATTGAAGGTCTTTGCGGAGAACGGCTACAAGAAGGCAAGCACGGATGTGATCGTACAGACGGCCGGTATCTCCAAAGGACTGCTTTTCCATTATTTTATCAGCAAACAGGGCCTGTATGAGTTCGTGTTTGACTACAGTGTCAAGTATATGACACTGGAACTGACCCAATCGGTCAGAAAAGAGGAACAGGACTTCTTTGCGGTACAGATGATGATCGAGCAGGCCAAGACCAGAGTTATGCGGAACTATCCGTATATGCAGCAATTCCTGAATTCCGTGCGTTTTGAGGACAATAGGGAAGCGCTTGCGGCCCTGGATGGAAGAACAGATGCTATTTTAAACATGTACAACGGCATCTACAGGCAGACAGATAATACGCGTTTTAAAGATTTTGTCGAGGTAAACCGCGTGATCAGGATGATCTCATGGATGTCCGAGGGCTTTATCCGGGATAAGTTCCATGAAGGGGAAACGGATCTGGATGCCATGAATGAGGAATTCGGCAAATATCTGATCATGCTGAAGAAACATTTATATGTAGGCGGCCCGGATGACGAGTCGGAAGAGGATATGCCTCCGGAAGATACGGAAGGTGAAGGCACAGTCTGAGCAGGCAGAGACAGGGTACGGAAAGAGCACATGACAAGGCAGGAATTACCGGTAGAATTTACAGACCGTATGCAGAAGATGCTTCGTGAGGAGAGCGAAGCATTTTTTGCGTCCTATGAAGTTCCGGCCGCGCGCGCACTCCGGTTTAACCCGCTGAAGGTACAGGATCCGGAAGCAACGGCAGAACTATACGGACTGAACAGGTCAATACCGTGGGAAGAATGCGGATATTACTACACGGATGCAGGTATGCCCGGCGAGGGCACGCCGTTTGGAAAGCATCCCCATCATGAGGCGGGCGTTTATTATATCCAGGAGCCGAGCGCCATGGCGCCGGTCTCTTTTCTGAATGTCGGGGAGAATGAGAGAATTCTCGATCTCTGTGCGGCACCGGGCGGTAAAAGCACGCAGATCGCCGGCAAAATGAAGGGGACGGGGATCCTGGTCGTCAATGAACCGCATGCGCAGCGTGCACGGATCCTTGCCCAGAATATGGAACGCCTGGGTGTCGGAAACGCCATGGTGACCAATGAGCTCCCGGACAGGCTGGCTGAGCATTTTCCGCTGTATTTTGACAAGATCCTTGTGGACGCACCCTGTTCCGGAGAGGGAATGTTTAAAAAGAACCCCGAAGCCTGCGAACAGTGGAGTGTAGAGAACGTGTATATGTGCGCAAACAGGCAGGACGAGATCCTCTCTTTTGCAGACCGGATGCTCCGCGTGGGCGGACGGCTGGTCTATTCGACCTGCACATTTGAAACGGAAGAAGATGAAGGCGTGATCCGGCGCTTTCTGGATACACACCCGGAATATAAGATCTGTTCCGTGCCGCTAAGTGACGGTATGGTTTTAGGAGAAGACGGTACGATCCGCCTCTGGCCGCATAAAGTGCAGGGGGAGGGCCATTTTGCAGCGGTTCTGACCAAGGGCGTAGAAAGCAGCAGCCCCGGTGCAAACCGTCCGGCTCCAAACCGGCGCCCAAAGAGCCCCGGAAAGCGGGAGATCGCACAGATCCTTGATTTTGCGAAAAGACATCTGCAACAGGAATGTCTGCAGAGACTCGGACTTACGGAACGATCCGTGGATCCTACTGCCTTTCTTTGTTTCGGTGAAAGGATATTCCTGCTTCCTGTGGGATTTCCGTCAACGGACGGGCTGAAGGTACTCAGGGCCGGTCTGGAACTCGGCTCCTTTCATAAAGACCGCTTTGAGCCTGCACACGCGCTGGCGCACGGATTGAAAATGACCGATACGGTCAACCATTTGAATCTGCAAGGGGATTCAGAGGCTGCAAGGCAGTACCTGAATGGGCAGGAATACCGCATAAATACGCCATTTAATAAAACGTCGGCTGTTATTTTAAACGCCGCGGATGCGGAGATCTCCCTAACGGATCCTGCTGCTCCCTGGACGCTCGTCTGTGTGGATTCCTATCCTCTCGGATGGAGCAAGTATGCATCCGGTGTTTTTAAAAACCATTATCCCAAGGGGTTAAGGATACCGATTTAACAAGCGTTTCCGGCGCTTTACAACTTCGTAACAATTATTGACAAAGCCGCTGATTCGTGTGATATTAATATAAAGAATCTTTAAGGAACTGCAATTCATGATCTTTCAGTCACTCAACGGAACCTGGATGATGAATGAAAAGGGTTCGGAAGCTTTCATTGAAGCGAAAGTGCCGGGCTCTGTTTTATCTGCGCTCTTAGTGCAGCACAGGATCCAGGACCCGTACTTCGGGACAAATGAATATCTGGCGGAAGAACTGTTTCGACACGATTATTTCTTCTCCCGCGAATTTGAGGTCATGCCGGAACTGATACAGCAGGACAGGGTACGTTTATGCTGCAAAGGGATCGATACGATCTCGCATATCTATCTGAACGGAACGCTTGTCGGCTCCACATCCGACATGCACAGGACATACGAGTTTGAGGTAAAGGAGCTCTTAAGGCCCGGGATCAACCTGATCACGGTCGAACTGCTTTCCCCGCTCGAATACATCGAAAATTACCACACCGGTTACGATAAGGATATTTTCCATACGCCGCAGGGCAGCACGGAGAATGCACAGTTCCTGCGCAAGCCCCACAGCCAGTTCGGCTGGGACTGGGGCCCGAAACTGCCTGATCTGGGGATCTGGCGCAGCATCGATCTGATCGGCTACAGCCTGATCCACCTCGATGATGTCTCGATCATCCAGCATCATGAGAAGAAAACAGTCCGTCTGGAGATCCATGTGCATGCGGAACTGTTCCGCAGAGGTCCTTATATCATCCAGGCCGAACTGCGTCCGCCGGAAGGCAGGGTCGTTGCGATCACGGAGACCATGACAGAGCGTGACTGCGTGCTCTATATCGACGTGGAGAACCCGAAACTCTGGTGGCCGAACGGCTACGGGGAGCACCCGATCTATCAGGTCAGCGTGTATGCGCTTGACATGACAGGCACCCAGTGGGACTACAAGTCGTACAAGATCGGTCTGCGTACCATCAGCGTTTCGCAGGATCGTGACGAGTTTGGCAACGAATTCTGCTTCAAAGTCAACAATGTCCGCCTGTTTGCGATGGGCGCGAATTATATACCGGAAGACGCGATCTATCCGTTCATCACGAAGGAAAAGATCGATTATCTGCTGCGCTCCGCAGTGAAATGTAATTTCAACATGATCCGCGTCTGGGGCGGAGGCTACTACCCGTCGGATGATTTTTACGATATGTGCGACGAATACGGCCTTCTCGTCTGGCAGGACATGATGTTTGCGGGCAATCTCTATGAGCTGACCGAAGACTTCCGCAGGAATATCGAAGCGGAGGCTGTCGATAACATCAAACGTTTCAGGCATCATGCCTGTATCGCACTGATCTGCGGTAACGACAGGATCGAGCAGAAGATCGTGGACGGCGCGTTCAGGGATCATTCCGAGGCGCTCAAGCAGGATTATCTGGAGATCTTTGAGGAGATCCTGGCACAGACTGCCGAAAAACTGGCGCCGCAGACCTTCTACTGGCCTTCTTCGCCGTCTTCAGGCGGGGCGTTAAATGATCCGAACAGCGAAACGATGGGCGATGCCCACTGCTGGGATGTATGGTATGAACTGCATCCGTTCTCGGCGTTTGACAACCACGGGATGCGTTTCTGCTCTTCCTTCGGGTTCCAGTCGTTCCCGTCCGTCAAGACCGTGAAAACCTTTACAAAAGAAGAAGATCACAACATTTTCTCTTCCGTTATGGAATCCCATCAGAAAAACGGAGGCGGAAACGGCAGGATCGTGTCCTATCTGGCGGAAAACTTCCTTTATCCCAAGGATTTTGAGAGTATGCTCTATGTGACGCAGATCCAGCAGGCCGTTGCGACCAAGTACGGCGTGGAGCACTTCAGGAGACAGCGCGGACGCACCATGGGCACGCTGTTCTGGCAGTTGAACGATAACTGGCCGGGTATCTCGTGGTCGAGCATTGACTATTTCGGTCGATGGAAAGCACTGCAGTATATGGCCAAGAATTTCTTCGCACCGGTCGCCGGTTCGATCAAACGCGAAGGGAACGTGGTCTCCGTATATATCCAGAATGAAACAAGGGACTATGAGATGCGCAGGGTACGCATCAGCCTGCAGACATTTGACTTCCGTCTGCTTCACGAAGCAGAGTATGAAGTCGATGTAAGACCCGGCGAAGCCCTGCTCGTCTGTGAGATGGACTACAGTTCCTATATCGAGGGGATCGAGAATTCGGTCTTCATGGAGGCTGTATTCATCGACGAGGAAGACACCGTGCTCTCCTCCGAGATCGAGGTGTTTGTTCCCTATAAGAGGCTGGCGCTCGATTATTCCAGCATTTCCTATTCGGTCATCGAGCTGGTGGATGAGTATGTGATCCGCATGATGAGCGGCGGATTTGCTGCGTTTGTGGAACTCGATCTGAAACAGGCAGACGCGGTATTCTCGGAAAACTACTTCCATCTGACTTCCAAAAGAGAAAAAGCGGTACGCCTGAAAAAATCAGACATCCGCTATCTTGACTACAGTGTGCCGGAGATCCAGAACGGTTACGAGCTGGAGCAGCAGCTTGTGATCCGCACCCTCCGGGATACCTACTGATCCGGCACGGTGTGAAACCGGGCTATATCATTCAGAGCAGTTTTTCCATCAGATATGTATAGATCTCCTGATTTTTCTTCTGCCAGTTCTCACAGAGCGTTTTGGCTGCTTCTTCGCTTGGCATGGAGATCTTCAGATTCATCAGTTCCACGTTCTTTTCCGTGGCGATCAGTTCGGCCACGTATTCCCCGCTTGTGATCCGGTAATAATTTGACAGAACGGACAGCTCGTTCCGAAGCTGCATCTCGTTTTCGCGGAAATAGGTCCTGATCTCTTCCTTGATCGTGTCAGAGATCCGTTTTTCGAAATAATGGATCGTGTTTTCGCCTTCTTTGGTAATGCGCAGATGGGAACTGTTACGGATCGACTTGGACTCCACGAGCCCTGTGTCGATCAGTTCGCAGGTGACCTGATTGAGCGTGAAGAAATTGGTATATTCCTTATTTAAGATAAAATCGAATATCTGAGCCTTCGTCAGGGGAAAATCGACCTGATCCAGCATATAGAGTACGATCAGTTTGTATAGAGTCAGCGGTTCTGTCATGAGAACAGTATAGCAGTTTGCGCAGGGTTTGGCAAAAAGGAAATTGGCGGGACAGGCTTGTCAATGACACCGGCAGGTCCTGAAATAATCCGTGATCCTCTCATGAAAGATGCGGTTGACGGAGGAGGAGAGTTCGCGCATGGTGTCCGCGCCGATCCTGTCCGGGCGTATGGTCCCGCCGGCTTTGTTCAGATGTCCGCCGCCACCGCCGAGCTGATCGGCGATATGTAAGGCCAGATCGTTGGCAGGTATCTCCCTGACACAGCTCCGGATCGAGAATTTGATCTCGGATGGCGCGACAAAATAGACCACGCACACGTCCACGCCTTCCGTACCCATGGAAAAATCACTGATCACGCCGAGAATGTTGGGATCGCAGGGCTCGGCCTTCAGGATCAGACAGTGATCGCTTTCATCATATTCGTATTCCTGGATCGCTTTGCCGGTTAAGCGCAGTTCGGATAAGGAAATGTTCGAATGGTTCATTCTCTGGATGATGCCGGGTCTGACAGACAGGGATTCCACCATGGTCTGGTCCAGCGGATCCTTTAATCCCGCAAGCCCGTTGGAATCCGTATACAGGCCGTAATAGAGGGCAGTCGAGAGAAGAGGCTCTTTGTCAAGATCAAAGCCTTCCGTGCAGAGCATATCCCAGACGATCGTTGAAGCGCTGCCAACGTGGCTTCGGATCTCCGATAAGGGCGGCAGCACGCCGCTGATGGGATGGTGATCGATGACCGCTATGTTTTCCGCCTTGGTGGCGGTCACGTTTCTCTGTCCGTACTGACAGTCCACCGTGATGAGCAACTGTGGGATATCCGCTATCTCAGGCTCATAGAGGATGGGGATCTTCAGTTCGTCGACCATGATCAGCAGATCGCGCTTTGTGATCCTGCGGTTGCCGCGATAAATAAACCGTACCTGCTTTCCCAGTTTTTGGAAATACAGATACAGCGCATAACCGGATGCGAGCGCGTCGGCATCCGGGTTGTCGTGGCATTGGATCAAAATATTGTCAAAACAAGTACATTCACTGAGTCTCATGATTTTACCTGCAAGCGATTTGTATTCATTGTAACAGATATTCTTGCTCAAATCAATCCGAATGTCTCATTGTGACCGTAAGAGGTACTTGCAAAGGCCGTAAGAATCCTGTATAATCAGTTCAACACTTCGGGAGTGCGTAGGCATTTCCCAGGAAGCAAAGTATTTCAATTCACGATTTTTCCGTTTTTCCCAGTAACCTGTATGAAAAATGTTTTTAAGAAGAAAATGATGAAGAGGGAGATGAAAAAAGTATGATGCGTGCAAAGTATGAATCCTTGTCGCTTACTGTCCTGAAAGATCTGGCAAAAGCAAGAGGGATCAAAAACGTGTCCGCCATGAAGAAGGCGGATGTGGTAGAAGCGATGCTTGCAAAGGACCGCGAGGAAGCATCTGCGCCGGCAGCAGGCCCTGTGGAACCGGTTGCAGAGGCAGAACCTGTGCCTGCCGAAACAAAGAAGAGCAGCGCAAAGGCCGAACGGGAAGAAAGCCAGAGCGTTTCCGCAAAGGGTGAGAAATCCGAAGAGGAACTGGATATTTCCGAAGAAAAGAAGAATCTCGACAGCGGAGAAGTGGCGGAAGGGATCCTCGAGGTGCTGGCCGACGGCTACGGTTTTATCCGCAGCGAGAACTATCTGCCCGGTGAAAACGATGTCTATGTCGCACCCAGTCAGATCCGCCGTTTCGGCTTAAAGACGGGTGATATCATTTCCGGAAACACGCGGATCCGAAACCAGAACGATAAATTCGGTGCGCTTTTGTTTGTCAAATCCATCAACGGATATACGCCGTCCGAAGCGGCAAGAAGAACGAATTTTGAAGACCTGACGCCGATCTTCCCGGACGAGCGTCTGAGACTGGAAGTGCCCGGCGGAACCGTGGCCATGCGTATCATGGACCTGCTTTCCCCGGTCGGCAAAGGGCAGCGCGGTATGATCGTTTCCCCGCCCAAAGCCGGTAAGACGACGCTGTTAAAGGACGTTGCGAGATCCGTGAAACGCAACAATCCCGAGATGCATCTGATCATTCTGCTGATCGACGAACGTCCCGAGGAAGTAACGGATATCAAGGAAGCCATTGAAGGACCGAATGTCGAAGTCATTTATTCCACGTTTGACGAATTGCCCGAGCATCACAAACGTGTATCGGAGATGGTGATCGAGCGTGCAAAACGCCTTGTGGAGCATGGCCGTGACGTTATGATCCTGCTCGATTCCATCACCAGACTGACACGTGCCTACAACCTGACGGTTCCGCCCTCAGGACGTACGCTCTCCGGCGGTCTCGATCCGGCAGCGCTGCATATGCCCAAACGTTTCTTTGGCGCAGCCCGTAACATGCGCGAAGGCGGCAGCCTGACGATCTTAGCAACGGCACTGATCGAAACGGGATCCAAAATGGACGATGTTGTTTACGAGGAATTCAAAGGAACCGGTAACATGGAAATGGTCCTCGACCGGAAACTGTCCGAGAAGCGTGTCTTCCCGGCGATCGATATCGCCAAATCCGGTACCAGACGTGAGGATCTGCTGCTTGAAAAAGAGGAGCTGGAGACCGTCAATACGATGCGCCGTTCCATCAACGGCCTGAAGCAGGATGAAGCCGTGGAACGCATCCTTGACCTGTTTGCGCATACGCGCCATAACCGCGAGTTCGTGGACATGGTCAACAAACGTCATATGGTATAAATTCGTATAAAACTTTTTCTTGCGTTCTAAGATTTGCTGTGATACAATGATTAGGCTGTTGTAACAGGCATATTTGCGGACCTGTGGGTCCGCGCGATAGAATAGATCAGTTTTAGAGAGGTGAAATACAATGAGAGAAGGAATCCATCCGAATTATTACCAGGCGACGGTAACCTGTAACTGCGGTAATACATTTGTGACAGGTTCTACCAGGGAAAACATCCGCGTAGAGATCTGCTCCAAATGCCATTCTTTCTATACAGGCCAGCAGAAGACGGCAAGATCTGACGGACGTATAGATAAGTTCAACAAGAAGTACGGCGTACAGGCGCAGTAAGAAAGGTAGGAAGCTGGGACTTCGGTCTCAGCTTTATTTTTTATATCAGCGCATTTTTGGAGGAAACATGGCTAGACGGAAACGGGGACATTATTCGGGAATAGGCGGACAGGCGGTCATCGAAGGCGTCATGATGAAAAATCATGACCGTTACGCCGTTGCTGTCAGAACGCCCTCCGGCGAGATCGAAGTGGCGCTTGAGGAATATGAGTCTTTCGCGCCGGCCAAGATCCTGACGCGCATCCCGTTTATCCGCGGGATCTTTAACTTTATCGATTCCCTGATCTTAGGGACGAAGACGCTGACCTATTCCGCTTCTTTCTATGAGGAAGTGGACGATAAAAAACAGAAGGAAAAACCGTTGGATAAGGCACTTGGCGACAATTCCGGAAAGGTCCTGAGCGTTTTCTCGGTCATACTTTCGGTGATCCTTGCGATCGGTCTGTTCATGCTCCTTCCGTATTATCTGTCGCAGTATCTTCGCAGATGGGTCATTTCCGAGACGGCGATCGCTGTGTTTGAGGGTCTGATCCGCGTGCTGATCTTTGTACTGTATATTGTAGCGATCTCCCTGATGAAAGACATCCGCCGGGTGTTCATGTATCACGGAGCGGAACACAAGTGCATCAACTGCCTTGAGAAAGGAAACGCGCTCACCGTTGAGAATGTCCGGAATGCTTCCAGACTGCACAAACGCTGCGGTACGAGTTTCCTGTTCTATGTGATCTTCATCAGTGTGATCCTGTTTATCTTCATCAGGGTCGATGATCCGATCCTGCGTGTTCTGGTAAGGATCCTGCTGATCCCCGTGATCGCGGGTATTTCCTATGAGATCATCCGGCTGGCGGGACGCAGCAACAACATCCTGATCCTGCTGCTTTCATCCCCTGGTTTCCTGCTGCAGCGCATGACAACGCGGGAGCCGGACGATGATATGATCGAAGTCGGGATCGCTTCGATCGAAGCTGTCTTTGACTGGAAGGAATATCTGTGGAAGGAATTCCGCATTGATGTGGATGCGATCGCACCGGAGCCTGAACCTGTATACGAGGAACCGGCGCCTGCGGCCGAGCCCGTAGCCGAACCGGTATACGAAGAAGCGGTACCTGCACCTGAGCCGGTATACGAAGAACCGGTGCAGACTGCAGCAGAGCCCGTGAATGAAGAAACGCCGCAGGATAAGCAGTATTTCCTCGGCTGATCGATACGGATATGGATAAGACAACCTACAGAGCGTTGTATACATGGGGCGCAGAAAGCCTACAAAGCGCCGGCGTGCCGGATGCGGAACCGGATGCAAGGCTGCTGCTCGAATATGTATGCCACACGGACCGGAATACTTTATATGCCCACGGCGATCTGCCTGTGGGAAGCGAGATGGGAGAACTGTATGAGCGCCTGATCGGACGCAGAATGAAGCGGGTACCGCTGCAGCACATTCTGGGCACACAGGAGTTTATGGGGCTCTCTTTTGTTGTGAATGAGCATGTGCTGATCCCCAGACAGGACAGTGAATGTCTGGTAGAAGAGGCCATGCTGTTTGTGAAGGACGGCGACAGGGTATTGGATCTTTGCACCGGAAGCGGGTGCATTTTATTAAGTATCATGTGTTATAAAAACGGGATCGAGGGGGTCGGAACGGACCTCTCAAAAGAGGCCCTGGAGATCGCCCGGCTGAACGCGGAAAAGCTTGAAAAACCGGCGCTTTTCATAGAAAGTGACCTGTTCGGTCAACTGGAGGAAAAGCCCTTTCACGCCATTGTTTCGAACCCGCCCTACATCCGGACGGACGTGATCCCCACACTGGAGCCGGAAGTGAAGGACCATGAGCCCTTCTGTGCGCTTGACGGGGGCAGCGACGGTCTTGTATTCTATAGAAAGATCATCGCCACTGCGCCGCAGTTTCTGCTGCCGGGCGGCATGCTGCTCTTAGAGATCGGTTATGATCAGGGGGAGGCTGTCAGCGGTCTGATGCGTGAAAACGGCTTTGGGGATGTGACCGTCGTGCAGGATCTTACAGGCAACGACCGTGTGGTACGCGGGATCCGTCCGTAGATCACCGGAAGCAGGGTATATACGGACATACACATATACAGAAACAGAACATAATAAGAGGAAAACCATGTTTGATAAACTGGAAGATCTCGTACGCAAGTACGAGGACATCATGAACGAACTGAATGAACCGGGCGTTGCGGACAATCAGAAGCGCTTTCAGGCGCTGATGAAGGAGCAGAACAACCTGGCGCCGATCGTTGAGGCCTACCGCGCTTATAAGAAAAGCTCGCAGGATATCGAAGACAGCCTTGCGATGCTGGAAGAAGAGAACGACGAAGATATGCGCGAGATGCTCAAGGAAGAGCTGAATGACGCCAAAAAGAGGGTCGAGGAACTGGAAGAAAAGCTCAAGATCCTTCTGCTTCCCAAAGACCCGAACGACGACAAGAACGTGATCGTGGAGATCCGTGCGGGTGCCGGCGGCGACGAAGCCGCGCTCTTTGCCGCGGAGATCTACCGCATGTATGTGCATTACGCAGAAGGACGCCATTGGAAGGTCGAACTGGTGGAATGCGAAGAGATCGGGATCGGCGGCATGAAATCCGTGACTTTCATGATCACGGGGCAGGGTGCGTATTCCGTCATGAAGTATGAAAGCGGCGTGCACCGTGTGCAGCGTGTGCCGGAGACGGAATCAGGCGGCCGCATCCACACTTCGACGATCAGTGTTGCGGTCATGCCGGAAGCAGAGGACGTGGAGATCGAGATCAACGAGAAAGACGTCCGTATCGACGTGATGCGTGCGAGCGGAAACGGCGGTCAGTGCGTCAATACCACGGACTCGGCGGTACGTTTGACACATTACCCGACCGGTATCGTGATCTATTCCCAGACGGAAAAATCACAGCTGCAGAATAAAGAAAAGGCATTTGCGCTGCTGCGTGCCAAGTTATATGACCTCGAGCAGCAAAAGGCGCATGATGCGGAGGCTGAACTCAGAAAGAGCCAGATCGGGACCGGCGACCGTTCGGAAAAGATACGCACCTACAACTTCCCGCAGGGGCGTGTGACGGACCACCGGATCAATCTGACTCTGTATAAGCTCGACAAGATCATGAATGGCGATATTCAGGAGATCATAGACGCCTGCATTGCGGCGGACCAGGCCGCCAAGCTATCCAAAATGCAGGAGACTGCGTAAATCATTAATAATATACAAAATACCGCATGCACTGGTCGTGATCAAAGGCCAGGCGGAAACTGTAGGAATACGTGCCGGGGGTTGTAAAGACGCCGTTATCAGCGAGCGTGCAATCCTCGGCATAATTTACGATATAGGCATACATCTTTCCATCCTGCAGGCTTAAGACACACAGATCGATCCGTTCCGAATCCTCTCCCTGCTGCTTTAACCAGAGAACGCATTCCTGCGTTCCGTCGCAGTCGATGTCGGCATACTGCTGTCTTTCGATGTCAAACGGGATATTTCCCCACTGATCCAGCTTGGTCAGCATTTCATCAAACGGGATCGTGCCGAGATCCGGGCTGTAACGGTCAGACCGGACGCAGACGACGGCACCGCCGTAAGTGATGACCTGATCCACTGCAGCGGACAGTTCAGGGTCCGGTGTATCCACATGTTTTCCGGCCGGAAGATTTCCTTCCATACCGGCCAGGATATTTTCATATTGCAGAACGTAGATATCCTGATTGATATCTCCCGCGTTCAGGTAGACGGCTCCGGGAACGATCGTATTTACCTCGGTATAATCCTGATCCGGATCCTGGATATAATCCGAGAAGAGCTCCTCATACTGCAGCTCGTTGTTTTGAAGCGTTGCGCGCTGGACGTCCTGCGCGCCCATATGTGCCCATTCGAAGATGATGCCGTTTTCATTCGGATCGGTGTAGAGTGCACTGTGTCCGAGCGCCAGATCATACTGGATGGCTCTTGCGGCATAGCCGTCGTTCTTGATGAGATCTCCGTTGTAATCCGCTTCACAGGAGCCGCGTTTGATGATCATTTCGGGGATCCCGTCTTTATCAATGTCATAGAGATAGTATTCGGTCGGCGTATAACTCGAGGCCGCCGCATCCGGATCGTCCGGGATGTCTTCCCGCACAACATCGAGCAGACGTATATACAGTTTCTTCCACATGACATCTTCAGGGTCTTCCGTGTCATCCGTCTGCTCTGCAGCCTGATCCGTATCCGGCGCGATATCTTCGGCAGGCTCCGTCACATCCGGCTCTTCCGTATCAGCGTCCTGCTCCTCGTCCGTTTCAGGTTCTTCAACGGTATTTTCCACTGTTTCCCTGCCGCCAAGGAAGCGTTCCTTCAGTTTGCCGGCACCCGCTTTCACGGCGGATCTGAGCAGCCCGCAGCCCGTCAGGGTAAAGAGCAGGCAGATCACTAGGATCAGGCAGAGGATTTGTCTGTTACGTTTTTTCATTTCTTTATACTCTCCTTTGTTATTACATATCTGTCATTATATCAGAATCCCGCGTTGGTTGCATACACCAGGAAGCAGAGGGCAATGACCCACCATATGATGAAGATGGGCAGAAGGTATTTGATCCATTTTCCAAAAGGCACCTTGCAGATCGCGAGTGCCGCAAGGATCTCTCCGCCGGTCGGTGCGAGCACGTTCGTGAATGCATCGCCAAGCTGGTAGGCAAGAACGGCGGTCTGGCGGCTTAAGTCGAACTTGTCGGCGATCGTGACCATCAACGGCATTGTCACGTCCGCCTGCGTGGAGCCGGAGGGAACAAAGACGTTAAAGATCTCATGGAAGATAAACATGCCGCAGGCCATCAGCGCGGACGGGAAGCGGTTTAAGAGCCCGGCCAGCGTATGCAGGATCGTGTCCAGCACGTTGGCGTTCTCCAGCAGCACCATCGCCGCTCTGGCCAGACCGATCATGAGTCCCGGCAAAAGCATGTCTTTGCAGCCTTTTTCAAAGTATTCGCAGATCTCCCGCGGACGCATGCCTGCAACAATGCCACCGATGATGCCGATCAGCAGGAAAACGGCGGAAAGTTCATCCACATAGAAGCCCTGTTTGACAGAGCCGAAGACGGCAAATGCGATCCCCGCAAGGAACACGACGATCACGAGTGTCTGCCTGACAGTGAGTGCAGGGACATTTTCCAGATTGATCTTTTTCCCTTTGTTGAATTCCTGATCAAAGGCGAAGGAGCCGCTTAACTGCGGATTCTTTTTGACCTGTGTTGCGATCCACATGACGTAGATCATGGAAGCTGCTTCCAGACAGATGAAAAGGACGACCCGAAGTCCCATGCCCGAAAACAGCGGCAAACCTGCAATCTGCTGCGCGTTTCCTTCCGTGAAAGCGTTGGTGATGGCACCACCGTAGCCGGCCGTGGCGGCCAGGAAGATAATGCCGACAGCCGTCAGGGAATCGTATCCGATCGTGATGCAGCAGGCGAGCACCAGGGGAACGAAAACCAGGAACTCCTCAAAATTACCGCAAAAAGCGGCGCCACAGCCAAAGAAGAGCATAAAGATCGGTATGATCAGGATCTCTCTGCCCTTCAGCCGCTTCAAAATATTGGCGATCCCGATGTTTAATGCACCGGAGCCGTTGATGATCGCAAACATCCCGCCGATGATCAGCAGGAAGAAGATCACATCCGCCGCAGCCTGCAGTCCTCTTGTCAGGGACATCAGCACGTCTATCGGTGTGGACGGTGTGCGTTCGATATAACTGAAATTGTCCGGATTGACGATCTCCTGACCGATCTCCTCATCCATCACCCGCTCATAGTTGCCTGCGGGTATGATATAGGTAAGAACGGCGCAGATCAGCACGATGGCAGACATCAGCAGGATCGGATGCAGATTCTTCCGTGTGGTTTCATCTCCGTTTTTGTTTGAAAAAAGTCGCAGCATGATTTTGCCTCCCGTCAGTTCAGTTTCCAAGTCCCAGATCGTTCAGGAAATCCTCATCTTCCCTGGCCTGGGATTCCTTTCTGGCCTGTTCCTTTTCTATTTCCTTTTCCAGTTCTTCTTTCGGCAGGGATGCGAGCATGGGTTCGTCACCGATCGCGGCATCCACTTTCGCCTTGTCCAGTTTACCGTCAAAAGCAAGTTTCAGGAGCGCATCGACCACATCAGGATCCAGCTGTGAGCCGCGGATGCGCTTGATCTCGTCGAGTACGACGGACAGATCCAACTGTTTGCGGTAAGGACGTGTGGAATACATGGCATCGAAGGTATCCGCGACAGCGATGATCCTTGCCACATCCGGGATCTCATCTCCCGAAAGATGGTTCGGATAGCCGCGCCCGTCGATCCGCTCGTGGTGGCAGCCTGCGCCGACCGCCAGATTCTGCACGATCGTAACGTCTTTCAGCAGTTCTGCCCCGTTTGGCGCGTGCTGTTTCATCACTTCATATTCTTCATCATTTAAGCGTTCCGGTTTGTTTAAGATCACATCCGGAATGCTCAGTTTTCCGATATCGTGCAGGAGCGCGATGTTGTAGAATTCGTTGATCTGTTCCTTGGTGTAGCCGCGCTGCGACTTCAGTTCCTCCGCGAGCATCTTTGTATAGTAGGCCACGCGGAAACTGTGGCCGCGGTTCTGCGTATCACGCATATCGATGCACTTTGCGAAGGTATGCATGATCTGGCTGATGAACTTTTCATCTTCTTCCTGTTTCTTCTGGTAAGCTTCCGCGCGTTTCTGGAAGCGCTGCCAGATCACGGTCGTCAGGACAAAGACGGATACGACCATCAGCGCGATCCAGAACCCGACGTGTTCATAAGGGGAACTTTCCTTGGTGATCGTAATGGTCGCACTCTTATCCGTTTCCCCGGTCTTGGCGTTCAGTACATCCAGATGGAAGGTGTATGTGCCGCCGTCCAGGTTCGTATAGGAAATGACCGGCATTTCCTGTTTCGTCGTGCGGATCGGCTCCTGGTCAAAGCCCTGCAGATAGTAGCTGATCCTGGGATTTGCGAGTCCGTAGGTCAGCACATAGGCGTTGATATCCAGACGTTTGCTGCCTGCCGGCAGGGAGACGGTGCCGTTTTCACCAACGAGCATTTTCTTTCCGTCCACCTCGACGGAAGGAATGGAGAGCATCAGCGCATCGTTTCTTAACGTATCGGAGTTGATGTTCACCATGCTGACACCCGTGGTGCCGGCGATATAGAGATTGCCGCGTTCGTCCACGCAGCTTCGCGAGTTGCCGGTCGCAACGTAGGGCAGTCCGCTTTTGGTGTTATAGAAGGAATAATCGATGCTCTGATTGGCGAGCAGCTGGTCCGCCTTGGTGATATAGACACCGTTTGAGGAAAGGATCCAGGCGTAACCGCGTTCATCGAAAAAGATATCATAGTTGTTGGAATACGGGAAATTCGTGATCGCCGTGAGATTGCCGTCTTTTAAGTATTCGATGGAATTGGAGGTGATGAGCCAGAAGACTTTGCGCTCCTCGTCCCATTTGATCCGCATGACCACTTCGCTGGTAAGGCCGTCGTCATAACCGATGCGGGTGACTTTGTTTCCGTCCACGATATAGATGCCGTCGCCGTCGCTGCCGAGGTAGAGCCGGCCGTCAGGCCCCTGTTCGACGGAGAGGATCTCGGTCGTGTTGATGCCGTGCTCATGTCCGTAGTGTGCGGTGACCGTGTTGTTCTCGATCAGATAGACGCCGTTTCCGGTCGCGGCGGCGATCGCACCGTTGCTGCACTGGATCACGTCGCGCACACGCGTTGAATCAAGGCCGTTATTCTCGTTAAAGCAGGTGATGGATCCGGACTCCGGATCATAGCAGACAAGGCCCAGATCCCCGTGTGTGGCAAGCCACAGGCGGCCGGTCGCATCTTTGATGATACAGCGGATCCGGACGCCGTCCACATATTCGCACAGTTTATTGAAGATGAGATTGTTGGTCTTGGTGTTGACCACCTTTAAGCCGCTGTCGGTCCCAAGATACAGTTCCGCTCCGCTTAAGCAGGTGGTATTGATCACCATGGACTCTAAACCGATGAGGGAACTTAAGTCCGTGAAACGGTCCGGAACCAGCTTCAGCACGCCCTGTCTGGTGGAAGTGAACCACATGTTGCCCTCGTGGTCCGTCCGGATATGTCCGACGGAATTGTTCATCGGGATATCGTTCAGCTGCCGCAACTGTCCGTGTTCATCGAAATATCCGAGACCGTTGGTGGCGCAGACCCATTTGAGTCCGTGCGCGATGATCATATCGGTGATATTTTTCAAAGGAGCCGTGGAACGGCGCGCAGTGATCTCGAGCGTGTTGTTCATGTTGGCCGTATAGATCTCGGAACCGGTGGTCCCCATGTAAACGATCCCGGGTTCCTTGGGATCGGGATAGAGGGAATTGACCTGATAGTTACCGAAAGCATTGGAATCATAGAAAGCACTGATGCGCAGGTTCTCCACCGTAAACACGGCGCCGTCCAGCGTCAGGCCGTACACGTTCTTATAGTCATCCTTCTTCAGGGCAGTGATGTATTCGAGATTCACCTGCGGGTCGTCAATGACATGGATCGTCAGATCGTCTTTTTTGACATAGGCAAGGCCTTCTGTGGTGGCGATCAGGATATTGCCGTCCCTGTCCTCCACCATGTCACGGATCGAGTACGATTTCAGGCCTTCCACACGGCCGTACACATGGATCTCGCCGTGGTCATAATAGGCGATGCCGTTTTCGTTGGTGCCGATCCAGACGCGGTCCTTACTGTCCACATAGAGACTGAATACACTGGAGATGCCGGTGGAAGAGTCAAAACGCTGGAAATTGGTGCCGTCATACCGGATCAGGCCGCTGTAACCGCCGATCCAGATAAAGCCGTCCGCGCTCTGCACGATGGCATTGGCTTCGGAGGTCGGAAGTCCGTTGGACGAATCATAGAGGATTGCCGTATAGTCCGTACCGGTCCCGAAGATGTTCCGCTGCTGCCCGATGGCAGCATCCGCCCTGCAGGGCGAGATCACGAGGAGCGCTCCCAGTAAGAGAGACACCGTCATCAGTAAGTGTGCGATCTTTTTCCCAGCCATGATACCTTATCTCCCACAGTATATTCAGAAATGAATGCATTAGAATTTACACAGATATCATACACCAAACGGCACTTTTTTGCACCACCTTATCTGATCGGAAAAATCAGAAAACCATCACTTTTTTCTATATGAAACGGGGCTCTGCTTTGGTATATTTTAGAGAGAAATCCCGAAGCGACTACGTGTGAAAAGCCGGTAAAGAGGAAATTCACACGTAGTGTCGAGGAAAAAACAGGAAATGACTACGTGTAA
Source organism: Lachnospiraceae bacterium (assembly GCA_017620255.1). Taxonomy (GTDB): domain Bacteria; phylum Bacillota; class Clostridia; order Lachnospirales; family Lachnospiraceae; genus UBA2868. Next base: position 98,635 of record JAFZQU010000001.1, read on the forward strand.
AATCAACGATATGGGGAGTTTTACACGTAGCCGGTTAAAAAACCGGGCAAAATACTACGTGTAAAAATGCAAGAAAGCATGATCATACACGTAGTCGGCGCAGAGAAACCGGTCAGGAGACCCGGGGAGGTGCCGGAATGGTATGAAAAGGCAATGAAAGGTAATTGATCATCGGACCAGGGGCTTGAGAAACCCATGAAATGATGATAAAATAGGATCCGAAAGGGAGCGCCCGAAACAATGAGCCCGTGAGCTTATCGTTCGGGTGTTTTTGATTTGGTTGATCGCAGTTTTTGAGGGGAAAAACCGGGTCCTTTGGCAACTGACAGATAGAACGTGTTTTTGAACGGGATCGTTCGTGCAAATTCCAGGATCATACGGATGGAGGTAGAAAATGAAAAAAAGAATCGGGAACTCTTGGAACAAGCGCATACTTGCAGTGGTACTGGCAACAGCTATTCTGGCTGCATGCATGCCGGCAACCGCATTGGCGGAGCAGGAAAACAGTATGGAAGCCGTTCCGGAAACCGGTGCGGAAATCCTGCAGGAGGAGGGAGCAGAGATAACGGAGCAGGAAGAGCGGGCGGATGTGCCTGAAGAAACTGCATACGAAACTGCAGATGAAACCATCGATGAAACGGCAGATGAAGCTGTCGAAGAGACCACTGAGGACCGGGACTTCCCCGGATCAGCCGACTATGAGACCGCAGAAAGATTGGGTGACCCGATCATATTGAATCCGGTTGCTGACCCTGAGCCGGCGCTCCAGGAAGGATACGGCATTCTGACGAAGGGTATGGGTACAGGCGAATACCAGTGGCTGTATTTTGGATACAGGCCGGGGGCGTTTGGTTCCGTTTCGGACGGATATATCAAGTGGGGAGTAGCCGACACCCGTTATAATTCCGGATTCGGCGCTCTTAATGGGCTAATACTGCTTAGCATGAACTCTTTTGGTCAGGTAAAATTTCAGGCTGACGAGAGCGTGGATTTGCTTCGGAGAAGTGAGTATGATATATCGACATTAAAGGCACATCTTGATTCTTTGGAATATGAAGGAGAGAACGCGATCGTTACGGCCGGGGAGCAGTCGGCGCTGAATCTCAGAGAATTAAGAGGAGGCGGACCTTATTATACTACGGACGACCATATAGACTACCGTATTAAAGGGGATGATGCACGCGCCAGGTTCTGGGCGCCTACGATTACGGATGTGTATGATATCATAGGTAAAAATATGCAAGGGGTCATTTGTCTGGGGACCTTATTAAGTACACCCGGGATCAAAAAATTATACTCTGACCCGTTTCCGCCGGAGGCCTGTGTCGTATATGTGGATGTGATGTGGAATACGGAAAGCCAACAGTATGAATGGCGCATTAAAAGCAATTGTCCCGCTGACAAGGCTTATCCGAACCATGCCCTGTGTCAGCTGAATTTTGATAAGATCCTTTTTACCAGTTCTGCCGAGAACGGAAAACTTTCCCAAACTACCGGCCCCGGTGCGTTAGATGCTGTTGGCATGAATAGGACCAAGGAGTGGAAGGTCACGCTTCTTGCCGAACATGACGGATTTGGGGTCGACCCGTGCCGTGTCCGCTATTCTGCGCAGACGATGACGGCTGAGATTCCCTTTACGGGAGCAAAAGTAGAAGAGAACGGATATATTTCCGCCATCATCAAGGATGCAGACGGAAAGATCAAGTACTACGGAAGGATCCTGGAAGTGACAGAGCCTAACGGTACTGCAACGGTTGCGCTTTCCGGGAAAATGACAGATACGGATAAGCTATATATCTTTAATGAGCAGTGTAACGGCGATAAGCTGACAGATTATGCGTCCGGTCTGAAAGAGATCCCGATCGTGCCGGGTGAGGATCTGGACGGTCTCCATGCGCTCACTCATGTGGACAGGGTCGATCCGACACCGATCACAGAAGGAAAAGAAGAGTATTGGGTCTGTGATGAGTGCGGAAAAAAATTCTCCGATGAAGAAGGCCTGAATGAGATCCGCGAACCGGCTATACTCCCACGTACGCTGGAAGCGACACCGTCGGCACTTGATTTTGGCGCCATGACGGAAGGATACGTGCCGGAAACAAAGACGATCACACTGAAAAATAACGGAACAAAGAATATCACATTCACGCAACCGGACGCTGAACTGTTTACGATCGGCAGTCTTTCCAAAATGACGATCGGACCCGATGAAACAGTAGGTTTTACGGTAACTCCCAAGACGTTAAAACCCGTGGGCAGATATGAGGAGCAACTCCGTATATCCTGCAGTGAAGGTAGCGGAAATTATACGACGGAACTGAATCTGAAATTCAGGGTGATCGAGAATAATACAGTCGTCACCGGGTATACAAGGGTTGCCTCAACGCATACCGGCTGTAACAATAATGAAAATGAAGACAAGATGATAGACGGAGACAGGACGACCAAGTTCTGCGGAACTCTTTCGAAAGGGGCAAACAGTGTATTCCAGGATAACAGGAAGCCTGTGATCTATTTGGATTTCAGGACGGAAAAGCCTGTTATACCAAAGGGCTATATCCTGACAACGGGAAATGATACGAAAGAAAATCCGGAACGGAATCCTTTATATTGGGAAATCTATGCAAGCAAGGTCGACGGTCCCCCCTGGACACGCCTTACAAAGGTTACGGATGGTGGGAATCTGCCGGAAGAAAATACAACAGATTGTACATTCCTGCTGGATAACGATGACGACAGAGCATATAAATACTTCCATTTTGAGATCTGGGGTCACAGGCAGTCACGGGAAGATCTCATACAGCTTTCCGAAATACAGCTATTGGGCTTCGAAGGCAGAGTGGTCACTTTCGATGCCAACGGCGGTACGCTGAAAGAGAAAAGTGCATTTACCGGCGAAGGGAAGAAACTGGACATCTTACCGGTACCGTCGCACCCCCAAAAGAATTTTGCGGGCTGGTTCACTGCTAAAACGGGTGGAGAACCGGTCACGACAGATACGGTATTTCCGGTTGATACGACGATCTATGCACATTGGGAAGATGCGGCAAATATAGCGATCAGTCCGGAATTGCTTGATTTTTCCTATCTGACACCGGGGTATGAAACTGCACCGGAAGCGCAGATGATCACTGTCACCAATAAAGGGAAAAGCTCCATCGCGCTTGCAATGCCTGAATCTGAAGCATATGACATCCAAACGGAGAATAACCTGACAAATGTGGCACCGGGAAGCAGCGTGAGATTCAGTGTCAGACCCCTTACGGGACTGCCGGCGGGAGAGTATAACGAAACCCTGAAGATCAGTACAACCGGCAGGCTGACGGTTGATACGGTGGAAGCCGATCTGTGCTTCAGGGTGGGGTATTTCCTGAGCGGTAATGTGGAAGCCGGTGATCTGACCGACAATGCCACATATGTCATGACCGGTAATACGATCTTGCATGTCGGAGAAGATGCCGACAAGACGCTCCGAAAGATCACGTGGGAACAGGGAAAAACCTGCAGTCTGATGATCATAGGAGAAGCATCCGGCAAACTGACCGTGACAGATGGCATTTCGGCACCTGATCCGCAAGAGGCGCTAAACACGGTCACGATCTGCGGCGGCGAAGTGAACCTGGGATCAAAGCTTGATCCGGGCGGAGATGTCAGGATCGAAGGAGGAAATATCACATCTAAGACCATACGGAGCCGGAACGGAAATATCACCGTAACAGGCGGTACGATCAGCGTTCAATGCAAATCCCTGGATCGTGCCATGTGGGCAGCAGGTACCATAGCGATCACCGGTGGTGATTCGCATCTGTCAACGAGCGGTATCGGTAATTTTGTGGCAAATTCTGCCGTAAAAGCTACAGATGTAGTTTTGGGCGGTGAAGCGGTTCTGTATATCGCCGGCAAGCTTGAAGCGGTCGAGCTGGATAGCTATGATGGGCATTCCATTTCGATCGCAGACAGCCTGAATGTGATCACACCGGAAGGCGGTCATGTGGCAGAAACCGATACAAATGCCGGTCACATTGTGGACGACAAGGGAAACAGGGCAAAGACCGTACGCATTTACCCGAAGGTTCTTTTTGCAACACCTGCAAAGGTTGATTTTGGCGCAGCATCCGATACGATCCCTGAGGAAAGGATCGTGACGGTCATCAACAGGGATGCAGAAGCGGTAGAACTTGAGCCTGTTGTGTCCGAATATTTTACGATCGGCGCATTCTCGAAGACGACACTTGGGAGCGGGCAGAGTGCAACTTTTACGATCGTACCGGATGAGACCAAAACGGCGGAACCCGGGCAGTATAGGGAAACGCTGAAGCTCACGACGGATCGTGGGGATGTATATACGAACATCGAAGTATCGTATCTGAAAGGGGATGCCGGGGATCAGATCTGGGTTGCAAAAGTGGATCCCTACACGTATACCGGAAGCGAGATCCGTCCGGTTCCGGAAGTATATTATCACGGAAAGAAACTGACGGCATCCGACTACAGCATCAAGTATTCCGGAAACGTCAACGTGGCAAGGGATAAGAACGGAGAAGTCATTGAAGGAGCCAGGATCACCGTTACCGGAAAAGGAGATTTTTCGGGCAAGACTACCGTAACGTTTGGGATCCTTCCTTTCAGTCTCGGGACCGGAACACGCACGCCGGCAGCAGGGATCAGCGTCGGTGCACTCAGCATTGTATCTAGCAGCAAGGCTGTGCCTGTCATTACATACGGCAGTTATAAACTCGGCACGAGGGACTATGCGGTCGCGGATGCAAATAAGAAATATCTCTCAGACGGCGAGATGCTCGTGACAGGTAAGGGGAATTTCACAGGCTCGGTCCTGATCCCCGTACATGTGGTCGCAAATAAAAAAGACGTGAAAACGTTCAAGGTCGCAGCGGATACGAAGACACCGATCGTGTATGATCCGGCAAGGTCGGAAGATGATATGAGGCAACTTCTGGCATCGCGTATCAAAGTGTATGATTCTGCGGATAAGAAGAAAGAACATCCGCTTGATGCAGGCTTTATGATCACCTATCCTTCCGGTCTGACAGATGCCGGAGTGAAGACCGTGCAGGTGATCGGGACAGGCGAATACACCGGGACGGTCACGCAGAAACTGACCGTGAAGCCGCTTGCAGTCAAGACGGTGGCGGATGGTTTGATCACGACCAATGCGGCAGATGTCAAAGCATCGGATGCCTATTTCTTTGATCCGGCAGGCGTGAGCGTCGGAGGAAATCTTACCGTTTCCTATACGCCAAATGGCGCAGCACTTCCTGTTTCCACGCTGAAAGAGGGACGGGATTATACGATCGCATACAAGGACAACAAGGCCGCAAGTACGGATACGAAGAAAGCAACTTACACGATCAACTTCATCGGGAACTACAAGGGCACGCCGGCGATCAAAAATGACAAGAGAAACGGTGTGGAAGACTATATGTTCACGATCCGGCCGGTTAAGATCGAAAAGGATCAGAATATGCCGGCAGATCATGTGAAGGTCACCCTGAGAGATCTGGCATATAATAATAAACCGGATCTGTATGCGTCCACAGTTTATGTGGAAGCAAACGGTGTGCTGCTTGGCTCGAAGGATTGCACGGTCAGATACTTTAAGGACAGGTATTACACAGAAGAGATCACAAAAAGGAACAAACTGGAGATCCCGGCTTATCAGGATTATGCGGATGTTTATGTAGTGATCACGGGCAAAGGAAATTACGAGGGTGTCATTCACCGGGATTACAGAGTGTATAGGACGAATGACCAGGTTCTGGATATCAGCAAAGCAAGGGTGACGATCTACGGACCGGACTATGATCCTGCGAGCACAAAAAATAAGAAACTGACCGGCGTTCCCTACACCGGAGAACCGATCACGTTAAATACCCTGAACAATAATACACAAACGACAGGAAGGGTTGTGGTGGAATACAAACTGGACGGGAACAACTATACGGAACTGGTACCGGGGACGGATTTTTATCTTTCCTATGTCAACAATACCCATAAGGGGAAAGCAACCCTGATCATTGATGGTGTTAATCAGCTGTACACATATGAAGCGGGAAAATCACGGAAGTTTGTCGGAACCATGAAAGTGCAGTTTTCGATCGGAACAAAGAGTATTGCGGATCTGTGGGATGCATTTAAGAACCTGATCGTTCCATAAACAGAGGAATTGCTTTTTATGATTCGAACGCAGACGGTATCTAAATGAAGAACATGCTGTATAGATTAATAGCCGAGAGATTTTTTTTTGCAGGAAGCAGGGGAAGAGGGATTCGAACCCCCGTGAACGGTTTTGGAGACCGTCATACTGCCACTGTATGATTCCCCTGTGCGACCTTATATTTATAGCATACTCAAACCCATACTGTCAATGTATATTACAAAAGGATATTACAAAAGGAGCAGGAATGCCTGCTCCTTCTGTATGGTTCCCGGGTCTGTTCCGGTCCCGTTTGGGATATCCGGTGATCCTCAGATCTTAAACCGGTTGATGATCTTGTTCAGGTTCTCAACGGCGTTTCTGCATTCCTTTGCCATATCTGCGCTGTCAACGGATTCCTGCGTCATATTTGTCGTACGGTCTGCTATATCCGTAATACCCTGACTCGTGTCATTGATATTTGTATCGATACCCTGGATCGCGTCTGCGATCTTTTCGATCTCTTTGGTCAGGATGCCGATATTCTCACGGATCTCCTGCATGCTCTTACCGAAGGTGTCGGCATCGTTCCTGTACTGAACGCTGACATTGCCGAATTCCTTATAATCCGATAAGACATTGGTTTCCAGGAAAGAAGTGGCCTGATTCAGGCAGTCGGCCATCTGTTTCACTGCACCGTTGACTTCATCCACGATGGTACCGATATTCTGTACCGCCTGCGAAGTTTGTGTAGCCAGGTTGCCGATCTCTGTTGCTACGACAGCGAATCCGCGGCCGGCTTCGCCGGCTCTTGCAGCTTCAATGGAAGCATTCAGTGCAAGAAGGCTTGTCTGGGAAGAGATGGCCATGATGGTTCCGGTGAGCTCATTGATCTTCTCAACTGCTTCGGAAGCTTTGATGGCTTCTTCGGATTTTACCTTCACACTGTCATAGATCTCCATGGTCTTTCTGCTTGCGGTTTCCGTTGTGGCAGCCAGTTCGTTTGCCCTGCTGCTTACTTCGGCGGCCATCTGTACACCGTCATCTGCCATCTGATCGATTCCGTTCGCATTAGCCTGGATATTTCCGACATTACTGCTGATCATGGTCGTTGTCGCTGCGGTTTCCTGCGTTCCTGCAGCAAGTTCCTGTGTTGTTGCGGAGTTATCCGCACAGATCTGTCCGACTTTCCCGATCGAGATCTGCATCTGATCCACATTGGATTCGATGCTTTCTTCTGCTGTGTAAATGGATGTTACAATCTCCTTGAGGTTGTCTCTGGTCTTACCGAGTGCCTGGGCGATCATGCCGACTTCGTCATTGCTCTTTGCCAGCTGAAGCGAAACCTCGTCAGAGGTAAAGTCGTATTCCGCGGTCTTGTTGATCACGGGAACCAGTCTGCCAAGTCCTCTGAGCATGAGCGATACAAGGAATGCCACCAGGATAACGGCGATGAGCAGGCAGATGATACCGATGACGATCAGTATATTTCTCATGCTATTCACTTCTGCCATCATCACATCCCGGTCTGCTGTTACGATAACGATGTTTCCGGCACTTGTGAACGCGTAGCCGGCAACTTTGTAAGCCCCTTTGTATTCGTATGTGCAGGAACCGTTTGGCACCTGTTTTCCTGCCTGCAGATCCGCTACAATGCTTTTAACAGCTGCGTTCTCAACCGGCTGGCCGATCTTCTCGGGATTGTTGTGATACAGCATCGTGCCGTCCGGGGATACCATGTATGCATAGGATCCGGCAACACCGGACATCTCGATCTGCCCGATCAGTTTGTCGTAGTCTATTCTGATCAGCTTCTCATGATCGGCAGTGACAAGAACGATGTTTCCGGTATCGGTGAAGGAATAACCTGCCAGTTTCATGGCGCCTTTGTATTCATAGATGCAGTATCCGTCCGGTACCTGTTTTCCTGCCTGCAGGTCGGCCACAATACCTTTGACAGCCGCATTTTCCACCGGCTGACCGATCTTATCCGGATTGGTGTGCCAGAGCATCGTGCCGTCCGGAGAAACCATGTATGCATAGGATCCCTCCACGCCGTCGATCGTGATATTTCCAAGAAGCGTGTCATAATCGATCTTCATGAACTGATCGTAATCCGCTGTCACGATCAGGATATTGCCTTCTCTTGTAAAGGCGTATCCGGCAAGTTTTAACGCTTCCTTATATTCGTAAAGAACAGAACCGTTCTCTACCGTCTTGCCTGCCTGCAGGTCAGCCACAATACCTTTGACAGCCGCATTTTCCACCGGATTTCCGATCTTTTCCGGATTCGGATGCCAGAGCATTGTGCCGTCAGGCGATACCATATAGGCGTAAGACCCTTCCACGTTTAAGATCTGGACGGATTCCAGAAGTCTGGTCAGTGCGGCCTGATTTACACTGCCGTCTTCTCCTGCCGGCAGCAGATCGATCCCTTTTACGACTTCTTCCGCCAGATTCTGTGCGTAGGACTTGTAAACCGTTTCGCCGAACTCTCTGGAAAAGTTGATCGAAACAGCGGCTTCCTGCGCCAGATTCTGTGCATATCCGCCATAGGCCTGTTCTCCGAACTCTGTGGCAAAATCAACGCCGACCGCCGCTTCTTCCGCCAGGTTCTGTGCGTAGTTCAGATACGTCTTCTCAAGCGTGCCCGTGGATCTGACCGTAGTGATCACGATCAGCGCCGCAACCGTTACTACCACAACCGCGATCATAAGCAGAGTGATCTTGGTGCTCAGTTTGGACGTGGCTTTCAGGCCGCCCGGTGTTTTTTTTGTTTCCCCCGTTTTCATTGAATTTTCCTCCGTTTTTTCTGATCCTTTATACATGGATCAATGTTCCTATATTATATCCCATAAATATGGGGAGTTGCAAATACTTTGTGTCCTTCCCAAAATAATTATGCGTCTGTTTCCTGCCGGAATGGGTGATGACCGGCCGAGATGTCAATATCGACCGAAATATTGACAATATAGTACGTATGATTATGTATAAAAATCAAGTATAATCATATTTGCATACACCGTTTATATCATAAGGAGAAAAAGAATGAACAAATGGAGAAGGTATCAGTATCTGCCGGGAACACCTCTTGGCAAGGACGGACGGAGAGCAACCGCTTCCTGTGAACACATCGGAATGTCCTGCAAGGCGGCGCAGGAAGGCATGGTGCTTTTAAAGAACGATAAGCACGTGCTGCCGCTTTCATACGGACAGCGGATCGCACTGTTTGGAAAGGGTACATTTGACTATGTGAAAGGCGGCGGCGGCAGCGGAGATGTAACGGTTTCCTATATCCGCAATCTCTATGACGGCTTTGTGCAGCTGGGTGACCGCGTGGCCTTATATGAGAAACTGGGTGATTTTTACCGCGATTATGTGGAAAAAGAGTATGAAAAAGGCAGTGTGCCGGGCATGATCGCAGAGCCGGAGCTGCCGGACGACCTGCTGTGTGGCGCAAGAGCCTACACAGACACGGCTGTGATCAGCATCAGCCGCTTTTCCGGTGAGGGCTGGGACCGGAAGAGCAGCTTTGACGGCGACAAAGTCCAGAAGGAAGACGGAGATCTGACGCAGGAATCCGCAAAGATCTTTGCGAAGGGCGATTTTTACCTGACAGACGCGGAATCCGCCATGGTTGAGAAGGTTTCGGCAGCGTTTGACAAGGTGATCGTTGTGCTGAACGTCGGCGGGATCGTGGATACCGGGTGGTTTAGCAGGAACGAGAAGATCCAGAGCGTCCTGCTTGCATTCCAGGGCGGTATGGAAGGCGGACTTGCAGCGGCAACACTCCTGACGGGCCTCAATACGCCAAGCGGCAAGCTTACCGACACCTATGCGGCGCGGCTTGAGGACTATCCTTCCTCGAAAACGTTCCATGAATCCAACGACTATGTGGACTATCTTGAGGATATTTACGTGGGCTACCGCTACTTTGAGACGATCCCGGGTATGGCGGAACGCGTGGTCTATCCGTTCGGCTACGGCCTTTCCTACACAACCTTTGAGATCGGGGATGTGAAGATCACACAGAAAGACGATACATTCACGGTGCTTGCATCGGTGTGCAATACAGGAACCGTGTCCGGAAAAGAAGTGGTGCAGGTTTACTGCGAGAAACCGCAGGGAAAGCTCGGAAAGCCCGCCAGGGAACTGGTCGCTTTTGCCAAGACGAAGCTGCTTTCACCCGGAGAGACACAGCGCCTTTGCATGACTTTTACGGAATATCAGCTGTCATCTTATGATGATCTGGGCAAGACCGCAAAATCCGCTTATGTGCTGGAAGCAGGAGATTACTTCTTCCATGTGGGTACTTCCGTGCGTGACACGGAGCAGAACCCGTTTGTACTGTGTGTGGACAGGGACCGTGTGATCAGGCAGTTGTCCGAAAAGATGAAGCCTACACAGCTTTCGGAGCGTATGCTTGCGGACGGCAGTTTTGAGAAGTTGCCGGCCGGGACTCCGAACGATCCGTGCGAGAACGCCCTGACACCGTTGACGCATGATGTTTATGAAGGGTTCACGCCGGATACGGATTTCAAGGCAGGCCAGCACTGGTGGGGCCCGGGCATCGAAAAAGTCATTACGCTCGAGGATGTTGCAGACGGAAAAGAAAGCATGGACGATTTTCTTGCGCAGCTTTCGGACAGACAGATCGCGGAACTGCTTGGCGGACAGCCCAATACCGGACTTGCGGACACCTTCGGTTTCGGTAATCTGCCGCTCTACGGCATTCCGAACATCATGACGGAAGACGGACCTGCGGGACTTCGTATCCGTCCTGACCGCGGTGTATATACGACCGCCTGGCCCTGTGCGACTTTACTCGCTTCCTCCTGGGATCCGGAGATCATCGAAGAAGTGGGAAGGCATGCAGGTCTGGAAGTGAAGGAAAATAACATCGGTTTCTGGCTGACTCCTGCGGTCAATATCCACAGAAGTCCGCTCTGCGGCCGTAATTTCGAGTACTACTCGGAAGATCCGTACCTGGCAGGCAAACTTGCCTCTGCGATGGTACGCGGGATCCAAAGCAACCGGATCGGCGTTTCCGTGAAGCATTTTGCACTGAACAATAAGGAAACAAACCGGAAACAGAGTGACTCCAGAGCATCCGAGCGCGCGATCCGTGAGATCTATCTGAAAGCGTTTGAGATCATTGTGACGGATACAGATCCCTGGACGATCATGTCTTCCTATAATATCATCAACGGACACCGCGCATCGGAGAACCGGGAACTGCTGGAAGACATCCTGCGCGGCGAATGGGGATTCAAGGGCATCGTGACGACAGACTGGTGGACAGCCGGCGAGCATTACAAGGAACTGCTTGCGGGAAATGACATCAAGATGGGCCGCGGCTATCCGGACCGCCTGATGCAGGCACAGGAAATGGGCCTGATCACCCGTGCAGACATGGAAGTGAGCGTCCGCAGACTGCTTGACGTTCTGATGCGTTTCGAGTAAAGTGTATGTGATGCGCATGTGCGGATCAGTATTTAGATCGGAGGAGCACGATGACACACACATACCGGACAAGAGGAACCTGTTCAAAGCAGATCACCTTTGACCTGAATGACGGGATCGTCAGCAATGTATCGTTTGTCGGCGGTTGCAACGGCAATCTGCAGGGCGTTGGCAGATTGGTGGAAGGCCAGAAGGCCGAGGAACTGGTGGCCAAATTAAAAGGCATTAACTGCGGCGGAAAGGGAACATCCTGCCCCGATCAGCTTGCGCGCGCGATCGAGATCGCGCTTGCGGGAAAAGAAGGTTGATATGGCAAGAGATCTCTTTAGTATAGGAAGATTTACGATACACGGCTACGGCCTGATGATCGGACTCGGATTCCTGCTCGCAGTGCTTATGGGGAATTACCGGGCGAAGAAACGCGGACTGTCGGATGACCATTTTACCAACATGGCGATCTGTGTGCTGCTGTTTGGTTTCATGGGCGGAAAACTGCTCTTCATCATTGTGGAGTATAAGAACTTTTTCGAGAATCCGCTCGGAGCCCTCGGATCGGAAGGGTTTGTCGTCTACGGCGGTATCATCACGGGGATCTTAACGATCATTCTTTACTGCAGGATCAAGAAGATCTCGGTGGCGACCTATATGGATCTGTTTGTGCCAAGCGTTGCCTTAAACCAGGGGATCGGCCGGATCGGCTGTTTTCTGGCAGGGTGCTGTTACGGAAGGGAAACGGACGGACCTGTTTATGTGGTCTTTCCGGAAGAGAGCCTTGCACCGGCAGGTATTCACCTGCTCCCGACGCAGCTGTTTTCCGCAGCGGGCATGCTTCTGATCGCAGCGGGACTCATCCTGTACGCAAGAAAAGCCGCATACAGGGGACTGACAACAGGTTATTACCTTCTGGCTTACAGTATCGGACGGTTTATCATAGAATTTTTCAGAAATGACTACAGGGGAAGCGTCGGTTTCCTCTCGACATCGCAGTTTATTTCCATATTCATATTTGCGCTCAGTATCGGAGTGCTCGTTGTTGCGTACCGGAAGAAGATACCGGTTGAATATCAACTGTTATCGGACAAGGGTGTGGCGGGCGAAGAACAGCCAAAAGACGGGGATCCGGAAGACAAAGGAGCGGAAGCTCAGGACGGCTGATCCTGCAGGAAAGAGAATATGGTTTCATAGTAGACAGCGATGACGGAGTCATCGCTGTTATATATTTCATGACGACTGTTATCAAAGTCGACGATCCTGCAACCTGCGGTATGTGCGGCGAACTGATCCAGACCTTTGGGGTCGATCAGGGAATCGGCACTGCAGCGGAGGATCAGGACAGGGATCCTGATCTTTGCACAGGCCGGTGCGGAGCGGATCTTAGCGATCGCTTTGACGGAGTGGTAGATCCAGCTGTAACTGGTCGCGCTGATCTGGAATTCTTTGTTGGCAAGTTTCTTCTGCTGGTAATAATCAAAGCGTGCCTCGTTAGCGGAAGATGAATTGTCAAAGGGTTCTAAGCCCGTGTAGGGGCTCTGCCCGGGACCGAACGTATCTCCGCGGCCGATGAGGCACATACTGCCGGTGAAAAGACGCGTAACAGGTTCCGGAAACGGCAGATAGAGCTTGAGCATCGGTGAAGAGAGCACGGCTTTTCTAAAGTCCTGCGGATAGGATTCAATGTATGCAGCCGCGATGCCACCGCCCATGGAATGGCCGTAAAGATACAGAGGCAGATCCGTATCGGTCTTTACGATCAGTGAGACAAACTGATGCAGATCCTCCACATAGTCGCTGAAACGACGGATGTTGGCCAGATTGGGATGATGGGACTGCCTGAAGGAGCGGCCGTGGCCGCGATGGTCGACGGCGTAAACACGGTAGCCCTGCTCGACCATATAATAAATGACTTCTTTGAGTTTTTCGGTATTTTCGGAGAATCCGTGGCTTAGGACGATCGCGCCCTTTGCGCCCGGTGTCTTATAGATCTCATAGTAGATCCCCTCGCCGTCTTTGGCATCTTTCACCGGCATCATGCCGGATGTGCGGATACTTAAAAGGGCCGGTTCCGCGATATTGTTCATTTCTTCTGCATACTGGGAAGCCTGAATGATGCGCATGGGATCCTCCTTTGATATGAAATGATCTCTGTCTGCTTAAATTGTAATATAATCGCAGGCTGCCGTAAAGGAGAGAGTAATGGAAGCAAAAACATTCTATAAAAGTGCGATCAAACTGACGCTGCCGATCGTGGTGCAGAATCTTCTGTCTGCCACCATATCATCGACAGACGTCGTGATGTTAAATTATGTAAACCAATCGTCCATTTCGGCCGTATCCCTGGCAGCAAACTATACCAGCGTCCTGTTCATGATCTACTACGGGATCGGGACCGGCGTGACGATGCTGGCCAGCCAGTACAACGGCAAGGGCGACAGGGAAGCGATCCATCTGGTGCAGGGCATCGCCCTGCGGTTTTCCGTGGCTGTTTCCCTGCTGTTTACGATCTGCGCGCTGACGATCCCGGAACTGATGATGCAGGTGTTTACGGCGGATCCGGAGCTGATCGCGATCGGTACGAAATATCTGCGCGTTGTATCCGGCAGTTATCTGTGCTGGAGTATCACGGAGATCTATATGGCATCCCTGCGCAGCGTGGAGCGCGTGACGATCTGTACGGTGCTGAACATTGTCGCGTTTATCTGCAATATCTTCTTAAATGCGATCTTTATCTTCGGCCTTTTCGGCCTGCCCAATCTCGGGGCTGTCGGTGTGGCACTCGGAACCACGCTCTCGCGTTTTGTCGCACTGATCGGCTGTGTGATCGTTTCGGTAAAAAGCAGGGATATCAAACTGAAACTGTCTTATATTTTCCGTAAAAACAGTCTGCTCCTGCATGATTTTCTCCATATGGCCCTGCCGGCACTTGTCAATGATGTCAGCTGGGGTGTCGCATTCTCCCTGTATTCGGCGATCATCGGACATCTGGGGAACGATGCGGTAGCTGCTTATTCCTTTGTAAATGTGGTCAGAAACTTCGGTACGGTCCTATGTTTTGCCGTGGCGGGCGCCAGCGGGATCATTCTCGGCAACGAGATGGGAGAGGGCAAGTTCGAACAGGCCAGGCAAAGCGCCAAACGCCTGATGATCATGACCATCATTTCCGCGCTGATCGGTTCCGTGGTCATCTTCATCCTGATCCCGATCATCCTGAATTTCGCGGATCTGACGCCGCAGGCCATGCATTATCTGAAATATATGATGTTCATCAACACTTACTATATCATCGGCGCAGCCGTGAATACCACGCTGATCGCGGGCGTATTCCGCGCGGGCGGCGATTCCAAGTTCGGCATGATCTGCGATACGATCGATATGTGGTGCTACGCACTGCCGCTTGGGTTCCTTGCCGCGTTTGTCTTTAAGCTGCCCGTCATGTGGGTATATGTGCTGCTCTGTACGGATGAATTCGTGAAATGGCCGTGGGTGCTGAAGAATTACTTCTCCGGCAAGTGGATCCGGAACATCACAAGGGATGATCTCTACGAATAGGGAAGAAAAAGAGCCGGGCAGAGCCGGCTCTTTTTCATATGTTTATGCGGTTTGCTAACCGTTATGCATTTCTCTCGATCAGCTCTCCGGTGCGTTCTTGAAGCACAGGTTTGTGATGATGCCGAGGATCAGTGCACAGGCAACGGATGTGATGGTCACGGAACCGAAGTTCAGTACCATGCCGCCGATGCCGGCGATCAGGATCACGGATACAACGAAGAGATTCTTGTTCTTGTTCAGGTCAACCACCTGGATCATCTTCAGACCGGATACTGCGATGAAGCCGTAAAGCGCTACGCAGACGCCGCCCATGACACAGGAAGGGATCGTTGACAGGAATGTTACGAACGGAGCGATGAAGGAAGCGATGATCGCCATGATCGCTGTTGTCATGATCGTGATGATCGAAGCGTTTCCGGAGATCGCAACACAGCCTACGGACTCACCGTAAGTGGTGTTCGGGCAGCCGCCGAAGAATGCGCCGACGATGGAGCCGATACCGTCACCGAGAAGTGTTCTGTGCAGACCGGGCTCTTCGAGCAGGTCTTTTTCAATGATCGAGGACAGGTTCTTGTGGTCGGCAATATGCTCCGCGAAAACAACGAATGCAACGGGAACATAAGCAGCGGCAACCGTGCCGACATAGCCTGCGTCGATCGCGCCGGTTCCCTTGAAAGCCGTCAGGAACGTGAAATCGGGGATCAGCTGCATGCTTGCGAACTTGGAAAAATCAACTACCATCAGTGCATCGTTGCCGGTCGCATTGCCGATCAGCGTGAAGATCGTAGCTACGATATATCCACAGCAGATCCCGATGATGAACGGGATCATGCGCATCATTTTCTTTCCGAATACTGCGCAGAACATGGTAACAAACAGGGTTACCAGACCGCAGATGATGCAGACATAGGGGGAAGTGGGAACGCTTCCGCCGGAATTGGTCAGGTCGCCGATGGCGTTGCCTGCGAGTGACAGTC
This sequence comes from Lachnospiraceae bacterium, assembly GCA_017620255.1. GTDB lineage: Bacteria > Bacillota > Clostridia > Lachnospirales > Lachnospiraceae > UBA2868. The sequence continues at coordinate 114,775 of JAFZQU010000001.1, forward strand.
CGATGATCGCAACCGTGGGTCCGATCACGACAGCGGGCATCAGCTTATTGATCCAGCCTACACCGACCGTCTTAACGATCACGGCGATCAGTACATATACAAGACCTGCGAAGCAGGCACCGAGGATCAGTCCTAAATATCCTGCCTCCATGGAAGCCGCCCCTCCGAAAGCAGCGAACATGGAGCCGATGAATGCAAAGGACGAGCCAAGGAATACCGGACTCTTAAATTTGGTAAATACGAGATAAACAAGTGTTCCGACGCCGGCACCGAACAGTGCGGCGGATGCAGACATGCCGTTTCCGATGATCGCGGGAACCGCAATGGTTGCGGCCAGGATCGCGAGCAGCTGCTGCAGAGCGAAGACAAGCGTCTGTCCGAAACGCGGCTTGTCATCAACCTGGTAAATTAATTTCATAGTCCCTCCTCTTCTCCAAACCAATGTATTTGGGCAAAAAAAAATAGTTGAGTCTATTTTTCTCACACAGAAATATACCATATATAGTGGTTGATTGTAAACAAGAAAATATATTTGGTGTTGACAAATTATTTGCCGTTTTGTATACTATGTGTACTAGTTGTGATAGTACACACGAAACGCCTAGCGTTTGATGATATTTTTTGAAAGGAGACGGCATGATACAGATCAATTATCAGGACAAGCGGCCGATCTATGAACAGGTCGTGGAACGCTTCCGGCAGCTGATCGTAAAAGGTGTCCTGTCAGAGGATGACAAGATCCCGTCGGTCAGAAATCTGGCGATCGATCTGTCCATTAATCCGAACACGATCCAAAAGGCCTATCAGGAACTGGAACGCCTCGGCTTTATCTACACGGTCAAGGGACGCGGCAACTTTGTGTGCGGCAGGGACAGATGGATGGAAGATGAAACGACGGAAGTGCTGCAGCAGCTGAAGACCTGCGTACACGAACTGATCTCGCTCGGGATGCAGGGTGATGGGATCGTGGATACCGTGCGGACGGAAGTGAAGAAGTGCGCAAACGGGAAAGACGACGCAGCCGCTGCAGGTGATTATAATAGGAAGGGGAGTGATGCGACATGATAGAGATCAGAAATGTCAGTAAGAATTACGACCGGATCGAGGCAGTCAAAGGGATCACGGCTTCGATGGAAGAAGGCAACGTATTTGGTCTGGTCGGTACGAACGGGGCAGGAAAAAGTACCCTGTTAAGAATGATAGCAGGCGTTATCAAACCGGATGCGGGAGAGATCCTGATAGACGGAGAGAACGTATATGAGAACGAAAGCGCAAAACGCAATCTGTTCTATATCTCGGATGAACAGTTCTTTTTCCCGGCGGCGACCCCGGAAACCATGCGGAGATTCTACGCCGGTGTATATGAGAATTTCGATAACGAGCGTTATGCAGATCTGATGGGAAAATTCAACCTGCGCACGGACCGCAAGATCATGACTTTTTCCAAAGGCATGAAGAAACAGTTGTCCGTGATCCTCGGCATCTGTGCCAACACGAAATATCTGCTCTGTGATGAAACCTTTGACGGACTGGATCCGGTGATGCGTCAGGCAGTGAAACGGCTTTTCGCGGCGGATATGGAAGACCGCAACATGACGCCGGTCATTGCTTCCCACAATCTGCGGGAACTGGAAGACATCTGCGATCACGTGGGACTGCTGCATCAGGGCGGCATCCTCTTCTCAAGAGACATGGATGACATGAAACTGAACATCCACAAAGTACAGTGTGTATTTAAGGAAGAGAGTGACCGTGAGAAATTTGAATCTGCCCTGCAGTTCCTGACAAAAGAGCAGAGAGGCTCGCTCTACACTTACACGGTTCGCGGCACGCAGGAACAGCTGGACACCCTGCTTGCAGGCGCGGACATGATCTTTGCGGAGATCCTTCCGCTTTCCCTGGAAGAGATCTTTATCAGTGAAACGGAGGTGGTCGGATATGACATCAAAGACATTATGGAGTAATCTGCAAAAGATCGAATGCAGACACAGGCTTTCGATGTATATCTGCTGGTTTGTTGCCATGCTCTTTCTGCCGGTCACGCTTTTGATGACGATCGACGGCATGGAACTGAACGGCTATATGATCAGGGAAGAACTGGCGGAAAATCTTGCCATGTATTTGGATAACGGCGGCCTTGGCGCAAACGGGGTCATGGCTGTCACGCTGGGGCTTGCAACGGCGTTCTTCTGTTACTACTATGTATTCGGAAGACCGATGCTGGATCTCTACCACAGTATACCGGTGCGCCGGGAGAAACTGTTCTTTATCAAATATCTGTCAGGCCTGGTGCCTTCCGTTCTGTTCCTGCTCGTGTCGACCCTGTTATCCTTTGCGACGCTGGCGGTAAAAGGTTATCTGGCTCCTGTCGTGCTGCATTCCTTCTGGATCGCCGCGACAAAGAACCTGGTCGCTTTTGTGATCGCATTCAATCTGGCGATCATCGCGATCATGCTGACAGGCAACCTGGTCTGCGCCGTGTTAGGCTCGGCCGTACTGAGCCTGTTTGCGACTTTTGCAACGGAGCTGGTAGAACTTTACCACAGCAACTGTTTCCAGACCTACTGGGAGCTTGGCGGAACGGATACGCTGCTCTACATGCTCTTTAACCCGTTCTCGCTGGCCGGTTTTGACACGGAAACGGACCGTATCGTGCTGCGCTTTATCCTGCTCCTGCTCGAAGCTGCGGTCTTTGGCGCGATCGGACTGCTCCTCTATCTGAAGAGACCGTCCGAGAGTGTGGGAAAAGCAGTCTGCTACAAAATTGCCAAACCGTTCATCCGTATCCCGCTCGTGATCATGGCAGCGCTTGGCGGAGGCCTCTATGTGGCTTTCATGTTCAACAGCCTTCCGGCCATCTGGTACTGGGCAGCCTTTCTGCTTATCGGACTGCTGGCACATGTGATACTGGAGATCTTCCTCGAACAGGATGCAAGGGGCATTTACAGACACCCGATCCAGCTCGTCGCTTCGCTTGCGGTTGCTGCCGTGATCGCCGTGATCTTCCAGTACGATCTGCTCGGATATGACCGGTATTTACCGAAAGAAGCGGATATTCAGAGCGTTTCCGTCCGCTTATCCGGTATAGAGAGCGAACTGGCTCATTTTGAACCGAATGAAAAGGGTGAATGGGATTACGCGGATTATGAAGCGATCCTTGATGATGTGCAGATCGCGGATCATGCAGCTGTGATGGATCTGGCAGGTGCGGGCATTGCCGCCCTGGATCCGGAGCGTTCCGCGATAGCCAGAAGACAGAATTCCATGCAGAATGTGGATGTCCCGGAAAAAGAACCCTTATACTACGTGATCAAATACACGCTGCGATCCGGAAGGGAAGTCTACCGGTCCTATACGGCTGATTTTGACGGACTCTACGATGCCTCGGAGCGCATTTACGAAGATCCCGCCTACAGGGATTATCTCTACCAGATCGATGATTTTGTTAACGAGGACCTGCTTGGGATCATTTCCGCAAGGACCTGGGACGATATGCAGGCGTTCGACAATTCGCAGATCGACGTCAAAGCCTTCCTGAAGGCGTATGAAGCCGACCTTGCAAAGAGAAAACTCGCGGATCTTGCACAGATCCCGCTCCTGCGCCTGTCCTCATACGATCCGGTGACCTACTGCGATTACCTGAACGGCTACTATATCTACGCATCGGACACGATGACCATCGCCTACCTGCAGAGTGCGGGCTTTGATACGGATGCCTTTGCTTTCAGGCTGGATCCGGAGGCGATCGAACAGATCATTGTGCATGATTACAGCCAGCCGGCGGATCTGTATGCCGGCGACATGAAATTCGCTTATACAGACAGCATGGCTTATTCGGATGAAAACATGGTCTGCTACACGCGGGAAGACGATGCGGAAACGATCGCAAGGATCGCGGAAGTGATGGTTCCGCAGAGTTTCTCCTATAATAACAGTGTTCTGCACCCGATGCAGCCGCAGATCGACCTGGAGGTAACTTACTCCGGGGATATGAATAACGGCATCGTCAGCTATTTCTCACTGCCTTACGGCTGCACCTACTGATGAAATGATTCTTGTGCAGAAATGATCGGATATGTTACTATGAAACGGTGATCTGTATCACCGTTTCTTTTTGCCCTTTTTGGATGTCGGAGAGGGCACAGGACACCGGAAAAAGAGGATAGATATGAAAATCACCGATATTTACGCACAAAAACGCAACAAAGTCATTTCCTTTGAGATCTTCCCGCCCAAGAAAGACGAGGAACTCATGCATATTGACGACACACTGGAGATCCTGTCCGAATGCAGACCTGATTATATCAGCGTCACCTTCGGTGCGGGCGGCAGTTCCAACAACAATAAGACGATCGAGATCGCAAGAAAAATAAAGGAAACCTACCATATCGAGCCGGTCGTGCATCTGACGGGCATGTGCTATGACAAGGCAGAGATCGATGCCTTTGCAAAGGCGATCGAGGACGCGGGGATCGAGAATATCATGGCCCTGCGCGGGGATGAGAATCCGAACGCACAGCCAAAGGGCGTATTTCCGCATGCGAGCGACCTGATCGCGTATCTGAAGGAACAGTATGATTTCTGCATCAGCGGGGCCTGCTATCCGGAGATCCACCCGGATTCAAAGGACCGTGTCAGCGAGATCCGGAATCTGAAAACAAAAGTGGATGCAGGCGCACAGGTCCTGTTATCCCAGCTCTTTTTCGACAATGAAGCGTTCTACCGTTTTAGGGAGGACTGCGCGATCGCAGGGATCGATGTGCCTTTGACACCCGGGATCATGCCCGTGACAAAGGGCGCCCAGATCAAGCGCATGGTCGAACTGTGCGGTGCGACGCTGCCCGAACGCTACGAGCGGATCATCCGCCGGTTTGAGAACGACCCGGATGCGCTCTTTGACGCCGGAATGGCCTACTGTGTCAGCCAGATCATCGATCTTCTGGCCAACGACACCGACGGCATCCATATTTACACGATGAATAACACAAAGATCGCACGGACGATCTGTGACAGTATCCGGAATATCGTCCGTTAGGTGATAATACATATGCAAAAGACAGATGAGCAACTGATGCGTAGGAGGACCCTTTCCTATCTGGGCGACCATAAGATGGAAGGGGCTCTTGTTCTGTCAGAAGAGATCGAACGCTGCTTCGCAGAACTGCAGGCAGAAGCACGCTTTATGGCCTGTTATGAAAAGTATGCGCTTGATTTTGACGAAGAAGGATATCCCGTGATCAGGGAATGCAGCGACCTGACGTTTCAGTCAGAGGACCTTCGCTCGATCTTTGCAGGCTGCAAGAGCGTCTGTGTGCTTGCTTCCACGCTGGGGATCGAATTTGAGCGGTACAGCAAGCGTGTGATGTCCATGGATATGAGCCATGGCGTGGTGCTGGATGCGGCGGCCTCGGCCTATCTGGAAGGCATGACGGACGCTTACGAGGCAGATCTTGCGCTTGGCGCGCATACGATCCGCTTTGCACCCGGCTACGGGGACCTGGACCTGTCCTACAATGCGGTCCTGCTGCGCGCGATCAACGCAGACAAGCGCATCGGGATCTCACATACGGGCGGTGGGCTGTTTCTTCCGCAAAAATCAATGCTCGGGCTGATCGGCATCGGCGGGGAGGACGGTTTTACGGCCGATCGCTGCAAAAACTGCAGAAAACGCGATGATTGCGGATTCCGCAAGGCAGGCAGGACCTGCTATCAGCGCGATGAGGATACAAAATGAGCAATAACGGGAAAGACAAATTAAGGGAACGGTTAAACCGCGATCTTCTGCTGTTTGACGGCGGAATGGGTACGCAACTGCAGAATGCAGGCCTGAAAGCGGGACAGATCCCTGAGGAACTGAATATCACGAACCCGGATCTGATCACGGACGTACACCGGAGATACCTGGAAGCGGGCGCGGATTTCATCACACTCAACACCTTCGGCTGCAACAGGCTGAAGATGGCAGATGCGCGGTTTTCCGTATCAGAGATGATCTCTGCCGCCATTGAGAATGCAAGGCGCGCGCAGAAGATCTGCAACAGGGAAGAGGACAGCTATATCGTTCTGGACGTCGGACCCATCGGGACCATGTTAAAACCGCTCGGCACGCTGCCGTTTGACGAAGCCTGCGAGATCATTGCCGAGCAGATCACGGCAGCAGGAGATAAGGTGGATGCGATCCTGTTTGAGACCATGACGGACGTCTATGAGGTGAAAGCAGGGATCCTGACGGCAAGAGAGCATACGGATGTACCCGTCTTTACGACGATGACATTTGATGAGTCCGGACGGACGCTGACAGGTACGAATGTGGAGACATTCGTCAATATCGTGGAAAGCCTGGGCGTTGACATGCTTGGCGTCAACTGTTCCCTGGGACCTAAAGAACTGGAGCCGATCATCGAAGATCTGCTGCAGTATGCGCATATTCCCGTGATGGCGCAGCCCAACGCGGGGCTGCCGAACTTCCGGCACGGAGAGACCGTTTATGAACTGACGCCTGATGCATTTGCAGCCGATCTGATCCCGTTCATGGAAAACGGGCTTGCGGCCTGCGGCGGCTGCTGCGGGACGACGCCTGATTTTATAAAAGAACTGTATGCGCACCGGCCGGGGAGCGTGAAACCGCGTCAAAATCCGTATATCACCAAAGTTTCCTCGCCCACGCGGACCGTCCGCTTTGACGGGCATGTCATTGTCTGCGGCGAGCGCCTAAATCCGACCGGGAAAAAGAAAATGCAGAAGGCTCTGCTTGAAAACCGCCTGGATGAGGTGATCGCGGAAGGCATCCGGCAGGAAGACGCCGGGGCGGAAGTGCTCGATGTGAACGTGGGCCTGCCCGGGATCGACGAAGCAAAGATGATGGAAAAGCTCGTCCCGATGCTGCAGGAAGTGATCAGCCTGCCGTTGCAGCTGGATTCCTCCTCTGCGGAAGCACTCGAGAAAGCCTGCAGGATCTACAACGGACGTCCGCTGATCAACTCGGTGAACGCAAAGCCCGCGGTGATGGAAGCGGTGCTGCCGATCGTGAAGAAATACGGCGGCGTGGTCATCGCCCTGACACTGGAAGAAGAGATCCCGCTGTTGGCTGAAGAACGTGTTGCCCTTGCAAAACGCATCATTGACCGTGCCGGTCAGGAAGGGATCCGCAGGGAAGATGTGATCGTGGACTGCCTGACACTGACGGCAAGCGCCCAGCAGAAGGAAGTGGCGGAAACACTGAAGGCGGTGCGTACTGTCCGTGAGATGGGCCACCAGACGGTGCTTGGCGTTTCAAACGTGTCGTTTGGCCTGCCGTACCGGGCGCTGTTAAACAGAACATTCCTGTCCATGGCGATCGACGCGGGACTGACGCTGCCGATCATGAATCCGCTGGATACGCAGATGATGGGCTGTGTGGATGCGGCAAATCTGCTGCTGAATTACGATAAAGATAGCACCTGTTATATAAATAAATACGCAAATGCCACAGATGCGGGCGTCTCGACGACCGATGCGGTCAATTCCGGGGCCGGATCTGCCGGAAACGGCGGTTCTGCGGGCAATGCAGCCGGTGCGGAAGCCACTGCCTTTGATCTTTCCTACATTATCCGCCGCGGTATGAAAAACGAAGCATCTGCAGCAACCGCAAAGGCACTCGAGAGCACGGATGCCATGACACTGATCAATGATGTCATGATCCCGACGCTCGATCAGGTAGGCAGGGACTATGAGAACGGAAAGATCTTCCTGCCGCAGCTCATTCAGGCCGCGGAAACTACAAAGATCGCCTTTGAAGTGGTACAGGAAACCTTTACGGCTTCGGATGACAAGAAAGGGCCCGTGATCATCTGCACGGTGGAAGGAGATATTCACGACATCGGCAAGAATATCGTGAAAGTCGTGCTGGAGAGTTACGGTTACGATATGATCGATCTCGGAAAAGACGTCAAAGTGGATGAAGTCGTTGAAGCCTGCAAAAAGATCGGACCAAAGGCCATCGGCTTATCGGCCCTGATGACGACAACGGTCGTCAATATGCAGAAAACCATAGATGCACTGCATGCGGCGGGGATCAGCGTACCCGTCTTTGTCGGCGGAGCCGTGCTGACGCAGGAGATCGCCGATGAGATCGGCGCGGACTACTACGCCGCAGACGCCATGGGCACCGTACGGCTGCTTGACGGGATCATCGTATAGCGCTTCCCCGGTGGGAATATCGTAAAAAAACCGCACCGTAAATGGTGCGGTTTCCTTTTGGGAAGAAAGAATTGTTATCAGTCGCCAAGCGCGGTTTTCTGCGCGATCTGGCGTTTCTGTTCGTAGCAGGCGAAAGAAGCGTCCACTTCTTCTTTCGGCGGCTTTTTGGTGATCAGACTGACAAGCGGAACGATCACAAGGCCCGCCACCATGGCGAAAGCGCCGCAGTTGATCGGGGACTGCAGGATCGCCGGAAAAGCACTTCTGAAAAGCATATTTGCAAGCATCAGGACGGAACCGAAGATAAAGCAGACCGCACAGGATGCTTTTGTGACTTTTTTGGAATAGAGACCGTACATGAACGGAGCCAGGAAAGCACCGGCCATTGCGCCCCATGAAACGCCCATCAGCTGTGCGATGAACGTGATGTTGCTCTTGTACTGTACCATCGCGATCACGGAAGAGATGGCGATGAACACGACGATCAGGGCACGGATCATGCGAACCTGTGCTTTTTCCGACATCTCCTTGATAAAAGTTCCCTTCAGGAAGTCAAGCGTCAGCGTGGAAGCGGAAGTCATGACCAGGGAAGATAAGGTCGACATCGACGCAGAGAGCACGAGGATGACTACGAGAGCGATGATCCCGGGATGAAGCCTTGAGAGCATGGTCGGGATGATCGAGTCAAAGCCGTCCGCCGCGATATCGATCTCATCGGAGAAGAGTCTGCCGAAACCGCCGAGGAAGTAGCAGCCGCCTGCCACCACGATTGCGAAGAACGTGGAGATGATCGTACCTTTGCGGATGCTGCCTTCATCGTTGATCGAGTAGAATTTCTGTACCATCTGCGGCAGTCCCCAGGTTCCAAGGGATGTCAGGATCACAACGAAGAACAGGCCGACAGGGTCTGCGCCAAAGAAAGAAGCGAAGATACCCGGCGTATCCGAAACGGCGGGGTCGCTCACGCGTGCAAGGCCGTCCAGTGCCATCAGGAGGCCGCCTTTGGCGTTTAAGACCGCTGCGATGACAGCCACGATGCCGACCAACATGATGAGACCCTGGATAAAATCATTGATGGCCGTTGCCATGTAGCCGCCGGCGATCACGTAGATCGCGGTCAGGATCGCCATCAGGACGATGCAGACGCTGTAATCGATATTGAAGGCCATACCGAAAAGTCTCGATAAGCCGTTATAAAGCGATGCCGTGTAAGGGATCATAAAGATAAAGATGATGATCGAGGCGCCGATCTTGAGGGCTTTGGAATCAAAACGCTTCTCAAAGAACTGCGGCATGGTCGCGGAATTCAGATGCTGTGTCATGATACGTGTCCTTCTGCCGAGGATGATCCAGGCCAAAAGGGAGCCGATCGCAGCATTTCCAAGACCGATCCAGGTCGATGCGATACCGAATTTCCATCCGAACTGTCCGGCATAGCCGACAAAGATAACTGCGGAGAAATAGGACGTACCGTATGCGAAAGCGGTCAGCCAGGGGCCTACGTTACGGCCGCCGAGGACAAATCCGTTGACGTCTGTTGCTGTTTTTCTGCAGTAGATGCCGATCGCGACCAGGACTGCAAAATACAGGATCAAAATCACTACTTTCATGTTCTTACCTCACTTTGGTTCACTGTTCTGATTTGCTTTAAAGCGTAACGCTTTAACGCGTTAAACTATAACACAAATAAAAAAGAATTGCAAGCATAAATTGCAGGCAATTTGAACGGGGTCAAAGACCGGATCAAATGGTTTACATAATTCGGAATTTCAGAGGAGATAAAAAGAGAATGATCAGGATCGCAACGACCTGAATGACCAAAATCGCCGGCATTCCGTACTGGAATGCCGGTTTCATGGTCTTATGCCGGAACAGGTACATGCCGGCGATGCAGCCCGGCGCGCCGCCAAAGAGCGCGACCGTAAACATGGCTGCTTCCGAGATCCGCCATTTTCTGCGGCTTCTCGAACGCCGTTTGTCAATGCCCATGGCCAGGAATCCGGCCGCATTGATGATGATCACATACAGGATCAGTACCTGAATCACTTCTTGCATGGTGTTATTTTTCCTTATTCACGGAAGCCATCTTCATCGCACGCACCTTGGTGGACAGCCCGAACAGGTTGATGAAGCCCGAAGCATCCTTATGATCGTAGAGATCGCCGGTGGTAAAGCTTGCGATGTCTTCATTATACAATGAATACGGGGAAGTTGTACCTGCTTTGATGATATTTCCTTTATAAAGTTTGAATTTCACTTCACCGGTCACATACTGCTGCGTGCTGTCGATGAAAGCGCAGACCGCTTCGCGCAGCGGGGAGAACCATTTGCCTTCGTATACGATCTGTGCAAGCTTGTTGCCCAAATCCTTTTTGACTGCGTAGGTATCGCGGTCGAGGATCAGTTCCTCGAGCTGCTGGTGTGCTTCCATTAAGATCGTGCCGCCCGGTGTCTCGTAAACGCCGCGGGATTTCATGCCGACAACGCGGTTTTCCACGATATCCACGATACCGATGCCGTGCTTGCCGCCGAGCTTGTTCAGCGTGCGGATGATATCGGATACCTTCATTTCCTTACCGTTCACGGACTTCGGAACGCCCGCTTCAAACGTCATGGTCACATATTCGCCCTCATCGGGAGCTTTTTCGGGGGATACGCCGAGTACCAGAAGGTGATCGTAGTTGGGTTCGCTCGCAGGATCCTCGAGTTCGAGACCTTCATGGCTGATGTGCCATAAGTTCCTGTCGCGGCTGTAGCTGTTGTCGGCAGAAAACGGAAGATGAATGCCGTGTGCCTCACAGTATGCGATCTCGGACTCACGCGAATCCATCGTCCACTTTTCATCACGCCAGGCGGCGATGATCTTCAGATCCGGCGCCAAAGCCTTGATCCCCAGCTCGAAACGGATCTGGTCGTTACCCTTACCGGTCGCACCGTGGCAGATCGCAGCAGCACCTTCCTTACGTGCGATCTCAACAAGCCTTTTCGCGATCACGGGCCTTGCCATGGAAGTACCGAGCAGGTATTTGTTCTCGTATACCGCATAGCCCTTGACGCAGGGCATGATGTATTCGTCGCAGAATTCGTCGGTCACGTCCTCTATATATAATTTGGAAGCGCCGCTCAGCTTCGCGCGTTCCTCAAGGCCGTCCAGTTCGCTTTCCTGCCCGCAGTCGATGCAGCAGCAGATGACTTCGTAATCGTAGTTTTCCTTCAGCCAGGGGATGATCGCTGTGGTATCCAGTCCGCCTGAATATGCAAGGATGACTTTTTCTTTCATGATGGTTTCCTCCGTGTTTCTTTCCTATACTATATATTCTCTCTTACCGCCGTAAAATACGGAGCGGTTTCATGTCACGGACTATCTTACAATAAAATCATGCAGGATGCAAGCATATTTTTGCATAAAAATCGCATAAATTAGAATTTTTATGCATAAATATCAAAAAATGGTTGATTTTTATGCAGGGATAGTGTATATTTAATCAAAATCAACCGCAGATTGTGTTTTTTTGCGGATGAGAGTACAATACATCAGCGGGGTATTATATGAAAACTAAGGTATTTATAGACGGAAGCGCGGGAACGACAGGTCTTCGGATCCATGAGCGCTTCGCACAAAGAGATGATATAGAACTGATCACGATCGATCCGGATAAGCGGAAGGATCCTGCAGAGAAGGAAAAGCTGATCAATGCGGCAGACGTCGTGTTTTTATGCCTGCCGGACAGCGCAGCCATCGAGTCGGTATCGCTCATAAAGAATGAGCATGTCTGCGTGATCGATACATCCACGGCGCACCGGACCAATGATGCCTGGGCGTACGGTTTCCCGGAACTCACAAAGGGACAGCGCGAAAAGATCCGTGATTCGAAGCGGATCGCGGTTCCCGGCTGCTATGCGACGGGATTTATCTCCATTGCGGGACCGATGGTGGAACATAAGATCCTGCCTCCCGACTATCCTGTCAGCGCATTTGCCCTGTCCGGGTATTCAGGGGCCGGAAAGAGTGCGATCGCTGTATACGAAGGGGATGAAAAGCCTTATGAATTTGAATCCCCCAGGGAATATGCTCTTTCGCAGCAGCATAAACACATTCCCGAGATGCAGAAGATGGCGCATCTTGCAAAAGCGCCGCTGTTTTCGCCCATCGTGGATGACTACTACGCCGGTATGTTCGTATCGCTTCCTTTTTATACGGATCTTTTAAACGGCGTAAACGGACCGGAAGAGGTGCAGGCGATGTTTGCGGAACACTATGCAAACGAGCCGTTTATCCGTGTGATGCCGATCGGTGCGGAAGATACGAGCAACGGTTTCATCGGCGCAAACGCGATGGCCGGATACGACGGGCTGCAGATCTTTGTAACGGGCAATGCAGAGCGGATCGTTGTGACGGCACGGTTTGACAATTTAGGCAAAGGCGCATCCGGCGCCGCGATCCAGTGCATGAACATCGTGGTCGGATGCAGTGAAGATAAAGGGTTAAAATTATGGCAATGATCAGGAAAATGACAATAGAAGATTATGAGGAAGTATATGCGCTCTGGAAGTCGATCCGCGGGTTTGTGATGCGTTCGCTCGACGATTCCAGGGAAGGCGTGGAACGGTTTTTAAACCGGAATCCCGGAACCAGCGTGGTCGCTGTAGAAGAAGGCAGGATCATCGGCGCCATTCTGTGCGGCCATGACGGAAGAAGAGGCTGTCTTTACCATGTCTGCGTGCATGAAGATTTCAGAAGGCACGGGATCGGCAAGGAAATGGTCGTTCACTGTATGAAGGAACTGCAGAAGCAGCAGATCAACAAGGTCTCGCTGATCGCCTTTACCAGAAATGACCTTGGCAACGCGTTCTGGAACACGATCGGCTGGACGAAGAGAGACGACCTGAATTATTATGATTTTACGCTGAATGAGGAAAATATTACCACATTTAACAGCGCCACCTGACGGAAATATTTCCGTAACAGATGTGAAAAGGGGTATGAAATGAAACAGATCGAAGGCGGGATCACCGCACCCAAAGGCTTTTTGGCCGCCGGCGTGGAAGCCGGTATCAAATATGAAAACCGGAAAGATATGGCAATGATCTATTCCGAGGCTCCCTGCGTGGTCGCCGGGACATTCACTTCGAACAAGGTGAAGGCGGCGCCCGTCAAATGGGATATGGAACTTGTGGAAAAATCGCCCTTTGTACAGGCTGTGATCGTCAATACGGGGATCGCAAACGCCGGTACCGGCGAAGAGGGCATGCAGATCTGCAGGGAGAGTGCAAAAGAAGCCGGAAGGCTCTTAAACCTGCCTGAAACCGCCGTGCTGGTCGGTTCCACCGGCGTGATCGGCGCCCAGCTTCCGATGGATAAGATCAAGGCCGGGATCGCAAAACTGGCAGAAAAAAAGGCCGCCGGCAAAGAGGCCGGTACAGACGCCTCCATCGCGATCATGACGACCGATACGGTCAACAAAGAGATCGCGGTCACGGTTGAAATAGCAGGTGTTACTGTAACGATAGGCGGCATGAGTAAGGGCTCCGGCATGATCCATCCCAATATGTGCACCATGCTCGGATATGTGACCACAGATGCGGTCATCGACAAGGAAACACTGACCGGACTGGTTAAGAATGACGTACTTTCCACCTATAATATGATCTCCGTAGACGGGGATACCTCGACGAACGATACCCTGCTTGTGATGGCAAACGGGCTTGCCGGAAACGCACCGATCAAACAGGGGACACCGGAGTACGAAGCGTTTAAGGAAGCGTTGCATTTTGTCAATGAGACGCAGGCGAAACGTCTGGCAGCGGACGGGGAGGGGGCGATGGCCCTGATCGAGACGACCGTTTTCCATGCAAAAGACATTGAGACGGCCAGAACGCTTGCCAAGTCCGTGATCTCATCGAGCCTGACCAAGGCAGCGATCTTCGGACATGACAGCAACTGGGGCAGGATCCTCTGCGCGCTCGGCTATGCCGGTGTGGACTTTGATCCGGATCACTGTGCGATCTACTACGGGAACGAAGCAGGAAAGGGCGCTGCCCTGCAGGGTGACTTTTCCGCAGGGATGCTGATCTATGAAGACGGGATCGGCAGTGCCTACAGTGAAGAGGAAGCAACGAAGCTGCTTTCCGAAGAAACAGTATACATTTGGGTTGACATAAAGTCAGGGAAAGAAACGGCAACAGCCTGGGGTTGCGACCTGACTTACGACTATGTCAAGATCAACGCGGATTACAGATCATAAGCGGGTTTGCCGGATATTACGGCAATAAAATAACAGTATACGTTAAATGATTTTGACCACAACGGTCTATTGTTAACATAACAACAAAACGAAAAGGGAGAGACTATGAGCGAAACCGGCGTTACAAATGAGATCTACAAGGAGAAATATCTGCATAAAGCGGAGGTACTGATCGAGGCACTTCCTTATATCCAGAAGTTCAACCGGAAGGTGATCGTCGTCAAATACGGCGGATCCGCCATGACGGATGAAGAACTGAAGCACAACGTGATCAAGGACGTCACACTCTTAAAACTGGTCGGTTTCAAACCGATCGTGGTACACGGCGGCGGAAAAGAGATCAGCCGCTGGGTCAACAAGGTGGGTAAGGAGGCGCAGTTTGTGAACGGCCTGCGTGTCACGGACGATGAGACGATGGAGATCGCGGAAATGGTGCTTTCCAAAGTCAACAAATCCCTGGTCACCATGGTGGAAGAGCTGGGCGTGAAGGCCATCGGGATCTGCGGCAAGGACGGCGGATTGCTGAAAGTGGACAAGAAGTACGCGGACGGGGAGGACATCGGCTTTGTCGGTGAGATCAAAGCGGTCGACACCAAGATCATCGAAGACCTGCTGGATCGTGATTTTCTCCCGATCGTGGCACCCATCGGGCTGGACGACAATTTCGATACCTACAATATCAATGCCGATGATGCGGCCTGCGCCATTGCAAAAGCCATGCATGCCGATAAATTGGCGTTTTTGACGGATATCGAAGGCGTCTATGTCAATCCGGAAGACAAGGAGACCTTCATTTCGAGACTGACGGTTTCGGAAGCGGAGAAGATGATCGAGGAAGGCCACATCGGCGGCGGCATGCTGCCGAAGCTCAAAAACTGTACGGATGCGATCGAAGCCGGCGTAAACCGCGTGCATATCTTAGACGGGCGCAAACCGCACAGTCTGTTGCTGGAAGTCTTTACGAACAAAGGAATCGGGACCATGTTTTTCCCGGATGCAGATAAGGAGAATTTGGAATGAATATGCAGCAAGTGATCGAAGAGGGCGAACAGGTCCTGCTTCATACCTATAACCGCTACCCCGTTGTTCTGGACCGGGGCGATGGCATGTACCTGTATGATATCGAAGGAAAGAAGTACCTGGATTTCTGTGCCGGTATCGCCGTTTTTGCGCTCGGCTACAACAACGAACGCTACAACAGCGCCGTCAAGGCCCAGGTGGACAAGCTCCTGCATACCTCGAACTATTATTATTCGCAGCCGACCGTGGAAGCGGCGAAAAAACTGACGAAAGTCACGGGGATGGACCGGGTGTTCTTCACGAACAGCGGTGCGGAGGCCATTGAAGGCGCCATCAAGACCGCAAGAAAGTACGCATATCTTAGGGACAAGAGCACGGATCATGAGATCATCGCCATGAACCACTCGTTCCACGGCAGGACGATGGGCGCGCTTTCCGTAACGGGAAATGAACCCTACAGGCAGCCGTTCCTGCCGATGATCGGAAACATCCGCTTTGCTGATTTTAACGACTTAAAGAGCGTCAAGGCGCTCGTGAACGATAAAACCTGCGCGATCCTGATGGAAACCGTGCAGGGCGAGGGTGGCATCCATCCCGCGGATCCTTATTTCATGAAGGGGATCCGGCAGCTTTGCGATGACAACGATATCCTGCTGATCCTGGATGAGATCCAGTGCGGCATGGGCCGCAGCGGCAAGATGTTTGCTTTCGAGCATTACGGGATCACGCCGGATATCCTGACGGTTGCCAAAGCCGTCGGCTGCGGCGTTCCGGTCGGCGCGTTCCTGATGACGGAGCGTGTCGCCAAAGCATCCCTGGTGCCGGGCGATCACGGAACCACGTACGGCGGCAATCCGCTGGCAGGCTGTGCGGTATCCACGGTGCTCGACCTGTTTGAGGAATACGATATCCTTGAGAACGTGACGCGTGTCGGCAGGTATCTGTCCGCCAAACTCGAAGACCTCGTGATGGAATATGACTGCCTGCTCGGGCAGAGAGGCCTCGGGCTCATGCAGGGCCTCGTGTTTGACACGTCCAAGGCAACCCCGGGGGAGATCGTGAAAAAGGCGCTTGAAAAGGGCCTGATCCTGATCACGGCGGGTCCGGACGTGATCCGTTTCCTGCCGCCGCTCATCGTGAAGGAAGAGCACGTGGACGAAATGCTTGCTATTTTCAGGGAGTGCCTTCTGTAGTAAGATAGATATATGGGTAAAAGATTGTTTTCGGCCTTTCTTGTACTGGCGCTTGGCGCCTCCATGGCGTTCTTTGCTTACAGGAGCGGCCTTACGGAAGAGAATACGGTTTCATCGTCAGAAGCTTCGCCGGCTGCAGGGGAGGCTTCTTTCTCTGTCGCAAAGGATAACGGGCAGACGCTGACGGTGTGGTATGCGGATGATGCTCTGTCTGAGTTCTTATCGACCGAAGCACTCGCCTATCAGGCACAGACCGGCACCCATATCGATCTGAAACAGGTATCCGGCGTGGATTATCTCGAACAGATCAATACCGCATCCGTCTATGACGGGGAAACGGCACAGGACGGCAGTGTTTACGAGGCGCCGGACCTGTACCTGACCACGCACGATACGCTGCTTAGAGCCTATCTGGCGGGCCTTGCGGATCCTGTCAGGGACCCGCACCAGATCATGATCGCGGAAAACTTCCCGGAGACCTCCCTGCATGCAGTCAGCTGCGACGGCAAATACGTGGCCTATCCGCTCTATTACGAGACCAACTTCTTCCTCTATAACAAAACCTACATGCGCGATATCGCTTCCGCCAAAGTCGAAGCCGATACAGACCGTGCGCAGGGCGTTGCCGCACAGGAAGCCATTGATGCGGAAGGCGGCAAGCCTGCGGAAGATAACAAAGACGCCGACGGCAAGTCAGGGGATGACAAGGCGGAAGAGGATAAGAAACAGGATGAGGGGGACGAAAAGAAAGAAGAGGATGAAAGCGCCGCAGAAGACGGGGAAGATGCGGAAGAAGTTCCCGCAGATGAAGAAGAGGGCGATCCGATGGGCGAAGAGGATGCGCAGGCCAGTCCCGAAGTCTTAAAGCAGCTTTCCACGATGATCCCGTCCACAATGGACGATATCCGCAATTTCGCGAACAACTACGATGCGCCGGAAGCCGTCGAGGCGGTCTTCAAGTGGGACGTGTCGGATATTTTCTATAATTACTTCTTTGTCGGCAATTATATGAACGTCGGCGGGGAAGACGGCGACAACAACGCCATTTTCAATATTTACAACAAGCAGGCCGTGGAATGCCTGTCGGTCTACTACGACTTAAACAGTTTCTTCTCGATCGAAGACGAGGAAAACACCTATGACAGCATCCTGCAGGAATTCCTGGACGGCAAGACCGTATTTACGGTGGCCACGACGGATGCGGTCTCAAAGATCGAACAGGCCAAACTGGACGGCAATTTTGATTTTGAATACGGGATCAGCGTACTACCGGACTTAAGTTCGACGCTGAAGGTGCGCGGACTCTCCGTTACCACCTGTATGGCCGTGAACGGCTATTCGGACAATAAGGACGCGGCGAATGATTTTGCCTCCTATCTGTCCTTTGAAAAGGGACAGGAACTGTACCGCAAAGCCGGAAAGATCTCCTGTAAGCGCGGTTGTGTCTACGAGAACAACGAGATCTACAATATCATGAATGAGTACGAGAAATCCGTTTCCCTTCCCAAAATGGTCGAGACGGCCGATTTCTGGGTGCAGCTGGAGATCGCATTTTCCAAGATCCTAAACGGCGCGGACCCGGATGAAACGCTGAAAGCCCTGTCAGATAAGGTCGGCGGCTCGATCGAATCCATCGATTATCACATCCCCGTGCAGGAAACCATCGGTGCGGGAGCCGGCACCCTGCTCTTACCGGAATAAGGTGTCAAAATCACAGAATCTTCACAATTTTAACACTTTTCAAACATAATTGTGTCCTATCATGATCATCAACAGCGAGAGAATGAACAAGCAGGAGGTGGCTGATCATGTATGAATATTATAATTACGAAGACCGTGCCGAGAAGGCAAGGCAGGAAGAACTGAAGAGACGCGAAGAAGCCGAGAAGAAGGCCGCAAAGAAAGCAAGACATAAGAAGTGGGGCGCGACCATTGCCATGGCGGTTGTGTTCGGACTGATCGCAGGCGGTGTATTTGTCAGTGTCAACTATGTGAACGACCTGCTGTTCGGCGGACGTTCCGAGAGCGAAAAGATCGCACAGGTACAGCCGTTCGAAGACAGGACCACTGAGAGACCGCAGATGGAGGAAGCCAAAGAGGCGAAGGAAAAGGAAGAAGAAACGCAGGAGATCTCCAAGACACCGGCACAGATCAACAAGTCGGAAGGCGTTTACTCCGAACAGATGAACCAGAGCGGACAGACTTTGAACTCCGTGACCGCGGTAGCCAAAGAGGCAATGCCTTCCATCGTTTCCATCACGAATAAGAGCCTGCAGGAAGTGCAGATGATGTTCTCCTATGAGACAAGGCTGTTTGAGAGCGAGAGTGAAGGCAGCGGGATCATCGTTTCACAGGACGATGACGAGCTTCTGATCTTAACCAATAACCACGTTGTAGACGGCGCACAGACGCTGACGGTCAAGTTTATCGATGACGAAGCCTGCGAGGCGCAGGTCAAGGGAACCGATTCCACCATGGATGTGGCTGTGATCTCCGTTCCGCTCGATGAACTGAAGAGCAGCACCAGAAATGCGATCAAGATCGCCCTGATCGGGGATTCGGACAAGCTGGAGATCGGTGAGCAGGTCGTTGCGATCGGTAATGCGCTCGGATACGGGCAGTCCGTTACGACCGGTATCATTTCCGCACTGGACCGCGACATTGACATGGCGCATCTCGATGACGGCCTGATCCAGACGGATGCGGCGATCAACCCGGGTAACAGCGGCGGCGCTCTGCTGAACATGCGCGGTGAAGTGATCGGTATCAATTCCGCGAAACTTTCCGATACGACGGTTGAGGGTATGTGCTATGCGATCCCGATCTCTACGGCCATTCCGGTAGCGGAAGAGCTGATGAACCGCGAGAACAGGGATAAAGTGGATGACGAAGACGTCGGATACATGGGCATCGTAGGTGTTGTGATCTCTGAATCCGATGCGGAAAAATACAGCATGCCGGAAGGCATTTATCTCCAGCAGATTGTGGATGGTTCACCCGCAGCGGACGCAGGTCTGCAGGTCGGCGATATCATCGAGAAATTCGACGGGATCCGGATCGGTTCCTATGCGGAACTGCAGGAGCAGATGAAATACTACCGTGCCGGTGAAACGGTTGAGCTTGTGATCTACAGGCAGCAGGATGGTCATTACGATGAACAGACTGTTTCGATCACACTCGGAAAACGCATGGATTAATCGCGATTTTTGTGATAAAATAATTCTGTTACAGTTGCATAGTGGGGTCTGAGACAGGAGCTATGCATGAAAATCAAATACAGATTGTATGTTACGGTGGGCCTGATCGCCCTCATCTCCCTCGGGGGATGCGGGCGAGAGGACGCACCTGTTGTGTTAGAATCCCTTACGGAGGATGCGGCGGAACATGCCGCGGGCCCTGATGGAGCAGCGGAAACCGCCAAGGCAGGTTCCCTGCAGGATGAAACGGCCGGGGATAAGCAGGTGGCGGAGGAGACAGGAACCGTCAAGGTCCATGTCTGCGGAGCCGTGGCAGACCCGGGAGTCTATGAACTGCCGGCAGATGCGAGGATCGCAGACGCATTGCTTGCTGCGGGTGATTTTCTCCCCGATGCGGACATTGATCACTTAAACCAGGCGGCGCTGCTTACAGACGGACAGCAGATCTATGTGCCGACCGAGGAAGAGACGGCAGCAGGGATCGTACCTGCAGGAGAAAGTGCAGCAACCGGGTTGCAAAATGGTGCGGGAAATGACGGCCTTTTGGATATCAATACGGCGACCGTCACGCAGCTGAAGACTCTGCCGGGCATCGGCGATGTAAAAGCCAATGCGATCGTCTCTTACAGGGAAAGGAACGGGAAGTTTTCTTCGATCGAGGAGATACAGCAGGTGGAGGGCATCAAAGCCGGCCTGTACAGTCAGATCTGTGATAAAATCTGTGTCAGATAAAAGAATGGAGAACATGTTATGAGGGTGTTGGTTGTCGATGATGAGAAGTTGATCGTAAAAGGGATCCGTTTCAGTCTGGAGCAGGACGGCATGGAAGTGGCCTGCGCATATGACGGAGAGGAAGCGCTTGAACTGATCCGCAACGAGCAGTTTGACATTGTGCTTTTGGATCTGATGCTCCCGAAACTGTCGGGCATGGAAGTGTGCCAGCAGGTCAGGGAATTCTCAAAGGTTCCGATCATCATGATCACGGCCAAAGGAGAGGACATGGACAAGATCATGGGCCTCGAATACGGCGCGGACGACTATATCACGAAGCCCTTTAATATCCTTGAGGTAAAAGCAAGGATCAAAGCCATCATCCGCAGGCTGAACACGGACAAATCCGCGGATGAGGAGAAAGAATCCGTTCTGGAGATCAGCGACATGCGTCTGGAAACGGAAGACCGCAGATTATATATCGCAGGCAAAGAGATCAATCTGACTTCCAAGGAGTTTGATGTGCTTGAACTGCTGGTGCGCAACCCGAACAAGGTCTATTCCAGGGAAAAACTGCTTGAACTCGTTTGGGACAGCGATTATCCCGGAGACGGACGTACCGTGGATGTGCATATCAGACGGCTGAGGGAAAAGATCGAGCCCAATCCCAGTGAACCCAAATATGTCCATACAAAGTGGGGTGTAGGTTATTATTTCAAAGGTACTGACGCGAATAACTAAATGGAGGATCCTGCGAAGCCTCAGATTTCGCGTTTTCCTCGTAATATGCTTGGTGGGGATCCTGCCAAGCATTATTTTGCGTTACACCTTTCTTCGAAATTATGAGGACCGTGCAGTGGCTGTCAGGATCTCGGATGTGCAGAGCCAGTGCCAGATCATCGCCAATCACTTAAGTGCCTATCAGTACCTGGACGATCCGGAGTCGGACGTGGTCAATGCGGAACTGGAGCAGCTTTCAAACCTCTACGACGGCCGCGTGATCGTGGTCAATACCGATCTGAAGATCGTAAAAGATACCTATTCGATCTCCCAGGGCAAGACCATGATCTCAGAGGAAGTGATCCGGTGTTTCCGCAAGGAAACGACGGCCCGGTATGATGAAGTCAATCATTTTATCGAGATCACGACGCCGATCTCCATGCCCGGTTCGGAAGACATAGACGGTGTTATGTTAACCAGTATCAGCGCCAATACGATCATGGACACGAAGGAGAAACTGGGTATCCGTGCCTTTCTGATCATTGCGATCACATCCACGCTGATCATTGTCATGGCTTATTTCGGATCCCTCTTGATCGTACGTCCGTTCCGCAAGGTCGTACAGGAAATGGACGATATCAAGGAAGGATTTGAAAAGGACTCCGTCTATGTGCCTGATTTTATCGAGACAGAAGCCCTTTCCCTGTCCGTGACGCAGATGATCAGCCGAATGGAGACACTGAACGCGTCCAGGCAGGAATTCGTTGCCAACGTATCCCATGAATTGAAAACGCCGATCACGAGTATCAAGGTTCTCGCGGATTCTCTGGTATCGCAGGGAGAGGATGTGCCTGCGGAGCTCTACCGGGAATTCATGGAAGACATCGTACAGGAGATCGACCGTGAAACGGGTATCATCAACGATCTGCTGACGCTTGTGAAGATGGATAAGGGCAGTACGGACGAGCTGCAGGTAACTTCCGTGGATATCGGCAGCTTTGTGGAGACGATCT
This sequence comes from Lachnospiraceae bacterium, assembly GCA_017620255.1. Classification (GTDB taxonomy): domain Bacteria; phylum Bacillota; class Clostridia; order Lachnospirales; family Lachnospiraceae; genus UBA2868. The sequence goes on from JAFZQU010000001.1 coordinate 137,052, forward strand.
TAGAGAGACTGACGCCGATCGCGCAGGAGGCGCAGGTGGAACTGGTCCTTGAGATCATTCATCCGGTGAGTGCCGAGATCGATGAGACCAAATTCACGCTGGCAATCTCCAATCTCGTGGAGAACGGCATCAAATACAACAATGAGGGCGGCTGGGTCAAAGCCAAGATCGACGGCGACTATCAGTTCTGCACCATTGAGATCAGCGATACGGGGATCGGTATCCCCGAAGAAGCGCTGCCGCATATTTTCGAACGTTTTTACAGAGTGGACAAATCGCATTCGCGCGAGATCGGCGGGACCGGCCTGGGACTTGCCATTACCAGAAGCGTCGTACTGATGCATCGCGGTGCGATCAAAGCGGAGTCTACGGAAGGCGAAGGGACCACCTTCACCGTGAAGATACCAAGAACATACCTGCCGTGATCATAGAGGTATATCATGCGTTATTTTATCAAGAAAAGCCTGATAAACAGAATATGGATCCTCGTACTCTCAGCACTGCTGCTTACGGGGTGCAGTACTGACCGGCGCCCCCTTCTGTCGTCTGACAGTGAAACGTATCTGTACTACGTGACGACGGATGACAGTGCGGTCGTACCCGTGCCGTTTGAGGTGCCGGAACTGGATTTTGACGATGATGACGAGGAATACTATTACGGGCAGGTCATCCGTACATGGATCGATGCGCTCTCCGGAACCCCGGAAAACCTTGACTACAAGAGTCCGATCGACAACGGTCTGAGCGTGAACAGCATCACCTATCTGTCCGGACAGGTGACGCTTGATTTTAACAGCGTATATTTACAGGCACCGGGGCAGACCGAGGTACTGCGGCGTGCGGCGATCGTGAAGACGCTTTCCCAGATCGAAGGCGTAGAGAGCATTGCCTTTACCGTGGACGGGATGCCGATCACGGATTCCAAGCAGGTTCCGATCGGCGCGATGACGGCCGATACGTTTGTCAGCAATCCCGGGGCCGAGATCAACGCCTATGAGACGACCAAGGTTCTGGTGTATTTTGCGGACGAAGAGGGCAATATGCTGATCGGCCGTACGGAAAACGTCGGTTATATCAGTAATATCTCGATGGAACGTCTGGTCGTGGACCGTGTGATCGCGGGTCCGCTGAACGATAAAGCTTACCCGACGGTATCCCCGACCCTGAAGGTACTGAATGTTACCACCAAGGACGGTATATGTTATGTAAACCTTGACAATTCGTTCCTGACCAAGACCCTGAAGGTCAGCGATGAGGTTGTCATCTATTCTTTTGTGAATTCCCTGACAGAGCTTCCCAATGTGGGAAAAGTACAGTTCATGATCGATTCGGAGACAGAGGTTTCGTTTGGCGATCATATCTATCTTTCCGAACCGTTTGAAAGAAACCTGGAGATCATATCCACAACGGAGTAAGAGCCTATGCGCAGACCGATGTGCCTTCCGGCCGCATCGTTTCTGCTGTGTCTGATGCTTCTGATTCCCGTCTTTTACAAGATTCCGCAGGATTATGACAGAATACCCGAGATCGCCGAGCGTGAACAGGTATATGTGACCGGCACGTTTACCGGCCTCTCTGAAAAAGAAGATAAGATTGTCGTAAAGCTGAAGGACGTTTCTTTTACGGATGCGCCGGTATTTTCCTATTTTGCCGGTGAGCAGGCCGCAGGGGAGACATACGGACTTTTGCTGTATCTTCCCAAGGATAAGGACACGTCTTTCCTGAAGATATCCTGCAGGATCAGTGCCGGCGGAACATTCCGCAAGTTTCAGGCCGCAGAGAACGAAGGACAGTTTCATACACGGAAATACTATTTCAGAAAGGGTGTGGACGGCTATCTGACAGACCCTGTGATCTATGCTGTCTCTACAGACTCTGCGCCTCTCAGGCAGCGCCTGTATGAGGTAAGAAGGGATCTGCGGGAGATTATCTTCTCATATCTTGATCCGGAAGATGCGGGGATCCTATCGGCCCTGCTCCTGGGAGACAGGGATACACTCGATGAAGAGGTCAGGGATCTTTATCAAAACGCCGGGATCGCGCATATCTTAAGCCTTTCCGGCCTGCATGTGGCGGCCTTCGGGCTGGGATTGCTGAAACTGATCTTATCAATGATCCGCAAACTGTTTGTAAAAACCGCACTCTGCGATGACCTTGGAAGCGGCGGCGGCAAGTCTCTGGCTGTTTCAGCCGTCATATCCGGCCTTCTTTTATTCCTCTGGTGCATGATGACAGGATTTGGCGTATCAACGGTCCGCGCTTTTGTCATGTTTGCGCTCGGGATCGTGGCAAATCTCAAACACCGCACCTACGATCTGCTGAGTGCAGCGGCATTTTCATCGATCGTTGCAGCGATCCTTGATCCGTTGTCCATCTACGAAGCCGGCTTTCAGTTATCGTTTATGGCAGTATGCTCCATAGGCGTCCTGATGCCGCTTGCAGAAGAGATCCTCGGCAACCTTGCCTCCCGTAAGATCGTGGCAGGGATCCTCGTCAGCCTGAGCATCCAGGCCGGTACGCTTCCCGTTGTTTCCTGGCATTATTATCAGGTCCCGTTTTGCGGCATATTGCTGAATCTCCTGGTCGTCCCGCTTTTATCCCTCGTTCTGCTGCTTGGTGTTATGCTGACCCTGTGCGGGCTCCTATGTGCGGCAGGACCGGTATCTGCAGGCTTTATGCATCTGCAGACACTGCCGGATCTTGCCTGCAGACTTTTCGCATATATCATACATCTGATCTTTTCGCTCTATAAAACCCTCTGTGCATGGACAGAGAAGCTGCCCTATGGCGGGATCCTTGTGACAGGCAGACCTTCTGTATGGCAGATCGTGGTCTATTATGTGCTTTTGGGGATAGCGGTGATCGTGACGGAGCAGATTTTGCGGCGCCGTAAGAGCCGCGCCGGCGAGAAAAAACGGATTTTGGTGAATGACCGAATTGGTCGACATAATATCGTACTACAAAATGCGATGTGCAAAGTCCGGGAATGCCTGATTTTATGCGGAATTTTAATAATAGCGACAGTTATTATTACTTACAGGCCGCGCGAAGATCTGGAGGTCCGGAATCTGTCCGTCGGACAGGGTGACTGTACCCTGGTATTTAGCAAAACGCATGTTATTGTTGTAGATTGCGGTTCATCGTCCCAAACAGAGGTGGGGGAACGCAGACTCGTCCCCTGCCTGAAGGCGAACGGGGTCCGGAAGGTGAACGGGATCTACATCTCTCATTTTGATTCCGACCATGTGAACGGGATATTGGAACTCTTAAACGATCCCGTCTACGCCGGGCGGATCGAAAAGCTGGTAATTTCCGCACTTTCACCCGTGTTTGACGGGGAAACAGATAATTACAAACAACTGTTATTATATGCGAACGAGAGAGGGATACCTGTGTATCTGATGCGGGAAAAGGATGAAGTCATAGAGGGAACGATAGTCCTGCAGGCACTTTCACCTTGCAACGATGCTTCTCTATATGAAGATACCAACGCTGCTTCGCTCGTCCTGCTCCTTGTTGAGGAGAAGACCGGATACAGGGTGCTTCTTACCGGGGATATCGGCAGTGAGACGGAAGAACTGATCCTCCGGCGCTTTCATTTTTCCTGTGATTACCTGAAGGTAGCCCATCACGGGTCCGGTTATTCGTCAAAGGAAGCTTTTCTGCGGGAAGCGTTTGATCAGAAGGCGGAAGACCGGTCACGGAGCACATATAATAACAACCGATATCGTTTAAAATACGCTGTCATTTCTGTCGGCGCGCATAACCGCTACGGACATCCGCATGCGGAAACATTAGAACGCCTGGAAGACGTGGATGATCTTATGATCTGCCGCACGGATCAGAGTGGGGAGACGATCCTGAAAGTGCACAAAAATGCGGTGTTTATGGGCTTCTTTCAATGATCTGTTTTTATAAAGAATTGTGTTGGCTTTTTTGTACTGAATGTGATACAATGCAATTCAATACTTAAGAGACTTATTTTAAATAGGAAATAACAGATCATGAACGCGAAAACAAAAGAGTATTTGAAAAAAGTGATCGTCTACGTACTGGCGATCCTGATCAATATAGGAGGAAACCGCCTGGCAGGGCTTCTGCACCTGCCGCTCTATGTTGATAATATCGGGACGTTACTTTCCGCAATTCTGGGCGGCTACCTTCCGGGGATGGTTGTCGGATATCTGACGAACGTCTTCAACATGTCGGGGAATCCGGAAAATGTCTACTATGCGAGTCTGAGTGTCCTGATCGCAGTTGCTGCCGCGTTCTTTGCAAAGAGGGGATTCTTTAAAAAATTCCATAAAGCGCTGCTCACGGTACCGGTGTTTGCCCTGATCGGCGGCGGGATCGGCTCGGTGCTGACATATTTTCTCTACGGGTTCGGCCTCGGAGAGGGCATATCTGCTCCCTTTGCCAAAACACTTCTGGAAAAGGGGACCCTGAATGTTTTCTGTGCGCAGATGGTCTCGGATGTGACCATTGATCTTATTGATAAATTAATAACTGTCGTTATCGTATTTTTACTTCTGAAACTGATCCCGGAAAAAGTCCGGGAGAACCTGCGATTAACCGGCTGGGTACAGAAACCGCTGTCCGATGAAGAAAAGCGGGCGGCCCAGAGCAGTCCGACAAAGGGGTTCTCCCTGCGGACCAAGATCATTCTGATCATCACGCTGATTATGGTCTTTGTAGCTTCCGTGACCACGACGATCAGTTATATTCTCTATCATCAGTTTTCCATCCAGCAGTATACCTATATAGGAAAGCAGGTGGCACAGCTGGCTGCTGCTTCCGTGGACGGAAACCGTGTCAATGCCTATCTGGCGGACGGGGAAGACGTTCCGGGCTACCAGTTTACGGCCGACCGTCTGGAGAGCCTGATGCACAGCGCGCCGGATGTCGCTTATGTCTATGTTTATCAGATCCGGGAAGACGGATGCCATGTGGTATTTGATGTGGATACGGAAGAGGTCGAGGGAGCCGAGGTCGGTACGGTGGTCCCGTTTGACGAATCCTTCATTGATCAGGTGCCGACACTGCTTGCCGGCGGATCGATCGAACCGATCATCACGGATGATACCTACGGATGGCTTTTGACAGACTATGAGCCTGTCTTTGACTCGATGGGAAACTGTGTCTGCTATGCGGCGGCTGATATCTCCATGACGGATATCCGCTCAAACGGCGTCAGTTTCCTGGCAAAAGTCGCATCCCTGTTCATCGGTTTCTTCATCCTGATCCTGGCTTTCTGTATCTGGCTGGCCAACTATCATCTGATCTATCCCGTGAACGCGATGACGCTTGCGGCGAGTGATTTTGCCTTCAATACGGAAAAAGACAGGGGCCAGAGCGTTGAGAGGCTCGAAAGTCTTATGATCGATACGGGCGATGAGCTGGAAAACCTCTATGATGCACTCTCAACGACCATTGCGGAAACGGTACAACACCTCGAGGATGTCAGGCAGAAAGGTGAAGAGATCGCAAAGATCCAGAACGGTCTGATCTATGTACTGGCGGATATTGTGGAGAGCAGGGATCAGAATACGGGCGATCATGTCAGAAAAACCGCTGCCTATGTGGAATTGATCATGAAGCAGATGAAGAAGGAGGGCATCTGTGCGGATATGCTTACGGATGCCTATGTGGATGACATCGTCAATTCCGCTCCTTTGCATGATATCGGTAAGATCAAGGTGCCGGATGCGATCCTGAACAAGCCCGGGCGCCTGACGGATGATGAATTTACCGTTATGAAGACGCATACCAGCGCCGGTAGTGAGATCATTTCCGGTGCCATGGCGCTTGTTTCCGATTCCAGATACTTAAAGGAAGCCAAGAACCTGGCGGCTTACCATCATGAAAAATGGGACGGCACCGGCTATCCTACCGGGTTAAAAGGCGAGGAGATCCCTCTGTCCGCACGCGTGATGGCTGTTGCGGATGTGTTTGACGCATTGCTCAGCAAGCGCAGTTACAAAGATCCGTTCACGTTTGAACAGGCCATGGATATCATCAAAGAGGGAAGCGGCAAGCACTTTGATCCGCAGATCGTGCAGGCTTTTGTCGATGTTTCCGAGGAAGTCCGTCAGGTGGCGGAGAGACTGGCCCACATGCATGAGACGGACGATGCAAACACGCCGGAAGAAAAAAACTGAAAAAAGTTATGAAAACCGATTGAATATTCTATTTATTTGTGTTTTAATAAAAGTTGTCACTATACTATGTAAACCGATTTGACAATTTTTATATGCAAGGAGATACATTATGAGAAGATTGGGGAGAACAGTGATCGCTTTTGCACTGGCGGCCGGGATCGCGGCCGGGGCTGCTTTGCCTGTATCTGCGGCAACACAGAGCAACGGTACGCCGATGGTGGCAACCACACTGCAGGCCGTACAGTTCGGGTATGACCCCGGAAAGATCATCCTTCCGTATGGTGCGATGCTTGCACCGGACGGAAAGGGAAACTGGGTGCTGGCCTTTTTGGATACCAGTTTTGCCGTACTGAACGGAAAAAGCGGTGCCGTGACACTTGCGAACGGCTTCACGGTTGCGATGAACAAGGAAGGCATCGTGTATTCGAAGAATATTGAAGGCATGCCGATCAAGGTCACCTACAATCTGTCAAACTGCGTGTCGAGAGTGGAAGCGGGTAACAAGATCGTTCTCTATAAGAACGGATCCCTGTTAAACCGCATCATCACAAACTACGGTCCCGTCTACACGATCGAGACCTATAACGACAGCGGTGCGATCCTGTCGAATGAGATGAGATATACGGGTTCAAACGTGCTGATCAGCCTGGATGACTATGTAAGGACGCCCGGCATGATCATACGGACCGTTTATGACGCATACGGAACGCCGGTTTCCACGCTGCCTTACTACGGCGACACGAAGCCTGCGTACTATTGATCCACACGTTCGGAAATGAGGAACGGATTGTCTTTTGGTTGAGGCAATCCGTTTTTTGTGATAAAATATAAGTTAACCATGAAATCCATCGACCAGGACATCCAAAACGGAACATTCAAACGGTTTTACCTGCTGTACGGCGAGGAACGCTATCTGCGGAACCAGTACCGTGACAAACTGATCAGGGCGATCGGCGCAGGTGAGATGAATGAAGCCTTCTATCAGGGCAAGGATGTCAACATCCGCGAAGTGATCGATCTTGCGGAGACGATGCCTTTCTTAGCCGAACACAGGCTGATCCTGCTTGAAGATACAAACCTCGCAAAGACCGGCGGGGACGAACTTGCAGGATACATTCCTTCCATTCCGGAGACCACGGTGATCATCCTCTCAGAAGCGGAGGTGGGGGACAAAAGCAAGGTCTTCAAGGCAGCGCAGAAAGCGGGAGGTGCGGTCGAGTTTAAGAGACTCGATGAGCAGACGCTCACAACCTGGATCTTATCCCGCTGCAAGAAGGAAGGAAAACAGATCGAGACCGCTGCATTGCGGCGCCTGTATGAACTTTGCGACAAAGATATGGTCTGTCTTTCATCGGAACTGGAAAAACTGTTCTGCTATACCTATGAGCGGGATTCCATTCTGGCGGCCGATGTGGAAGCGATCTGTGCAAAGCAGACGGATGCAAAGATCTATGACATGCTGGATGCGATCGCATGGGGAAACCTGCAGACGGCGCTTGAGATCTATTATGAGATGTTATCCGCCAAAGAGGATCCGATGCGGATCTTAGCCAAGATCGCAAGACAGTTCAACCAGATCCTGGTTGTGAAAAAGATGCGGGAAGCGAAGCTCGGATTCAAAGAGATCGCGCAGAAAACGAACATTTTCGAATTTGCGGTCAAAAAGCATGATAAACAGGCAAGAGTCTTTACGGAGGAACTGTTAAGAAGCGCCATCGCGGAGTGCGTCGAACTCGAAGAAGCGGTGAAGACAGGGAAACTGATCGACTCGATGAGCGTGGAATTCGTGATCATCAGATATGCCGGCAGGAAACGGGAAGCCGGCTGATATGTAAAAATCAACAGACAGGAGTGGATCAAAATGGACGAATACTTAAAGGAATTTACGAAATTTGTGGAGGCGGCGGTAGACAAAGCAAAGGAACTCGGCGGCACCGCAAAGATACATGCCCTGATCAAGGCGGAAGAAGCCAAGAAACAGGAGCAGTACTACCGCCTGGGCAAAAAGTATTACCAGCTGTTCAAAGATACCCCGGAAAAAGACCTTGCCCTCTATGTGGACAAGTTGAAAGCTTCTGACGAAAAGATCGAGGCTTTACGGGAAGAACTCAAGAGCAGCGGCGAAGGTGACGAGTACAGGGATGTAGAGGAAGAGCAGGAGACTGCTTCCGAAGCGGAAGAAGGAAAGGAGTGACGCATATGGCACCGGTATCAGGCATTAACGGATCAGAGGATCTGTACGGAAAGATCGCGAGCGGCAACAGGATCGAGCGCGCGAAAGATGACGCAGCAGGCCTTACCATCTCCGAGAACATGAAGGAGCAGGAAAACGGGTTAAATGCTGCAACACAGAATGCAAAACACGGCGTGGATGCCTTAAACATCGCTGACGGTGCGCTCGCGCAGATCAATGACAACCTGCAGCGCATCTATGAACTGAGCGTAAAGGCTTCCAATAACTTCATGTATTCTCCCGGCGAACTGAATGCGATGCAGAAAGAGATCGACGGTCTCATGAAGGGCATTGAGGACATTGCCAAGGGAACGGAATACAATACCATGAAGCTTTTGGACGGCAACATGGCGGATATGGATCTTGCCACCAATCCGGACGGCAGCGGCCAGAAGATCCAGATGGCAAATGCGACCCTGGAAGCACTCGGGATCGACGGATACGATGTAACCGGCAAGTTCGACATCACGCGGATCTCGGATGCGATCGACAAGGTCAATGAGAGCCGTTCCGAGATCGGGGCGAAAACGAATGCCCTGGAATATACGATCAACCGGAATGAGCTGACAGCCGAGAATACCATGGCGGCCAGATCGCAGCTCGCGGACCTTGATATCCCGCAGGCGATCAGCGAACAGAAGAAGAATCAGGTTCTGGATGATTACCAGATGATGATGCAGCGCCAGAAGATGAAAGATGAAGAAGAGATGGCGCTTGGACTTTTCCGGTTCTAGGCTTAAGGTAACACATGTTACGCGATAAGGATATCCGTGAACCGCTCTTTGCGTTTCTCGAGGAGCGGATCGGCAAAGTCAGATTTCTCGAAGAAAAGCAGATGGGCAGTTCCAGAGCGGACGTGATCATGATCACGGAAGATAAGATCTGCGGCATTGAGATCAAAAGCGACGCCGATACGTATGCGAGACTGAAGAGCCAGATCCCGGATTACTGTGTATTCTTCGATGCCAATTATGTGGTCGTCGGTTCCACGCACGGTTCGCACATCGAAGAACATGTGCCCGGGGACTGGGGCATCATTACGGCAGAGGAGGGGCAGGATGGCGCGGCGGTTGATTTTTACGTACTGCGCGAAGCAAAGCCCAATCCGCTCTGCGACCCGGCGCGTAAGATCACGATCCTCTGGCGGCCGGAACTGAAGCATATTCAGGAATTGAACGGGTTACCCGCATATAAGGAAAAAAGCAAAGCCTGCGTACAGAAACTGATCATGGACAGGGTACCGCAGGAAGTCTGGCAGCGGCAGATGTGTGAGGAACTGCTGCAGAGGGACTACACGACGATCCATGATACAATCAATGCGTTCCGTTTAGAGAAGGGACAAAAGAAAAGGATCAGAAAAAAGCGCAGAAAAAGGCGCTCTTTACTCTGATAGATCAAGAAACGATTTGGAGGAAATGAGATGTTTTGTAACAATTGTGGAAAAGAGATTCCGGACAACACTACATTCTGCCCGTCCTGCGGTGCAAAGCAGGGAGCAGGTGCAGGCGCACAGACACCGCCGCCCGTATATACAGGCACGGTTGAAAACGGAAACATGAACCGTAGCGGGATCGTGGAGCGTAATATCGCGATCGCGATCATCCTGACAGTCGTAACCTGTGGCATTTACGGCATCTACTGGTTCATCATGCTCACCGACGAGGTCAACAGGCTTTCGGGGAACGAAAACGATACATCCGGCGGGATCGCTTTTCTGCTGACACTGGTAACCTGTGGTATTTACGGGTATTACTGGGCATATAAGATCGGCGAAAAGGTAGATACCATCAAAGGCAACCCGGCAGGCAGTTCCAATATCCTGTTCCTGATCCTGCAGATCTTCGGACTGGGTATCGTAAACTATGCCCTGGCACAGGATGCCATTAATGTTGCGGTCAGATAAAACGGCAAAGGGCCGCAGTTTTCTCGCGCTGCCGATCCTTGCAGGCATCGGATTAGCGTACCTTCTGTTTGTCAGAATAACGGGGATCACGATCCCCTGTGTTTTTGAACGTATAACAGGGTGGGAATGTCCGGGATGCGGCATTACCACTCTGTTTTATTGCCTGTCGCGGTTTGATCCGGCAGGCGCTTACAGAGCCAATGCCTTTCTGTTTGTCACGATGCCGTTTCTGCTCTTTGAACTTGCTTATTCCTATATCACGCGCACGCGGTCAAAGCGGCAAAAGGATATGCAGGCGGGATCGGATACGGATGATGGCAGCCGAAGTGAAAAAAGCCGGTTTGCGAAGTGGAACAATGTACTGCTCTGGATCTACATCGCCCTGCTGCTTGGCTGGGGCGTATACAGAAACGTTGTAAATCATGCGCCCTTTAAGCCTTATCTGTTGCTGCGGGACCTGTTTTTGCATGGCAACTGATCCATGGGAAAAGGATTTGACCTATGTATGCAATGCGATTTTATGAAATGATCGGCGTGGATTCCGCCGTCGCCATAGAGATCCTTTCCGTGTCCGTCATGATGATAGCGGGCTTTTTAATGACGCGGATCACAAAGCGCCTGAAGCTCCCTGTTGTGACGGCTTATATCGTTGCGGGGATCCTGATCGGTCCGTACGTACTCGATCTGATCCCGCAGGGAATTGTTGCCGGCACCGGTTTTCTCCCGGATATAGCCCTTGCCTTTATCGCGTTTGGAACGGGAGAGTACTTTAGGATCGAAACCCTGAAAAAGAACGGCGGCAGGGTGGTGATCATCACGCTTGCCGAGGCTTTTTTAGCAACGATCCTTGTCTTTTTGCTGTGCTTTAATATCCTGCATCTGTCCCTGCCGTTTTCGGTGGTTCTGGCAGCACTTGCCGCGGCAACGGCACCTGCTTCCACCATGATGACGATCCGCCAGCTCCATGCAAAGGGAGAATTTGTAGACACCCTGCTGCAGGTTGTGGCGTTGGACGATATTGTAGGGCTCTTGGCTTACAGTACGGCTGTATCCATTGCGACAGCTTCCCTGCAGGCGGGCGGTGTCGATCTGAAGAACACGCTGCTCCCGATCCTCTTTAATCTGGTGGCGATCATACTTGGCGGCGTATTCGGCGGCATCACGGCCCTGTTCATGCAGACCCGTCATTCCTCGGATAACCGTCTGATCATCACGATCACGATGCTGTTTTTCTTCTGCGGACTCTGCGCCCTGATGGAAACCTCCCCGCTGCTTGGCTGTATGACCATGGGAATGGTTTACATAAATATTACAGATGATGAGAGACTCTTCAGGCAGATCGCCTATTTCAATCCCCCGATCCTGATGCTGTTCTTTGTACGGTCCGGCGTTTCGTTTGACCTGAAAGCACTGTTTGCAAAGAGCGCGACCATCGGCGGCCATCCGCTGATCGTGATCGGTATCGGCTATTTCCTCGTCCGTATCGTCGGTAAATACGGGGGTGCGCTGCTCGGTGCCAGAGTGGTCAGGGCGAGCGCCCCGATCAGACGCTATCTGGGCCTGGCCCTGATCCCGCAGGCGGGTGTTGCGATCGGTCTTGCGGAACTGGGCGCGCGGACGCTTGGCGGAGAACCGGGGATCGCGTTGCAGACGATCATCCTGGCTTCGTCTGTCCTGTATGAACTGATCGGTCCCGTAAGCGCCAAGGCAGCGCTGCATCTGTCCGGCTCCTGTGCGGAAGAGAAGGAAGATGACGGTGTATCCGGCTCCACTGCGCAGAGCGGTACCACGGTGGATGCCCTGATCGAACAGATCCGGAAGATCCAGAGCGATCTTGCGGAAGAAGAGGAGAAAAACCTTCTGGATGAGAAAGTATTTTCCGAGGAGGCTGAGCAGTACTACGAGGATTCCGCTAAAATGGAAATACGGGAGAAACGCAGTAAAAAGAATAAAAAGGAGAAAAAAGGATGATGGTATGGGAGACACAATGGTGGATCATGCTGATCCGTATCGTACTTTCCGTGGCACTCTGTGCACTGATCGGCTGTGAACGTACGAATAAACGTCATTCTGCCGGACTGCGTACGTTTATGCTCATGGGCCTTGCCTCGGCAACGGCCATGATCTTAGACCTTTACCTGATGAACGGAAGTCTCACGCCGGACCCTGCAAATCCGGGATTTTTCCTGATGTCTTCCGCGATCCTGATCGCATCGGCGACACTCAGCGTGCATTCCCTGTTCCGGACCGCACGTAACCAGATCCTGGGTCTTACAACGGCTGTGGCACTCTGGGCCTGTTGTATCATCGGCATGGCAGCCGGGGCAGGTAAGTATGCTTTGGCGATCTTTTCGGCACTGATGCTGCTGTTTGTGCTAACAATGATGTCCAGTCTGGAAGAGTTTTTGAAAAACCGCTCCCTGCATGTGGAGATCCATCTGGAACTGACGGAGAGCAAGTACCTGAAATCCTTTATTACGACCGTCCGCAGACTCGGGCTTTCGATCACGGATATCGAGCTGAACCGTTCCTACCGCGAGACCGAGCTCAGCGTCTATTCGATCTCCATGATGATCGAGAACGAACAGCTGAAGAAAAACAAGACACACCGCGAGATCATCGAGGCACTGTCCTCGCTGGAATATGTATCACACATAGAAGAAATGTAGGAGGGAAGTATGGATCCGGAATTAGAGAAACTGTTGGATGCGAAACTATACAGGGATAAAGTGGAGATCCTCTATAATATGCGGCACCGCCTGACGGAAGACATGATCCGCACGATATGTATAACGCATGATATTGAATTAAACGCACAGGATGTGGAAGCGCAGTATATCGAACTGCGCGACTACATGAACACGATGAAACGTTATGAAGGCGACAGATTACGCTGATATCGTATCCCCGCTGCTTACCTGGTATGCTGCAAACGGGCGCGACCTTCCGTGGCGTAACACCCGTGATCCATACAGGATCTGGCTGTCGGAGATCATGCTGCAGCAGACACGTGTGGAAGCAGTCAAAGGATACTACGCGCGTTTCCTGAAGGCACTGCCGTCGCTTGCCGATCTGGCGGCCGCAGAGGAAGAGCAGCTGCTGAAACTCTGGGAGGGACTTGGGTATTACAGCCGTGTCCGGAACATGCAAAAAGCTGCCCGCGTCGTAATGGAAGAGTACGGCGGCGCTTTGCCGGCCGACCATGACGCACTGCTCGGCTTATGCGGGATCGGTCCCTATACAGCCGCAGCGATCGCTTCCATTGCATTTTCGATCCCAAAGGCAGTCGTGGACGGCAATGTGCTGCGCGTCTTTACCAGAGTCTGCGCGGATGCAACGGATATAGGCGATGCGCAGTTTAAAAAAGCGGTGGCGCAAAAACTCGATGCCATCATACCAACAGAGGAGCCCGGTACTTTCAATCAGGCCATGATGGATCTGGGCGCCATGGTCTGCGCACCCGGACAGATCCCGCGCTGTGACATCTGCCCGCTTTCTTCTTTCTGCAGAGCGCATCTGGCACATGAAGAAACGGCATATCCTGTCAGATCCAAAGCAAAACCCCGCAAGATCGAAAAAATGACTGTCTTCCTGATCCGTGACGGAGAAAACTATGCGATCCGTAAGCGGCAGGAGAGAGGACTGCTGGCCGGCATGTATGAGCCGGTACATACCTCCGGGTGGCTTGATGAAGAAGAGGCTTTGACTTTCATAAAAGGACTGCATCTGGATCCGCTGCATATTGAGCGGATCGAAGACGCCGTACATATCTTCACGCACAAAGAGTGGCACATGAGGGCCTATGAGATCAGGGTGGGATCTTTGCCCGGTAAAGAGCCGCAGGGTCTGGTCTTTGCAGACCCGACGCAGATGCGGCAGACCTATCCGCTGCCGTCTGCTTTTGCCGTTTACAAGAAACACATGGGTGTCCTGTGAGGGCAAAGAATTGTTTGCCCAAACCAAGAATAATTTGGCGTATCTTCCTTGATTTCAGCCATGGAAATAGGTATGATGTTATAAGCAAATTACGAAAGGAATTACCGATATGTATTCTTTTGATGAGATCAAAAACTTTGACCCGGAGATCGCGAACGCGATCACAGCTGAAATGGAGCGTCAGAACAGCCATATTGAGCTGATCGCCTCCGAAAACTGGGTAAGTAAAGCGGTCATGGCGGCCATGGGCTCGCCGCTGACCAATAAATATGCGGAAGGCTATCCCGGAAAGCGTTATTACGGCGGTTGCGAATGTGTGGACGTCGTCGAGGAGCTTGCCAGGGAGCGTGCGAAGGAACTGTTCCACTGCGACTACGTGAACGTGCAGCCCCATTCCGGCGCACAGGCCAACTTGGCGGTCTTCTTTGCCGTCATGGAGCCGGGTGACACCTTCATGGGCATGAACTTAGATCACGGCGGACATCTTTCCCATGGTTCACCGGTCAATCTTTCCGGTAAATATTTTCACTGCGTACCCTACGGCGTCAATGACGACGGCGTGATCGATTACGACGAAGTGGAACGAATTGCCATGGAATGCAAGCCGAAGCTGATCGTTGCGGGCGCTTCCGCTTATGCCAGAAAGATAGACTTCAAGCGCTTCCGTGAGATCTGTGATAAGGTCGGTGCGGTCCTGATGGTGGATATCGCACACATTGCCGGCCTTGTTGTTACCGGCTATCACGAGAGCCCGATCCCTTACGCGGATGTGGTAACGACAACGACACACAAGACCTTAAGAGGACCCAGAGGCGGCATGATCATGTGCAATCAGGCAGCCGCTGACAAATACAATTTCAACAAGGCGATCTTCCCGGGAACGCAGGGCGGTCCGCTGATGCATGTCATCGCAGCCAAGGCGGTCTGCTTCAAAGAAGCTCTTTCTCCGGAATTCAAGACCTATGCCGGCAACATCGTGGCCAATGCGCAGGCACTCTGTAAGGGACTTCTTGACCGCGGCATGGATATCGTGAGCGGCGGTACGGACAACCACCTGATGCTGCTTGACCTTCGCAGGAACGGTCTGACCGGCAAGGAAGTTGAAAAGCTCCTTGATAAGGCGCATATCACGGCGAACAAGAACACAGTGCCCAATGATCCGCAGAGCCCGTTCGTGACTTCCGGTGTCAGACTCGGAACACCGGCAGCAACCTCCAGAGGCCTGAATACGGCTGACATGGATCAGGTTGCGCAGGCGATCGCACATGTTGTAAAGGAAGGAGAAGGCGGTGTGGAAGCGGCGCGTGCGATCGTTGCGGCGCTTACGGCAAAATACCCCCTGATCTGATCATTAAGAAGGTACTATGATTTTCAGCAGTCTACTGTTTCTTTTCTGGTTCCTGCCGATCTTTTTCACGCTGTACTATGTTTGCCCGGCAAAATACCGCAATATCGTGCTTTTCGCCGGCAGCATCGTATTCTACGGTTGGGGAGAACCGAAATTTCTGATCCTGCTCCTGCTGTCCATTATCGTGAATTATGCGGCAGGACGGCTGATCGGGCATTTTACGGGGCCTGCGCGAAAGATCTCTCTGATCTTTGCGCTGGTCTTTGATTTTGGTATGCTGCTTTTCTTCAAATACATCAATTTCTTCATCGGCAACCTGAACCATCTGACAGGTCTGCATCTCACGGATGTTGCCGTGACCCTTCCCCTCGGGATCAGTTTCTATACCTTCCAGATCGCTTCCTATGTGATCGATGTTTACCGCGGCAAAGTCAGGGCCGAGCGTTCCATCTTAACCCTTGGGACCTATCTTTGCATGTTCCCGCAGCTCATTGCGGGACCGATCGTTGTCTACGCCGATGTGGCGGAAAAACTGCATGAACGCAGGGTCACGCTGTCAGAGATCACGGACGGTGTTTCGATCTTTATCCTGGGCCTCGGATCCAAGGTGCTGATCGCCAACAATGTGGGCGCGCTTTGGACGGAAGCAGGAAAGATCGGGTATGAAAATCTCTCGACGCCGCTTGCCTGGCTTGCGATGCTCAGTTTCTCCCTGCAGATCTATTTTGATTTTAACGGCTATTCCCTGATGGCGATCGGCCTGGGGAAGATGCTTGGCTTTACGTTTCCCAAGAACTTCAACCATCCTTATATGGCAAGATCGATCACGGATTTCTGGCGCAGATGGCATATGACACTGTCCGGCTGGTTCCGTGAGTATGTATATATCCCGCTTGGCGGCAACCGGAAGGGAACTGCAAGAACTTATGTAAACCTTTTGATCGTATGGGCACTGACCGGTTTCTGGCACGGGGCTGACTGGAACTTTATCCTCTGGGGACTGTTTTTCTTCGTGGTCTTGGCCGTAGAGAAACTGTTTTTGACGGATTTTCTGGAAAAACATCCCGTGTTTTCCCATGTGTATGCGAAACTGCTGATCGCATTCAGCTGGATGCTCTTTGCGATCACGGATTTTTCGCAGATCGGCGTGTTCTTTACACGGCTGTTCGGACTGAAGGGCGGCACGGACTGGCTGTATTACGGCAGAAACTACGGCGTGATCCTGCTGATCGGCTGCATTCTCTCGACCCCGGTCTTATCAGGCCTGTTCGAGCGTTACGGGAAGCGGATCCCCGGCATAGCGGTCTGCATGCTGATCTTTCTGGCTTCCGTTGCATACCTTGCAGATGCGGGGTATAACCCGTTCCTGTATTTCCGGTTCTGATGCTGAAAGGAAGAAGTAATGGCTTCGGATGAAAAAAGAAATACAACCGAATATCTGCTTTTGATCCTGTTCGGCGGGTGCGTTATGTTAACCTTCCTGCTGTATCTTATTCTGCCGCAGAATGATTTTTCCCAGAAGGAGAACAGATACTTACAGACAAGACCTGCCATTACGCTTTCAGGACTGAAGGACGGCTCATTCATGGACAAGTTCGATACCTATACGACGGAGCAACTGCCTTTTCGCGAGTGTCTCGTGGATGTGAAGGCGATGCTGAACGCGCTGACGCTGAACCGCGAAAACAACGATATCGTGCTGGGTGCTGACGGATATCTGTTTGAGAAGTGCTACGGAAAGAGTACACAGCTTTCCAAAAACGAGACGGCGATCCTTACGTTTATCGAAAACGCCGGACGGCCTGTAACGGTTGCGATCGCACCGACCGCTTCGGAGATCCTGAAGGACAAGGTGCCGGCAGGGTGCCCGCAGGCTGACCAGAGCGCGGAACTGAAGGATCTTTATGACCGGATCGATGCGCTGCCAAACGGGAACAGCGTTGACCTTGCTGCCGTTCTTGCTGCGGAAAATGCAGGCAGCGGGGTGCAGCTTTATTACCGGACGGACCACCACTGGACCACGGATGCGGCTTATCTTGCCTACGGTGAGATCGTCGGGGCAGAAAATGCGGTGGATCAGGCGTCCCTGACAAGGCACAGCGTGGATGATTTTTACGGAACGATGGCAGCAAAATATAAGGGCACAGACCTTAGCTCCGATACGCTTGTCTGGTATGATGTGCCAATTGAGACATTCAGGCGCTCGGACGGTGATTTTGACACGCTCTACGACCTTGATAAACTTGAGATCTATGATAAATATGCGATGTTCCTGCGCGGAAATGACGAGATCTGTACGATCGGGGCGGAAAATGCGAAGACGGGACGGCACCTGATCGTGTGCAAGGATTCCTACGCGAACTGCCTGATCCCGTTTCTGACATACAACTATGACAGGATCACGGTCGTGGACTTAAGGTACTATGCGGAGAGCCTCGCCGGTCTGCTCGCGGAGGACCCGGATGCGGACATTCTTCTTCTGTATAACTTTTCGTTTTTAAACGAGGATAATCACTTTTACAGGTTGACATCGTGATGAAAATAACAGAAGATAGAAATAGCGGGTATTTTTTATATGAGTAAGAGAAACAGAAAGAAAAATCAGAATCAGGAAGTGTTTGAAGACGCCCGGATGCAGAACGTGCTGGAACCGATCGAACAGGACCCCGTCTGGCGGGATATAGAGGACCGCGAGGCAAGACAGGGGCTGCGCGTATTTGCGGTTGTGATGGCTTTGATCGTCACGCTGCTCATTGCGATCGTATCCGGGATCGGACTCGCACTCATCGATCTGGAGAAAAAGCCGCATGATCTGATCCAGGCGATCAACGGCAAAGACATTGATGAGGCCGTTACGGCTGCCAAAGAGGAATACGAAGCGATCTATGCGGCGGCAGAAAGTAAAATAACGGTCGATATACAATATGACGAGACGGAAAACAACGGTTCTGCGGATGCAAATGCAGAGGACACACCGGACGGGGACGATCCTGCAGGGCAGGAGGGAATGGTCGCCAACGCATCGGAAGAGATCGCCGGGATCGGCGAAGTGATCAATGCGGGGACCAATGATATCATTGTCTACAAGCCGTCGGACGATACAGGTACGCGTCCGACAACGACTGTTATTAATGATCCGGATGCGAATTATCCGCTTCCGTTTTCCACTGTGGACTTAAGCTATTTTGACGATGCGCTCTTTATCGGCGATTCGCGTATGCTCGGATTCGGCATGTATTCGGGGCTTACGAACGCGACCTTCTATGCGGTGACTTCGTTTACGATCTTCCGTTATGAGACCATGCCTGTCGTGCAGACGCCGACCGGCAAGGTTCCGATCTTTGATGCGCTTCCCTATGACCAGTTCACAAAGATCTATATCAAAGTGGGCCTGAATGAACTTGGCGGCAGCGACAGTTCCTTCATCAAGGTGTACGATGAGTTTGTCACGAGACTCCGTCAGATGGAGCCGCGCGCGATCATCTATACGCATGCGATCCTGCCGGTCACGGCGGCCAAGTCCGAAACCGATCATACCCACAGCAACGAAAACATCAATGCGCGTAACGAAGCGCTCAGACAGTATGCGGAAGAACACAAGTGCTACTATATTGATATCAAGCCTGTCGTATCCCTGCCGGATGGCAGCCTGATGCCTGAGATGGCAGGCGACGGGATCCACTTAAAGGCCGGTTATATGGAACTCTGGAAGGAATACCTGCGAACGCATGCGGTGATATTCTGAGAAAGATCATAAATGAGAGGAGTAACAGGATGAAAAAAGGGGAAATGAATAAGGGAAACGGTATGAAACGGGCAGTAAGCCTCGGGCTTAGCCTGGTAATTGCGGCAGGACTTCTGCTTGCAGGCTGCGGTTCCAAGAAGGCGATGAATGTGGACGAGGTTTCCGGCAGGCTTCTGAAGGAGATCACGTACCAGGACGAACTGAATGCAATGAGCCTGGAACAGGCGGCAATGTTTTTAAATCTTTCTGACATTTCTGTTAAGAGCGGTGCCATATATGAGACCAGCGGCTGGACAGCTGAGGAGATCGTTGTGCTTGAGTGCGAGACGGCAGCCGATGCGGACAAAGCCAAAGCCATGCTGGAAACGCGTGTGGCAGAGCAGATCACCAATTATACGGACTATGTACCGGAAGAACTGGACAAGCTGCATGCAGCTGTGATCGTGGAATCCGGTAATTTTGCCGTTCTGTCCGTATCCAACGACCCCGATCAAGCAAGATCGATCCTGTCGGAATACCAATAGACCTGTAGAATCCGGCATCATAGACAGAGCATTTGTACAAAAGCGCCATAATTGTGTGAATAATTCAAACAAATCAGACATTATTGGCAAATAATACAATTAAAACAATAAAAAAATAAGAAAATAAGAAAAAATTTGAAAAAAAGTATTGACAATTCAATACTGACCCTTTATAATCCAAGTATAGCAAGAGAGAAGAGAACATTGAAAAAGGTTTGAAGAGCAAACCAACAACGTGTCATACTAAGTAAAGGAGGTACAGTCCACCGGAAATTTAGTTTTTGACAGAATAGACGTAACAAGTGATGAGCCAATGCGATGAGAAGCAGGTACTGTATGAGATGAGATAGTACGAAAAGGACGTCCGATGTTGCGGAGAACAATTGAATACGGAACTACATTAATTTTGTAAAGAGAGGTACAGTCCATTGGATGTAGAAAATGTAGTGTAAAGAGCGGATGCAGGTCGTTGAAGTTGCATCCGCTCACTTTTTGTTCCGGTCTGTCAGGACTGGAAATATCAGACCGGTTGAGGAAAGCATGTGAATCTGCTAAAATGTATGGAACCTGCATTTTTCAGATGTGTGCGTTAGGAGTGACAGGGTCATGCAGAGTGTAAAAAAAGAAAAAGAATATACGGGCAAAGAGCTGTTCGCCAGATTTGCGCCATACCTTTGGAAGTATAAGCTGACGCTGTTTTCGGATCTTTTCTGTGCAGCCATGACAACAGGCTGCGATCTGGCGCTTCCGCTCATCATGCGCTATATCACCAATGTCGCGATCACGGGTACGCAGGGACTGTCCATGGCGATCATCTTAAAACTGGGCGGCCTGTATCTGCTGCTTAGGATCATCGACTGTGCTGCAGGCTATTACATGACCAACATGGGGCATGTCATGGGAACCCGTATCGAAACAGACATGCGTAAGGACGCGTATGCGCATCTGCAGAAACTCTCCGACAGCTACTATAACAACACGAAGATCGGACAGATCATGGGCCGGATCACAAACGACCTGTTTGATGTTACGGAATTTGCGCATCACTGTCCGGAAGAATTCTTTATCGCATTTATCAAGATCACACTTTCGTTTGTGATCCTGATGACGATCAATATCCCGCTGACGTTAGTCATCTTCCTGTTTGTTCCGGCCATGCTCATTGTCTGCATTAAGGTCAACGGAAAGCTCAGGCAGGTGCAGAGAGGACAGCGCGTACAGATCGGTGAACTGAACGCATCCATCGAGGACTCGCTGCTCGGTCACCGTGTGGTCAAGGCTTTTACGAATGAGGAACTGGAAGAAGAGAAGTTCGCGGTCAACAACGTTAGGTTCTTTGACCTCAAAAAAGAATTCTACGCCCTGATGGCGATGTTCCATACGACCATGAAGATCTTTGACGCCGCGATGTATGTGACGGTGCTGCTGCTTGGCAGTATCTTCCTGTTGCGCGGCATGATCGAACCCGGCGATCTGGTCGCTTATCTGCTTTACATCACGACGCTGATCGCAACGATCCGCAGGATCATTGAGTTTGCCGAGCAGTTCCAGCGCGGCATGACAGGGATCGACAGGTTCCTGCAGATCATGGATGCGGATATCGAGATCTTCGATGAAGACGATGCCGTGGAACTGAAGGATCCGAAGGGTGAGATCACATTCCATGATGTCAGTTTCGAGTATCCGGACGACCATAACCAGGTGTTCAAGCACCTGAATCTGACGATCCATGCGGGCGAAAAAGTCGCGTTTGTCGGTCCTTCCGGCGGCGGAAAGACAACGCTTTGCAACCTGATCCCGCGCTTTTACGATATCTCATCAGGCAAGATCACACTCGACGGGCAGGATATCAAGCATTATACGCTAAAGAGCCTTAGGCAGAACATCGGGATGGTACAGCAGGATGTTTATCTCTTTTCCGGAACCGTTTATGAAAACATCGTATACGGATGTCCCGGTGCTTCAAGGGAAGACGTGATCGAGGCTGCAAAGAAAGCGGGTGCGGATGCGTTTGTCCGGGAATTGCGTGACGGATATGACACTTACATCGGCGAGCGCGGCGTGAAACTGTCCGGCGGACAGAAGCAGCGTCTGAGCATTGCCAGGGTTTTCCTGAAGAATCCGCCGATCCTGATCCTGGACGAAGCGACATCAGCCCTGGATAACGAGAGCGAGTTTCTTGTGGCCGAATCCCTGGCCAGACTTTCCGAGGGACGTACGACACTGACGGTCGCACACAGACTGTCCACTATCCGCAACGCCGACCGGATCATGGTATTGACCGAAGACGGCATTGCAGAGAGCGGTACGCATGCGGAACTGCTTGAACTGGACGGTATTTACGCCAATCTCTACAATATGGCCAACAGGCTTGGCTAAGCCTCCAGCTTCTTGTAGGTCAGTGCCGCAAGAACTGCGCCGACAAGCGGAGCTACGATGAAGATCCACAGGGAAACGACCGGATCTGTGTAGCCGCTGATCGCAGAGAAAACAGCCGGTGCGATACTCCTTGCGGGATTGACGCTGGTGCCTGTCAGCGCGATGCCAAAGATATGTACGAAGGTTAAAGTCAGACCGATGATGAGTCCGCCAAAGGAGCCGTGGTTTGCTTTCTTTGAAGTAACTCCTAAGATCGTCAGTACAAAGATGTAGGTCAGAACAACTTCCACGAGCAGGCCGGCAACCATACTCCCAAAGACGCCGGATAAGCCGTTGGCGCCATAGCAGCCTGTCATATCGGGGATATCGCCCGTATAGAAGATCGCGGCAAGAATACCTGTGCCGGCAAATCCGCCGAGGATCTGTGCGATCACATAACCCGCAAAATCTTTCTTTTCCATGCCGCCGGTCATGAGTACCGCAAGCGATACAGCCGGATTGATGTGGCAGCCGCTGATGTTACCGATGCAGTATGCCATGGCAACGATCGAAAGACCAAAAGCAAGCGCAGTCAACAGGTAGCCGGAACCCGATTCATAATCACATCCGACAAGCATTGCCGTTCCGCAGCCCATCAGGACAAGTACCGCTGTTCCGATAAATTCCGCAACATATTTTTTCATTCTGATCCCTCCGTTTCTGTAGGGCTCCTGCTCTTTCGCAGGGCCTTTTTCATTATAAAAATCTTTCATACGGCTGTCAAACAGACACAGATTGATAAGCAATTTTCATTTTGTCAAAATCATGATAAAATAGAAACATGAAACGGATCAGAATCATACGGCTCATACTGGCGGCCGTTTTCCTCTTCATTCTTTGGCCCCCAAAAGTCAATGCCTATGAAAATATCGTTGTCGTGATCGACCCGGGACACGGGGGCCCGGGGACAGAGGGCGAGACGGACAGCGGTGCGAAATATAACGGTGTGGAAGAGAAGGATGTGGACCTGATCACCGCGCAGGCGCTTTATGACGAATTGTCGCAGTACGGCAACCTGACAGTCTATATGACGCGTACCGAGGATGCGCATATGGACCTGCAGGAGCGAGTTGATTTTGCAAAATCAGTCGGTGCGAATGTCCTGATTTCCGTGCACTATAATGCAAGCGCGCATCACCGGTTTTACGGTTCCGAGATATTCACGTCAGCATTCGATGAACACTATGCAAAAGGCTATTCCCTGGCACAGACGATCATGAGCTGGTGGGTCGAGGACGGCCGCGTCAGCAAGGGCATTAAGACACGGATCGGAAGGAACGGGGATTATTACGGCCTGATCCGCATGGGAAGAGAGGCCGGCATTCCGACGATCATTTTGGAGCACGGCTATCTTGACAATGATGTTGATTTTTCCAAACTGAATACACGCGCTGCCTGGGAACACATGGGACAGCTGGACGCCACGGCCATTGCGGATTATTACGGCGCAAAGAAGGGCGTGGTGGGTGCAGATGTTGCCGGAGAACTGACGGTGGCGGTACCGTCGGATCGGATGGATGATGATACGACGCCGCCGACGGACGTGAAAGTCACAGTGGATTCCTATGATCCGGAATCGGGACTGCTTACCTATACGGTCAGCGCAAAAGAGCCGGAACCGCGCAGCATGCTGATGTACTATGACATCGATACGCAGGAGAGCGCCGCAGACGAAGAAAAGGGCTTCATGCATCTGAACGTCTGGGAAAGCGGTGCGGATTCCGTGCAGGGTGCCTATACGGTGCCACAGGGATACCGGGGCAGATTCGTGGTCCGCGTTTATAATAACTACGAAAAATTCACGGATACACTGCCGTTTGAGATCCCGGCGGAAATGCTGGGGGACCCGGACAAGACATCGGAGGGCGCGGGGGCTACTGAAAACGGCGTTAGCCTGCAGGCACCCGGGCAAAAGGGAACCGGCACGGAAATGCCGAATGTGACCCTGCAGGATGAGAACGGAGCCACCTGGACGCTGGAAGGGGCGCTGAAAGACGCAAAAGGCTTTGGCTTTGTGACCGGCAGGGAAGGAAAAGAAAACAACAGATACTACATCGGGTTTATCGCCGCGATCGTAGTTGCGGGGCTGATGCTGATCGCCGCGATCGTCATGGCCATCGTGACGGGAAGACGCGGGAAGCGCAGAAGAAGATAGACCTTAGTGATCTTACAGAATATGGGAAAATCATGAGCCGTCCAGGCAACATATATTATGTAAACCAATACGGCTTTTGAACATAGAGAATAAACAGAATATGAGGAGACCGGAGAGATATGAGTACTGAAGAACTGAAAGAAACACAGGCAGCGGAAACGGCTGCTGAAACCGAAGCAGTTGAAGAGACTGCCGAAACGGAAGCTGTCAAAGAAAAGACAGAATCCATGGATGATTACAAGGATGCACTTGAGCGCTCCTTCCGCAGGGTCGAGGTCGGTGACATCATCACCGGCACGGTGATCGACGTGACGGAAGAAGCGATCTTTGTGGACCTTAAGTATTATGCACAGGGCATCATCCCGCTTACGGAGATCACGGAAGACCCTACGTTTATCGCGGAAGAGCATTATCATGCGGGAGATACGGTCGAAGGATCTGTCGTTAAGACGGATGACGGACAGGGCAACATCGTGCTGTCCATGAAGCAGGCTTTCCAGACGCTGTCCTGGGAGAAACTGCAGAATTACAAAGCAGAAGAAAAGATATTGCACGTGCATGTCAGTGCAGAGGTAAAAGGCGGCGTGATCGCGTTTGCGGAAGGGATCCGCGGATTCATTCCGGCATCGCAGCTGTCCCTGACTTTTGTGGAGGATCTGGGAACCTTTGTCGGTAAAGACCTGGATGTCGTCGTGATCACCGTCGATCAGGAGAAGAACAAACTGGTCCTTTCCGCGAAACAGGTGGAGTTAAAACGTAAAGAAGAGGAACTGAATTCCCGCAAGGCGAATCTGGTGCCGGGAACGATCTTTGAAGGCAAGGTGGAATCGATCATGCCTTACGGAGCTTTCATCGATCTCGGTGACGGCCTGTCGGGACTTCTGCATATTTCCAGGATCAGCCAGAAGCGCCTGAACAACCCTTCCGAAGTATTGAAGGAAGGACAGGATGTCAAAGTCAAACTGATCAACGTAAAGGACGGCAAGCTTTCCCTTTCCATGAAGGAATTCGAGGAAGTGACCAACGTGGAGGCTGACAGCAAGGAAACCTTTGAATATCACGATGACGGCAAGGCGACCACGAGCCTGGCGGATCTTCTGAAGAATATCAAATTATGACGGACGGACTGATCTTTGATGTAGACGGCACGCTGTGGGATTCGACGCCGGTCGTGGAAGAGGCATGGAATCAGGCCCTGCTTGATTTTGGCATCCATGGCGTTACGATCACGGCTGACCGGTTAAAAGGCCTCTTCGGCCTGCCCATGATGGAGATCATCGACGATATCCTGCCGGATGAGCCGGTAGAAAAGAAGGAAAAACTGGCGCCGTTCTGCTTCCGGTACGAGCATGAATATCTGGCGAAAACGCCCGGCGTTGTCTATCCGGAACTTGAAGAAACGCTGCAGAGATTAAGCGAGAAATATCCGCTCTTTATCGTCAGCAACTGTCAGGCCGGCTACATCGAACTCTTTCTTGAAAAAACGGGGTTTGCACCCTACTTTAAGGACCATGTGTGTCCGGGGGATACGGACCTTTTGAAGGCGGACAACATCCGGCTGATCGCAAAGCGGCACGCCCTGAAGACGCCCGTTTATATCGGCGATACGCAGATGGATGCGAATGCCTGCAGGGACGCGGGCGTTCCGATCGTCTTTGCGGCGTACGGGTTCGGAACAGTTGAAAAACCGGACTATGTGATCGAAAAGCCCAAGGACCTTTGCGGATTGTTTTTGTGATCTTTATACCGGGTTTTGCATGATCTTGCCTGAAATAAAACAAACGGGGGGAGGAAGAAAACCATGAAACTGACTTTTATCGGCGCAGCGCATGAAGTGACCGGCAGCTGTCACTATCTGGAAGCCTGCGGCAAACACATCCTGATCGACTGCGGTATGGAACAGGGCGTCGACATTTACGAAAATGTGGACCTGCCGATCGAGGAATCCATGATCGACTATGTGTTCCTAACACACGCGCACATCGACCATTCCGGCAAACTGCCCTACATCTATTCCAAAGGATTCCGCGGCGGGATCTATGCGACGGACGCAACCGTGGACCTGTGTTCGATCATGCTGCGTGACAGTGCGCATATCCAGATGCAGGAAGCTGAGTGGCGTAACCGTAAGGCAAAACGTTCCGCCAATGTCGAGGAATTCGTTCCGCTCTATACCATGGAAGATGCGGACGGTACGATCAGACGCCTGATCCCCTGCCATTACAATTCCGTCGTGGATGTCTGCGAGGGTATTCAGATCCGGTTTACGGACGTGGGACATCTGCTCGGATCCGCGGCGATCGAGATCTGGATCGATGAGGACGGCGAGAAGCGCAAGATCGTTTTCTCGGGTGATATCGGCAACCAGAACCAGCCGCTCATCAAGAACCCTGCTTATGTGGAAGAGACCGACTATCTGGTGATCGAATCCACTTACGGCAACCGGATGCACGACGGCAAGCGCCTCGATTACGTGACGGAACTGGCGGCGATCTTAAATGAGACGTTTGCAAAAGGCGGCAACGTGGTCATTCCTTCGTTTGCGGTCGGCCGCACGCAGGAAATGCTCTATTTCCTGCGGCAGATCAAAACGGATCAGCTGGTTACGGTCTGCCCTGATTTTGAAGTCTATGTGGACAGCCCCTTAGCGGTGGAAGCGACCACGATCTTTAATAAGAACATTTACGAGTGCTTTGGCGAGAAGGCCATGGAACTTGTCAAACAGGGGATCAACCCCATCACGTTCCCGGGACTGAATCTTTCGATCACCAGTGAAGAAAGTAAAGCGATCAACTTCAACAATACACCGAAGGTGATCTTATCGGCTTCCGGTATGTGTGAGGCGGGCCGTATCAGACACCACCTGAAACACAATCTGTGGCGGGAAGAGTGTACGATCCTGTTCGTAGGTTACCAGGCGGTGGGAACGCTCGGACGTTCCATCGTGGAAGGCGCAAAGGAAGTCAAACTGTTTGGTGAGACCATTGAGGTGCGCGCAAGGATCATGACGCTGCGCGGACTGAGCGGCCACGCGGACAAAGCCGGCCTGACCGACTGGGTACGCG
This sequence comes from Lachnospiraceae bacterium, assembly GCA_017620255.1. Taxonomy (GTDB): domain Bacteria; phylum Bacillota; class Clostridia; order Lachnospirales; family Lachnospiraceae; genus UBA2868. The sequence continues at coordinate 164,537 of JAFZQU010000001.1, forward strand.
GCTTCAAGAGCGATATGACACGCGTCTTCATCGTGCACGGCGACGATGCGGTCACCGATGAATTCGCGGAATACCTGCATGAGGAATACGGGCTGGATACATATGCACCCTATTCCGGCACGAAGTTCGACCTGATCACGGATACGTTCGATGTGGAGACCACGGGCGTGCCGATCACCGTCAAGAAGAAACGCACGATCTCGACCGTATTCGAACGCCTGCTGGCAGCAGGGCAGCGTTTGCTTACCGTTATCCAGCATAACGAGGGCGGTGCCAATAAGGATCTGGCGAAGTTTGCCGACCAGATCAATGCCCTGTGTGATAAGTGGGATCGGTAATTGCCGGGATCTCTGATCGCGGCAGCCCGAGCGGCGTCTGAGCGGAGTAAAGGTTGAGATAAATTTGGAGGAAACATGAGCTACGCAGATAAAGTTTTTATTGATATGTGCAACGACATCCTGGAGAACGGCTGTTCCACGGAGGGAGAGAAGGTACGCCCGAAGTGGGAGGACGGCAGCAGTGCCTATACGATCAAGAAATTCGGCGTGGTCAACCGTTATGACCTGCGAAGCGAATTTCCGATCCTGACACTCAGGCGCACGGCCCTTAAATCCGCGACCGATGAACTGCTTTGGATCTGGCAGAAAAAATCAAACAACATCCACGATCTTTCCAGCCATATCTGGGATGAGTGGGCGGATGAGGACGGCTCGATCGGAAAAGCCTACGGTTACCAGATGGGCGTGAAGCATAAGTATAAAGAAGGCATGATGGACCAGGTGGACCGTGTGCTCTACGATCTGAAGAACAATCCGTTCTCCAGACGCATCATGACCAATATCTACGTACATCATGACCTGCATGAAATGAACCTCTATCCCTGCGCTTACAGCATGACCTTTAATGTGACGCAGCGGCCGGGCGAGGACAGACTGACCCTGAATACGCTCTTAAACCAGCGCTCGCAGGATGTGCTCGCGGCCAACAACTGGAACGTGGTGCAGTACGCCGTACTCACGCATATGTTCGCACAGGTCTGCAACATGAACGTCGGTGAATTCGTGCACGTGATCGCGGATGCGCATATCTATGACCGGCATGTGCCGATCATCCGGGAACTGATCAAACGGGAGCCCTATCCGGCTCCGGTCTTTCATCTGAATCCGGACGTGACTGACTTTTACGCCTTCACACCTGATGATGTGAGCGTAGAGGATTACCGGCACGGGGAGCAGATCAAGAACATACCGATCGCAGTGTGATCTGTACAGGACATAAACAGGGAGAAACAGCCATGAAATGTATCGTTGGTGTAGATAAAAACTGGGCGATCGGAAACAAAGGCAAGCTGCTCGTCAGTATTCCGAACGATATGAAGATGTTCCGGGCAGAGACGAGCGGCAAAGTCGTGGTGCTCGGACGCAAGACGCTTGCGACTTTCCCGAACGGCGCGCCGCTTAAGAACCGGACTAATATCATTCTGACAAGGGATGAAAACTTTACGGCGCAGGATGCGATCATCGTACATTCGGTGGAAGAACTGCTCGAAGAAGTAAAGAAATACCCGCCGGAGGATGTGTATGTGATCGGCGGGGACAGTATCTATAAACAGCTGTTACCGTACTGCGATACGGCGATCGTGACAAAGTCCGATCAGGCCTTTGAAGCGGATGCGTATTTTCCGAATCTTGAAAAAGATCCCGCCTGGAAGATGACGGGGGAGAGTGAAGAACAGACCTATTTCAGCCTGGAATATACTTTTCAGAGATGGGAGCGGGTCGCGCAGTAAGAAACGGAGGGCGGAAGGTGTATCAGTAGATGACACAGTTTCTGCCCTGATTTTTACCCTGATACAGTTTTTCGTCCGCATGGGCAATCGTGTCCTGGATGCCTGCGTAGAAGTCGTATTCCTCCAGGCCGAACGTCATGGTGATGCAGATCGTATTGCTCTTATAGTGGAACTCGGTCTTCTCGATCTGGCCGCGCAGCCTTGACAGTTCCATAAAAGCGTCGTCCCCGTTCAATTTGTCAAACACAAGCAGGAATTCCTCGCCGCCCCATCTGGCGGCTTTTCCTTTGCCGGACATGAAACTCTTAAAGATCTCCGCAAGCTGCGTGAGAATGTAATCTCCGGCGTCGTGGCCGTAGGTATCGTTTACGATCTTGAAAAAATCAATATCGCAGATCGCGATCGAGAATGCCTGGTTTAATGTCGGATATTTCTCCGCCATCATGTTCAGGTGATCTTCAATGCTGCGCCTGTTGCTAAGGCCTGTCAGGGCGTCGGCGCCGGCCAGCTGTTCGAGCTTCTTGGAATAGGCGACGATCTTCGATTCACCGGCTGCGAATTTCCGGTAGTAATAGACGGAAATGATGATGAGCTTCAGTGTGATCGATACGGAGTTGAAAAGCGTCGCACAGAGCATGACAGGACGCGTCAGCGTGATCTCCACGCCGTTCCAGATGGTCGCCATGCTGAGGAAACACGAGAGCGCGCAGCATAGCAGCGCGATCAGGACTTTCAGGCTCCGTTTAAAATCAACACGGTAAAATACGAGCGGGATCAGCGTAAAGATCGCATATTCGTGACCGAGCCTGCTGTCAAACCACAGACAGAAGACTGTCGTAAAACAGGCAAGGACCAGGCAGTGCATGGTGGTTGTCACATAGGAAGACAGGTGATAGGTTGCGATCAGGACGCCGATGTTGATGAGCACGATGACCGGAAAGAAAACGAGCACATAGACACTGTGGTGCGGAAAGATCACTGCATACAGCAGAGCTGTGATCGCATCGATGACAGACAGTATACGGACTAACACCGTCATTTCCTTGGATTCGTTTTCGGCGGTGATATCCTGGTTTAACAGGTTGTGCACATCCTCAAAAAAAGACATGGTCATATGTCCCCGGAAAACTAGATTTACAACAGTTTCAGTATAGCACAGCGTCTTGACATTGTAAAATAATTAGCCGATAATAAACGACAGTATAATGAATATGAAGGCCGTTGGAAAACGGCAAATAATCAGCTGACAGGGAGGCAAGAGAAGTGTTAAACATCAGAGTTGAAAAGACAACGACTCCGAAGCCGTTGCCGGGTGCGGATAATCCGCTGAAATTTGGTACGATCTTTACGGATCACATGTTCGTTATGAACTATGAAACAGGCAAAGGCTGGCACGATGCACGCATCGTTCCCTATCAGCCGCTGACACTGGACCCTTCCGCAATGGTCTTCCATTACGGACAGGAAATGTTTGAAGGCCTGAAAGCATATAAGGCGGAAGACGGCAGAACGCTCCTGTTCAGACCGGACAAAAACATCGAGCGTGCCAACAACACAAATCGCAGGATCTGTATCCCCGAGATCGATCCCGCCGATTTTCTGGATGCGATCAAAGCCATCGTGAAAATGGATGAAGCCTGGATCCCGACAAAACCGGGCACGTCCTTATATATCAGACCGTTTATCATCGCGACGGATCCGTTCCTCGGCGTCCGTCCTTCCGATACCTATCTTTTCATTATCATCTTATCGCCTGTAGGCGCCTACTATCCGGAAGGGCTGGATCCGGTCAAGATCTGGATCGAGGATGACTATGTCAGGGCTGTCCGCGGCGGTGTCGGTGAGGCAAAGACAGGTGCGAACTATGTTGCCAGCCTGAAAGCACAGGTAAAAGCACATGATGAAGGCTATTCACAGGTGCTGTGGCTGGACGGTGTGGAGCGCAAATACATCGAAGAAGTCGGGGCGATGAATATCTTCTTCAAGATCGACGGTACGGTCGTTACGCCGAAACTGAACGGCTCGATCCTGCCGGGCGTTACCAGGGATTCCTGCATTCAGCTCTGCAAGTCCTGGGGCCTGCCCGTGGAAGAACGCAGGGTTTCCGCAGAGGAACTGTTTGAGGCAGCCGAAAACGGAAAACTGGAAGAATGCTGGGGAAGCGGCACGGCAGCCGTGATCTCTCCCGTCGGCCACCTGCGCTGCGGCGAAAAAGTATTCCAGATCGCAGACGGCGGCATCGGTGAACTCTCCCAGAAACTTTATGATACCGTTACCGGCATCCAGCTTGGCAAGATCGAAGGCCCGGAAGGCTGGGTAGTGACCGTCTGAGAAAATAAAAATCAAACCGGAAAGAGAATGATCAATGGAAAATAAAAAAGTCATGATGCTTGGAAATGAGGCGATCGCGCGGGGCGCGTATGAGGCGGGTGTAAAGGTTTCCGCCGCGTACCCGGGAACGCCGAGCACGGAGATCAGTGAGAATCTCGTGCAGTATAAGGACAGTCTCTACTGTGAATGGTCGCCGAACGAAAAGGTGGCCATGGAGGTTGCGATCGGCGCATCCATCAGCGGTGTCAGGGCGATGGCGTCCATGAAACACGTCGGCGTGAATGTGGCGGCAGACCCGCTGTACACAGTCTCCTATATCGGCGTGACCGGCGGACTGGTACTCGTTGCGGCCGATGATCCGGGTTTATATTCTTCACAGAATGAACAGGATTCGCGCATGGTCGCAAGAGCTGCGCAGGTGCCGGTGCTTGAACCGTCCGATTCCCAGGAAGCAAAAGACTTTATGAAGTTCGCGTTTGACTTAAGCGAACAGTATGATACGCCCGTGATCCTGCGTACCACCACCAGACTTGCGCATTCGCAGGGACCGGTGGAACTGTGCGACCGCATAGAGGTGGCTGATAAACCTTATGAGCGCAACGTGGTAAAAAACGTCATGATGCCGGGCAACGCCAAGATCAGACACTTGGCGGTCGAAGAAAGAGAGAAGAAACTGATAGAGGATGCGTGTGATTTTGCCGTTAACCGCGTTGAGATGAGCGACACGAAGATCGGTGTGATCACGAGCGGGATCCCTTATCAGTATGTGAAGGAAGCGCTGCCTTCCGCATCCGTACTGAAGTTAGGCCTCGTCAATCCGCTGCCGCGGAAACTGATCGAGGATTTTGCAGCCAAAGTCGAGAAACTTTACATTGTCGAGGAACTCGATCCGCTGATCGAACTGCAGGTGAAGTCCTGGGGCATTCAGGCGACCGGCAAAGAGATCTTTACGGTGCAGGGCGAATACAGCGCGAACATGTTAAGGAAAGCCATCCTCAAAGAGGAACTTGCCATAAACGAGCCGGCAAAAGTGCCGATGCGTCCGCCGATCCTCTGTCCCGGCTGCCCGCACAGAAGTGTGTATTCGGTACTGAACAAACTGAAGATCCATGCGGCAGGCGATATCGGCTGCTATACGCTTGGTGCGGTGGCACCGTTGTCCGTGATCGATACGACGGTCTGCATGGGCGCGTCCATTTCCACGCTGCACGGCATGGAAAAGGCAAAAGGCAGGGATTACATCAAAAACTGGGTTGCCGTGATCGGCGATTCCACGTTTATGCATACAGGCGTCAATTCGCTGATCAACATGGTCTATAACCAGGGAACGGGGACCGTCATGATCCTCGACAATTCCACGACCGGCATGACCGGCCACCAGGATCATGCGGCGACCGGCAAGACCCTGCAGGGAGACATCGTGCCTGCGATCGATATCGTGGCTCTTTGCAAGTCTCTCGGTATTAAGAACGTGGAAGTGGTGGATGCATTTGATACGCAGAAACTGGAGGAAACGGTGAAGCGTGAGGTCGCAAAGGATGAGATCTCCGTGATCATCACCAAATCCCCCTGCGTTCTGTTGAGTAAAGCACCCGTAACTAAGAGATGCGTGGTAGACCCTGAAAAATGCAAAAAGTGCGGCGCCTGCTTAAGACCCGGATGCCCTGCGATCACAAAGGGGGCAGACGGCGTGAGCGTGATCAATGATACGATGTGTAACGGCTGCGGACTGTGCAGACAGCTCTGCAAATTTGATGCGATCGCAGATGTGGCGGTAAGGTGAGATAAGACCTATGGATATGCGGATCCTGATGATCTCAGAAAGAAAATCGATGTTAGTCAATGCACTGGTGGAAGGCCTTCAGAAAGAGGGCTTTAAGATCGTGGTCTCACCGATGGATCTGAAGAAACTTCCGACCGTCAAAGAGCCGCCGGCGACTCTGCTGTTTTATCTGCAGAACGGATACCAGGATGCACCCATGGAAGTCAGGATGAAACTCATACAGGACTACATGGATGAGCGCAAGCTTGGCAATGAGCAGATCTCCCTGTTTTTGCTTGGCGAAGCGGATGAACTGGCAAGGGCGAAGAGTGCGATCCCACAGGGTTATATCAGCGGGATGTTCATACGTCCCTTCCGTGCGGATGACGTGGCCCGCGCGATCCGGGAGAAAGATACGGAAAATGAAGAGACCTATAAGACGTTAAAGAACGTCCTGATCGTCGATGATGACCCCGTCATGCTCCGCACGATGCAGGAGACGCTGGCCGGGCACTACCGTGTGTTTACGGCAGGTTCCGGCATGAACGCGATCCAGCTGCTGACCACGACGGCAATGGACCTGATCCTGCTTGACTATGAAATGCCCGTGGTCAAAGGACCGCAGGTCCTTGAGATGCTGCGCCAGGAACCGAAAACAAAAGATATTCCCGTCATGTTTCTGACCGCGAAAAGCGACCGGCATTCCATTTCACAGATCCTGAAGCTGAAGCCGGAAGGATATCTGCTGAAGAGCCAGCCGCAATCGGCGATCGAACAGGCGATCGCGAATTTTTTCGCGGAGAAATAACATATGAAAAAGACGTATTTCATCATTTTGGGGATCCTTGTAATCTTTGTGGTCGGCTTCGTGATCATTTCACAGAGCATGAAGAATGAGGAGCCGGAGAGTGCAAACCGCAAGATCGCGCTGCTGATGAATGGCAGCAGGGAAGACCACAGTTATTGTCAGGCCCAATATGAAGGAATGCGTGCCTATGAACTGTCATCCGGAGATATCGTTTCTTACTTTGACAATGTGCAGCCGGATGAACGTTTCGAAAATCTGGTGCATGAACTGATCTTAACAGGCTATGGGATCATCGTCTGTGATTCCTATGTATACGAGCCGAAGATCACGGAACTCGCACATGAAAACCCCGATGTCTATTTTCTGAATGCGTCCGGCACGGAAACGGCCGGCAATTATTCTTCCTATCTGGGACGCGTCTATCAGGCCCGTTATCTGACCGGTATCGTGGCCGGCATGCAGACAAAGACAGATCGGATCGGCTATATCGTGGCTACGCCGACACCGGAAACGATCCGGCAGGTCAACGCGTTCACGATCGGCGTCAGGAAGGTTAATCCCGATGCGACCGTCTATGTCCGTCACACCAATCACTGGAACAACGATAAGATCGCGGAAACCGTTACGGAGAAACTGCTCAAGGAGCAGGATATCGATGTGCTGACCCTGCATACCAATACGATAATGCCCCTTAAGATCGCAAATGAGAGAGGGATCTATACGATCGGGAACAACCGCGACAACAGGGACCTTTTCCCGAACACCTATCTGATCGCCTGCGTGTTTGACTGGGCACCGTTTTTTACGGAGCGTATCGGTGAATGCAACCGCAACAAGTTTGTCGGACAGCATTACTGGGAAGGCATGCGTACGGGGATCGTCGCGATCTCGGAACCGACCGCTCTGGTAAGTCCCGAGACAAAGCGGATCGTGGAAGCGGAACAGAACAGGATCATGACGGGGCGTTATGATGTATTTTTCGGACCGGTTACGGATACGGATGGATTCGTGCGTGTCAGAAAAGGAGAGAACCTGCCGGATACCGAACTGTTAGAGCATATGGACTGGTATGTTGAAGGAGTGGATGTGGAATGAAGGAGGGACGCAAAGGGATCATCATGAGCCGCGGCATGATCCGCCTGATGGCCACGCTCGCCGTCATGCTGCTCCTGCTGCTTGCGATCGGGCTGTTCCTGTATTTGCGCGTCAACCGGCTCCTGAACGTATACATGGAAGAACAGGGGAAAAAGCAGGCGGAGACGCTTTCGGAGGTGACATCCAGACAGCTGGAGGGGGAACTGAAAGCGCTTTCGACTGTTGCCAGTGAGTTCACCAAGGTGGAGGAAGTCAGCGTGGATGCCCTGCGTGCCATGCAGGATTCCGATCACGAAAGCCGGATCGGTGTGCAGCGCGTGGATGGCAATCCGTATTACGGTATTCCCTACAGTGCGGAAACATTTGGCTGTATCGAGAATGCGATCCACGGCGAAACAGCCATGTCATATGTGCAGGGAAAAGGACTGATGTTCTGCGTTCCTGCTTTTCGCGACAAAAACGTAGCCTATGTCATCTACCGGATCTATCCGGAATCCCAGCTTTATGAGCACTTTGGCGTAGAGAGCTACAGCGGGATGGGACGTGTCTGCATCAAGGACAGAAACGGTCATGTGGTCATCCCCGCCAAAACGCAGGAACCTTCGGAAAAACTGCTCTTTACGGATCAGAACGTGGAAGACGGTATGCAGGAACTGATGCGCGACCTGTTCACGACGGGAAGCGCGGCGACTTTCAGAACCACCTCTTATGGCGAACAGATGCTGTTTGCGGCAGAGATTGACGGCAGTGATTTTTATCTCGAAGGATATGTGCCGCAGGCAGTGGTCGAGGAAGGCGTCAAGTACGTGAAAATGCTCGTGATCCTCGTCTTCCTGGTCCTGGCCGCGCTGGTGTTCCTTGGCGGCTTTTTGCTGACGAGGCTCGAGAGCAGGGCGCAGGAGAGTGAGAAACTCAGGGCAGCTTCACTGGTTGCGGCAAAATCAAACGCGGCGAAAAGTGATTTTCTCGCGAACATGTCTCACGAGATCCGGACGCCGATCAACGCGATGCTCGGCATGAATGAGATGATCATCCGTGAGAGCAGCGATGAACAGATAAAGAATTATGCCGGTAATATCGAGAGCGCGGGCAAGAACCTGTTGTCCATCATCAATGATATTCTGGATTTTTCCAAGATCGAGGCGGGAAAGATGGAACTCTCAAACGCACCGTATCAGCTTTCATCGCTGCTAAACGATGTCAGCAACATGATCATATTCCGGGCACGCACAAAGAACCTGCAATACTTTGTGGATGTGGACGAGACCACGCCGGACGGCCTTTACGGCGATGAGGTGCGGATCCGTCAGGTGCTCGTGAATGTGCTGACAAACGCGGTGAAATATACCAACGAAGGCAGTGTGACCCTGCATGTGGGATATGAGAGGGAAGAAGACCGGGAAGACGGAAAATACCTGAAACTTATCATCACGGTCAAGGACACGGGGATCGGGATCCGCGAAGAGGATATCAAGAAGCTGTTCGTGAAGTTTGAGCGTGTAGACCTTTCCCAGAACAAAACCGTTGAGGGAACGGGACTCGGGCTTGCGATCACTTATAACATCCTGCAGCTGATGGGCGGGGATATCCGGGTAAAGAGTGAGTACGGAAAAGGTTCCGTCTTTACCGTGGTTCTTCCGCAGAAGATCGTCGCGGATGAAGCGATCGGGCGTTTCAGAGACCGCTTCGGGAACGCCGCGAGCGAAAAGAAGACATACCGCCAGTCCTTTATCGCAAAGAACGCCAATATCCTTGTTGTTGACGATACAAAGGTCAATCTGATCGTGATCGAAGGCCTGCTGAAAAAGACGCAGCTTGTGATCGATACGGCATTGAGCGGCGAGGAGGCTTTGAGGCTTACGAAGAACACGCCGTATGACCTGATCCTGATGGACCAGCGCATGCCGCAGATGGACGGGAGTGAGGCGATGGAGCGGATCCGTGCGCAGGAAGACGGCATGAACCGGGAAACACCCGTGATCGCACTGACGGCGGATGCGGTGCAGGGCGCAAGAGCACGTTATCTGAAGGCCGGCTTTACCGATTATCTTTCAAAACCCGTGGATGCGGTCGTGCTGGAAACGACGCTGGTCAAATACCTGCCGCCTGAAAAGGTCGTACTTTTACCGGCAGAAGAAGAGGCTGAGACTGCCGCGACCGAAACGGCTAAAGAGTGCGTAAGGGAACCGGAACCGGCTCCTGCAGAGACGGAACGCAGTCCTGAGCCGGCAGCAGGAGAGGATCTGCCGGATCTAGAGAGCATATATGAGAGTACGGATGAACTCTCTTATGAGGACGCCCTGCAGCAGGTGGGAACCAAAGAACTGCTCGCGGCCACGGTCAGACAGTTCTATGAAGATATCGTGGAAAATGCGGATGCGATCCTGCAGTATTTACTGCAGGGAGATTACGGGAATTACACGATCCGGGTACATGCACTCAAAAGCAGTGCGCGCCTGATCGGTGCTACATTCCTTTCTGCGGAAGCCAGATCACTGGAGGAAGCGGGAAACCGCGTGATGGACGGAACGCTGTCCGATAAGGTGTTAAAGGAACGCACGCCTTGCATGCTGCAGGATTACCGGGCACTTCTGGATATTCTGAAACCGTTTGCAGGGAGCACGGGGGCGGACGCATCGGAGGATGCGCCGCTGATCAGTGATGACGAACTGGCAGAAGCCTATGAAGCGATCCATGAGTTTGCACAGATGTATGACATCAACAGTGTGGACAGCATTGTGGCGCAGCTGAAAGAGTACCGGATCCCTGAGAACGAAGAAGAACGCGTGAAAAAGATAGCGCAGGCTGCGCGCGGATCCGACTGGGAAACACTCGGAAAACTGACGGAATAGCAGAAAGTTGTGTGATTTTTCCAAAATCCGATTGATTAGAGCGGGTATACGCTTTATAATTGTCAAAAATACATGCACAGCGGGAGAGAGACCATGGTTACAAAAAACATCATGATCGTCGGTGTCGGCGGTCAGGGAACGTTGCTTACAAGCAGGATCCTAGGCGGGATCATGCGGCAGGGCGGCTACGAAGTTAAAATGTCGGAGGTACACGGAATGGCCCAGCGCGGCGGCTCCGTGGTGACATTTGTCAGATACGGCGATACGGTAAGAGAGCCGATCGTCGAAGAAGGATGCGCAGATGTACTGATCGCATTTGAGCGTCTTGAGGCTTTGCGCTACGCACATTTCCTGAAAAAGGACGGTGTGCTGATCGTCAACGATGAGCGGATCGATCCGATGCCGGTCGTTATGGGTGCGGCCGAATATCCGGAAGGCATCATTGAGGACCTGAAGAGCCGCTATAAAGTGATCGCGATCGATGCGATGAGCGAAGCCAAGAAACTCGGCAATCCCAAGGTGTTTAACGTGATCGTGCTCGGCGTTGCAGCCAAGCATATGGATTTTTCTAAAGAAGAATGGATGCGGGTGATCGAACAGACGGTCAAGCCGCAGTTTGTGGATATCAACAAGCAGGCGTTTTCGATCGGGTATGCATCCTGATGGCGCGGCACACTGAAGAGGGAGGATCAAAATGATCTGGAATGAAGCCAAAGAGTGCATGAGCAGAGATGAGATGACACATCTGCAGAGTGCCAGACTTTGCAAACTGATAGACAGGGTCTATCACAACGTGGAATACTACCGCAAAAAAATGCAGGCAGTGGGTCTGGAACCCGGAGACATCAACGGGATCGAGGACATTACCAAACTGCCCTATACAACGAAAGATGACCTGAGGGACACCTATCCCTTCGGCCTCTTTGCCGTACCCAGATCGCAGATCGTGCGTATCCATGCCAGCAGCGGCACGACCGGAAAGGCCACGGTCGTCGGCTACACGAGACGGGACATCGATGTCTGGTCCGAGTGTGTGGCCCGCTCCATGACGATGGCTGATATCGGAAAAGACGATACGATCCAGATCGCTTACGGCTACGGCCTGTTCACCGGCGGCCTCGGTGCGCACTACGGTGCGGAAAACCTGGGTGCGACCGTTGTTCCCATGTCTACCGGCAATACAAAGAAGCTGATCACCATGATGGAGGACTTCGGTGTGACAGCCATCGCCTGCACGCCTTCCTATTTGCTGCATGTGGCAGAGACACTGGAAGCGGAAGGCATGCTCGGCCGGATCAAACTGCGCAGGGCTGTCTGCGGCGCGGAACCCTGGACCGAAAACATGCGCAAACTCATTGAAGACTGGCTGCATATCAAGGCCCACGATATCTACGGTCTCTCTGAAGTGATGGGACCGGGCGTGGCCTGTGACTGCTCCTTCCATAACGGACTGCACGTGCACGAGGATCATTTCCTGCCGGAGATCATCTCCCCGGCAACCCTTGAGCCGGTAGCGGATGGAGAGACAGGCGAACTGGTATTTACGACCCTGACCAAAGAAGGGATCCCTCTGATCCGTTACAGGACCAAGGACCTGACCAGCATTGACAGATCGGTCTGCGAATGCGGCCGTACCACGGCCAGGATCTCCCGTTTTAAAGGCAGGAGCGATGATATGCTCATCATCCGCGGTGTCAATGTATTCCCGTCGCAGGTGGAAGCGGCGCTGCTGGAAGTTGATGAGACGACGCCGAACTACATGATGATCGTGGACCGCGTGGACCATCAGGATACGCTGGAAGTACAGGTGGAAGTGGAAGAGCGGTTCTTTGACGATGATATGCGCGGACTGGATCAGTTATCCAAGAAGATCCAGCTTGTCTTAAAGCAGGCCCTGGGACTTGCAGTTAAGATCACGCTGGTTGAGCCGCACACCCTGGAGCGCTTCGAGGGCAAGGCAAAGCATGTGATCGACAAGCGTAAGTACGATTGAGACGGCACCCTGAAAAGAGGAGGTATGGTATGGTAAAACAGGTTACGATCTTTATAGCAAATAAAGAAGGCAGGATCGAAAAGGTTACGGAGGTGCTCAAGCAGAACGGGATCAATATCTCGTCCTTAAGCCTTGCCGAGTCTGTTGATTTCGGGCTTCTGCGCCTGATCGTTTCGGATCCGGAAAAAGCCCTTTCCTGCCTGAAGGATGCGGGGCTTTCTGCAAAACTTTCCAATGTGATCGCTGTGCGTATTTCCAACGATCCGGGATCCCTGCATGACCTTCTGACTGCCATGAAGGAATTCAACATCGAGTATATGTACGTTCTTTCCACCCAGGATACGGCTTCCATGATCATGAAGATCCGCGACATCGAAGGCGCGGAGAAGGTGCTTGCAGACGAAGGATTCACGGTCTTAAAGCCGGAAGAGGTGTATCAGTAAAAATCAGTCCATAAAATTTCATAATACAGACCTTTGACCGTAACAAAAAACACTTCAGTGTGTTAACATGGTACTCAGATGAAACAGGTTGGGTAGGACAGACCGGCACTTGTGCCGCGTTCTGACCGGTGAACACGCAGGAGAGGAGACTGGCAAAATGAAGATGAGACGGACGAGGGTATTATCGGTGATCCTGGCGTTGAGTATGGTGTTCTCAACGCCTTTTTCCGTTGCCGCGGCAGAGGATGAGATCTTTTCGGAAAACGTGGCAGAGGATGCGGTCACTGTGGAGGAGGCTGTTGCAGTCGAAGAGAACGGAGAGGATCTTCCTGACGAAGAGACTGTCACGGACACGGTTGCTGAGCCCTGGATACTGACGCTGGAGGTTGCGGAGTCTGCAGGATATGCGGTGCTGACTGGCCAGACGGAAGACCTTCCCGAAGCAGTGGAGGTGTGCGTTTATGCGGAGGACTCTACACTGTTTGAAGCGCAGTTGCCCGTTAACGAAAACGGAGAATACAGGTACGAACTGCCGCTTGCGGAACTGCTTCCCGGTGGGTATCAGCTTGCGGCGTATGCGGATGGAGAGATGATCGCCGGCGGTGATTTTTACGTAGTGGATGTTCTTGCATCGGAGGATGAAACCTGTGAACTGCGCCTTAATGAGGATACGTTCTATGTACCGTCCGAAGGCCTTTCCGATGTGGAAGACGCATCGGAAGAACCTCAGACTGAAGAAGCGACGGGCGATGATGAAACCGTCGCTCAGGAGGAAGCAGAAGCCGATGCGGAGGCACCGGAAGAGGAAAGACTCGGTGTTCCGGGTTCGGTGAAGGTAGGCCTTGGCGAATCTTCTTCCGATCATGATCTCTATATTTATCTTACCGGGGAGTCTGCTTTTGTCACCATTACGGTCACGCGCCGCGGTCTGAATGAAAAATATGCCATTACCACAGTGGAATGCGAAGTGGGGACAACGAAAGTCAACCTGGATGACCTCGACCTCAAGCTGCCTGCGGGAACATGGTTTTTAGAGGCGTATGTTTATGAGCATGAAGAGGTGCATACGGGAACGAACCAGCACGTTCTTTATCAGGTTCACCAAACCGGGGAGATCGCTGAGATCAATAAGGCAACTCCCGGCCATTCGGACGGTTCGTTCCGGCTGCGGAATGAGGAAAGATATTATCACAATTCCGATGACGTGACCGGATCGATCAGCTACAGGAACCTGAATTGGGATAATTATATGACAAGCGCTCGTGCGGATACTCTTATCACCAATCTTCCTGCAGGAACCTATGAGGTGCGTTTCAACGCGACGACGCAGACGGGAAGCCCGAAGCGATACTGTGCGGCTACAGAGTATAAAACATTTATCATCGGGGAGGAACCGCGGGAAGTTACGAAGATGGAGTTCACCACGGATGGAGAACATGTTATCAGCAGCCAGGTAAACATGTATAAAGGTGCAACAAGGATATTCCCGATCAAATTCAATGACGGTTTATCGGAGCCGGATGATAAGCGGGTAAAATATGAGAGCTCCGATCCGTCCAAAGTTTCCGTGGATGCGAACGGAAACGTGAAAGCACTGAAGGAGGTGAAACCTCCGGAACTGCCCGTAACCATAAAGGCTACCGCTCTGTCCAACGGTAAAACTGCATCTCTCCAGATAGCGGTTCTCGGGTCTATCACAATGAAGTTTGCAAAGTCTTCCCTGAACGTGGAAAAGTCTGCTGGGGTTATCTTGGATTTTACAGCGACGAAAAATACACCGAACGAATTTTATGTTTCAAGTTCCGACCAAAGCATATGCGAGATCGCATCCCCGTTTGCGCTGACCGGATATGACGCATCAACCGGGAAGGGTTACTTAACGATCAACCCTTCTGCCGTCAAGAAACCGGGCAAGGTCACGATCACGGCCACATATGAAGCCACAGGACAATTCACCACCTGTGATGTGATCTTCAACGGCGTTTACAAACCGGGAACAGCTGATATGTCTGTGATCAGCGGCGGCAAGAAGATGACAGGCTGGATCTACCTGGATGATGTGAAAAGCACCGTCACCACGAAAGCCAAGGCAAAGCACATTTACTATATCGATCCGGTTACCGGAAAGCCGGTAAACGGACTAGTAAAGATAGGAAAAGATCTTTATTATTTCAAGGATTACGAAGCCTATACGGCGAAGGAAGATCAACCGGCCTATATGGATTACCATGAGATCTATTTCGGAAAAGGCGGCAAACTGCTGACCGGATGGCAGCAACATGGGACGGATCGGTATTATTACGATCCGGAGACGGGCATTGCCGTTCAGTATGGATTTGTTCCGGTTGGCAGGGGCAGCGGATACGTTGATAATTATGTAAGGTGGGAAGAAGGAATAACGTTCATCGGAAGTTATTATTATTACTTCGAAAAAGGAGTCATTCAGACCGGCTGGATCTACTTAAACGATGCCGATGAGAAATGCGCAAAATCAAAGGCTACCAAATGGTACTATGCGGATCCCGTAACGGCCAGGATCTCCGATACAGAGGGTATCCTCACCATCGGAAAAAAAGACTATTACATAAGCAATTCTCCCTCCAACGGTTGTATCCGTCATGAGGCTGGATTTATCGACGCGGATCACTCATCGGATGTGAGTGCCGGTGATCTTTACACCGGTGCGGATGGGGTGATCGTTGTAAATAAAACAGTTACGTCTGATGGAAAAACATATTATCTGGGGGCGGACGGACATCCGAAAACAGGCATGTTCTTAGACGGTGGCAAATTTGTCTGCACGGATTCCAAGGGCTCCGGGCTTAACAATTGTGCCTCCCTTTACATCTGCGGCGATGATAACAGCGGCAGTGCAACGGCTTTCGGGTTCGTGTCGCAAAAAGGCGAGATGCTGTTTTATGACGATACATATCAAACAACCCAGCTGAAGAATCAATGGCTTCGCACAACCTCAGCTGAGAAAAGCCGGGTGAAGGATATTATTACCTGGATAAGAGCGGTAAGATCGCAAAAGGGTTTCAGACGATCAACGGGAAGCGGTACTATTTTGATGAGACCACCGGACTTCTTGAGACCGGCGCGCCATTGTACGATCAGAACATAGAGAGGAAGCAGCTCGTCACGGCACCGATCAAGGGAAAACTGTACCTGCTCAATAATATTACCGACACATACGCAAATGCTTTCCCCGGCAGGATCTACTATAAGGAGGCCGGTAAGAAGGGCAGCAAACCGAAAGAATATTATGTGGATGCAAACGGCGTCTGTCAGACCGGCTGGCAGACGATCAACAAGCAGAAGTTTTATTTTGGCGCAGACGGGAAAAAACTGTTCGACGATTTTGAATTAAACGGAAAATGTTATTTCATAAACAGTGACGGATCCTTGTACAGTGACAGTCAGGAAAAGATCATAAAGAGCGGTTCTCATGTGACCGGCGTGGTGAAAAAGGACGGCACCTATATGGCGGGGTGGATCTATCTTGACAGTTCAAACAGCAATGTCCTGAAAAAACCCTCCAAGGACGGGCATACCTATTATGCGGGTCCGGGTGGAAGTATCATGTCCGTATATAACAGGATCTATCTGATCGGCAAAAAGTACTATTCGGTAGGCTCCGACGGCAGTATGATCACGGGCTGGAAATATATGGAACAACCGGAATTCGTAGATGCTTCCACAGGGGAGAGGATCATCAGATATTACGGGAAAAACTTCTGCTTCTGTTTTGATCCGGAGGCAGGCAACGGAATGCTTACGGGGTTGCAGAAGGTCGATCAAAAGCCCTGCACCGCAAACGGACAGATCCTGACCGATCAGGAGGGGAAGGCCGTCATTAACAAAGGGGATGCGACTGTATTCTTCTATCAGGATATGACGGACGATCATCCCATCGGGGCCCTCGCATTGAACATGCCGGTGGTTGACGGCGGCAATTTATACAGCCTGCGCAAGGACGGCACACTTTGTGAAAATGAAAGCGGCTGGGTCGATGCGGAAGGTTCCGGATACAGACTGGATGACGGTACGCTGGCCAGGGGAAGGATGGCGGTCAAGGACAACGATGTCGAACGCTATTGCTGTTTTGATCTACAGGACGGCTCGCTACAGAAAGACTGCTTAAGAAAGACCGGTAACAAATGGTATTACTATAATGCGAAAGGAATGCAGGAGAAAAAGAATATTTTTGCCTCGCCGGCAGGCGAACCAAAGGTGAAGGCGGTATACGCTGCCGATGGAAGCATTTCCGGCTTTGTATATGAAGCGGACGGCAAGAAAGCATCCGATGTGGCGATCTTATTCTCGGAAGAAATGACGATCCTCGGAAAGGATTCCCTTCCCGCAACGGGACTCGTAGCCCACGCAGGTGTCAGCCGTTATTATCGTGCCGACGGCAGACCGTATTTCACAGGAGGGAAAAACAGTCTGGTCAAGATCGGCAAAAAATATTACCTGTGCCGGGACGGCAAGATGCTCTCGGGTGAGAATGAGTTGGAAACCCTCGATGTATCTTTGTCGGAAGACGAACAGAAGAACCTGACAGCATATTTCAGCGTTGCCGATTCCGCCTCTGTGGCACCTTACTACTGTTATACGGGCGCGGATGGCGCCGTCCTGCAAAACGCCCTGATTTCGGGTAATCCTTACGGAACTCACACGAACGCATACGGTCTTCTGATAGATGATACAGATCTTGCATGGTTCTATAAGTATGGCGGAAAGTGGCATGTTCCCGACAAAACCGGTCCGGGGGAAGATGCGGATTCTTTGTATGAATACAGCACAAGTTTTCTGGTGAATGTCCGGATCCGCTGGAGGGCGGACGGCGTCCTTCAGGGGATATACGGAATGGACGGAAAGGCGGTCAGCGGGCTGTATTACTATGATGTCTCCGGTGACTCCTATGCGATCCTTCTGAAAAACGGACTTCCGGTTACCGGCAAACAGACGGTTACCCTTCCCGGCGGTATCAAGTCAACGATGTTTTTTGACGCCGATTGCGGTATCAGGTATGACAGACTGCTGTGATCAACCGGACCGATCAAAACGCATGAGAAAGGGGCGGATCTTCCGCCTCTTTTTTCCTGCATCCGGCTACCCGGAAAAGTTTTTTTACACAGATTAAAAATTCGCAAAGGTTCCATGTTCATGCATTGGAATCTATGCTATACTGTATGTTAAGGGGAGTATACTCGACAGCATTGTGTGGTGAGTAGCTTGCGCGAAATTGTAGACAAACTGATCAATGGGTTTTTTGAGTATGACTGCGGGAAACTCACTTTTAGTGTACCTAAAATTGACGTGTCCGTACCCCCGGGGGAACTCTATGAGGGGACCTTCACTCTGAAAAGTGTCACGGATACGCTCGTCACAGGACATGTTTACACATCCGGCATGCGTCTCGTATGCAGAACCGACTATTTTGAAGATGTAGAAAAAGAGATCCGATATGTGTTTGATCCCACGGGTTTGGAAGCGGGGGATGTAGTCAAAGGCGACATCCAGATCGTTTCTTCCGCCGGTGAGTATTATATTCCTTTTGTTTTCTCGATCATCAATACCACGATCGAATCGTCGCTCGGAAGCGTACGGAATCTGTTCCACTTTACAAATCAGGCCCAGCTGAACTGGGACGAAGCGGTCCATATGTTCTATTCGCCGCGCTTTATCCAGATCTTTGATGGAAATGACAGGATCCATCTGGATAAGTACCTGGGATTCCTGAACGCGCCGCACTCTGAACAGAGCGTGGATGCATTTCTGGTTGCCATCAATAAAAAACAGCCCATGCAGTTTTCACTGGACCGCTCGGTGTATGAGTTCAGGGATGTGCTTGAAAACATGCGCTGCGAGGTTACGGTGCATAAATCCACATGGGGTTATGTGCATCTGGAACTGAGCACGGACGGTGATTTTGTCCGTCTGGAAAAAGAAACCGTAACGGACCTTGATTTTCTCGGAAATGATTACCGGCTGGTATTCTATCTGGACGATACCAAACTGCACGAAGGTAACAACTACGGGCGGATCCTGCTGCACGGCGGCACGAAGGACCAGACGCTCACGATCGTTGCGAGCAAACGCAAACAGACTTCCCCGGGAAGGGCAAAGAAGCGCGAATGGAACCAGCTGATCAACCGCCTGATGCGCAAATATCTGTCGTTCCGCCTGAAACTGATCAATGTCAACGCATGGACCAGAGAATCCATGAAAATCGTGGAACGCCTGAATGCCGTTGACGACAAGAATCCGCTGTCGCGGTTGTTCCAGGCACAGCTGCTTCTGGTCGAAGAGCGGTACAACGAAGCCAACTGGATCTTAGAGCATGTGGTCAATGACATGAACATCCACAATACGGATCCGGAAGTGTACTGTTACTATCTGTACCTGACCACACTGTACCGGCGGGAAGAAGATTATGTAAACCAAATTAGCGCGCAGGTCAATTCCATTTATGAGCAGAAGCCGAAGGCGTTCCAGATCCTCTGGACCCTGCTGTATCTGGATGAACATCTGGCAGGAAGCGATTCCGCAAAACTCGCTGCGATCGAGAAACAGTTCCATATGAACTGCTTCAGCCCGATCCTGTACATGGAAGCCTATATATGTTATGTAAACAATCCGGCATTGCTTGCCAAGCTGACGGATTTTGAGTTACAGGTACTGTGGCTGCCTGTCAGGAACGGAAGACTGGACCGCGAGGTCATGAGCCAGCTCACTTATCTTGCCGCCAAGCAAAAATCGATCACGCCGCAGCTGATGAAAGTCCTGTTTGGCGCCTATTCGATCCTGCCGGATCCGGAGCTTGCCACCGTGATCTGCACGCTGCTGATCAAGGAAGATAAACGGGACAGCGTTTACTTCCCCTGGTATGTGAGAGGCGTTGAAGCGGATGCCAGGATCACGAAACTGTACGAATATTTTATCTATTCATTGCCGGAAGGCTATGCGCAGGCCCTGCCAAAGCAGGTGTTCATGTATTTCGGATACCAGAACGATCTTTCACCGCTGCACAGGGCGCGCCTGTATGCAAACCTGATCGCGCATAAGCAGGAATTGCCGGAGCTCTATGAATCCTATACGGAACAGATGATGGTATTTGCACGCGAGCAGATCGAGCAGGAAAAGATCAGCCGCGAACTGGCCGCGCTTTACAAGGATGTCCTGTTTGCGCAGAATATGCGTCCGGATCTGGCCAATCACCTGTCAAAAGTGATCTTTGCGCAGGAGCTGTCCGTACCGGAGCCGGATATGAAGAAGGTTGTGATCCTGCAGGAACAGTTTGTGGAAGAGCAGACCTATCCCGTGGAAGACCACATGGCCTATCCGCTCATCTATAACGATGAGTGCACGCTCTTTTTGGAGAATGAGCTTGGCGAGCGGAAACTGGTGGATAAGAGTCGGCTGCAGAAGCTGATGAACGAGACCCTGTACATCCCGCTCATTAAAGATTATGTAAACCAAAATCTGCTGTTCACTTCCTATCTCGTGGAAGGAAAGCGGCATTACGTGACCGTGGATGAGAGCAATGTGGAGCGCTGCAGGGAACTGGTGGATTCTTCCGCCGTGAAGGAATCCTATAAACGCGACATCCGTTCCGGGCTGATGCATTACTATTACGACAACGACGAGGGATCCACGCTGGATTCGTTCCTCGAAGAGATGGATGCTAAGGTGCTCGACGCCAAAGACCGTGCGGAACTCATTCATTTCTATGTGCTGCGGAGCATGTACGAAGAAGCCTACGAGCTGATGTGCATCTACGGCACGGATGAGATCAACGCAAAGACCTGCGTGAAGATCTGCGCACGCATGGTGGAACAGAAAGACAGACTGCCGGATCCGATGCTCGTGAAGATGTGCTATTTTGCCTTCAGGCAGGGGAAATATGATTCGGAGACACTGCAGTATCTGGTCGACAACTTTGACGGCCTGACAAAGGAACTCAGGGATCTCTGGAAGGCGGCGGGACAGTTTGATCTTGACTGCTATATGCTGACGGAGAAACTGATCATCCAGATGCTCTACACCAGGACAACGGTCGGTGAGAAGGAGCAGATCTTTGAACATTATTTAAGCATCGGTGCGTCCACAAGGGTGGAACTTGCGTACCTGTCCTATTCGGCGTTTGACTATTTTGCGAAAGAACGCCTGACGGATGATTCGATCTTCGAGCATCTGGTGGACAATTACAGACTCGGCGAAGAACTGAATGACGCCTGCAAACTTGCACTGCTCAAATACTACGCGGAGGAAAAGCACGATCATTCCGAGCGCATCAAGGATATGCTGCGTGCGTTCTTAAAAGAGTATATGCACCGGAACATGTATTTCAGGTTTTTCAGCGCGTACATCACGCTCCTGCCGGAGCTTGGCGCGTTTGAAGATAAAGCGATCATCGAATACAGGACGAATCCCGGCAACCGCGTGATGATCCATTACATTCTGGAGGAGCCGGATTCCGAGGAGGACACTTACCGCACGGAAGAGATGCGCAACATGTACGGCGGCGTCTTCTCCAAGGATTTTGTACTGTTCTTTGGTGAGAACCTGCAATATTACATCACGGAGGAAAAGGGCGGCAGAGAGCAGCTGACGGTCAGCGATTCGGTCAGCATTTCGGAATCGTCCGCACTCGAGAGCGAGTCACGCTACAGCCTGCTAAACGATATGGTCGTGAGCAAGACGCTGCAGGATGATGAAACACTGTTGAAACTGATGGAGGAATATGTGGAAGCCGACTGCTTCACCACACAGATTTTTAATATCCTATGATAACACTGAAGGATGATCGCAAACCCGCGTTCGTGATCGGATACGATCTGAACGACCAGGTTTCGCAGATCAGTTACTACGAACTGAATAAGGACGTGCCGGAGACGCTCATGGATGAGGAAGAGGAAGAGCGCCTCGGGATCCCGACGGTTCTTTGCAAACGCAAGAACGTCAGTCAGTGGTATTGCGGGAGAGAGGCACAGAAAGTGGTCGAGCGCGGCGAAGGAACGCTGGTCGGAAAACTGTTAAGTTTTGCAAGGTCCGGTGCCAAGATCGAACTCGAAGGAGAGGCGTATGACTGCGTGGATCTGCTGGTGCTGTTTGTGCGCAGAACACTCAACCAGTTATCCATGATCACGGGACCCGACCAGGTGGAAGCGATGATCTTTACGGTCGATTCGCTTGAAGGACGGACGATCGATGTGTTAAACAGCGTCGCATCTGCACTGCCCATAGCAAGAGAGCGGATCTTCTTCCAGACATATGAGGAGAGCAGTTATTACTATGTGCTCCATCAGCCTTCGGAACTGTGGGAACACGAAGTGGTGATCTTTGATTATTCGAACCAGTTCATGCGTGCTTATGATCTGTGGATGAACCACCGCACGACGCCGATCGTCTGCTTTGTGGAACGCAGTGATTATACGGAACTCAAGACCCCGTCGCTGATGCTTGGAGAAACACCGACGGAAGAATCCAGAGATTATCTGGATGAGTATGTACTGCATACGATCCACGGCCTGCTGAATCCGAAAACGGTCAGTTCCGTTTTCCTGATCGGTGACGGTTTTGACGAATCCTGGTGCAACAAGACGCTGAAATACCTGTGTATGGGAAGGCGTGTGTTCCAGGGTAAAAATCTCTATTCGAAGGGCGCCTGCTACTGTGCGAAAGACAAGATCACGCCCTGCGAACTCAATAAACAGTATGTATTCCTCGGTGCAGACAAACTGAAATGCAATGTCGGCGTACAGATGCGGCGAGGACAGAGCGAGGAATACTTTGCACTGGCGGATGCCGGTGAAAACTGGTATGACGCCAAAAAACAGTTTGAGTGCATCCTGGAAGAAGGATGTTATGTAAACTTCACGATCACGCCGCTTGACGGAAAAGACAAACAGATGCTGTCAGTGGAACTGAACGGTCTTCCGCAGCGGCCAAAGCGGGCTACCAGGCTTCGCATCATGACGGAAATGCAGTCGGAAACTCATATCAAGATCAAGATACACGACCTCGGATTCGGAGAGATGTTTCCATCCTCCGGCAAGGTCTGGACATTGGAAGCGGAAGTGTAAAAAATGGCTGAACTGACACTGTGCATGGGCACTCTGGCAAAAACTCCATATTACATCACGGGACTCGGTGTGAACGTATATTCCATCGAGGAGCTTTGCTATTGTCTTGCGGGGAACGCGTATATCCTCGATGAGGACCTGATGGATCCGAAACTCTGCACGTTCATCGAAAAGCAGCTGCAGTTAAAGGAACTGGCCACGGACCTTCGTGAACTCATCGATGAGAACAAGAGTATCGGCGAGTTCGTGACAACGATCTTAACCAAGACCGGCTACTTAAGTGAAGAAGAGATCTACGAGGTCAAGCAGGTGCTGCTCGATAACGCGATGCTCGGGTTTGCGAACAAGCGTAAGGCCAGAGGGGATAATCTTCTGAAGAACCGTAAATATATGCTTGCGATCGACGAATACCAGTATATCCTCGAAAACATCGACAAAGCCGAGGAAACGGAACTCTATGCCGCGATCCTGCATAACATCGGCACGGCTTACGCCTATATGTTCCTGTTTGAAAAGGCAGCCTACTATTACCGGGAAGCTGCGGATCTGGCTGACGGGGAAGAGAGCCGGATCGCATACCTGATGGCAACACGCATGACCATGCATAAGGACCAGTATGACAAACTGCTGCTCCGTCACGGATATGATGCGGAGTTCCTCGCCAAAGTCGACAAGCGTATGGAACAGGGACGCTTCGGCGCGGAGCACTCACCCTACCGCGAAGCCATGGACAACATCAAGGAACTCAAAGGCAGCGGCAGGATCAACGATTACTACAAAGCGATCGACGATACGCTTAGCAGCTGGAAACAGGAATACAGAAGAAACATGAACGCATAAGGACGGGGAAGGCGCCCGGGAGATACGATGAGCAATATCTTTACAAAACTGTTTGAAAAACTTGGATTTATCGAGCCGGAAGAAGATGCGGTTGATTTTGCCTTGGGGCTTTCGGAAGGAAAAGATTCCGTTTCGATGGATAAGGTACTGTCGGGGGAGACTGTAAGGCGTTCCGACTTAAACGTGCTCGATTACCGCGACAGGGAGCGATATGTGCGTGCCTGCTGCGAGCAGATGACCGCGGCCTCCAAGGAAGTCGAGGAACAGAAGATCGAGTACCAGACGATCACGGAGAGACTTACGGATCTGGAAGAGATCGCGCAGCTGCCCACATCCGATAAGGAAGAAGTGAAGAAGCGTGCGCAGAAGATCCTGCAGATCGAAGAGGATGAAACGCACTACAGAAGACCCGTCAGCAAGATCACGGAAGTGCAGTACCGTGAGATGGAACGGCTTGCAGATGAGATCCCGGGTGTGCTAAAGACCATGCGCGAGCGGGAAGACTATCAGATGAGCGTGCGGCGCGACATGAACCTGCTTGAAGGGGAGAAGAGTGCGCTTGCATATCAGCGCAAGGAAGATGCGCGCAAAGCGACGAACACCAAGGGGTATATCATCATCATTCTGGTGACAGCCGTGCTCGCGTTTGCCCTGCTGCTTTTCCTGCAGAAGGCTTCGCGTATGGACGTGACCGTCGCTTACTATGTACTGACCGGCCTGACCGCGATCGCGGTGACAGCCTGTGTTGTCAGCTACAGGAACGCACAGAGTGATCAGACGAGTACGGAAAAACAGATCAACCGCGCGATCCAGCTGCAGAATTCCGCCAAGATCAAATACGTGAACATCACGAACCTGCTGGATTTCATGTATGCAAAATACCAGGTTGCCAATTCCTATGAGCTTTCCTACATGTGGGACAAATACAAGGAAGAGAAGGCAGCGCGCAATCACAGCGAAGAAGTTGCGCAGAAACTGGAAGACGCAAGACGCAGTCTCTACGGTCTGCTTTCGCACTTCCGTTTAAAAGACCCTTCCATTTGGGTCTATCAGCCTGGCGCACTCATTTTTGATGAGGAAATGACGGAACTGAGACACAGCCTGATCATACAGCGTCAGCGGCTGCGCAAAGGGATTGATTTTAACATGTTCAATCTGGAGGATTCCAAAAAAGAGATCGAGCAGCTGGTGAAGGACTACCCGAAATATGCACGCGAAGTATTAGCTATTGTGAGCCAGTACGAATAAAGAACGGGGTTTCACCCGTTCTCGTCCGCTTCTTTCAGACGCTTTTCAAAGTCTTCGAGCATCTTGCGCACATGCGGAGAGATCGAGACAAATTCACATCCATACTGATAATGATCCATGTCAATGGCACTGCTGCGGATGATTCGCACGTCCGTGATGATCTGCGGCAGGTCCTTTGCAAGCTCCAGATTTGCGATGAAATAATAGCCGGTCGGCAGAATGCATTCCGATATGAATCCGATCCCCGTTGCCGAGATATCGGTCACTTCGATGGATGAGGAGATATCGGTGATCGTATTGGTGTTTTCCTTATAGAGATCGGAAATGGACAGTTTCATTCCAAGGATCAGTCGTTTGGCATCTCTTTTTTCTTCCATACGGAATGTTCTCCTTTGTAAGATTTATTTATCGAGTAACTGCAGCAGGGTGTCTGTTGCTTTGGAAACGTGTGCGCGCTGTCTGCTGATCAGGTAAAGTGCACGCTTTGGAACTTCCGGTGTGAATGAAAGCCGGATCAGTTCCCCGCTTTTTATCGCAGAAGCCGCGTAATCTTCCGGCAGGCAGCCGATGCCGATATTCTTCAGTGCAAACTGCAGGATCATATCTGCATCGTCAAATGTATAGGCAGGCCGGATGTTTAACTGCATCCCGGCTAAAAAATCATCTACATGCTGCCGCTGCGGGTGCGCTGCCGGATGACCGATCAGGGGCAGATGCGTCAGCAGCTGATAGGGCAGGTTCGGGGAGCGCAGATAAGAGTAACCGCCGCCGGCAACAAAGATATCCTGTATATCGCGTACCTTGCGAACAGACAGGCTGCCGGGAGAGACGGGCTTTGTTTCCGAAAGGACCAGATCGAGCTTCCCATCCTGCAGTTTCCGGATCATATCCGCATCCGTTCCTGTTTCAAAGTCCACGCTTATGTGCGGATAATTGCTGCGAAAGAGCTCCAGGTGTGACAGGAGATAGTACTTGATGGCAAGATCCGATGCACCGATCCGTATTTCCCCGTCGTTCAGGTTCTCGATCTCATGCAGCTTGCGCTCCGCTTCCGTAAACGCTTCATTTCCCGCCGCAACACTTGCATAGAGCAGCTCGCCTTCTTTGGTAAGCTTTATCCCTTTGGCCTGCCGCACAAACAGCTTGACATGAAGCTGCTGTTCCAGCTGTTTCATGGACTGGCTGACAGCAGGCTGCGTGATCGACAGTTCTTTTGCCGCGTCGGTCAGGGAGGCACATTTTGCCACATGATAGAAAACCTTGTAGAGTTCCCAATTCCTGCTCATAACACAAATATTGTAGCATGAAGCCGCACATGAAACAATTATCGTTGACAAATAACACATGAAATGTTTAAATAAAAATGAGTATAGTCAACATAACATGGGATAACTGTTTGTCTACGGATTTGGAAAAAGGGAAATGATCGATATACACTGCCACCTGCTCTATGGTGTTGATGATGGGGCAAGATCCCTTGAAATGTCAAGGAATATGCTTGCTGAAGCCGCAGAGCAGGGGATCACGGATATGATTTTGACACCCCATTACAGACAGGAAATGTTCCTGTATAAACTAGATGACATAAGATCATCTTTTGCGGCGGTGCGCGGGGTGGCCGGACAATATAAGATCCGCGTGTATCTGGGGTGTGAATACCGCGTGGATGACGAAATGGTTACAAACCTTAAGTCAGGCCGCTGCCTGACACTGGCCGGCAGTGACTGGGTACTTACAGAATTCAGCCACACGGCAACGATCACAAAGATCCGCGGCAGCCTGGAAACGCTGCTTGCCGGCGGGTACACACCCGTGATCGCACATGCGGAACGCTATGATGCATTTGCCGCAGATCCGGCGCTTTTGCAGGAATGCAGGAATATGGGCGCCATGATACAGATCAACGCGGACAGCGTCCTCGGAAAGGACGGCGCAGGCGTCAAAAAAGTCTGCAGGCAGATCCTAAAAAGCGGACTTGCGGACATTGTGGCGTCGGATTGCCATAATGTGAGCGACCGCGGAAACCATATGCGGCAGTGCTGCAATCACATCACAGATGAGTACGGCCGCGATCTTGCATGGAAACTGTTTACGGAGAATCCGCTGAAGATCCTGGAACGGCAGGAAATGCTTCAGTAATGCTTCTATAGAAAACGACTTACGGGAGAATATCTTGAACGAACAGGAAAAAACCACAGACGAAATCGAGATAGACTTACGCGAACTGGCGCTGGTACTTCTTGCCCACTGGAAAACGCTCCTGCTCTCAGCCATCCTGGCTGCGGCGGTCGCTTTTTCCTACCGGTATTTCTTTATGAATCCGGTGTATGAATCCAACGCCCTGCTCTATGTCCTGACCAAGAGTACTTCGATCACAAGCCTCGCAGACCTGCAGACCGGTGCGAACCTGACGCAGGACTATCTGATCGTCACGAAGGGGCGCCCGGTGCTCGACAAAGTCATCGACCATCTGAGCCTGCCGGAGGATTACGAGGAACTGGAAAAGAAGGTCGAGGTCAGAAACCCGAACAATACGCGTTTTATCGAGATCATTGTGCAGGATGAAGATCCGGAGCGTGCCAAAGTCATCTGCGACAAGATCGCAGAGGTGGCGGCTGATTTTATCGCGGAGAAAATGGACCAGGATCCGCCAAACCTTGTACAGGGCGGTTACGCGGACGGCAAACCGGTCAGTCACGGCCCCGTCTTTTTCACGGCGGTCGGATTTGCCGCGGGATTTGCCATTGCTGCGGTCCTGATCATTTTGTCCTATCTGTTTAATGACGATCTGGTATCGCCGGAAGATGTGGAAACAAAGGCCGGCTTAAGGGTGCTTGCAATGCTCCCGGTTGAAGAAGCGGAGGAATTCTGAAGTCATGCATGCGGTCAAACTGAATGAGATCAGACAACAGAGCAATATGATGCGTGAAGCCCTTAGAGAACTTCGGACCAACATCCGTTTCTGCGGGGATGATATCAAGACGATCCTGTTTACGAGCGTGATGCCAAACGAAGGCAAAAGCACGGTGGTCATGAATCTGGCGAGATCCCTTGTCGATGCCGGAAACATGGTGCTTGTCATCGATTCCGACATGCGTAAATCCGTGCTGGTCGGCAGGCACAAAGCCAGAAGAACGGACGGCGGCGAAGTATACGGACTGTCGCATTTTCTGTCGGGACAGATGGATCTGGAGGAAGTCGTTTACCAGACACAGTTCCCGCAGCTCTACATGCTTTTTGCAGGACCTGCTGTCGTGAACCCGACGGAACTTCTGGAGAATAAATATTTCCCGCGGCTGATCCATGCCGTGCGGAGCAGGTTTGATTATGTGCTGATCGACTGCGCACCGCTTGGTGCCGCGATCGATGCCGCTGTCATCGCGAAGGAATGCGACGGTGCGGCCATCGTGATTTCGCAGGGGGAAGTGAGCAGCAAAGCCTGCCTGAACGTGAAGAAACAGCTGGAAGCATCGGGCGTCCGGATCCTTGGCGCCGTGCTCAATAAAGTAGATATGAAGAAGTCCAAGTATTACGGCAAGTACTATGGCGGATACTATGGAAAATATTACGGAAAAGAAGAGAATACGACACCGAAGGCGGATATCCGCGGAGAGGTGAAGATGCAGATGGATCTGGAAGAGATCCGGAAAGCATCCTCTGCGTTAGCGGAAGATAATTTTGTTGCGGGCAGACCGGAGAGAAGAAAATAGATGAGGAAATTTCTGATCGTAAAAATCTGGATCGCTCTGGAGATCGTTGCCGTACTGGCAGTGGCAGTACTTGTGTTGCTCAAGGTTTTCGTATGGCAGGAAACGGAGCAGGAGCCCAATTACAAGATCCCGCAGACAGAGACAAAGGAAACGGATCTGGAAGGGATCCCGCTTCCGCGCGACCTGACTGCGGATGAATACGAGGAAGACATTGCCGCAGCAGATGCGGATCTAAACGCCGAGAGCGATACGGTCACCGGAAGCCTGTATGAGGCGGATTATCCGGAAGAAGTGATGGCGCAGATCGGAAAACTGAATGAGACGCAGAAGATCGAGCTTCTGCTTATGACCACGCCGGAGGTTTTATGTGAGAAAGACAAAGTCACGGTTGCCGGCAACATCTTTCAGCAGGCTTTCGCGGAGAAAGGCGTATCCGGGCTGATCTTTTCCGATAAGAACTTCGTATCGGATGCGGCAGGCATGGAAATGTTTAAGACGATCCGCGGCTGGTCAAGGGACGCCGGCGCACCGCTCGTACTGCTCGGATATGCAGGAAATACGCAGGTTGCATCGAAACTCTCCGACAGGGGCTTTAATCTGCTGTTTGTGGATGGAGTTTCTGCGGATGCGATCGGGGAAGCGGCAGAGAACTGCATGGTTCCCGCAGTTTCGACCGATCCTGCAAACCTGGGTGAGCTTGGCGGATCAGCGGTTTCGGCAGATTCCGTTTCGTCAGCGGTTTCAGCCGTGGTAGAGACAGAAGAAGCAGATGCCATTATAGATCTGATCAATGAAGGAAGGACTTGTTTTTATAGGGTTAAAGACTATACAGGGATCAGGGAAGCACTTATAGGGGCAGCGCAGGAGGGCGTGATCTTTCCGGAGGCACTGGATAAATCCGCAGGCTATGCGCTTACTGTAAGATATGCACTGACGCAGATGCGTCCCGAGGAATTCGAGAAGGAAGTGCCAAAGACCACACCTTCCAAAAAGAAAAAGACACAGACGCCTGAAGAGCAGGCGGCAGAGGCCGCGCAGAAACTGCAGGAACAGGCGATAAAAGATGCGCAGAAGGCGCAGAAGGAAGCACAAAAGCAGGCCGAGCAGCTGCAGAAACAGTTGCAGGAACAGGCCGCCGCAGCTGCGGCAGCTGCAGCACAGGCACCGGCAGCCGTGCAGACACCGGCGCAGTAAGTTTGTGCCAAAAGATTTACCGGACTGATTTTTGCTTTCACATAGGGGGAGTAGGGGAATATGAAAGCACGGACCAATACAAAAGAGATTGTATTGCTCATCAGCGTGATCCTGATCGCGCTGGCATTGAGTGTGCTTTTCATTCTGTTCATACGTCACCGCGAGCAGTTAAAGAAGGCACAGGCGGCGACCGTCACGGAAGTGATGAGCGAAAATGCTTCCGCAAACGTGAATACGGAATCCGTTCCCGTCAGTAACGACAGGGAGCAGGAAACAACATACAGAGAGATCGAAAGCGTTGCTGATTTTGCCGATGAAAAATGGAGTGAAGGCCTGGTGCGTCATGACGGCAAGATCTACCGCTACAAAAGCGGATTGCAGAATTATCTGTTCCTTGGCATCGATAATGACGACCCGGTCGCACCTGCTGCTGACGGCATCAGCGGCGGACAGTCGGATGCGATCTTCCTGCTGGTCACAGACCGTGTACAGCAGCAGGTCAGCATCATTGCGATCAACCGCAATACGATCGTGCCGGTGGATGTGTATGATGAGGCAGGTAATTTTGTCGTACAGATGGATCTGCAGATCTGCCTGCAGCACGGGTACGGCGATGGCATGAAATTATCCTGTATCCGCAGTGTGGAAGCGGTGAACCGCCTGTTTAAGGGCGTTCCGGTTTCGGGTTATATTTCGCTTAATATGGGCGGACTTCCCGCGGTCAACGATGCGATCGGCGGCGTGGAACTCACACCGGTCGAGAGCGTGCGGCGCGGAGATATCGTGATCACAAAAGGCAAACCCATCACCTTAAGCGGTGAACAGGCATATGCGTACCTGCGTACGCGTGATGTGGATGCATTCGGATCTGCCAACGACCGTCTGCAGCGCCAGCAGCAGTACATTGTCGCTGCGATAGGAAAGCTGCTCGCAGACCCCGGTAAAGCGAACAAGATCTACGAAGCGGGCGGTGATTACATCGTTGCGAGCATTGATCTGCCCAAACTGATCGACAGTACGAAAGATATGACTTTTACGGAGGATCATATGTACCAGCTTCCCGGCGAGACTGAGTTCAAAGATGATTTTGAACGCTACAACGTCGATGAGGAAGGTATGATCCGTCTGATTTTGGATGTTTTCTATGAGGAAGTACAGTGATCTTAAGCCGGATTTGTTGGCTAAAGATTTCGAAAAATCATAAAACCAGACAGTATAAGATGAAGATTGCTCTACAGGAGCAAAGAGGAGGAGAAATACGATGAAAAGAAAATGGATTGCAGCGGTATGCGCAGTTGCGCTGAGCGTGGCAACGTGTGTTCCGGTTTTCGCGGCAAGTCCGAAAACATCAACGGTCATGCAGACACCGGTGAGTGTTCCGACAAGTGTTGTTGCGGCAAAGCACTACACGCTGACACCGGCGGAGCAGGCACTGGTTGCCACTACACCTGAGCAGGCGGTTGCGCTGGCAGCAGGCATCACTTTCGACGTGAATGCAAAACTGGATGCAGGTGTTCTGTTCGGCTCTCTGCCGGCAGATCCGGCCATGATCGCAATGGCAAAGGCCGACCTGTTAAAGGATGTCGAATTGCAGAAAAAACTTGAGAAGGCAGGCGTTTTAGGCATCCTTTTGAAATCAGGTGTGCTTGGATTCTCAAACGGCAAAACCGGTTCTTATACGGTAACGCTTGCTGCAGAGGGACTGGTTCCGGGTGAAAAGGTATCGATCCTTGTTTACACACCGGACAGCGTAAAACCCAAGGTTTATAAGGCAACATGGAAGAACGGCAAACTCAGTGCGAAACTTCCGATGCCCTGCAATTACTCGATCATCAAATAGAATGATGTGAGACCGGTAAAAACGGGGAAATGAGGGGGAAACAGTGTTAAAGAAATCTGCAACCGGCTTAATGAAGCATGCAGACTTTATTCTGCTCGACCTGATCTGTATGCAGGTCAGCTTCATTATAGCGTACTGGATCTTTCACGGACTGGATAATCCGTACACAGATGAGGCATTTCAATATCAGGCAGCTGTGCTGATAGCAGCACAGCTGGTTGTGATCGTTTTCCGCGGCAGATACAGCGGGATCTTAAGGCGCGGGCGCATCGATGAGGCATTGGCTGTGGTAAAATACATGGTCACGGTGCTTCTGATCGCGCTTGCTTATTTCTTTGTTGTTCACAAGACGGGCATTGTATCACGTCTGCAGTACGGTTTTACTGCGACGTTTTTTGTCATTTTCGACTGGATCTTCCGTTATCTGAATAAAAAACGCGTCAACAGTCAAAATCACAAGCCCCGTTCCGTCGTGCTGATCACGATCAAAAAGATGCTTCCGCAGGCCATGGAGAAACTGACTGCGAACGATGCCTGTGTTGTGGAGAGCATTTTCCTGCTTGACCGCAAAAAAGACATATCTGAATACAAAGGGATTCCCGTACATTCCTTAAGCGGAAAAAAGACAAAAGAACTCGTGCAGCACTGGGTGGATGAGGCTGTGGTTGTTCCTCCCGAAAACGGAGAGACCTATAAAGAACTGACAGACCTGACAGAACAGCTGGTCAACGCCGGGATCGTTGTCAGTTATGTGGTGGATCTGCCGGATGGCGGCAACTGGACCGCTGCGCAGGTAAGTAATATCGGTTCCTGCAGAGTGTTTACGACCAGTCTTCGTACAGTCTCCATCTGGGACATGGCATTGAAACGCCTG
The DNA here is from genome assembly GCA_017620255.1 of Lachnospiraceae bacterium. GTDB lineage: Bacteria > Bacillota > Clostridia > Lachnospirales > Lachnospiraceae > UBA2868. The sequence continues at coordinate 197,407 of JAFZQU010000001.1, forward strand.
ATCGATATCATCGGCAGCCTGGTAGGGATCCTGCTCACCGGTATCATTTATGTCTTTGTGGCGCCGATCATATATCTGAAATCGCCCGGTTCTATCTTCTTTACACAGGAGAGGATCGGTCAGAACGGCAAGCCGTTCATGATGCATAAATTCCGCACCATGTATCCGGATGCGGAGGACCGCAAGCCTGCTTTGATGAAGCAGAATAAGGTTGAATCCGGCATGATGTTCAAGATGGATGATGACCCGCGTATCATCGGGTGCGAGCATAAAAACCGCAAAGGAAAACCATGCGGGATCGGCAATATCCTGCGTGCTTTCAGCCTGGATGAATTCCCGCAGTTCCTTGACGTTCTGCGCGGCGACATGTCGCTTGTCGGCTGGCGCCCCTGCACGATGGAAGAGTGGGAAAACTATGACATGGAGCACAGGATCCGTGCCAGCATGAAACCCGGTATCACGGGCATCTGGCAGGTAAGTGGCAGAAGTGACCAGACGGACTTCAACGAGGTTGTCCGGATGGATAGGGAGTATATTGAGAACTGGAGCATCGGCCTGGATCTTCGGATCATACTGAAGACCATGTGGGTGGTTGTAACAAGAAAAGGCGCCGCGTGATCAGCAGCGCTTTTTCGGATTTAGATGATGAGGGGGAAAGGGGAAATCACATCTATTATGTTAAGGAATCAGAATCTGTCTCAAACTGTTTTTCTATGATTCCCGCTATTGAATCAACAGAAGATTTAGTTGATGAAGAATGCTCCGGATGGCTTTCTTCTTCATGACAGAATTCCAGATAATCGTCTACAGCTCTATGAAAATCAGAAATTAGTTCAGTAACGTTTTTTCCTTCGAACGAGACAGAAGAAGGTATTGCTTGTATCCTGCCATAAAACCGATCATCGGCCTCAGAATACTCTACACTTCCAACATAACCTCTGTAACGAACAGAGCTGTTAATGATCGTAACGTCACTGGTATTCAAGAATCCCGCTGTATTATTTGCGGAGAGCAGGTATAAACAATAATCGTTTAAACTGACATTTTCCTGTCGTGCGTGTTCAGACAGAGAGTGATGTAAAGATCTGGGAATATGCAGAACCAGTTGACCTGAGTGATCCGGATTGTTACTGAATCCTGAAGCATGATATTGATTATTGGTTGGGGATAAAATGTATATTTCTCCATCCCGATCAAGCGTGTATTTGTCGAAGTCTAGCCGTAGTTCGTTTGGCAGAAGCAGAAACTGGCTGTTACCACGTTGGATTATTTTTGCGTTTGGCATGGTTTTTCCTCCATATATTTCATAATGAACTTGTTTGTTGCTGTATTAAGATGAGATTACGATGTGCAGAGAAGATTTGCATAAAAGATTTGCATAAAAGATGGGACACAATGAGTTAATAGAATGGTAACAAAAAAAATCAAACGTGTCAATTCCTATATCTGAAAGTCAAATGGACCACCATTTAGTGTTTTATTAACATTCAGCAATTTGTTTCTTGTATTTATCACAAGATAATCTACTATAAATGAATCTGGCACTCAATAGAGACAATTAATTCCGATAGTTTTAGAGAGGGGAGAGTTTAATGAATCCCGGAGTAGCACATATAGTATATGCAGCTGATGATAGGTTTGCAGAGATACTTGGAGTAAGCCTTATTTCACTATATGAAAACAGTAAAGATATGGATGAAATAGTTATTTATGTGTTTGATAACAACATCAGTGAGAATAATAAACGGAAGGTCGAGGGCATTTGCAAGAAGTACGGTAGAAAAAAAATCAAATGGTTTTTGCAAAAAAATATCAATGAAGAGCTTTCTATTCATGTAAGAGCTGATAGAGGAAGCATTAGCCAGTTTTCCCGTCTTTTCATTTCATCCATTATTCCCGATGATCTTGACCGTATTCTGTATTTGGATTGTGATGTCATAGTAAATAAGTCAATTAGAGAATTGTGGAATATGAATCTTCAGGGAAAGACTATTGGCGCATTGTCAGATGCTTTCTCTCCATTATATCGAAAGAACATTGATCTTAAAAGAAACGATATTATGTTTAATTCCGGGGTTATGTTGATCGATCTTCTTTTGTGGAAAAAGAACAGAATACAAGATGAAATAATTAAGTTTATTGAGAAAAAAAAAGGAATGGTACAGCAAGGAGATCAAGGAGTATTAAACGCCGTATTAAGTCACCAAACGTATTGTTTTGAGCCAAGATTTAATTCAGTGACTATATTTTTTGATTTTAATTTTGAGGAGATGTTGATTTATCGTAAGCCTCCTATAGGGTTTTATAAAATGACGGAAATCGTGCGGGCAATAGAGGATCCATATGTAATACATTATACGACCTCTTTTATTAGTAAACGTCCTTGGGTTGAGGGGTGTGACCATAAATACGTTGATAAATGGCTTTTTTATAAGAATAAATCACCATGGAAGACTCAATCATTATGGATGGACGATTCGGGGATAATAAAGCGAATTGTTATAGGAGCTCTAAAAGCTTTGCCAAGATCGATAATGGTAAGGATTTGTGGATTTATGCAAGCATATGTTAGACCATTATATTATAGAATGCTAGAAAAAGTAATATAAAGATAGTGAGTGGACCGTAGAATATGAAGATTCATTTCTATGATCATACTTTGATAAGCGAATAAGGAAAGAAAAATGGATGGAGCAGTTGTGGTTCTGTATAATCCTACTATAACGGATTACCAGAACTTAAAAGATTATTCAAACATAGTTGACCGAACAATAATAATTGACAATTCATCTGATGACCATTTGTCACTTATTCAACAATACGTAGTGTTTGGTAAAGGAAAAGTTATTTATGAACACTATCCTGAGAATATAGGATTGTGTGAAGGTATGAATAGGGGAATAAGGCGGTTGAAGGAAGAGGGATGTTCCTGGGTTCTTACAATGGATCAGGATAGCCATTTCAGGAATTCGATTGTCTATATTTTTCGAAAATATGTTAATACTAATGATTGCCATGATATAGCTATTATTGCTCCTCAATATGAGTACGATCGAAATAAGAAAAGAAAAAAAAAGGCCAATAGAGAAATAAAGTGGTCCATGCTGTCAGGAAATTACGTAAACACGGAGGTTTTTCTAAGAATTGGAGGATTCAAAAAAGAATTCTTTGTGGACGGACTGGATATTGAGTATTGTTTACGTGCCCGGAAGATGGGTTATAGAATAATTGAAAGTAACGAGGCTGTGCTGATACATTCTCCAGCCAGCACCAGAGAAATTAGGATACTGGGAAAAACAGTTTTTAAATATGGAATAGCTTCGTCCAAAAGGTATTATTACCAAGCCAGAGCATGTGCATGGATCGTCAAACGATATAAAGATCCGACTGTGTTTCTTATTTGTATTTATAAGTACATTAAGATACTGCTACTGTTCGCGAATAAAAAAGAGTACCTAAAGGAGTACCATAAAGGCATACGTGAGGGCATAAAACTGGAATAGAAACATATTTGGAGCCTGCTTTGTATTTTTACTTTATGAGTGAGGAAAAGGGTAGGATGGATTTTGGCAGAATAAGAGCTTGGATGGAGCATTACTCAGTTACACGCGTAGTATTACTCTTTTTGCGAAAACTTGGTTTGATTCATTTCGTCCATATTATGCTATCAAATAAAAAAAAGAAGCAATTGAAAGGAAAAGAAAACGACTTTTCCAAATTTGTTGATCTCCATAAAGAAGAATTACAACAGGTGTTCGATTATTTGGAGGATGATTTCTCCAAAGAAACGCTTCGTGCTGTTATAGACTATCGCAAGAGTTATGAGATAGGGCTACTTAAAGGAGTAACTATCCAACCGCAGTATTTTCTAAAAGAACTTCTACCACCCAGCAATCATGAGGTTTTCATTGATGGAGGAGCGTACATAGGTGATTCATCCAGAGAATTCTTATTAAGGTATCAAACTGGTGAGTACTACAAGATTTTCTTATGGGAACCGGACGAAAACAATAGTGTGGTCATTAAGAAAACACTCGGAGAAAAGTGTAATTATGAGATAATACCATATGCTCTTTGGAACGGAAGAGAGCGGTTGAATTTTATAGGTGATGGGACCGGAACCTCTATGGTTACAAAACAAGAAGGTAATGTGGTAAATGCCGATAGTATTGATAATATTCATGGCAACGAGACAGTCACATTTATAAAAATGGATATTGAAGGGGCTGAAATCGAAGCACTTAAAGGGGCTGAAAGAGTTATAAAAACGCAGAAGCCAAAGTTGGCGATTAGTATATATCATAATCCGAGTCATTTATACGAGATTCCGATAATGATAAAAAGCATGGTTCCGGAGTACAAATTATATATTAGGCATCATAGTGACATGGAATCAGAGACAGTATTATATGCAAGAATTTAAAAATATCAAAAGTAAGAATTACACAACCAGACTGAGGTGTCAAATGAACGAAGAAATAGGTAATAACTATTTATATCTCAATCAAAAAAGAATAGACGTGAGATCGTCAAAAGAATTCTTTTACGGGAAGATAATATATGGCTATTTGGACCTTCTAAAGAAGGGGAAAATAATAAGCGTGGTACGGTCATTAGTGCATGATGCTAAAAGCCTGCATAAGAAAACGGATACTCATCGGATCGTTGATTTTAAACAGGGTGCTATGACTGTAGGAGAAGAAATAGTAGTATATACAAGTATTTATGGCGGATATGACGATTTGCAGGAGCCTCTCATAAAGGATGAAAAGTGTAAGTACGTTGTTTTTTCGGATGGGGACATACCTGAAGATTCTTCTTGGGAAAAAGCGGATGAGTCGCTTATTCCTAAGGGATATGATACTCCTGAATTGAGGAACCGATACGTTAAAATGTTCCCGCATAGGTTGTTTGGCAATCGATACAGCATATATATTGATGGGAATTTGAAATTGGTAGGTCCTGCTTCGATGTTACTACAAAGAAATGTGGCAGAAAACCAGACAGGTATAGGAATGCACTTGCATCCGAGGGAAGTTTGCATATATGAAGAGATAGATTCAGTATTGTACCATGGCAAAATAACAAGAAATGAGAAAAAAGAATTAAAACATACGTATAAACTAAAAGGAATGCCCAGACACTTTGGAATGTTTGAATGTAATGTCATCGTTAGAGATCATAACAATGAAACAATGAGAAAAATAATGGAGAAATGGTGGGATTATTACAGTAAAGGTGTAAGAAGAGATCAGGCATATTTCACCTTGGTGCTTTATGAGTTGGGGTATTCGTTTGATGATGTAATGAATTTCGGTGCGTCTGTAAATCTAAACCCGATATTTATAAGAGAAAATCATAAAAGCGTTTGCAAATAGTGGTTTATGCTATTTAAGGATTAAATGAGGTGTATGGCTGTGGCGAGATCGATTTGTGCTGTGATAGTAACGTACAATAGAAAAGAACTGCTATATAAGAATTTAGAGATGTGCTTTTGCCAACGCAGAAAACCGGATTCGATTGTTATAATTGATAATCATAGTACTGATGGGACAAAAGAATATATATACAGTAAGCTCTCAGAGGAGAAAGCACAGATAATTGAATATATCTATATGGAAAGCAACCAGGGAGGATCTGGGGGTTTTTCCTATGGAACAGAATGGGCATATAATTATGGTTATGACTATTTTTGGCTAATGGACGATGATGGATGCCCTTATAATATTGATACTCTTAATGAACTGGATCAGTTTATTACAAAAAAAGGGCTGGAAGAGAAAGCGATATTGATCAATTCTCTAGTTGTTTCTGATGAACTCTACTTATCCTTTGGAGTAATACAGAACAATAAAACCGTATATAAAAGAGCCGAGGTGAATGGGGAGACGATAGTTGATTTTATTAACCCGTTTAATGGGACATTGATATCATACGAACTAGTGAAGCTAATTGGTCCCCCCAGGGGTGATTTTTTCATAAAAGGCGATGAAAAGGAATTCTTATATAGGGCTCAAAAGAATAATGCATATATTGCTACCATCAATTCATCATTATATTATCATCCGATTCCTAGTGACAGACGATTGATTAAGATATTTGGGGGCAGAATAATAGTAAACGATGTTGGGGCCGGATGGAAGGAGTATTATAACATGAGAAATGTATGCTATATATATAAACTTTACGAAAAGCATCATGTGATAATGAGGATGAGACTTTTGATAACTAGAACATTGAAAATACTATTTTTCGGCAGCACAAAGATCCGTGTACTTAAGATGATATTTATCGGTTATTATCATGCGATAAAAAACAGAATGGGCATATACTATTTGCCAGACGAATCGATTTGTTTACCCAAGAAACAATAATGCCATGATGGTGCAAGCTAAAAGACGATGAACATACTATTGCTTAGTGTTATTTTGGTTCTTATTCTAATAATTTCTATTATTCACAACAAAGCAGAGTTGACTTCTCCATCCTTTGTTTTTATTGCGATGTTTATTATAGCGTTAATTGTCGCATTTAATTATCGTGAAATATGGTGGGGGAAAAATGGCGAAATCGGCAGCAATACCTTTTTAGTTATTCTTACTGGATGCACTGTTTTCTGCATAGGAACAGTATGTGCTGGAGAAAATGATTCGAAAACTATCAAGCTGACAAATTTACCATTTGGCTTGAGACCATCATCTAGGATTTATCGATATAAATACTATGTATTTATTGTGGTTCAATTAATTACCATAGTTTTGACTTATAGATACATAAAGGCAGTTAGTTATGGGAGTACTGTGTCTGCTTTACTTGGTAATTTTCGAGACGAAACTGTTTCTATCAACGTGAAAATGCCAGGGTATCTTTCCTTCTTGAATGCACTGACATTTGTTGGGGGACTATTCTTTTCAAATTTATTAGCTGCGAGGATTTCGAAAGAAAATAGGGAACCAATAGTACTGCAAATTATTAGCCTGCTATTATCTATTATAGCTTCCCTGTTAGGAGGGAGCAGAGGCGGATTAATAACAATGCTTGTTTCATTTGTATGCTATACACTAATGCATCTTTCTTCTGTGAAGAACTGGAAGAAAAACGTCTCAATCAAATTTCTGCTGCCTGTTTTTGGGGGCGTTTTCATAGTGTTTTACTTTTTTCAGAAATTGCATGTAATGCTTGGGCAAGAACGAGTCTCATCAATAGATTTTTATGACTATATTGCAATATATATGGGGGCTCAAATAAAGAATCTTGATTTATACTTGAATTCTTTTTATGAACGTTCAATAGTTTTTGGACAGGAATCATTTCGTTCCTTTGTTCAGATCATATCAAGAGTATTTGGCAGTGGCCACTGGTCTTCGTATCGATTATCAATTCCGTTCAGGTATGCCGGAGGAATGGCACTTGGAAACGTATATACCACTTTTTACGCTTTTATTAGAGATTTTGGGTATATCGGCGTGATTATACTGCCCTTCATCATGGGATTTGTTTCTCAGAAAGTGTACAATAAAGCAAAATTGAGTATGAAAACAGATTTATCCTCTTCCTGGCTGATTATTTATGGGTATATATATTATGCACTTGCTTTTTCATATTTTTCTAATAAGTTTTTCGAGCAGATAATCTGTGTCTCCATGATTAAATACATTATCTGCCTGGCTTTATTGAAGAGCTTTTTCTACGGCATTTCTGTAAATAAACGTCGGAGTGACAGTATACAATAAACAAAGGGTGTATCAAAAATGAAGAATAAAAAACTGGTGAAAAACTATATATATAATATGTTCTATCAGGTTCTTCTATTAATTGCACCAATAGTTACAACACCCTACATTTCACGAATTCTCGGTGTCACAAATATAGGAATTTTCCAATTCACAAAATCTGTTGTTGGATATTTTATTCTTGTTTCAACGGTTGGGACAACCTTATATGGTCAAAGGGAGATAGCGTATTTTCAAGATGATCCGAAAAAACGGAGCGAGGTTTTCTGGGAAATTGAAATCTTCAGGATTTTTACTACGTTTATTTGTAGTGCAATATATGTTTTGTTGTTCTGTAACAGTAATACATATTCTATCATATATAGGATTCTATGTTTGGAGATCGTGGCCACTGCATTTGACATCTCATGGCTATTTATGGGGATGGAGGATTTCAGGCTAACGGTTATTAGAAATTCTCTGATTAAACTGACTGGAATAATATGTGTATTTGTGTTTGTGAAAGATAAGAATGACCTTTGGGTGTATACGTTGTGTGTAACAGCACCCATTCTTTTGGGTAATCTGAGTCTTTGGTTTTCTGTAAAAAAATACTTGGTACATACGCATTTGTCTTTGCACATTATTATAAAAGGAATCAAGTCTAGGCTCAAACATATTTTTATTCTTTTTATTCCCCAAATAGCGACGACCATATATCTGTTACTGGACAAGACAATGCTGGGAATAATAAGTTCAAGCATTGATCAAGTGGGGTTTTACTCTCAAGCCCAGAAGATTATACAGATGGTCTTAACTATTGTCCTTTCCATTGGAACAGTTATGCTTCCAACAATGTCTGCTTTATATGCCAAGGGTGACCGCGATGCTATTTTGAGAAATGTGAAGGCAGTGTTTCGGTTTGTTTTTTTTCTGGCCTTTGGATTGCTATTTGGCTTATGTGCAATCGCTCCAACGTTTGTTCCTCTTTTTTTTGGACAGGGATATACGCCGGTTATTATTCTCTTGATAATAATCAGTCCGGTTTTGGTTATCATATCAACAAGTAATGTTATCGGAAAACAGTATCTTTTACCAACTATGCAACAAAAAGAATTCACAATATCTATATTATTTGGAGCGGGGGTGAATTTTGTGATGAACATTATTCTGATTCCGTTTTTTGATGCTATTGGCGCATCTATAGCTACAATCTTTGCGGAACTGATGGTTACAGTAATACAATGTTGGACTGTGAGAAAACAGCTTCCTTTGAAAGAATGCTTTAAACCCGCTATAAGATATGTTATTTGTGGGACGATTATGTTTTTGGCAATCAAAGGAGTTGAAAGGTTGTTTATAAACAATCAGATATGGGGACTAGTAGTTATGATCATTACCGGGATAATTGTTTATGTTCTTGGATTGTTTTTATCAAATGATCCTATAATAAAGATTATCATGAGTCTTCTTACGCTGAAAGAATCAACATAAATGGGTAGTAGTGTATATATCAAAATGTATCGTAGAGAAAATAATGCCAAATTAGGAGACAAATAAATGAAAAGCATTAACATGAACCAAACAACTATCCTTATAACCGGAGCTGCTGGTTTTATAGGCGCCAACACAATAAAACAGATATTAAAGAGGTGTTCGAATTCAAATATCATAGGGATAGATAATATGAATAGTTATTACGATGTCTCTTTAAAAAAATACAGACTAATGCAGATAGAACAAGCGTTTGATGCCAATAAAGAGAGAAATAATAGTTGGGTTATAAAGAATGGTGCTGTTTCCGATGCTGAATTTATTAAGTCAATATTCGAAAAGTATGAGCCATCTGTTGTTGTCAATTTAGCAGCACAAGCAGGGGTACGATATTCAATTGATCATCCGGACGTGTTTATGGAATCAAATGTAATGGGATTTTATCAGATCCTGGAAGCATGCAGGCATTCATATGACGACGGGAAGTCCGGTGTTCAACATTTGATCTATGCATCTTCATCATCAGTATATGGTGATAGTCAGAAGGTGCCATATTCGACTGAAGATCGGATAAATCAACCTGTTTCGCTTTATGCAGCAACAAAAATAACAAATGAATTGTTGGCATACAGTTACTCCAAGTTATACAATATACCCACTACCGGCTTGCGTTTTTTCACTGTTTACGGGCCCGCCGGACGCCCCGACATGGCGTATTTTAGCTTCGCAGATAAACTGAAAAAAGGAGAAAAAATACAAATATATAATTACGGAAACTGTAAGCGTGACTTTACATATATTGATGATATTGTTGAGGGCATTTGCAGGGTGTTACAACATGCACCGGAAAGAATACAAGGAGAGGACGGGCTGCCTGTTGCGCCACATAAATTGTACAATATAGGTAATGGACACCCGGTTAGTCTTTTAGATTTTGTTGAAATTCTTCAGCAGGAATTGGTTCGAGCAGGTGTGCTCCCCGATGACTATGATTTTGAAGCACATAAGGAACTGCTCCCGATGCAACCCGGTGATGTCGTGATCACATATGCAGATACGAAACCATTAGAAACAGACTTTGATTTTAGGCCTAAGACGTCCCTACAAGAGGGATTGAGGAAATTTGCAGAGTGGTACGCGGAGTATTGCACATCCTAACATTGACACGCAGTGTAAAACGTGATAGCATTTGTATTACAAATTTTTGGATACATATCTGAACTCATATCCGGCGTTTCATTTCGCCTACTTGTTCCAATGTAAGCGCTAAATATTTCGGCGGATAGAATCCGCATCATAATAAGTTCATAATGGATCTGACACATAAACCCCATTTTGGTGTGACATTCTGTACCAATGCACTACGTTTTGGTGTCACACGGAAAGGATTGTCCATGTCA
>JAFZQU010000018.1 GCA_017620255.1 Lachnospiraceae bacterium
GACATAGCTGCGATTCTCCTTTATGTTTTTTGTGGTGATTAACATTTTACAGGAAAATGTAGCTATGTTGTTTTTTATTTCCCGGGGTGTTGCACTTCGTATGATAATTCACCCCGTCCCTCTGTCACCTATGCATCCAATACTTCCACAAGCTCAATCGTGAAATTCAGTTCCTTACCGGCCATTTCATGATTTGCATCAAAGGTCACGGTCTGATCATCTTTCGCGACCACCAGCACCGGAATCGGCTGGCCAAGCATGTCCCGTAGATATACGCGCTGTCCGACCTCCACATCTTCCGCCCCTGCCATATTCGCGATCTCAACTGAAAAAATAGCATTCGGATCCGGCTCACCGTATGCTTCCGACGGCATGAGATGAATTTCAATCGTCTCCCCGACTTCCATATTGGCAACAGCCTCGTCATATCCCCGGATCATCATCCCGGAACCGCAGACAAACTCCAGCGGTTCCCCTCTATCATAGGAAGAATCAAACTGCGTGCCGTCGTTAAACGTTCCTCTGTAATGGGTCCGGCAGGTCTTTCCGACATTCTTTCCCGTGATCGGAGGAGCGCTGTGACAGCCGCCGCAGCTTCCACAGTCATGACCGGAACAGCCCTGCTCCTCTCCGTGATGGTCACAATTTGCCCCGGTACTGATCAGTTCCCCGCGAAGATAGGCTTCCACAACCTCATCGGCATTTCCGGATACTCCTGCGCAAAGTTCGATTCCGCATTCTTCCAATACCGCCTGTGCACCGCCTCCGATACCTCCGCAGATCACAACATCAATGGCGTTATCTGCAAGCAAAGAGGCAAGCGCATCATGTCCGCTTCCGTTCGATCCGAAGATTTCTGATGAACAGACCTTCCCATCCTCGATCTCATACACTTTAAACGTCTCGGTGTGTCCGAAATGCTGAAACACTTCTCCGTTTTCATAAGCTACTGCAATTTTCATATGAATCTCCTTTTTCACCTATTTTGCATTTTTAAAAATCTTGCAGGCGATATCATTCATCGCCTCATCCGCTGCTTCCGTAACGTTGTTGTACATCACGGCAACGCAGATCTCTTTCTTGCGGGAAAAGACCCAGCTCGTCAAAAAGCCCCAGTTCTCTCCACCGTGTCCGGCAACACTGTCTTTGCGGGCTTCCGATTCCCAGACGTCGAGGCAAAGCCCGTAGTCATCCATGACCGGCGTCATCATGCGCCGTGCAGTCTTCTTTTTGAGAAGTCCGCCCTTGCGATAACTATTGGAAAGAGCAATGCCGATCTTGACCAGTTCCGTTGGCGTCGTCCATAAGCCTGCAGCAGCCTGCTCCGGATAATAGTGATAACCGTGAGCAGGATCCTCCTTAAGACCCAGTCTGCCACCGAAGGCGGCGTTGGCAACAAGCTCCTCGTCAAGCGGCTGGAAGAAACCGGTACGGGTCAGACCGAGAGGCTCTGCAACTTCTTTTTGGAAGGCCTCGCGCAAAGTGACCCCCGTGATCCTTGTAAATGCCAGTTCGGCCAAAGTGATCCCGCCGCCGGAATACATGTGCTGTTTCCCGTAAGGTCTGATCCTGCGCAGCTTCGGCGTAATGCCTTTGCCGTCCAGCACATTCTCCAGCGAAAATGGTTCGTGATCTGCCCTGTAACCCGGGAACCCGTGCAGATTGAAACCCGCCGTGTGGGAAAGCAGCGCAGCAAAAGTCATCGGGATTTTGGTGTATTCTGGTATCACACCGGAAATATCCGCGTCGAGGTCAATGAGTCCTTTGTCGACATAACGCAGCAGCGTCAGTGCAAACATTGGCTTCGATACAGAGCCAGCCTGAAACAGCATGTCCGGATTCACCGGGAAATTCTCACCGTATCTGCCGCTGCCGGAACAGTAAGTCACCAGATCCCCGTCGCGATCGCAGACTGCAATGCTCACACCGTAGCCTTTCTTTCCCCGGATGTGCATCGGCGCATCCACGTTGACCCCGTAAAAATCCTTGATCGTTTTATTCGGCCCTTTCAGCATTCGCATCAGTACGATCTCGCCGTCGCTGATGATGCCCGTCTCGCGGAATCCGAACTTGTGATAGATGTGCAGACCGCGCTCGTTCTCCGGCTCGGTCGAAAGGTAAATCTGATCCGCACCGTTCTCTCGAAAATATCGAAAGATCTCCTTCAGTGCCGCCTGGCCGTAGCCCTTGCCCTGCTCCTTTTTGTCGATCATAAAGCGCCAGAGCCAGTATCGGTCGATCTTGTCCCTTGCCTTCGGATCAAAGGCGAACATGCAGAAGCCTACGAGCTTTTCATCGGCATAGATCGCAAACGGCCGCGCAATGCCAGCCTTCTCGGCGTTGGCTTCATCGGCCTGCCTCAAAGAAACTTCATTTGTTGCAACGAAAGGCTGATCCTTGCGCACAGAAAGCGCCAGCACCGCCTCGCGATTATTATCATTGATAGGTTCTAATCTGATTGTCATTTTTTCTTTGATCCCACTCCTTTAATATATTATAGGTATTATACCATACCGAAGGACTTTCTTGATACTTGAACTATCTTAGACAAAAAAAGACACGGCCGAAACCGTGTCCTTTTTGCGTATTCGTTTTGTCTGCAGATCAATCGCAGATCAATCCTGCATCCATGGCGGAAGTACGCCGCCGCGACCGTAGTTGATGGCCTCCAGATCAGCGACCAGCTGCGGGTCGGTGTTGTCCTGACGCGGCAGTGGAACATTCTGCTCATGGGAAAGGATGTACTGCACTTTCTTAATATCCACAGTATGCGCGGTGGAGCCGTCCTTGATGGCAACAGCTGCTGCAACACCCGTAGCCTGTCCGGTCTGGACGCACTGCGGGATCAGCTGTACAGCACCAATAGCCAGCTGGTCAGCAGAGATGTGACGTCCTGCTGCCAGCAGATTCTC
>JAFZQU010000019.1 GCA_017620255.1 Lachnospiraceae bacterium
CTTATTTCTGTCTGTTCTGTTCCTACTACTATTAAATTTTGCAATGCCTACGTGTACGCTCTGATACTTTTATGTTTTACACGTAGTTTTTCACCGCTTTTGTCTCTGGCCTACGTGTAACCGAAGCGATTATTGGTTATTTACACGTAGTTTTTCTCTGTTTTCGTCCATATACTACGTGTAAACGGAACGTTTTCGCTTACTTACACGTAGCCAGCCTCTGTTTCCGTCCATATACTACGTGTAAACGGAACGTTTTCGCTTACTTACACGTAGCCATCCTCTGTTTTCGTCCATATACTACGTGTAAACGGAACATTTTCACTCACTTACACGTAGCCACCCCGCGAAATGCAATTGCATTGTTTGAAATTGCATTGTTTGAATCTGCATTATTCTATCATGAACAGCGTAGCTGTGAAAAGGAAATTATGCTCTCAATATTTTCCCCTATACGTGGAAGAAGAGAGCTTTCGCTCTCTTCTTCCTTACCCCGCAGGATCTCGTCGACCGAAGTCTCGAACAACCTGCTTAGGGCGAAAAGGTTATCCACAGTCGGGAGACTGTCGCCTCTCTGCCATTTGTAAATGGCCTGACCGGACTCGAAGCCCATGAAGTGGCTGATCTCCTCAACCGTGAGGTGTTTCTGTTTGCGGAGCTCCCTGATCCTCGCTCCCGTTGCTTTGGGGTCTAACACAGGATAGTTCATAGCATCGCCTCCTTTTGTAAATAGAGTGACTTAACCTACAAGTTACATATTTACAGCATCCTCTGGCTCTACGGCCGATCGGCACCCCTGCCTCCGGGGGATGCAAGGCTATATGACCTACGCTCATTATATATCGGCAGACAGGTCAAAAAGATAAACCGGTAGTTTATTTTTCTTCCGGTCTGCACGTTGTATCATGATAGCATAAAACACAGACAGACGCAACACGAAAATCACATAAATAATCATATAAAAAAATCACATAGACAGAACACATAAAAAGACCAATATCAGGCAGAAGATGAGCATGACGGGATCAGTGTATCCACATGCCGGAAAGGCCTGATATCGGTCTTCTTTTGTTCCTTGAAAACTGCATATAGTCCACACCCCAAAGTACCAAATTACCAAAGTACCAGACAAACATAAGAAAGGAGCATTCAAAAATGCAAAAGCAAAGAAAACGCTACAAAGAAGTAAAACTTCCTGACAACAGGTTCTACGGAGCCTACAGGAATCCGCTCGCCGGAACCTTCCGGTATGAGTACGCACTCTATGTGACCGTCTCGGACTTCTTCGCCTCGGTCACCTGCAGGTCGCTCTGCATGGAACGGCTGCGGCTTTATTTTACGGAGCTGAAGCGCGGATCCGATACGGAGATCGAGGCAGATGCAGCGCCTCAGGAATCCCCTGACGTATCTTCGAAGAAGACGCAGGAGAGCGTCCTGAAAGAAGTGTCCGTCCTGGTTGACCGGGATGTGCGCGGCAAGGTCAACTTCCCTGCCATGCACGAATGCCGGGCCGAGTTCCGGGCCATCCCTGAGAGAGACGGTTCGCACACCTTCGTCTTTACAGACGGGGTGTACGGCTTCTCCCTCAGGCTCGACATGACAAAGAAAGGTTCGCCAAAGCGCATCCTTGTGGCGGACCTTTTCCCGGACGAAGATGCGGCTGCATAGCCCACGAAAAATGGCTGCCACATGGCAGCCATTTTTTTCATTTTTTTAATGCTTAGAAGACCCGTGCCCTACAGCTGTTGCAGCAGATCCGTAAGTCCTGCTGTGCCGGCGCCGGCAACGACAAGTGCCATGACAATGGCAACAACGATCGAGATGATGATGAAGAAGCAGAATTTGGATCTTGCAAAGTTCTTCACATTCTTATTGGCCGGTGCAAAGCACATGATGAGCAGGATGATAAATCCGATACACGGAAGCGCAAACAAAAGCTCGTAGCCGAAATATCCCCACATGCTGATCGGACGGTATTCCTCCGGAATGTACATGGTGGCAAACGCCGGCTGCGGCTGCGGTTGCGGCTGCGGTTGCGGCTGTACCGGCGGTGCCGGTTGTGCAACGTCATCTGCCCAGTTATCTTTCTTCGCTGCGCCTTCCGTCAGGCTTGCACCGCATTTCGGACAGAACGCAGGCTGCCCTTCGATATTTGTCCCACATTTCTGACAAAACATTTCATAGCCCTCCTCATAGTGTTTGATTCAAAACTTATATTGACAGTTTGCCACAGTTTGTCACATTTCGCAAGATACAAAACAGTTTTGAAGATCACTCTCCCGCAATATCCGCCACGGTACACCCGACCATGGCGATCAGGTCGGCAGGCGCCAGTTCCACCTGGAAGCCGATCTTCCCTGCACTCACAAAGACCGAGTCAAATCCCGGTGCCGTTTCATGAATGAAAGTCGGGAACGGTTTCTTCATCCCGATGGGGGAACAGCCGCCATGCACGTAACCGGTCAAGGGCAGAAGGTCTTTCTGTTTGATCATGGCAACGGCTTTTTCTCCGGCTGCTTTTGCCGCTTTCTTAAGATCGAGTTCCGCCTGCACCGGCACCACAAATACATAGTAGGAACCGCTCTTTCCCTGCGTGACCAGTGTCTTGAAAACCTTTGCGGGATCCTCTCCCAGGATCCCTGCGATCGTCTCACCGGTCATCGTCGGATCCGGTTCATAGGAATGACTCCTGTACGTGATCTTCTTACCATCCAAAAGCCGCATTACATTTGTCTTCTCATCCTTTTTCATCTCTTGTCCTCAAACACCTTCGATCTCAAACCTGCTGCCGTCCCGCCTCTTCTCCACACGGATCTGCTGCGGGATGTTCTCGATCAGCTCTTCCCTGTGGCTGATCACGCCGACCAGTTTATGCGCGCCGGACAGATTGATCAGCGTCTCCAGTGCGCATGCGATCGACTTACGGTCCAGCGTTCCGAACCCTTCATCCACAAACAGCGCATCCATCTGCACGCCGCCGTTGTTGGCGGAAACGGTATCGGAAAGTCCGAGCGCCAGACTCAGGGACGCCTTGAAGCTCTCACCGCCTGAGAGATTACCGACAGGCCTTCTGTGCCCCGTGTAATTATCAAGCACTTCCAGATCCAGGAAATGCGGTTTATCCCTTTCCTGTCCGACTTCCTTCCTGAACAGTTCGAACTGGCCCTCGCTCATCGGGTAGAGCCGCCGGTTCGCCGCAGCGATGATCCCGTCAAACCCGGTCGCCTGAACATACTGCTCAAGCGTGATCTTCCCCTGTCCGGTCGTTCCGCGCACCAGCGCATACAAACGCTTGCAGATACTGAATTCCTTTTCGGCCGCATCAAGATCATCCTTCAGATCCGCCATATGGTCTCTCTTGTCTATATTGGTCGTGATCCTGTTGTGCAGTGTGTTTTCCGCTCTTCTGATCTCAGCGACCGCATCTGTTTCCGCCTCACACACAGCCGTCAGTTCACTGATGTCGATGCGTGTTTTTCCCGCCGCATCTTCTTTCGCCTGTGCAAGCTGCGTTTTGTTATTCGAGACCGCCTCGCTGTAAGCGCGGATCTTTCCTTCTGTCTCTTCCAGTTCCTCTGCAGTCACGACAAACGAAAGCATTTCTTCCGCCCCGTCAAAATCATGCGCCGCCAGTTTGGCATCAAGCGCCTTCTTTAGCGTCTCCTCATCTGCCTGCTGGATGGCGTACGTCTCTTTGAGCGTCTGCAGCGTACTCTCTGCCGCGGTAACTTTTTGATCGGCTTCCGTCCTGGCTTCCGTTGCCTGCCCGATCGCATCCGTGAGCGTCTTTACTTCTTCCTGCGCTTTTTCTTTATGCGCGCCGGCTTCTTCCCAGTCTGCAAACTGCAGGGTGGCAAGTGTATGCAAGGTCGTGCGTGTTTCCGTAAGCGATGCCTCCGCTTTCCTCTTGCGCTCTGCCATCTCTTCTTTTTGACCGGATAAGGCTTCCGTTTCCGCACCTTCCGCCTGCAAAAGCGATGCCTCTGACTCATTTAACAGGTTGCAGTCTTTTTCGGCTGCGATCTGTACCGCCGTATTCTCTTTGATCTTTGCATCCACATCTGTGCGTGCATCTTTTGTCTTCGTAAGCAGTTCCTGAAGAGCAAGGCCTTTTGTATCCACGCCAAGGACATGATCTTCGAGACACTCCAGAAGGTCTGTGCGAAGCTGTGATTCAAACTGTTCCAGTGCCGTCTTCGCTTTTTCCGCTTCCGTGTTGTCCGCGGCCTTTTGTTCCTGCGCCCGGTTTTCCTTATTCTTCAGTCCCTCGAATTCTTCCTCGCTGATCACTTCTTCAGGCATCGCCGCAGGTTCCGGATGATGCGTCGAACCGCAGACGGGGCATTTCTCTCCCTCTGTCAGGGACTGCGCCAGAATGCCGGCCCTGTTGCAGGACAGGATCTTGTCCGCCCGAAGCAGTTCCCTGTTTGCTTCTTCATAAGCCTGCAGGGATTCCCTGAACCGGTTTTGTTTATCCGCAAGGTCCTGCTCCATCTGCACACGCTCTGCAAGTTGTACATCGAGGACATGCGCGATCTTTTCCTTCAGTTCGCCAAGGTCTTTTCCCGTTTCCCTGATACGCACCAGTTCTTCCGGCCGCTCCTTCAGATCCGTGATCGTCTTTTTCAGGGCTGCGATCTTCTCTTTTAAAGCCTTCTCTGCCTCCTGCAGGCCGGCTTCGTCTGCTTTGATCTTTTCCTCTTCTGCTTCGAGGTTTTTCAGTTTTTCCGTCAGTTCGCTGCGCTGCCGGTATTTGCTCTCTTCTCCCTCGATCTGTGCGATCGTCTGCTTGAGTGTCTCCACTCTGGGTTCCTGCTCTTTTGCAGCCGCAAGCAGATCTGCCGCTTTTACGGCATCTTCTTTCGCCTGCGCCAACGTCTCTTTTTGTATTTCGATCTGCTCTTTTGTGGCCGCTGCTTCCGCACGTTTGCCGGACCATGCGGTATAGGCGGGATTCACTTCATGCGTAGCCGCTTTCCGGCGTTTGACTTTTTCTTCCGTTTCCCTGATCTCATCCGCCTGTTTCTTCAGCTCTTCCTGCTCGGTTTCAAGCGCAGCAAGCCTGTCGATAAAACGGTTGTTGGTCTCTGCCGTTGCAAGTTCCGCCTGCCGTTTGTTCAGTTTTGCTTCTGCCTCTTTCAGTTCTTTTTGCAGACTCTTAAGGCGCTCTTCATCTTCCTTCAGGATCTGCGCAAGCAAAGTCAGCATCTCATCCAGGTTCCAGGCACTGCCCGTCTTTTGGGCACTCTCTCTTAACTGCGCAAGTTCCGCCGCATACGCACTTCCCGCATCCGTCTGCACGTCGTCAAAATACTGCAAAACGCTGCGCTCCGTCCTTGTTTTTTCATCCTTGCCGCGGTCCATACGGTTCTTTAACACATCCACCATTCTCTCGTAAGGCTGTGTCATGAAAATGTTGCGCAGGATCACCGTACGCGTTTCCGTTTTGGCGTTTAACAGACCCCAGAACTCGCCCTGTGCGATCATCACGATCTGCTTGAACTGCTTCTCGTCGATGCGCAGCAGCTCCTTCACGGCTTTTTCCACGTTGGTAAGACCCTCTATGGGCGTCATCCCCTCTTCGTAAAAGACGGTTTTTCCCTTTTCCGTAAGCGTACCGCTGCCGGTCTTTTTATCACGCTCAAATGAAGGCTCCCTGTAGACATGGAAAGACCTTCCCTGATGCGTGAAGTAAAAATCAACATAGCTCTGCACGCTCAGCGGCGCATACTCGCTGCGCAGGCCGTATTTGTCGCGGTAAGTCCCGCTGGTCACTCCGTAGAGTGCAAAGATGATCGCATCAAAGATCGTGGTCTTACCGGAACCTGTATCACCGGCGATCAGGAACAGGCCCTTGTCTTCAAACTGTTCAAAATCGATCCATGGCATTTCCCCGGCATAGGGTCCGAATGCGCAGATCTTTAATTTAACCGGCTTCATCGTTCACTCCTGCCTCTCCTGCTGCCATCTGCATGATCTCCATTTCCTCGTCGCTGATCTCACAACCGTACATCATTTGGTAAAAATCACGCACCAGATCCGTAAACGACTTTTCCTGCGTGAACGCGGAGATGCTGCTCTGTGCGATCTTTCTTGTATGCGAATTGTCGTAATCGATCTTGACTGTGTTGGGATAGGTCTGCTGGAAAATGGCCATCGCATCGTTGATGATATCTTCATCCGTCAGCGTCGCATAGATAAAATCATCCGGTGCCTTCACGTTCTTTTTATCCAGCAGTTCTTTCAGCGTACCGCGGATATGCCGCATGTCGCGAAGCGGTTTCAAAGGATGCAGTTCTACCTCCACCTCTTTTTTGTTGACCGTGATGATGGGCACTGATTTTTCGTTATTCACTTCACTTAGGGAATACTTCAGCATGGATCCCGCATAGCGTACCGTGTCCCGTCCGACACGCTGCGGGGAATGGATATGACCGAGCGCCACATAGTCAAACGCGTCAAACACATCATAACCGATCTTCTCGACAAGTCCCACGCTCTGGGTACCGGCGCTCTCGGATCCGCCCAGCGCGGGATCTTCACCCCGTCCGGAAACAAACTGATGCGCGATCAGGATGTTCGTCTTCGATTCGTCGATCTTTGTATGTGCGAGGATCGTGCGGACGGCTTCCTCATAGTTGTCGATGCCCTCGTCCGGATAATAATGCTTCACGCGCGAAGCCTTGACGAAGGGCAGCATGTAAATGCAGACTTCCGTGTCGCCGTCCTTTATCACCTGATGTTCCAATGTGCCATCATAGAGCGCGGAAATATAGATCTGATGGGCCTGCAACCCCCAGCTTCCGAAGTTCAGCCGGTCATCCGAATCATGGTTGCCGCTGATCATAAAAGTCTTTACCTGCATCGTGGAAAGCCTGCTTAGAAACGAATCCAAAAGGCGCACCGCCGCTTCGCTCGGGATCGCCTTGTCATAGACATCGCCCGCGATCAAAACGGCATCTGCCTTTTCCGTTTCGATCAGCTTTAAGATCGCATCCAGCATGTACTTTTGATCTTCGATCAGGTCAAAATCACCTAAGGACTTTCCCAGGTGCAGATCACCCAGATGTAGCAGTTTCATAACCCACCCCGTTTCTGTACTGCGTCGCCGTTTCTGTTATACACTTTCCGGAGATGCTTTGCCCCGTACGACCGAAAATACCTTGTGGCAGAACGGACACTTGGTAAGCGGTTTCGAGAGTGTCCGGAAGAATTCGTTGCAGTACGGGCATTCCACTCTCCTGCCGCCATCCTGACCGCCCACATCCGCTCCCGTCACGGTTGCGCCGCCTGTTGCCATTTCCAGTTCTTCCGGCGTGAGCTCCTCTTCGTTTCGCAATGCTTCGTTCATGTTCTTCCTCCTGTGATCTTCGCGCAGCCTATCTGGAATAATATTCGTAACCGTTGTCCAGACAGATCGCTGCCAGGCGGCCGCCCGGGAAGCAGGCGCCGCAGTCGATCGCGATATGGTTGTTCTTCCGGTAGATGTAACCCGGATTCGGATTGTCGTCTATTAACTGTGTCGGCGTATGGCCCGTGATGACATAGGTGTCCGGGAAATACATGGTCTCATAATCGGCGCGGTCCCACATCAGTTCCTTGAGCGAGTAGTCATCGATCTCCTTATCCGGAGAGTAATTGCCGAGCCCCGCATGTACCAGCAGGTATTTCTGTCCGTTCACGATGATCTCTTCGCAGACGGAGAATTCGCGGATGTAATCGATGACGGCCTGCTGTCTCTCGGACTGCAGTTTGCGGAATTCCTCGATGGTCGGGGCGCTGCCGTTTTCTGCCCAGGTGAAAAAGTTTTCGGTGACCTCGGGCGTGAGTTCGCGGATTGATTTTTCCGTGATCTCCTTCCGCAGAAAACGCAGGCAGTCGAGCGCCATGAGTTCGTGATTCCCTGCGATGGGAATGACATTTTTCATCCCCATGAGGTGGATCAGCGTCCGGATGGGCTCGGGTCCCCTGTCGAGCACGTCCCCCAGGATATAGAGGGAGTCATCCGGCTGCAGGTTGATCTGCGCCAGCAGGGACAGGAACTGCTCATATTCACCATGAATGTCTGAAATCACATAAGTAGCCATAACGATCCTACCTTCTATTATACGATTTCAAAGTCGCTTTGGTCTATGCGGTTTTTCCGATCCTTGAAACCCGTTTGAAAAGGGCGGCACATGCGAACCGGAAAAGGGCGCGGCTGTTTTCTTCCATCTGTGTGACCTGCAGGACCGCTCCTGC
This sequence comes from Lachnospiraceae bacterium, assembly GCA_017620255.1. Taxonomy (GTDB): domain Bacteria; phylum Bacillota; class Clostridia; order Lachnospirales; family Lachnospiraceae; genus UBA2868. The sequence continues at coordinate 8,242 of JAFZQU010000019.1, forward strand.
CTGCGAAGTATGCTCTGCCGCCGAAGCCTGTCCATCCTGCATAACCGGTGCGTAGAGCAACCGCTCATATGTATCGATAAAGGAGAGGAACCGGTCGGGAACGCTTTCCGTAAGGCGTGTCCTGAATTCAGACAGTGTTTCACCATTCTGTAACCGGAATCCCAAAAGCTGCAGCGTGCGTACATTTCGCCTGCAAAGTGTCAGGCTCTTCTCTCTATCATCCATCCGTCTGTAGCGGTAACGCCTGCCTGTCAGATCGGTCAGAAGGAACAGGGCCAGGAAGGCAGGTACCAGTAAAAGCGTGATCTTTAGGAAACGTCTGCCTGCTGCCATACGCTCCGCTCTTTCTCTTTGTTCCCTATCCGCACCGGCGTCCTGTAAATCCACGGAAACATCCGTATCCGCAAACGGGTCTCCCGTAAGCTCCGTATCGCCGACATATTCCGTGTAAAGCGGATCGTTCGGATTCAGCGCATAACTTGCATAGTCGGGATCATCCGGATCAAGCACGTAGCCCTGATAGAGCACGCCTGCCTCATCCGTGACCGCCCAGCCCGTGATCCGTTTGTATCCGGGCGTCGGTTCAAACGTGATCCAGCCGGCGCCGTCCAGATAGGCTTCCGGCCAGGCGTGCGCACGGTTTGACTGCACTTCGAAATTGCGATTGCGGGATAAAATACTGTATCCCTGATGGAACCTTGCGGGGATCCCTGCTGCCCTGGACAAGAGCACAAAAGCAGTCGCATAATGCGTGCAGAATCCTTCCGGTTTTTCAAACAGGAAATAGTCAAGATAGTCTTCTTCCGAACGGATCCGTTTCGGCAACTGTCCCGGCGACCTGTTGTATTGCTGCGTCGACAGATAATGCTCGATCCGCTCGAGTTTTTCCATGTTGTCTGCAGCGCCTGCAAGCAGATCGTCCAGGAAGTCCTGCGTACGTTTTGTCACCGTCACGGGTTTCCCGTACAGGTCAAACATCCGCTCCCTGTAGGCGCGGTAATTATCCATGCTGTATGCTTCGCTTTCATCCGGCACATATCTGTCAACGGCTTCATCCCATGCTTCTTCACTGACGCCTCTGCCCTGCCTTGATTTTTCCGTAGCGGCAAGCATCTCCCGAAAGATCTTGTGGTCGCGGTTGATGCGCATATATCTGACAGTATAATCGGCCCACTTTCTGCCCTGCAGCATCCAGTCGCCGCCCTGCTCATAGAGGGCCGCATTCTGTGCCACGAGGTCTCTTCTGATCACGCCGTTTGCATCCGTGTTACGCATATCGATCGCGGATCTTGCAGGCAGAAACAGATGCGAAGTGCGGATCCCTTTATAGGTGATGTGCAACGGCACCGCGCGGATATAGTCCTTGATATGGTCGCTGTCGTAAGAGAGGATCGCGGCACTCATCTCCAGCCGGTCAAAGGTCCGGTAATCCATCTCTGAATCATCGGTCTTGATCCACTCCCTGCCCGTGAACGTATCGAAACTTTTGCCGCTTAAGTAAACGCGGTAATCATTGTCAAAATCAGCGCTGACCTGCATTACCGTATAGGGACTCCCCTGGACCTTGCCGTTAAGCAGGGCTTTGTCCGAAAACCCGATGTTGTCGGTACCGTCCCATCCCCGGTCGGACAGTAGCGTCTGCACGATGACCTCGTAGCGGATCCTGACTTCCTTTGCAATGTCTTTTACAAACTTCCAGTCATAGGGTTTATCCGGTGCTTTTACAAGGATCGGCAGGATGAACGGAAGCAGAAGGAACGGCAGCATGAATACGATATGTTTTGTCCTGTCCGTATAGCCTTCTTTTTTCCAGCCGCGTTGGATCAGTTCCGCCACTGTGACAAAGAAATAGAAAAACAGGGCTGCAAAGTTCATGCGGCTGACCGGATATTCGAAGACCATGAGCAGGATCAGGGCCGCAAGGAATAAAAGCGCCGTTGTGATCCTGACAGGGAAGTAGCGTCCCGCGACCTTGGAAAGCAGGAACGTTGCCACCGTGAGCAGTGCCGTATAAAGGAACGGCAGCAGGGAGGCATCCGGTTTCATATGTCCCGCATAAACGGCACCTGACAGGGCTGCCGCAAGAATGCAGCCAAGCACGATCCGTCCGCGGTTATGCAGATGGATGAACAGGGTGCTTATGATACAGACGGTAAAGATCAGGATTCCGGTGGGAAGTCCCCTGTCCAATTCCCGGAAAAAGATGCTTCCGGTCAGGATCAGGCCAATACTCATCGGCAGTGCATACAGGAGGTCGTATAACATCAGAGCACCTCCTTTAAGTCCGCATCCCCGGCGATCCTGCAGACCTGACATCTCGGAATGACCGGTTCGGTCGATATAACTGTGCCGCTCTCAGGTGCGCCCACAACATAGACCGTGACCGCGAGCCCGTTCATGCTGAGCGTGCGAGCAAATTCCTGTGTGGCAGTATTCCATTCCGGCACGATGAGGAAGGCCGCATGCTTCAGATAGAGACCCGGACAGTGCAGGATCTCTTCGTACTGCAGGCTGTCCTCATTGTTCTGTGTAAAGGTTACCGCCGAGATCTGCTCATAGAACGGATCAAACTGACTCTTCCGGTCAACATCCGTTTCCATGCACTGCTTCGTCCTGTAATAGACGCCTGCGGGAACGCCGTGGGAACAAAAGTACAGAGTCAGCGCGATGGCGGTCTCAAGCATCTTGTTTTCAACCGGCAGGTAGATCTCATTGCGCTCACTCATACGTCTGCAGTTCAGGATCACGGCGATCCCCTGCCGTCTTTCATCACTCTGCTCTCTCACCATCAGAGTCTGCGTCGCGGCAGATGCGCGCCAGTGGATGAGACGCTTGTCATCATTGGGCACATACGGGCGGATGCTCACATCCGGTACGTTTCCTCTCATCTTATCCTGCAGCGCGTTGATCGAGATCTTTGCACTTTTCAGTTCGCTGAGGGTCACGATCCCGGGTTTTACGACCACGCGGAGTGGCTCCCGGTTCTTATAGGAGATGGTAAAGAGACGCAGGAAATCCTGCGCCACGATCGTTTTGATGCCGACGTCATATTCGCCCCTGTATTTGCAGACCATCCGCGTCTGCCTGCGGACGCCGGTATGCGGCAGGAGTTCGTATTCGGTCTGATCGTCGAGTCCTGCGATCGTGGAAAACGTGGAATAGAAAAGAACGCGGATACCCGCGAAAGCCATCAGTCCTTCATTTTGCAGCGTGAAATAAAAAGTTGACGTGGTGCCCGCGATGAGATTGCGCATGTCCATCTTCTGATAGATCTTGAACTGCACGATCACGCAGAGCAGGTATAACAGGGAGACAACGGGGATCAGTGTCATCACCATGAAAAAGCCGTAGCTGACGCTCCCTCCGTAGAAGGAGATCGAAAGAACGGACAATATCCATAATACGAGCAGGATGATCCTGTTTCTTCGCATTGATCTACTCCATGGGAACTTTGACTTTTAAGATCAGGCCTTTTAAGATCGAATCCGGATCTTCGCCGCCGATCCTGCCTTCGGCCGTTAACACCAGCCGGTGATGCAGTACCTGCAGGGCCACGGCTTTGACGTCGTCCGGTTTGACAAAATCACGGCCGCAAAGACAGGCTCTTGCCCTGCTTGCCGCGATCAGGTTCAGCATAGCACGCGGACTGGCACCGAGCACAAAGCGTTTCTCCATCCTGGTCGCTGCAACGATCTCCCGGATATATGTAAGAAGTGCTTCACTTACATGCACATTTTCAACTGCCTCACGGAGCTTCAGGATGTCTTCGGCGCTGCAGACAGGCGCTGCGGTCTCCGCCGTTTTCTTCTGCATATGATTTTGCGCCATCCTGATCTCCTCTTCCGCATCCGGATACCCGATCGAAAGCCGCATCATAAAGCGGTCGATCTGCGCTTCCGGCAACGGATAGGTGCCAAGGAATTCCACAGGGTTCTGCGTGGCGATCACAAGGAACGGACGCGGCAGCGCATAGGTCTTTCCGTCCACGCTGACCTGCCCTTCCGCCATCGCTTCCAGCAGGCTCGCCTGCGTCTTCGGCGGCGTGCGGTTGATCTCATCGGCAAGGATCAGCTGGTGCATGATGGCACCTTCCTTGTAGGAAAAATCACCGCTCTTCATATCATAGACGGACATCCCGACCACATCGCCGGGCAGCGTGTCCGGTGTGAACTGGATCCTGGCAAAACTCGCATCGATCGATCTGGCCAGCGTGCGCGCCAGTGTCGTCTTACCGACGCCCGGCACATCTTCTATAAGGATATGTCCGCCCGCGAGCAGACAGGTCAGTACATCGTCGACCACTTCTTCTTTGCCGACAAAATAGGTGTTGATCTGTTCCTGCAGGGCTTTCAGGATTTCCGTATATTCCATGGCGTCTTACTCCGTTTAGCGTTGCTGTATCCGTTTCTTTTCTGTTACTGTCTCTTTCTGTGCCATACGCACATACTCACGCACCCGGCAGTTCGATCGTGAGCACGTTGAGACCTAAGATATTCTGGTAATTGATCTTCTCCGTCATCTTGTAGATCATGCGGATCCCGATATTTTGAAGGAGTGTATCGGAATCAGTGATCTTGTCTGCAGTCCCTTCTTCTGCCCGCACGTTACCGACACGCACGGCAGGATCAAAAGCAACGCAGTCATCCTTGATCCGAAGAAGAACGGTGTCATCCTTATGGACCACACGGATGTCGACCGTATGATTTTTCTTATCCTTTGTAAACCCGTGTGAGACCACGTTCCCTGCCATCTCTTCGAGTGCGAGGGCCGCATAATAAGCGCGCTTTCCGTCGATCCCGCGCTTTCTGCAAAACTGCTGCACGGCTTCTGCCACGCCGACCACCTCTTCGAGATTTTTCACGCTGATATCCATGCGCGCTTCCGCAGGTACGCCGAAGTCCTCCGGGATCACCATGAGTTCGTCGACGTTTCCCGGAAACTTTCTATGCCGGATGACCGCATAGCCCCAGACGATGATCGTGGTCACGACACCGTTTAACACGTTTGCGATATAGACACTGTTCATGCCGATGGGTTTGATGAGAAGTGCGGTAAAACCGGCCACGCAGATCACGCCGTCCACAACGGAGAGCAGGTTCACAAGGCCCTGTTTGCCGGACGCCTGCCCGTAGCAGGTAAAATGCATGCAGATGATACTTAAGGGCATACAGAGCGGCAGGATCCGAAAGCCCCAGACCGTCATCATGAAGACCGGTTCTGTCGTGTCCCTGTAAAAGCACATGGTGAGCGGTTTGGCGCAGAGTATGATCAGGGCGCAGATCGCGCTCATGAGGGGCAGGAACCGGTAGAACATGTTGCGCATGGTATCGACCAGCGTCTGTCTGTCCTCTTCTCCGACGCTGATACTGATCAGCATTCTGGACACCGCGACCATACCGGTCGGCAGGGCCCACGCGATCCCCATGAGCGTATTGGCCGCCGTGAAAGCCGAGATCCCGACGGTACCCACAAACAGTTCCAGCAGTTTGTTAACGATCAGGCCGCGGACCGTCTGATACCCGAAGGAGGCTGCTCCCGGGAAACCGATCTTGATGATCTGGATCGTTTCTTTCCAGTGGTATTGTCTTGTGAAAAACCGGAGCGGTGATTTTGCCGTAAAGAAATACTGTGCCTGAATGAGCAGGAAGACCCACAGGCCGATCGAGGAAGCAAGCGCCAGGCCGAATGCCTCCATCCCCATCCTGACCACAAAGACATAGTTCAGGGCCACATTGACCACGATGTATACAAAACTCGCGGTTGTGGTACGGCTGACTTTGTTTTCAAGCGACAGAAAGGAAGCCAGCTGGTTTCCGATGATCAGCGGCAGGACACCGATGGCCTGTCCCAAAAGATACTCGTTAAAGATCGGACGCACATCCGTATCCGAGGTTATGAATCCCGTCAGGTTGAAAGCACCGCAGACCACAAAGAGCACGATGAATACAGCTGCGACGAGCAGGGAAAGCAGGTTATCGAGGGTAAAGATCCCCTGCACATTCTCCTTCTCGTTCCTGCCCATATATTTGCCGCAGATGATCGTGGCACCGCCCATCAGCATCGTACTGATCGCAGAGAAGAACATGGCGATCGGGGCATAGAGACCGATTGCTGTCATGGCATCGATCCCGATGTAGTTCGTCGCGAACAGCCCCGAGATAATGGCATTTAAGCAACTGACCAGTGCCAGGAAAAACTGCACCGGCAGGAGGCGGAACAACAGCCTGGATACCAGTTGCATGTTGGATTCCTTTTTCATCTTTTCTTCTCCGTTTGTTCTCAAAACCGTTTCTTAGACTGTACCGCCTTATTTCAGGTCCTGTTCTTCATCCACTTCCCGAAATGCTCCGTCAACAGCGTCTTCCGTGCTGAATGTATTGTCATCCAGCGCCTTTGTACTGTCATCGTCGTCATTTTGTTCCGCCTCTTCCGCACCATCTTCCACTTCGATATCAGCCGGTCCGCCGGCATACATGCCTTTCATATACAGGTAAGCGGAATGTGCGATCACGCCGACCGCGCAGACGACAAAGACCGCCATGATCAGCGCCAGCGCCCACGGCTGGATCGACCCTGCGGCACGGTCTTTGTAGAGCGAATAGGATAAATACAACAGATAGCCGCCGACCGCGACACGGATCGCCAGCATGAGTTTGGTAGGAAAACGCGAATTGTTTTTCATGACGGGAGTCTCCTTCGGATATTTACGGATATTATACCATATTCCTAGTGGCTCTTAAAGCCTTCCCCGACTACTTCATTGGACTCCATGATCACGAAAAAGCAGTTCGGATCGACCTTTTTGGCCAGCTTCCTGATGCCGTACATCTGCTTATTGTTGCAGGCGCAGAACACCACGTCTTTGTTGTCCCCCGTATAACTGCCGATGCCGTTTAAAATAGTGGAGCCGCGGTCCGTTGTCACCGAAATGGCGTCGCACATTTCCCGGCCTTTGTCTGTGACGATCAGGGTGACTTTACCGCTGTCCGTCCGATACAGAAGCTTGTCTACAACGATGGCGATGATGACTGCGATCAGTGTGCCGTAGATCAGGCTGTCGATATCCCTGTAAACAATGATCGTACCGCCGATCACAACAGCCGCATCCAGGGCAAGCACGATATTGCCGATGGAGATATGCGGGATCTTTGAGCGGATGGCCATCATCAGGAAATCCGTGCCGCCGGTGGAGGACTCCCGCATATAGATCAGGGCGTAGCCGATGCCGGAGATGGCGGAACAGCAGATCGCCGCCAGTAGCTTGTCACCGGTATAGAGAGGAAAATAGGGAGCCACGTAGTCAATGATCAGGGAGGTGATCACGATGGATTTCAGGGATTTTACCAGGAACCGCCGTCCCACCCTCCTTACGCAAAGTAAAACGGCCGGAATGTTCAGGCAGAATACGGTGGCGCCGATGGGCAGCCGGAACAGCTGATACAGGATCAGCGCGATCCCGTTAAAGCCCACCATGGGAAAGCCCTGGGCCGCCGCGAAGTTGTACACCCCTGCCGCGATGAACATGCCCGCAAGAATGTCCACGAGAATGTCGATCAGCATCTCTTTGGGGCTGATCTTCTGCGACATGTAGGCAAGCATGGATCTTCCCGGAAGTGTCTGTTTTACGGTTTTCTCCTGCTTATCTGTACGGGTTTTCTTTTTGTCTTTCATAGGATTCTCTTCTTTCTTCTTTTTTTCGATCTCACATGGTAGGGCAGGGCAAAACCTGCCCGCAAACTCCTGCAAAAAAAGAGCTCCGGCGATTATTCCATATAATCCGCACGAAGCTCTTCTAAAATTCATTTCTATTTTACAAAATTTAACGTGTGAAAGTCAAGTTCACCCGTTTTTCGCGAAGAATTCCTCCACTTTTTTCAGCAGATCTTCGCGGCTCACGGTCTTTAGGATATAGCCCTGGGGTTTCAGGGCCATGACCTGTTCCACGCTCTCCCGGGTGCCCACGCCTGTCAGGAAGATCACCGGGATCTTTGCCATGTTTGGATCGCTGCGAAGCATCTGCAGCACCTGCGCACCGTTTACCACGGGCATTTCGTAGTCCAGCAGGATCAGATCCGTATCGTTCTTTGTCAGATAGGTGATGGCATGCATACCTGCGCTGACCATGTCCACATGGTAGAGGTCCTTCATCCATTCGCGGATGATCTTGGCGTAAGCGGGATCATCGTCCACGATCAGGATCCGCTTCATCCCGCCCGCTTCAGAATGCGCCGCAAGTTTCCGGTTCATATAATTGACCAGCGCATCGATATCCACCGGCCGCTTCATAAAGGGCAGGGCTCTCAGGTCCGGAACGGCGGAAAGGAGTTCCGGCAGGTGTTTTTCCTCGCCGATCACCAGTGCCGGGATCTTCTGGTCTATGAGCAGTTTCGTGATCTGCGGGAGGATATTCATGGACTTCGCATTTTCCGTGATGGTCTCTGACAGATAAAAGAGGTAAAAAGAGGCCGCCGAAGCATAGCGCGAGATCTCTCCCGTGCTCTCCGAACAGAAAACGACCTGGTTTCCCATATCCTGCAGTTTTTTGACGATGCCGCGTACGACTACACCCTCATGCTCCGTGATAACGACGATGGTTTGATTTTCCATGGATTTCCCGCCTCTTCAAAGAATAAACCGTAACAAGATTATATACCGTTTCAAAATATCATGCCATTACAAATCAAACAGAAAGATAGGATCGCAAACAAAAGATCACAGCAGCGCAAGCATTCCGTCATAATCAAAGCCGTCAAAGCAGGCCTTCAGCGCCTTGTATTTTTCAGCCTCCGCTTCAGGGATCTCGTAGCCCTCCATCTCCGCAAAGGCATCCTCCAGCTTGCTGTAATCCATATCCTGCGCGCCCTCCTTGAGGGTTTCGTAGACACTCTCCATCAGCGCTGCATCGGCCACCGGCCGCTCCTCCTGCGTATCGTTTTCTTCGGCCGGGTTTTCAAACAGGCCGGAGAGATACTCCCTGTAAGCCTGATAGTCCGCCATGAGCTGCTCGTGTTCTTTCCGGATCAGGCCCGTGTTGCCGGCCTTTCCCGCCTCTTCCAGGCGGAGGGCTTTGTCCGACAGATCCTTTGCGCCGATGATCCTTGCGGAACTCTTCAGGGCATGCACCTTGATGGTGTAATTCTTCCAGTCTTCCTTTGAGTAAAAATCACACAATTCGGCTTTGCGCTCCTCAATGGAATCATAGAATACCTGCAGCGCGAACCGCAGGGTTTCTTCGCCGCCGCTGTTTTTCAGGGCTTCTCTGCCGTCAATCCCGGTCAGGGTCTCGTACCATTCCGTGCCCGCCGGCTCTTCCGTATCGTCCACCGCCGTATTCTCCGCGTTTCCGGTTCTGCCCGCACCGGCGTTGCCGGCTGCCCCGGTGCCGTCCGTCTGTTTGCCGTTCTGCGCAGACTCCGCGGTTTCTGCGGCGGTGGCCGGTCTGGCGTCAGCAACTGTCTGGTTTTCGGCGGAACCTTCCCGCTCCTTGCCAAACAGGGTGTCTAAATGATAACTCTTTTCTCCTTTGTCCATGTAGAGCAGTCCGAAGGTCCCCGGTCCGCAGTTACTTGCGATGGCAGCGGTAGCTTTCTGGAAGATGATCCGGCTGAACTTGCTGCGTTTGCGGATCTCTTCTTCGATCCATACCAGTTCTTCTTCCGCGATATCCGCATAAGTCACGAACAGAACGTCGGGATCCGGGTGGAAACCGATGGGCAGCGACATCCGGATGTATTTTTCATAACACTGCAGTCTCGATCCCATGAAGATCCGGCCGATGGTGAGCCGGTTGTTTCTGGTCCGGATGGAAGGACGCAGCCACAGGGTCTTCATGATGGCGTTCCGTCTTTCATTGATATACCCGCTTCTGGTCATGAATCCGGTATCCGCCAGAATAAACGAGCAATGGATCTTCTTTCTGACGGTTTGCAGTTCACTGATGATCTTCTCTACGGGTTCGTTCTGCTGCGCCAGTTTATAGGCGATAAGCGTCAGGATACCGGTGGCGCTGGAAACGCCGCCGGAATCGATGACGGTCACGTTTTCAAAAGTCTGGGCGGCTTCGGTGGCCAACGCATGATCGCGGCTCGCGCCGTCTGCCATGGAAATATAAATCACATGCTGGGATCTGCGCAGCAGTCCCGAGAAGAAGGCAACATAGTCTTCCACATCCGGCGCCGTGGACCTTGCATGGTGTCCCTCCACGCTCATGTAACGGATCAGTTCATCGGATACGATCTCCGTCTTATCACGGAAGAGATAATCATCCGTATCCACAAGGAAAGGGAGCAGTTCGATCTGCAGCTGGGCCACCAGTGTATCCGGCAGATCGCAGGTGGTGCTGGAAGCGATGAGGACAGGGATCTTTCTGCGGTAACCCTTGGCCGTGTTCATCTCTTCTTTTTCGTAGGAATCGGCGCTTAAGCGGATGACTTTTTCTTCCGGCAGGTGCATGAGCAGCGTTCTCTCCAGCTGCATCCCCGAAACCGGCTTGACCAGATATCCGTCAAATCCGCTGGTATTGTACAGTTCCCGGTTCTGGGAGCCGGCGTTGGCAGTCAGGACTACCACAGGCACATCCTGGTTTAAGCCTCCCGTCTGGGAACGGATCCGTTTCAGGCACTCGATGCCGTCCATCTCCGGCATCAGGTGATCCATCAGGATCACGTCATAGCGGAGTGACAGCGTCTTTCCGAGGGCTTCCAGAGCGCTCGTGGCCGTATCGATCATAATGATGGTATCCTGCAGAAGTTTCTGCTCCACCTGCAGGTTCATTTCATTGTCATCCACGATGAGGATCCGGCATTCCGGCGCAATGAAGGAGGCCTCATATTTGGTCCGTTTCACCGCGTCGCTGTCGCTGGAGATATTGATGTCTCCCACCGCATCCGGGTCCGAGATATTCTGCATCAGGGATACGGTAAAAGTCGACCCCTGGGTGTAAACACTGTTCACGGTGATCTCACCGCCCATCAGTTCCACCAGCTGCTTCACAATGGATAAGCCGAGGCCGGTCCCTTCGATGAAGCGGTTCTTTTCCTGGTCGACTCTGCGGAAGGCGTCAAATAAGTAAGGCAGGGATTCCTGCTTGATGCCCATACCGGTATCGATGACGGAGATGTTTAAAAGCACCTGGTTATCCACCGAGTATTCACTCTCCACGTGCAGGGTCACGGAACCCTCCTGTGTGTATTTGACCGCGTTGTTCAGCAGATTGATCAGGATCTGTTTGATGCGCACCTCATCGCCGTAGAGGCCGGAGGGAACATTCGGGTCGATGTACACATGAAAAGCAAGGCCCTTTTCCTGGGCTTTGAGCCAGATCATGTTGACGATCTCCGAAACCAGGTCGCCCACACGGTACTCCACCGGGACAATGTCCATGCTGCCGGCTTCGATCTTGCTGAAATCCAGGATATCATTGATGAGGGCAAGCAGCATCTTGCCTGCGCCCTGAATATTGTTGGCATCTTTTATGATCTCATCCGATGCGTCTTCCTGCCGGAGAATGAGCTCATTCGATCCTAAGATCGTATTGATGGGCGTACGGATCTCATGGCTCATGCTGGAGAAGAAGCGGTTCTGCGAGCGGTTTATCTCCTCCACCTTTTCCGCCTCTTTTCTGGCTCTCTTGTTTTCCTCGGAAAAGAGCCATTCCTCAAACCACACCATCAGGCAGCATACCAAGCCGACGATGATGATGGAGAGAAGGGAATCCACATAGAACATGCTCCTGGAATGCTGGACAACTCTTTCCGGATGAAAATAGGCATCCAGGTAAAAGCCGATGGCTTCGATGGTCAGGACCACCACCATCACGCCTCTCCACATTCCGCTTAAAACGAGGCCCGTATAGAGATAAGCAAAGATCAGCCACAAAACGCCGCCGCCTTCCACACCGCCGCCAAAATAGAACAGGATCGGCAGCAGCAGAAAGACCATGCCGCTCACGATGATCAGCACCGCTGCCTGCACTTTCTTTTTCCGGACGGCAATGAAGGTGATCACCGGTACCAGAAGGATGGTGGCGATGATGGCGATGATCTCCGCCATGCTTTCCTTATAAATGATATCGCCGACGAGGGCGAAGATAATGACCACATCGGTCACCATTGTGAGCAGGATAAAAACACGTTCCTTAAAGCTTCTGGAGGGGTCTCTCAATCTGTCGATGATCTTTTCAAAAAACGAGCGGACCGCGGCAATGACGCCTTTGATCAGTTTCATAGAACCGTCCCTCCTTTCGGCGTATTGTCTTCATATGTGATATATTCCTCGGGCAGGACCCTCTTCATGACACGTTCAAAATCAAGCAGGTCAATGGGTTTGGCAATGAACCCGTCGAACCCTTCCCGTATGAACATTTCCCTGGCGCCGCTGACGGCATTTGCGGTAAGAGCGACGATGCGGGGTACCTTTCCCCGCTCCCTGGCAAGTTTCCGAAGTCTCTTCATGCATTCGACGCCATCCATTTCCGGCATCATATGATCCATGAAGATCACGTCATAATCATTCTCCGCGTATTTGGCAAGAGCATCCTTTCCGCTCTCCGCCGTATCCGTACTCATCCGGTAATCACGGAACAGGCCCGTGGCCACCACCAGATTCATGGGCTCATCATCCACGATCAGCGCTTTCACGCCGTCAAACATGGGTTTGCGCAGGCTTTCATCCGCCTCGATATCCACCGCCTGCGGCCCTTCGTTTAAGATCTTCGCGACGGGGAAACCGTAGAGGGGCTTTGGCATGACGATCACTTTGCTGTTCCCGGCCGGACGGAAACCGTTGTGGGCTGAAACAGCGATGACGATCCCCTGCTTGATCAGTCCTTCAAAATAGACCGGATCGTCGGTGTATTCCTCTTCTCCCATAAAGATATAGGAGATCTTCTGTTTTTCGATCAGCCGCTCGATCTCTGTCCGGTTATCCGCGGAGTACAGGGCCAGGCCCAGTCCGTCCGCCATGTGGATCGCCATGTTGCGATAGAATTCACGAACCTGCGGTACATCGTATTTCTCGGAATGTACATGGAACAATACATCCCCGGTATTCATATTGCCGACCCTTAAGCAGGGCGCATGATCCACTACCTTCTGCGGGATGGTGACAAGTACCGTGGTACCCATGCCCAGTTCGCTTTCGATTTTGACAAAACCGCCCATCCTGTGGACAAAGCCGTACACGATGGGGAGTCCCAGTCCGATGCCGCCGGTGCTGCGGTTTCTCTCCTTATGGGCCTGATAGGAACCGGCCGATACGGCAGCGATCTCTTTTCTGCTCATGCCGATCCCGGTATCCGTTACTTCCACGCAAAGGTTCACACCGTAATCTCTCTGGATGGCGTGGACTTTGATATAGACGCCGCCGCGGTGGGTGAACTTCAGGGCATTCATGACCAGATGCCGGAAGATCTTGTGCAGCTTCTTGATATCGCCCATCATCACATTCGGAACCCTCGGATCCAGATCCACCACCAGTTCCAGTTCGTCCTGCTTCTCATGGAGGCGGAAGCCCGTGACCACATCGTTGATGAGGGACGTGCACATATAATTTTCTTCTTCCAGCGCCACCGCGCCGCGCTTGACTTCCGTGAAATCCTGAATGTCCCCGATCTGGAAGGACAGCCTGGCGCCGGCAGATCCGATGGCGGCGATCTCTTCCCCGTTCTCGCGTTTGGAAAGAAGGGTGGACATACCGTTTACCACGTTCACGGGAGTTCTCAGTTCATGGGAAATGTTGGACAGGAAATCTTCCATGTCGCTGTCGTTTGCCTGCATCTGCGCAGCACTCTTTGCCAGCAGTTCCGCGGACTCGATCCGGTTGCGGATGGTGACGCGGCAAAATACATAGACACAAAGGACGATCCCGAAATGGAGCAGGATCCTGGAAATGTTTAAGGCATCAAATGCCATGGTTTCGTTCATGCCGGCCAGATGGATCTGTATCCCCATGACCAGAACGAATTCCGCCAGGATCAGATTCATCATGAAGGTCCGGTCCATCATGGAAAACAGGATCAAAAGCAGGATCGAAACCACCGCCACATCAAAAAAGCTAGTTTCATGGACGCCGTGATAGAAAGCGATCATCATGCCGTAGACCAGATACAGATTCTGGCGGTACCTTTCCTCCATCTTCTGGGTGATGTGCATGACCCAGAGGGCTACGGCCCCCGCAAGGAGCAGCGGCGGTACCCAGAATTCCCAGTCCATCAGATAGTTCTCTGTGATACAGGCTATACAGGCTATGGTGATGACTGTGATGACAAAGCGGTCGGTTCTGATCTTGTTCATAGACTTTCCTTTACGGCTTCTTGTTTTTATATTAAAGATTTCTCTATCTTTAGTCGTTTCTTCGAACCGGATACACTCGGTTTCTTGTTTTTCGCCCAATCAAGTGTCTCCTTAGAAAAAGCGCTTGGAGCAGAGACACTCGGGTCTTCGTTTGAAGTGCATCCGAGTGTATGTTGACGAAATATCCGGCATATCCATACACTCGTAAACAGCATCCATCTTCAATGGAGTGTTCATCCTGATCTGCATGATCCAATCATGAGCAACATAAATCAAATATGTAAGACAGTTACCACAAATATACAATATACGGGGTGTGTTTTCAAGAAATCCGGGGCGGATCTGCCATGGGATCTGCCACAGGATTCACCACAGGATTTACTGCCGGCTTCACCATGGGATCTGCCACCGGTTTCACCATGGGATCTGCGCGCAGGCCAGCCGGTATTCCGAAAGCGTTGCCGCCTTTTTGATCGCCTTTTTCGCCCGCTCGTATCCGGGAAAGGAGTTGCCGAAATACAGCCAGAATTCCTTCATGCGCATCACGGCATGCTCTTCGCACTGCATGGAGGAAAGGTAACCTTCTTCCAGGGCACGGACAAAATCATGGCGCTTCTTTCGTTCCGCCGGCGGGATCTCCTCATCCCCGAAAACCAAATCCGGCAAAGCGGACAGGCGGGATACCAGAAGGGGATCCGCCACGATCCCTCTGCCGATCATCACACGGTCGAGTCCCGGAAATAGTTTACATAACTCCATGTAGTCTTCCACACTGCGGATGTCTCCGTTATAGCAAAGCGGCACCTGCAGATGCTCCCTGGCATAGGCAAAGGCCTCCGTCCTGCAGGCCCCCTTATACTGATCTGCCCTGACGCGCGGATGGATGATGATCTCCGAAAAAGGATAATCCGCATAGATCCGCACGATCTGCTCCCATTCCTTTTCATCCGACCAGCCGATGCGCGTTTTCAGCGAGATCTTCACGCCCTGAAGTGAGGGACTGCTCTGAAACCCTGCGAACAGCCTGTCCAGAAGATCATCCATCGCGATCAGGTCTTTGAAAATACCGGAGCCGCGATTTTTACCTGTGACCGTACCGGACGGGCAACCGAAATTCAGATTGATCTCTGCAGGGTTCGTCAGGTCCCTGATCTCTTCTGCAAGCCGGACCACTCTGTCCGCCTCATTTCCGAGGATCTGCGGCACGAGCGGAGCTTGCAGCAAACCCGGCGCATCCTGCCCCTCTGCGATCCCCAGTTCCCGCGTCGTCTTGTTGTTCAGATGATCGTTAGCCGACAGAAACGGGGTGAAATACTTGTCTATGTCATGAAAGATACGGTCGTACGCTTCGCGGAATACATGCCCTGTGATCCCCTCAAGCGGGGCTAAATAAAACTGCATGCAGAAATTCCTCCAAAGCGTTTAGGTTAAGATCCGAATGTTCCACTTCCCGGACATAGCGGTAGGCGACTTTCTCGCAGGCATCGCGGCTGATCGCAGGCTTACCGGCTGCTGCCTGTGCATCCGCTCCCGCAAGCCATTCGTTCATGATGAATTCTTCCGTGAACACGACGGAAAAAACACCCAGCATGATCTTGGTATCGATCCAGTCGTCATAGACAGCGCCGCAGAAGTAGGTGTAGACAAACGACATCAGGTAGTTCTCTAAGAAAACGGGCCACCAGTCCTGCGTTTCCATGATTTTAACAAACGCTTCGCGAAACTGCGCATAATGTGTCCTGCCCTGCGCCAGCATGTTCTTTTCGGCCGTCAGCACCTCCTGCCAGTCATCGCGTAACAGTTCCAGTTTCAGCAGGATCGAGAAATTCTCCTGGAGAAAATCATAGCGCTGCAGGGGATCACTCAGATCCGGCAGGTCATCATCGTCGCAGAGTTCGGCAAGCGTTCCCGCATCCTGCGCTTTCGCAAATTCGCGGTAGATGTCCTGCATATCGCTGATGCGGTTCTCTTCCACGCAGGTCTGCAGCTGCTTCCCAAGTTCCATCAGGTAGCGGATCCTCTCATCGATCGTATGTGAGCGGTCCTGCAGGATCTTGTAGATCACTTCACGCGCATCCTCGAGCTCTGTAAAGAGCAGGAAGTCAAAATCATCGAATTCATTGATCAGCGGATCGTCGTCATCGTCGTTTTCTTCCGTAAAATGTACGGGTTCCTCGCAGGATAACACGATGTGCGCCGCTACCGGACACGAAACGGAGAGCGACCATTCCCTGAGCCCCTCGAATTCCTCCACATGACGCGGGTATAATTTGCACGTCCGGCACAGGTGATTTTCACCCATATTTATGATCATGTCGCAGAGATTGTCGTCATTGAGCATGCTGCATCTCTTGTCTTTGCCCTGCTTAAAGCAGCCCCCGTTCCAGTCGATCCCCTTTGCGAGGCGCTCTGAAAACGAACCGACATACTGCTCATAGCGCTCCATGCTCCCATCGTCGATCATGATCTGCCAGCCTGCGCAGCAGGTGTCCGGACAGTCTCCTGCCGTACATGCAAAATCATGGTAGTAATGCGGATAAACATATCTCATGTATCATGCCTCCTTGCCCGTTGTCTTTTTCTGTATTTTCACCGTTCATGCGGCAGACGGATAAAACATAACCATCCGGTGCCTCAAGGATCTCGCCTGTGTAGGTGTGATCGTCGTGATCCTGCCGTACCGTAAAGTCTCCGTTCTCCCCGATCACGGAAAATGTATCGAGCCCTAACTTCATACCCTGTCCGGTCGCTTTTAGGAAGCTCTCCTTTAAGGTCCAGATCTGCGTGAACGCAAGGTCTGTTGCGGCAGGACGCGAAAGGCCTGCCTGCCTCTTTCCTTCCCCGTTGATGAACGCCTGCTCTTCCCCGGAAAAGAATCGTCTGATGATCGAATCATTGCATGTCCGGATCCGCTCGATATCAATTCCGACAGGCGTATTGCCTGTTGCCACTGCCACGTAGGAGCCGGTGTGGCTGATGCTGAAGTAAGGAAGGGGTGATGGTGCGTCCTCTAAGATCACCGGCTTTCCGTTGTCATCGTGTGTCAGCCGGATCGCCTTTAACACCTTTCCGCCCGCATCCGTGTATGCATATTGTAAAAGCAGGGCACATGCAAGCGAACGGATCCTGTCTGCTTCCATCCTGTATTTCAATGCATACTCCCGGCGCTCTTCACATACAAGCGGCAAAAGATCATCCGCCTTGCATGTGTCGATGCTGGCAATATAGATCATGTAAGCTCCTCCATCTGCGCGACATCCTGTGCAGGTATCCCTCCCGCACTGTATCGCGCCCTGTTGTATAAGCATGTTATGTCAACCAAATCATTCCGGGGTCTGCCGGAGGTCTCTTCCAGATCCGTCACCCTCTCAAGGGGGGTCTTTGAAGGCGTCAGCACCAGTCCCTTTTTGACCTGGGAACGGATGAAGCCTTTATACATCCTGCGCACTTTGCCGGCATTGTCTTTTGGCATTCTTTCCCTGTATCTCCTGCCATGCTCTCCTCTGCCGATCCGCTCGCGCACTTCTGTCATGTCGGCATATTTATCTTTCTTCAGCCGGTTGATGCTTCGTCCCGAGAACTTCCGGATAAAGAACGCAATACCCTTGATCAGAAAATACAGCACGACGCCGATGAAGAGGATCGTCAGTCCGTATTCCACGATTTTATCAAAGACGGCGACCCAGGCGGGGGCTTCGCTGATCGCCTCGGGCATCTGATTTTTCTCGATCGGTACACCGTATGTCGGATCCGATCTAAAGTGCCGCACGATGAAGAAAAGGATGTTGAGCGCGATCCAGCCGATCGTTTTCATGAGCCAGAGCAGCGACTGTTCAATGAAGCGGATCACCGTATCCGATTGGATCAAAAACATCGCAAGGATCGAGACACCGATGCAGGGCAGTGCCAGTCTGGCGTTTGCCCACAGGATCCGCGGCTGGTGTTCGCCGGTCTCGCGTCCCATATCCCGAATCAGTTCCGACATCTTGCGGAAGTAGCTGCGCAGGAAGTAAAGGCCGATATAGAGCACGCCGAGGACATAGGCCATGCGGCCGTAATACGGTTTCTCCGCATATAATGCAAAAGCGAGCGCCAGCACAAATATCCCCACGAACAAAAGCGGCAGATACAGAAGCCCTTCTTTGTAGATGGGCACAAAGCCTTCGATCGCCCTGCCGGTTTCGGAAACGGGCAGGCTCTTTTCATCGCGGATGGCGTTCATCCAGAACACGATGTCTGCCAAGATCATACAGCCGCAAAAGATCACCCAGAGGATGGCGACGGCTTTCGTATAAGGCGTGTTCATCAGGGTGGCGACAAAGATCGTGACCGCAAAGAGCAGGACATGTGCGCCGACAAACACCGGCATCTTTTTCACAAACGCACGCAGGCAGTAGGATGCAAGCAGGATCAGAAAGGCGCCTGCAAGCAACAGGCCGGCAGGCTGGTCCGCATTCATGGTGGCGTCCAGCAAAAACAGGCCTGCGATGGAAACGCAGAACGCATACATGATCACATTCAGAAGATCCGCGAGCCGTTTGACTTTATTCATGGATGATCTCCCAGGGTATGGCAAAATCACAGCTTTCCTTCTGCGGTTCCCGCTTCAGGAAGGCGTTGATCATATATAGCTGTTTATCCGATCCGTTCCGCAACGCCCGCAGTTCGTCAAGGAATGTATCCTTGCGGTCATTGGTCAGTAAGAGGATCTCCTCGTGATTTTTAAGCCGCATCCGCTCTTTTAAGATCGGCAGGATATCGGGACAGGGCTGCTTTGTATCGATCCTGCCAAGCGTCATCTCGATCGTGCGGACATGCGCTTCGTCCGCACCGGCGCGTACGCTTTCCGGCTCATGACTCAATATGTCACAGCCGTTTGAAAGCAGTCCCGTCGGGATCTTTTTCCCGACAAAATAAGCACAGAGCGTGGCGGCGATCCGGATCAGTTCCTCGCGGATCAGATCTTCCTGCAGCTGCGCATGGGTGTTGAGGTCGAGGATGATCACGAGTTCCCGCTGCACCGTGGTCCTGAACGTGTTGACCATCAGTTTGTCCATCCTGGCGGACACTTTCCAGTTGACGGCGTGCATCGAATCATAGGGCTGGTACTCGCGGATCATGGAAAACGCGAACGGATCTTCCTGCAGTTTCAGATCTGTTTCGATCTCTCCCAAAAGCCGCAGGCAGTCAGAGGGGATCTCGCGCTCGTGCACTCTTCTGGGCATCACGAGCAGCGACGCTTTATGCTCGATCGAAGCATACATCTCTTCGCTCATGAACAGATCCTTGCAGATCAGGTCCATGTTCTTCATCGTGAAGAGGCCCCGTCTCGTGCAGGTAAAGGGATAGGTCCTGGTAACGCGTTCGTATGATTTTAACGTAAAATACTCATTCCGGTAGTACTGATCCGTCACGTCCCCACCGGCGTCTTTGGCAAACCGGAAAGTCCGCGTGATCGCAAACTTGATCTGCAGGATCGGCAGCGGCAGGAACTTGTCGTTGGTGATGACTTCCTGCAGCGTTCCTTTGTCCCCTTCCCGAAGAACACGGTCCGGAAAAGCGACCTCAACCTGCAAACCCTCGTCCCAGGTTTTTCTGTACATGAGCCTGATCAGCCAGAATACGGCAGCGGCGATCAGGATCGCAACAATCAGTTTCATCTGCGCGTAAAGTCCTCACTAGGCACGGTTGTTTTGGACAGGGCGGCGTCTATCACTTCTGAGCGCTCACTGTTCTGGTGATAGGTCAGCATACGGTGTGAAAGTACCGGAACGGCCAGTTTCTTCACATCATCCGGCAGTACATGATCCCTGCCGTCCACATATGCGTAAGCCTTCAGCGCATGTAAAAACGAAAGCGTCGCGCGCGGGCTAAGCGGCATGCGCACGCGATCATCCTTACGTGCACTGTCGACGATGGATACGATATAGGCAAGCAGATCGTCATGCACATAGACCTGCTTCACTTCTTCTCTCATCTGAAGGACATCTTCGCCTGTCAGTACCGGCTGTAGGCTGCTTAGCGGCTCGTCCTTTTCAAAGCGCTTTAAGAGCGCCACTTCTTCGTCTTTGTCGGGTAGTCCCATGGACAGCTGCATCATGAATCTGTCCAGCTGCGCCTCGGGCAAAGGATAGGTTCCTGCAGTCTCGATCGGGTTCTGCGTTGCGATGACCATGAAAGGCGCGGAAAGATCGTATGTCTTCCCGTCGACCGTGACCTGTTTCTCCTGCATGGCTTCGAGCAGGGCCGACTGCGTTCTCGGTGTTGCGCGGTTGATCTCATCCGCGAGCAGGATGTTGGTGAAAACAGGGCCTTCCAGAAATCTGAATTCGCCGGCTTTCTGGTCGTAAAGGTTCAGTCCGCTGATATCGGCGGGCAGAAGGTCCGGTGTGAACTGGATGCGTTTGAACGTACAGCCGAGTGATGCGGCGATACTTCTTGCAAGCGTCGTCTTCCCGCTTCCGGGCAGGTCCTCGATCAGTACATGTCCGTCTGCGAGCAGTGCCGCAAGCAGCAGCCTGATCACTTCCGTCTTTCCGATCATGACACGTGCAATGTTTTCATTGAGTTGTGTGAGTAACTTCCGGTCCGCCATTTTTTCTTCTCCTGATCCGCTCTGCCGTAAGGGGCAGAGGTATTTTTTGCAACAAAAAAACCGCTACAAATAGTGTAGCAGTTTTTTGGTTCGTTTGCACGATAAATTAACGGACTCAGCGCATGAGAATTCGCTTCACGAATAGCTTATGCGATCTTGTCTTTAGCAAGTTCTGCCAGCGTTGCAAAACCTTCCGCATCGTTGACTGCCATCTCGGCAAGCATCTTTCTGTTGATGTCGATGTTAGCAAGCTTTAATCCGTGGATCAGTTTGCTGTAGGAAAGTCCGTTCATTCTTGCAGCTGCATTGATACGAGCGATCCACAGCTGTCTGAACTGACGCTTTCTCTCTTTTCTGCCTGCATAGCTGGTTGTCAGCGCTCTCATAACGGACTGCTTAGCGATCCTGTACTGTTTGGAGCGTGCACCTCTGTAACCTTTTGCAAGCTTTAATACTCTATTGTGTCTTTTCTTGGCGTTCAGGCCACCTTTGATTCTAGCCATTTTTCATTCCTCCATATTCTCTTTCATAAGGACTCACCGCAATAGAATTCGCTTCGCGAATGGCGGTTCGTTACCATCAAGCATCCTTCGGATGCTCGATAAATATTAATGCAGATACGGTGTGATCTTCTTCATGTTTGCTGCGTTCGTCGGGTCGATGACTGCAGCTTTTCTTAAGTTTCTCTTTACCTTGGTTGACTTCTTGGTCAGAATATGGCGCTTGTAGGCTTTATTTCTCATGATCTTACCTGTACCGGTAACCCTGAAACGCTTCGCTGCTGATCTGTTTGTTTTTACTTTTGGCATTGCCATTTCCTCCTGTGTTCTGTATATTTTTATCTTACCGTTAAAAACACCTTACTGGCGCTTCTGGACTAAGAACATGGTCATGCTCCGGCCTTCTGCCTTCGGCGGTTTCTCAACGACCGCTATGTCCGAAAGTGCCTCTGCAAAATCATCCAGAATGTACTTGCTCTGGTTCATGTGTGCCATCTCACGTCCTCTGAAGCGCAGGGTGACTTTCACTCTGTCTCCCTTCTCCAGGAACTTTCTGGCTGCATTGGTCTTTGTATTCAAATCGTTGGTGTCAATGTTCGGAGACATTCTGACTTCCTTGACTTCGATCACGCGCTGTTTCTTCTTCGCTTCTTTCTCGCGGCGCGTCTGTTCGTATTTGAACTTACCGTAGTCAACGATGCGGCATACCGGCGGTTTCGCGTTCGGTGCGATCTTGACCAGATCCACACCTGCTTCGTCCGCAAGAGCCTGTGCCTCTTTTACAGACATGATCCCTAACTGTTCCCCATCTTCTCCAACTACACGAACTTCCTTATCACGGATCTGTTCGTTGATCATCATTTCGCTAATAGTCGTTTCCTCCCATATGCTTGTGCTTTTTACGATAAAAAAAGTGGATAGCAGCAACTATCCACATAAAATCAAAATCACGGCATATCATGCCTGAAAGAAAGATTTTAGAACGCCTGCTAATGTTACCTGCCATATGGCACATGGACTCACCGCATGAGAATTTGCTTCGCAAATGGCGGTTCGTTACCATCGCACATCTTCGATGTGCGATAAATTGCAGGGTGAGAGTGGATACTCTGCTTGCCGAATGTGATGATAACACAGCCAAAATGGCTTGTCAACCACTAAAACTTCAATTTTTCATTGATCTTCTCTATTTGTTTTTCAGCTTTTCTGATGACTTTTTCATCACCTGCTTCTTTTGCATACTCAAGAACTTCCTTCCAGTCCTCCAGTTCATCCAGAAGCATTCCTTTATATTGTTCATTGGTCATGCCCATTTCTTCTACCATACCTGTCCCTCCGATATCTTACATTTCCTCATATGAAATATTGTATTTATCAAAGAATTTGCGCACCATGGCATCCCATGCGTGCTCGACCGACCGGTCGGTTGAAAAGATGTTGAGACTTGCTGCACATGTGCAAACCAGATTTGAACCGTCATATTTGAGATTGAGCGAGAGGCCCGCAATATCTCCGGCCTTCAGCGTGGTGTCAACGCCTGCCAGGAATCTTACGATATTCTCTTCCGCCAGATACAGCGTGATCAGAAAACGCAGCGGCGTGTGTGTTCCTTTTATGAATTCAAAGCACTGTGATTTGGCCTGTGCCCAGCGGATCATCTGTGTAGAAAATACCCTGCCTGCTTCTTCGGCTTCACGCTTCATATCATCGAGTTCCGCAGCAGAATAGAATTCCGGATGGAAATGGCCGTCGATCGTCATCTGCGCATAGGTCGTAAAGGAAGCCTCCGCCAGAAGAAACGAATCAAACGCCGTTTCATTCTTGTCCAGCAGAAGCCGCATCGCCTCTTTGATATTTGTGATCCTTAATGCCAGCATCCCCTACTCCCGCGCATCTTTTTATCCGGCCATCTCTCTCAAATCCGAACCGAATTCATGAAAATCCGGCTGTTCCATGACAAATTTTACAACGTCGGATGATTTCAGATTTGCAGATGAATCCATGTACTGTAATACCCTTTGGAGCCGTTCCGGCTTTTGTTTCACATAGGCTGCGATTCCAGCAACAAATCCGAAATAAGAATCGGGGATCGCATTGAGTTTCGTGATCAGTTCCTCCATACCGGACGCTCCTTTCCTGAATTCAGAATTCATATCGTTCAACTATATTGTAGTCATTAAATCCGTGATTTTCAAAGAAGTATAAATAGTAACGGTTGTCCAATTTTGCATACTCTTTTGTATCCAGTTCATAAGCCGAAAATTCAAACCGGATTCCCAGAGAATCATATTCAAAATCTTGGTCCGTTTTCCTTCTTTTCATATTATATCACACCCCGGCGATCTGTGCCGCAAGATCCTGCTCCTTGCGCACGTAAAGATCACGAACTTTTAAGAGCGTGTTCGAATAAGTGTCCAGGATGCTGATCTGCTCCTGCATTTCAGACTGCAGTGCATTTAATTGTTGGTTAACATAATATCCAATCCGGTCCTCCGGATCGACGCCTGCTGCCAGTGCGGTGAGCCGTTCCCGGATGTTGCGCATGCACTTTCCTGCCAATTCGATCTGGCCGGAGCCGTTTTCAAGCGCCTCTGTCTTCACATCCTTCTGCAGGGTATGGATCGCCACGCTCTCTATCAGCGTCCGGTCATAGCCGGGCAGAAACTGCAAAAGATATCTGCCCACATCTTCTTGCGCCGCACGGATCTGCTCCTGCTCATATACTTCGCCCCTGTCCTCACTCATGATCGCCGCAACATATGCGGCAAGCAGCGCAGAGATCTCACGGTTGCCGCCATCCGGCAGCGCATCCATCTGTTCCGTGACCTCTTTCAGTGCTTCCTGCAGTGCAAAGGCCGCAACCGACTGCTCGCGGGTGCTGATCAGATTTCCATTTTCATCGAATGTATTGCCGGTAAGAAGATAATAGGACGAGTGCGCATCGATCCCGTTTGCCGGATTCTGCGCAAATACGCGTTCCCCTGCGATGCAGTGCAGCAGGATATTGACAAAATCATTGTGCGCACTGACGGACTTGATCTTCCCGGACACCTCCGCGATCCGTGCCATGTTCTCGTGTAGAAAAGCAAGGGAAAATCCCTGCCCGTCAAACGATACGCAGACAGCAACGGATGCGCACATGACCGTTGTGTACATGGCAAGATTCCCGCCCTTGGAATGACCGGTCACCGTCAGCTGGTCAAATCCCATACAGTCATAATTGACAAAATCAGCCGCCTGTTTCTGGATTCCGGTCGATGGCAGATACTCCCCGAGCACGTTGTCATGCCAGGCATTATAAGTGCCGCCTGTTCCGCGGAACACAACGGTTCCCTCACCGCCGTCCATCTCGCCCTGCGTATAGCAGATCCCGCGTAGGTCAGCACTGTTTTTGATCCTGGACGGATACAGTTCCTGAAAGGAAGCGGGCATCGCATCCATGCGCGTGAACAGGTCCGCTGCCTGCGCACGCGTCATCCCGCCGCCGATCCCTGCGGCTGCCACGCTGTTTTCATCAAACGTTCCCTGCGCATTCCGAAACCGGTCAAGCGATTCTCCGATCGTCATCGGATCCGTGCTGGCTTCCATATAGACATAGTTCGACAAAAGCAGCAGTTCTTCTTCGCTCATAGTTTCACCATCAGTTTCGCCCGTCCGACCGTGATCACATCCGCACTGTGCAGTTCCATTTCACGATAGATCCGCTCGCCGTTTAGGTACGTGCCCTTCTCGGATGCAAGATCACGCAAAAAGCATTTCTCATCCCTTCTTAACAGTTCGCAATGTCTGTCGGATACATCCTCATCATGTTCGATACAGACGTCCGCTTCCCTGCGGTTCTTACCGATCACGATCGAGCGCAGGATCGGCATATGGAAAAACCGCATCGGATCGTTCAGATCTTCCAGCGTGATCTCCCGCACCTCCGGTTCCCTGCTCCCCGGAACGCCTGCCGTTTCGCTCACATGCTTTCTGCCAAGATAACGGATCAGCATGAGCAAAAGAAGGATGACCGCCGTGATCCCCGCGGCAATGGCGCCGAACAAAACCGTTCCCTGCCCGGTCTTTGTCAGCGTGCCGGCGCTTACTTCTTCCGCGTAGGCAGCAAGGTTCTCTTCCTGCTCATATTCCTCCGTCAGGGGATCTGCCGCCGCCTCTTCCTCTGCCGGCTGATTTTCCCCTGCTGCCGTTTCAGCTGCCCCGGCATCCGCATCCTCCCTGCGCGCTTCCTGCATGGCGGAGAGGATCTGCTCCGTGAGTTTGCGCTCCACCTCCGCCTCGCTGTCCTCAAAGTCCGTCGGGAAATACTTCCCGTGACTGATCCGCGCCATCGAGGCTGCGCGGTTTAACTGCATCTGGTTCGTCTGCTGCGTCAGCCCCACCACATACAACGGATAGCCGCTCTCATTCAGGCGGAAATAAACCTCCTCGACCGGATAGGTCTGCGACTCCGCACCAAGCCCGTCCGTAAACACCAGGATGGACCGCATGGCAAAATCAGCATCCCGCCATTCCGTCAGCGTATGCATCAGCACATCCGGCAGGCAGGTGTCTTTTTCCACGTAGACGATCTTCTCAATGGCGTCCAGATAGTCTTCCTGCGCACTCCCGTAGCCGACCAGCAGTTCCGTCTGCCCCGTATATGTCGCTAAGGCAAAATCATTCTCCGACATCCCGTGCCGGATCAGGTACTTTAACGTCTCCTTTACGATCTCCCTGTTTCCCATGGAGACCGAGGCCGAATTATCGATCAGGATCAAAGTCTTATAGCCGTATTCCACCGGTACTCCCCTTTCCAAAACAGCCGGCAAAGCCAACCTAACTTACAACATCCGAAAGCAGCGCTGCGCTTTCCTGCGCACTCGCATCTTCCGCCGCCTGATAGGTACGCGCCATCTCATTTAAGTCATTGACATGTTCCGTGATCATGTTGTTGATGCGCGCGATATCATCACTGAGTCCCGTAAACTTTCCGGTATAACTCTCTGCCGCTTCGCCCTGCCAGATCCCTTTCAGGGAATTGACGATGGACATCATTTCCGAAGTGAGATTGCCGATATTCTGTCCGGCCTGCGCAAAACTCTCCGCCGCTTTGATCAGCTGCTCGGGTGTGACTTTTAAATAACCTTCCATTTTGCTCTCTCCTTTCTAATAATTTCTGGTGCCGGCGATCTGCGTATTTCTGGCTTCCGCCTCTTCATACTTCGCCGCGATCGTAAGCAGGGCCTGCACATAGTGCACGATCGCCTCATGAAAGGCGTCCATCTGCCCTCTGTCCCTGATAAAAGCCGCATGAAAAGCATCGTTTGCACTGCCTTCCCACATGCCCTTTAAAGCTGTTTCCGTTCCGTCCAGTTCCTCCGTTGCCGCCTGGAAGCGGCTGTTTAACTGCGTCAGTTCTTCTGCGCCAGCACGCAGTCTCGAACTTGTCACACAAAAAAATGCCATAGTTTCTCCTTTCTTCTAAAAGATCATTTCCGCGCTCTTTTCCGCACGGTAGATCACTTCCGCACTGAACCTGATATTGCGTGCTGCGATCATCATGCGGTCCGCAAGTGTCAGCAGCGCAGGCTCCATCTTCGCGCTCTTTTCGCGAAACCGTGTACCGTTCTCCCCGCCGAACCCTTCCGCGATCATCTGCAGGGTTCCGGGGATCCCGTTCTTTGCCAGTTCGTACAGGCGGGCCGCCATATCTTCCAGTTCCTGTGCCCGCTCCAGTGACCTGGCAAAATCAATCTCTATCTTCTCTCTCCTGCTCATTTTTCCCTCTCTCCTTTATCTTCCGTCAGAGTGCATCGAGCAGGTCCGCGATCACCCCTTCCGTCTTCTGGTATTTGGCGAGGACATCCGAGAGCAGTTCGATCGCCGCATGCAGCCTGTCCATGATCTGCTTGATCTCCATGTGATCTGCTTCCAGCCGGATCATAAACTGTTTCTGCGCACTGCCTTCCCATGGGAGCTGCAGGGCCTGCGCCATTTTCTGCAATCCCTCGATCTCCGTGACCATCTGCTCATACAGTTCGAGAAACCGTTCCCGTTTCTCTTCCATTTGCGCATACTCGCTCAGAAGATGCATAACTGTCCTCCGTTTCTATCCGTATATTCTTTTCTTTCTTACGTACTGGCCGGTGCAAGCCTTAACCTGCAGCCGCTTCCGATCCCCTGCTCAAAGAGCGTCATCTGGCCCTGCAACTGTTTCCCGGATCCGTCGTACAAAGCCAGTTCCTTCTTCTGCCGGTACAGCGCTGCCTTGCAGGCACCCGGCGGAAGTCCCGTACGCCTTGACAAAAACAGCAGCAGTTCTTCGAGTACGTTGTCTGTCCCCGCCTGTTCATCCAGCCAGAAATAATAGGTCTTTTCATCCGGCATGACCACGTCCGTAAAGATCATTTCACCCTCCCGTCTGCATCCGTCATAGTCATAAAAGATACGATCTGCTCCCCTCTTCTGACATAACCTCTGCCGGGACCAAGTCCCGTACTTCCCTTAAAATGCGGATCCCTTAAGATCTCCGCATAGCGGAATTTATCCTGCATGCGCAGACAGAAACATCTGTCCATGTAAGTGAGCATGGTCTGGCTCATCTCGCCAAGGCCGATCCCGTTTGCGCTTATGATCACACTGATCTGTTTCCGGATGCCGTCACGCAGCAGTTTCAGCAGCAGCTCCGAAGCGCCGGGACACTCCGCGAGCAGCACGGACAGCCCGTCCAGAATGAGGACCGCATCTTTTTCATGCGCATGCAGCTCAGAAAGGAGGGCCGGTATTTCCTGCACCGCTTCCTCCGAAAGACAGGTCACGCCCTGCTTTCGTTCTGCAAAAGAGGAGAGAAGCCCGCCGCCAAGGTCACACACAAACACCTGCGGATGATAAGGCTGACAAAGCAGTCCCGTCAGATAGGTTTTTAAAAAGACACTCTTCCCGCTCCTTGGCATACCGCAGATCAGATGATGCCCCATGCGATGATCAAGATACAGCGGTCCCTGCAGCACATTTACTGGGTCATCCCATAGTCCTACCAACACACCGGTACCCAAACTTCCTGCCATGATCCCATCCGCACCATCTGCCGCACAACTGCCATGCCCGCTACTGTTGTCCGCCAAACGCCCCTTCAGATACCCGCGAAGTTTCTCCCTTGTCAGGATCTCCGGCAGTTCCGGAAGCCAGAGACTCCTGACTTTTCTGCTCTTGCGGATTACGCTGCCATACGGATCCTGTGGCTCTGCCCTGCAAACTTCTTCCGCACAGGACCGGATCTCGGCAAGCAACAGGTCCATTGCCGTCTGCGTACATCCCGCTCCGTCTTCCTCCTGCATAAGATCTGCTTCCGGAAGTCTTCTCCCAAAACGGTCGGCCGGATAGACGCAGCGCTTCTTTGCTTCCGCTGCAGGGGAAAGTGCATAGGCACACTGGAAGGTTTCATAGACCTCGTCGTTACCGACGCGGAGGATGGCACGTCCCGGGTTTTTAAGATCCGCCGCATCCGGGTGGCGCAGGACCTCCTTGGAATCGAGCGGATCCTGCAGGCGCAGCGCGATCTGAAAGCGCGCATTCGTCATGATCGTGTTGTCCACGCTCCCGGACGGTTTCTGCGTGCAAAGCAGCAGGTGGATCCCAAGGGATCTGCCGACTCTTGATAATGCGATCAGTTCCTGCATGAAATCCGGTTCTTCCGCCTTCAACTGTGCGAATTCATCGACGATGAGAAAGATGTGCGGCAGGGCTTCCAGGCCGTCTTCTTCTGCATACTTCCTGTGATAATCCGAAATGTGGTTGACTCCGTTTTGCAAAAACAAACGCTGTCTGCGCTCGTTTTCCGAACGGATACTTAAGAATGCCCGCTCAATGGTATGGCCGGACAGATTGGATATGCTGCCGATCACATGCGGCAACCCGGCAAAGGCAGCCGACATGCCGCCGCCTTTATAATCTATGAGAAAGAACGCGACTTCCCAGGGCGGATACCTGACAGAGAGCGAAAGGATATAGGTCATGAGCAGTTCACTCTTCCCGCTGCCGGTCATACCCGCGATGAGTCCGTGCGGCCCGTCCCGTTTATCGTGCGCATCCAGATATATGATCTGCCTGTTTGCCGCGATCCCAAGCGGCACCCGAAGAGATGATCGCGTATCGGACCTTGCCCAGTTTTCTGCGATGCTTACACTCTCTTCCTGAAGCATCGAAAGGATCGGATAAACATCCGGGATCCCCTCCTCATCCCCGGGTTCCTTCTTCAGCCTGCAAAGCGCCCTTGCAGCAAGCTCTGCTTCCCGTTGCCCGATCCGGTCAAAATCAAGCACGACCCGTTTCCCGTCCGCCAGTACAAGCCCCGTAAACTGTTCCGTGATCATGGCGGTTGTACTTCCTGCAGGACCGCTTTGATCCCCGGAGTGCATCTTAAGCCGGACGAGGATCCTGTTTGGATGCTGCAGGAATTCTTTTGACAGCGATGCCTGATCCGTGAAGATCAAAAGGTAAACATCTTCCGGGAGCGATCCTGCGTCCGTCTCCGATATCAGGTGCGGGAGGAAAGCCGTCCACTCTGTCCGTTCTCTAAGCAGTTTATCCTCTGTATCAAGCAGGATCTTCACCGCTCTCTCCTGATAAGTCAGCGCACATCTTACAAGGAGGAGCGTAACGAGATGATAGAGGTCACTTGCCCGCCGGCTTAGAAGCGTCAGTTCGTCTTGACCGATTAAGTCAACACAGATCGGAACACGCTTCAGGCGACTGTATTTCTTTTGTAACAATTCAGCTTCCCTGCCGAGAATATCCCTGTTTTTGGCAAACCCGCCGCTTTGTTCCATCCGGATGGGATATGGGATCTCTCCAAGTCCAAGCCGCAGTCTGATCGCAGGGTCCGGTTCTTCCCTGCTGCAGCATACCCTCTCCCTTGCCGTATCGATCCACTCCTTCGGATCCGGATCGTGGTTCCTGTATATGTTTTCAAGATAGTTGATCTCTTCCTTTATCTTTGCTTCAAAGTCCTGCAGATATTTCCGGTAGGAACGTTTCCGCAGCCGCTCATTAAACCGCATCTTCAGGGTCCGCCTGCGGCAGTTTAACGTTCCCCAGACGGTTCCCAGCAGCGCAGAGCCGACAGCCGTCGTCAGTCCCATGGTCATGTAGTGCATGCCGTAACTGTTGCTTTGGTACATCAGATAAAAACCAAGCAGCATCGGCAGCGCCATGGTAAAAGATGGTGCAATGGTAAGAAGGACGGACGACGACTCGATCGGACTCCGTTTTGGAGGAGATGCCAGCTCCGGCGGATCTATGTCAGGCAATGAGATCCGTCGGGACAAAAAGTCCAGTTCCATGTGGTGATCCTTAGTTGTTGATTGGAATGACCGGTAAGGACGGTCTTGCCGGGACCGGCAGATTGAAACTGCCGGATCAGACAGGCGCGCGCGGACTTAAATCCGCGCGCTGTTGATCTGTTGTAAAATGATTTTAACACAATGTGTAATACTGTGCAAGTGATTTTTATTTAATTTTCATTGACGATCGTATTCATCCATACACCGCTTCGAAGCAGGATCGTTCCGATCACGATCTTGATGCTCTCAACAAGCAGGCAGCATAAATAGATCCACACGATATACATGCCGGTGAAATGCGTCAGAACATACGCAAGCGGCACGGCCACTACCCACAGGAAGAACGAATCGAATAAGAACGTCACGATCGTCTTGCCGCCTGAGCGCAGCGTGAAGTAGGTCGAGTGCAGATAACCGTGCAACGGCATGCAGACTGCCGCACAACGGATGAAGCGCCCTGCGAGGTCTTTTACTTCCGCGGAGGTGTTGTAGATATCCGGGAAGAACGGGCCCACGATAAACAGGATCGAACCGACGACCACACAGCTTGTCACGGAAAACGCAATGATCTTGTACGCCGTATCCCGCGCCTTTTCATGCTCGCCGCTGCCCAGCTGCTGCCCGACGATGATCGCAACGGCATCTCCGAGCGCGATAAAGACGATGTTGAACACGTTCGTGATCGTAGAGCTGATGTTGAGCGCCGCAATGACGGACAGGCCTCTGACCGAATAACACTGGGTCTGTGTGGCGATGCCTGCTGCCCAGAGTCCTTCGTTGACAAGAAGCGGCGTACCCATGATGGCGATCTTCCTGATCAGGTCAAACGGCACGTGCAGGCTCTCGTAGGTGCCAACCATATACGGCACTTTGGCCGTGTGCATATGCGCCCACGAAATGACGATGCCTGCCTGCACAAAACGCGAAACGATCGTCGCGGCCGCGGCACCCTGTACGCCCAGTACCGGGAACCCGAATTTACCGTAGATCAGCACGTAGTTCAGTACGAGGTTCACAAAGACGGCGATGATGCTCGCACGCATCGGCACGACCGTCTCGCCGGTCTCACGGAGCGTGGAGGAATAACTCTGTTCCACCGCGAACGGGAATAACCCGATCATCATGATCCAGAGATAGTCTTTGCCGTATTTGAGCGTAGCTGCAAGATCGCCCGTTGCCGAGCCGTCATGCAGATACAGTGAGATCAGCGGATCCTGAAATACAAGCAGGATCGTTACCGCGATCCCCGTGATGACGAGGCAGATGATCATCTTAAACCGGAGCGTATCCCGTACGCCCTTCATGTTCTTCTGCCCGAAGAACTGCGCTGTAAAAATGCCGGCGCCGGAGATGGCGCCGAAGATGCATAGATAAAATATAAAGATCAGCTGGTTGACGATGGAGACGCCGGACATCTGTTCCGTGCCCACGCGTCCTACCATGATGTTGTCCAGCATGCCCACAAAATTGCTGATCCCGTTCTGCAACATGATCGGCAGTGAGATTGCGAGCACCTGTTTATAAAAAGCTTTATTCCCTATCAGTTTCCTCATTTAGTTCATCGCGAATCACTTTCGATGCAATCTCGTCCAGTACCTGTTCTATAAATTCATCAAGATCTCTAGCGCCTTCGTCCCCCAGGAACCGGCTTCTGACTGCGATCTTTCCTGATTCTTCTTCTTTCTGTCCTAAGACTAACATATAGGGTACTTTCTCAAGCCTTGCTTCCCGGATCTTATATCCGATCTTTTCCGTCCGCATATCCATTTCCGCGCGGATACCGGAAGCTTTCAGTCTTGCAAGTACCGATTTACTGTAATCAACATATTTGTCTGAGATCGGCAGGACCTTCACCTGAACCGGTGAGAGCCATACCGGGAATTTCCCTTTGGTCTCTTCGATGATGTATGCCATGAAGCGGTCAAGTGATCCCAGGATCGCGCGGTGAAGGACCACGGGGGTCTTCTCACTGCCGTCGGAATCAATGTACTTCAGATCGAACTTGGCCGGCAGGCAGAAGTCTAACTGGCAAGTGGAGAGCGTATACTCCATGCCGACCGCGGGCTTGACGTTGACGTCCAGCTTCGGTCCGTAGAAGGCTGCCTCACCGATCTCCTCGGTGTATTCGATGCCGATATCATTGAGCACCTGACGCAGCGCATCCTCCGCCATATTCCACATATCATCATCCGGATGATACTTCTTCGTATCGGCCGGATCACGGAGAGAAAGCACACATCTGTAATCCGTGATACCGAAATCCTTATATACGTCGAAGATCAGATCGACCACGCGGCTTACCTCATCCTTGATCTGCGACGGAGTCACAAACAGATGGGCATCATTCTGGCAGAAATGCCGTCCGCGTTCTATTCCTTTTAACGATCCGCTCGGCTCATACCGGAAGTCATGAGCGATCTCACCGATCCTGATCGGAAGATCACGGTATGAATGTAGCTTGTTGGCATAGATCATCATATGGTGCGGGCAGTTCATGGGACGGAGAACGAAATTCTCGCCTTCCACTTCCATGGCCGGGAACATATTCTCTTTATAATGATCCCAATGTCCGCTCGTCTGGTAAAGAGCCACCGTGCCCACGCAGGGGGTCATTACATGCTGGTATCCCAGGTCGCGCTCTTTTTCCTTGATGTAGTTTTCCAGTTCCATCCAGACCGTATAACCTTTGGGAAGGAACATGGGAAGTCCTCTGCCTACGAGATCATCCGTCATGAACAGCTGCATGTCTTTGCCGATCTTACGATGGTCTCTCTGTTTGGCTTCTTCGAGCTTGGCCAGATACTCTTCCAGTTCCGCCGCCTTGGGGAAGGAAGTACCGTAGATACGGGTCAGCATCTTGTTCTCCACGTTGCCTCTCCAGTAAGCACCTGCCAGTTTGAGCAGTTTAAATGCTTTGACATATTTGGTGCTCATGAGGTGCGGCCCCGCGCACAGGTCGGTAAACTCGCCTTGTTTATAGAAACTGATGACCGCGTCTTTTGGAAGATCGCTGATCAGTTCGACCTTGTAGGGTTCGTCCTGATCCTTCATAAACTGAAGTGCCTCTTCTCTCGGCATCGTGAAGTATTCAAGCGGCAGGTCCTCTTTGACGATCTTCTTCATCTCCGCCTCGATCGCTTCAAACGCTTCTTCGTTGATCGGTGCGTCAAAATCAATATCATAATAGAATCCGTCGTCAATAGAAGGTCCGATCGAAAGCTTTGCTGTCGGATACAGACGCTTGATCGCCTGCGCCATGATGTGGCTGGTCGTATGGCGGAACGCATCCGCGCCGCCTTTGTCTGCAAACGTTAAAATATTGACGCTGCAGTCATGGTCCACCATGGTCCGAAGATCCACTCTCTCCCCGTCGATCTCTCCGGCACAGGCATTTCTTGCCAGGCCTTCACTCAAATCTTTTGCTATGTCCAGGACGCTAAGTGCGCCCGCGTATTCCTTACAGGAACCGTCTTTCAAAGTGATCTTCATATTTCTATTCCTTCTTTCCTATTCCATACTTGTCAGGCTTTGCGCAGGCAGCAATTCTTATACTTCTTGCCGCTCCCGCACGGACACGGATCGTTTCTTCCGATCTTCGCGCCCTCTCTCTTGAAGGTCGTGGAACTCTTCTGCTCTTTGTAGAGTTTCTTCTGCGTGTCCGCATCAAAAATGTCGTTCCACTCTTCCAGACCGTAAAGCCAGTCTGCGCCTGCCGCAACCATATTTTTGTAAAGTTTCTCCTTATCAAACTTCAGGGAAACCTTTGTGTCTTCTTCCATCTCTTCGATCGGATTCGGCGTGACCAGAGAGTCATTGATCCCGTCTAAGAATCCCGTCATCGTCATGATGTCAACGTCGTATTTTTCGGCAAGCTCCTTAACGGAACCTGCCACCTCTGTGTCTGGTGACGATAACAGATCGATATAGATCTCCTTTTCTTTCAGGAAATAATCTGCCCACATTTTCTGCAGTTTTCCCTTATCTGCTGTCTCTGAATACGCCATATCGCGCCATTTTTTCAGTAATGCCATGATTTATTCTCCTTATCCCGGTATTCCGTTCAAATTGTTATTTTCTGTTCCGTTTTATGTGCCGCGTGAACCACGTGGCACTTGCCATATTATACAACAACCGTGACTTTCATTCAATCGGCATTTCGCATGTATGATATGTCATCCGGAAACGATCAGTACTGCCTGATCGCATCCTCCGCATCATCCGACGACTTGTCGATCTCTTTGATCGTGACTTCATACGTCGTCTTGTCGTCCACATGCACCGTAACGGTGTCGCCGGCCCTGTGTCCCATCAGTGCCTTTCCGAGCGGGGATTCGATCGAGATCAGCCCTTTGAGCGAATTCGCGCGCACGGTCGTGACGATCTTATAGGACGCCGTTGTATGGTCATCGCAAAACTCCACCAGGATCGTATTGTTGATGCCCACTTCGTCATCCGCAGAAGAATCGTCGATCACGACCGCAGTCCTTACCATCCTTTCCAGATAGCGGATCCGGCTTTCGTTCCGGTTCTTCTCCTGTTTGGCCGCTTTGTATTCGAAATTCTCCGACAGGTCTCCCTGTGCTCTGGCAACCTTCACATGCTCAAGCAGTTCCTTCCTGAGCGTTACCTTTCTGTACTCGATCTCTTCTTCCATCTTCCGGATATCGGAAGCCGTCAGTCTGTCCTTCATTCTTTCTCTCCGATCACCTGATTAGCGCTTTTCAGCTGCTCATCCGTTTTTTCGTATTCTTCCATGAGCGTCAGGATCTGCTCATCCTTGGCGTCGATCGCATCCTGCAGTTCCTTTAGTTTCACGTAGTCACTGGCAAGAGCCGGATCCATCAGTTCGTCTTTCAGTTCCTGCAGTTCTTCTTCCGCACGCTCCAGTTCTTCTTCTGTCTTTTGCAGGCGTTTCTGCAGTCTGGCCAGTTCTTTTCCGGCCTGATAGGAAAGCTGCGCCTTGGTCGGTTCCCTGCTCTCTTCTGATTTTGCCGCACCATAGGTTCTGACTGCATCAAGCGTTGCCGCCAGCAGCGGGTCGTTCGCTTTCTTGGTTGACATAACTATATTGCCGGCATCGCCCGGTTTCCGTCCGCTCTTTTCGAGATAGTCCTCATAGCCGAACGGATAGAGTTTCGCTTCGTGCGGGAGGATCTCCAGTACGCTTGTCGCGACACGGCTGATGAAGTAACGGTCATGCGACACGAAGATCACGGTTCCCGCGTATTTTAACAGCATGTCCTCAAGCGTTTCCTTGCCGATCATGTCCATGTGGTTCGTCGGCTCATCGAGGATCAGCACGTTGGGCCTGCGCTGAAAGATCTTGGCCAGAGCCAGCCGCACCTTCTCACCGCCCGACAACATGTCAACAGTCTTGTACACTTCCTCCTGTGTGAACAGGAAAGCGCCGAGCGCACTGCGTACATCCTGCTGCATCAGTTTCGGATAAACATCCCAGAAATCATCCAGCACCGTTTTGCGCGAGGAATACTGCGCCATCTGCTGGTCAAAATAGCCCACCTCCACATTGACGCCGTACCTGTAAGTGCCGGACAGCGGATCGATCTGTCCCACCAGCGTTTTTAACAGGGTTGATTTTCCAAGTCCGTTTCCGCCGAGGATCCCCAGTCTGTCGCCCCGCTTGATCGCAAGGGACACTGTACAGAGCGGATCGTTCTGTGCATAACCGATCGTCAGGTCTTCCGCAAAAAGAATATCCTTTCCGGGTTCTCTTTCCGGCGTAAAGAACGCATGGAACGTTCTGGTATCCGCTTTCTCCGGAGAGTCGATCTTGTCCATATGCTCGATCGCTTTTTCCTTGGAATGCGCCATGGACACCTTGGTCGGATGATGTTTCATCTTCTCGGCCAGGTCGGACAGCCGTTTGATCTCCGCCTGCTGCCGCCTGTAATCCTTGAGCTGCTTTTCGTAGTCTTCTTTTTTGCGCTTCGCAAAAGCAGTGTAGTTGCCGGGATAGCAGGTCATGGTCTGATGTTCGATCTCATAGACCGTATCCACGATCCTGTCGAGGAACATCCGGTCGTGCGATACCACCACAAGGGCATAGGGATAGGTCTTCAGATATCCCTCCAGCCATTCGATCGCGTTGATATCCAGATGGTTGGTCGGCTCGTCAAGGAGCAGGACTTCCGGCTTTGACAAAAGCAGTTTGATGAACGCGAGCTTCGTTCGCTGGCCACCGGAAAACTCCGAGAGTTTTCTCTGTTTGTCCTCCTGTGAAAAGCCGAATTTACGAAGCATCGTATCGTATTCTTTTTCGTAGTAATAACCGCCCAGGTCCTGGAAGGTTTCCTGCAGCCTCGTGTATTCTTCGATCAGGGAATCGTGGTCCGCACCCTCCGCATGTTCTTCCATCAGATGCACCAGTTCTTCCATGCGGTCCTTCATATCGATCAGGCGCCTGAACACCTTCTGCATCTCGGCGTCCACTGTCAGGTTCTCATCGGAAAAAGAGATCTGGCGCAGGTAGCCGATTGAAGGATTTCCCGTACGTGAAAGAACAGATGGCGCGTCATTCTCATGCTGCGTCATCTGCATCTCGCCGCTGATGACCTTCAGGAAGGTGGTCTTGCCGCATCCGTTCCGTCCGACAAGGGCGATCTTTTCATTTTTATTCTTGATGACAAAATCAGCGTGCTCGAACAGGATCTCGCCCGAGAACTCCACTCTGCCATTTGTGATCTGTAAAATCATGATTAATGTCTAATAATATTGACAAGCATCTTAACGCCGTACTTCACGTAATTCGCGAACACCCTCGGCTTTGTGATGCACTCGGCAAACTTCCGGAAGATATACTTCGGCCGCAGATAGAATGAAAGCAGGATGTTCTTGCGAAGCTTCTCCACTTCCGCCTGCGAGAGGTACTTCGTTCCGCTCATGGCCGAATGGAAGAAATCGGATCCAAGCGGCGACTCTGCGAGCAGGCCGAACTCCTTTGCAGCATCGTAGAGCGGTGTCCCGTAGAAGGGCAGCGCCATCTTGACTTCGATAAAGGTCGGGTCCGCCTGCAGGATCAGTTTTTTCGTGGCCAGGATGTGCTCCCTGTTTTCCCACGGGAAACCGATCACAAAGAATCCCCAGAACGGCAGTCCCACCTCGTGACACCACTTGGCGGCGCGCAGGTTCATCTCGACCGTCGTTCCCTTTTTCAGTGTCTTTAACATCTCATCCGATCCGCTCTCAAATCCGAACGCGACCATAAAGCAGCCGGCGTCTTTCATCAGCTGCAGGGTTTCTTTCGATAACGGATTCACGCGCGAGTTTGCCGTGAACGCGATCTTCCCGTGCAGCGGCGATGCGATGATCAGTTCACACATCTCCTTGACCCATGCGGGATCGATCGTGAACGTATCCGCCTTGAAGAAGAAGTTGCGGATCCCGTGCTTTTCATAACACTCCGTCAGCTCGTCCATGACGTTCTGCGGGCTGCGCATACGCACACATTTTCCGGAGATCACAGGCGTTAAGCAGAACACGCAGGAAGAAGGACAGCCGCGTCCCGTCTGGATCGTTGCCATGGGCTCATCGGTATCGGGTCGTTTGTAAAGCGCATTGTTCATCAGCTCCCTGGCAGGGAACGGTCTCGAATCCAGGTCCTCTCCCCAGACATGGAACTTCGTGCGTGCAAAGCTCCCGTCTTCTTTCCGGTACAGGATCGAGAGGATGTCATCCGCATTCCCCTCGCCGCGCAGTGCCAGATCCGCGATCTCGCCGATGGCAAAATCAACCTCGCCGCCGATCATGTAATCCACGCAGGACAGATCGAGAAGGTCTAACATCTCCTGCTCGGGATCGTAAAACAGCGCGCCCTTGATCACGATGACGGGATCGTATTTTTCCTTGATCTCCTTTAACAGTTTCAGGTCGTCAAAGATCGTCGTATTGGTGATGCTCATCATGATGAGATCGGGCTTGAACGCATCAAACTCCGCATACATTTCAGGGAGGCTCACACCCTCCGTCTGGTAATCGCGCAGTTTGACCTCATATCCCTTTTTCAAAAGGATCGCGGCACCATAGCCTAAGTCGTTGCAGGCACGCATGGCTTCCGCGGAAGCGTCTTTGATATTCTGCTGGCAGCGGTCTTCTCCGCGCTGGAAAAGCATCCCCGGCGGATAGAACAGCATGATCCTGTTTTTCATTTCAGATCCTCCATCGTTTCAAAACCCTTATCCACATAAAGAGCTGTCCTTGCGGGCAGCTCTTTGTATCCTGACATTGTGCGTCGATCGCTATTGCTGATCTGTAAAGATCATGCAAAGAATACGTCTCTGTACCAGCGTACCGCATTGATGTACGCTTCATAAACATCGTTGGTATCCTGTCCGTTTACCATCATCTGGCGGGATACTTCCTGCCAGTTCGCATTTTCATATTGTGTGATCAGATCCAGGACCGGAGCAAGTGCGCCGTCATGATCCACAAGGGCTGCAAAGATGTCCTTGGATACATTGACTTTTTCAAGCGCCTCTGCCATCGGCATATCGAGAATCAGATCGAGGACGGAGAACAGTCCCATTAAGAAGAGCTCGGAAGATTTCAGTTTCAGATCGTATAACGGAGCCAGATCTTCCGCGAACTTCGCACGCAGCAGGGAAAGTCTCGTGATCTCGTTCGGTTTGTCGGAGCACAGTTCCTTTGTGACCGCTGTGTTGATCCACCGCTTCAGTTCTTTCTGTCCGAGCATCGCAGCCGCGTGGCGGATCGTTGTGATCCCGTTGTTGATCGTCATACGGTTGACCATCTTCAGCAGTTCCAGAACCAGAGCTGTATCGCGTCCGATGACATCCGCTGCTCTTGTCAGTTCAAAATCAGGATCGTTGACCATCTGCAGCAGCTGTAAGTAGTTCGCCTTCAAAGGAGATACCGCCGAATCGCCCTTGTTGATCGGGATACGGTAGAACTCACCTTCAAAGGCCGCATACGCTGTGTCTTCCTTCAGCGCATCGAATTTATCCATGTCGGTCAGATTGCCGACGATGATGCTGATCTTCGGATGAACCTGTCCGAAATAGATCTTCGCCTTGGTCACATCCACTTTCTTGCAGTCGATAAAGATATAATCCATTAAGGACAATACCGGCTTGAACTCTTCAAACTCGGAAACCTGCAGCTTGCGCATCGCCAGTCTGTAGCCCGCCTTGCGAAGCTCTGTCAGTCTCTCGATGTAGTTGTCTTCCGGTCTGATCAGGTGATCGAATAAAAGAACGATCCTCTTGCGCGGTACAAAATCCTGCGCCTCGATATCCGGAGAGAAAACCGCGATATTGCCGACCGGGACGAATACGTCCACATCATTGGCAAGCGTGTCAATTCCCATATCTTTGATCAGATCGAGACCGTTTACGGAGCCTGCTCCGTCGTTGCGGCCAAAGCCCTGCATACCCGGGTTCTTCAGCAGATCGACTTTCTGCGAGAACAGCGAATACGCAAACACTTTTAAATCTTTATCAAATAAGGGAATCAAGGTTGCAAGCATAGGGGGTATCCTCCTAATGAATCTTTGATATTTTGTTTATTATACAACACTTTTCACAAAATAACCACAATAAATATGAGATTCAGAGATTGGAGCGGTTCCCATAAATGATCTCGTACCATTCATTTCCGAGTTCCTTTCTGAAAACCTCCTCCTGCGTCGGGTCTTGTACGGTGGGATCCGGATCATGATATACACGGACCTTTGCATTCTCTTCTATATTTCTGATATTTCCTTCCAAATTTCTGACTTCTGCCTGCTTTGCCCACAGTCTGGATTCTAATTGTTTTTTTCTCGCAGAGGAAACCCCGTAGCCATATGCATCAACTCGCAACTGAGAAATCTCTCCTTTCAGCATTGCGATCTGTGTCTTGTTGTTCTCTATGGCAAGAAATTCTGATTGATTCAACGCACGCTGTTCCCATGACCAATAACCGTCGCGCTGCATTTGCGCAAATCTCAGAGCTTCCTTATATGCTTTCTCTGCTTTGGATTTTCTGCGTCTCACCGAAAAATTATCATGTCCGTTGGCTGCATTGTGTTTGTTCGTTTGCGCAATAAGAAATACACATACCGCTATTCCACCGATCAGTAGCAGATAGACCAGAATGGACTGAACGATTCCGGAAAAAAAGATAACCGCCAGTAGCCCGATTCCTGCAAAATACGGCCATGTGATCTTCTTGGCCCCTTTTATCCTCTGTTCTCCCTGCGGTGCAGCATTTGTCTGCCCGGACGAGTACACCTTCTCTTCCTTGGACGGCTGATCATCTGCCGTTTTGCCGGGTTCCTTCGTATCAAGTTGTTCCTTCCTGTTTGTTCTTCCTATGGGTGCATCATCGTCATCTGTCC
Organism: Lachnospiraceae bacterium; assembly: GCA_017620255.1. Lineage (GTDB taxonomy): Bacteria > Bacillota > Clostridia > Lachnospirales > Lachnospiraceae > UBA2868. Next base: position 49,305 of record JAFZQU010000019.1, read on the forward strand.
CGGCCCTGTCAATTACGCGGCGAACGATACCACCGTACTCAAAGCCCTGCTTCTCGGCATCTTCCAAATAGTATTCAGCTTTACTGAATCTGCGTTGCTTCGCCATGGCAAGCGCACATGCCCCTTTGATATCCGCATATCTTTCATCCCCGGTCGTAATGTTCTTCAAAGCCTGGTCGTAATACGTTACCGCTTTATCATGATCTTCGGATAACTCGTATGCAGTGGCTAGGTTATACAGGGCAGTTACATATAAAGGATTAAGTTCTGCTGCTTTTTTCAGCAAGCGGATGGCATCTTTGTATTTCTTTTCACCGACAAGGGCTAAACCGTAAAGATTGAGAATCGGCGGGATCTCCATTTCATCCGCATACAATGTCCTGCAAGCCGTAGCCGGCTTCCCGTTTTCAGGTCTGAGTTGTGCTCTGACCCTCATATAATTCTTTTTAAAATCTTCACTCGTTAAATGCTCGGCAAAAACGGTTCCATCTTCGTTGAAAACAACCGTGCTCAAGCAGTCATCACAAATCTGCATATGATCTGTCATTATGATATGAATACTTCCGCATTTCTTGCAGGTTTCCGGCATTTTCACATCTCCTTCCTGTCGATGATCCGGTTTAGGATCACTGTCCATACGACGGTCAGTTTCCAAGATATGCCTGATTAATGGTTATGATCGTAACATATGTACCGGCATTTTCATGGTATGTCATTCTGTAATACAGTGAATCATAATGGACAAATCCTACATTAGGGTCGTCCGGTCCCAGGTCTTTTACAAAAGAAACGATACGATCCATGGGAGTATTCGGGCGGAGCAGAGAGATAAGGATCGTAGGCAGTGCAGTGGTGTCCGATAGCATCGTGACCGTTTGAATGCTTCCGTCCGTGTCCTTCTGAAATCCGATCTGTCCGATGTGTGCATTTCCTTCTTCAGAGATGATATCATAAGCGATCCATCCGTCACTTTCGTTCCGTTCCCCGTAAACGATCTTATAGTAATTTCCGTTCTCAACATTCGGTGCAACTTCGTTCCTCAAATGATCCCGATATGTTTCAAGAAAGCTCTCTTCCGAAACATAATACTTCGAAAAATCTATCATCGGAGTATTCTTTGCGCTGTAAGAGTCCTCTCTGTCCTCATTGGGTTCCGCGTCGGACATCTGCGTTTCCGCTGCCTCTCCTTCATACAATATCTGCCCGGTGGCTTGATCCGCGGCCTTTTCCTCCGCTATTTTTTCCTTTATACCGCTCACTATACCAAACGCAACAAAGATTCCGACCAGAATCCAGATAACCTTGTTTTTTCTTTTCTTTTTCGGCGAAGTCGGATGCGCTGACGATGAGCTTGAAAAACTGTCCTGCGCAGATCGCAAAGGCGGTTTTGATCCGGCCGGTTCAGGATGAGATTCCTGTGGTGCGGACAGCGGTTCCTGCGACACGGGCTTTTGCTTTTGGAAAAGCGGTATCATATACATCGCAATGTCATATGCAGTGCAGTCTTCCTTATTCCAGTCATCCGGTTCTTCCGGCTGCCCTTCCGTGCTCTCCTGTTGTGTGCCCTGAAGAATATCATCGTCCGCATAGGCGACCGGTTCTGATTCGATACACAGACCTTTGCCGTTTTCTCCAAGCGCCTCCTGTGCCAGACTGACAATCCGGAAACTGTCAAAGAATCGATAGATCATAATGCCGTCTTTGATGCAGATAATGTAATTATCCTTGGGCACTGTCTGATCGAGATATGCTTTTTTCCTTGCATCATCAAATACAAGAAAATCGTAAAAAATATCCAGTCTGTCCTTCAGATTTGTAAAAAACTCTCCCAGAGTTCTCCACATTGCAGGAGACTTTCGCTCATAAACGATCTTGTTATATGTATTCTCCGCCTCATGGATCTGATTCAGATTCTGGCAGGCCAGTTCACCGTAGCCTACAAACAATCCGTTGTGCTCACTCTTTCGGATATGCCAAAGAAAGTATCCCAAAATGCCCTGTCCGGAAGAAAGCACTTCGTTCGCAAACGCTGCGCGATCTTCACAGAATGCCGCTACAACTGTTATCGCACGAAAAATATCCTTCATGAGGATCTGCCCCTTGTTTTTCGGAGCAAGAAGTTTCCTGTATCCTTCGCCATATCCGCCGCAAACAAACAGTGCATCGAAGACGTAGGTATGATTGCAGAACTGGACAAAACTGGCAAAAGCACTTCTTGGCTTGCCATCTGCATAGAAACACTGCATCGCAGAATCGATCCCGCCGTTTACGATATCTTTACGCAATGTCATCATGTATTGCGTAACAAATGCCTTCACGGAATTAAACTTCCCTTTGCCAAGGATTCTGACCAGCGTTCCGGGACTTAATGCTTCGGCATAAAGAAGCTTCTTCATTTCCGTTTCTGCAAACCCCGAAATATCATTCAGATGATCCCGCAATTTTCTGTCGCTAGCGTCCTGTCCGAGACGAAGTCTGTATCTGAAAACGATGTCATTTTCAAACAGTGCATCAAACTGATGCCCGCTGCTCAGCACATCCTTGACAATGGCATCTGAAGCATTTCGGATCTGGTCATAAGGATAGATCACATCATCCCATGCAAAATCGGCATAAGGATCAAGCACGCGGATGATCGCATAAACAAATGCTTTCTGCCAAGGTTGGAGTTCACGTCCTTCCGGCGCGCCCTGTTCCCTGCTCTTATTCTCATACTCTCTTTTGATCTCAAACAGGCCGTCATAAAGAGGCTTATAATCATCCCTGATCTTCTCAGCGTAGCGGAAGAGGCCTCCGTTTTCCCATTGCAGGATACAGTCATAATTGTTCGTGGAAAAATAAACAGCCAAAGCTTCCGGTGAATCAAACTGCCGGTCTCCGATCTCATAATGGAATCCCATGATCGGCGAACGGTATTTCTGATGAACAAACGTGCCCGGATCTGAGAGCCATGAAACAACTTCTTCATACCCGGCCCTTTCTCTAGACTTGTAACACATAAGCGCCTTTACAAGATTGAGAACATTCGGGTTAGTCTCAACAGAGGCCGGGAAAGTGATCTCGTCATATAAAACCTGTCGGTTCAGATCTCTCGCATCTTTAAACAGACTCTGCCGCAGCAGATTCATTCCGGAATATATTTCGGTAAGCGTTACACCAAAGGAAAAATAATCACTTGCAGGTTCTGCATAACCGCTGCTTTCGTTTCTGGTTTCCGGAGGCGCATATTGCGGTGTCAGGAAAGCGCCGTTTGTTTCTGCGTAGTCCAACCCTCCTGCTTTCTGATCCAGTAAAGCCGCTGCGTCAAAATCAATGATCACCGGGAGGTCTGTTGCCGGATCCAACATGATATTCTCCGGTTTGATATCCCTGTGGACAAGATTTCCATCCGTATGGATCTCATGTAGTGCTTCGTTCAAGATTCCGACCCACTTAACGAATGTCGTATCATCAGGTCTCTGACGGATGGGCTTATATTGCGGAAAGACGAAATACCATCTGGCAGTAGAAGACGGATTTCCTAGTTCGTCAATCTCCTGCATTTCACCAAACTCCTGCAACCGTGAAACGCCCGGATTCCTGCTTCTTTGCAGATACGCTCCTACAGCATCAAATACTCCTTTGTTTTCATAATCCCGGCGGTATCTTTTTAAAACACGCGTTACACCCTGCATGTCTTTGACAAGATAGATATCGGAATCTTTGCTTCGTAGATATTCTATGATTCCAAATATGTTTCCCGTCTCATCAACAGCCCTGTACACGTTTCGTCCGTTATTAACACCCGCCTGCTGAATACTGTAAAGATGCTTCCCTGCCTTTATTCTGCGTATAACAGTCTGCTGTTTTTTTTCTTTTACGGAAGAGGAGGCGGCCGATTCCGGCGCAGACACCGGCATATACTCGGTCCTGCCTGCTTCCCGGGCAGGCATATATTCAGTTTTGCCGCCTTCCGGCACCGGCATATATTCAGTCTTATTCATACGATTATCTCAGGCACCCCGTTGCTATCCAGACCCTTTATCTCCCTGATCACAAGATCGCCTTCACGAAACTCACTGTCAAATACGTAAGTGGAAAGTGGTGTGATAAAGCATTCTTCCACTACGTTGCCCACACCGCGTCCCCCTTGTATTCTGGCTCTTTCCACTGCCATGGAGCATAATTTTGTAAGTGTGCTTTCATCTGCAAACCGAATCCGTATTCCTTTTTCCGCAAGGATCTGAACCGTCTTATTAATCTGCGCCTGAAAAATCTCACGGGCAGCCTCTTCGGATATAAAATTGAACACAATCAGATTGTTTCCGATTCGGTTCAGTACTTCAGGCTTTCCAATTTCATGAAAATAGTTTTCTATCTCGGTCTTGACCCGCCCTCTTACTTGTGTTTCCGACATCTCCGCAGTCACGATCTGTTTCTTCTCTCCGAGAACGTTTTTATAAATCCCGAGGTTGCTCGTGAAAACGATCAGACACTCCGAAAAATAGACGGTATTTCCCTGTCCGTCCGTCATACGTCCGTCTTCCAGGATTTGCAGGAACTTGTCCCAGATGGTCGGCGATGCCTTCTCTATCTCATCAAAAAGCAGAAGAGAAAACGGATGCTCCTTGATCGTATTGGTAAGCTGTCCGCCCGCCTCATATCCCACATATCCGGGAGGCGCACCAAACAGTTTCTGTGCGGCATGGCTTTCGGAATATTCGCTCATATCAAATCTCCTGCATTCATTTTCGTTTCCGAAAAGCAACTCTGCCAAAGCTTTTGCCATTTCTGTTTTTCCCGTTCCGGTCGGCCCTGCAAAAAACAGGATCCCTTTCGGTTTTGAAAACGAACTGTGGGTGAGACTGGAAAAACCGCTTTTTGCTCTCTTAACCACAGCCACACAGCGTTTTACGGCATCATCCTGTCCTTTGACACGCGCCATGATCTGTGCTTCCGCGGTCTTAAGTCTGGGACTTTCGATATCATCCCACGGATTCTCCTTGATTCCGTATTTATATAGTGCGACAATATCCGATATTTTATGCAGTCCCGTTTCAGGTTTGCGTTTCAGTTCCCATATGCCCCTTAGGTCCAATACGGTCATATCTTCCGTGATGTCGATAAAGTGCTTGATCTCATTTTCATCGTTCACATCATCTGCAAATCGGTCCCGATAGGTTTCTACGTACATTTCACGCACCGATCTGCCGGGGATGGAAATACTGATGTCTTTTACATTTGGATTATTCAGATAAAACCATGTCGGAATATCATTGATCTTATCAGCAACCATCAGCAGATGATTTTGGTATATAACACCGTCGATCAGTCTCTTTTGCGCTCTTAGTCCCGCATACATCAGTTGTGTGAAGATCATGTTTTCATTGATGTTCATCCGTGCAGGATCTGTGATCGCGCGGGAAGCAAAATTCACACAGATCACAGTCGGACTGACAGGATCTGTGATCAGAAGCTTTATGATTTCAGAAGCGATCTCCATAGAACATTCCAGTTTTCTCTCACCGGCACCGTCATTCTCCACTGAAACCTTGTTCTTTTCCGCGTTCACAATCTCCTGATAGCCTGCTGACATCCGCCGGAAGGTTTCGGCATTTTTTGAATCCGCCGGTTCATCATCCATAGACGCTATAATGTCCCGGAATATTTCTATCATGTCTTTGTTCAGTCCGGTAAACCCATTTACCAGATCATAAAAACAGATCCGGTATCCTTTTTCATGCGCGAATTTTGTCAGGAACCGGTCAAGGTTGAGAAAGTCGACCCGTTCAACGCCATTCTTTTCAGATACATAAGGATATTCATCATAAATATTCCCTTCGAAGATCAATGTATCCTTGATATCAAAAAAACACTCCAGTTCCCTGATCCATTTAGGCATATTCCTCTTCATTCTGGCTGATCCCTCCTGACCGGTTGTGAATTCCGACTGATATTAAACTGTTTCCATAAAAAACATTTTCGATGATCCTGCCCTGTTGCATGTATGCTTCATACAAAGACAGAAAAGATTCGTTCTCAAAAACGATCTCCTGATTTGAAGAAGCAACCAGAGCAGTCTTATTGTCGTTTGCTTCATCCTGATACGGACCTGTTATCAAAACAGAGGCAAAAGATCTGCATATAGCGATTGCCGGTTCTGTTTTTTCCATGTGTTCCAATTCTGTGTTTGTATATCCGCTGAAGATCAGAATATCATCTGAGTATTTCTTCATTTCAGGAAGAAAACGCGTCAGCGCTTCTGCCTGATCAAACGGCTCTCCTCCAGTCAACGTAAACCCGTCAATTTCCCGGCCTTCAAACGCCTTCAGCACATTTGAAAAAGTCCGCAGATTCATCTCCTTTGACAGATCAAACTCTCTCAATTCCGGATTTGCGCATCCCACGCAATTTTTACTGCATCCAACCGTCCAGATCACGATCCTTTTGCCGGGTCCCAATGCCCGAATGGGATAAAGGATCCTGTCGATCAACATAGACTAACCTCAAATGTGATATCCGCAAAACAGATCCGATCACCGTTTTTCAATTCGACCCATTCTCCAGGGCGCAATGTTCTGTCATTTACCCTGGTTCCGTTGGTACTGGAATCTTTTACACGGATGCTGTGTTTTTCAACACTGATATGTGCATGTTCACGGCTCACATACCGGCATGTGCTGAAATACTCCGCATCTACATCTCCTTCTTTACCAATTATATGCTCTCCCTCATTTATGGAGATGCACCTTTTTTCTTTTTCGTTTACCAGCTTTAATACCGTTCCCGCATCCCCGGTTTCCTGTACCGTCTCTCCCGCCGGGTTTTGGAATCCTTCCGCCCTTTCATATTTGATATCATCCTCTGTTGCATTTCTGATATCGTCCTGATCGCAGGCTCTGCAGTATCTTATATCTCCTGCCGACTGTCCCTTCCCCAGCGGATTTTTAGCTCTGCAGACCGGACAGATAAGATATCTCTCTTCAGAGTATGCACTCTCATCAATAAGAGCAGGTGCAACCATGATCAGATTAAAACCACATGATCTGCAAACATCTGCACTTGCCTGATTATTCTGTTTACATTTTGGACAGACCTTTACCATGTTCATAACTCTCTCTCCATATATCCTGCATTTTTGCCGACATTTTCCATATATCTCCGAACATCCTCATTGCCTGAAGGAACCAGATCCCAGATTCGGCCAAAGGAATATCTTTTCCTTTTTTTGTCTCTGTTTGCACTGATTGGAATATTCTTTGCAGTATCTGCAGACACAGGCGTACAAATCTCACTCTCGATATGGATTCCTTTCTGCTCAAGTTCTGTTTTGATCTCCGGATAGATCCTGCACAATTCTCCCTGATTTCTGACCAGTTTTTCCGTTTCCTCGGGCGTAGGAGGATGTTCTCCGTCCCCCACAACCTCGATCATAATCATGTCATCATTCAGGGAAGCTCTGATATTCACGTTTTCTTCATTTTCAAAGATCAGGCTGCCGAGTTTCTTCTGTTCGTCAACTGTGGTGGTGCAGACCGAAGTATACCCTTTTGTCCGCATAACCTCCGTAATGGTTTCCTCCATATACTCCCGCAACATTCTTTCCATCGCAGCTTCCCGAAGCTCTTTTACACGCTCCGCCAGCTCTTCAATTTCCATACTGCAGGGTTCTTCCGACGTCAGTTCCAGCATTCTTGCATATGTCAGATATTCGGCCTCCAGCGATCCCCGCTCCGTCATTCTTTCCGTTCGTGCCACCCTTCTTGCGGCGATCATACAATTCAAGGAATTATAGTTCATTTCAAGACGGTTCAGGATTGCCTTTTTCCCGTTTTGGGAAAAGAACTCATTATTGTCTGACAGATTTTCCAGATCTGCTTTCAGATTCTGCAAGAGTTCCTTTTCCCTCTCATCAAAGCCAAGTTCCTGCAAAATAGATTCCATATCACTTTTGATCATATCGATTTTTGCCTGCTCCGATATGGTGAAGCAGGTTTGGCGTGGCTTTGCTTTCTCATGTAGGGTGGAAGTTCGGTCAAACACCTCCCATTCTTCCGTCTCCTCCAATTCAATCCGCTCAGCTAGTGATTCCCTGTATTGTTCTGATTCCATCTCGTAATCACTCGCATTCTTTTCGTAGGTTTTCCGTTCCAGTGCTTTTCTTTGCGCTTTCTTTTCAGCTATTCTCTTTTCAACTTCTTTTTGCCTTTCATACGCCTCTTCTTCCGAGTGTTTTATAATCTCGTCGAGATACTGCATGGTTTCTGAAATTTCTTTGATGAAACGTTCCTTTATACGCGGTAACAGTTCAACCACACGTACCAGCCTCGTATTGATCTCTGCAGTTTCAGCATGCTCGACAATCTCTTTGTCAATGATCTCCCGTCGTAATTCAGCTGCATACCTATTCTTTATTATCTGCAGTTTTCGCAAAGCATCACGAGTTTCTTTTTGTTTTGGCGTTCCCATTTGCGTGATTGATGACCGGATCTGTTCATCATATCGTTCAAACCAGCCGATCTCATTTTGTACATCAGAATTGACACCGTCTATTAGCGGTGAAAAATAGGCAACTTTCCCAATAGTCATCATGATCCTTGCATTGATCAGCCGTTCAATCGGATCGGTTGTCACATGCATCAGTTTAGGACCGCTCATTTATCGTTCACTTTCCTGACCGTATACGGGTCATATACTTATTCAAATTTTAAATTTACGTTCTGATCCCCGGCCGTGAATATATACTCACCCGGCAAGAATATGCGTTTACCTGTCTCAAGCACCGTGGTCAGGCTCCATACACTGACGGGCAGCGTTACGGTCTTCTCTTCGCCGCGTTTCAGCGCCACTCTTCTGAATGCGCACAGGCTCTTTACAGGCTGGTTTGCCGGATCGAGTGCAGCGGTAATGGTGGCATCCGACAGGTCGTTTTCCTTCTTTTCCGCCGGACATTTATCGACGTATGCAAGGATCACTTCTTCTGCGTCAAGATCACCCACGTTCTTTACGGTCACGGTAAGGGTGACCGCAGGCCTTTGCATGGCGAAATAGTCACAGTCCGAAACAGGAACTGTATCCTGTGTGATCTTACCTGACAGGGCATACGTAAAGTGGGTGTAACTCAAGCCGTATCCGAACGGGTAGAGCACCTCTCCCCGGAAATAACGGTAGGTGCGGTTTTTCATCGAATAGTCCTCAAAATCAGGCTGCTCACCGTCTTTGTAGAATGTGACCGGAAGTCTGCCGGATGGGCTCACTTTGCCGAAGAGCACATCCGCAAGCGCGATGCCGCCGCGTTCGCCCGAATACCAGCAGGTTAAGATCGCAGCCGCGTCCCCCTTAAGAAAAGACAGGTCGATCGCGGAACCCGCGTTCAATACCACGATCACTTTTTTGCCTGCTGCTTTTGCAGTTTTCATCACGCATTCGGCAAGCCTTAACTGGGAAGCGGGAAGCAGAAGGGAAGTCTTGTCGCCTGATGCGAACATGTTTCCGGTATCGCCTTCTTCACCCTCGATCGTGGCATCCAGACCGAGACAGAGGATCGTGACATCGGAATGCATAACAACCGCAGCCGCTTCCGAAAGCCGGTCATCCGGTTTTGCAAGGTCGCTTGTTCCGTCCATGTACAGGTGTGCACCGAGCGAGTACAGGATCCTGCCGGCAAACCCTCTGCGGATCCCCTCCAGATTGGTCACATATTCGGATGCCGATCCGTTGTAATTGCCTTCCAGCACGCTTACCAGATCGGCTGTCGGACCGATCACGCCGATCGTTTCCAACTTTGCCGCATCAAGCGGCAGTGTCCCGTCGTTTTGCAAAAGCACGATCGACCTTCTTGCTGCCGTAAGCGCCAGTCCGGCATGTTCTTTTGTATCGTTTTCAAGGTAGGAGATCGCATCATAGACTGCCGTTTTTTCCATGGCAGCAGCGTCGCTTCTCTCAAGGATCCCAAGTTTCATCCGGGTCTTCATGAGCCGTTCGCAGGCTTTTCGCATCTGCGCTTCCGTGATAAGTCCGTCTTTGAGTGCGCCGAGAATGCAAAGATAGGTATCGCCACAGTTCAGATCACAGCCCGCGTTCAGCGCGAGCGCCGCGGACTGTGCCGGTGTGTTTGTGATCTTATGATTTTCATGAAAATCCTTTATCGCCCAGCAGTCGGAAACGAAATGTCCCGTGAACCCCCATTCGCCGCGCAGTTTCTCTTCGATCAGGGTTTTGGAGCCGCAGCACGGTTCCCCGTTGGTACGGTTGTAGGCACCCATGACCGCCTCGACTTTTCCTTCTTTCACAGCTGCTTCAAAAGCCGGAAGGTAGGTCTCTTCCATGTCTTTGGCAGTGGCCCTTGCATCAAAAGAATGCCGCTTGCTCTCAGGTCCGGAATGTACCGCATAATGCTTCGCGCAGGCCGCAACCTTCAGGGTGTCAAGCGTCGTGCCCTCCGCATCTTCCGCATAGTTCTCAAGCCCCTGGAGCCCTTTGATAAAAGCCACGCCGAGACGGCTCGTCAGATACGGGTCTTCGCCGTAGGTCTCATGGCCTCTTCCCCATCTCTGGTCACGGAAGATATTGATGTTCGGAGACCACATGGTCAGACCTTTATAGATATCCCTGTCATTTAAGGACGACTGCATATTGTATTTTGCCCTGGCTTCCGTTGCGATCACTTCCGCGATCTTTGTCAGCAGGTCCTCATCAAACATGGCGGCCAGTCCGATCGCCTGCGGAAAGACCGTGGCCGTACCGGCTCTTGCGACACCGTGCAGAGCCTCGTTCCACCAGTTATAGGCAGGCACATGCAGTCTTTCTACAGCTTCCGCATCATACTTCAGCTGCTTTGCGACTTCTTCGATCGTCATTTTGGCGACGAGTGCCCTTGCATCTTCTGTCAGGTTTGCCATATTTCCTCCCTGATCCATATGATCGTTTTATTTTCTATAAATCTATCATATTTTCAGCGTTTTTTGAAGTAAAACATGCACGGGAATCCATAGGAAATTCGCTTTTGCTTTCCTGTTATGGGGTCGGGTGGAAAGCAGGATGGGAATTATGATCTGAATTATGATCTGCCGGCACGGCTACGTGTAGATTTGCCTTTCCTGCTCATTTTACACGTAGTCTCAGCTTGAAATCCGGGATTGACTACGTGTAGATTTGTCATATCCTCTCATTTCACACGTAGTCTCAGCTTGAAATCTCGGAATAACTACGTGTAGATTTGTCATATCCTCTCATTTCACACGTAGTCTCAGCCTGAATTCCGGGAATTATTACGTGTGATTTTGCCATATTCCCAAAAGTTACACGTAGTCCCAACACAGAATACGTAAATGACTACGTGTAAAACCATCAATATAATAAAAAATACACGTAGCCGCCCGGAAAACCGGCCCAAAACCACGTGTAAAGCATAAAAACCTAAAGCAAATAAAACCCCCGCCACGCAAAAGACCGGCCAAAACACAGGCCGGTCTTTTAGCTGTACTGCTTCATTTTGACTTCCGTACGAAACGGTTTGGCCGCTCTCGTATATCCGGTAGCGTAGTACTGGATCTCGCCGCCGCCAAGTTTCGCACTCTCCTCCTCGAGTTTTCCTGCGAACAACCCCTTAGTTACTTTCTTTTTCGCGCTGGACTCTTCTCTTTTCTTTTTGTCCGGATTACTGTGCGCCACGCCGGACACGATGGCGATGGTGGGCTGCTGATACAGCTCCTGCAATGCATATGTCATAGTTCCCTCCTTGGAACACGTCCGCACCCGACCGTGCGGATCCATGTTTAAAGCGTCCGGTTTTCATTAACCACTCCACTACATGCAACATATGAATCCTATATGAATCCTTTCATTTACTATATCGGCATTTTTACAGTAAACATAACACTTTTTTACACAGAAACGCAGATTCTTTAAGCCCTTGTAAAATCTGTCAAAAATAGCGTTATTTCGGTTGACATATGTGACAGTTTCGGTTATAAAAATAGAGTAAAATAATAGTTCTTCCGGGGAGGTTTTTATGTGGATCAGAAGTGAGATCAAAGAAATCGGTAAAACGAACTTCAAAAACAACTACTGGAAGTCGGTTTTGGTCGCATTTATCTATCAGATCTTCTTTACTGCGACCTTTATTTCCACCAGCAAAAAAAGGGAACAGATCGGGGAAAGCTATTATAGCGATCCGGATAAGGCAAGGATCATCGGGATTGTAGTTGCGGCAGTCGGTGTGATCATGTTGATCATGTACCTTGTCGACGTCTTTCTTTTCAACCCGCTCGAAGTCGGCTGCAACCGGTTCTTCCTTGTGAACCAGGACGCAGAGGCGGACGTGAGCGAGCTGGCTTACGGCTATAAGAACGGCTACTTCCGTACCGTGATCGCCATCTTTTTAAGAGATCTTCTAAAGGCTATCGGCTTTGCGCTGTGTGTGATCCCGGGGCTGATCCTTCACTATTCGTACAGAATGGTTCCTTTTGTCCTGTCGGAAGATCCTTCGGTCAGCTGTATCGATGCCCTGAAAAGATCCAGGATGATGATGAAAGGTCAGAAGTGGAAAGCCTTCGTTTTCGATCTTTCCTTTATCGGATGGTATCTCTTAACGTTCATTACCTGCGGAATCGTATCTTTCTTCTATGTGCATCCCTACAAGATGAACGCAGACGCCGCACTTTACAAGGCGGTCCGAAAGGAATACGGACTATAAGTGAAGATCAGCCTGCCGGTTTGAAATAGGCGGAATAGATACGGACATGATCGTAGATGCATTTCCAGCTGCTGCCGGAATTCACGGTCACGCAGATATAAGGCTGTCCGTCATCGTTCTGTGCATAGCTGACCGCGCAGTAACCGGATTCCTTCACGTAACCGGTCTTGGCAAAGAGTACGTCCGCGCCGCAGTCCTTATCCTCGATCCTGCGCAGGAACCAGTTGGAGATCTCGATCCCCGCCGGATGCTGTGCGGTAGGCACGGTCGTATATTTATGCTCGGTCAGGATCTGTCTGCACAGTTCATTGTTCAAAGCCGCCTGCATGATCATGGCGATGTCATAACAGGTACTGTAGTGATCTTCATCATAGAGTCCGACGCAGTTGGTGAAATGCGTTGTTTCGGCAAGGCCAAGCTGCGCGACTTTTGCGTTCATCATATCGACAAAGCCTTCGTGCGATCCGCCCACATAGGTGGCGAGCGCCATGGCCGCATCTCCGCCGGACGGCAGGATCGTGCCGTAGAGCAGGTCCTTGACCGTGACCACTTCGTCCGTATTGAACCCGACGATACTTAAGTCATGTTTATGCGCATAGTCGCCGATCTCCGGCGTGATCGTGACAGTGTCGTTGAGATCTTTGATGTTCTCGGCTGCCACGAGCAGTGTCAGCACCTTTGTCATGGAAGCCGGGATGATCCTGGTCTTTCCGCCCTTGTCCGCGATGATCGTGTGCGTTTTGGGATCGATCAGGATGCCTTTTTCGGCAAGCACGTCCGCACCGAACGTCCCCGTGTATTCCGTCTTTTCCGCATACAGGGAACCGTTCGTGGCAAGATCCGCATCGTTACCGCCGACCGTCTCTTCATCGGTGAAAGCGATCACGCTGTTCTGCCCCGTGATCTTCTCTGTACTCTCTTCTTCTTCGGAAGATGCCGCATCCGCGCCGTCTCCCGGAACCGCATCCATGGTCTCTGCAGCGTCTGCCTCGGGAGCTTCTTCCTGCTCTGTCGCAGCATCCGCCACGATCGTGGTCTCTGCAGGCTCACCCTCTTTTTCCGCAAGTGACTCCGCATCAGCGACCATCTCTGTCTCCTGTGCGTTCACACGGTCACGGACCAGAATGAAAAGTCCCCTGATCCCGAAGCCGATCCCCGTAAGGAGCAGCAGACAAACCAAACAAAAAGGAACGATCCTCGTAAACAGCCAGCGCATGCGGCGTTTGAACCTCCTGCGCTTACGCGCCTGAAGGGACTGCGCCCTGCGTCTCTGCATACGGATCTGTTCCTGTGCATCTTCTTCGTACTGATTATAATATTCCATTAGACCCCTTCCATCTGCGGGGAACACCCGGTTCCACGCACAACAGCTGCCGCTGCCGGAACATTTACTCCCGCGCCCCTCTGCACGGTTGTAAACGCTGTTACATTAGTATAAAACCCGTCACGATCAGCAGTTTTGCCAGTGTGTATGTCAGCATCACGTTAAAATGCTTCCCGTAGAACGGTAATTTCTTATCAAACCGGACCAGAAACAGGATCGAATCCGAGGCCAGGAAGAGAAGTGCGCCAAACAGGATCAGTTCGCTTCCCATGCCGCCGTCTGAAAAAGCCTGCAGTGCGGCAAACAGATTCATCAGCGTGTTCATGCCAAGGTAAAATGTCATCATACAGATGATCGTCTTTGGCAGGTAACGCCGCATCCAGATGTACCCGGATCTTAAAACCCCGAAACCAAGGATGAGGTACGGCACGACAATGATCAGATCGACCGGACTCCACCTGATATGCGGGATATATAAAACGATCAAAAGAACATGCGTAAGTAAAAAACTGATCCCGCCGCTCGTAAACCATTTCATGCCGTGGATCATCAGCAGGACATCCCCGATGAAACTCGTCATGATCAGTGCCACCACCAGCCAGTTGACCGGGTCCGCGCTGCAGATATAGAACGCTGCGAGTGCGGGCATCAGCAACGGTTTCGTGATGTTGCGGATCCTTTGATCATGCATGGCACAGCCGTACAGATGCACGGCCGAGACCACCAGGTACAGACAAAGAAAAACTATCTTCCACATAAAGATCACTTGATATCAGGCAGTTTCAACGCATTGACTGCCTTGATGAATTTGCGCCACGTATCCGGATACTGGTCACAGCCGCCTTTGTAGACTTCTTCTCCGTTATCGAAACGGATCTCGACGCCCCAGCTGCGTCCGTTCGGATCCTGCTTTTCGCTGCGGTAATCCTCTTTCCAGTCAAGTACGCCGCACGCATATACTTTGTTCAGGAATTTCGTGCACACGTCTCTTGTCAGAGGCGCGGTATCAACGATCTTCTCGCGCACCAGATATTTCCCCTTGCAGTCGGTCGCTCCGATCTCGACCTCCAGCTTGTTGAAATCTCCTGAAAACTTGCCCATAGAGAAGCCAAAGTAGGTAGTATGCGTACTTGCTTCTTTTTGGTCCATAGCAACCCCCTCGTTGTCTGAACTTGTTACAAATTTATTACATTATAAACTATATTTGTTTAAATAACAAGGGGATTTTTGAAATTATGTAAATCAATAGCCGTATAACCGGATCTCGCTGACGCACGTATCATCGTATTTAGTGCCCCTTGTGGCGTCCTCGATCGTAAACGTGATCGATTTTGCCTTCACGGGCGTATCAAACACGATCCGCTCGGGCGTTACGTCGCTCTCCGTAAAGGGCGTGTCGTCGTCGCCGCCGTTCATGATGTGCCCCTCGAAATAGGTGCTCGTCCCGTTGGAAAAATCAACCCGCACGTAAACCGGCTTCCCGTTAATGGTGTAGCGGTATTGCGACAGGAGATATCCTCCGTAAAAATCAATCTCCGTGATCTCTCTCTGGCGGTCAAGTACGAGCGTGATCCACTCTCCGACACCGACGCCGTCCTCGTTCTCCACCCAGGCGGTATGGATATCATCATCCACCGCATTCGTTGCGAAGTAGGTTTTATGGTCCTTGGAGACCGCATCGAGTTCAGACGATGCATAGACTTCCGACACATACAGTCTGCCGGGCTCGCCCTTTTCGGTCGAACCTTCTTCCACGGGTTCCGGGCCGGATTCCGTCTCAGGCTCTGTCTGCATGCTGTCATCCAGTTTGGTTACGGTCTGTGGTTCTTCGGGATCCTGTGTCTCCGGCTCGGACGTAAACCAGCCGTCATCCGGATCGGTCTCATCCGCGATCTCCTCTGCCACGGCCTGCGCGGTCCGGTCAAGGACCTTGCCCATCAGCGCATAGATCCCAAAGCCGAGTCCTGCCGCCACCAGTACCGCGGCGATGAGCAGGGCTGCCACGATGCCGCCGTTTACACGGCCGCTGTTATTCTTCTGCGGCCTCGCACCTGCCGGATTCTGTGGTCCCTGCATCTTCGGTGCTGCACTCTGCTGCGGCGGTGCACTTTGCTGCGGCTGCGCTTCCGCCGGCTTGTTCAGCGGCTCGACCGGCGCCCCGCAGACGCTGCAGAATTTTGTGTTGTCGGGAATACTGGCTCCGCATTTGATACAAAACATATCTCATCATCCTTTCACATCTTTTCGATCACATGCAGGATATTGCATGCGCAAAACTGCAGATCGGCTTTCGAACAGGTAAAGCCGAGATCGTCTTTTCCATCCTTTGCACTCGCGATCAGTGCATCCACCAGTTCCTGGGAACCCGGCATCTGCAGATCGTTGCCTGCATAGACGCAGCCCGTGATGGAGGATCTCGGATAAACCTCGGAAGGTTTTGCGATCTCCGGCATATCTTTCGAAGCAAACCAGTCTGTCATCACAACGCCTTCAAAGCCCCACTCATCACGCAGTGCGGATTGGAGCAGGTCGTAGTTGCAGGCGGAATGCACACCGTTGATCAGGTTGTAACTGGTCATCACGGAAAGCGGACCGGACTCTTTGACACAGATCTCAAATCCTCTCAGATAGATCTCTCTGAGTGCACGTTCGCTGATATGGGAATTCGTATAATTCCGGTTATCTTCCTGGTTGTTGGCGGCATAATGCTTGATCGTCACACCCAGATACGCTTTCATCTGCACACCGTCCGTGATGGCGGAAGCGGTCATACCGGAAACGAGCGGATCTTCCGAATAGTATTCGAAATTACGTCCGCAGAGCGGATTCCTGTGAATGTTCATCGCAGGTGCCAGCCAGAGGTCGACGCCGAACTCGTTCATTTCCTCTCCGACCACTTTACCGGCTTCTACGAGGAGGTCCGTATTCCACGAACTTGCCAGTGCCCAGCCGATGGGGATCGCCGTGCAGTACTGGTAATAATCAATGTAAGTACCCTCTTCCATTTCCGGGAACGGCTGTACCGTATCACCAAAGGTCTCGCCGCCCTTTAACAGTTTCCCGGACAGATCCGTCCGAAAGTGCGGTGTCAGGCGCAGTCCCGCAGGTCCGTCCGCAAGGATCATGTTTCTGATCCCGCGCGACTCGATCAGGGAAGAGGTCGAATCGCCTGCTGCCCCGGGAACCGCCTGGGATGCTTCGCCGATGACGGATGCAACGCCGCCTCTTAAGGAACCGATGCAAAGGTCTGCGAGTTCTTCCACGGAAAGCTGTGCCACAAGGTCTTCCACACAGCACTTCCCGTTTCTCACATCTTCCATGGTGAGTTTTTCCGTAAACGAAGTGGTGATCTCCGTGCGCGGAAATGCCGAGTAGGAAGCCTCAATGCAGGCAAGCTCCGAAAGATCCAGTGTCAGGGACAGGGGTGCCTTTGCGGCATCCGCCTGCTTTCTTGCTTTGCAGTCCGTATCTTTTGTGGTCAGTTTGTCAAAATCATCCGTCGCAAAAAGATTCTTCAGTATTTCGGTCTTCGTCGTTTCCGTTACGACAAGCTTTGCGACGATCTCCGTGTGATCGGAAGCATTGCCGAGGCGTACCACATAGTCTCCCGCTTCCAGAACCCTTGCCGCACACTTCTCACAATAGGAGGCCATCTGCGCGATCGGGAAAGAGATCGTAAGCGTTTCGGATGCGCCCGGTGCAAGGAGCGAAGTCTTTGCAAATGCCATCAGTTCCTGGAACGGTTTCTCAAGGTTACCGTCCGGTGCGGAAACATAGACCTGCACCACTTCCTTGCCGGCGCAGGCACCGGTGTTTTTGACCGTGGCTTCCAAAACGACCCGGTCTCTCTCCTGCCTGACGTTTCCGGCAGCGGTCTCAAAGGTCGTATAGGATAGACCAAAGCCGAACGGATAAAGCGGCTTTACATTGAAACTGTCGAAATAGCGGTAGCCGACATAAATGTCTTCCGAATAATATTCATCATCCACATTTCCGTCGTTCCCGGAAAACGTCGCGGAACTCGGATAGTCTTCATAGGTCTTTGCCCAGGTATCCACAAGCTTGCCGGACGGATTGACCGCTCCGGTCAGGATATCTGCAAGCACGTATCCGCCGATATTACCAAGCTGGTTCATGAGCAGTATGGCACCGATGCCTTCGATCTCATGCAGCGGACTTAAGTCCATTACACCGCCGATATTTAAGATCACGACCGTGTGTTTGTAATAGTCTGCCAGGCGTCTGATGTTATCCAGTTCTTCCGTGTGGAAACGGTAGTCGCCGGGTGCGTTCTTCCGGTCCGCACCTTCTCCGGAATTGCGGGAGATCACATACAGGGCCGTATCTGTATCTGCCTTCAGTTCAGAGGGCTCGATCAGAAGATCCGCAGGCTCGATAAAAGGTGTGCCGAAAGCCAGCAGAAAAGCAGGGACACCGATCTCTTTGGCCCTTGCTTCGAGTTCTTCCGTGTATTCTTTTTTCTTTTGACTGTAGTGGTCAGTATTGCGGTCCAGCCAGTCTTTCGTCAGGATCTCAAACCCGCCTTTCAAAAGGCCCTCTTCCACCGTTACGGAAAAGCGCGTGTTCACATCGCCGGAACCTGTTCCGCCTTTGATCGTCTGTCTGACGCCGCGTCCGTAGAGCGCGATCCTGCCGGCTTTCATCGGCAGCACGCCGTCGTTTTTCAAAAGTACCGGGCATTCACCCGCCAGTTTTCTCGACAGTTCCATATGCGCCTGTTCACTGGCGCTGATCTGACTGTCTTTTGATGCATAGATTTTTCCCATACCCATTCTCCTTTTATACAACAGAAGCACCGGCAAGCGGCCGGCGCTTCCAATTCACATTATATCAAAAACAAAGATCATCGGACAATACCGATCGTGTTTTCAGACCACTCAGCTTTGCTGTTTGTCAAACAGTCCGGAGGCTTCTTTCAACAGTTCGATGATCGGCAGGTGCTGCGGGCAGACGCCTTCGCACTGGCCGCAGGCGATACAATCGCCGGCCTTGCCGCCGCGGTCCGCCACGCCCGAATAGAAATTCTTGGCTCTCCAGTCGTCCGGATATCTGCGGATCGTGTTGACTGCACGGAACACATCCGGAATACTGATCTGCATCGGACAGCCCGGCGTGCAGTATTTGCAGGCCGTACAGCCGATCTGCGGGATCTTTAAGATCGCTTCGGTCGCTTCGTTGATCAGTCCCATCTCTTCATCATCGAGCGGCTCAAAGTTTGTAAAAGTCCCGATGTTGTCCGCCATCTGCTCTTCCGATGACATACCGGATAAGATGGTCATGACGCCCGGCAGCGATCCGACATAGCGGAGTGCCCAGGAAGCAACGGACTTATCCGGCTGCTTTGCCTTGAACTTGGCTTCGATCTCCGGAGACGCACTCGCGAGCATGCCGCCGCGTACAGGCTCCATCACGATGATGGGGATCTTGCGCTCGGCCAATATGTTGTAGAGACTCTCGGAACGAACGACCGGATTCGTCCGATCCAGGTAGTTGAGCTGGATCTGTACAAACTCCGTTTCAGGATGCTTATCAAGCACCTCCACGAGCAGTTCCGGACTGCCGTGGAACGAGAATCCGAGGTGTCTGATCTTCCCCTGTTCTTTCATCTTCATGCCCCAACTGAAGCAGTCATACTTCTCGTATGTCTCATAGTTGGCGCCGTCCTCGATCGAATGCAGCAGGTAAAAATCAAAATACTCCACGCCCGCTCTCTCCAGCTGCTCGTTGAAGATCCTGTCGATATCGCTTTCTTTCTTGATCTCCCACGCAGGCAGTTTGGTCGCGATCATAAAGGAATCACGCGGATAGCGTTTTACGAGCGCTTCCCTGGCTGCCACTTCCGACTTCCCGCCATGATAAACGTAAGCCGTGTCAAAATAGCGCATGCCGCTCTGCATATACATGTCGACCATCCGTTCCACATGTTTGAGATCGATCTGGCCGTCCTTTTCCGGAAGGCGCATTAAGCCGAATCCGAGTTTTGGCATTTCACTTAAGTTTATGGACATAGAAACCTCCTCTTTCCTTCTTCGAGTGTCTCGATCACACGGTCGCACCATTCGTCAAATTCAGGATCTTCCACCTGGCATTCCGGATGCGAAAGAACATAGTCCAGTGCGATGCGTACACCCTGGTCGAAACGGACTCTCGTCTGCATATCCGGTACCACGCGTTTCAATTTGCTGTTGTCGAATACAACGGAAACTGCCTTGTCGCCAAGCAGGCTTCCTTCAAAATCAAACCCGTAAGGGTCTCCCAGTGCACTCAAGTATTCCGAAGAGACGTGGTAAGCATGCAGTTCCACCTGCAGTGCATCCGCGATCGTCTGATAGATCTGATCCCAGGTGAGCGTCTCATCGCCCGTGATCTGGAAGGCTTCCCCGATGGCATGCCTGTTGCCCATCAGTCCCACGAATCCTCTGGCAAAATCAGTATTGAACGTGGCCGTCCAGAGCGAAGATCCGTCTCCCTGAATGATGACCGGTTTGCCCTCGAGCATTCTCTTGATCACCTGATAGAAACCTTTCTTTCCGTGTACGCCAAGCGGCACATTCCGCTCATCGTATGTATGGCTCGGGCGCACGATCGTGACAGGGAATCCCTCTTCCCTGTATTTCTTCATCAGGAATTCTTCACACGCGATCTTGTTGCGCGAATATTCCCAGTGCGGATTGGAAAGGGTCGTACCTTCCGTGATCACATAGCCTGCTGCCGGTTTGTTGTAGGCAGAAGCCGAACTGATGTAGATATACTGTTTTGTTTTACCCGCAAACAGCCTGTAGTCGCGCTCCACCTGATCCACAGTAAAGCCGATGAATTCGCAGACCACGTCAAAATCCATTCCCGCCAGTTTTTCTTTTGCCGCCTCTTCGTCTGCAATATCACAGGTCAGTTCATGCACGCCGGACGGTACCGCATTCTTCCTGTTTCCGCGGTTCAATACCCAGACAGACCTGGCGGGGTCTTCGGAAAGTGCCCTGACGATGGCGGCGCTGATCGTACCCGTTCCGCCGATAAACAATGCTTTCATATGTGTTCTCCCTTAATGATTTTTACAAAATATCCCTTACAGCATCAGCCGGTAGATCTCTGTGCAGTCCTTCTCATCAAGCGTTGCAAATCCGTTGAGCGTGCCTTTTCTTCCGTTGCCGTTGCAAAGCACGTCCACAAGTTTCGGGATGTCCTCTTCTTTCGCTCCGAGTTCCGCAAAGTTCTTCGGCATGCCGATGGAAACGAGGAACGCCTGGAATGCGTTGATCCCCTCGAGCGCCGTCACTTCCGGATGATCGAAGTCCATCTCGCAGCCCCAGATCCTGACTGCCGCTTTGGCAAAACGCATCACGTCATGCTTCATCACATATTTGAATACCGCCGGCATCGTAACTGCAAGTCCCGCGCCGTGTGCGCAGTCATACAGCGCCGAAAGTTCATGCTCGATATCGTGGCTGTTCCAGTCCTGGCTTCTTCCCACGCCGCAGGAATTGTTGTGCGCCATCATACCGGCCCACATGATATTCGCGCGTGCTTCGTAATTGTCGGGATCAGCGATCACACGCGGAGCTTCATGCCGCATGGTGAGCAGCAGCGCTTCGATCAGCCTGTCCGTTACCTCAACGTCTTTGGTATTGGTCAGATAACGTTCATACAGGTGCGCCATGATATCCGTGATGCCTGCTGCCGTCTGATAAGGCGGAAGCGTCTGCGTCAGTGCCGGATTCAGGATACTGAATTTCGGGCGGATCGCATCGCCGCTCGCACCGCGCTTGAACATGCCTTCTTCCTTGGTGATCACGGAATCGGGACTGCCTTCGCTGCCTGCTGCCGCGATCGTAAGGACCGTTCCGACGGGCAGTGCTTTCTCGATCCGTTTGCCCATGTAGAAATCCCAGAAGTCGCCGTCATAGACCACGCCTGCCGCAATGGCTTTGGATGAATCGATCGTGCTGCCGCCGCCGACTGCGAGGACAAAATCAACCTGTTCCTTTTTGCACAGATCGATCCCTTCATATACCAGAGAACTTCTCGGATTGGGCTTTACGCCGCCAAGCATCACGTAAGGAATACCTGCATCGGAAAGGGACTTCTCAACCCTGTCAAGCAGTCCGCTCCGCTTCACGCTGCCGCCGCCGTAATGGATCAGCACTTTCGTGCCGCCAAAGCGCTTCACGCATTCTCCGGTCTTCTCTTCCGTGTCTTTTCCGAATACAAAATAAGTAGGTGAATAAAAAGTGAAATTGTCCATACCCTTCTCCTCGTTATGTGTTTTCGTTAACCGGTATGATTATTATAAAAGGGATGGAGCGAAAAAGATAGAAATATCTTATTGATTTTTGCCCGTTTTTTGCTATGATGAAACCATGGATCGCGAAATCATCAAATATCCGCATATTCACGGCGTAGTTTTTGCAGAACGCGGCCTTCCTACCGATTTTCCCGCACACTGGCATAATGAAGCAGAATTTCTGATCATCCGGAAGAAGGGCTGCCGTTATAAGATCGGGGATACGGTGTATGCACCGGAGCCCGGTGATATTCTGCTTATCTGGCCGAGAGAGCTGCACGAGATCATTCATATCCCGAAGGACGGGGAGATCCTGATCCAGTTTTCCTCCGACCTGCTTGAGAGCAACAGCGACCTGCTCGCGGCGGGAAGATTCCTGAACGAATACCACCATATCAGCACAAAAAAAGAACCGGACCTGACCGGCAGATTCCTGGAGACGATCGGTCAGATCCGGGATATGTATAGCAAAAATCTGTACTTTATGGAGACGCGCTGCAAACTGCTCATATACGAACTGCTGATCCTGCTCGGGGAGCATGCGATGCAGGGGCATCGCGAGCTGATCGGCGGCGACCGTTTTTCCGACAGATCCTGGGAGTATGTCCGCATGGCCTGTGACTATATTTCCGACCATTCCTCGGAGGACATCTCACAGACGGAAGTTGCCGCGCATACAGGCTTAAGCCCGTACTATTTTTCCAAACTGTTCAACGAATATACCAAGATGACTTTTCCGGCCTATCTTTCCGCGGTCCGTGTGCAGAAAGCCACGCACCTGCTTGCCGATATGCACTTATCCGTCACGGAATGTGCCTTCCTGTCCGGCTTCCAGTCCACGACCACTTTCAACAAAGCCTTTCATGAGCTGACCGGTCATTCGCCGCGCGAATACCGGAAGATGCGCAGACAGAACCGCTAACCGTTCGCCGCTTCTTCTTTCATGATCCGTCTTCCATGATCTGTCTTCCATGATCTGTCTGCCATGTCCCCTTTCAGAGAATGAGCAGGTTATGGAATGCAGGTATGAAACTTTCCTTCGCGACTGCTCTGTCCTGTATGTATGCATTTGTGATCCCGATCGCGATCGCATGATCGACAACACGGTCATACTCGCGTTTTGTGATGCGTCTGTTCAGTTCCGGGTGCGTTTCAGATGCCGGCCCGACCGGCGTATACTGGCTCATGATACTGATCCGGATCCTGTCTCCGTAAGTTTCATGCAGATAAGACAGAACACGTTTGGATTCCCGCACATGTCCCGGCAGTACCAGGTGCCTTACGATGGTGTCCGTCTGCCTGACCATCTCCGCAATGGCTTCTTTGGCAACTTCCGGATAATCGGCTGCATGAGACAGTGCGGCCCCAAGGTCTGCATCCAGGTACTTCAGATCCGGCAGATAAACATCGATCAGCCCGTCCAGGTGCCGCAGCATCTCCACGGATTCATACCCCGAAGAATTGTAAACGACCGGCAGCTTCAGCCCCTTCGATTTGGCAAGGTCAAGCGCACACGCGATCTTTGGCATATGCATGAATGCCGTGACAAGATTGATGTTCAGCGCGCCCTGCGCCTGCAGATGCAGGAAAATGCCCGCAAGTTCTTCCACGGTGACTGCGCGTCCGCTGCACGCTTTCGTACCTGCAGCGCTCTCAGACAGCACTTCCGTCTGCTGCACATCCGTCCCTTCCGTCTGTGGCTTATGCAACGGATCCGTCGCAACATATCTTGATATCTCGTAATTCTGGCAATAGGTACAGCGTAGATTACATCCCATAAAGAAGACCGTCCCGGACCCGCGCGGATCCTCCACTCCTTCGCACGCCCCCGACAGCTCCGGCTCTTCCCAGAAATGCAGGGCCGCTCTTGCGATCCGGATCTCACTGCTCTGGCCGCAATACCCAAGTGCCCTGTCACGGTTCACATGGCAATTTCGCGGGCAAAGCGCACAGTCCTCATACATCGCCTGCAAAACTTTACGGTTTTCATTGATATCATGTTTTATCATATCTTTTCTTGTCGATTTTCCCTAAATCCGATAAAATAGAACCGGAACAATAAAGCACATACAAGGTGGAAATACACTATGAGAATCGGAACCGGATATGATGTACACAAGCTGGTCGCAGACCGTCCGCTCATTCTGGGCGGTGTGAACATTCCCCATGAAAAAGGACTGCTCGGGCACTCCGACGCAGACGTCATCGTTCATGCGATCATGGACGCGCTGCTTGGTGCGGCGGCTCTTGGCGACATCGGCAGTCATTTTCCCGACACGGATGAAAAGTACAAAGACGCCGACAGCCTGAAACTGCTGGCTCATGTCGGCGATCTTCTGCTTGAAAATCATTATATCATTGATAATATCGATGCCACGATCATTGCGCAGGCCCCGAAACTCCGTCCCTATATCGATCAGATGCGCGAAAATGTTGCAAACGCGCTTTCGATCGAGCTCAGTCAGGTCAGCATCAAGGCGACCACGGAAGAGGGGCTCGGTTTTACCGGTGCAAAAGAAGGCATCAGCGCGCAGGCTGTCTGCCTGTTATCTTCCGTAGGAGATCTGCCGCAGTCCTGCAACATGGGCTGTCAGGCATGCTGCGATCCGGATTGATCCGCGCATGACCGGTCTGCTCCCTTCATTGCCGCCGGCCGTGACCTCCACGGATCACATCCGCTCCGGCGCACCGAATCCGAGAAGATCGATACAGGTCTCCAACAGTTTTTCCGTCAGATCCAGCAGGGCGATCCACCCCTGCTGTTTTTGTTTATCCGTTTCCCCGAGGATCTTGTTCTCGTGATAGAAACGATTGAACGCATTGGCCACATCATAGATATAAGCACAGATCCGATGCGGTGCGATCTCGCTGTAGGCTGCTTCCATGACATCATGGAACTTCACCAGTTCGAGCATCAGCGCCTTGTCCGTTTCATTGACCGCTCCTGCAAGAGCGCAGGCTGAAACAGCGGTGGCATCCTGCGAATCCGCATACTTTGTTAAGATCGATTTGATGCGCACGATCGTGTACAGAATGTACGGACCTGTGTTGCCTTCAAACGATGTGAATTTATCCGTATCGAAAATGTAATCCTTGGTCGCCTGGTTGGAAAGATCGCCGTATTTGATCGCGGAGAGTGCAACGATCTTGGCGGTCTCGCGCGCTTCCTCCGGGTCGGCCTCATGATTCTCCATGATCTTCGTATACATCTGCTCGTTGATGTCTTCGATCAGCGTTTCGAGACGCATTACGCCGCCGGAACGTGTCTTGAAGGGCTTTCCGTCCTTGCCGTTCATCGTTCCGAATCCGAGAAAATCAAGGCGGATCCCGTCTTTGACGATCCCTGCTTTCCTGGCCGTACGGAATACCTGCAGGAAATGCATCTCCTGCCGCTTGTCAACGACATAGATCACCTGATCGGGATCAAACGCCTGGCGTCTGTCGAGCAGTGTTGCCAGATCCGTCGTTGCATAGAGACTTGCGCCGTCTGATTTTAAGATCATGCAGGGCGGTACTTCCTTGGTATCGCCTTCCTCTGCCACATCCACGACCAGCGCACCCTCACTCTCATGGGCAAG
Source organism: Lachnospiraceae bacterium (assembly GCA_017620255.1). GTDB lineage: Bacteria > Bacillota > Clostridia > Lachnospirales > Lachnospiraceae > UBA2868. The sequence goes on from JAFZQU010000019.1 coordinate 75,185, forward strand.
ACCGCTCTTCTTCAGATCTTCCACCATGCCCGGGATCAGCGGCTGCACATCCGATTCACCCTTCCACCATTCAAAGTGCACGTTGAGATTTTCATAGTTGCGTTTCAGATCTTCGACCGAGATCCGCATGATGTGATCCCAGATCGCAAGATAGCCGCGGTTGCCGTGCTGCAGCTGATAGGTCGCCTGCAGTGCGGCTTCCTTATAGGCATCGTCGTCTTTTGATTTTGCGGACGCTGTCGGATAGATCTCTTCCAGTTCCGAAATGGTAAAAGGCGCCTCTGCAGGATAGTCGCCCGTAAAGTTTTCATCAAAATAGGGCAGGTCCGGTTTGCGCTCTTTGAGTTCCGTGATGATCAGCCCCATCTGCAGGCCCCAGTCGCCAAGATGGATATCGCCGATCACGTCGTTTCCCGCGAATTTGCAAATGCGCTTCACGGATTCGCCGATGATCGCCGCACGCAGATGTCCGATGTGCAGCGGTTTTGCCACGTTCGGCCCGCCGTAATCCACGATGATGCGCTCACCGCTTCTCTCAGGTGCATAGCCGAAACGATCCTCCGTGCGCATCTTTGTCAGATAATCACGCAGATAAACGGGATCGACTTTCAGGTTCAGGAATCCCGGTGCGACCGCATCGATCATCGAAAAGCAGGCACAGCCGTTAAGCGCCGCCGCCACATCCTGCGCGATCGCAATCGGTGCCTTCTTATATTCCTTTGCCGCCGGCATCGCGCCGTTGCACTGGAACTCGCACAGATCCGGCCGGTTGCTGACCGTGATCTTTCCGTATTTCTCATCGTATCCGGCCGTCTCAAAGGCCTTGCCGACTTCCGCCGACAGCAGTTCGATCAAAGTTTTCATGGGTGTCCTCTCTTGTATACCTGCTTGTCAAACAACAAACGTATTTCTGAACCACCTACGTGTACCATTTGTATTTTTTACAATTTACACGTAGTTTTTTGCTCATTTTTCTTACCGGCTACGTGTAATAAAATGATCATCAGGTTTTTACACGTAATTTTCTTTTGTTTTTTCCTGTTTTATCCTAAATCTACGTGTAAAAATCTCAGTTTCGGTCATTTACACGTAGCTGTTCTCATTTTTCGCTCCAAAACTACGTGTAAAAGAAATGATTTCCGGAACCTACACGTAGTCGCTCCCAAAGGGCAGTTACAAAAGCCCTCGTAATTTGCCACGATCACTGCGTGATCCTGGCAAACGTACAACCGCAAAACGACTGTCTATACAGCCCGTACGTGCGGGAGAGTTCGATCGAGCGTTTCACGCCGTCGCACTTTTTGAAATCGGACGGCAGGTAGAGCACGCTGCTGTTTGCGGCACAGGCTTCACCGGTCTCGTTGAGCTTGTCGGCGCTTTTCAGCGGGCTTAAGGTAAGCGTTGTCGCAAAGTAGTCGAAGCCGTGATCTTCCGCATACTCGCATGTCTTTCCAAGCCGCAGCGCATAGCAGCGGAAGCAGCGTTCACCGCCTTCCGGCGCATCTTCCACTCCTTTTGCGATCCGAAGGAAATCATCAGGCGTATATGGTTCCGTGATCACCGAAACATCCCCGCCAAAATCCGTGTTCACGATGTTTGCAAACCGCGTAAGTTCCGCAAGCCGTTTTTCATATTCCGCCTGCTCCGTGATGTTCGGATTATAGAAATAAAACGTGACGGAAAACGCGCGGTACACACGCTCAAAACACCCGCTTGTACAAGGGGCGCAGCAGGCGTGCAAAAGCAGGGTCGGGCGTCTTTCTTCTGCCCTAAGCCCTGCAATGATCTCATCCATTTCCTTTTGGTAATTCCGTGCGGTCATTTAACTCTGTATCGTATTGTATTTCTCAATAAACTCATCCATTGAGATCGGTCTGGAGTAAAGGTATCCCTGTGCGTAATTGCAGCCGATCTCCATGAGCATCTCCGCCTGTTCCCTTGTCTCCACGCCTTCGCAGATGACGCGTACGCCAAGGCCGTCCGCCATTTCCACGATCTTCTTCAAGATGAACTTTCCGGTCTCGCTCGCGTTCGTTTCATTTAAGAAACCGCGGTCGATCTTCAGCACGTCAAACGGCATATCACGCAGCAGGTTGAGCGATGAGAAACCGGAACCGAAGTCGTCGATGGATAAGTCCATGTTCATGCGTTTTAGTTCTTCCATGACTTCGAGCATACGCTCTCTCTCCTGGAAGAAGACGGTCTCCGTCAGTTCCAGCTCGATGAGGCTCTTGGGGATCCTGTATTTTAGCAGGATCTGCTGCACGTTCAATGTATAGTTCGGGTCATGCAGCAGGTATCTTGACTGGTTGACGGAGATCGGATAGACTTCGCGTCCCTCATCCAGCATCCTGCGCAGATATTTGCAGATCTGTTCCAGCATGTAGAAATCGATCTTCTCAATGAAGCCGTTGTTTTCAAAGATCGAGATAAAATCACCCGGCGGGATGATCTCATTCGTATTCTGTTTCCAGCGGACCAAAGCTTCAGCCGCGATGATATGGTCATTCTTCATATCCCATTTCGGCTGCAGATACGGTACGAATTCGCCTGCGATCAGGGCCATTTCCATCTTGGACTCGATGAACTCGCGGCGCCGCGTTTCTTCCATCAGGCGGTCCTCATAGATCGCGATGAGATCCTTGCCCTGTGAAGGAACGGATTTACGCGCCAGGTTGGCTTTATCGATCATGGCCGCGATATTTTCTTTCCGGTCGCTGACCTCATAGAATCCGCATTTCATCTTGATCGGGTAGTTGATCATCTCTTCGTTTGCGGATCGGGCGATACGCTCTTCCATGTGCAGGATCCTCTCCCCGGTCCTGCCGTCATCCACGAGCAGGGCCACGAAACGGTCCGCACCGATACGCGCATAAGTCTCACGCACACTCAGTTCCTTCTCGACATGCTTCACCATGATGCGCAGCAGGTCATCGGCTTTCATGTGTCCGTACGACTCGTTTAAGTAACGGAAATTCTGAATATCGAAACTGACAACGCGGTAGGCGATGTCGGGATAATCCTTTAAGAGTTTTGCCGCATGCGTCTGGAAATATCTCTCGTTTGGCGCCTGCGTCAGCGAATCCTCAAACGCCAGCTTTAACATCTCGTGCTGCTCGCTCATAACGAAGCGTCCGACCAGGAAACAGAGCAGGAGCATCAGCAGGATAACGCTTAAGATCGACAGGAACGATTCGACCTTGATGCTGCGGAGGAGTGCATTCACGGCGCTGTCCCTTACCACGTTGATATAGATCCAGCCTTTCAGGTCATCGATCGGTGCGTAATAGATCTTCCAGTCATCGTCTTTGGCGTTGAACGTTAGGAACCCGGCGTCCTTCTCCGAGAAGGATTTGCGCAACTGTCCCTCCATCATGTCGCGATCTTCGTTCACGGAAAGATCTTTTAAAACATCCGTGTAAAAATCATCATTCTGCAGTACGAACATCACGTCCGAATTGCTGATCGCCATGATGGTGCCTTTTTCGTTGATGACATAGGATCTCGAGATCTGGGAATAGGTATCCATGTCCGTGCCGTCCAGCATGCCCGTTGTGGAGCTCAGTCCGAACAGATACCCCCGGATGATCCCGCGGTGAATGACAGGAAGCATGATACAGTAGGAAGCCATTCCGTCGCCAAAATCAAAATAGGTCTTGGCCACGACCACCGTTCCGTCTTCACTGGCGGACGGGATCAGTTCTTCAAGGCCCGACATTGTGGAATAGCGCTCCGAAGAATAAGACGTGCCGTCCTTCATGATCAGGACGACCCTGTCGAGATTGGACTTGTTACGCACACCGACCAGCAGCTTGTAGATCTGCTGTTCGTCCATATCGTAATTTTCGTTCTGCTGCAGCTGCTCTGCAGTGGAACGGATAACCTGGATGTTGGTATCCAGGTTTGCACTGACCAGTTCCGCATCGAGCTGTGTCTGTCCGACAATGGACGAATCCACGAATCTGCGGTATGTGTTCAGCAGGCCGTAGACATGCACAAGACAGATGATCAGACAGGTGAGCAGCAAAACAAGACATCCCGACAAAAGCAGGGTTGTCTTCCTGTTCCATTGCAGACTGTAATCTCTTCTTCTCTCCTGTTTGGGCATATCTGTCCCCTTTTATCCTCTATCTATATCTATCGGTAGATCATCTGAAATAATCCACACCGGCTTCAAAGAGCCGCATATCCTGCTGCCCGTAAATGTTCAGCGCCACACCGTCGCCGATACGCTCCGCATGACCCATCTTACCGAAGACGCGGCCGTCCGGTGAAGTGATGCCCTCGATCGCAAGGTAGGAACCGTTCACGTTCCATTCCTCATCCATGGAGCAGTTACCGTCGGGATCCACGTATCTGGTCGCGATCTGTCCGTTTGCGGCAAGCTTCTTCAGCCACTCGTCGTTTGCAACGAACCTTCCCTCTCCGTGGGATGCCGGGATCACATAGGTTGCACCGCACTCTGCCTTGGAAAGCCAGGGCGAGAGGTTCGATACCACCTTGGTGTAGACCATCTTGGAAACGTGACGGTTGATCGTGTTGAACGTAAGGGTCGGCGAATCCGCATCCTGTCCCGTGATCCTGCCGTGCGGCACGAGTCCGAGTTTGATCAGCGCCTGGAAACCGTTACAGATACCAAGCACCAGACCGTCCCTTGCAAGCAGGCCTTCCACCGCTTCTTTAATGCCTCGTTACGGTAAGCCGTCGCAAAGAATTTGGCCGAGCCGTCCGGTTCGTCACCGGCTGAAAAGCCGCCGGGGAACATCACGATCTGCGCCTTGTTCATATCTTTTGCATAGGCAGCGACCGAATCGCGGATATCCTGCGCGCTCCGGTTCGTGAACACTCTGCAGATCACATCGGCGCCCGCTTTTTCAAACGCCTTCATACTGTCGTATTCGCAGTTCGTGCCCGGGAATACCGGGATGAAGACGGTCGGTTTTGCAACTTTATTCTTGCAGACATACACCTTCTCTACGCGGTAAGGCGTGCTGTCAAGCACCTGTTTGTTATCGTATGATCTTGTCGGAAAGACTTTTTCAAGCGGCGCGGTCCATGCATCCACCGCTTCTTTCTGCGAAATGACGGTATTCCCTACGGAAAAATCACCCGATCCGTCCACTTCGCCGATCACTTCATACGGGATCGAGAGCTGGCTCAATCTGTCTTTTTCCACTTCCGCAACGATCGAACCGAAAGCCGGCATGAACAGGTCTTTCACATCTGCATCATCATTGATCTTCACGCCGAGTCCGTTACCGAACGCCATCTTGCAAAGCGCCGGTATAGCGCCTGCACCGTCAAGCGCATAAGCAGCCTTGAAGAGACCTTTCTTTGCATCCTGATGGAACTTCTTAAACTCTTCTGCACAAAGATCATAATCCGGCAGATCGTGATCGTCTCTCTTCGCACGCAGCAGTACGATCGCATCTCCTGCCTTTTTCAGTTCCGGTGTGATCACATCGCCTTCTTTTGCCACATCCACCGCAAAACTTACCAGCGTCGGCGGTACATCGATCTCATTGAAAGACCCGGACATGGAGTCCTTGCCGCCGATGGACGGAAGATGGAAACGCATCTGCGCTTCAAACGCACCGAGCAGGGCCGAGAACGGCTGGCTCCAGCGCGCCGGATCCTCGCTCATCCGGCGGAAATATTCCTGGAACGTGAAGCGGATCTTTTCGTGGTCACCGCCGGATGCCACAATCCTCGCCATACTTTCAAGCACCGCATAAACGGCGCCGTGGTACGGGCTCCAGGACGATAAATAGGGATCAAAACCGTAACTCATCATGGTCACGGTATCGCATTTTCCTTCTAAAACGGGCAACTTCGCGATCATGGTCTGTGTCTCGCTAAGCTGCAGTTTTCCGCCGTAAGGCATCAGCGTGGAAGCGGCTCCGATCGAAGAGTCAAACATTTCGACAAGCCCCTTCTGCGAGCAGGCGTTGAGATCGGAAAGAGCAGACAGCCATGCGGCTTTGACATCGCCTTTTGCAAGCGCGTCTTCCACAGCCTTCACTTTGCAGGAAGCAAAGAAACGCTTCTTCTCATCCGGCATCTCGACTTTGACGTTGCATTCCTGGTGTGCGCCGTTGGTATCGAGGAACGCGCGGGAAAGGTTCACGATCGTCTTGCCTCTCCAGTTCATGACAAGACGCGGCTCTTTCGTCACGGTCGCAACCTGCACGGCCTCGAGATTTTCCTCTGCCGCATATTGCAGGAAAGTCTGCACGTCTTTTTCATCCAGAACGACCGCCATACGCTCCTGCGATTCGGAGATCGCAAGTTCCGTTCCGTCAAGGCCCGCATATTTCTTCGGCACTTTATCAAGGTCAATGATCAGGCCGTCCGCAAGTTCACCGATCGCCACGGACACGCCGCCTGCGCCAAAATCATTACATTTCCGGATCAGGCCGGAAACCTCCGGTCTTCTGAACAGCCTCTGCAGTTTCCGCTCTGTCGGCGCGTTACCTTTCTGTACTTCCGCACCGCAGGTTTCGATCGACTGCTCGGTATGTACCTTGGAAGATCCCGTGGCACCACCGCACCCGTCTCTCCCTGTTCTGCCGCCAAGCAGCAGGATCACGTTGCCCGGATCCGAAGTCTCGCGGATCACGTTCTTACGCGGCGCCGCGCCCATGACTGCGCCGATCTCCATACGCTTTGCAACGTAATCGGGATGGTAGATCTCTTTGACATACCCGGTCGCAAGACCGATCTGGTTTCCGTAGGAAGAATAACCGGATGCCGCGGAGCGGACCAGTTTCTTCTGGGGAAGTTTTCCTTTCAGCGTATCTGAAAGCGGGCGCGTCGGATCGGCTGCACCGGTCACGCGCATCGCCTGATAAACATAGGATCTGCCGGATAAGGGATCGCGGATCGCGCCGCCAAGACAGGTGGCCGCGCCACCGAAAGGTTCGATCTCCGTCGGATGGTTGTGCGTCTCGTTCTTGAAACTGATCAGCCATTCTTCACTTGCCGGCGCTTCCTCACTTGCAACGATTCCATCGGAATCGTCGCGCAACGTGCCGGCCATCGCGGAACGCGATTCTCTTGCCGGCGCTTCCTCTTTACTGTAATTGATCTCAACAGGCACCACGATCGAGCAGGCATTGATCTCGTCGCTCTCTTCCTGGTCCTGTAAATATCCGTCTTTTTTCAGTTTCCGCATCGCCATCAGAGCAAGGTCCATGAGACATACGAACTTGTCCTGCCGTCCTGCGAACACTTCTTTATGTGTATCTAAATATTTCTCATAACTGCCGCGGATCACATCCGTGTAAAATCCGTCTGCAAAATCAACCTGCTTCAGTTCCGTCGAGAACGTCGTGTGTCTGCAGTGATCCGACCAGTAGGTATCGAGCACGCGGATCTCCGTCATGGTCGGCTCGCGCTTCTCTTCCGTGGCAAAATAGTTCCGGATATGCAGGAAATCCTTGTAGGTCATGGCAAGGGAGAGCGAATCATATAAAGCCTGAAACGCTGCATCATCCATCGTCAGGAAGTCTTTCATGACTGCCACATCCGCAGGCTCCGTAAAGTCAAGGATCAGCGTCTCCGGTTTTGTGAGCGATGTTTCCCTCGAATCGACCGGATTGATACAGTAGCTCTTGATTTTGCTTAGATCCTCATCTGAGATCTCGCCGCTTAAACAATAGGTCACGGCCGTTTTGATGACCGGATCCTCGTTCTCGTTCAAAAACCGCACGCACTGCATCGCGGAATCGGCACGCTGGTCAAACTGGCCCGGCAGATATTCCACCGAAAAGACCCTGTCCGTCGCTTCCCTGTCAAAATCCTCTTCATAGAGCACATCGATAGGCGGCTCGGAAAAGACGCAGGTACACGCTTTTGCAAACACATCGTCCGATATGTTTTCCACGTCGTAACGGATCAGTTCGCGCACCTTTTTGATCCCCGTGATCGAAAGGTAACTCCTGATCTCCTCCTGTAACTGACGCCCCCTTAAGGCGTATGCGTCTTTCTTTTCCACATAGACTCGTCTGACCACTGCTTTCTACCTCTGCTTTTCTGACTTTAATTTCTGTAAATATCCGATGGCCTCTTTCAGGCCCGATACGCCGATCAATTCCATTTTGGTGCGGATCGTCTGTTTTTCGAGCGCACTCTTCGGAAGGATGCAGGTGGTAAATCCGAGTTTTTCCGCTTCCCGGATCCTGCCTGCCGCTCCGCTCACGGAACGCACTTCACCGCTTAAACCGACTTCCCCGAATACCACGAGCGATTCGGGAAGGGGAATGTCCTCAAAACACGAAACAACGGCAAGTACGATCCCAAGGTCCGCCGCGCGCTCCTGCAGTTTCATGCCGCCCGCCACGTTCACATAGGCATCGCAGTCGCCTGTCTTTAAACCCAGCCGTTTTTCAAGGACTGCCATCAAGAGGTTCACGCGGTTAAAATCAACCCCTGTCGCCTGACGTCTCGGCATACCGAAATTCGTCCTGCACACAAGTGCCTGGATCTCCAGCAGCAGCGGCCTGCTGCCTTCCATCGTGCATACCGTTACCGATCCGGATGCCCCCTCAGGTCTTCCGGACAGCATATATTCAGAGGGATTCGGTACTTCTTTGAGTCCCTCCGTGCACATCTCAAATACACCGATCTCGTTGGTGGAACCAAACCGGTTTTTCACACCGCGCAGAACGCGGTACGCATTGTAGCGGTCGCCCTCCAGATAGAGCACCGTATCCACCATGTGCTCGAGTACTCTCGGTCCTGCGACCGTGCCTTCCTTTGTCACATGCCCGACGATGAACACAGAAACCGGCAGGCTCTTTGCAAGTCTGAGCAATACCGCGCAGGCTTCACGCACCTGCGATACCGATCCCGGCGCCGAAGAGATCTCTTCCGCATACATCGTCTGGATCGAATCGATGACCACGACTTCCGGTTTCATCCGCCTGATCCAGCCCTCGATCTCCGTTAAGTTGATCTCGCAGAGCAGGGAAAGATTGTCTGCAAAATCACCCAGGCGCAGCGCGCGCATCTTGATCTGCTTTAAGGATTCCTCGCCGGAAACATAGAGAACCTTATGATTTTCCGACAGGTTCTTACAAACCTGCAAAAGCAGCGTGGATTTTCCGATCCCGGGATCTCCGCCGACCAGCGTCAGCGAACCCGGCACGATCCCGCCGCCAAGCACTCTGTCAAACTCCGCGATCCCCGCGGAGAATCTGTCTTCTTCCTTCAGATCGATCTCTTGTAAGGTAGAAGGCGCATTTTCACTTTGAAGGGCAGGCGCATGGGCCTTCCCTTTTATTTTTACGACCGGCTCTTCCACGAGCGTGTTCCATGCTTTGCAGGCGGGGCACTGCCCCATCCATTTGGCGAACTCGCCGCCGCATTCGCTGCAGAAGAAAGCCGTTGATTTTTCTTTAGCCATTTACCTTCTGGATCCTGATCGACGTTGCGCTGCCCTCTGTTAAGGATACGGACAGGCTCAGCTTGCCGCCGAGATTTGTCTTCATCACGCCTGCGCTCACGCCGTTTTCAAACACTTCATACTGCGTATCTTCCTGCAGCCCGACGGTGATCATCGCGTCCGCGTCGCCTTCCACGTTGAAGGAAAGGCCGTCGCGCGTCATCGCAAAATCACTGACGTCTGTGCCCGGCTCCGATTCGTACACGAGCAGTTCATCCCGCTCGAGCTTGGTGAGAGCCGCGAAGGTTTTGACTTTGTAGATGTTTCCCGCAAAATCAAAGCCGTCCAGTTTCGCTTTCTCGCTTCTGGCGCGGTCTCCGAAACTCAGTTTTCCGTCACGAACAAGGATCAGTTCCTTTTCTGCCATGTGCTACCTCCTTATTTTTGGCGCTTTTCGTGTTGTATGTCTAAAACGATCTCGCTCTTTTTATTCCTGGTGACCAGTTTTGCTTCCACACTGTCCCCGGCTTTCACATCCCCTGCAAGCACATGCTCCGCGAGCAGGTCTTCGAGGTAAGTCTGGATCGCACGCCGGATGGGGCGCGCACCGAATTTCTTGTCGCTGCCTTTTTCGACGATGTATTTCTTGACGCTGTCCGTCACGCTTAAGCGGATGTCCAGCTCTTCCTTTGCACGTTTTGCAAGATCCTTTGCCTGCAGCGTCACGATCTTTCGAAGATCCTGATCGTTCAACGCACGGAATACGATGATCTCATCGATCCTGTTGATGAACTCCGGCTTGAAGATGCGTTTCACTTCTTCCATCACGCCGTCCTTCATACGGTCGTAATCCACACTCTCGTTTGCAGCGGCGGCAAAGCCCAGTTTCTTCGGATCGATGATCCTGCCTGCCCCCGCGTTACTGGTCATGATGATCACGCAGTTCTTGAAGCTGACTTTGCGTCCCATGGAATCCGTGATATGTCCGTCATCGAGTACCTGCAGAAGGATATTGAAGACGTCCGGATGCGCTTTTTCGATCTCGTCAAAGAGCACCACGGAATAGGGATTGCGTCTTACCTTTTCCGACAGCTGTCCGCCGTCGCCAAAACCCACATAGCCCGGCGGCGAGCCGATCATCTTGGATACGGTATGCGCTTCCATATATTCCGACATGTCCACGCGGATCAGGGCGTTCTCGGTTCCAAAGAGCACTTCCGACAACGTCTTGGAAAGTTCGGTCTTGCCGACACCCGTGGGCCCTAAGAACAAGAACGATCCGATCGGACGGTTCTTTTCCTTGAGTCCGACACGGCCTCTCTTGATCGCGCGCGAAAGAGCGCTGACCGCCTCTTCCTGTCCGATCACGCGTTTTTTCAGTTCCTTATCAAGCCGCAGTAACTTTGCGGATTCTTCTTCTTTCAGACGGCTGACCGGAATTTTCGTCCATTCCGATACGACAGCCGCGATCTGTTCTTCATCGACAACGGTCTGCGTTTTACCTCTGGTGTTCATAAAACGCTTCCGCTTGCGGTCATACTGCTTCTGCGTCTCGTCCTGCTCTTCGCGCAGTTTCGCGAGTCCCGCAAGATCGCCGCTGCGGAGCAGTTCTTCTCTCTGTTTGTCAAACGCCTGCAGTTTTTCTTCGAGTTCATCGAGACCCTTTGGCGGTTTCATGGCGTGAAGTTTTGCTTTCGAAGCCGCTTCATCCATGAGGTCGATCGCCTTGTCGGGCAGGAAACGTTCGTTGATATAGCGTGCAGACATCTGCACGGCCGCGCGCACCGCATCGTCCGTGATCGTCACGCCGTGGTGATCCTCGTAATGGGACTTGATCCCGCCAAGGATCGCGATCGCGGTCTCCTCATCCGGTTCCGCCACGTCGATCGGCTGGAACCTGCGCTCTAAGGCCGCGTCTTTTTGCACGTATTTTCTGTATTCTTCGTGCGTCGTTGCACCGATCAGCTGGATCTCGCCTCTTGCAAGGCTCGGCTTTAAGATGTTGGAAGCATCGATCGATCCTTCCGCACCGCCGGCACCGATCAGGGTATGCAGTTCATCGAGGAAGAGGATGATATTTCCTTCCGCGATCACCTCGTTCACCACGCGTTTGATCCGTTCCTCAAACTCACCGCGGTACTTGGTCCCTGCGACCATGCCTGAAAGATCGAGTGTTAACAGCCGCTTGCCGAGTACCGTTTCCGGTACGCTTCCTTCCACGATCCGCTTGGCAAGTCCTTCCACGATGGCGGTCTTACCGACGCCCGGTTCTCCGACCAGGCAGGGATTGTTCTTGGTCCTGCGGCTCAGTGTCTGGATGATCCGGTCGATCTCTGTCTCGCGTCCGATCACGGGATCCAGTTTCCCTTCTTTTGCAAGACAGGTCAGATCCCTGCTGTAGCGGTCGATCAGCAGTTCCTGTTTCTCTGCGATGCGTCCGCCTCTTAAGCTCTGGATCTCTTCTTTATAGTCTTTCGGGTCCTCGCCCATCGCGAGCAACACGTCCACAAACAGCTTCTGCGGATTGACGGAAAGCGTGTTCAAAAGCCTGACTGCCAAATTATCCACATCACGAAGCAAAGCCAGAAGGATATGCTCTGTTCCAATCTGGCTTGCGTGAAATCGTTCTGATTCGTGCCCGCTGCTTGTAAGGATCTGTTCCGCTTTGGGGCTGTAACCTTCTCTGTCTTTTAAGACCACACCCGAAGGCGGGGCGATCTGCTGCTGGATCAGGTTAAGGACCTGTCCGCGTTCTACGCCGTTTGCCGAAAGCACGCTGGAAGCGACATTCGTCCCCTCTTCGATCAGCCCGAGCAGGATATGTTCCGTTCCGATATAACCGTGCCCGAGATCTCTGGAAAAGGCAGCCGCCAGTTTCAGCGCTTTCTCTGCTTTTTCGGTGTAACCTGACATCTGTATCTCCTAACCCTTCCTGTTGATGTCTATGAACTCGAATTCAAAGTCATCATCCAGGTCAATGTTCTGTGTATTATACGGATTCTGTCCGTAGCCGGGATAGCCGCCGTAAGGCTGGCCGTACTGGTCATAGCCCTGCATGCCCTGGCCGTAAGGATCATAGCCCTGCTGATATCCGCCATACGGATCATAGCCCTGCTGGTATCCGCCGTACGGATCGTAGCCCTGGCCGCCCTGGCCGTAAGGATCGTAGCCCTGCTGGTATCCGCCGTACTGTTGACCGTACGGGTCATACCCCTGTGCGCTCTGTCCGTAAGGATCGTAGCCCTGCGAATATCCGCTCTGCTGGCTTGTCCCGTAACTGCCCTGCGTGCCGGTACTGTAACTGCCAAGCGGGCTGCCGTAAGTACCCTGGCTGGTCTGTCCGCTCTGGCTGCCTGCACTGTAGCTGCCCTGGCTGCTCTGGCCATCGCCGTAAGAATCTGCCGCTTTATCCTGTGCATACTGCTGCGTGGTGCTCTGCTGCCAGTAGTTGCTCTCCTGCTGCGGCACGGTTTCCTTATGGATCTGGGAAGCCGGCTTCACAGCCTTTCCTTTATCCGGTTTCGGGATATCCGTCGGCAGATCCACCTTCACCTTCGGTGTCTCTACGACCGGAACGCCCTTGGAACCTGCCGGCGCTGCGGTTGTCTGGGCCGTACCTGTTGCTGCTGTTGCACCTGCCTGGCCCGCTGCGCTCACTGCACCTGCAGCTGCTGCACCCGCGGTTGCTCCGGCGGCTGCAACTCCCGCGCCTGCTCCGGCGGCTGCAACTCCCGCGCCTGCACCCGGCTGGCCTGCTGCCGTACCTGCTGCACCTGCGCCTGCCTGCTGCTGCATCAGCTTGGAGTAAGGAGATTCTCCGCCCTTCGGGCGTCTCTCATCCGTTGTATCTTTGATCGTACCTTCGAGCGAAGACCAGTCGATCTGTTCAGGCTCGTCGAAGTCCATCGCTTTCTTACGTTTCTTTTCTTTCTTGCGTTCCTCGCGGCTCTTGCGTGAGAACAGACCGCCTTCTTCCTCTTCTTCGTAATCGTCCTTGAATTCTTCTTTTGCCGGTCTTACGAAATCACTGACAGACGGTGCATTGATGTTCGCACCCTTCGCCGGGCCTGCCTGGCCGGCTGCACCGGCTGCCGCACCTGCCGCAACTCCCGCTGCGCCTGCTGCCACGCCTGCTGCACCGGCCGTTACCGCCGTCATACCGGCTGCATTTGCACCCTGCGGTGCCATCTGACTGCCCTGGGATGCATTTCCGCCCAAAGCCGTACCTGCATTTGCACCCTGCGGTGCCGCCTGGACGTTCTGGGATGCAACCGCGCTGGCTGCCACGCCCGGTTTTGCACCCTGCGCAGCTGTCTGACCACTCTGGGATGCACTTGCACCTGCCGCCTGTGCACCCTGCGGAGCCGTCTGAGCACTCTGGGATGCATTTCCGCCTGCTGCCGTACCTGCATTTGCACCCTGCGGTGCCGTCTGACCACTCTGAGATGCATTTCCGCCCACTGACGCTCCGGTCTGTGCACCCTGCGGAGCCGTCTGGCCGCTCTGGGATGCATTTCCGCCTGCCGCCGCTCCGGCACCAACAACAGAGCCCGCACCGGAAGCTCCAACAGCACCGGCAGCTGCACCTGCAGCACCGACCCCAACAACCCCGGCATTTGCACCGCCCGCAGGCGCTGCGTTCAGTTTCGCTGCCGCATCCGCAGGTGTTGTCACGGACTTCACGGGTGTGCGTGTCTCGCCCTTTTCGCCTGCATGCGGATCGTTTACAAGTTTATCGAAATCGACGGGCTCAAACGTTTCGCCCATTTCCATTCTGGCCAGTTCGCTCGCACGGATCCGGCTCGTCTCTTCCACGGAAGGTTCCCTGCGGCTTGTCTGCCTGGAGGTTTCAGTCTCCTCATCCTCATCGATGTAATCGTAACTCTGGTAATCCCTGAGTTTGAAGAAGAAGATCAGAAGGAAGATGAACATCACGATCATGACAAGGCCCATCACGCCGATGATGATCAGGTTGCGGAATGCGATGGCCTTGTAATCCTTGTCTTCGCCATCCCCGCCGGTCAGTACGCTTAAGAAACCGCCCTCTTCTTCCTCGCCGGTCTTTACGCTGTCATTTGCGATCGGAAGATATCTCTGGTAGGTACCGCCGACCTGGTCGTAGAGGTACCAGCCCTTGTTGCCTTCGGAACTGATCGCATAGAGCAGGAAAAAGTCAGTTGCCGGAACATCCGAGATCACGGTGGAATCAATGGCATCCACTGCGTAAGCTTCGAGTGTCAGGCCGTCCCACTGCAGGGCGGCTTTGGTAAAGCCGTTCGGAGCCGCTACCGACTCGGGTGCTGTTAAGATAATGATATAACGGTTTTCGATGCCCTGGATCATCTTGAAATCGGAAAGGGATTCCGTTGCGGGATCGAAAATGTTGAAGTTTCCGTTTTCACCGGTGTTATCCGTTACATAGAGCAGCGTGATGTCGCCCATGTCAAACGAAGCCGCTTCCACGGTCTGACCGGAATAAGTCGTCGTTGTCTTATGGAAAAGCGGAGGCATGAATTCATCGTCAAATACGGTCGAGATGATCTTGGATCCGTCAGAAGAAACGATATTTCCCGGTTCCACACCCGTCGAACTCTCTGCTGCCGCCGCAATTGCTGCCGCTGTATCTTCACCGTCCACGCTGACGTAGATGGAAGAAGTCGCAGGCTCTGCGCCGTTTCCGTCAAAGATCGCCGAAGCGCTGACTTCAGCCGGTCCGCCGGACAGAATGGAGAACGTGATCGACGCACTCGTTTCGGAAAGCTGTAACAGTCCGCCTTCGCCGCCGCCGTACTCCTTATCGCATTCCAAAAATCCCAGACGGTTCGGATCATAACTGATACCGATCTGCGGTGCTTCCGCAGCGTCTGCCGGATTCTCTGCTTCATACGTGACTGTGAGCGTATCGCCCACAACAGCTGTTTCCTTGTCTGCAGTCAGTGTGATGCTGCCGTCGGCAAGGACCGGAATAGAGAGCCAAAGCACGCCGAGCAGGGAAAGAATGATGCTGCCCGTGATCTTGGCATACCGGTTTTTTGTATTTGGATTCATAAATCCCTCCTTAATTTACATCGATCGTGATCGTATATGTTTTCGTACTTCCGTTTTGTGCCTTGCACACAACATAGTATACGTTGGATCCGCTGTTCAACTGCACCGTGCCCGTGCCGCCGACGCTTGCCAGGGGATCTGCTGCTTTCGCACTGATCGTGACTTCGCGTACGTTTGCGCCAACCTGCAGTTTATACTGTTCGCAGCCTGCGGAAAAAGCAGGTGTCAGTTCATATCCCGAAACGCTTAAGGATTCAAGCGTGTTGTTCGGGCTCGAATCGGAGGTCGGCTTCGGACAGGGGTCTGACGGCATATCCTTATAATAAGGAATGCGGAAAGTCAGTTCCGTGTTCAGGTCCGGATAAGCCCTCTTCAGTCTTGCGCCCTCTGTGCTTGCCGCGCAGATGTTGCTCATATACTGATGCGAATAGATGCCGTTCTCTGCATTGACCATGTTGAACTTCTGGAAATACAGAGTGTTCTGGCCCTTCGCCACATATTTCTCACTGACATATTTTGCCGCACCGAGAACCGAACGGAATCTGGAATTCCACGGTCTCGAATACGCTTCGTCCGTGCCTTTTGCATAGATCAGGCCGTTGATCGATGCGCTGAGGCCGTTTGCCGCATAGGCGCCGATGTTAAAGTAATTGAAAAAATTCTCATAACCCGGCGTGTTGCCCGTTACGCAGGCGCTGGTCCCGTAAAGGCCCTGTTCCTGCAGGCATCTCGAAGCCAGATGATACGGGCTGACCCCGTTCTGTCTGCCGGCTTCCACAAATGTATTCGCATACGATCTGGTCACGCCGTCCGTATCGGTGTAGGATCCGCTCATAAAGGAACCTGTCAGGATCGATGCGCAACCGGATTCGTTCTGATATTCCTGGAATTCCAAAGTCTCAAACTGGAAGATGCCCGCATCATCCAGAAAGTTTCTCGGATCCATGTAGTACTTGATCACGGCCGGTGAAGCGGATGCCCACGAACCGCCGTCAAACCCGTACCACGTTCCCTTCGCGCTGTTATAAGCTCTCGGATCCGTGGATTTCCACGAAGGAATGGAGGAGATCGAGGTCAGGTTTTTGCCGACCGCACATTCCGCGGTCACGGCGTCCTGCCAGTTCAGTCCCGTGTTCACGGGTACGATCTTCCATTTCGGATACTTCGCATGCAGGGAACGCAAGGGGTTCTTGTAACTCTCCGGCAGTTCCCGGATCACGGACTCAAACGCTTCGTCCTGGATCGCGGCTTCCCCGGTGTTGCCTGCATTGGACATGTTCACGAGATCGGAACGCACATAGCCTTCCTTTGTCGCGCCCTGATAGGTGAAACGCACGTGGTACCAGGTATACTGGTCGTCTGCTCGTTTTTCATCCAGGATCTCAAGGTCATGTCCCGTGTTCAATTGTACCACAACAGCACCATTGACTTCCTTATCACGGATACGGACACTGGTGCCTCGGATAAACGCTCTTTTGGTTGTATCGGAAACAGGGGCGGTATTTTCCCCCTGCGTATTCTCTTCAGTATTTTCCCGTGCGGGTTCCGCTACGGGCTGAGCCGCCTCCAAACGGATCCCTTCGGTAAAATCAGCCCGGATATAGCCGGTCAACGGATTTTTGTCCTGCACAAAGGAGATCGCATACCAGGTATTGCCGTCGCTTCCCTGCACGCTTTCATTCGCTGTGATCTTGTCTCCCTCGGTCAGTCTGGTGACGACTTTGCCGTCCACGGGCTCCTTGCGGACATTGATCCCCGTGCCCTTGACTTTTCCGATCCTGGAGATCTGCGTGCCGTCAGTTGCCGCAGCATCCGCAGCCGGCGCTTCGCTCTGCTCTGCGCCTTCTTCCTGCTGCTTCTGGTCGCTCTCGTCGGGTTTTTTTGCAGCATTCTCTTCCGGTTGTGTTTGAATGGTGACCGTTTCTTTGGATTTGGTTACCAGATCGGAACGGATATAACCCGATTTGCCCTGCAGACTGATCTTGTACCAGGTGTTGCCGTCCTTGCCCTTTTCCTCGGACAGAACGAGGATCTCCTCGCCCTCTGATACGCAGAATGCACAGTTTGCAGATGAGGATGCGCTCTCTCTGACGATCCCGCTCTTGCATTTCACTTTCGCCTTCGTGGCCGTCTCGGCAGTTACGCCCTGCGTCAGGATCGCGGACGCAAAAACGAACGCTGCCGTAAAGAGCACAGACAGACGAAACATGGGATATCGTCCCCCTTTAGACGATCGTCCCTGCCATAGTGGCATAAACATCATATACCGATTCCCCCTTCAGTATATAAAGACCCCTTTTTACCCCACTATCATACAACGATATGTTGTTTATGTCAACCACATATTGTTAGTCAAAATCACACAATCACAAGATATTGCGTTAATGCCGTTCGAATCTCCGGCGCCCGGTTACATCGCGATTCGGGTCGGATGCATAGCCCATTTTCTTCTGTTTATCCTTGACGACTTTGGCCACGCGCTGCTCGTCCTGTTTGACTTTGGCCGCACAGGCGCTGCAGTATCTGCCCGAACGGATCTCCGCGCCGCAGAGCGCGCAATTTAAGAAGATCACGGAATCCGGTGCGACCTCGATGCGCTCCTCGACCAAAAGTTGCCTGATCTTTTCCTTGGATACGCCTGTCGCATAACTGACATCCCCGAGCGTGGCGCCCGGATGCTTCTCGATATAGTTACGTACCTTGCCGTAATCATCGTAAGCGATTGCACCGCACTGCTCGCACTCATACTCGCCGACGCCCTTAAAGATCATCGGTCCGCCGCACTTTTCGCAGTTGACGGGTTTATAAAATAATACGGTTTCTCCTCGCCGGTTATTCATTTCCGCCTCCCAAGCACTCCGGGGTCTTACGCTTCGTCAATGGCGCGTCCGATATCCCCGCGTTTGTATGCATTGTCAAAATCAACCAGTTCCGTTGCCGCATAAGCGTTCTTCCTGGCTTCCTTCAGGTTGCTGCCAAGCGCCGTCACGCCAAGTACCCTGCCGCCGTTTGTTACGATCTCGCCCTTTTCGTTCAGCTTCGTTCCTGCATGGAAACAGAAGATGTCGTCCCTGCCCTCAAAGTTTTCAAGTCCCCGGATCGGGAAGCCTTTTTCGTAATGCAGGGGATAACCGTTGGAAGCAAGCACGACGCAAACGGCCGCGTTATCGGCAAACCGAAGGTCGGTTTGATCGAGCGTGCCGTCAATGCAGGCATCGATCACATCCAGGATGTCGTTCTCCATGCGGGGCAGGACCACCTGCGCCTCGGGATCACCGAACCGCGCATTGTATTCCAGTACCTTCGGTCCGTCCTCCGTCAGCATCAGTCCGAAAAAGATCACGCCCTTAAACGGACGTCCTTCCGCACACATCGCATCGACCGTCGGTTGATAGATCTTCTCCCTGCAGAACCGGTCCACTTCTTCCGTATAGAAAGGGCTCGGGGAGAAGGTTCCCATGCCGCCCGTATTGAGTCCTTTATCTCCATCCAGCGCACGCTTATGATCCTGTGCGCTCGTCATCGGCCGGATCGTCTTTCCGTCACAGAACGTCAGCACGGAAACTTCGCGGCCGGTCATAAATTCCTCGACCACCATCCGGTTGCCGGCATCACCGAACTGCTTATCCTGCATGATGGATTTGACGCCTTCCTTGGCTTCTTCGAGTGTATTGCAGATCAGGACGCCTTTTCCGAGTGCCAGCCCGTCCGCTTTGAGGACGATGGGCATCTTCGCGGTCTCGAGATAGGCAAGTGCGTCCTCCGCATTGTCAAAGTTCTCATAAGCAGCCGTCGGGATGTTGTATTTCTTCATCAGATCTTTCGAAAAGGCCTTGCTGCCCTCCAGGATCGCGGCTTTTTTATCCGGACCGAACGTACGCAGGCCGCGTGCCTTCAGTACGTCAACGAGTCCGCCGACCAGCGGATCATCCGGACCGACGATCACGAGATCGACTTTCTTTTCTTCTGCAAGATCGGCGATCTTCTCAAACTCCATCACCGGGACCGGTACGCACTCCGCAAGTCCTGCGATCCCCGCATTACCTGGCGCACAGTAGATCTTGTCCACGCGCTTGCTCTGCGCCACCTTATATACGATTGCATGCTCCCGTCCGCCGGAGCCCACCACCAGAACTTTCATACGTGTCATCCTCCAGATTACATATTCTATATGCGATTTCGCAGAACCCCTTCGTCCGCTCGCGCATTAGCTCGCGTCCAAAGTGTTCTGTCGAAATCCCCCTAGTTTCCAATCGGGATTTCACCGTCCGCGATCCCCTGAATGACCGCGGGCAGCAGTTTCCACTCGGCCTCCTCCATCACGCGCCGCTGCAGGATCTCGGGCGTGTCGCCCTCGCGTACCTCCACGGCTTTCTGCATGATGATCGGCCCCGTATCGGTACCGCTGTCGACAAAGTGCACCGTCGCGCCGGTGACTTTCACGCCGCGCGAAAGTGCCGCTTCGTGCACCTTAAGCCCGTAGAATCCGTCCCCGCAGAACGAGGGGATCAGGCTCGGATGGATATTGATGATCCGGCGCGCAAAAGCCTGCACGAAGGTTTCCGAAAGCACAACGAGAAAGCCCGCGAGCACAACCAGGTCCGCGCCGCTCTCCCGGATCGCATCGATCATTGCACGGTCATAATCCGCCGGCGTATCATAGTCTTTTTTCCGGATGCAAACGGAAGGGATCCCGTGTTCCTTAGCACGCGTCAGTGCATACGCATCCGGTTTGTTGCTGAGCACCAGAACGATCTGCGTGCCGGTCAGCTTTCCGCTCTCCACGGCGTCGATGACCGCCTGCAGGTTTGTGCCGCCACCGGACACCAAGACTGCGATCTTCAGCATAATTCCACTCCCTTGTCACCCTTCTCGATCTTGCCGATCACGTAGGCTGTCTCGCCTGCTGCCATGATGGCATCGATCGTCTTCTTCTCGTCTTTCGGATCAATGGCAAGCATCATGCCGATGCCCATATTGAACGTATTGTACATCATTTCTTCCGCGATATTGCCGCTCTCGCGAAGCAGCTTGAAGATCGGCTGCACGGGATAGGAATCCTTGCGGATCACGGCTTTGGTATTCTCCGGCAGCATGCGCGGAACATTCTCATAGAAGCCGCCGCCCGTGATGTGGCTGCAGCCCTTGATGGTCACGCCTGCCTTCTGCACGGACTGGATGGCTTTCACATAGATCTTGGTCGGCGTGAGCAGGGCTTCCCCAAGCGTCATGCCGAGCGTATCGATATATTTATGCAGATTCTCTTCCGTCATCGGGAATACGCGGCGCACCAGCGAATAGCCGTTGGAGTGAACGCCCGAACTTGCGATGCCGATGATGATGTCACCGGGCTTGATGGTTTCTCCGGTGATCAGTTTTTTGCGTTCCACAACGCCGACCGCAAAGCCGGCCAGATCGTATTCATCTTCCGGCATGAGGCCCGGATGTTCCGCCGTCTCGCCGCCCACCAGCGCGGCTCCTGCCATCCGGCAGCCTTCCGCAACGCCTTTTACGATGTCGGCGATCTTTCTCGGCTCATTCTTGCCGCACGCGATGTAGTCCAGGAAAAACAGCGGTTCGCCGCCTGCGCAGATCACATCGTTCACGCACATTGCCACGGCGTCGATCCCGATGGTGTCATGTTTATCCATCAAAAATGCGATCTTGACTTTCGTTCCGCATCCGTCCGTTCCGGATAACAGGACCGGATCATCCATTTCCTTGATCTTCTTTAAGGAAAAAGCACCCGAAAAACCGCCGATGCCGCCAAGCACTTCTTCGCGCATCGTCTTTTTCACGTGCTCTTTCATCAGCTTCACGGCTTCGTATCCCGCTTCGATATCAACCCCTGCGCTTTTGTAATCCATCATCCGTTTCTCCCATCCTTATTTTTCTGACGCACCCCTGAACCGGTACATACGCCGGCAAGAGCACGCGGATCTCATGATTTTGCCTGCAGATAAGCCTCGTATCCGAGTTCCTGAAGCTTTGCATCCTTGTTTGCAACGTCCGTCTTCATCTTCTCCTGATAAGCCTGCAGTTTTGCAAGCAAGCCCTCATCGGAGATCGCAAGCATTTTTACGGCAAGGAGCGCCGCGTTCACGGCTCCGTCGATCGCAACGGTCGCAACGGGAATGCCGCTTGGCATCTGCACGATCGAATAGAGCGAATCCTTGCCGCCGAGGCTCTTCGTGTGCATCGGGATCCCGATGACCGGCAGCGGAAAGATCGCCGCGCACATGCCCGGCAGATGCGCCGCCATCCCGGCTCCTGCGATGATCACTTTAAAACCTTTGTCTACGGCTGTTCTTGCATAGTCAAAAAATACATCCGGCTCTCTGTGTGCCGATATGATCGTCATCTCATAGTCCACGCCGAACTCCTCGAGGATCCCGGCTGCTTTTTTCATGACGGGCAGATCCGAATCGGATCCCATCACGATCCCAACTTTAGACATAAGCGCCTCCCACGGTCAAAATTGCAGTGGAACCAAACATCCCTGCGGTTAATATTTTACCTTATCTTCCCTTTGCAAGCAACGGCTGATTGAGTGCATCAAGCCCCGGCAGAACAAACAATCCGTCGCGGATGATGGCCGTTTCATTGCCGTTTTCATCCACTGCGTAGATCCCCGCCAGTTCATCGTAAGGGATCGTGATATCGGTATGGCAGTGGAAGTATGCTTCCTTCGGATTGTCTTTGCGTTTGATCGTGATCTCGTTGTCACGCGCGACGATCTGTTTGCCGTCCGGATTGAACGTCTCCAGATCCTCGTCATAGCTGTAGCAGGTATCACCGACGGCAAAGTGCGGGCCGGTCTTCTCTGCGATCAGGATGTCGAGCCGGTCAAAAATGCCGAAATCCTTGGCCATCCGGTAAGCCGTCGTGTTCGTCCCGATGGCAAACTCGCCAAGCGGCAGCATGTCATGATGGAACATCACATTATCCTTGATGTATTTGCGGTTCTCCTCTTCCGTTTCAAAGTTGCCGCAGGTATAATCCGCGATGCAACCGTCCTTGAACGTGATGGAAAGATCCGTATATTTGAGCCCCGCCAGATACACTTCCGTTACATGCAATACGCCGTTCGTGCCGGTCAGTTTCGGACTCGTGAACACTTCGCCGACGGGGATGTTCACATCCGCCACACAGTTTTCAAAGATCGTTTCCTTCGCGGGATCTTTCAGTTCATAGAGTGCGACCGTGATGTCCGTGTGATTTTTCCCGCTGCCCACAACATGCACGTACCTGGCTTTGTCGAGCGTGTCGATGATGATCTGCTGCATGTGCTCGTAGAGCTTGTAATCGAGCGTATTGACCACTACGGTCTGTTCGAAGATCTTCTCAAAATCCTTGCCGATCGCGGGAACCGGGAACGAGATGATCGTGAAGCTCCGCTCGCTGCCGATGATGTATTCGTTGATCAGGCGCCCGCTCTCATCCGCGTATTCCACGGACAGTTTCTGCTGCTTTGCATCCAGCCGCAGGGCTTCCTTTTTAAACACGGGATCAAACGGCTCCTCACCGAACGTCTCGATGACGGCCGGGCCCGCATGATGGTTCGCGAGTGATCTTCGTTCCTCGAAAGCCGCCTTCAGCACGCTGACTTTGCGGTTCACGAAGTCCTTGTCAAGGAAGAGCGCCGCATCTTCCTTATGGTCAAAATCATACTGCCTGTTGGGCGACGTGCTCCCAACGCCTGCCCGGTATCCGGCAACGCGGATGACCGACAGGGTCGGATTCCTGCGGACCGTGACTTTCAGGCCCATCTTTTCAAAGAGCGGGACGGACTGTAAAACCATGCGCTCAAGACCCAGCGGATACCGTACTTCCGCGGTCTCCTTTTTGGAAAGATCCTTGCCCGCGTTGACAAAGCCGATCCGGTAGCCTTCCGTATAGACGCTCGCAAGTCTTGCAACCTCTTCTTCGGGCATCTTTGCAAACAGTTTCGCGAGCCCCAGCTCGTTTTCCGAAACATAATCGCCGTAGTAGTAGAGATAGCGGAGATCGCCAAGGTCGTTATCCTTTATGATCTGTAAGGGAAAATCATACGCCGGGTCGATCTGCTGCGATAAACGGTTTGGGATCAGAATGTCGCAGTTGTCGCTCTCGAACCAGTAGATCGTCTTCTTCAGTTCTTCCGCCTTCGGTACGCCCGCATCACTCAGTGCGAACTGGTCGTAGATCTCGATGAACAGTTCCAGGAACAGCACGATGACGGAAAGATCCTTCTCAAACACATACGGGATCAGCCCGCGGATCTCGGTATAGAGGAAGCAGAGAATCTGTCCGTAATCAGCCGCATAACCTGCCTTTTCGAAAAACGAAACCGCGTAAGTGGGATTTGCAAAACTCTGTCCGTAATTCCCGGGCAGGATGTCTTCGTACAGGGTGTGATTTTGCCTCTGTAATTCCGCAAGATCCATCCTGTAAAGCGAGCCGTCAGCGACTGTTTCGTAAGTCTCATTCAGCAGCCCGATAAACGATGCAACCTTTGAAAAATAAGTTGCAAACGGTGCCTCCGTTTTCTGTTCTGTCAGGATCTCGCTGATCCTGTCCGTGGAAAGCCTGTAGCGTTCCATAACCATTTCTTATCCTCCTTATCAAAACACCATTCCGCTAAACACCAGCAGTCCCCAGAGCAGGAACAGCACGATGTTTACGATCAGTGCGATCCTCGGTACCCAGATGAAAATGTCGCGTTCCTTCAGACTGATCGAAGCCGCAACGATGCCGATGATGTTCCCGATGGCTGCAAACATGCCGACGCCGCCGAGTTTCCCGGGCACCTCCCCGCGATGCGTGAACGAAAAGATGATGCATGAGATCATCGCAAGCAGGGAAACGACCGCGATCACACAGGACAAAACGCCGTTCTCGGACTGGTGCTTCGTTGTGAACATGAAGCTCTTTTTCTTTTTGATCTTCTTGGGTTTTGGCATTTATTTGACTCCGTATGTCCGGTAATACGCATCGATCGCGGCTTTGATCTCATCGTCGATCACTACCTTCCCGTTTACGGGCTTGTTGTAAAGTGCCTCCACGACTTCATCCATGGTCACGATCGCGGATGTCGGAAAACCGTACGTTTCCCGCACTTCATCAAGCGCGCACATGTTGCCGGACTGCCCGACTTCCATGCGGTTCAGGGACACCATCAGGCCCGTGATCGTAACATCCGCCTGCGCCCTGACGATCGGCACGGTCTCCTCCATGGATTTACCGGAAGTCGTCACGTCCTCGATCATCATGACCCGGTCGCCGTCTTTCAGTTTGGACCCGAGCAAAATGCCCGTGTCGCCGTGGTCTTTCACTTCCTTACGGTTGCTGCAGTAGCGGATCTCCTTGCCGTAGAGCTCGCTGATCGCCATGGTCGTTGCGACCGAGAGCGGAATGCCCTTGTAAGCCGGTCCGAACAGTACGTCAAAATCAAGCCCGAACGTATCATGGATCGCCCGCGCATAAAAGCCCGCCAGTTTCCGAAGCTGGCTGCCCGTCACATAGGCGCCCGCGTTCATAAAAAAAGGGGATTTACGACCACTCTTGAGTGTAAACTCCCCGAATTTCAACACATTTGCCTCTACCATGAAAGCAATGAATTCCTGTTTGTATTGTTCCATTTTTTCTGCCTCTTTCCGTGTTCGATACACACATGACTAGTCTATCATAAATACGGGTATGCTTCAACGATGAATACACGGATCTGCGTAAACCTTTTCATGCCCGTTCTTAGTTGACAAAGTCTCTGTCACGGTGCGATAATGGAAAAAGTATTTTATTAAGGAAGTCTTGTTTTGATCGAACTTGTCAATGTTTCGAAAACATTTAATACAGATGACGGAGAACTCGAGGCGGTCAGGAACGTATCCCTGCATATCAACAAAGGGGATATCTACGGGATCATCGGTTTATCGGGCGCCGGCAAATCCACGCTTGTGCGCTGCATCAACTTTTTAGAGGTCCCGACCGGGGGTGAAGTGAAATTTCAGGGCGTGCCGCTCTCTTCTCTTTCCCATAAGGAACTGCTCTTGAAGCGCAGATCGATCTCCATGATCTTTCAGGGATTCAATCTGCTCTCACAGCGCAACGTTCTGAAGAATGTCTGCTATCCGCTTGAGATCGCGGGCGTTCCGAAGGCCGAAGCCGAGAAAAAAGCCGTTTCCTTATTAAAGATCGTGGGACTCGATGACCGTCTGAAGGCTTTTCCTGCCCAGTTATCGGGCGGACAGAAGCAGCGTGTCGCGATCGCGCGTGCACTTGCCACGGACCCGGAAGTCCTGCTCTGCGACGAGGCGACCTCGGCGCTCGACCCGAATACCACCCGGGCGATCCTTGATCTTCTCAAAGAGATCAACGAGACCATGGGCGTGACGATCGTCGTGATCACGCACGAAATGAAAGTCGTTGAAAAGATCTGCAACCGCGTTGCGGTACTCGACCACGGCGTGGTCGCTGAAGAGGGACTGGTCAGTGATATCTTCACTGCGCCGAAGTCCGATATCGCACGGGAGCTGATCTTACCTAAATCCGCGGCAGTTGCGGAAGTGAAGAACGGAAAGATGATCCGCGTCATCTTTGACGGCCAGGAAAGCGATGAACCGTTCATTTCCAACATGTCCATCCAGTGTTCCGCCGCAGTCTGTATCATGGGCGCCAACACGGAAGACATCGGCGGCAAAGCTTACGGACAGATCCTGCTGCGCCTGCCGGATGACCCCTCCGCGGAAGCCCGTATCATGCGGTACATGCAGGATCATGGCACTAAGTATGAAGAGGTTACCACACCTGCTGTAGAGGAGGTGATGTCATGACCGGCTTTCTGCAGTCCTGTTTTGGCAACGGAATGCTTGGCACTTACGGACTTGCCGTCGTCTCCACACTGAAGGTAACGCTGATCAGCTTTGCGGTCTCCTATCTGCTCGGACTCCCCTTGGGTGTCCTGCTCTACGGAACCGCTTCGGACGGGATCTTCCCGAATAAACCGCTGAGTACGGTGCTTGACGTGATCGTCAACATCATCCGCTCGATCCCGTTCATCATTCTGCTCGTCATGATACAGCCGCTTGCTAAGATCGTGGTGGGCACGAAGATCGGTGATAATGCTTTTATCTTCTACCTGATCGTTGCCTCGTTCCCCTATGTGGCGCGTATGATCGAATCTTCCCTTCGGGAAGTCGACCGCGGCGTGATCGAAGCCGCACAGTCCATGGGTTCGAACAATTGGCAGATCGTAACCAAAGTCATTATCCCCGAAGCGAAACCTTCCCTGATCATCGGTGCGGCGATCGCGATCACCACGATCCTCGGTTACACACCGATGGCCTACCTCATCGCAGGAAGCGGCTTGCTCGGACAGCTTGCGATCCAATACGGTCTCTACCGGTTTGATTCAAAGATCATGTACATTTCGTCACTGCTCCTGATCATCCTGGTACAGATCATGCAGGTTGTGTTCAACTATTTTGCCAAGAAGACGGATAAACGGATCCGCAACTGATCAATATGCCGGTTTATGCCGTAAGGCATATAACTTATAAACAAAAAACAAACCACGAATAATGGTATCAGGAGGAAAAAAGATGAGAAAAAAGATTTTGGCAACCCTTGTTGTTGCTGCCACAGTTCTGGCGCTGGCAGGCTGCGGAAATTCTTCCGCTGCTGACAACACCATCACGGTCGCTGCATCCAGCGCACCGCACGCGGAGATCCTGGAACAGTGCGTTCCGGTCCTTGCAGATCAGGGCATCACGCTTGAGATCAAGGTAATGGACGACTACATCATTCCGAACACTTCCACGGAAAGCGGAGATGTAGATGCGAACTATTTCCAGCATCAGCCGTATCTGGATGATTTTAACGCAAGCAACGGTACACACCTTGTAACGGTTACACGCGTTCACTACGAGCCCTACGGCATCTACGCAGGAACCTGCGATTCTCTGGACGCTCTGCCTGACGGCGCTTCCATCGCAGTGCCGAACGACACGACCAACGAAGCCCGCGCGCTTCTGCTTCTGCAGGACAACGGCATCATCAAGTTAAAAGACGGCGTCGGCCTGACAGCAACCAAGAATGATATTACGGAGAATCCGAAGAATGTCGATATCCTGGAAATGGAAGCAGCACTCCTTCCGGCTCAGCTTGACGAAGTGGCTGTTGCAGTCATCAACGGTAACTACGCGATCGATGCAGGCTTAAAGGTTTCCGAAGCACTGGCTGCAGAGAAGGCTGATTCCGAAGCAGCACAGACCTACGCAAACATCCTGGTCGTAAAAGAAGGCAACGAAAACCTGCCGAAGATCCAGGCCCTTTCCAAGGCTCTGACATCCGACGCGATCCGCGACTACATCAACAACACATACGATGGTGCGGTGGTACCGATCTTCTAAGTTCATGCAAAAATGCACCCCCTGCGAGCCATTGCTCACAGGGGGATTTTTTTTGTAAGCTGTATTTTCATTTCTGTATATTTCCGTTTATTTCTGTGTGCTTCATTTTCACCCTGATGGTTCATTTTCTCTTTTCAGGGTGCATTCTCTTTTTCCGCTTTAGAGCATTTTTCACCCTGACAGGCCATTCTCTCCTCCCAGGGTGCATTCTCTTTTTCCGCTTTAGAGCATTTTTCACCCTGACAGGCCATTCTCTCCTCCCAGGGTGCATTCTCTTTTTCCGCTTTAGAGCATTTTTCACCCCGGCAGGCCATTTTCTCCTCCCAGGGTGCATTCTCTTTTTTCGCTCCGGATTAAATTTCACCCCGGCAGGCCATTCTCGCCTCCCGGGGTGCATTCTCTTTTTTCGCTCCGGATAAAATTTCACCCCGGCAGGACATTCTCGCCTCCCGGGGTGCATTTTCACTTCACGCGCCTAATAATCACTGCTTAGTTCAGCCGGATGTCGATATCGCCGCTGGTTGTGGAGACTGTGATCTTGTTCGCACAGCCCTCATCGCGGATATAATGCTCATCCTTCTCGTCTCCGTTTATCTCGATGTCTCCGCTGGTGACGCTTAAGTCGTAATCATAGTCTTTCTCATTCCCGAGCAGACGCATGTCCACATCGCCGGAAGTGACTGCGCCGCGGATCTGGCTGATCTTCGAATCGATGAGATCCACATCCCCGGAGGAAAGGTCAAACGTAAACGTGTCCGATGTGACTTTCCCAAGGTTGATATCACCGGAAGTGGCTGCCAGGGACAGGTCCCCGATCGTTCCGTTCTGTACCGACATATCACCGGAGGATGTTTTCACATATAAGGTGTTCATGTTCACGCCATCCACTTCCAGATCGCCGGAAGTCCCCTGCAGGTTCAATCTCCCGCCGTCAAAATCACGCAGTGCCACATCCCCTGAGCTGAGCGTGATCCTGCCGGATACCGCAACTTTATCGACTACAATGTCCCCGGAGGTCGCATCGACCGTCAGCTGATACTCTTTGCTGTCTTTGGGAACCGTCAGTATAAAACGTTCTCCTTCTATATTGGAAAAGAAGGTGAATACCAGTCTGTTGTCTATGTTCTGCTTAATTCTGACTTCGCTGCCGCTCTGCTTCACTTCCGGTTCACGGTCTTCCGGTGTCCGGTATGTCAGGCTGTAGGAATCACCTGTCTTGATCATGATATCAGCGGAAGATACATCGAGCACGATCGAGTCAAACGCATCCAGACTGACGGTCTTCTCCTGCATATTGGTATTCTCGTAATACTTCATGTTGTTCAGGTCGAGTCCCCAGGTTGCT
Organism: Lachnospiraceae bacterium; assembly: GCA_017620255.1. Classification (GTDB taxonomy): domain Bacteria; phylum Bacillota; class Clostridia; order Lachnospirales; family Lachnospiraceae; genus UBA2868. The sequence goes on from JAFZQU010000019.1 coordinate 104,352, forward strand.
TTCCCGCCAAAACGAAGGCCCAGGATCGCCAGCAGGATCCCCACCGGCAACATGCAAAGTGCAACAAGTAAAATGATCTTTTCTGTTTTGCTCATTTCTTTCTCCTCTCAAACTCTATTTCACGCTTTGCTCTCGGCTTTGTCCCTGCGGAACATCTTACGGAACAGCGCCCTGATCAGTGCGAACAGCCCGTATCCGAGCAGGAATCCGATACCGAGAGATGCGAGTCCGGTACCGAACACGGTCAGTTTTTGGATACCCGGTGCGATAAAGACACCCGCCAGGCAGGCAAGTCCCGCAAACACAAGCGACAGGGCCACAACCGCAAACGAGATCAGAAGTGTCAGTACCACCACGATCATTGTGATCGCAAAAGCCAGGACTATGATCGCAAGCGGCAGGGAAACCGGCAGGGACATCACGCCCAAAACCGAAAGCCAGACAACCGTTGCATGTCCTTTGAGTGTTTTCTTCTCCGCGTAATCGTCTGCATGCTTCTGCGTGCAGTCATCCAGGATCTTCTTCGCGGCATCCTTTGCCGTTCCAAGCCGCACGGTGACATCCTCTGTCTCGTCAAATCCCATATCACTCATGAGCTCGGTGTAATATTCTACAGCGTCCTCCCGGTCTTCTTTCGGGATGTATCGCAGACGCTTGCTCAGTTCTTTGATAAAAGCATTCTTATTCATCACTTTCTCCCTCCATCCCGTCAGATTCACCGGCAGCTGCGGTTTCTGCAGTCTCTGCAGTCTCTTCCGCAAGTACGGTTTCTGCAGTTACTTCCGCGTCACTTTCCGCAGAGGCGGTCTCTGCCGCGTCTCCCGCACCCAGCAGGCTGTCGATCTTATCCTTATATACATTCCATTCTTTTTCGTAAAAATCAAGCAGGCCCCGTCCCTCTTCGGTGATCGCATAGTATCTTCTGTTGCGGCCCTGGAAAGGCGCATCATAGGTCCGAAGATGGCCGGATTTCTGCAGGCGTCTTAAGACCGGATACAGCGTGGATTCCGATATGTCCACGACCTGCTGCATTTTCTGTGTCAGCGTATAGCCGTAGGAATCTTCCTGATCTACGATCCCAAGAACACAGGCATCAAGCAGCGGTGCTGTCAACTGGTATGTCATTCCTTTCTCCTCCTGTTTGTTCGTACTTTCGCGCTTTTTGTACGTATCCTGTCAGGGACATCTTCCCTTCGATATAATACTATACGCTGTATAATATTGTTTGTCAATACATATTTTACAAAAAATATTATTGTATGATATGCAATTCCTGCATAAAACAGTCTGTCACGCAAAGTCCAAACTCATAAGAAAGAGCCGTGTGCATCGCACACAGCCCTTTCTATGATCATAATATTCCGTGATATTGAAAATGAATAATGGGTCAAAGATTAACCGGATCCAGGCAGGTCCCGCCATCGGGATCAAAGTACAGCTTAAGATTGAGTCCAAAGTAGTTGAAGGTCTGTTGTCCGCCGACCAGTTGTCCGTTCTTGAAACAATAGGTATTAGTGAGGCCAAATTTATATGCTCCGTTCAGCGGTTTCTGTGTCTCTTCATCCACGGCACTTATCAGGCGGCCTTCCTGATCATAACGTAACTCAATGGTAAGCGAAAAGCCCGTACTCAGGGATGTAGCCCCTACCGTATCCGTCCCCGTGACATGATACCCGTACCAGCTGTTCCCTCTCTTTGCAAATACACTGTAATCGTAGACAGAAATCCCGACCGCGTTTAACCAATCATAGCCACTGTCATCGGCTTCGTTCAGATACAGGCTTCCGTCCGTTCTCGTATAAAAATTAAGATCCTTATGATCATTTGTAGCCCACATTACAAGCCGGTCAAGCCTTTCCTGATCCGCCTTTGGAAGGTTTGAATAATCCACCCGGCATCCATAACCGCTTTCAAAGAACTCATCGGTGATATATTTATTTTCGACTATGTCACCCTGAACTGCATAGATCTTCTTGCCGGATTTAACAAAGGTGTATTCACTGTCGGTATTGATGGAGCCGTCACTGTCGCAATATATATAGCAGACGTGCAAGCCCTTTTCACTGAATACGCAGCGCTGCAGACCGGTCAGGGGCAGTCCCTTGGTCCCTAAATAGAAATACTGCTCTCCCACTTTGATCTTCGTGTTCTTAAGCATATTGCCATTAGCATCGCAGAAATATGCGATACTGCCGTCCGCATTGTATTTTACGTTAAAATATCCATAGCAGGCGGTGCTCATTTTTCCGTCGTCTCCGTAGTAATACCACTTTCCTTTTGTCTGTCTTAAGGCTTTTTTCTCCTTGACGCCCGTTTTCAGATTGTAATAGTACCAGTCTTTTCCAACCTTCGTCCGTCCCGTTGCGAACGATCCATCCGCATTAAGGGACATGTCATCACCGATCTCACCCGGATCCTCATCGACCAGACCTGCCCTGCCCGTAAGCAGAGAGCCGTCCGGTGCAAAGCGGTACAGTTTGCCTTTGATCGAAAGATCGGCCGTGCCATAGCCATCATATCCGGCAAGTGCACATGCAGGCGCTTCTCCCGTATCCTGCTCCAGGAAATACAGTTTCTTTTTTACATCCGTGATGACCGGCCGGTTGCCGTTTGTAACTATCCAGCCGTCCACGCCGACCGCAGGGGCATTCTTTGTCTGCCAGCCAGTTACCGCCGCGCCGCTCTTTTCGTCAAAATAGAAGTTATAATAACCATAATAACCCGTCCATGCATCCGTTCCGTCCTCATCAATGATCGGTCCGTCGATGTAAAGCCAGCCTGTATCCATTACGCCGTCCTTATCGAAATGATACAGTTTCCCGCCGATCCTGTAGAGGTATTCCAGGGAACCGTCTTCGTTATCCCGGCAGCACCCCGTTATAAAACCATATTTGCCTTGTACGCGCGCAGGCTGGTAGTATTTCTTTTTATCCTTCGTGGTGATCCAGCCGGTCTTTACTGTTCCGTCTTTATTAAACCAGAATAATTCTGCATAAGGACCGATCCGCTCACTGTAATCCTGATCGCTCTGCATGATCGTTCCCGTGCCGGACTTATAGCCGTTCGATTTCTTTGTTGCGTGAATGTGATAGTATTTGCCCTTGTATTCAACAAGGTCATTCGTACATTCGATGCCGTCTTCAAGGATCAGATATTTTGAACCGCCAACTGTTTTGATCCCGGGATCAGGCTGTCCGTCCTTCTTGACCCAGACGTGTATGCCGTCACGATTGATAGAGTCAGACGTATCAATAAAGAACGTTCCCGTCGGGACCACTGCGGATGTTGCGATCACACCCGGGATGCTCCCGAGCCAGTAATCCTTACCCTTCCAGGTGACCAAAGTCTCTTTTTCAGCAGATAACTTTCCGGTTTCCGTGAAGTAATAACTCCGCCCGTCCACCTTGGCAATACCCGTTACCGCTTTGCCGGATGCATCCAGATAAAAGGTTTCTTTTCCGTGATAGTAGAGCCAGGATTTTGTCACTTTTTTCTTACACTGATCATCGTAATAGAAGAATACACCGCCCTCCGGTTTCGTTGTCGCGCTCATGCAATATACGGACTTCGTTCCTCCCGCATCCAGGTACAGCCCGTCTGCCGGTGTACCGGGCGCACCGATCAAGTTCACTTCACCTTCAAACAGGTGGCACATCTTACCATTGATCACACGGAACCCGGATTCATTAATGGTACCGTCTTTCGAAACATAGATCGTTCCGCCGATCGTCGGAACCGCCTTGTCATATTGCACCACGCCGTTTGCATCGGCATAATAATAATTAGCGCCAACCGTGAAAATGCCGGTAGCGATCGTATAAGTGTCTGAAGCAGACACACCGGCGTGATACGTTTTATCACCAACCGTAAAGAACTCAGAACTCTTTACGACGCCGCATAACGGATCCGCATAGACCATTTTTGCCGCGTTGTTTTTCGTTGTGACTTTTCCGGTGTCATCCAGATAGACGAAACCGGTCTGCCTCACACCATCCTTAAATACATAAACAGCACCATCATAGACATTCGAATCAAAGCCGGATAAGCAGTATATGCCCTCCTGTGAAAGGGCAACGCCATCATCCCTTCTTACAAAGACATATCCCTTTTTGGACTTATCGTATACCCAGGTGTCTTTTTTCAGCTGCGGATCATAATAACAATCCCCGACCCGGCCGGTCAGCACTTCACCCGTATTGCTGACTGCCAGTGCCTGTGAGTCCAGAGTATCAATGTCACTCTCGTTAGTCCCTATTCCGAGTTCCCCATCATTATAAAAGTAATAGTATTTATTACTGATCGTCCATAATCCCGTCGCCGGCTGCATCGTATCCGCCGTATAATATCTGATGGTATATCCTTCGGTTCCGGCTTTGGGTGCAAGCTTCAGGGCCGCATTGCCCGTTGCGACGATCGCATTTTTTGCGTCGAAAGCCACCCATCCGGTCAGTTGCTTGCCGTTTTGATAGGCGCCTTCATCGGCTGCGCCATCTACGGTAACCGTAACGGAAACCTTCTTGTTTTCATAGTTTTTGGGATCGGCCGTATGTACATCCGCTCTTGCCGTGACAGTATATACACCGCCCTTACCAAGCTTCATGTTTACCATGCTCTTTCCGTCTGTTACCGGTGTAGAGCTATATGAAAAATTTACCCCCGAATCGGCATCCACGCTCCAATCTACCGTTCCTTCAAGTCCTGCATCCATCGTAAGTGTAAGATCGACCTCATCACCCGGTTTTCCCGTGACTTTAGCCGGCGTAACAGTCATCTTTTTGATCTTTTCCTTCTCAGAAACAACGAGACGAACCTGTGCTGTCAGTTTGTTGTATGTTTCGCTCATCACGGTCAGGTCGGCCTGCCCGAACTTCTTTGCTGTCACATTCCCGACAGCATCCACGGTAAATATCTTCGGATTTCCACTTGTAAATGTCACGTTCTGATCATCCGCCCTTTTGTCTGTAGCATTTTTCACGATGGCGTCGATCTGAAACGGTTCTCCGATATAGATTTCCTTAAAGGTACCAAGCGGTGTAAAATCCAAATGCGGGTACAGATCTATCTTCGTCCCCTTGATCTCACTTCGTTTCAGTGATACTTCCACGTACGGGGAATGGAAATTGACAACTCCGTCTTTCTGCATTTTTTCGCCGAGGGCATGTGTGTAACTGCCTGATCCGTAGCAGACATAAAATCTTTCATCGGAATAAGCTTCCAGCCCGTAAGTTAAGTATGTGGTAAATACAGCCGTATCACCTGTAAAAGCCACCTGTTCATACTCATCTACGTTCTTGCCGTATTTATAGAGCCATGCGTCTACGGCAGCCTCACTTTCGCCGCCTTTTTTTACAATGATCGAGTCTTCCGTAACGATCACCTGGCTTGTTTCATCATCTGTCAATTTCGGTGCCGGAAATACATTCAGCTTGAGGTTTTTTCCACCATACGCTTTTGTTTCACCCGTATCCGGATCGGTGATCGTCGCATGGATTTCATACTCTCCCGCTCCCAGTTCCTGACTCTTCAGCAGATCGACGCCAACGGATTTCAGATAATTCGATTCTTTCTCATCATCCGTTCCCCCGGTTGCGTCTTTCGGGTCCGTGAGTTTTGCCGTCCCAAGGTAAAACTCCTTTGTGCCCTTTTGGGCATAAACAGTGACTGTTTTATTGAAGTTTTCAGACGTAGGTTCAAAAGAGATATACCCGCCAAAATAGCCCATCTCGTCTTTATAATCATCCCCGAACGATACGCCCTTCAGATGATCCTCTCCGTCCTCTTCTTCACCGATGACTTCCTCCGGCTCCTCTTCTTCTGTTACAACAGCCACCTCATCAGCGCTGCTTTCAAGTTTTTCCGGAGTCTCGACGTCTTCGGGATTATCCGCATCGGGTGTGTCTTCTGTATCGGGTGTGTCTTCTGTATCGGGTATGTCTTCTGTATCGGAATCCTCATATTCTTCCGCCGGCGATTTTGCTGCGAGCATAACTGTCGTACCCTGCAATGCAAGGATTCCGTCATCCGTTTCCGCAACCGCAGCAACAAGCAGTTCCTGCTCTTCTTCATTTTCTATTTCGGATAATACAAGACCGCCGTCTTCTCTGATCTCTTCGATCAGTTCCCGGGGATTGGAATTGTCTTCCGTTTCCATCCGGGCAATGATCTTTTGTCCAAGTTCCGATTCTTTATCAAAGAAATAATAAGATATACCAAATGTGCCCTCCGCCATCTCAATGTCTGCATCTTCGTATGCGGCCTGATCCGGCGTGTAGATCTGTTCATCTACGCTTAATTCGGGAGCAAACAGATCATTCAGATCCACACTCCCCATGTCAGCGCTGCAGGGTGATTTTGCCTCCTGCAGTGTAAGAATTACCTTCGGGGACTGTTCCGTCTCCGTTAAGATATCCTCTTCGTCTTCCAACGGGCTCTCTTCACCCTCCCCTGTTGAAAAACCCACTGTTTCCATGGGTTCCGAGGCATATGCCGGAACAGCGGGTGCGACCGGGCCTGCCAGCATACATGCAAGAACCAACCAAGCAACTGTTTTCTTACTCATGATTTCATCTCTCCTTTTATTGATCATGCCGAAAAAAGCGGCATGCCGGGCTTTTCACTCCGGCATACCGATTGTACCACTTCTCATGATTTTGTTACTACCGTCAAAGGTCTGTATTTTTATTCGCGTCCACCGACTATTCAACCTTTTTTAGGGAAAAACCGATTGGTATACATTATAAAGCGTTCTCCCGGATGTCATCGCGCATGTCCGTGACAGCTGCCCTTGCGGCATCCGCAAAGCCTTCCGAGCCGTAGTTTGCATACTTCTCCTGTTTATAGGCTGCGATGATGCCTCTCGAGCTGTTGACGATCGCACCAAGTCCGTCTGCGTTAAAGAACGGCTTTAAGTCAGCGCCCATGCCGCCCTGTGCGCCGTAGCCGGGCACTAAGATGAAGGTTTTTGGCATCAGTTCTCGCAGGATCTTACCCATTTCCGGATAGGTCGCACCGACAACCGCCCCGACATTGCTGTAGGTTCCGTCCGTTCCCATGCAGTCCCCGCCCCACTTTGCGACCTGCTCGCCGACGATCTCATAAAGCGGACGGTCTTTGCTGCCGTCCGTTGACCGGATCAGTCGGTCCTGGAATTCCCCGCTACTTGGGTTGGAAGTCTTTACAAGCACGAAGATACCCTTGTTCTCTTCCTTACAGACTTTGATGAACGGATTCACACCGTCGCTGCCAAGGTAGGGATTCACGGTCACGAAATCTTCGTCAAAACCGGCATACTGTTTGGAGCCGACCGTGACTTTTCCAAGATGCGCGACCGCATAGGCTTCCGATGTGGAGCCGATATCGCCGCGCTTGATATCCCCGATCACGACCAGCCCCTTCTCATGCGCATAGTCAACGGTCCGCTTAAACGCGATGAGACCTTCCAGACCGTACTGCTCGTACATCGCGATCTGCGGCTTTACCGCCGGTACCAGATCACAGACGGCATCGATGATCCCCTTATTATAGGCAAAGATCGCTTCGCCTGCGCCCTTCAGCGTCTCGCCGTACTCTGCAAACGCTGCTTTCATCAGATGTTCCGGAATGTAGGCCGGCATCGGGTCAAGGCCGACCACGATCGGTGCGCCTGTTTTTCGGATCCTGCTGATCAGTTTGTTAATCATGATTTTTCTCCTTTGTATGACAGAATTATAGCCGCCCCAAAGGGCGGCTATTTGGTTCCATTCCGTTAAGTTACATTATACGAGCACGCCTGCATGCGCTTCCGCATATTTCTTGATGCTGGAAGCATTCACATACTTCTCATAGGAATCGCCGTTAACGACTACCAGCGTCGGTGCCTGCATCACGCCGTACTTCTGTGCGAGTTCCATGTTCTCTTCCGCATCGATCAGGATGTACTGCTCATCCTGCAGATAGCTCTTGGCCAGTTTGCAGTTCGGGCAGGTCTTGGTCGTGAAGAGATATTTCACATCTTCTGCCGGTGCAACGGTGACCGGATCGTCCTTATCAAGACCGGATAAAGTCACAACCGAAGTTGCGGGTCTCTTCATGCAGGAGCAGTTCAGATCATAAACCAGTCTGTTCTTGTATTCCTGTGCCTTACCGTCGTTCCAGTTCTGTACCGGTCTGTAGTAACCTGTGATACGGCTGTATACTTCCGTAGCGGCGCCGCAGTGCGGGCAGGTAGCCTGCTCGCCGGTCAGATAACCGTGCTCACGGCATACCGAGTAAGTCGGAGATAAGGTATAGTACGGAAGTCTGTAGTTCTCTGCGATCTTGCGGACCAGAGATGCCGCTGCATTCCAGTCGGGAAGCTTCTCGCCGAGGAACGCATGGAATACGGTTCCGCTTGTGTACAGTGTCTGTAATTCATCCTGGATATCCAGTGCATCAAAGATGTCTGCTGTATAGTCAACCGGCAGATGGGAACTGTTCGTGTAGTACGGTGTATCCCCGGGAGCTCCGGCCGTCTTGATGTTGGGCCAGCGCTTTCTGTCGTGCTTCGCCAGACGGTAAGCCGTGGACTCCGCCGGTGTTGCTTCGAGGTTGTAAAGATCTCCGTACATTTCCTGGTAATCGGAAAGACGGTTACGCATATGATTCAGGACTTCCTTCGTGAATTCCTGTGTGCGCTTGTCGGTCATGTCCGCGCGCAGCCAGTTGGCATTTAAGCCCACTTCGTTCATGCCCACAAGACCGATCGTGGAGAAATGATTGTCAAAGTTGCCGAGATATCTCTTTGTATAAGGATATAAACCTTCTTCCAGCAGCTTGGAGATGATGCCTCTCTTGACTTTCAGGCTGCGTGCCGCGATGTCCATCATACGGTTCAGGCGTACGAAGAAATCATCTTTGCTGGTCGCAAGATATGCGATACGCGGCATGTTGATCGTAACAACGCCCACAGAACCCGTGGATTCGCCGGATCCGAAGAAACCGCCGGTCTTCTTGCGCAGTTCGCGCAGGTCCAGACGCAGTCTGCAGCACATGGAACGAACGTCCGAAGGCTCCATATCGGAATTGATGTAGTTGCTGAAATACGGTGTGCCGTATTTGCTGGTCATTTCAAACAGAAGACGGTTGTTCTCCGTGTCGGACCAGTCAAAATCACTCGTGATGGAATAGGTCGGGATCGGATACTGGAATCCTCTTCCGTTTGCATCGCCTTCGATCATGGTCTCGATGAAAGCCTTGTTGATCATGTCCATTTCGGCTTTGCAGTCTTTGTATTTGAAATCCATCTCTTCGCCGCCGACTATCGCCGGAAGCTCTGCAAGGTCATTCGGAACCGTCCAGTCAAGTGTGATGTTGGAGAACGGTGCCTGTGTGCCCCAGCGGCTGGGTGTGTTCACGCCGTAGATGAAGGACTCGATGCATTTCTTTACTTCTCTGTATGTTAAGTTGTCAACCTTTACGAAAGGAGCAAGGTAGGTATCAAAGGAAGAGAAAGCCTGTGCGCCTGCCCATTCATTCTGCATGATACCGAGGAAGTTGACCATCTGGTTGCAGAGTACGGACAGATGAGATGCGGGTGCGCTTGTGATCTTGCCGCTGATCCCGCCGAGGCCTTCCTGGATCAGCTGCTTTAAGGACCAGCCTGCGCAGTAACCTGTCAGCATGGACAGATCGTGGATGTGCAGATCCGCATTCCTGTGTGCTTCCGCGATCTCCTGGTCATAGATCTCGGAAAGCCAGTAGTTCGCCGTTACGGCACCGGAGTTGCTCAAGATCAGACCGCCTACGGAATAGGTAACGGTGGAGTTCTCTTTCACTCTCCAGTCTTCCACTTTCACGTAACTGTTTACCACGTCCTTGTAATCGAGGATCGTGGACTTCATGTTACGGATCTTTTCTCTCTGCTTGCGGTAAAGGATGTAAGACTTGGCTACATCTGTGTATCCGGCCTGCTCAAGGACTGTCTCCACGCTGTCCTGGATGTCCTCCACATGTACCAGATTGTCTTTCATTTTGGTTTGGAAATCGGCTGTGACTCGAAGTGCTAAAAGATCGATCATGTCGTTGTTGTACTGCTTCTCGCATGCAACGAATGCTTTCATGATCGCATCGTTGATCTTACTCAGGTTAAAATCGGTAATCTCCCCATCACGTTTTACTACACTAAACATCAAAAAACTCCCTTCCCTCTTACGAATCTTTGTATTTTGGGGCAATATTCCCCTAGGTATTGCCCACTGTATCAAGTATAGCATTGCCCCCCGTCAAAAGTCAACAGAAAATACTATATCTTGTGTTATTTAATTCAAAGAGGTGGAATATGTTGTATTTTGGCGATTTGCGGCCACTAAACCCCGGGAAATGATTTTGCCTACCGTGTTTTCAGAAATTCATACTCTCTCGCGGCCGTCTCATCGTTGGGATAAGCCGTGAGATATTCCTGCATGAGCACTGCGGCTTTTTTAAAATCAAGCAGATATTCATAGGCCACGATCCGGTCAAACTGCAGGCTCTGCATGTATTCCACATTGCCTGTGGCGATCCCGGCGTCAAACGCAGCCAGCGCACCTTCGTAGTCCTTAAGCTCCATCTTTGCAAGCCCGAGCTGTGCGTAAAGCTCCGCTTCTTCGGGATGTGTGGCAAGAAACTCGGTATAGAGCGCCGTGGCGTAATTCAGGTCGCCGAGCGCTTCATAGGTCTTGCCGAGAAAAAGGATCAGGTCCTTGGTGTCTTTCTTACCGCGGCTGTTCTCGAAACGGTTGCGCGCCTCTTCGTACTCGCCCGCATAATAATGGAAGACTCCCATCTGGTAATCGGATTTTTTGTAGTCCGTGTTCTTTGCGCGCTGGATATAGGCAAGGCCCTCGGACGCATAGCCCGCGTTCGTCAAGTCTTTGCAGATGTTGATGTAATTGTCGTAATCCGTCGGCGCAAGGATGACCGACTGGTCAAAATCCTGCAGTGCAGAGCCGAGATCACCCATGCTCAGACTGACTTTGCCCCGCAGATAATAGGCTTTCGTGTCTCTTTCATTCATGGCGATGATCGCGGTGTAGGTGTCGTACCCCGCCTGCAGATCGCCCGCCTTGACCTGCGCGACCGCCAGATAATAGGAAATGTCATATTCGATCTTATGAATGCGGCCGTTTGACTGCGCGAGCGCATTCTCGAAAGCCTTCTGCGCCTCCGTGTACTGCGCCAGTCCAAGCAGCGCCATCCCTTTCCCGCGGTAAGCAAGCTGCGCGTCTTCGCCCGCCGAAAGGGCAGCATCAAACATGGAAGCTGCTCCGGCAAAATCAAGAGCCTCAAGCGCATCCATTCCCTGATCCGTATATGACTTTTCCTTGGCGGACCCGCATGAAATGAGCAGCAGGCTGCATAAAAGCGGGATGATGTATAGAAACTTTTTCATGATCAATATGACCCCTCCAAATGACCTGCCTATAGTATACCAACAATCCGCAACAAAAGACACTGTCATTTTTCATGAAATATGTTATGATTGGTATGTTATGGATAATGCAGTGCAGGAAAAAACAAACGGCCTGTCCGTTTTTCATCTGAAGATCATCGCCTATACGACCATGCTCATCGATCACATCGGTGCGTTCGTTCTGGATCCGTATATCGCGGCCAACTTGGAGACCATGGGCTATCAGCGCATGCGTATTCTTGATTTTGCCTATGAAGCAAGCAGAAGTATCGGCCGCATCGCTTTCCCGCTGTTTTGTTTCATGCTGGTGGAAGGTCTGTTCCACACAAAGAACCGGTGGCGCTATCTGGCGCGTCTGCTGATCTTTGCCGTGCTCTCGGACATTCCGTTTGACCTGGCATACACCGGCGAATGGCATTCTTATCAGCACCAGAGCGTGATGATCACTTTATCCATCGCCTTTCTTGTGCTGATCGCCATGGAAGAGATCCGCAAACTCCGCCTGCCGCAGTTTGCCGTCAACCTGCTGCAGTTTGTTCCCGTGGCGGCCGGATGCGTGATCGCTTATTTCGTAAAGTGCGATTACGGGTTCAAAGGGATCCTTGTGATCAGTGCGCTTTACCTGCTCTATCCGCTGCTTACGATCGACCGCGGCGCGTATGCGCTTGCCGGCGGTGCGCTCTTCATGTGGGAATGGGTTTCCAAGATCTCCCGCGTATTCGGCAGCCTTTCCTTTATCACGCTTCTTTTCTACAACGGCCAAAAAGGCAAAAGTGCGAAGTGGTTCTTCTACTTCTTCTATCCCGTGCACCTTCTCATTCTCTACTTCATCCGCCGCGCGCTGCTCGGGGCGTGATCTCTGATCATTTGAACATCTCTGCCCTGTCCGGCACACGGCTTCTCATCTTGTGGAACAAAATCATCAGTACTATAATATAGGAAGAGTTTTATCACACTCAATCTTTAAGAACAGGAGAAAAAGCCTATGAACAAAACAGGAAAACACACTTTACCAAAGCTTCTCAGTCTTACGATCGCTCTGGCGCTCGGGATCCTTGCTGTGATCCCCGTACTGTTCTTTACCGCGGAAACGGTGGAAGCCAAGAGAATCCGCAAACCCATCTATGATAACGGGGATATTGCAGACTGGATATGGGTCGAAGTTCCGGATGATGAGGAAGATGCCGGCAAGCCCGGTGTTCCGCCTTCATACGGTGACATCAACGGGGCCAAGGCAAAAGATCCGCTGGCAGCAGCAGTTTCCTACAACTTCACATTCCCGGATTCCAGCCTGATCGCCACCTACAAACAAAACGGCGCTCCCGTTGACGGCTGTGCGATCGGCGTACAGGCACAGGGCGGTCTCGGCGGCCTCGCATTCAAAAACGCAATGCCTGCAGGATACAGGGAAGCCTGCCCGTTCAACATCACGATCAACGGAAATACAGATGAGACTTTGAAGAACGGCACGCTCTCGCTCATGATCCCGAAAGAATACCAGAAAACAGGCAGAACCTTCAAACTGATGGGCATTGATAAGAACGGAAACGTAAAGATCTTTGATAACCAGTCAGCCGGTTCCTTATCCTTCGTAGCAGACCTGGATCTGGAAGGATACGCATTCGATCTGATCTATAAGGATTGATCCTTTACAAACAATACGGAAACGCCCGGGCCTTCATCGCCCGGGCGTTTTTTTCTTTTCATTTTGCCGCTATATCATCCTGCTGTCTGTGAATATGCAGCTGCATTGCCACAGATCAATCCCCAAGGTACTTCTTCGCGATCTCATCCGTAAACATCTCCGCGCCCTGCGGATTCAGATGCGAACTGTCACCGAAGTACGCATTGTCGTAGCAGGGGATCTTTGTTTCCACAACCGCCTGCGGATAAAGGTCTGCGTAGGATTGCAACAGCAGACTGTAACCCTGCACAAATCCGTCCTGCAGCCGGTCATAACTGGCCCGGTTCATCGGTGCCTGTAAAAGATAAGCTTCAATGCCCTCTCTTTCGCAGAGTGCAAGCGTCTTTTGCAGATAAAGCCGGATCAGGTCCGCATCGCCCGATTCACGCAGGCTCTCGTATGTCGTCTCATAATTCAGTTCATCGGATCCGTCTGCCGTTCCAAACGGCGCATAACCGCGGTCTTCCCGCAGTTTTGCAAGCAGCTGTTTATTTGTCTCATATCTTCCGATAAAATGCGCATTCAAAAGCGCAGGCAGATACACATGCGGCAGCCTGAGCCGGTTGGACAGAAGATCCGCACCGGAACCTGCCAGGATCGTTTCGGAACCACAATCTCTGCCGTCGCGCATGATTTTGCCCACCTGCACCGGATCCAGGTCATTAAAATACACGGTGCGCTCCCACCAGTTGTCCATGTAGGAATAATGGAAAGGCGCAAACAGGATCAGGCACTTGGACGGTGCGGGATGCGCGCGCAGATAGTCCTCGAGATAACAGTAATTCTCGATCGCTGTCGCCCCGCCCGTTGCCAGATTCACGCAGGAAGCGCCGATCCTTGCCGGCATCAGATCAGCCATGGCCCTGGAGTCCCCGAGGATCAGCACCTCGCAGTCCGTGCCGGAAGCGACCGCCTCATGCGTGTAACGCCGCGCCGGATACTCGTTGTCCATGTAGCAAAGCGGCGCCGCGGCCGTAAAAGCGATCACAGCCAGAAACGGCAGGGCTGCCAGTATGCACTTTGCAAAAAATCTTACTTTTTTCATAACACTTTTTCTAGAACTTGAAATATAAGAACTCCTGCGTACTTAAGTTGCAGGAAAACAGGATCATGATGATCACCACATAGTAAAGTGCCCAGCGTACGGGCCATTTCACATGCGTGAGAAGGCCCGTGATATCGCATTTCTTCTTTTCGCAGGCAATATCCGCTGCGATCAGGATCACGAGTGCAGCTGCCGCAAACAGCAGGTTCTTCACGCCAAGCCCCAGCGTAAAGAGCGTACCGTCAAGTAATGGCCTGATGTAGGGACCGCACAGTCTCTGCAGCGTATCCAGGGCTTCCGGTACGGAAGGCGCGCGGAAGAAGACCCAGGTCAGCGTCATCAGAAGGAAGGTCAGCGCGATCCGCACTCCGCCGGCAGGTCCCCGGCCGGAAGCATGAGAATTTACGACGGTCTGAGCCCCCGCAGAACCATGCGGCTCCCCGGACGCACGCCCCACCTTCGAAAAGACGCCCGAGATCACCTGATAAATGCCATTTAACAGGCCCCAGACCAGGAAAGTTATGTTTGCACCATGCCAGATGCCGCTGACTGCGAACACGATGAGCACGTTCACGTATTTTCGAAACATTCCCTTGCGGTTGCCGCCAAGGGGGATATAGAGATAATCGCGAAACCACGAAGAAAGCGAAATGTGCCAGCGCCGCCAGAAATCCGCTACAGAAGTTGCAAGATAGGGCTGCCTGAAGTTTTGCGGCAAGCGGAAGCCCATGATCTTCGCGCAACCGATCGCGATATAGGAATAGCCAGCGAAATCACAATAGATCTGGAAACTGTAGGCAAGGACCGCAACCAGCACCGGCAGGCCGCGCATCGATGCATCGCCGAAAACCAGATCGGTCAACAGTGTCAGCCTGGATACAAGGACCATCTTTAAGAAATAGCCCCAGAGCATGGAAACAAGGCCCTCTTTTGCCTGCAGCGTATCAAAATCATGTTCTTCATCAAACTGCGGCAGGAGATCTTTTGCCCTGGCGATCGGCCCTGACAGGATCGTCGGGAAGAACGAAACGAACAGAGCATATTTGAAGAAGTTCTTCTGCGGGCTGCAGGTATGATTGTAGCAATCCAGGAGATAGGTTGCCGACTGGAAGGTATAGAAAGAGATCCCGATCGGAAGCAGGATCGAAACCTCTCCTTTTCCGAACAGGGAACAGATATAGGCAAAGTATTTGAAATAGGCAAGGATCAGGAAGGCTGCGGCAAGCCAGAGAAAGCCGTTCTTCTTTCCGTCATACAAAAGCTTCCCGCCGATCCAGGTGACCACAGTGGTCAACAGGAGGACAAGCACGGCAGAAGGCTCCGCAAAGGCATAGAAAATATACCCTGCCGCAAGGAGCAGCAGATAGCGGAACCGGTACGGCGTCAGATAGTACAGAACGCAGACGACCGGAAAAAACATCAGGAATTCTACCGAGTTGAAAAGCATGATGCCTCCTTGTAATTCAAAATCGATTGTACTATAATGGAAAAGCGATTTCAACATGACCGTCACAATAAGACGGTATCGACTTACAGCGGATAAGGATACGGAAAAATGCCCAAGGAACAGGAGCAGACACAAGAGAATAAGCCTTCCCTGAAACGGGAGATCATGGAATGGATCATCGTGATCGAAGTTGCCGTGATCCTGGCCGTCGTCCTGAACATGTTCCTGATCGTGAACGCAGTGATCCCGTCCGCTTCCATGGAGACCACCATCATGACGGGTGACCGGATCTTCGGTAACCGGCTCGCCTATATGAAAAAAGATCCCGCGCGCGGCGATATCGTGATCTTCAAATTTCCCGATGATGAAAAACAGCTCTTTATCAAACGTCTGATCGGCATGCCGGGGGAGACTCTGGAAATGAAAGACGGCATCGTCTATATCAACGGCGAAGCGCTGGATGAGCCCTATCTGGCAACGATCCCCTACGGAGATTACGGCCCCGTGACCGTGCCCGAGGGCGCTTATTTCGTGATGGGTGACAATCGCAACAATTCCGCGGATTCCCGCTACTGGAAGCAACCCTTTGTCTATCGTGAAAAGATCTTAGGCAAAGCGGTCTTCTGCTATTTCCCTGTTTCAGATTTCGGAAAGATCGAATAGGATACGTTTAGTGTTCGGCAGGAAACGTGCTTGACACGGGCTTTTGCAGTCCGTGGATGTGTTCGTGTATGCTTTTTTCACACTGCAGGCATTTCCCGTTGTCATCCAGATAAGTCCTGCCGAGCCTGCTCTGTAAGTACTCGTCCGTCGTCCCGTAGAACGCGGCCGTTTCGCCCGACAGATGCAAAATGTGCGTTGCATGGTGGATCGCCTCGTGAATGTCATGGCTGACCATGATGATGGTCACGCCGTCTTTGTTCAGGCGTTTGATCGTATCGTAAAAATCACGCGTGGCGTTCGGATCGAGCGCCGCCACCGGCTCATCCAGCAGCAGGAGACGCGCGGAAGTCATCAGCGCTCTTGCAAGAAGCACGCGTTTGCGCTGTCCGCCGGAAAGTTCACGGAAACTTGCGGAAGAAAGGCTTTCGATGTGCAGTTTTTTCAGCACTTCCGTGCATTTTGCACGCTCGGCGGCCGCATAGAACGGACGCAGCCCGTGCCTGCCAAGGCAGCCCTGCATCACCACTTCCCTGACGGAAGCCGGAAAATCCGGACCGGTCTCATCCGCCTGCGAAAGGTAGCCGATCTCTGTTGCATGAAGAGACGGGTCAAATGCAATGCTTCCGGAGCGTACCGTTTTCAGGCCCAGGATACACTTCAACAGCGTTGATTTTCCCGCACCGTTATCCCCGACAATGCAGAGATAATCCCCTTCGTTCACCTGAAAGGACAGGCCGGTGATCACCGTTTTCTGTTCGTATTTGATCAGCAGATCTTTGCAGGTCAGCAGTACCATGGTCGCTCCTTGTTTTTCATTTACCGTCCTATTATAATATAAACCGTCCCATGGCTCAAGGCAGGGGGTATGCGTTATGAAAAAGACTGCAAGAACGATCATCGATTACATGGAAGAATACGGTTCTATGGATCTGGATGCCCTCGCATTTAACGAAGTGGATTCCCTGATCCTCTGCCAGCTTTCCTACTTAAAATACGATTCCCATCTGCACGCGCTTTCCGAAAAAAAGCACGGCACGCCGCTGCATGTACTTGCAGGATCAGACGGGATCGATACGCTGTTTGAAGACAAGCGCTACGAGAAAAACAACCGCGCACTGTTTTTTGCAGCCGCAGAAAGCAAGCGGTTCGGTGGCATGAAACTGAACAACTATGTCAGCGTGCTGGATGAGAGCTGGGAAGTGCAGTTCTGCGCCCTGACTTATCTCTTTCCAAACGGCCTGCAGTATGTGGCTTACCGCGGGACCGACGAGACGCTCGTCGGCTGGAAAGAGGACTTCAACATGGCCTTGTTCTCGCCCGTTCCCGCACAGGAAATGGCGCTGAAATACTTGAACCGGTATGCGGCAGGCGTCCACGGAAACTTTTTCCTTGGCGGACATTCCAAAGGCGGAAACCTTGCCGTCTATGCCGCATCCCATTGCAATGACAGCGTCAGGGAACGGATCGAACTGGTCTACAACCACGACGGACCGGGCTTTCCGCCGGGCACCGTCATGGAAACGGAAGGCTTTCAGAAAGTCTGCAAGAGGATCCGCAAATACATGCCCCACTCTTCCATCGTCGGCATGCTCATGGAATCCCACGAGCCCTACCGGATCGTGGAGTGCAAGCGTTTCGGCATTCTGCAGCACGATCCCTACAACTGGATCGTCGACGGGACAGCTTTCCGGCGTGTCAGCAACATCTACGAACATGTCGCGGTAAGGAACGAATCCGTCAACCGGTGGATCGCGGATATGAGCGACGAGGAACGGCATGTGTTCGTCAACACGCTCTATAACGTGATGACCGCCTCCGGCGCCAAGACGCTCATTGACATCATGAGTGATTTTAAGAGCAATTCCAAAGCCATGACCGCCGCGATCGACGCCGAGGACGAAAAGACGCGCGAGATGTTGCACGACATCCTCACCCTTCTCTTTAACTGCCTGCAGGAGACCATGCAGTTAAAAGTGGCCGAGCGTATCCAGCCCGGATGGAAAAAACTGAAGGAAGAGATCGAAAAATGGAGTTGACTGCATGATATACCAAAAAGGCCATGCGAAACCACAATATTTTGTGAAAACTGCTAGTGACGAACACAAAAAACTATGCTATAATAGTACAAGTTTTGAGATAACCCAAGGAGGAAATGAGGAATGAAAAAGAGAACTCTGCTTCTTCTTTTTGCACTTACTGCAACACTCGCTTTTTCAGCCTGCGGCAAGGAAGAAGTTGAACAGGAGCCCGAAGTTGAGACACAGGAACCGGTCATTCAGGTCATTACCGAAGACAACGCCGCTCCTGTCATCGAAGAGGAAGAAGAAACCGTTGTCGAAGAGACAAGGGAAGGCATGTACAGAAGCGAACTGACCAACGAATGGATCGATGAGAGCTTAAAAGACCAGCGTCCCATCGCCGTTATGGTCGATAACGAGAAGACAGCACTGCCGCATTTCGGCCTGTCCAAATCCGATGTGATCTACGAGATCACCAACTCCAAACTGAACGACGGTGTTACCCGTTTCATGGTTCTGGTAAAAGACTGGGGCAACATTGAACAGCTCGGTTCCATCCGAAGCGTACGTCCCACAAACCTGCAGCTGATCCCGGAATGGAACGCGGTCATCTGCCACGACGGCGGCCCGTTCTACATCGACGATTATCTTGCAAGAGACTATGTTGAGAACTTCTCCGGCACATTCTCCCGTGTCAACAACGGTAAGTCGAGAGAGTTCACGGAATACATCCTGCCGGGCGATCTGGACAAAAACTTTGCGAACAAGGGATATTCCACTACTTACAACGAGTACTATCCCGGCCCGCACTACAAATTCGCAAGCGAAGACAATCCGGTTGATTTAAGTTCCGATTCCACGGCGATCAAGGCAGAACATATCCAGATGCCTTTCAGACATAACAAACCGTTCTTCGATTACAAAGACGGTCTGTACTACTACAGCGAATATGGTTCACAGCATGTGGACGCAGGCAACAACAACGAGCCTCTGACCTTCAAGAACCTGCTCCTGCAGAACGCACGTTACGTTGTATTCGATGATCACGGATACATGATGTTCCACTCCATCGACTACAACCGTGAAGGATATTACATCACCAACGGCAAAGCCATCAAAGTACAGTGGTCCAAGTCCGAGGAGCTCTCGCCCACCAGGTATTACGACATGGACGGCAACGAGATCGTGCTCAACACAGGACGTACCTATGTTGCAATGGTTCCGGACGACATCTTTGACAACCTCGAGATCGAATAGAACGAAAGGAGATCATCATGGCTAAGAAATTCGGGAAATTTGTTTTCTTTACTGCTCTGCTTGGCGCCGCTGCAGCGGGCGTTTACTACTACCTCAACCGTGACGAGGAAGGTACGGCCACAGCCGATTTCAGCCGCGACGTTGACGACTTCTTTGACGGTAAGAAGAACCGCGATTACGTTTCCTTAAACAACGTAGCCGGCGACGAGAACAAAGAAGCGATGAAGAACGTTGTGGAACAGGTCGCTGAGGAACTGCGCGAGAAAGCGGAGATGGACGATGAGACCGGTATCATCCGTGATGATTCCCAGGAGGCAGCTGATTTTGCCTTCAAAGAATTCAAAGACGACGAAGAGCCGTTATCTTAAGGGATAACGATCCTATGTAAAAATCAGGGGCCAACCGGTTCGGCTGCCCCTGATTTTTCTATGTCTGTATTTACTTTTGTTTATCTGTTCTTCTGCTGCAGGATATCGTCTTTCAGATCCCTTGCTTTGTCCTTGATACGCGGGTTTGCTTTTGCATCCGTTAAGATCCCTGCGATCAGCTTGGAAGCGATGTCATACTTCTCGAACTTGGTGGCCGTTACGGAGATGATGTAATCCACCGTCGACTCGTCCATGCCGCACATCGGGAAATCTTCCGTCTGTCTCGCGTTGATGAAACCGTCGAGTGCGTTCTGCAGAAGTTCCATCTCATCCTTTTTCAGTTCCGCCATCTGATCGTCGTAATCCGGCAGATCGATGTCGAGCGCTTCCATCTTGGCACGCAGTACCCATGCAAGTTTCAGACAGAGATATGCTTTCTCGCTTGCTTTTGCACGCTTTACGATCGCATTTGCGAGTGCGAGCTGATAACGTTCGATCGCATCGTCATAGGAATAGTCCAGAAGATGCTTCAGACCGTGGAACGATGCGGAGATCTCCGACTTGATGAGTTTGGCCTGCGGCGGTGTGATCTTGTCGAAATAGCGTGTCAGCGCTGCATAGCCGCAACGCGGGCAGGCGATGATATCATACTTGATCGGATCGATCGGTTCATACTTAGGCCTGAGGTCTGAATCCTGACCGGTCATCTTTACCTTGTTCGCCTTCATGGTCGGATTGACGAATTCCTGATAGCAGACAGGGCAGGAATACTTCTTGTCAAACACGAAGTCCTCGATCGTAGGAGCCTTGGACTGGGCAGCAGCCTGTTTCTTCTGCTCCTCTTCTTTCTTCTCGGCACCGAATACATCCGCGCCTTCCAGATTTCCAAGTCCTAAATTTCCCAACCCGGATAATACACTCATACAATACTTCCTCCTTACACTTCCTAAGCCTTACTGCTGCGTGGGCAGCTTGAACGAACTCTTCAGGGATACGATGCGGTTGAACACGAGCGCATCCTCTTTGGAATCCCGCGCATCCACACAGAAAAATCCCTGTCTTACAAACTGAAAACTCTCGTACGGTTTTGCACCTTTTAAATTCTCTTCAAGATAGCATTCCGTCAGGACTTTGATGGAATCGGGGTTCAGGTTCAAAGATCCGTCTTCCTTGTTGTAGACGCCCTTTTCCTCATCGACCAGATTCTCGTAGAGACGCACGCAGGCTTTGATCGCATGCGATGCATCGACCCAGTGGATCGTGCCCTTGACTTTGCGTTCGCAAAAACCGCTGCCGCTTCTGGTCGCGGGATCGTAAGTGCAGTGCACCACGCTCACCCTGCCGTTCTCGTCTTTTTCAAAACCCGTACAGGTTACAAAATACGCATTCATGAGACGCACTTCATTGCCCGGATAAAGCCTGAAATACTTCTTTACCGGCTCTTCCATAAAGTCGTCGCGTTCGATATAGAGTTCCCTGCCAAACGGCACCTGCCGGCTGCCAAGGGATTCATTCTCTAAGTTATTCGGTACCTCAAAATATTCCGTCTGCCCCTCGGGGTAATTGTCGATCACCAGCTTGATGGGATCAAGGATCGCCATCATGCGGGGACGCTTCAGTTTGAGGTCTTCGCGGATACAGTACTCAAGCATACCGTAATCCACGGAGGAATTGGCTTTGGATACGCCGCACAGATCCACGAACTTCTGAATGGATTCCGGCGTAAAGCCGCGGCGCCTTAAGGCCGCGATGCTGACAAGGCGCGGATCATCCCAGCCGTCCACGATCTCATCTTCCACGAGTTTCTTGATGTAGCGTTTGCCCGTCACAACGTTGGTCAGGTAGAGCTTCGCAAACTCGATCTGTTTGGGCGGATTGGGATATTCCAGTTCCTGTACCACCCAGTCATAGAGCGGTCTGTGATCTTCAAATTCCAGCGTGCAGATCGAATGCGTCACGCCTTCTTCCGCATCTTCGATCGGATGGGCAAAATCATACATCGGGTAGATGCACCACTTATCGCCTGTGTTGTGATGCGTCATATGCGCCACACGGTAGATCACGGGATCGCGCATGTTGATATTCGGAGACGCCATGTCGATCTTGGCACGGAGCACCTTCTCGCCGTCCTCATACATGCCGTTCTTCATGTTCTCAAACAGTTCCAGATTCTCTTCTACGCTCCGGTTCCTGTAAGGGGATTCTTTACCGGGCGTTTCAAAGGTACCGCGGTACTCACGGATCTCATCGGCTGTCAGGTCGCATACATAGGCCTTGCCTTTTTTGATCAGCTTGATCGCGCCTTCGTACATCTTGTCAAAATAATCGGACGCAAAATACAGCCTGTCTTCCCAGTCTGCGCCAAGCCACTTGACGTCTTCCTTGATCGATTCCACGAATTCGGTCTTCTCCTTCGTGGGGTTCGTATCGTCAAAGCGCAGATTGAACCGGCCGTTATATTCCTGCGCCAGCCCGTAGTTTAAAAGTATGGATTTGGCATGTCCGATATGCAGATAGCCGTTCGGCTCAGGCGGGAACCTGGTGCAGACAGCCTTGCAATGGCCCTCTTTCAGGTCCTCATCTATGATCTGTTCGATAAAGTTGCGGGAAACGGTTTCCTGACCGTCTTCTACGCGTAAATTCTCATCCATGCAGTTTTTCAACTCCCAAAAAATATTTATGCAAACCGCTTGTTTCATTATACTTTGAAATGCGCCACAGTGCAAGTGATACCTTGTATTTATGTAAATCATAAGCTATAATCAGAACATGGGTTATGCCCATTGTAAGGGAGGGTTACGCATGAATGTGAAAAAAGCACAGGCCGGTGAGGTTCTGTTCCCGGAAGGCGCACAGGATCACCTGCTTTCCGTTGTTGCGGACGGCAAAGTGACCATAGAGAATAAAGCCGGCAAAGCCGTTGCCGAAAAAGGAAGCATTCTCGGTGTTCCGGAATCTTCCGCCGTTTTCTATCCGTACACCTGCACGGCTGCATCGGATGTGACGCTTTACCAGTATGACTACCAGTCCTATGACGATCTGAACGGCATGCTCACGACCAATCAGGATGCATGCGGCCTGATCGCCTGCCAGGTGGCGCAGGGGTTTGCCTCCTGGATCCAGACTTACATTTCCGTGCTCTCCGCAGCGCAATCCCTCTATGACACGATCGACGAAGAATACGCGCAGTATAAGATGCTCTGCACTTCTTTGGAATGTACGCCCAAGGATCTGCCGGGTCTTGCGCAGTTATCCGATCTGCACGCCAAGACCGATATCGATGAATGGGTCGTGGACTACTACGCTTCCCTCGGCTCGTTTGCACCTGCCAAGTGGAAAGCCTTCTATGAAAAAGACGTCAAAGCCTGCGCCGGTTTCATCATCCGCTGCGGGCAGGACTTAAAAGACCTTCTCTCCTCGATCCAGGCGGTTGCCCTGCATCTGGATATGATCTGTGACCTGATCGTCAGCGAATACAAGGTCGATCTCTTTACGTTCTGTTTAGAGCTTATGGAAGATGCGATCGCAAAGGGTGCACCGTATGCCCCCGTATCTGCCGCGATCGAGCGCATCATCAACTGTGTCGAGCAGAATCCGTGTGTTGACCAGGATCTGGCACGCACGCGTTTTTCCGAATACCGCAATCTCCTGCCGAAACAGAAAGCGGAGACTTCGAAACTGAAGGTGGCAGGCGTGGACGAGGCGACCATCGAAAAGATCAAAGCCTCCCTGCAGGATTCCCTGGATACCATTCTGGATTATGCGGAACTGGACGGCGATACCTGTTCCAAATTCCGCCAGCTGATCAAGAACTACTGTGCGGCCCCCGACCGTTCTTCCACGGAAGACAACGTGCGGCTGCTTCGTAAAAATCTCACGGCCGGCTTCTATGAGATCTATAAGAAGGCTTTCTTCAAGAGTCTTGGCGATCCGGCACTGCCGACCGAACTGAAGATGTTCTTCTATTTCGGTTACATGGATCCCTCGCTTTCGGGTATCGACAATGCGGTCTTTCTCTACATCCTGGCCGAGCAGATCACACCCGATCCGAAGAACATGATCTTCACGTTCTATGAATGGCTCCGCCAGATCTACGACGGCAGAAAAGATCCCGGCGTCAATGAGTTTAACGAAGATTACATCACCTTCCTGCACAAGCAGAAAGTGGAAAAGAAGATCACGGAATCGGAAGAAGCCGCGGCCTTAAAAGACGGCGTTAAACGCGTCAACTACGAAATGGACAACATGTTCCGTTCCGTCAACAAGATCATCTCCGGACGCATCACGACCTTCTGCCCCGTCTTTTCGGATCATGAATTATACAGGCCGTTGGATGCCATGCTGGTAAAATACAGCGCGATCAATGCGCTGATCGATAAGATCAGGGAGATTGATTTTTCCTGCTTCTATCGTGAAATGACCTATTCCGCACCCGAGCAGGGCGTGCAGAAAGAAGTGATCCAGGTGGAAGTGCTGCCGGAGATCCTGCTGATGCCCGGTGCCGGCGCGCGCGGCAGTATGTGGCAGGAGATCACAGGCAAGAAGCGTACAAGCCCCGCAAGGTTTGCGCTGCCTATCTTCCTCGGCGAGGATCTGAACAAGATCATGGTGCGTCTGTGCGGCGAATTCCGCTGGGAACTGTGCAGAAGGATCCAGGGCGCGAGATGGAACGACCTTGGCGAGCGTTCACTGACCAGCGACTACTGCGATTACCTCGAGACCTACAAACGTTCCAAGGACCTGACGCCGGAAGCAAAGGAAAAGATCAAATCCTCCTATGCGAAATACCGCAACAGTTCCAAGGAAATGTTCGTGCACGACTACGTGGATTACGTGCTCTACGAAGGAGCGGGCTCGCTGCGTCTGAACAAACTGACGCGCGTCATCCTCTTCACCTACTGCCCGTTCTCCAAAGACATCCGCGAGCAGCTCTCGACCAACCAGATCTACAAGGAGATCGTGGACAAATACAACATCAAGCATGCACACACCCTGCATCTGTCGGATCTGTCCATGCAAAAGATCCAGAAATCGGGGCACCCCGTGCCGCAGCCGATCCTGGATCATCGTGCTTATCTTGAAAAATGATTAATATCAGAACAATCCCAACAGGAAGTAGATCATAAAGGAGCAGGCGCCAAAGACGGCGGTTGCTCCTGCTGTTATATGGAACAGGCATTTCTCTTTCTTCCCCGCAGGATCCGTATTCCCTGCATAGATCCCAAGCAGGAGCGCTTCAGCCACGATCGCGATCGCACCGTAGCGGAAATCCTGCGCGCTGAAATTGGAATAGGAAAGCGCGAAGCTTAAATAGCTGCCGACAACCGTCACGTAAAGCACGCCGAAAAGCCACTTCCATTCGCTCTTCAAACGTGTATCTTTCGGTAACAGCAGCATCACCGTTGCAAACAGTGCAAGTCCTGCCAGAATGAGCGCAGAGACAAACAAAAGCACCGCCGGAACTGTAAAGCCGCCCCACTGCTGCGAGTAATCATATTCGCCAAACAGCGAGGTCTTCATAAGCGCTAAGAAAATATTGTGTTCATAATAATCAGCCCCGTTTTCGATCATCGCCGGGAACACCGTTCCCATATGAAAGTCAAAGAACCGGTCCGCAAACGTCACGTTTTCGAACTGCTGGCCGACGCCCGGAATATAGTTGAGCGGCATGTCATAGAGCAGCTTGTTGCGCACGGTCCAGAACAGGCCGACCGGCACACAGATCACGCCAAACACGACATACTGCAAAAAGATCTTAAGCCTTGCGTCCTTTTCTTTGATCAGTTTATGCAGGAACAGGGCCGCGACCGCCGGTGCGATCAGTCCGCCCGAGAGTTTCGCAAACATCGCAAATCCGATAGAGAGCGCCAACAGCACGATCGTGATCACCTTCGGCCGTTTGTACCAGACGATCGCCAGATAGAGCGCAAACACCATCAGCACGAGCGAAAGCGCATCGTTGTTGATGCTGCCGGATAACAGGATGAAGATCGGATG
This sequence comes from Lachnospiraceae bacterium, assembly GCA_017620255.1. Lineage (GTDB taxonomy): Bacteria > Bacillota > Clostridia > Lachnospirales > Lachnospiraceae > UBA2868. The sequence goes on from JAFZQU010000019.1 coordinate 130,238, forward strand.
CAGGGATACGATCGAAACCGCGATGCAACTTGCCCGCTCATTCATCTTAAGTTCCCTGCAGATCTCATATGTTAAGAGCATCAGCGCGCCCATATAGAAGAACGTCAGAACCTGCACGTTTTCCTGCGCCTGCCGCTCGCTTAAGCCAAGGAACAGATTGATCCGCATCCAGATCCCCGAAAGGATATGGTGCAGCGGCGGCTGGAAGAATCCCCAGATGGACCGCGGATCAAAATCAGGCAACCTTAAGTGCGATACAAAGTATTCGATATAAGCAGCCTGCCCTTCGCCGACATGGAAATCAACAACATCATGCTGCCTTTGCGCCACATGCGTGTAGAGAATATAGCACAGCTTCACGAAGATCCCGGAAATCATCACCGCGGGGATGAAGATTCCCGCCCGGTCCGCTGTTTCCGCACTCTTTCCGTCCGTTTGACCGGATTGGTCAGTGCCCGCAGATCCGTCCTTTCCTTTTGTAAGGCATGTCGGACATACAAATACCGCTCCCGCAAGCAGCACAGTCAGCAGGATCGCAAGATAGAGCGGATCCCTAAGCGTCGCCTGCGTGGCCGGAATGCAGAACGCTGTAAACAGCGCCAGCGCCCCCAGCATCAGAAAAGGCCGTATATGAAATTGTTTTTTCTTATCATTATTCATCTGCATATACACTATCATATTGACAGATCCGGAAAAAGTCAAACGCCCACGCATCCAAAGCCCTCTTGAACCATACTTTCCAAACCTTGTTTTTCCCGTCTACGTGTGTCACGCGACATTTTCGCATTTTACACGTAGTTTTTCGACGGTTTTCGCTCACTCCTACGTGTAAATGGTTTGATTTTACTGATTTACACGTAGTTTTTCACCGATTCGATGCTAAAACTACGTGTATAAACATGGGTTATCATACATTTACACGTAGTCTCCCCCAGATCATGCCCAAAAACTACGTGTATAAACATGGGTTATCATACTTTTACACGTAGCACAATTTTTTTTGCCCTGCAGGCAAAATTATTCAAATTGAAAACTGATTTCACGCGTGCTATTCTCTATTATGTATGATATGACCGATTCGTTCACCGGCCAAGGTATGCAGTTTTCGAAAACGGGCAAAGCGCAAAGGACGACCGGGCATAACGGGCAAAGTGCAATGGACGAACATGCATAACGGGCAAAGTGCAATGGACGAACATGCATAAAATAAATCAAGACAACAGGAAACAGGAGTAAACAAATGGGCGGATTTTTCGGTGTTGCATCAAAACAGGACTGTGTTCTCGATCTTTTCTTCGGGACGGACTACCATTCGCATCTGGGGACCAGGCGCGGCGGCATGGCCGTGTACGGGGAGAAAGGATTTGACCGGGCGATCCACAACATCACGAATTCGCCGTTCCGGACGAAATTCGACCACGATGTCACCGATCTGAAGGGCAACATCGGGATCGGCTGTATTTCCGACTACGAGCCGCAGCCCCTGCTGATTCATTCGCATCTCGGCAGTTATGCGATCACCACGGTAGGCAAGATCAATAATATCGACGAACTCGTGGCGGACGCGTTTGCCAACGGGCGTACGCAGTTTCTCGAGATGAGCGGCTCCAACATCAACCCGACGGAGCTGGTCGCTTCGATCATCAATCAGAAAGATTCCTTTGCAGAAGGTATTGCTTATGCGCAGGAAGTCATCGACGGTTCCATGACGATCCTCGTGATGACGCAAAAAGGGCTCTATGCGGCCAGGGATCTGTACGGGCGCACGCCGGTCGTGATCGGTGCGAAGAAGGATGCGCACTGCGTTTCATTTGAAAGTTTTGCCTATATCAATCTGGGCTATGAAGATAAAAAAGAACTCGGCCCCGGGGAGATCGTTTACGTGACGCCGGAAGGTTTTGAGACGGTCAAGGCTCCCGGGGAAGAGATGAAGATCTGTACGTTCCTCTGGATCTACTACGGCTATCCGACCTCATCCTATGAGGGCGTGAACGTCGAAGACATGCGTTACAACTGCGGAAGGCTGCTTGCCGGCAGGGATGATGTCACGCCGGATATCGTTGCGGGCGTGCCGGATTCCGGTACGGCGCACGCGATCGGCTATGCCAATGCATCCGGTATCCCGTTTGCAAGACCTTTCATCAAATACACACCCACCTGGCCCCGTTCCTTCATGCCGACCGACCAGAACCAGCGTAATCTGATCGCCCGCATGAAACTGATCCCGGTGGATTCCCTGATCCGCGATAAGAAACTGCTGCTGATCGATGACTCGATCGTAAGAGGCACGCAGCTTGGCGAGACCACCGAATTTCTCTACAGGAGCGGTGCAAAGGAAGTGCATATCCGTCCCGCCTGCCCGCCGCTGCTCTACGGCTGCAAGTTCTTAAACTTCTCGCGTTCCAATTCCGAGATGGATCTGATCACAAGACGCATGATCCGCGAACTCGAAGGTGGCGATCCGGATGAGGAAACGCTTGCCAAATACACGGATCCCGATGGGGAACGTTACCGCGATATGATCGAAGCGATCCGGAAGAAACTGAACTTCACGACGCTCCGCTTCCACCGTCTCGACGATATGGTGAAGTCCGTCGGCATTCCCGCCGAAAAGCTCTGCACCTATTGTTGGGATAAAAAAGGTGACTGCAGCAAGTGCAGTCACTGTAAATCTCACACCTCGTGACGGGCCCTTTTCTTTTGCTCATACATCGCTTCATCCGCGATCCGGACAAAATCACTGACCGTCCCGGGTTCCTCCGGCTTGATCGTATGACAGCCGACGCTGACGCTTAAGTCAAACGGCACGCGCAGTTCAAGAGCCAGTTCATGCAGACGGGTTAAGATCCGGTCACGGTAGAGTGCAGGATCCATGTCCGAAACGCCTGCTGCCATAAATTCGTCACCGCCGTATCTTCCAAGCAGCCAGTCATCCGGCAGCGATTCGCACACAGCCTTGGCGCACGCACGGATCGCCAGGTCACCGCTCAAATGTCCGTATCCGTCATTGATCTGCTTCATACGGTCAATATCCACAAACAGCAAAAGTACAGTCTTGCCTTCTTCATGTGCCGCGTCCACAAACGGGAACAGTTTCTGCTCGCAGCCCATACGGTTATACATGCCGCTCAGCGCATCCGTCATGTAAATCTGCTGGAGCTTACGGTTGTTCTGCTGCGAAAGGATATAATGCCTGATGGCAAGGAACAGCGCATTTAAGTTGATGATCGATTTGGTCACGGCCAGGTCATAGAAGATCTCCGGATCGTTCTTGACGGCCAGATAGCCGATCACATATCCCATGTGCGACAGAGGCGTCATGAGATAGATATCCGAATTGCCTTCTATTCTCCGGTAGCCCGGATACACTTCCTTTGTCGGGAATGTGCCGACCTGTGTTGCCTTCCCGTTTTTCTTTTCGAAGATGATATCCATTTCGCTGCTGTAGCCGCGGATCCTGACAGGATAATGCTGGTCATCCGCTTCGAAAAAATCACGCTCCGCGCAGATGCAGAAATCCGGTCCGAGCACATCGTGGTGCGCCCAGCTTTCATTTGCACAGGTAAAGAAATCAAACCGGTTTTCCACCTTTGCCATATGGATGCGCAGCTCATGATAAAACAGATCGTCGATATCGCGTTTCATGATATCGGCGTAGTAATTCCGAAGCCGCTCCACACGTGTTGCCGCATCCGTTTTGTTACCGGGACAGCCGCAGCTCTCCGAGGCGACAAACGTGGACGGATAGATCTTCTGGAAAGAAGGATCCGACAGTCTGATCTGATCCATAAGCGCATCGTAAAGATGGATACCGAGATCCTCCCACTGTCTGGAAACCGTGGAAAGCAGCGGATAAGAGGTCCGTGCTTCGTAGTCATGGTCAAAGCCCGTGATGATCACATCCCCCGGCGCTTCGATCCCGCGTTTGTGGAATGCACTGATCATGCCGAGCGCCATATGGTCGTTGGCACAGATAAACGCATCCGGCAGTTTTTTCCCTTTTTCGAGCCATCCTTCGGCGATCAGGGACGCCTGGTAGAACTCAAAGCCGGCAGAGAGCACTTCGGAAAGTTTCAGCCCGTGTGCATCCAGGGCATCCTCCAGAGCCATCTGTCTGATGCGGCTCTCTTCGTTCCCCTCGATCCCGGCGATATAGACAACGTCTTTGACATCATGCTGCGTGATCAGATGCTCCGCCAGTTCATACATGCCCCCGTAATTGTCCGTGCCGACATAGGGAAGCCCGTCGATGCGGATCTCGGAACTCACGACCGGCACTCTGGCACGGCCAAAGAGCTTACAGACACGCTCTCTCTCATCCATCGTGTTGAACGTGTTCGTCAGCATGATCGCACCGTCGTACGTTTTCGGGTCCGGCAGGTGGAAAATGTTCAGCTGGCTCTTCTTGTGGATCCCCTTTTCCGACCAGTAAATGTAACTGATATAGGCAAAGATATCGACCTTGTCACGCTTCGCCCTCTTGCGCACGCCCTCCAGCACGAGACGCAGAAACTCGTTGTTCCAGCCGTTTGCAAAGATCGCGATCTTGCCCTTTCTCTCTTTTCTCTCAGACCGCCCCTTGTCTTCCAGACCGTAGGGCTGGTAATTCCCCGTCAGGATCAGCAGGCATAAGAAATACAGGCAGTTGTCGTAGTACCGTCTTTTGCCCGTGCGCATGGGCATCTGTACAAATTTCTGCAAAAACTCCAGCCTGTGCTCACTCTTGGAGCAGACGGATGCAGCCGCAAGCGTTGCGGTGAGACCGACCGGATGCATGACGGGTTCGTCATAATCCGTGCCGTCGATCCCCGAAGCATTTAAGTGCATCAGGTCTTTGCCCGCAAAGAAATCCTGTACCCTGGTCGTGATCGCATCCACTTCCGGATGTGCACCAAACCAGAGATGATCGAGCGCGATGTTTTCCATCACGCGGTAAGCATCAGAATAAAAGGTATAGGGTTTGTCAAACAGAGCCCGCGGCATGCCGTCGTACTCGGCGTATTCGGGGCAGAGACCTGTCGTTTCATGTGCGCATGTTACGAGAAAATCACGGCTGACCTTTGCCGCCTCCCGAAAGAACGGACGGTCCTCCTCGTCTGCGAATTTGGCAAACAGTTCATAGAAATGCGGCAGATGATAACTCGGATCCGTGATCTTCATATCCGGCACAAAGCGGATCATGTGATTGTCCGGGTCAAACATCGGCTCACCGCCATCCACCAGTTCGTGCTGGTGCACGCAGTGCCTTAAGATCTCTCTTGCATGATAGGCATAACGGAAGATACCCTCTCCTTCTCCCCAGCGCTCGGAAGCCATGATGAGCGCCATCGCAAAGTACTCTTCCCCGTCGGGTGCGGGATCCGCATGATTGACGCGGCCGTCTTTGCCGACCGACCAGGCAAAATAGCCCGCATGCCGTCCTTCCGTGATCAGCATGTAGCGCATGACAAAGGTCCAGAGCTTGTCAAAGATCTCCTGCTCATCCATCTGGACGCACATCATCATGCCGTAGCTCATCCCTTCCGTACGCACGTCGTCATTCCCGGTATCGACCACGCACCAGGCATCTTCCTGCGTCCGGTATACAAAGCCGTCTTTTTCATCAAAAAAGATCGTTTCAAACGATTTCTTAACAAGCGCTGACGCCTCCCTGTCGGAAACGCCGGCTTCGCGCAGATAGTTTGTGAAACGGTCTTTGTTTCTTTCTTTCATATCTCAGGATCACCCCACAGGTGTCGTGATATAACCTTCCGCGTCGATCGCATTCTGCGATTCGGGAAAATCACGCATCAGCTGGATATAGAGTTCGTCCGCCTTCTGCGTATCCCCGGACTGGCGGTAGGCATGGGCTAAGTTCATCAGGATATCGGAGTCGGAACTGTCAAGCGCCCAGGCTTTCTCGAACTGCTCGATCGCAACCTGATAATCGCTCGAACGCATCGCGGCACGTCCCTTGTCCATGTACTGCTTCACAGCGTGCAGTCCCGCAGCGCTGTATAATTTGCTGTAAAGATTGGAGAAAGTCGAGGAAACTTCCGAAAGGGCTTCCGGCGAGATATTGCCGAGCGCCTCCATGATCCCCTCCGCATTGTCGGGGTCTTCCAGATAGATCGTGCAGGCCTGGTTTAAGTAGTCGTTGATCGTAACGGTGCCCGCATTACCGGTCATCTCATCGATCTGCTGCTGCAGGTCCCTGACTTCCTGCTGCGATTCCGCAAGCTGTTCCTTCACCATTTCCTTGTCGGCCTGTTCCGCCGTCAGCTGTTCGCTGACACTGATGAACTTCTCATCATTCTCGGCGGTCGCCTTTTCGATCCTGGCAGGCAGCACCAGGAACCAGCAGATCGCAAGCCCCACCACGATACCGATCACGATATTGATGATGCTCGAAAAGCCGATCTTTTCCTTCGCGTAATCCGGCTGAATGATCGTCTCGTTGCCGCTGACATAACTGTATACTTCGCCGGTCCCGCGCTGTTTCTTCTTGCCGCCTTCTTTTTCCTCGCGTTCCTTCAGCACGCGCTCGACTTCTTTTAAGTAAGAGAGCGTCGTGGTGTTGTTGCTGTCGATGCGGATCGCGCGGATCAGCGTCTGTCTGGCTTTGTCGTATTCCTCTCCCGTGATATAGAGCAGGGCGAGGAGCTGGTGCGCCACGATCAGGTTCTGGTTGATCGAGAGCACCTTCTTTAACTGGATGATCGCAAGGTCCTGGGAATCCATATGGCAGTAATTCAGGGCCTGGTTGTACTTGCGGATCGTCTGGTTGATCGTGTCAAGCTGTGTCGGGTTCGACTGCAGTTCACGGATGTAATCGTCCGCAATGTTCTTGGTCCCTTCCAGGTTCTTGCTGATGACCCACTCCGACAACGCCGAAACGGCCTCACCCATTTCAAAATAGATGAGACCTAAAAGGTTTCTTGCCTGAATATTCCGTTTGTTGTATTTGAGACTTAACCGAAGCGCGCTGACGGCACCGGAGAGATCACGCACACGCGCCTTTTCCAGTCCGTCGTTGTAGAGCGCGTTGGAAGTTTTCATGATCTTCTTATACGCGCCCACGTCCGCACCGCAGGCTGTGCAAAAATCATGCTCGGAAAGTCTGTTTCCGCAGGCATAACATTTCATATCAGATCACCGTTGTCCCCTGCAGCGGCTGTTGCGCCGGTTGCGGCGGTTGTTGCTGCTGTTGTTCTTTTGCCTGTCTCATCATGGAAAGCATGATGTCCGTCATGTCCGTCAGATCATGATCGAACACGGCGTCTTCTACCTCATCCACTTCCATGCTGGGATGGAATTTTTTCAGTTCTTCTTCAAAATTGATCATTTATACCGCAGGCCTCCTGGATATCCCTTCCGTCATCGGTTCGCGGAAGAATTCCACATTTTTCTCATCTGATTTCAGTTCCACTTCCTGATCGTCGATGCGGATCAGGCAGGATGCAAACGCCGTATTGGTGACGGCGATCTTCGCTCCGTTTGCGATCAGCATCGTCTCGCTGATCTTTTCCAGTTCTTTTTCCACATGCGCAAGTAAACGTTCATCCCGCGCTTTCTGCCGCTCCAGCTGGTTGAGCTTGGCTCTTCTGACATCCTCACTCTCGCTGACCGCGACATTGGTCTTGAAATTCTGGATCTGCATCATCGTCTTGGCCAGGCTTTCCTTCGTGGATTCACTCTTGACGCGCAGCAGGTGATCCCTGCGCTCCATTTCCTCGTTGCTGCCTGCTGCCGCGATCGTGCGGATCCCGACCGTATTTCCGAGCAGTGTCGTCGACATGCATCCGACGCAGTAGACTTTTCCGCCTACGATCGCTCCGCGTTTCCCGGATACGACCACATCGCGCCCTGCACTGATCTTGCAGTTCATGATGATGTTCGCCTCGACATTGCCTTTGGCTTCCACTTCCGTGAATTCAATGAAGTTCGCATACACGCTGCCGCCGCAGACGATCTTCGCCTTGTTGCCGCCGTGCATCCCCTTCTTTAAGACAACGTCTCCGTCTGCGACAAGGCTTGCCGCTTCCACGCTGCCTTCCACGGTGATGCTCTTGCTCGCGCGGATCATCGTGCCCGAACATACATTGCCGTGTACGATCACGTCTCCGCGAAAATCAATGCGGCCGACAATCTGGTCCAGGTCACCCTTGAACTCGTACACATCCCGTACAAAGAGTTTGTAGTTGTCATATTCGACTTTTCCTTCGATCGCAGCCGTATAGGTCAGACCGTCGTAGGAAGTCTCAAATCCCTGGCCGTGCAGCGTCGGCAGATCCTTGGCCGGATGGGCGCGGAACTCTCTCCCCGTCACATCCATGCCGTGACTGCCTTCCACAGCCGGATGATAAGTGGCCAGTTTGTCGCCCTTGCGGACGCTCTCCACCACGTTCATGCTCTGGTAATCGACCGACCCGTCGGAACGGATCAGCGGATGTTTGTGTTTCTTGGCATCCTGCTCGAAGAAGAATTCATAATATCCGTTGATGCCGTGGACCGCTTCGGTCCCTTTTGCGACGACCACGTCCTTGTAATAGGTGCCGCTGCGGACCATATCCTCGAGTGCCGAGAAAATGATGCCGTAACCGATGCCGTTATGGCGCAGATGGTCGGCCACATCCTCTACCGTGTAACTTTCACCGGCAGGAGGCGGCGTCAAATAGAGTGTCGCACTCATCTGATCATCTGCAATTTTCACACGGCAATCTGAATTCAGTGCCACGGATAACCCCCTTCTTCCCGCTATGCAGGAAGGTCACGCCATATTATATCATACAGCCGCTTTGCTGTCAGCAGGATTGTACGGTTTTCAGCGGTCTGCCGCCCCTTAAGAGAGAGAGGCGAGTCTTTCTTTGACCTGTGAGAGCATCTGCGTATATTTCTGCAGTTTCTCTTTCTCTTCCGCAACCTTGTTTTCAGGCGCCTTGCTTAAGAATCTCTCGTTGTTGAGCATGCCGTTTGCGCGCGCGATCTCGCTCTCCAGACGCTTCTGCTCTTTCTCCAGTCTCTCACGTTCCTTCTCGATATCCACCAGATCCGAGAACGGGATATAGATCGTAGCATGCTCGATCACAACGGATACCGCATCCTCTGCGATCCCGTCCGTGTCAGGCTTGACCGTTACATCCGAAGCGGCGGCAAGCGATGCGAAGAACAGTTTACCTTCCGTAAAAGCCGCTTCCACCTCAGGATCCGTCGTTACGACAAAGGCCTGTGCCTTTCTGCTCGGCGGCACGTTCATTTCATTCCGGACGTTGCGGATCATGCGGACCGCTTCCTTGATGCGCTCGACTGATTTTTCTTCCTTCTTGTACGCACGGGCTTCCTGATAAACGGGCCACGAAGAGATCACGATGGATTCTTCCTTGTCCTGAACGGTTGTGAAGATCTCTTCCGTTACGAACGGCATGAACGGATGCAGGAGTTTCAGCGCATCGATCAGCACGGATCTTGCGGTATAGAGTGCCGCGTTCTTGCTTGCGGCGTCATCCGAATTATAGAGCCTCGGCTTCACCATCTCAATGTACCAGTCACAGAATTCATCCCAGATAAAATCATAGACCTTCTGTACGGCGATCCCGAGCTCGTATTTTTCCATGTTGTCCGTTACGTCGCGGACCACATCATTGAGTTTGCTGAAGATCCACTTATCAACGGGCTCCAGGTGTAAGAGCGCATCCGCTTCATCCGGATCCGCATCACCCATGTTCATTAAGAGGAAGCGCGAAGCATTCCAGACCTTATTGGCAAAATTGCGGCTGTTCTCGACTCTTTCATAGTAAAAACGCATGTCGTTGCCGGGCGCGTTTCCTGTCATGATCGTAAGACGCAGCGCATCGGCGCCGTACTGGTCGATCACTTCGAGCGGATCGATGCCGTTGCCTAAGGACTTACTCATCTTACGTCCCTGCGAATCGCGGATCAGGCCGTGGATCAGCACCGTATGGAACGGGGAGCTGCCCATATGTTCAATGCCCGAAAATACCATACGTACAACCCAGAAAAAGATGATGTCATAGCCGGTGACCAGAACATCCGTCGGATAGAAATAATCCAGTTCTTCGGTCTTTTCCGGCCAGCCGAGTGTCGAAAACGGCCAGAGAGCGGAGGAAAACCAGGTGTCGAGCGTATCCTCATCCTGTGTAAAGTGAGTCCCGCCGCACTTCGGACATGCCTTCGGTGCTTCTTTTCCCACAACGATCTCGCCGCAGTCATCACAGTAATAAGCCGGGATCCTGTGTCCCCACCAGAGCTGTCTGCTGATGCACCAGTCGCGGATGTTCTCAAGCCATCTCAAATACGTTTTGTCAAAAGACTCCGGTACGAACTGCAGCGTTCCGTGCGGATCTTCTTTGCCTGCGCGGTAGTTTTTCAAAACGTCGATCGCGGGCTTGGCCAGTTCTTCCATTGCCACGAACCACTGTTTCTTGGCCATGGGCTCGATCGTGCAATGGCAGCGGTCATGCGTGCCGACATTGTGCACATGCTCTTCGATCTTCACCAGAAGGCCCAGTGCATCCAGATCGGCGACCATGGCCTTTCTGGCATCGTAGCGGTCCATCCCTGCGTATTTGCCGCCGACCTCGTTGATCGTGGCATCATCGTTCATGACGTTTACGATCTCAAGGTCATGGCGCTGCCCGACCTGAAAATCATTCGGGTCATGTGCGGGCGTGATCTTTACAACACCGGTCCCGAATTCTTTGTCGACATACGAATCCTCGACCATCGGGATCTCCTTGTTCATCAGCGGCAGGATCACGTTTTTGCCCTTTAACCATGTATAGCGCTCATCGGACGGATTTACTGCCAGCGCGGTATCACCAAGCATTGTCTCGGGTCTTGTCGTTGCAACGACCACATAATTCTTTTCATCCGGATCTTCGGGTTTCTTTCCGGCAAGCATTGCTTCCGCTTCCGGTGTGCCTGCGATCGGATAGCGGATGTGCCAGAAATGGCCGGTCTGCTCCTCGTATTCCACCTCGGCATCCGAGATCGTGGTCTGACAGGTCGGACACCAGTTGACGATCCGGTTGCCCTTATAGATATACCCCTTGTTGTAGAGGTCAATGAATACTTTTTCAACGGCTGCGGAACACCCTTCATCCATCGTAAAGCGCTCTCTGTCCCAGTCGCAGGAGCTTCCCATCTTCTTCAGCTGGTTGACGATGGTACGGCCGTATTCCTCTCTCCATTCCCAGGTCCGTTTCAGAAAACCTTCGCGGCCGAGTTCCTTCTTGTCGATGCCCTCTTCTTTCAGTGTATTGGTAACCCTTACCTCGGTTGAGATCGCCGCATGGTCGGTTCCCGGCATCCAGAGCGCATTGAATCCCTGCATCCTTTTGAAGCGGATCAGGATATCCTGCATCGTATTGTCAAACGCATGTCCCATATGCAGTTTCCCCGTGATGTTCGGGGGCGGCATCACGATCGTGAACGGCTTCTTGGAGCGGTCCACTTCCGCATGGAAATATTTCTTCTCCTCCCACTTTTTATACAGGCGATCCTCCAGTCCGTGCGGATCATAGGTTTTTGCGAGTTCTTTCGCCATCTGATTTTTCCTCCTAAACCACTACTCTATTTCGTCCGTTTTCTTTACCTTCGTACAGTTTTGCATCAGCCGCATTGATCTGCTCGCTGATCGGGCGGTCCGCATACCCTTCCGCGACGCCGAACGTCATGGTCACGTTATGCGCCTGCCCGTTGTATTCAACCTTCGTATCGCGGATCTTCTGCAGGATCTCACCCGCCTTCACGCCGGCCATCACAGCCGTGTGGTCCGCAAACGCGATCAGGAATTCCTCACCGCCCCAGCGGATCACGAATCCCTGCTTGGCCATGGAATCACTCAGCACCCTGGCAACGGTCTTTAAGACCTCGTCGCCGCACTCATGGCCGAAATTATCATTGAACTTCTTGAAGAAGTCGATATCGCCGATCGCAAGCGCGTAAGGCTTGCCGCTTCTCTGCAGCTCGTCCAGCCGCTTCTCGCCGCTGCGCCTGTTGAACAGTCCCGTCAGCGGATCGCGTTCGATCTGGCGCCTTAACGCCACCTGAACCTTGACCATGGCTTTGCCGAGTTCGCCGAGTTCATCCGTGCGCGTCATGACGATCGGATCCAGCGTCTTGTAGAAAAAGCCGTCCGCCAGTTCCTTCATGAAATCCATGATGCGCTTCAGCACCAGCACGATCTTGCTGGTATATGCAACGATAAAGCCGCCCGTGATGAGCAGCGCGATGATCACGATCGCAAGGAACTTGTAGGTTCCGTTGTTGATGATACTGCGCAGTGTTTCCGCTTTTCTGGCAACGCCGATCATCCCGACACAGGTACTCCCGTCCGATGCGATGATCGGTTTGTAATAGGCAAAATACCTGGTCCCGCCGATCGACACATTGTCAAAGAATTTCGCTTCCTTCGTCATGTAAACGCTCTTCATGATCGTGTCGGACGCGCCCGTATTGATATGACGGTCACCCGCCGCGTTCGTGATCGTCGTCAGCAGACGGTTATCGTAGAAGAACACCGAGATCTCGGCATTCGTGTTTGCCTTCATCGCATCGATCAGATCGTAGTCGCCGCTGAGCATGGTCTCGCCCTTATAAAGGATCGTCTCCTCTTCCGAGACCATGACGTTAAAATCACCCGGATAGACTGCATCAAACGTGACCAGCATAACATCCGCCACATTCTTTAAGTCGGAATGCACCGCTTCCGTCATGCTCTTTCTAAGCGTATAGGAACTGTAGATGGTCGTGACCAGCCCAAACAAAAGCAGCGGTACCAAAGTCATGGTCAAAAAAGTTCCGTACAGACTCTGTTTCCCGCTGCGATTGATTTTTGTAAGTTTCATGGTAGCACTCCCGGCAAAATCACTGATAGATCACGTAACAATTCATTATAGCAATTTTGCCCGCGGAATGCAATTTTGCGTTTCTTTTTTGTATTCAGTTTTTCAGATCATTCCACCACCAGAGGATCCCCTTGGGTCCGATGGTAAATGTGATCGTCTTTCTGCCGCAGAAATCACCGGTTCCGATGACGTCGACGGTGGCTTTGCCCTTGTCGGTATTGTTCTTATAACTCGTCTCATCAATGATATAAGTCACATCCGCCTGATCACTGACACCTTTCCATACAATGTCGGTATTCGTTAAAGTCACCCTTTTTCCGGTATATGTCTTCGGCTTGATCGTTGCGTTCAATTTAGCAATATTCTGCCTTGAGATCCGGTAAGTTCCCTCCGCATATCCGGTGTAATTGATCCCCTTCGCAGGGACTTTTACATAAACCACATCTTCCGTCGATAATCTATGTTCGTTTGTCAACAGTTCTCCGGTTTCATTCCCGAGACGGTATTCTGCATTCTTCAGATCATAATCCGTATTTGATTTTAGCGTCTTTCCTTCTTCATCCACCAGATTCAGAGTGGTCTTCCAGTTGCCGTTCTTATCTGCATAAACCACATCATTGGCTACTACCTTCACACCGGCATCCTGCATATTTGCCGCAACGATCTTAAAGGTTGCCGTTTTTTCTCCGGTAAAGTTCTTCTTACCCGTCACTTTTACCGTGGGAACACTTCTAGGCTTTGTACCGTCGTTGACAGCTTTATTGTTTGTATAGGAAAGTGTATAGTCTACTCCTTCCTTCAAAGTTCTCCCGTTAAAAGTGACAGTCGGCTTAGGTTTGGTTGTTCCCTTGGCAAACGGATACTCCGTATGCGCAAGGGATACTTCGATGCTATGGTTTGTATCCGTAGTCATATTATAAGGCGCGATATTATACGTCTTTATCACAGTTCCGGTGCACTGATGAATCCCTTTCAGAACCATGGTGGCTTTCCCGGCCTCTATATCGTTTTGGTAAGAGATCAGACAGCCGATCTTTTTCTGCGCTTCCGGAGTATTGTAATTGTATGCCTCTTCTGTGCAGCAGGGAATGTCTATCTTTCCCCTGTCGTATGTGATCGATGTCACTGTCGGTGTTTTGGGTGTTCCGTCATAGATAAAAGTTTCCTTTGCGCAGGTAACTGCGGCCTTGGCAATGGGAATACCTGTAATATTAAAGGTCACCGTCCTTGTCCCGACATAAAGCTCCTTTCCGGTGATCGTTACAGTTCCGACACCAACCTCGGTATTTGCACCATATGTGACGGTATATTCCGTATTCTCCGTTAATGGTGTTTTTCCGTTTTTTACAGACAGTTTGGGCGTGATCTGACCGCCTGTATACTGCGTCGCAGGAATGGCTGCTATTGTCAGCTTGCTGACCGGGATCTTTCCCGTTGCCGCAATATCAAACGGAATGATTTTCTGTCCTTTATAGTTTTTGATACCTGTAACCTTTGCGTAATATTTCCCTGCGGTCAACGGTGTCACTGCGTTTCCGGTGCAGGCTGCATTCTTATAGTATGCGACCGTAAAGTCCTTATTTGCTGCCAACTTCTTCCCGTTATAGGTCACGGCAGGCACCGGCTTATACGCTTTTTTGTCATAGGCTTTGGAAGCGATTTCGGATGCCGTTACATCCTCATCGCCGATATCTTTTTCAACGATCTGAAAGGTATCTGTTTCTTTGCCGCTGTAATTGCCTTTTCCTGTAATGGTATATGTTGCATTGCTCCCGACATTTACGTTGTTTGTGAACTTAATGGTATAATCAATGTTCTGTTTTAACAGAGTGTTCTCATGATATACCAGCACATCCGGAACAATGGCCTTGCCCGTATAGGTCTGCTCGGGAACGGTTGCATGTGAAAACCCTGCCGATTCGATTATCGCAGGATCATCAAATACTCCATCATCGTTTTTATCTTCAAAAATGCGGATCGTTCCGTCATCGTTCTGTACAACCAAAACTGCGGATTCTTCAGAATGAACGGTAGTTTTGATGTTATCCGATCGGATCTCAAGGCTTGACAGATCATCCCCCTTTACGATCAGGCCGTCATCTGTAATCTGCCCGATCAGATTATCCGCATTATCCACAGAAAGGATCACATGGGAAGGAGCGTTGTCATTATCGTTATCGGATATGATCTCGATCATAATCTTCCCTTCCTCATTAGCTTCTACGGACACTTCCCCGTTTTGTTTGACTGTCGCTTCTCCTCCCTGCTCGGCGTTGACTTTGATCATCCGGTCATCCACACGGACCGTGTGATCGATCATATTGCCAATGATCGTGTAATCATTGTTTTCCGGAATATATATTCTGTATTCATGATCATTCTGGTCGGTTGCTTCCGGAAGAACGGTTACAACATCATCGTTAGTAATGTTTTCGGTAAGATCCGTGCCATCCACTTCTGCTTCGTTATCGCCCCACTTCAGTTCCCAGGCATCGTCATCACCGTCATACGAAACAGATGCCGGCATATCTGCAGAAGGCGCGTAAGTGCCGGTTTTGTAATCAACAGGTCCTACAACAGACGGGTTGCCGCTTCCGCAGATCATATGCGCGTTTGCAGGTGTGATCTCCCACCCCGGTACCGTCCAGTTTCCTTCATCGTCAAAATAGATATTGCAAACGCTGTTGTTTCCGGTCTTATCCGGATTAGAACAGTCATAAGTCAGGATACAATGCGGATAAGTTGCATACAAAGATTCATTTGACGCTAATTCCCGATATCCGATCGCATTGATGGAATGTCCGAGAATATCATCACCGTCGTTCCACCACAAGTCCACAACAGCAGGCTTTTTGGTGCTCTGTGCTGCTTTTGCAAGATTGGCGACTGCCGTAATTTGTTCTTTCTTTGTATACCCGGCAAATGTGGATCTGACATTCTGATATTCGGGCAATAACTGCTGATAATGATAGAAATTGATAACCGATTCAGCTTTGCCTACAGAATCTTTCCCGTTGTTCTTAAACTGCTCGTCCGCTGCTTTTACATCGTTCAATTTGGCGATCTTGGATCCCAAAGCATAATCAGAAACTGCATCATTTTTGTCATTGACGCGGAGAGTGCTTGTGGACATACCATAACAGGAACCGCCCCACTCACTTCCCACTGTACCGGTTCCATCGATGTTGTAATTGTTTTCCATATCGGCTTTTGCCGTTGCGGGAAGATTTGAGAGCAGACGGTTATAGTCTGCCTTGGAAATGCAATATCCATTTGCAGGGTTCCCGTAATTGTCTTCTGTGTTGGAAAAGCCCCAGGTTTGCAGATTTGTGTTTTCGTCTTCTGAATGAGGTTGTGTGGATATTTGTTTTCGGACCGCAGTCTTTCCCGCATCTAATACAAATACATAAGAATCGTTTTCGGTTTCTTCGAGTTGTTCACCGTTTGTTTCATACACATACACGATTTCCACACCATCATCTGGAGATGAATATCCCGGCAAATATACCGGCACATTGCTTTTATTGACGATTTTTCCATATCCATCCGCTACAAAATATTGCGCGACCGCATTGGGAAAAGGCACGGCATTACTCCCTATGATCAAGGCGCCGGAACAATCTCCATACAAACTCATAAATGTTTTTTTAACGCTTTCAGGGATGGTGATATTACCCTGATATATCCCGCGAACTGTGATGTGATCAAGTATTTCTATATGATCTCCAAGTGTTATTGTCCCAATGGCATTATTGGCCAACTCATGCTCAAACGTTACATGATCTATAATTCTGACCGTGTTTGGAACTGTTATATTTTTAAAATAATTAGGGTTATCATACCTGCTATAGTCTCCCCATATATAAACCACATCATATCCATCTATCTGCGATGGAAACACTAAATCACCACTCACTTCACCAACCAATGTTCCCATGGTGTCTGTGCGCAATCCTTTAATTTTCGCAACAATATTGCTTACCCCTTCTGTGTTCAGATTATCATCGTGATAATCGCCACGAAAAGATGATAAATACGTTAACTCATAACTCAATTCATATGTTGCGCTGGAATATGGCTTAACGAAACCGGTTTTCTTAACATATTTCTGCTGCTCGCTGTCCCATAATTCATCATCATGTTCTCCGGTTAATAATTCCGGCTTATTCTCACCATCTTCAATTAAATCAGCGTCGACATCTTTATCAAAAACTTCGGAATAGGGGATGGGGGACTCATTCGTTTCCACTTCTGATGCAGTCACTTTTACCATTTGAGTTTCAAATAGTAATGCAACAGGTAATATGATCGAAATAATCTTTACCATCTTTCTCATAGTTTGTCTCCTTTATACAATCTTTCCAGACAAAAAACGGGCATGGTGATCATCCCACAACCCGATGGTTGTTTCCCGCTATATCATTCAAACAAAACACAACTATACTGCTGTGCAAAATTGTGTCCGGTCTATTCATATCTGCCAAGTTCTGCCACTCAAATTCTCTTTCACCACAATGGCCTTTTTCCAGGTTTCGGTAGCGTGTTGCTTGAAAGATCAACGCGATTATCTCAATAGGCACTCTCTCCGGTCAACTATGTAATAATCATAACACATACAGTGATTTTTACAATCAAAAGCTTCTAACATTCATGAAGATATACTATTCACATTATGAACACATTGTGTTATAATCCGTTTGGGAGGGGACTTATCAATTTACAAGGGGGTTACGAATGGGCAGAAAAGATACAATCACAAAACAGTATCTCGCCAGGCCTGATATTTTTGCCGATGCATTCAACTATTATCTGTTCGGTGGCAGGCCGGTGATCCGTCCGGATGATTTGAATGAACAGGATCCCACGGAACTGACAGTTGTTCGCAGAGCCGAAAGACTTTTAACTGACCAGAAGATGCGTGATGTCCTGAAGCTGTGCAACATCCGTCACAGTAAATACGCCACTTTCGTCCTGCTCGGTATCGAGAGCCAGGACAAGGCCAATTATGTCATGCCTGTCAGAGATATGCTCTATGATGCTTTAAACTATTCGTCTCAGGTTCAGAAAATCAAACGGCAACACATGGAAGCCGGAGACCTTAAGACCGGTGCTGAGTTTATGTCCGGATTTTCAAAGAGCGACACGTTGATCCCCGTGATAACGCTTTGCGTTTGCTTTGACAAAGAGAAGTGGGAGGCACCACGATCCCTTCATGAAATGTTTGGAGACATGGATCCGCAGATCAGACCATATATCAACGATTACAGTTTGCACCTTATCACACCCTGCGAGATCAATGATTATGGTAAGTTCTCTTCCGGTCTCGGGTTGGTACTTGAGTTTATTCTGAATTCGAATGACAAAAAGCAAATGTATAGTATAATAGAATCGAGAGAAGCCTATCAGAGTGTCGATACCGACACTGTTGATATCATCAATCTATACACAGATGCAGGGATTTCCAAAAAACAAGCGGAAGGAGGGCAAGTCAATATGTGTACAGCCATTCAGGAACTGATCGAGGACGGACGTATCGAAGGACGGGCTGAGGGACTGGCTGAAGGTGAGAATATGATCATCAGCCTTTTGAAGTTGCTGGAACCCGGATCCAAAGAATATGACAAAGCCCTGAACGGGTCCGCAGCCGATCGGAAGAAACTGTATAAGAAATACAAGATCATCGAATGATGGATACTATTTCCGATCATCACTTTATACGTAAGAATAACGCAGCGTCATAACGACGCTGCGTTTCTCATTCCTCTGATATATTATATATCTTATGCTCCTCCTGCGGTCAGCCCGTTTTCCGTGGCGTCGATCACGATCTCATCGCCTTCTTTGACTTTATCCTCCAGGATCAGTCTGGCGGCAAGCGTTTCCACATGTTTCTGCAGGTAACGCTTCAGCGGTCTCGCACCGTATACCGGATCATAGGCATGTGCCACGACATAGTCTACCGCCGCTTCGCTGAGTCTGATCGAGATCTTGCGATCGCTAAGGCGCTCGTTCAGGTCATTCATCAGGAGCGTTACGATGCCTTTGATATTTTCTCTGGTGAGCGGTTTGAACATGACCTGCTCATCCAGCCTGTTCAGGAATTCCGGACGGAAATGGGATCTTAATTCTCCGTTGACCAGTTCTTCCGCTTCGGGGGTGATATTCCCTTCAGCATCGATCCCGTCCAACAGATACTGCGAACCGATGTTGCTGGTCATGATCAGGATCGTATTCTTAAAGTCCACGGTTCTGCCCTGCGAGTCCGTTACCCGTCCATCATCCAGGACCTGCAGCAGTACATTGAATACATCCGGGTGTGCTTTTTCGATCTCATCAAACAGGATCACGGCATAGGGTTTTCTTCTGACCGCTTCGGTCAATTGCCCGCCCTCCTCATATCCCACATATCCCGGAGGTGCTCCGATCAGGCGGGATACAGAGAATTTCTCCATGTATTCGCTCATGTCGATCCGGACCATGTTGTTCTCATCGTCAAACAGTGCCTGTGCCAGGGCTTTGGCCAGTTCGGTCTTGCCGACACCGGTAGGACCAAGGAACAGGAACGAACCGATCGGCTTGGTCGGATCCTTGATCCCGGCCTTCGATCTTAAGATCGCTTCCGTTACCTTCTGCACACCCTCATCCTGTCCGATCACACGCTTATGCAGTTCCTCATCCAGATGCAGCGTCTTGCTCCGCTCGGATTCCGTCAGCTTCGCAACAGGGATACCGGTCCAGCGGGAAATGATCTTCGCGATCTCTTCATCGGATACATTCTCGTGTACCAGCGAAAGGTCCGCACCTTTGACGGATTCCTCTTCCGCTGCCAGTTCCGCCTTCAGTTTCGGCAGCGTTCCGTACTGCAGTTCCCCGACTTTGCTTAAGTCGCCCTGCCTTGTCAGGATCTCGATCTGATCATTGACCTGCTCGATCTCTTCACGCAGCTTCTGCAGCTTGCTTAAGGATGCCTTTTCGTTTTCCCACTGTGCCATCATGGCATTCTTCTTATCGTTCAGTTCCGCAAGCTCCATGACCAGTTCTTCCAGTCTGGATTTGCTTAAGGAATCATCTTCTTTTTTCAGGGCTTCGACTTCGATGGCCATCTGCATGCTTTTACGGTTCAGTTCGTCCAGTTCGGTCGGCATGGAATCCTGCTCGGTCTTGATCAGCGCGCAGGCTTCATCCACCAGGTCGATCGCCTTATCCGGCAAAAATCTGTCGGAAATATAGCGGTGCGAAAGCGTGGCTGCACTGACGAGAGCCGCATCCGTGATTTTGACGTGATGATAATTCTCGTAACGTTCTTTCAGACCCCTCAGGATCGAGATCGTATCCTCCACTGTCGGTTCATCCACCATGACCGGCTGGAAACGGCGTTCCAGCGCCGCATCCTTTTCGATGTACTGTCTGTATTCATCCAGCGTCGTCGCGCCGATGCAGTGCAGCTCGCCCCTTGCCAGCATGGGTTTTAACATATTGCCGGCATCCAGCGCGCCGTCTGTTTTGCCGGCGCCCACGATGGTGTGCAGCTCATCGATGAACAGGATGATCTGTCCGTCGGAATTCTTCACGTCTTCCAGCACGGCTTTCAGGCGCTCCTCAAACTCGCCGCGGTATTTTGCCCCCGCCACCAGCGCGCCCATATCCAGCGCAAAGATCTTCTTGTCCTTCAGTCCTTCCGGCACATCCCCGCGCACGATCCTCTGCGCCAGGCCTTCCACGACCGCCGTCTTGCCGACGCCCGGTTCGCCGATCAGCACCGGATTGTTCTTGGTCTTTCTGCTCAGGATCCGGATCACGTTACGGATCTCGGAATCCCTGCCGATCACGGGATCAAGTTTCTGATTCCTCGCTTTCTCAACGAGCTCCTGCCCGTATTTTTCAAGTGTATCGTAGGTCGCTTCCGGATTGTCGCTGACCACTCTCTGGTTGCCTCTGACCGTGGAAAGTGCCTGCAGGAAACGCTCCCTGGTGATGCCATACTCGCGGAACAGATCCTTCATGGCTTCGTTGGGGTATTTCAGCAATGACAGGAAAAGATGCTCGACACTGATGTATTCGTCTCCCATGGCTTTTGCTTCGTCTTCGGCAGAGATCAAAACCTTGTTCAGTTTCTGGCCCACATAAACCTGACCGCCCTGCACCTTTGTGCGGGCCTTCAGTTTGCTCTCCGCGTTGTCGAGAAAATGTTCCTTCTGAATGTCCATTTTCTCGATGAGTTTTAAGATCAGGCTGTCTTCCTGCGTCAGCAGGGCATAAAGCAGATGTTCCTGTTCGATCTCCTGATTTCCGTATTCATAAGCCAGTTTCTCGCAGTCATTGACCGCTTCCACCGATTTCTGTGTGAATTTATTGATGTTCATAGGATCACCTCCCCTTGTTTTCTACGCGACTATCATAGCACGCCTTGTTAGCACTCGTCAATAGTGAGTGCTAATAAAAAACAATAAAAAAACTGTGAACCAAAAATAAAGGATTCACAGCTTTACATTTCATTATAAAATTTGGCTTAGTTTAGAGGGGGGGCATTACCTCTTTTATTGCTTATCGCAAAGGAAAACTAAGTGTCTTCTTCCAACAGCCTGTCTATATCCATTGCTCCATATGGAATACGAACAATCTCTACTCGCATATGATCGTCATTTACAAGATACAACACCGCATAATTATCAACATTAAGTCTGTACATACCTATGCTCTTCCACGGTTCATACGGCATTAACGGATTGGTCTTGGGAAATCTGTCCAGGTTCTTGATCGCGGTGCGGATACGGTTTACCTGTCCCTCAGCATTATCTCGTGATTGAAGATCATAAGCAATGTATATGTATATATTTCGAAGATCATCCATCGCCTCATCCGAATAGCAGATGCTGTATCTTTTGCTCATATACCAAATTCCTCAGCAAACATGTTATCAACATCTTCCGTCGAATTTGTCCGTCCGGCCTTAATGGAATCAACACCCTTTTTAAGTTCATTGTCAAATTCGGTGCGGCTAAGGCCTTCCGCAGAGAATGCCTTTGTCTCCGGAAGCTTTAATTGGAACGGCAGTCCTTTTAATAAAACGATCTGACTGTACAGCATTTGAATCGCAGATGATGGAGTTATTCCCAACTGAGACAGGATTCCCTCTGCATTATCCTTTAGATTTGTATCTATACGTGCGTATACTGCAGTTGTATTTGCCATAGCTTCATTCTCCTTTCGACAATATGATAGCATCATGTGCAAGCATTTGCAAGCATCTGAAAGCATTTCTTTTCAGTATCAGACGGATTTCGGTGAATGATTTCAGGTAGTGAAAGGTTGAGGAAATGTAAATTCTGCCAAGTCGCTATGCTGGATGGGTTGTGCATCGGACCTGATGTCCGCTGCACAATCCTGCTTCGCAGGACAGTTTCCTTCGGAAACTGCCAGGTCGCTATGCTGAACACCTGATGTGTTCAGCATAGCTCCCAGAATGCAACCGCTGAGGCAGCGGCAACGTTGAGGGAATCAACGCCTGCGTGCATCGGGATCTTTACGATGTGGTCACAGGAAGCGATGGTCGAAGGTTTCAGACCGTCTCCTTCCGCGCCAAAGACAAGTGCCAGTCTGTCATAGGATTTCAGAACGGGGTCATCGATCGGGATGGAGTCCCCGGATAAGGCCATGGCGGCCGTATGAAAACCAAACTGTTTCAGAATACCGATCCCGCCTTCTGCAAGGACCGGGATATAGTCCCAGGGGACCTGGAAGACGCAGCCCATACCGACACGGATCGCACGCCGGTAAAGCGGATCGGCGCAGTCCCGCGTCACGAGAACGGCATCCATGGAAAGCGCGGCTGCGTTGCGGATGATCGCCCCCACATTGGCGGGATTGACCAGCCCTTCGAGTACGGCGATCCGGAGCGGACGGTCCTCTCCGGCAAGAGCCGACAAAAGCGCGGCAGGCCCCGGCATCTCACGTCTGTACATGGCAACCAGGATGCCGCCTGTCAGGTTGTATCCTGTGATCGTCGTGATCGCATCATGTTCCGCGATGTAAACGGGCACATCCGGATAGGGTTCAAACAGCGGTCTGGCACGCTCGATCTTCTTGTCCTCGATCAGGAAAGAATGCGGCTTGTATCCCGCCTCGAGCGCACGTATCGCAACCTTGTCGCTTTCCGCAATGAAAAGGCCCGTCCTTGGTTCATAAAAACGGGCCAGCTGTACTTCATTCAGTTCCGTAAAGACCTCCAGTTCTTCCCGTGAGAGGTCATCTACGAGGATCTGCATCTATCTTCTCCTTCTTCCGCCTCCAAAGATCAGGACAAGCCGCAGCACCTGCAGGATCGTTGCCGCAGCACTTGCGACATAAGTCATGGCGGCACTCTTCAGCACCTTCCTGGCGCCGTACACTTCATCCGGCTCCATCAGCCGCATGTTTTCCAACGTTGCAAGCGCCCTTCTGCTGGCATCAAATTCCACCGGCAGCGTGACCAGTTGGAAAAGCATACCAAACGAGAACAGCACGATCCCCAGTCTTACCAGCAGATCCGAACCGCCGAGGAAACGCGGGGAACTTGCAAGCAGCATACCGACAATGATGATCGGGATGCCGAACTTGGAACCGAAGTTTGCGACCGGCAGAATGGCCGATCTGATCTTTAAGGGAAAATATCCTTCGTTGTACTGCATGGCATGTCCGCACTCATGCGCTGCCACGCCCAAAGCCGCAACGGATACGGAATCATATACGGGATCGGAAAGGCTGACTATCTTCGTACGCGGATTGAAATTATCCGTCAGTTCTCCGCGGATGTGCGAGACCGAAACATCATACACGCCGTTTGCCTTCAGGATCTGCGTTGCCACCTGTGCACCGGTCAGGCCGGCACGGTTTGCAACACGCGAAAATTTATTGAAAGAAGACTTCACACCGGCACTGGCAGCCATCGATAAAACCGCACCGATCAGTACCAGGATATAGGTCCAGCCCATGCCGCCCGAACCATACATTGCATTCATAAATAATCCGTTCATCATATGATCATCCTCACCTGTTTCTCTTCCTGTGTCACAACGACTTCCGACTGGATCCCCGCAGACTCACCGTCCACATGGACCGGCATCGGCACTTCCGTTCTGACGACCACTTTTTTAGCTCTGTATGTATTGATACCTGCGAACCGCGTATGTTTCCCTTTCAGGGCCGTCGGCAGGATACGCAGGACTCTTTCCTTGGACAGATCCCCGACAATGAGCACGTCCAGCATGCCGTCCGCATAATCCGCTTCCGGACAGAACATAAAGCCGCCGCCCTCATACCGGTGTACCATGCCCGTCACGAACAGGAGCTGGTCCACATGGATCTCACGCTCGTCATCTAAGATCACGGTACCGCTGATCTTCTTTGTACCGGCCAGCTGTTTTAACGCGATGCCGAGGTACGTCAGTTTACCAAGGCCCACCTTGTTCAGTGCGACTTTGATCTTGGAATTCAGCGCCTCGTGGCAGATGGCCGCATCATAGCCGATCCCCATGCTGACGGAGAAATTCTTGACGCCGCCCGTATAGGTCAGCCGTCCGATATCCATCGGCACGATCTTATTCGGCTTTAAGATCACATCGAGCATCTTCATCGGATCTTTGGGAAAGCCGAAATCACGGATCAGGTCATTGCTCGAACCGGTCGGAATGCAGCCGATCGTGACTTTGGAAAAATCACGGATCCCGCATACCACTTCGTTCATCGTTCCGTCGCCGCCGCAGACCACGATCGTGACGTCTTCGTCCGTCTTCGTGATATCTTCCGCAAACCTTTTCGCCGAACCGTCCCCGTCCGTCATATAAACAACATAGGGGATCTGCTCCGCAAACAGTTTCTTTTCTATCTCTTTCCAGAGAATCGCGCCCTTTCCGCTCGAAGAGGCGGGATTTACGATAAAATGATACATATTCAACCCTCCGTACGCCTATTGTAACACAATTTTACGTTCCGGAAAACAGTTATAAAACAGGCCCGGAGACAGCCGTCACAGATACCCGAGCTCGCAGAGTTTTTGGTAAACCTGTTTGCCGATGAGCGTGTACCCCGTGCTGTTGAAGTGCGACGAATCGATACAGAAGCTTGCCGGCATCCGTTTCTTTGCCATCTCGCTCTTATCCTCATCTGTGGGCTCCACCCCTGCGTCCTCAAACGCAGGTCCCATCATATAGGAATAGATATCCAATAAGTGTTCCCCGAACTCTTCTTCAAAAGCCTCATTGACTTCAAGGATCTGCGGGATCGCACCCGTCTTGATCATGTTCAGGACGATGTAACGGTCCGTTCCGGTAAAATCAACGATCGAGTGAATATATGCAAACGTGTCCTTGACATTTTCAGGCGTCAAGTCATCGTTGCTTCCGTTCCAGATGACCAGGATATCGCTCTTGCGTTTGTCGCGCATCGCGAAGAATTCCAACTGCTCCCCTACCTTCGCGGTCACTTCTTTTCCGGGTTTTAAGCGTGTGAAATATCTGGTCCCGTCCTTTGGATCGATGCTGACGTTTCCTTCCACACCGGCAAGGATACAGGGATTGACCGAATTGTCCCCGTCATATTCCCCACGTGCGGACAGCTCTTTATCTCCGCCAAACACAAGCAGCATCTCATGTCCCGCCATGTCGCTGACCGGCACGATCTCCACAGGCTCCGTGTCCGCCGGGATCGTGATCTTTTTGTCAAGCCGCATCGGATTACCGCCCGCCCGCGCTGCGATCAGACTGCTCTTTTCCGAGTATACCCCGTAGTTCCTGACAGTGATCTCCTTGTCATCCTTCTTCGCACATTCCTGCACAACGTTCGGGATCGTAACGCCTTCACCGCCGGTACCCTCTGTCAGCGAATCGCCCCAGAAGACAACTCTCTGTACGCCAAAATCATCCGCCGCGTAGACCGGATCGAGCGGCAGATATCCCAGATACATGAGTTTGCGGTAGACCTGCTCTGCGATCTCCCTGTAAAAATCAGGCGTGCCGTGTACATGGTCCTGCCTGAGCGAATCCGGGATGATCCCTGCCTTGATATCCTTTTCATCCTGCGCAGTCGGTGTGATCCCCGCATCGGCCAGTCCGTAGGAAAGAAAATAATCGCGGATGTCTAAGAAATGTTCGCCGTATGATTTTGCCATCTCTTCATTGATCTCATCGAGATCGTCACTCTCATCGGCGTAAGTCAGACCGATCACGACATAGTGCGGCGAACCGATATCATCAAGGATCCGCTGCTGGTTCTCAATGAGTTCCTCCGCCTTCGAGGCATCGAGCCCGTCATTGGCACCGGAGAAGAGGATCACGATGTCCTTGCTGCTCCTGTTCATCGAAGCCTGCGTGGAAATGCGCGTCCCGCCTGCGATCGCGACCGGCGAGCCGGCTTTGCTGCGGATAAAGGTGTAGCCGCTGCCTGTCAGCGACAGCGTTCCCGGAACCCCGCCAAGCATACAGGGATTGACGCCGACCGACCCGTTCCGAAGGATCTGCGCACTCTTGCCGCCTGCAAACGTGACTCTGATCGCCACCGGCGCCACTTCACCCGGGATCACGCACTCGCTCGCATAGATCGGCGTTGCGCCCTCCCTGACCGCAATGGCTCTCGTGGAATCGGAATGCAGGCCGTAATTGATGATCTTCGCATCGGTCAGTGTGCCAAGCACATCCGGATAGGCATGCCCGTCGCTCGCCTCCGTCAGCGAATCGCCCCAGCAGACGATCCGCGGCAGTTCGTCCTGTTTATAGACGCAGACCGGCACGATCGGACCGTGATAGGTGTCCGTCTGCTTTGTCTGCATGACGGCGTCCACCAGATCCCCCCGCTCCTCTTCCTCACTGTTGACGGCAATGACCAGATCCTCCTGTTCTTCCGGCTGCACGGGTTCTTCCCGGTTATTCAGCGCAAAGATCAGAAAGACAAGACCGGCCGCCAGCAGTACGCCGACGCCGATCAACAGCTTCCATATCATGCTTTTGCCGATCTGTAACTTCTTCATCTTCCGGATGACTCCAAACGGTTTCTACATAAGAAACACTTTATCCGATTATAGCACCGTGCGCAAGTTCAGCGCACCCTGTAAAGGCAGTAGCCTTCTTCCGAACGGAACACTTCTTCGCAAAGCGGTGCAAAACCGGCCTCATACACCGCATATTTTGTATACTCGCGGGGGCCTGCGAACACGTAGTCGATCCCGTTTTCCGCAAGAAAGTTTTTACAGTAATTCTCATCGCCCGCTTCATAGAAGAAACGCACCTCGCCGCCGCGCATGCCGACGCTGTCCCAGTCACCGCGCCACATCCATTCATGCACGCTCCAGCCGACATACGTGCAGGCGCCCGTAAAGACAGAGACCTTGTTATCCGGCGAATAGCTGTCACCGCCCACTTCGAGAATGCGTACCTTTTCCCGCGGATCGGAATTGATCAGATGGATCGCGTTCATCTCCGCATACAGTTCCGGATCCTTTAAGAGAAAATCACACACATCCGCACCTTCTCTCTCCCCGGCATCAAGCACGTTTCCCATGAACTGATGCACGCCCGTTACAAAGAACCCGGACAAAAGCAGGACCAGACACATAACGGGAATGGCGATCTTCTTTTTGCCGTCCGCCAGAAAGATCCCGGCAGCAAGTCCCGTCACGATCCCAAAGAGCAGAAAGGCCTGATAGGTCAGTTTGAACATCGTGTTGAACCGGGCGTAAGTCTCTCCGTAAATATCCTGCACATAGATCACTTCCGGCATCAGCGTCAGGCCGGCCGCACAAAGGATCAGCACCAGCAGCATGAGAGCGGCAAGCTTTTTTTTCTGATTGACCAGATTAGTCAGCACCTTGATGAGCAGCACTCCCGCGATCAGATAGGGGATGCCCCAGAGCAGCAGGAACTTGTACAGGGGCGAGTGATTCTGACAGATCCGGATCCCGGACATCATCTTGACAAAGCCCGTCTCAAACGGGATCGCCAGCAGCTTTGCAAAGCCGAACATCCACGCGCCTTTCAGGAGGACTTCGCCGATCATGAGAAAAACGCTCTTCCATCCGGCCGCGCTAGTGGTGTGCGCATCTTTCTTTCCTGCCGTGCTATTGGTGTGCGCATCTTTCTTCCCTGCCGCGCTATTGGTGTGCGCATCTTTCTTTCCTGCAACCCAATGGCTGCCTTTCCCGGACCGGGAAGACCGGGCGGTTGCATACACCGCAAGGTCGTGGAAAAGCACAAGCGCGCCGCAGATCACAAAATAGATCGGCAGATCCCAGTAGTTGCAGCCCATGTATAAAGATAAAAGAATACTGACAAGAACGAGTCTGACATCAAAGAGCCGTTTTAGGAAACGCTGCTTCTCGTCATCGAGTGCGTAGTCGATGGCAAGCGCCAGCAGCGGCACAACAAACAGCAGGTTGATCATGTGCGCGTGCAGGTCACCGAGGATCACGGAATAGGACAGGAATTCGTTCTTACCCCGGTCGTCCGTTTCCGGATAGTACCCGATATAGACCGTGGAATCCGGGAAGAAATATCCCTCCGGCCTGTAGCTTAATGATTTTCCCGTGATCTTTTCAAGGATCGGAATGATGATCCCGTAATAGAGGTAATGGCCGTTCCCCGCAAAGCAGGACATGAGAAGCGCCGTGACGCCACCGCACAGGGCAGGGATGCAGATCCTCTTTCTGTTTCCATTATCATTTCCATTAACATTTCCATTAACATTTCCGTTATCTTTTTTATTCTCATCGACGGTTTCATCTGTATTTCCGGACCTGTTTTCAGGCAGGATCCGGCATAAGATCGCATATACCAGTGACAGGATCATGCAGGCAACCGCGGCAAAGATCGTCGCGAGCATAAACGTGTAACCATACGCGGGTGTCACGCCGGACAGCCGGCATAAATATACCGTGCAGGCCTGTCCCAGATAATAGTAGTTCAGCTGCTTCCCGCCAAACCAGATATCTTCCGGGACTGCGCACCTCTGCCTGTAGATGGCGTTCACAAATCCGAAATCCATGTACTGCTCTGTCTGGCAGTTCAGATCGCTCTTGAAACCGCGGATCCACACGATCACAACAAAGAGGACCGCAAAGAGAGCAAACCCAATTAGAAAACGCTTCCACTCGAAGTCGGCAAGGTATGCGGTAAATGCATCTGTCCATGCATGCCCGTCCGATGCTTTCCGCTTTCTGCTCTCTGCACGTGCGCCGGCTAATCCCTGTCCTCTCCCGGTTTTAAGCGTCGGCAGAAGCACGCCAATCAGCAACACCCCCATCGGGAGCAGGGCCAGGCATACGAACGTGATCAGGCAGTGTTCGTCAAACGGATAGAGGCCTATGGCCGATAAGATCCAGGCGAGATAAAACGACAGCGCCGTTCCAAGTCCCAACGACAATGCGAACCCGCTGTCCGGAAGTTTCAGCTTGCGCACACGCAGATAAGGCCTCATGAAAAACGAGACCACAAACAAAAGCATGAGCCATTTGAGGATATTGACCAATTCAGTCATCGGCATCTCCCCTGCCCTTATCTGTTAGAGAACGTGACAGATTCCAGTAGGATTCCACAACGTCTTCCACGATATTCAAACTGACGGTTTCGTAATATTTCCACTCGCGCGGGAACAGGCTGCGGTACGATCCGTTTAAGAACCGCTCATCGAGCAGTGCGACGATCCCGATATCGTCCACGGTACGGATCACGCGCCCTGCCGCCTGCATGACTTTGTTCATGCCGGGATAGCGGTAGGCATAGTCGAATCCGTCCCAGCCGCGCTCGTCATAACATTCTCTCAGTAACTGTCTTTCATTCGTCACCATCGGCAGACCCGTGCCGACCACGATCGCACCGATCAGCGCATCATGTTTCAGATCGATGCCCTCCGCAAAGATCCCGCCGATCGCGCAGAACCCGATCAGTGTTTTTTCCGATGCGGTCGTGAACCGGTCCAGAAACGCCTCACGTTCTTCCTCACTCATCGTAGTCTTCTGCAGCAGAACTTCCTGCGTCTCTTCGTCATAATAATCCGCCATGTAGGCGTCATAGACTTCGTTCAGAAAAGCATGCGACGGGAAGAACACCATATAGTTGCCGTTCATCCGCGAGCAGATCCTGAGGATGTATTTCGCGATGGAGTCATATTCCGTTTTGGTGCGCCTTGTGTATTTGCTGCTGACATCGCTTGCGATAAAGAGCCCGCACTGCTTCGGATCAAACACAGACTGCGCATAGACCGTGTAATCGTTCGTATCCCCGGAGAGCATGTTCTGATAATACTGCACCGGCAAAAGCGTTGCCGAAAAGAAGATGCTCGCTCTTCCCTTATCCAGGCACTTCCGAAGCGAGGCCGAAGGATCGGTGCATAGGAGCTTGACCATGAACCGTCCGTCGTGCAGATGTTCGCAGTACGTGACATAGTCGTTCTCGCCCTGATTTTCATTCATATTGAGGAAATGCCGCAGGGCAAAATAGAACTCGAGCACTTTCTCGTTTTCCGCCTGCTGCCTGGCCGCATCCGGGGGCAGGTCCTCCAAATACTGTTCCATCACGTTCTGCAGCCGGGTCAGAGATACGAGCAGCGCCGAGATAGATTCCGGCACCAGGAACTCATCGCATTCCCGCTTCAGCGCCAGCATCTGCCTGTTGGTATTGTTGAGCGCCCGCGCAAGCTTCGCGTCGCGCTTCTTGACGACCGCCAGCACCTCTAAGATCTGTTCCTTGATCAGGATCGCGGAATACATGTTCATGGCCCGGTCCACCAGGTTATGCGCCTCGTCGATCAGGAACAGATAATCTCCCTGCACGCCCTCCGCAAAAAACCGGCGCAGGTAGACGTTCGGGTCAAACACATAGTTGTAATCACAGACCACGGCGTCCGAAAACAGCGACATGTCAAGGCACATCTCAAACGGACAGACGCAGTGCTTTTCGGCATATTTTTCCACGGTCTCGCGATCAAAGGAATCCTCGTGCGTCAGCAGATCATACATGGCGTCGTTGATCCGGTCGTAGTGCCCCTTCGCACGCTCGCACGCATCCGGATTGCACTCGCAGGTCGTGAGCGGACAGGTCTTTTCCTTCGCCGTGATCACGACCGATTTAAGCTGCAGGCCGCCAAGGCGCAGCGTGTTGAAGCAGTCGATCGCCACGGTGCGCGTGATCGTTTTTGCCGTCAGGTAAAAGATCTTATCGGACAGTCCTTCTCCCATGGCTTTGATGGCGGGAAAGACGGTGGAGACTGTTTTGCCGACGCCTGTCGGCGCCTCGATAAAGAGCCGCTTTCTCAGATAGATCGTGCGGTAAACGGACGCCGCAAGATCCTTCTGTCCCGGCCTGTATGCAAAAGGAAACTCCAGTTGTTTGATCGATGCGTTCCGCTGATTTTTCCATGTGAATTCAAAATCAGACCAGCGGACATAGAGCTTCATCAGGTTTAAGAACCACGCCCTGATCTCCGCAAACGTGTAGGTCTCATGGAAGTATTTGAGTTCGTGCGTATCGATGTTCACATAGGTCATGCGCACGCCGATCTCTTTGTATGCATGCTGCGCCGCAAAGATATAGGCGTAGACTTTTGCCTGCGAGAGGTGCACATCCTCCGGTTTGCCGATCCGCTCCGGCTCTCTGAACGTTGTCTTGATCTCATCGATCACGGGCATCTCTTCCGGCGCATCTTCTTTAAAGATCACACCGTCCGCCCGGCCCTCGATCACGATATCATAGTCGGGCTGCTCTACCACTTCGCGCATAAAAAACTCCGCATGATAAGCAGCGCCCATG
Source organism: Lachnospiraceae bacterium (assembly GCA_017620255.1). Taxonomy (GTDB): domain Bacteria; phylum Bacillota; class Clostridia; order Lachnospirales; family Lachnospiraceae; genus UBA2868. The sequence goes on from JAFZQU010000019.1 coordinate 161,856, forward strand.
CCCTGCTGGATCATGCGGTGGATCCTTGCCCCTTCAAGCATCGTCGAGAGCGAATCGGAACTGCTCTTGCGCCGGTTATCGATGTCACCGGAACGCATGATGAATTCCACGAGTTCGCGCACGGAAAGACGGATCGAAGGACGCATTGCCACGTCCGCCTGCGTCTTTTTCCGGCTCTTCTGAGACTGTTTCTCTTTCTGATTTTTCTGAACTTTGTCAGGGAGTTGTTTCTCTTTCATGCGGGTTTATATGTGCTGTCTATGTGCCTGCTTCCACTTTGCTGATCACGTTTCTATACATGCGAATCATGCAGATCGTGGACACGATCAGGGAGGCGATCTCCGCGATCGGGAAAGACCACCAGACATAATAGACATCACCGAGTTTGGAAAGCAGATAGGCGGCCGGCAGCAGCACCAGTACCTGACGGATCAGGGATACGATCAGGGAATACACGCCGTTACCAAGCGCCTGAAAAGTCGAACCGAAAACGATGCAGACCGCAGCGATCGGGAAGTGCAGGGAGATCACGCGCAGCGCCGGATCGCCCATCGAAAGCATGTGCTCGGATGCATCAAAGAGTGCAAACAGTTGAGACGGAAATACCTGGAAAATGAACAGTCCAAACAGCATGATCCCTACCGCGATCCCCGTTGCGATCTTGATCGTGCGGATCATACGCTTCCTGTTCCTTGCCCCGTAATTGTAGGCAACGATCGGTACCATACCGCTGTTTAGACCAAAGAGCGGCATGAAGATAAAACTCTGCAGTTTGAAATAAACGCCGAATACGGCAGTTGCTGTCGTTGAAAAAACGATCAGGATCTGGTTCATGGAATAGGTCATGAAAGAACCGACGCACTGCATGAAGATCGAAGGCAGGCCGACCTGGTAGATCTCGCCGATGATCCGGAAGCGCGGCCGGAAGCCTTTGATATGAAACGCGACTTCATGATTCCGTTTCAGGTTCAGGATCAGGCCCGCAATGGCAGCGACGATCTGTCCGGAAACCGTTGCGATCGCTGCACCCCGAACGCCAAGCTTCGGGAACCCGAGCAGGCCGAAGATCAGGATCGGATCAAAGATCAGGTTGACGATCGCGCCGATCAACTGGGAGATCATGGATTCCACGGTCCGTCCCGTCGACTGCAGGATCTTCTCAAAGATCACCTGGAAGAACATACCAAAGCCTATACAGCAGATGATCGTCAGATAATCCACGCCGAAGCCGACGATCTCCGCATTGTCCGTCTGACTCAAATAGAACGGGCGGACCACCGTCAGTCCGATCACGATAAAGATGATGATATTGATCAAAGTCATGAACAGCGCGTTCATGGCGGCCGCCGTGACTTTTTCCGCATCCCTCTCACCAAGCGCCTTGGAAAGAACGGCATTCATACCGACACCGAGTCCCACGGCCATACCGATCATCAGCGTCTGCAGCGGAAATGCAAGCGACACCGCCGTCAGCGCGTTCTCACAGATCCTTGCCACAAAGATACTGTCCACGATGTTGTACAGGGCCTGCACAAGCATCGAGATCATCATCGGCAGCGACATCGTGATCAGCAGTTTGCCTTCGGGCATCGTGCCCATTTTATTTTCAGCCAAAGAAACGTCTTTCATGATTTTTATACTTCCCGGATCGTGGATTGGATCAGGTCACTCCCGGCTCTTTTTTCTCTCTATATAGCACTACAGAGTCAGGGACACCCTAACTCTGTAGTATACCTTAAAATCGGCATTTCGTCCATATCTACTCTTTGATCAGCCACTGGTCCATTCCGGCGCCCGCTTCCTCATTGGGCCGTATCCTAAAACCGAATCTTTCGTAAAACGGCTCCTTTCCTTTTGCCGCATTCAGGTTCAGTTTCACCTTGTATCCGGGCTTCAAATCCTCATTCAGTTTCCGGATACACGCCTCCACCAGTTTGCTTCCGATCCCCTGCCCGCGGTACGGGGCATCCACGATCACATCCGACAAAAACGCGATATAGCCGCCATCCCAGAGCAGTCTGACCAGTCCGACCGCCTTTTCACCGTCCCTGACACAAAGGATCATATAGGCGTGATCTATGCAGGCCTGCGCCTCCTCAAGAGGAAACATCGTCCAGCCCACCTTTTCACGCATTTCCAGATACTCTTCCGCTGAAATGTAGTCTGTATACCGGATCATCCGCCTGCCCCCTGCTTTTTTATACCTAGTTTTCTTACGTAGTTTTCTTACGTAGTTTTCTGTTCTGCTTATGTCAGCTACGTGTAGTTTTTGCGATCTGATGTCTGATACACGTAGTTTTTTTATGCTTTTTCATTCTTGCTACGTGTATTATGAAGGATTATCTGATATTTACACGTAGTTTCTCAATGATTTTTCCTTCAGACTACGTGCGTTTGGATGGGTTATCAGAGTTTCACACGTAGTTTCTCAATGATTTTTCCTTCAAACTACGTGTATTTGGATGGGTTATCAGAGTTTCACACGTAGTCTCTCTATGATTTTCCCTCAAAACTACGTGCGTTTGGATGGGTTATCAGAGTTTCACACGTAGTCTCTCTATGATTTTTCCTTCAAACTACGTGCGTTTGGATGGATTATCAGAGTTTCACACGTAGTCTCTCTATGATTCCCTCCAAAAACTACGTGTATTTGGAACGATTATCGGAAATTCACACGTAGTCTGCCCAAACATCCTTCGGAAAAATCATATACCTACCCCCTGCTGTATAAGATTACAGTGTCGCCTGCGCGCACCACCGCATCCCCTGCAGGATCGAGCAGGAGCCCGTCGCGCTTTAACTGTGCGATCCTTTCGCCCGGCCGCAGGGATAAGTCATTTACTTTCCGGCCGATCCAGTCGCTGTCGTCTTCCACAGCGATCTCACGCACATTGATACTGTTGCTGTCCCTGCGGGCTTTCGCACAGATCACGACGCGGTCTTCCGGCTCAAGAACAAGTTCCGGGATGGGCGAAAGATCCGCACCGCCGCGGATGACGGATACGATGGCAAGTCTGTCAGGCAGCACGATCTCACGGACCGGTTTTCCAGCCCATGCATGTTCGTCCGTTACGGTCGCCGTCACAAACTGCAGTTCATGCTCGCTGCCGTAGGGCATTTCCGATCTGCTCTTTGTATATTGCTGGACAAAGCCGGCGGAAATGATACCTGTCGGGATCGCGACCATGCCGACACCGAGAAACGAGATGATGATCGCCATGACACGCCCCGCGATCGTAACGGGATAGATGTCCCCGTACCCGACGGTCAGAAGCGTGGATACGGCCCACCAGATCCCCGAAAACGCATTCTGGAACGCATCCGGCTGCGCTTCATGTTCCAGATCGTACATGCAAAGAGATGCCGCGATCATAAAGATCAGGATCAGCACGATCGAAAACAGAAGCTGGTTGCGCTTTTCATACAGGACATCCAGGATCACGGAAAACGCATCGTTCTTCGCATTGACGCGGAACAGCCTGAAGATCCGCACAACCCTCAGCATCCTAAATGCGACCGCACCTGCCGGGAAAAAGATCGGCAGATAATACGGAAGAAATGTCAGAAGATCGATGAGACCGCTTAAGGAGATCACAAAAGCCAGAACGGCCAGAGACCGTTTCCTGTCCGGATAGAGAAAATCAGCCGTCCAGAGTCGCAGGATATATTCGATCGTAAACAGCACGATCGTGATCAGCTCAATGGCCTGCAGTACATCCGAATACTTGTCCCAGTAGCGGAATGTCGAAAGAAGCGTGACCGTTAAGTTGCAGAAGATCACGATCACCAGTGCGATATCAAAGACACGTGATGCGAAGTCCTGCTTATTGCCGATCGAAATGATCTTGAATACTTCCCTGCGGAAACCGTCTTCTCTCTTTTCGGTCATCCTCGTCCTCCTGTTCACTGCTTGCTGCTTATATGTCTGCCAAACCGCATACCGGATGTCTGCCAACCCGCATGCCGGATAGTACACGACATATATGCATAGAGCAGGTGTTCCCCTCACCTGCTCTCTCTATATGATAAATTTCCCCAAATATTGCTCCGCGCTTTCCCTTCAAAACGCGGAATAACGTTCTAATACTTCCTGATATTCCTCAAGTTTTATAAAAAAAAACAATGTGAAGAATGCCAGAGCCGAAACCGTTCTGAGTGCGGCCAAAAGTCCGCTCGGGTTCAGCATGCTGCAGATCAGCAATACCACGAAGGCGATCCCGATGATCTCGCAGGCTTTGACAGCGGCAGTTACGGTCTGCGCGCTGACGCGTGGGATCCGTGACGGCATGAGCAGGACGGTACGCATCGTCCTTCTGAATTGTTTCCTACGTCTCTTCTTTCTCCGAATACGCTCTCTCTGTTCGATTGTCACTCCCGATCCCCCTCATAAAAAATCGCTCGCTGTGCGGCTGTTTTCCCTTCATTCACCCGCTCGGCCGGTACGTGTCCAAAAAACCTTCGTACGCTTTCATCAGCAATTTTTTAATTTCTTTATCTGTCATGTTGACCCGCTTTGCCGTCACCAGCGTGGCGACCCCGTGGGTGAACATCCAGATCATCCGGAACAGTTCGCGCTTCCCCTTGCCGTCCATTTCCCCTGTGTCCGGCAGCTTTTCCGGTAATTCACTGTTTTCCCCTTGCAGGAATTCCCGGATATCCTCCGTTCCGTAATCGTCGATCGAGGCGATCAACTTGAACAAATGGCGTTCCCTCTGCGCCAGGTCAATGTATGCCATGCCCATGGAAAGGTAAACAGGCTGCGAGCCCGTCTTCTTCGAAAGCATGTAATCCGAAAAGTACTCGGCGCTTTTGAAGAAGAGGTCTTTTTTCAGCATGTCCATGTTTGCGTAGGCCCGAAAGATCGGTTGTGTGGAACTGTTCAGCTGTTCCGCCAGTTTTCTGGCTGTCACTTCTTCGAAACCGTTCTCCCTGGTCATGCGAAACGCCGTATTCAGAACCTGTTCCTTCGAAACCCTCTCACGCGGCGGCATGATCTCCCTCTCTCAACATAACATTGTTATGTAACAAAGTTGTGTATCGCTGTTATGTATCATAGTTACGTATCTAAGTTACACATCTAAGTTATATAACACCGTTATTGTAAAATATTATGGAAACCATGTCAACCCTTTTTTATAATTTTTTTATTTTTTGCCGGGATTGTTGATAAATGGGGCATTTTCATGAAAAAACCCGGCGTATGCCGGGTTTGTCACAGAGTTGCATAATTATATGATAATATTTTATGTTAACTATCTCTTTCTATTCTTTGTGCTCTGACCTTGTACATTTTTTTGTCAGATCTTTGTTTCTTTCTACCGATCCTCGCGGAAATAATTCGTACCACAGGCTGCCGGCTGGGCTTTGTCGCGGACCTGTCTCGCGGATACAAGCACCAGGATCACGGCGGTGACTAAGAACGGAAGCATGTCGTAGAAAGCATCCGGGATATGGATGATCTCTTTGTTGACGTAGTATTTTAAGATACGCATCGCACCGAATACGAAGGAACCCCAGATCGCATTGACCGGTTTCCAGGTCGCAAAGATGACGAGCGCCACGGCGATCCAGCCAAGGCCGCCGACACAGTCGGAGATCCACACGCCGCCGTTTGTGATCATGATCGTGAACGCACCGCCGATCCCGCAGATCCCGCCGCCGATCACGATGTTCACATATTTCCACGCCAGGACATGGACGCCTGCCGCATCCGCCGCCTGCGGATTCTCACCGATCGCACGCACGTTGAGGCCTGCCTTGGTGAAGTTATAGAACAGCGCGAGCAAAACGGCGATCACGATCCCGACATAGACGAAGGGATTGTACTGGAATAACAGCGGACCGATCACCGGAACGTCGCTAAGTCCTGTGATATGAACGGCACGCATCTGCTGCGTGATGTGTTCGGGCAACTTCAGCGTTCCGCTCTCGGACATGCCGAGATAATGGAAACCGATCACGTTGGTCAGACCGATCCCGAAGATCGTAAGTGTCAGGCCTGCCACGGTATGATTTGCCATGAAAGTCACGGTCACGATCGCATAGATCAGCGCACCGAGTGCGCCTGCCGCAAAGGCTGCGATCAGGGCCAGGGCAAAATTATCCGTTCTATATCCGACCATGAAACCTGCGACCGCGCCAAGCGACATCATACCCTCGACACCGAGGTTCAGATGTCCGACACGCTCGTTCATGATCTCACCCAATGTACCGAATAAAAGCGGTGTTCCTGCCACAACGGCAGCCACGATAAATCTGATCATAAAACTCATGCTGCTTCACCGCCTTTCACCTGCGTGGGTGTTCCCACATTCTTTTTCTTACGCAGTACAAACCTGTATTTTACGAAGAATCCGCCGGCAATGACAAAGAACAGGATAATTCCTTCGAGCACGTCCGAGCAGTCCGTGGACAGTCCGTATGAGGACTGGATCACGCTCGACCCTTTGTCAAGGACCGCAAACAGGAACGATACGATCAGGATCCCGACGGGATTCAAGTCTGCAAGCCAGGCAACGATGATCGCGGTAAAGCCGACGCCGCCTGCCACGCCCATCGCAAGTGTGAGGTCAGATCCTGCAGCATTGGAAAATCCCGCTATGCCGCAGATCGCACCGGACAGGAAGATCGTACGCAGAACGATCTTTTTGACGTTCATGCCCGCGTAATTGGCTGTCGCTTTGGATCCGCCGATGACGCTGATCTCATAGCCGTGTTTCGTATATTTCAGATAGATGTAAACGAGCACGAACAGGATAAGAGCGATGACCCAGCCGATGTGGATCCCGAACAGTTTCGGCAGGATCGCGTTTTCCGTGAACGTGGCGATCTTGGCAAAACCCGGATTGGCCGGATCTCTCCACGGGCCGTCGCGTAAGAACGCGATCAGATGCAGGGCGATATAGTTCAGCATCAGCGTGAAAAGGGTCTCATTCGTGTTCCATTTGTTCTTAAAGATCGCGGGAAGCAGTCCCCAAAGACCTCCGCCGATCATGGATGCGATCAGCATGACGACCAGCAGAAGAGGCCGCGGCCAGTTACTGTGGAACAGTCCGAAATAGGATGCAAAGATGGCGCCGATGATGATCTGCCCCTCGGCACCGATATTCCAGAACTGCATCTTATAGGCAAGCGTCACGCCAAGCGCCGAGATAAACAGCGGGATCATGATCTTGACCGTCCCCTGTATTGCAAGCGTACTCCGAAAGGCCCCGGTTACGATCGTTGCATAGATCACAAGCGGATTAAAGCCGAGAACGGCAAGAAAGATGCCGCCTGCGATCAGCGCAAGTACCAGGGATAAGAGTTTCAGCAGCGTTGCCTGACGCGGTGTCAGTTCTTTGCGTTTGCTGACGCGGATCAATGGTTCTTTGTGGGTTTGGATCTGTTCAGACATGCGCCGCCTCCGTTTCTGTGCGATGATCGCGCATCGCACCGGTCATCATCAGACCGAGCTGTTCTTTCGTCGTTGTCTTCGCATCTACGATCCCCGTAACCTTGCCGTGGCAGAGCACCATGATCCTGTCGCAGAGTCCGAGCAGCACATCGAGGTCCTCGCCGACATTCAGTACGGCCACGCCTTTTTCCTTCTGTTCGTTCAAAAGATCATAGATCGCATAGGAAGAATTGATATCCAGGCCTCTGACCGCATAAGCCGTGATCAGGACCTTCGGCGCTGCTTCGATCTCACGTCCGAGCAGCACTTTCTGTACGTTTCCGCCGGACAAAAGCCTGACCGGTGTTTCCGTTCCGGGCGTTAAGATCTGCAGCTTGTCGATCAGTTTGTCCGCCATGGCTTTGGCCGGTTTGCGGTCGATGAAGTAACCCGGTGTCTTATAGTAGGTCCGAAGCAGCATGTTATCGGTGATCCCCATCGAGCCCACAAGTCCCATGCCGAGACGGTCCTCGGGAACAAAACTGATGGATACGCCGAGGTTTAAGATCTCAAACGGCGATTTTCCTTTCAGTTCCATCTCTTCCAGTTTGATCGAGCCGCTCTCATAAGGCAACAGGCCCGTGATGGTCTCGCACAGTTCCTTCTGTCCGCTGCCGGCAACCCCTGCAACGCCTAAGATCTCACCGCCGCGCAGGGTAAAGGAGACATCATCGAGAGCCCTTGTGCCGTCGCTTCCCATAACGGAAAGGCCTTCGACACGCAGCACGCCCTCTTTTTTCTCCGTTTCCGGACGTCTGATGGAAAGGTCTACGGAATGTCCGACCATCAGTTCCGTCAGTTTCAGTTCATCAGTCATGGCGGTCTCCACCGTGGCAACAGACTTACCCTTTCTGAGCACTGCCACACGGTCACTGATCGACATGACTTCGTTCAGTTTATGCGTGATGATGATGATCGCCTTGCCTTCGGCACGCATCTTCCGAAGGATCGCAAACAGGCGCTCTGTTTCCTGCGGTGTCAGTACGGCGGTCGGCTCATCCAGGATCAGGATGTCCGATCCGCGGTATAAGACCTTCATGATCTCGACCGTCTGCTTCTCGGAGACCGACATGTCATAGATCTTCTTATCCGGATCGATCTGCAGGCCAAATCGCTCGGAGATGAAGTTGATCTTTTCACGCATCTTGGCAGGTGCCTCGCGTTTGCCCTTCGTTCCGATCGCGATATTGTCCATTGCGGAGAACACGTCCACCAGTTTGAAATGCTGATGGATCATGCCGATCCCAAGGCGCATGGAATCCACCGGAGAGTTGATAAAGACCTCCGTCCCGTTCACCAGGATCTCGCCGGCATCGGGCCGGTAGATCCCGGAGAGCATGTTCATCAGCGTCGTCTTGCCGGAACCGTTTTCTCCAAGCAGCGCAAGGATCTCTCCGTATTTCAGCTGCAGGTCGACTTCATCGTTGGCCAGCACCTTGCTGCCGAACCGCTTTGTGATCCCTCTGCATTCGATCGCATACTCGTTTTTACCCATAGTATTTTTCCCTGAAATGATAAAATGTGCAGACCACCATATAAGGCGGTTCTGTCTGATCTGACTACCATATACAGTATATAACAGTTATTTCCATTTATCCATATCTTTCTTTTCCATAACGACGAGCAGAACGCTCTGTTCCGTGAGCGGTGCATGCGGGTCCACAAAGCGCCACTGATCGCCGGGTTCCTTCATCGCAACGACGTTTAAGTTCATTTTGTTTCTGAGCCCGAGTTCGACCAGGTTCTTGCCGACCCATTCCTTTTTCACGATCAGTTCGAGCATGTACATGTTCGAATCCAGTTCAAAGAAATCCTTGAAGGATGCCGAAACAAGGATACGCGCGGAACGCATACCGCCCTCCCCTTCGGGATCAAGGATCTTGTCGGCTCCGACTTTCAGCAGGATCGCAGACATCCGGTCGGAGGAGGATTTTGCCACAACGACCGGCACGCCCTGTTCCTTTGCCACGGCGACCGAAAGGATGCTGGCCGAAAGGCTACGTCCCATGGCCACCACCACGATATCCATGTCTTTCAGGCCAAGGGATGCGACCGCTTCTTCATCGGAAAGATCGGCGCAGACGGCCGATGTGCACTTCGGTGCGAATTCCTCGATCAGTTTCCTGTCGTTATCCACCGCCAGGACGTCGGATCCGAGCCTATAGAGGTTTTCCGCCAGGCTTCTTCCGTATTTGCCGAGTCCCAGCACTGCAACTGATTTTTTCATTTTCATCCTCCTAACCTACATAAAAATTGCCTTCGGCGTGTTCGATCCTGTTTTCAAGGCTCTTGTCCTTTGCAAAGAAAAGCGCCATCGAGATCGGTCCGATCCTGCCAAGGAACATGGAGCAGATGATGATGAGCCGTCCCCACGCGCCAAGATGCGGCGTAACGCTTCTTGAAAGTCCCACCGTGCCGAGTGCACTTATAACCTCATAGAGTGCGTCCGTTAACGGAAGGGCATCCGATGCGATCAGCGCAAAAGTCATGACGAACACGGTCATCATACTGACGAGCACGATCGCCGAAGCCTTACGCATCTGTCCCGGCGATACGCTCCTGTGAAAGATCACATCTTCCTTCCGGCCGCGGATGTAAGACAGGGCATTCATGAAAAACAGAAAAGCCGTCACCGTCTTGATACCGCCCGCCGTACCGACCGGGGAACCGCCGATGAACATCAGCGCATAACCGGCCATGCAGGATAAGCCCGTCAGTTTCTCCTGCGGAACGGTCGAAAACCCTGCCGTACGGAAAGTGACGGACTGGAAGAAACTGTTCAGGATCTTATCGGATAAACACATCGGACCGAGTGTATCAGGGTTCCCGTACTCTGCCACAAAAACGCAGAGTGCGCCGCCAAGGATCAGAACTGCCGTCATCATGAGGACAAGCCTGCTGTGCTCCGAAAAGTGCAGGAAGATACGGTTCGGGTTCAGCCGGTTTCTGAAACCGTCCCGGAACGCATCCAGAATGTCAAACCACACCACAAAACCGATGCCGCCAAGGATGATCAGTACCATGGTCACGACAAGAACAAAACCGGAGCTGCCATACTGCTCCAGACTGTCCGGCCCGATCACATCCATGCCGGCATTGCAGAAAGCGGAGACCGTGTGGAACAGGGAAATGCGAAGCCCTCTCCCCCATCCGAAACGCGGGACAAACTGCGTGGCAAGCAGCACCATGCCGGCCGCTTCCACGACCGCAACGCCCTTGAAAATACGCACCAGCATTCTGAGCAGGCCTCTGTTTTTTTCTATGTTCAGGGAGTCCCCCAGAAGTTTCCGGTCTCCCAGATAAAATTTCTTTCTTCCGATGAGCAGGATCATCGATCCGACTGCGACCACGCCCAGACCCCCGATCTGCATCAGGAACAGGATGACGGTCTGCCCGAACAGGCTCCAGTGCGCATAGGTGTCCACGACCACAAGCCCCGTCACGCAGACGGATGTGGTGGCGGTAAAGAGCGCAGTGAGGATCCCGGTATGTTCTCCCGGTGCGGCGGACACCGGAAGCAGGAGCAGCAGTGTTCCAAGTGCTATGATCGCAAAAAAGCTCAGCGGTATCAGTTTAACATTCGATTTCATGACTGTTTCGATACTTCCCCCGGTTCTTTTCATATGCCGCCGCATCCGGCGGATATGACCGCACAAATTATAGCATATCTTGTGCAAAATAAGAAATGGCTTTTCCGATCGTTCCGAAAAAGCCATTTCCGTAAAGATCATACATGCATGATCTTATTTCTCAACAACATTCCTGTAGTACCAGTCAATGCCCCCCTGAATCGTAGCGTCGTCCAAAGTGCCGCCTTCCGTGCCGACTTTCTGTCCGTCATTGGTCTCGATCACACCGTCAAATACATTGAAAGTGCCATCCAGCATCTTCTGCCTTGCTTCTTCGATCTTGGCAGCAGCTTCCGGATCGTTAAAATCAGCCAGGTCGGAAAGTTTTACAAGACCTTCCGTCATGCCGCCGTAGTAGTTCTCGCCGGTCCAGGTACCATTGATAGCCTGCTCAACTGCCCATGTGTAGTATGCACTCCAATCCCACATAACGGAGCACAGAACAGCCTTCGGGGCATCCTTGCTCATGTCGGAGTTGTAGCCTACGCCGTAAACGCCTGCTTCTTCAGCAGCCAGCTGCGGGTTCGGGGTATCGCAGTGCTGTGCGATCACGTCACAGCCGTCGCTGATCAGCGCCTGCGCTGCCTGCGCTTCGCCTTCGGGATCAAACCAGCTGTTTGTGACTTTTACATAAACCGTAGCATCCGGATTCACGGATTCAACGCCCATTGCGAATGCGTAGATACCGCCGCCTATCTCGGACAGGGTCTTACCGAATGCGGATACGTAACCGATCTTGTTGCTCTCTGTCTTCAGACCTGCAGCGATACCGGACAGATATCTTGCCTGGTAGATGCGGCCGAAGTAGTTGTTGAAGTTCTTGCCGTTTGACTTGTAGCCGGTACCGTGGGAAATAATCACGTCCGGATACTCGTTTGCGATCTTCTCGCAGGTATCCATGTAACCGTAACTGGTTGCAAAGATGATCTGGCAGCCTTCCTCGATGCACTCGAGCATTGCGTTCTCGATCGCGGTCGGATCGGAATCATCCGTGTTGTTCTTACGGATGATCTGGTTGTCTGCAAGGCCCAGATTCTTCTGCATGCCCTGGATACCGAGATCATGTGTGTAAGTGTAGCCGGAACCTTCTGCAGGGTCCGTGATGTGGATCACACCGACTTTGATCTGATCCTTGGGGATCGCCGGGAACAGTCCTGTGGAAGCTCCCTGCTCTGCTGCGGCGTTGTCTGCTGCAGGCGCCGCCGCCTGCGCACCGCATCCCGCAAGCATTGCTGCGACCATGGATACGGCCAGAAGTACGCTTAAAACTTTCTTCCTCATAAACATCCTCCATTCACTGATTGCTACCGTATATTGTATGGTCGCCGCTCCCTCTTCGGTCTGTGCATACAATATATAGTGGGTACATACCCTAGTATAAGATACGAAAATAGCCGCGTCAAGAACTGACACGGCTAATCTTTTTTTATATTCCAAAATCTTTTTGCAGGCCTGTCACACATACGGCTTATCCACCTGCACGACCGCATAATAATTGCCGGGCAGTTTCCGGATCTGGTCCGTGATCTCCTGCTTCACCGTATCGTCCGAGAGCTTGCAGTCATAGGGGACAACGACGTCGAAAATAAGGTTGGTATGCGTAGGACCTTCCACCATGCGAAAATCATGCATGGTCAGGTTATCGTCGATCCCTTTCACGATCAGCAGCGCCACGGCTTTCAGGCGGTTCGTGGTCTCATCATCCGTCACGATCGGATCCATATGGATCACCGCCTCGCAGCCGAGCACATCCCTGAGTTTCTGCTCGATGCGGTCGATCACATCATGCAGTTTCAAAATGTCGCCGTTTGCAGGCACCTCCGCATGGAAGGAGATCATCATCCGGCCGGGGCCGTAATCATGCACGATCAGGTCATGGATCCCGCAGACCTCCGGGTAGGATCTCGCAAACGCCTCGATCTTATCCACGAATTCTTTGTCAGGCGCACTGCCAAGCAGCGGCGAGATCGTATCTTTCGCGGAAGAGATACCGGTATAGAGAATGAAGAAAGAAACAAGAAGTGCGCACCAGCCGTCGAGCTGCAGCCCCGTAAACTCGCCGATCATCATCGCAAAGAGTACGGCGCAGGTCGCAACGGAATCCGAGAACGAGTCCATCGCCGTTGCCTGCATGGCCGTCGACTGGATCCGGTCAGACACACGCTTATTATAGAAATACATATACAGTTTCGTTAAGACCGATACGATCAGGATCACGATCGTAAGCGTCTCAAACGCTACGGGCGCAGGCGATAAGATGTGGCTTACCGCATTCTTCAGAAGTTCCACGCCCATCAGGATGATCAGGAACGATACGATCAGGCCCGTGACATACTCGATCCGGCCGTGTCCGAAAGGATGCTCCGGATCCGGCTTATGCCCCGACATCTTGAATCCGATCAGCATGATCAGCGAACTGAGTGCATCCGACAGGTTGTTGAACGCATCGGTCAGGATCGCTGCCGATCCGCTGAAGATCCCGGCAAACACCTTGATCGCAAACAACAGGATGTTGAGCGCGATCCCGACGATCCCGCACAGGCTGCCATATGCTCTCCTGACAGCCGGGTCTTGTGTTTCTTCCCTATTCTTGATAAAGATCTTCGACAGTAATGTGATCATTTATTTCTTCGCCTTTTTAGCGTCCTCTTTCTTTTCTTTTTCTGCAGGAGCCGGTTCTGTGGCTGCTTCTTTTTCAGGCGCCGTACCTGCTACCGGATCCTCCGCAAATACCGGATCCTCCGCAAACACCGGATCCTTTGCCGCTTCTTCTTCGGTCAGGACCCCTTCGCGGATCAGATCTTCCTTATCAAATCTGCGCAGTTTCGCAAGGTCCTTGAGCAGCAGCCGGATACTGTAGACAAAGTTGCGGAACACGCCTGCTTTGTACAGGTTGATGATGATCATGCCGACAGGCACCGCCAAGATCAGACCGAGCGCGCCGCCCACACGGAAACCGATGTACAGAAGGAAGATGGTCGGGATCGGCTCAAGTCCGACGGAATCGCCGACCATTTTCGGCTGGATCAGCTGTCTGACCAGCTGGCTGACGCCCCAGATGATCATCAGGCCGATGGCCAGTTTATAATCCGCGTTCAGCAGGGACACGAGGGCCCACGGCCACATGGCCGCGCCTGTCCCAAAGAACGGCAGGAAGTCTAAGATCGCGATCAAAAGCGCGATCAGAAACGCATATTCGATCCCAAGGATCGCAAACCCGATCAGGAGCACCGCGTACACAACGATCATGATCTTAAACTGCGCCTTGAAGTATCCGCCAACCGCCTCCTTCATGGTGGAATAAACAAGCTCTGTCCTGGAGCGGATCGGCGCGGGAACGATCTTTGCAAACAGTTTTTCGAGATAATCGCGCTGCGCCACGAACAGGTAGGAAGCAAGGATCGACATGATGATGCCGATGATGAGCAGCGGCAGGTTGGAAGCGATCCGGGTGGCAGCTTCACCCACCGGTTCGCCAAGTCCCGACAGCCAGCTCGTCATGTTCACGGTCACCGTTTCCCCGATCCCATCTAACCAGGTCTGTACACTGCCCGGCATCCGGTTAAAGAGGATGAGCATTTCATCCCGGAGCCCCACGACCGTTTCCGAGACCGAAGACCAGATCCGCGGGATATTCGAGAAGAACCCGATCGTCTGCGTGATCAGCGTGGCGATGACAAAATAGCAGATCAGCACAACGATCGCGAGCACCAGTACGATCACGACCACGCTGCCCGCTTTGCGCACGATCTTCAGTTTCTGTTCCAGAAACCGCACAACGGGATTCACGATCAGCGCGATGATGAACGCGATCACGAACGGCATAAAATAGACCAGGATCTTCGGCAGGATCCACACGCAGAACGTGAAGATCAAAGCCATGGAAAGGATATTAATCGTGATCTTCAAGTATTTTGTCGATGTTTTCATATAATTCCTCTCTCCCCTGACGCGTTTTGGCAGAAAACGGGATGATAACGGCGTCCCCTTTCAAGCCCAGCTTTTCACGGATGATCTTTACACATTTATCTTTCTGCGACCGGTTGATCTTGTCAAGTTTGGTCGCGATGATGACAGGCGTGAATCCGGCGGCTTTGATCCAGTCATACATGTCTTTGTCGTTGCCGGATGGCTCATGTCTGATATCGATCAGTAAGAACACGGTCCGAAGCTGCTTTGACGTATGCAGGTATTTATCGACCATGCGTCCCCATTTTTCTTTCTCGGTCTTTGAGACCTTCGCGTATCCGTATCCGGGAAGGTCCACCAGGTAGAGCTGCCCGTTGATATTGTAATAGTTGATCGTCGCTGTTTTGCCCGGCTGCGAGGATGTTCTCGCCAGCGATTTCCGGTTCATCAGCACATTGATCAGGGATGATTTTCCCACATTGCTCTTGCCTGCAAATGCGATCTCAGGCAAAATCGTGTCCGGCAGTTTCGAAGTGGGGCCGCACACGATCTCAAGCGACACGTCTTTGATCACCATTATCGAAGCGCCTCCTTTAACACATCATCCATCGTTTCCACGTACACGATCTTTAAGCCCTGCTTGATCTCATCGGAGATCTCGCCGATGTCACGCTCGTTCTTCTTCGGTACGAGCACGGTTTTGATCCCTGCCGTCTTGGCAGCTAAGATCTTTTCCTTTAAGCCGCCGATCGGCAGCACCCTGCCGCGCAGCGTGATCTCACCGGTCATCGCAACATCTGCTTTCACATATCTTCCCGTGACCGCAGAATAGAGCGCCGTCGCCATCGTGATGCCTGCGCTGGGCCCGTCTTTGGGGACGGATCCCTGCGGGATATGGATATGAAAATCATGCTTCTTGAAATAATCGGCCGGCAGTTTTTCGATATCCGCTCCCGCAC
This sequence comes from Lachnospiraceae bacterium, assembly GCA_017620255.1. GTDB lineage: Bacteria > Bacillota > Clostridia > Lachnospirales > Lachnospiraceae > UBA2868. The sequence goes on from JAFZQU010000019.1 coordinate 177,788, forward strand.
CGGCACCTTTTCTGCCTGTGCCGGAGACCGAACGGATATAACTTAAGCCTGCCTGCGCACTTTCTTTCATGACGTCGCCAAGCTGTCCGGTCAGCATGATCTCGCCTTTGCCCGGCATCACATTAACCTCGATCTGCAAAGTATCGCCGCCGACGCTTGTCCATGCAAGGCCGCGCACGATCCCGATATCGTCATTCTCATTGGCCATGTCGAATGAATACCGTTCCACACCGAGAAATTCTTTCAGGTTTTTAGGCGTCACCGTCACGGACTTCTTTTTATCCTGTAAGATCATCCGCGCCGCTTTTCGGCAGATCTGTCCGATCTTGCGCTCGAGGTTCCTGACGCCCGCTTCCCTTGTATAGGAACGGATGACCAGGGCGAGTGCCTTATCCTGGATACGCAGCTGCGTCTCCTTTAACCCGTGGCGGTCGATCTGTTTGGGGATCAGATGCTCTTTTGCGATATGCATCTTCTCGTTTTCCGTGTAGCTGGTGACCTCGATGATCTCCATACGGTCAAGGAGCGGCCGCGGGATATCCGACATGGAGTTGGCCGTCGCAATGAAGAGCACGGATGAGAGATCGATGGGGATCTCCACATAATGATCGCTGAAGCGGTTGTTCTGCTCGCTGTCCAGTACTTCCAAAAGTGCGGAAGCCGTATCTCCTTTATAATCGGAACTCATCTTGTCGATCTCATCGAGCAGCATCAGCGGATTCTTCACGCCGGCATTTTTCAGTCCCATGGCGATCCGTCCCGGCATCGCGCCGACATAGGTCCGTCTGTGTCCGCGGATCTCCGCTTCGTCCCTGACGCCGCCGAGGCTGATGCGTACATATTTCCGGTTCAGTGCACGTGCGACCGATTTGGCGATACTCGTTTTACCGGTTCCCGGCGGTCCCACGAGACAGATGATCGGACTGATCCGGTTTTCCCTGCCGCCTGCCAGAAATTCCACGGCTAGAAATTCCAGCATACGTTCCTTGACTTTTTCGAGTCCGTAATGATCCTCGTTCAGGATCTGCTCGGCATGGTCAAGGTCCTTATTGTCCTTCCCGGTCTTGTCCCAGGGCAGTTCGAGCAGTGTCTCGATATAGCCCCTTGCCACGGCACTTTCCGAAGAGTGGGCACTGATTCGACCGAACCGGTCAATCTCCTTACGGATCTTTTTCTTCACCTCTGCGGAAGCCTTCAGTTTGTCACAGGCTTTCTTAAACTGTTCGATATCCGATTCTTCGTCTTCGCCCAGTTCTTCCTGGATATATTTCATCTGCTCCCTGAGCACGTATTCCTTCTGGTTCTTTTCTACACGCTCCTGCGTTTCGTCCTGCAACTGTTTCCGGATCTCCAGGACCTTCGTCTCCCTGGTCAGGAAAGCAGTTAAGATCGCGAAGCGTTCCTTTACGGCTTCCGCCTCGAGCATGGCCTGGCGCTCATGCACGGACATGGGGAAGTTCGCAGCCACACAGTCAAGCAGTTCTTCGACCGTTTCCATCTTCTGGAACTGTCCCTCGAGTGATTTTCCAACCTGGGGATTGTAGGTCACATAGGCCGAAATGCTGTCACGCAGTTCTCTGACCATGGCGGTCAATTTGAAGTTGTCATCCTCAAGCGTCATGGCAAACGCCTTCGTAACAGCCATGTAACAATCGCCGATCGTCAGCTCCAGCAGGCGCGCGCGGTACTGTCCCTCGATCAGGACGCGGACAAAGCCGTTCGGCAGTTTGATGATCTGCTTGATGAACGCCACGCAGCCGGTCTCATAGAGTTCGTTCTGCTTCGGTTTCTGTACATTCTCATTTATCTGGGTGAGCAGGAAAATGCGCTGGTCCTTCAACATGGCGCGTTCCACTGCCTGGATCGAAAAATCCCTGTTCAGATCGAAGTGCACGATCATGCCGGGCAGAACGGTCAGCCCCCGCAGCGGCACACACGGATAGGTTTTTTTGAGGATCCTTGCCATTTTTGTTTCTCCATAATGTATACAGAGCCAGCTATAAAACCCTGCAGGCGTCCTGCGAATCTTATAAATGGCTCTGAATAAATTGTTACAAAAAGATTACTCTGCTTTTTTAAGCGGTTTTTCGCGGTGTACGATGAGCGGGGCGGATGTTCCTTCCACTGCTTCCTTGGTGATCACACACTGCTCGATCGTATCGTCCGAGGGGATCGTGAACATCAGATCGTTCATCAGCTGCTCTAAGATCGAACGCAGTCCCCTTGCACCTGTCTTTCTCTCGTGCGCCTGATGTGCGATGGCACGGACCGCTTCCGGTTCGAATTCCAGTTTCACATCATCGAGCTCGAAGAGTTTCTTGTACTGCTTGATGATCGCGTTCTTCGGTTCGGTCAGAACCTTGACCAGTGCTTCCTCATCAAGCGGCTCCAGGGATACATTGATCGGCACGCGGCCCACGAATTCCGGGATCAGACCGAACTTGGTCAGATCTTCCGGCTGTACCTGCTTTAAGAGTACGCCGATCTCCGTTTCGTTCCTGTCTTTGATCTGCGCATTGAAACCGATGGATTTCTGATCGAGCCTGTTCTCCACGATCTTGTCGAGGCCTTCAAATGCGCCGCCGCAGATGAACAGGATATTGGTCGTATCGATCTGGATCAGTTCCTGGTGCGGATGCTTGCGGCCGCCCTGTGGCGGAACGGAAGCAACGGTCCCTTCGATGATCTTTAAGAGCGCCTGCTGTACGCCTTCACCGGAAACGTCTCTTGTGATGGATACGTTTTCACTCTTTCTGGTGATCTTGTCGATCTCATCGATATAGATGATGCCGTACTGTGCTTTTTCGATGTCGTAGTCGGCGGCCTGGATCAGCTTTAACAGAATGTTCTCCACGTCCTCACCGACATAACCGGCCTCCGTGAGTGCGGTCGCATCGGCGATCGCAAACGGCACGTTGATGATCTTGGCCAGCGTCTGTGCCAAAAGCGTCTTCCCGCAGCCCGTGGGCCCTAACATGATGATGTTACTCTTCTGCAGTTCCACATCGGATTCCTGCACGGAAGTCACGCGTTTGTAGTGATTGTATACCGCCACGGACAGTACCTTTTTGGCATCTTCCTGTCCGATCACGTTCTCGTCAAGGAAATCCTTGATCTCACGGGGTTTGAGCAGATTGATGTCTGCCTTCTTCCCTTCTTCGGCAACCGGTTCCTCCTCGAGTTCCTCTTCGAGGATGTCCATGCAGATCTCTATGCACTCGTCACAGATGAACGCACCATCCGGTCCCGCGATCAGCTTGCGTACCATGTTCTGCGGCTTGTTGCAGAACGAGCATCTGATCTTGTCGTCGTTATTCTTTGCCATTTTTAAGCCCTCGTTGTAATGATCTTATCGATCAGTCCGTATTCCAGCGCTTCCTCGGCGGTTTTCCAGTTATCGCGTTCGGTGTCCGCTGCAACCACGTCAAAAGGCTGACCGGTATTTTCCGAAAGGATCTTATTGAGTTTCTCTTTCGTTCTTAAGATCTGTTTTGCCGCGATCTCGATCTCCGTTGCCTGACCCTTGGCGCCTCCGATCGGCTGATGGATCATGATCTCCGCATTCGGCAGGGCAAAGCGTTTGCCCTTTGTGCCGCCGGCAAGTAAGAACGCGCCCATGGAAGCAGCCATGCCGACACAGTAGGTGGCAACATCGCACTTCACATAGTGCATCGTATCATATACGGCAAACCCGTCCGTAACGGATCCGCCGGGACTGTTGATGTAGAAATGGATATCCTTGTCCGGATCTTCCGCTTCCAGGAACATCATCTGTGCAACGATCAGGCTGGCCGTCGTCTCGTTCACTTCCTCGCCGAGAAATACGATACGCTCTTTCAGAAGTCTTGAAAAGATATCGTAAGAACGTTCGCCTCTGCTCGTCTGCTCTATGACGTAAGGTACCAAACTCATATTATGCTCCTTCCTTTGCCTGCTCCACGATCAGATCGACAGCCTTCTGGATCGCAACATCCTCTGTCAGCTGTTCCTTCTCGGCATCGCCGAAGAGTTCCCTGATCTTGTCGATCTCCATCTGATAGGTGTCTGCCATCTTCTGCAGTTCTGCCTCGTATTCCTCATCGGTCACTTCGATGTTCTCGGCCTTTACGATCGCTTCGAGCACCAGTCTGCTCTGGATCCGCTTTAAGGCGGTCGGCTTCATCTGCTCTAAGAACTTGGCGCCGTCCATGCCCGTGAACTGGAAGTACTGCTCTAAGGAGAGACCCTGGTTCTGCAGTCTTGCCGCATAGTCATTGGCAAGCTGTCTTGCCTGTGTATCTACCATCGCATCGGGAATATCCATCTTGGAATCCGCAATGATCGCTTCGATCACGGCATCTTCCTTCTTGCCCTTTGCTTCTTTTTCTTTCTTCTCTGTCAGGTTCTTCTTGATGTCCGCTTTGTATTCATCCAGCGTATCGAATTCGGAAACCTCGGATGCGAACTCGTCGTCGAGCTCCGGCAGTTCCTTTTCCTTGATCTCTTTGACCGTTACCTTGAATACGGCATCTTTGCCCTTCAGATCTTCTGCATGATAGTCTTCGGGGAATTTGACTTTTACTTCCGTTTCCTTTTCAAGCTCCGCGCCGACAAGCTGCTCTTCAAAGCCGGGGATAAATGCGCCCGATCCGATCGTTAACGGATAGTTCTCACCCTTTCCGCCTTCGAATGCAACGTCGTCCACGAATCCTTCAAAATCTATCACCGTCATGTCGCCGTCTTTGACCGCACGGTCTGTCACGGAAATGGTACGCGCATTGCTCTCGCGCTCCCTGTCGATCTCTTTCTGAATCTCTTCATCCGTTACTTCGGTGTCGATCTTTTCGATCTTCACGCCTTTGTATTTCCCGAGCTCCACGGGCGGCTTCAGGGCAACTTCCGCCGTGAACACAAACGGCTTGCCTTTTTCCATCTCCTCCACCTTCACATCCGGCTGGGAAACAACTTCGATCTCTTTATGCTCCTCCAGTTCCCTCTCGTATGCTTCCGGGATCAGGATATTGGCAGCATCCTCGTAGAAGATCTCCGGACCGTACATACGCTCGATCATCTGGCGGGGTACTTTCCCCTTTCTGAAGCCGGGAACGTTGATCTTGTTCTTGTTCTTCTGATAGGCAGCCTCGAGCGCTTTCTCCACTTCTTCAGCAGGGACTTCGATCGTCAGCACTGCCATGTTTTTTTCTTTGTTCTCGACCTTTAAACTCATGAAACTTCCTCCTGGATATCTTTTCTATTGATTTTACCGTAAGTCAGATTGACACACTAAACGTAATTATATCACACAGTTACGCCAATTGCCAATTATTTCTGCCTGCTTCCTTGGCCTGATAGAGGGCTGCATCCGCCCTTGTGAGCGCGTCTTTGTATTCCGTGTCTTCCTCCCTGAAATACGTGAAGCCCATGGAAGCCGTGATCCTGTCTCCGTCTTTCAGCTCGTCGATCGAAATGGCATGGACCGCTTCCAGGATCTTGTTGCCGATCTCCGGCTGGAACCTGCGGTGGATGTTCTGCAGGATCACCACGAATTCATCCCCGCCCCAGCGGATCACGGAATCGGATGTTCTTGTGCAGTCACGGATCGCCGCAACGAAAGACTGCAGGACCTTGTCGCCCACATCGTGCCCGTATCCGTCGTTGAACTTCTTGAAATAGTCCACATCCATCATCAAAAGCAGTGTGTTCTTTTTGCCTTCTTTATACTCATGGAACTCGCGTTCCAGCTGCTTCTCCCCGAAACTTCTGGAATTGGCGTTCGTCATGGCGTCCCAGTTCAGCCTGTCCTTTAATTCCTTGTTCTTCTTCTCGTATGCCTTGATATGCGTCTTCCGGTACATGAAGCCCATCAGGAACAAAAGGATCAGCCAGGTTACCGAGATGGCAGCCAGCACGATCATCTGGTAAGCGCGCATATGCTCTTCGGCCTGGATCCGGTAGTGGTCCAGATCGTCGATATTGACGCCCATGCAGATGATCCAGTCGTAGCGGTCGTAGAGTTTGGAAAAAGTCACTTTCTCCGTGACTTCATTCGAGTTGAGTTTCTTAAACGCATAATTCAGGAAGATCTCGCCGTTTTCCTTGATGCCGTTCAGTTCCTCCTCATAGGCTTTCATGCCCATCTGGTTCACTTCGTTGGTCGAAAGATAGCAGCCTTCCGTATCCGACAGGTTCGGGTGGATCAGGCGGATCGCGTAATTGTCCCCGCCGTTAAAATCAAGCACCTTCTGGATCCACATATAGGAACCGTCCCCGTGCTGCTCGCCGTAGATCCGTTCCCTCGCCGCCTGCAGCAGGATCTGTTCCACCTCTTCTTCCTCCGCGTCCGGATAGAGCTTCAGATAATCCTCTCTCTCGTCCTCTAAATAGAAGATCATGTTGTTGACATATTCTTCCAGCATGTTCTTCTTGACGGCCATCGTCGTCTCATAGGTCATCGTTGCGCTGATCCCCGTGATCACACGGGAAAAGATCACGATCAGCATCAGCGAGATCAGCAGACCGACTACAATAAACAACAGCGATTGTTTGAATGCATCTGATTTTTCGTTTCCGTTCATGCGGATCCAGGTTCCTTTCAAAATAGTAAGATGGGGTTTTGCCCCATCTTTTAGAATACCACAGGTTTACCCCGTGCGTCACATGTTTTTTATGATCTGCCGCTTGGTTTTCCCTATGGAAAAATCAGCCGGGATCAGTCCTTCTTCTTCCCGCGCATCCCGAGCACGCACCAGCGATAAACCGGGATCCGCGAGATCAGTGCGAACATGCCGTAACCTCCCGCGAAGCCGCAGATGCCGCTAAGAAGGTAGGCAACAACAGGCGGCACCAGTCCCGGTTTTGCAAGGAAAAGAGCCACGCCCGAGATGAACAGTTCGTGGAAGATATAGAGTCCGAAACTGTGTGCGCCCATCCAGTGCGTGAACGTGTTTTCAAGATCAAGATACCTTGCGGCACCGCCAAGGATCGCAAGGCAGCCGAACCACCCGTATGTCGTAAAGAGCACGGTCTTATAGACAGGCGCATCCGCGTAATTTTGCCCGAAATACAGAACGCAAAACGCGATACCGAGTGCAACCGCAAGTCCCAGGAACAGAAGAAAATACCGCTTCACTTTTTCCATCACTTCGTCGTGTGAGAACACATAGTAACCTAAGAAAAACAGCAGCCCGTAGAACCCGAAACGGTAGCAGACAACGACCGGCGTATTTCCCACCTGCGCAAAAGCCCAGAGCGGAACAGCCATCAGAAGGAGCGCGATGAGCCCGGTCTTTCCACCGAGATTCCAGAGTTTCTCCTTTTCGATCTTACGGATGAGAAGCAGCAGGCCCGAAAAGATCCACAGCATCTGCATATACCACATGACGCCGATCCCGCCTGCGACCATGATGAAATAAAGCACGATCTTCGGTGTGCTTTGTGCAGTGGTTTCAAACGCGTCGGAGAGCGCCATGCTGATATAACCCTGTATAAAATGAAATACGAACAGGCCGATCGTGACCGGCACGAGTAATTTCACCGTGCGGTTTTTAAAGAACTCCTTATCCGCATATTTCTGCAGGCTGTACCTGGCGCTGATGCCTGAAACCAGAAACAGCACCGGCAGCATCCAGGGATAGACGATGTATAAGTAGAGGTCGTAGTACTGCACGTCAAGGTTTGTGATCTTCCCGAGGCCTCCCGAGACGCCCACGCCGTTATACATCCAGAATACGTGATAGATAACGACCAGTACGACCGTCATCCATCTGATGTTGTCCAGATAATGTTTTCTCATATCTCTTCTATCACCTCCATTGCTTTTTTGAGTGTCTCTGACCGTTCCGTATCAAGCAGGAACGAGCCGACGCAGTATAGGGAATGCGTATTCCATTTTTCCGTCACCTCGCTAAGCTTAGTCTCCATGCCAAATGACTCTGCCTTTTTGGCAAAATCAACCGCCTGCTCATAACCGACCAGCCCGTCATGTTTACTCTGGATGAGGAATACCTTCATGCCCGGCATCTCCGTCAGCATCCGGATCGGTTCACCCGTCTTCCAGACTTCCGGATCTTTGGTGCCGAACAGGCCTTTCAGCAGAGAGTTTAAGGACCCTGTCTGCGGTCTGTCAAAGCTCAAAGGTCCTGCCATCGAAAGCAGTCCCGCAAATTCGTTTTTTGCGATCCCGTATTTTTCTTTCCGTACCTCGTCAAAGCATAAGATCGCACCCAGGTGTGCACCTGCCGAAGACCCGGACACCACGATCTTCTCATAGGTATATCCCTGCGCATTTAAAAAGCCGCGCAGTTTGTCGTAGCCCCGGAACACATCCTCGCTGATCTCTTTGTAACGGTACTTCGGCGCCTTATGATAGCCGATCATCGCACAGTCGTATCCGCTCTGTGCGATCTTCTGTCCGATAAAGTAATGCTGCTTGGGCGAGTTGCTGTTCCAGCCGCCACCGTGCAGGTATATGACCAGTTTGTTCTGCTTCTTTTCGGGGGCTTTGAAAAAGAGAAAGTACTGGTCCTTATCTCCCCAGTGTTCCTCCACGGGTGTGATCTCCCGCTTCACACGCATAAGCGGAAGGATGACTTTTCCGTAACTTGTATATTCGCGGAAGGTATCATTCATAAAGGTCTGCCTCCTGTTCCTGCATCTGCTTCTTCAGTGCATTGCGCCTGATGAGATAGATCATGACAGGCACGTAGGCGATCAGGATCGCGAGCACCCGGATCAGGGAAACCCGGTCTGCAGGGGCCGTGTCCACAAGGAGCGCCGGTGTCGTCACAACACTCACTTCCTGCGTGACAATGACAAAGCAGAAGAAATTATTGAAAAAATGCACCACGATACCTGCTTCCATCCCGCCTGTCAGCTGGTTCAAGACAAACATCATGAAGCCCGCGATGAAGTAGACCGAAGCCGTCAGGACCATGTCCGTGCCGGAGAGGGTTTTGACTTCCGGGTTGTTCAGATGCAGCGCCATAAAAATGAACGTGCTTACGACTGCGACAAAGATGCCTTTTGGCAGTTTCGGGACCGTATTGCCGTAAAGGATGCGCACGGGCAGCGCGCGGAAAAAGATCTCTTCGGTCGTCGTCTGGATCCAGAGAAACAGGATGCAGAGCAGCGCGTGAATGCATACGAGTTTCGGATCCTGCCCGGCAGGTTTTACCCAGGCGATCGTAAAGAACTGCGCGACGGTGAGTCCCAGGAGCCACAGCAGCGCGATCACCGCGGTCATCTTCCGGTCGACCTTCCGCCCTGCGCCAAAGAAAAACGCACGCAGGGATGTTTTGCAGAAGATACGCAGGAAGAGCCAGAAGAAAGCGAACACGGCGGCAAAGACCGAGACCGATGTGAGCAGATCCTTCTCTGGCGCAAGGTAGTGTCCCTCCTGCAAAAAGGGAAGGGCCCCGACAAACCCGTACAGGAATGCGCCGACCACGAAGCCCGCAACGAGCGACAGGAGCACTGTCAGGATCCACCGAGAGACCGGTGCCTCATTTTCCTTCCAACCTTTTTTATTCTTTTTCTCTTTTCCGTTGTCATCCGTTACCGGCATTTTCTGTTCCATTCCCTTATTACTCTCCATGCGTAACCCTCCTCTGTTCCATCATGGTCCGCCATCGTCTTTACGGCAGATGGCGGGTTTTTTACCGTATACCTACTGGATGTAGATGAAACTTCTCTTGCGCAGTGCCGAAACGATCCGGAATACGGCCGAATAGAACAGACCGCTTGCATAGATCAGCACCGCCGTTGTCTGCTGTCTGATAAAGATGATGCAGAGGATCGCGAGACAGAAATCAAGCAGGCCGTGTGTGAGTTTCAGCTTATAGGACTCCGCCCCGATCCGCCTGCTCTCCAGTGCACGCAGCGTCCGCACCAGTCCCTGGAACGCGTGCAGGATGATCAGATAGAGCAGGATGTAATAGTGCGACACGTCGGTCAGGGCAAGTGCGATCGCGCCCATCTCAAACAGGATGATGCCCTTGTACAGGGACACCCTGCCGCCGACCATCTGCCTTGCCATGGTGAAATAAAACCACAGCGACCCGATCCCGGCAGCCGTGAACGAGATCCCGACGATCACGAGTATGACCGCCATGGAAGTATCCTTTGGTGCAAGCAGCAGCGACAGTGCCGCTAAGATCTGCAGGATCCCGAAACCTGTTTCTTTCACTCTCTGCATTCTCGTCATTTTTTATCCTTCTTCCTTCTGCGCATGGGAATGCCTGTCAGCAGATTGCCCGTGCTCTGGATCTCTTCACAGACCATCCGCTTCTGTGCAAGCGCCGCCCGAATGAACCGTCCGAGGAATGTTTCCTCTTTTTGATCCGGGGCAGCCTGCATGTATTCTTCCTGATACGTTTCGATATCAAAATCCGGGATCGCCATACCGGAGAGTTCTTCGCCAAACGCTTTCCAGTCATCGCAGGCAATGAGCTGCCGTTTTTTCAGGATGCCGTCGATGCGTTCCTCATATCCTGCGATCGCATCCGTGTCGTAGATCTCCGTCCGGATGTCGTCATCCCCTGCGCGCAGTTTCTTCAGCGCATAGATCATCTGGCAGAACGCATGCATGTAATCGGACGGGTTATCCTTAAGCACCATCCTGTAATCGCTCCAGGCAGGCAGATATCTGTATTTCAGGTAGGAATAATCCGGCAGATGTCCGGCCCTGCCGTGTCCTAAGTTCATCACGGAAGTCTCGCTGCTCTGGTAGAGACTGTTCGTATACAGGTTCTTTTCCGGATCGTCGGGCACGGAAGGATTGTGCCGGAAGAAGATCCTGCTCTGTGTCCCGTCTTCTTTCATTTCGTAAAAATCACCCGTCGTGACATTGTTGATCACAAGCGAAGGCGTTCCCGCAAAAAACATATGCGCCCAGGTATCCGCCAGCACATGCATGGCGATGCCCACATGCTGCAGGCTCTGCCCCATTGCAAGCTGTACGGTCTTTTTCACAAGTTCCCCGTTCGGCATACAGACAAGCCGGTATTTATCCATGTAAAGCTTCGTGCGCCTGTTCTTTTCCTTATGGAGATTGCCCGGCAGAAAATGAAACGAAGACCAGATGCTCGTGCTCTCCTGTACCGCCAGAAGGTCGGAACGTCCGTCCATCAGTTCCAGCTGCAACTGCGTGGTCGCCGCCTGCGCCGGTGCCCCGATCTTGCCAAGCAAAGTCTTCGAACAAAGGTCCACGAACTGTGCGCTGTAGCAGATATCCATGCTCTCTTCATGGGAATAGCCCGCAAGGATCGCGGCGCAGTAAGTTGCATAATAATGAAAATCCATCTGCATCGCTAATCCTCCTGCTTTGCTTCCCGCTGCAGCCTTCTGAACCGCTTGATCCTGGAGGCACTGATGACCATGTCGATCAGGATAAAGATCCCCGTCAGATCCGCGATCGCAGAGGCGACGGCCGTATCATCCAGGAACTTGATATCATAGTCGTGTTGGGTAAAGTATGTCGACAGTCCATGCGCCGTGAGAACGATCATGATGAGTACCAGAAATAAAAAACCGCGGGTCTTTCTGGTGCCGTTGCTGTAACGGATCGCAGCCACGCCGATCTTGAAATGGACAAGCAGTGTCATAATACAGACAATGGCAATGAAGACGCCGAATACAAGTTTCACCAGTTCTTCCGGCTCGTCCTCCGTCTGCATATATCCGATCATCTTGGTGTAAAATTCCGTGCTTAGGAAAAGGGACGCAATGATCTTGACCACCGACCAGATACCAAAGGTGATATACCCGATCCCGTCAAGCGACAGCCGGCTCCGGTAGCGCCGTAAGCCCACCTCTTCCGGCGTGTTCAGGGCGTCCAGCACCGGATCGTCATGAATTTTTTGAATGGTTTCTTCATACTGATTCATCTTCTCAAAAGTACTCTATCAGCCTGTCCTTGTCAATCATAACAATGTTATGCATCATCGTTATATAACATTGTTACATTACATTGTTACATAACGCTGTTATTTTTCTACATAGAATACCGACCCGGGAATCCGGATCGGTATGATGATACATCTGCATGTTCGCGCGCAGTCTGTGCGCATCTTACAACTCAGTCGTTCGTGTAGTTATCGAAATATCCCTGCACGAGAACGATCGGTGTACCCTTGTCACCGGAACCGCTCGTCAGATCACAGAGAGACCCGATGAGGTCGGTCAGCTGTCTCGGTGTGGTTCCCTGGGAAGCCATGTTGCCGACGAGGTTCGCATCCTTTTCCTTGATACTCTTCTCGATCGCTTCTTTTAATTCCTGACCGCTTAAGTTCTTGAAATCATTGTCGGCCAGATATTTCAGTTTCAGTTCGCTCGGTGTGCCGACAAGACCGGATGTGAAAGCCGGGGATACGACCGGATCGGCCAGCTCCCAGATCTTACCCTGCGGATCCTTGAACGCGCCGTCGCCGTAAACCATGACTTCCACATGCTTGCCGGTTACGGAAAGGATCTGTTTCTGGATATCTTCCACAAGTGCCTGGCAGTCACGCGGGAAGAGTTTGATCTTACCTTCCGTGGACTTGTTGGAGCCAAGCAGTCCGTATTTCTCATTGTAGCCGCTGCCGTTGACCGGTGCGGTCAGAATGTCGTCCAGGCCGCATACAGCCTTGGCGCCTGCTGCCTTCAGCAGTCTCTTGCTGCGTGCTCTTGTATGGATGTCGCAGGTCAGGACATGATCCGCATAGTCAAGGATCGTTGTTGCCTGGTTTGCGAAGATGATCTCCACTTCTGCGCCGGCTTCCCGGATCAGATCGGAGTAATAATCGATATAGTCAATGCCCGTAAACTCATGCTTGCGGTAACCGAACAGTTCGCGGTACTTCTCAAGCGTCAGCACGTCGCTGTACGGATTGATGCCCTTCTCATCGAGATCGTCGAGCGTCAGCAGCGCGTTGCCGACTTCATCGGACGGATAGGAAAGCATCAGGACAACCTTCTTGGCACCCTGCGCGATACCCTTTAAACAGATCGCAAAACGGTTTCTCGAAAGGATCGGGAAGATCACGCCGATCGTGCCTCCGCCGAGTTTGGCTCTGACATCATCCGCGATGTCATCCACCGTTGCGTAGTTCCCCTGGGATCTTGCTACGATCGATTCCGTGACGGAGATCACGTCACGATCTCTCAATGAAAATCCTTCGCTCTCAGCAGCTTCGAGAACGCTCGTTACGGCGATGTCCGCCAGATTGTCTCCCTCTCTGATAATGGGGCAGCGAATGCCTCTTGATACGGTTCCAACTTTTCTTTCCATAAAACGCTTCTCCTTTTTTACACCGGGCCGCTCTGTAAATCAGTGCGCGGCTGTGATAGAATAAGTCCGCAACCATTATAAATGAATGCGTATATGTATGTAAAGAAAAATCAATCGCATGTACCGGAACGGAGGACAGCTATGGGTTATGAGATCGAGCGGAAATTTCTTGTGAGCGAAATGCCAACAGACCTGGACCGTTTCCCTTATCATCTGATCGAACAGGCTTACCTTACAAAAGAGCCTACGATCCGCGTGCGCAGGGAAGACGACACCTATTACATGACCTACAAAGGCGGCAAGGGTCTGAAGCATGAGGAATACAACCTGCCGCTTACAAAAGAAGCGTATGCGTTCCTGAAGTCAAAATCAGAAGCGAACGTGATCACCAAAAAGCGTTACCTGATCCCCTGCGATCCTTATACGGTCGAGCTGGACGTTTTCGACGCGCCGTTTGCACCCCTTGTGCTTGCGGAAGTGGAATTTCCGACAGAAGAAGAGGCGGTTGATTTTCACGTACCGGAATGGCTGGGAAAAGACGTGACCGATGATAAGCGCTACTACAATTCCTACATGAGTTTCTCGGGACTTGCGCCTGAATAAGCCGGTCTACACTTCCAGATGTGCGTCGCTCCTTTGCAGGATGCCGCGGATCGATTCACGGAAGATCGCCGGCTGCAAAGGTTTGATCATATAATCATCGATCTTGAGTTCTTCGACTTTCCGGATGATATCCATGCTCTTGTTTTCCGTCATGATGATCACCGGCGTGTCGTAGCGTTCGCGGATCGTTTCATAGAGCGCGAACCCGTCGGTATCGGAAAGCGACGGATCCAAAAGGATCAGCGCAAACTCAAAATCTTCAAGCATTTCCATGGTTTCCTGCTTGGTCGCCGCATAGCGCAGGCAGATATTTTCCATGTCCGCAAGGATCGTGATGACTTCCTGCAGGATCTCTTTTTCATCGTCCACCACGAGAATGTTATGCACGCCCTCGTCTCCCTGACGCAGTTCGTACTGTACATCCTCATCTATGATCTCCAACATGGCCCTCGCGATCTCCGGATCAAACTGGGTACCCATGCTTTTTTCAAATTCACTCCGGATCACATTCTGCGAGAGCATCTTTCTGTAACTGCGGTCGCTTGCCATCGCATCATAGGCATCCGCCACCGCGATGATCCTGGCAACTTCCGGGATATCTTCTCCCGCAAGGCCGCTCGGATAACCCGATCCGTCAAAATGTTCATGATGGTATTTGGCGCCTTCACCGATCCGCGGATCGTTGTGGATGTCGCGCAGGATATGATAACCGCTGACCGGGTGGATGCGGATCTGGTCGAACTCCTCTTCGGTCAGTTTCCCGGGTTTATTGATCACTTCGCCGTCCACACTGATCTTGCCGACATCATGCAGAAGCCCTGCATAGAATAAGATCCGCTGCGTCTCTTCCGATTTGCCGAGTTTCCTGGCTAGCCTGACAGCGTAATCTGCCACGCGCTGTGAATGGCCGCTGGTGTATCGGTCTTTGGCATCGATCGTGGTCGCAAGGGAACGGATGATGTTCATGTTCATGCGGCGCAGCTGATCCATACTCTCCTGCTCGCTCTTCTGCGCTTCCCGGATCCTTCTCACGGAAAAGAGACAGAACAGCACGATCAGCGAATAGATCAGAGCCGAAAGCAGGCCGCCGATCAGAATCTGGATACGGATCTGTCTGAAGAGCGCTGCGTTGTTTACAACATATGCCACGTTCCAGTTGCCGACGATCTTATCCGTAAAGACCGTGCATTTCTCGCCACCGAGTTCCATCTCGAAACTGCCGCTCTTGATGATCCGAAGGCCCGAGATGAACTTGATCTTCTCTTCATCTTCCACATAGTTTTTACCGATCTCAGCCGGATCGCTGTGTGCGATCACGAGACCGTTGCCGTCAACGATGAAACTGTAGCCGCTGTCCGCAACCGACATCTGCCCGACGATGCTCTGCACTTCGTTCAGCACGATATCGAGCGCGATCACGCTCTTGTGATCGGAAAGCTGCTTGGTAAAAGACACGATGATCTGTCCGGTCTGCGCGTCCACATAGGGTGCGGAAAGGACCATGTTCCCGCCGGCTTTCATCGCTTCTTTATACCAGTCCCTCTCTGTCGGCTCATAGTCTTCCGGCGGCTCCCAGCCGGACCCGTCGATGTAGTTGTCGTTTAAGTAACCGTAGACCCCCGTGAAGTTTTCATCAAAGCGTCCCTGCATCTCTGTCGTTTCCGTGAGCAGATACTGCAGGATCTCTTCTTTATCCGCGCCGTTTTGCAACAGGAATTCCACGGAATCGGCCGCAAGCAAAAGCGTGTCCCCGCCCCTGTTCATATAGTTCTCGATCATGGCGGCCTGGCCGGCAATATTGCTCATGCCGTTCCGTTTTTCGTCTTCGGCTGATTTTACATAGAAAGAACCAAACAGGTAGGTAAGCAGCACCGCCTGCAGGACAAAGATCAGTATGATCGTGATGTAGAAATGCTTGATCAGCTTCTTCATGATTAACACTAGTTTATCATACTGGATATTTCCTTTTCAATGCGTTAAAATAAGAAAGTCGATAAATACGGATAAAAGGAGAACTATTAAATGACAGGAATCGTGATCGGGATCATTGCCATTGTAGGCCTGTCTCTGATCCTTGCCGTTGTGGCCAAGGTTTCCAGCATTTTTAAATCGGTATCCCCGCTGATCGAGGCGATCAGTGATGCTGATTTTGACGGGATCGAAGCGGAATATGCGACCACGCCGAAATCGGTCAACGGCATGACATCCCTCTGCATACCGCGCATCACCGCGGATTTTCCGGAGTTTAACTGGTATGAATTCAGACAGCGCGCGGAAAACATGCTGCTCTCCGCTTTTCATGCCATTGAGGAGGAAGACGCCTCCCTGCTCGTGAACGCGTCCGGGGAACTCCGTTCGCAGATCTCTCTTGCGATCGACGCCAATCGGAATTCCGGCGTGCGCGAGATCTTCCGCGATACCAAGATCCATCAGACCGAGATCAAAGACTACCGCAAGGCAGGCGGCAACTGCGTCATCACCCTGCAGTCGGCCGTCGGCTTTTACCATTACAAAGTGGACCGCAGCGGAAAGCGCGTTGCGGGTTCCGATACCGTTACCACACAGAAACGCTATGATATCGAACTCGTCTATGTACAGGATACGGAACAGGTCGCAGACGGACAGAAAGCACTCGGTGCCACCTGCCCGCAGTGCGGCGCCCCGATCAAGAACCTCGGCAGCAAAGTCTGCACCTATTGCGGCTGCGGCCTGACCGAGATCAACATCCGCGTCTGGAGCATCAACCGCCTGACAGAGACGTAACCCCGCCACTGCTTTTTTGCCCGCCGGCCGGCATAATCTGCCTACCATTCGTCTGACTTGATCCATCCGGTAGGTAGCCGAAAAAAAAGACAAAAAACAAATACCTACTGAATAAGAATCTTTCTCTTACCGGTAGGTATTTTTTCGTCTAAAATGCCCCCCAAATAGAAATCTGTTCCAAAATTGGTCACTTTTTACCTACCGGACTTAAGTTATCACCGATTTAGTAGGTAACAGCACGTAACATGATACATACCAATCCTGTGATCCCGAACGTGCGGTAGGCATCCCGCATTTATAAGGGTATTATAGACGGCTCACGCCCGACTCCCTGGCCGCCTTGGCGACGGCTGCCGCAACTGCCGGCGTGACCGCTTCGTGGAAGCTGTTCGGGATGATGTATTCCGGGCTGCGTTCTGCGTCGCTGACCACACCCGCGATCGCATAAGCCGCAGCAAGTTTCATCTCTTCATTGATATCCTTTGCACGTACATCCAAAGCCCCGCGGAAGATCCCCGGGAAAGCAAGCACGTTGTTGACCTGGTTCGGATAATCACTTCTGCCTGTGCAGACAACGGCTGCGCCTGCTGCCTTTGCCTCTTCCGGCATGATCTCGGGAACAGGGTTTGCCATTGCAAAGATCACAGGATCCTTGGCCATGGTCTTTACCATTTCCTGTGTCAGCACGCCCGGTGCCGAAACGCCGAGGAACACGTCCGCGCCTTTGATCACATCCGCAAGGCCGCCCTTTTTGAACTCCCT
Organism: Lachnospiraceae bacterium; assembly: GCA_017620255.1. GTDB lineage: Bacteria > Bacillota > Clostridia > Lachnospirales > Lachnospiraceae > UBA2868. The sequence goes on from JAFZQU010000019.1 coordinate 195,162, forward strand.
GTTCGTGATCTTTGCCATCTCTTCTTTGGCAGGATTCAGTCCTTCCCTGCCTTCATAGATCGCACCGTACCTGTCGACCATGATCACGTTCTTCAGTCCGGCCTTCATCAGCAGCTTGATGATCGCAACGCCTGCGGAACCCGCACCGTTGATCACGACACTGATCTCGTCCATCTTCTTGCCGACCACCTTGAGGGCATTGATCATACCCGATAACACAACGACTGCCGTGCCGTGCTGGTCGTCATGGAAGATGGGGATGTCGCAGCGCTCTTTTAACTTGCGCTCTATTTCAAAGCATCTCGGTGCCGCGATGTCCTCCAAATTGATGCCGCCAAACGAACCCGCGATCAGCGCCACGGTGTTGACGATCTCATCGACGTCCTTGGAGCGCACGCAGAGCGGGAACGCATCGATCCCGCCAAAGCGCTTGAACAGGCAGCACTTTCCTTCCATAACAGGCATGCCGGCTTCCGGTCCGATATCGCCAAGTCCCAGGACTGCCGTTCCGTCCGTTACGACTGCCACGAGATTTGCGCGCCTCGTATATACATAAGAAAGATCCACGTTCTCACTGATCTTTAAGCACGGCTCCGCCACGCCCGGCGTATAAGCCACCGCCATGTCCGCCATCGATTCCAGCGGCGCCCTGCAGTTCACCTCGATCTTTCCGTTCCATTCCTCATGTTTTTGTAAAGCATACTCTTTCGGATCCATTTTTCATTTCCTCCTTCGCATCCCGGACGGCATCAAAATCGTCCGGAGCAGGGTGTTTTTTCCTCTTTCAACCCTCTGAAACAGTATAAAACTACAAAATGTTGTTGTCAAAAAATTCCTTGCCACTAGTTTTCAAAATCTATTGTTTTTTTGTTTTTCAGGGATTATAATAGCAGTGTAAGCGAGGGTCTACCCTTCAAAGGATCCTCATTTACGACCCCTTATTAATTATTTATACTCCCCTCATCGTAGCCCGTTGGTTCCCCCATCGGGCTACAATACTGTGTAAGGGCAAAAAGCCCCTGCACAGTGTTGAAGGAGATTAAAATGACTACCTACGAACTGATCGCACCCTGCCATTTCGGCATGGAAGCGGTATTGAAAAAAGAGATCATCGACCTTGGCTACGAGATCACCTCCGTGGAGGACGGCAGAGTCTGCTTTGCCGGCGATGCGGACGCGGTCGCAAGGGCCAATGTCTTCTTACGGACGGCGGAACGGATCCTGATCAAGACCGCCTCTTTCCGTGCGACCACCTATGACGAACTCTTCGAAGCAGTCAAGGCGGTCCACTGGGAAGCCTATATCCCGAAGGACGGGAAATTCTGGGTGGCCAAAGCCGCCAGCATCAAGAGCAAACTCTTCTCCCCGTCCGACATCCAGTCCATCATCAAAAAAGCCATGGTCGAGCAGCTCAAGCAGATCTACCATGTTACATGGTTTGAAGAGACAGGCGCGTCCTATCCGTTCCGGGTCTTCCTGATGAAGGATCAGGTCACGATCGGACTGGACACGACCGGAGAATCCCTGCATAAGCGCGGCTACCGCAAACTCGTGAGCAAAGCCCCGATCGCGGAGAACCTCGCAGCTGCCATGATCATGCTGACGCCCTGGAGAGCCGACCGGATCCTGGTCGATCCCTTCTGCGGCAGCGGCACGATCCCGATCGAAGCGGCCATGATCGCAGCGAACATGGCACCCGGCATGCACCGTGATTTTGCCGCGGAAGAATTCATCAACCTGATCGACAGGAAGATCTGGTACCGTTGCATCGATGAGGCCAACGACCTGCTTGACCTGAACGTGCAGACGGATATCCAGGGTTACGATATCGACGGCGAGATCATCGCATCCGCCAGGGAAAACGCTGCGCGCGCGGGCGTGGAGAAACTCATCCACTTCCAGAAGCGGCCTGTCGCGGAACTTTCGCATCCGAAAAAATACGGCTTCCTGATCACGAACCCGCCCTACGGCGAACGCATCGGCGAGCGCGAGCAGCTACCCGTGCTTTACCGCGAACTGGCCGAACGCTACAAGGCCTTGGATGCATGGTCGCTCTATGTGATCACGGGCTATGCGGACGTGGAGCAGTACATCGGACGCAAGGCCGACAAGAACCGCAAGATCTACAACGGTATGATGAAGACTTACTACTACCAGTTCATGGGGCCGAAGCCCCCGAAGCGCGCACCGCAGAACCAACCACAAGCGAATCAATAAACGCACGCCGGTACAACACAACCGGGTACGCTGCCGGCATACAGAATAATACACGGAGACAAAATCATGAAGATCATATTTGCCACAGGCAATCAGGGAAAGCTGCGCGAGATCCGCGCGATCCTGAAAGATACGGACGCAGAAGTGCTCTCGATGAAAGAAGCCGGCTTTGACGGTGACATCGAAGAGAACGGGACATCTTTTGAAGAGAACGCCCTGATCAAGGCACGCACGATCGCAGAGAAAATGCACCTGCTGACTCTTGCGGATGATTCCGGGCTTGTGATCGACCACTTGAACGGGGAGCCGGGCATCTACTCGGCAAGATATCTTGGCGAAGACACGCCGCACTCCATCAAGAATGCGAACCTGATCGAGCGACTCACCGGCGTACCCGATGAAGAGCGGAGCGCCAGGTTTGTCTGCGCGGTCGCTGCCGTCACGCCCGATGGCAAAGAGTACACGGTACAGGCCACGATGGAAGGCCGCATCGCCTACGAACCGGCCGGCACAAACGGCTTTGGCTACGACCCGATCTTCTATCTGCCGGAATACGGCTGCACGAATGCGGAGCTGACACCCGACCAAAAGAATGAGATCAGCCACCGCGGCAAAGCCCTGCGTGCGATGTGCGCAAAATTGCAGGAACTGGGCCTCATCTGAAGATACAGAAACGAAACGGCAACGCAGGAAAGGAACCTCCATGCCTGACACAAAAAAGATCCTTCTTGTCAGTGATTCACACGGCCAGAACCACAATCTCTGGCGCATCCTCGAGAAGGAGAAACCTTACAACATCGTTGTCCACTGCGGGGATTACGAGTGGACCGAAACCGAGATCAGAAACAAAGCCGGCTGCGATGTATATCTCGTAGCCGGCAATAATGATATCTATGGAGATCTGCCCGATCAGGCGATCTTTACGTTCGGCTCCCACAGGGCGCTCGTGGTACACGGCCACAGGCACAGGCTCTACGCCGGTCTGCAGACCATGATGTACGCCGCCAAAGAAGCGGAAGCCGATTTTGTGTTCTTCGGTCACATGCACAGACCTGTGCAGGAAACCTACGAAGGCATTACTTTTCTAAACCCCGGCAGTGTGACTTTCCCGAGACAGGAAGACCGCAAAGCCACCTACATGACGCTGACCTACGGAGACGGTCCCGATGTGAAGATCACGCTGCATAAGATGTGACTTTCCTTACGGATCGACCTTGATCCTGCCCTGTCCGCAGGGATCCGCGTATTCCTCACCGACCGTTCCGCCAAGCGTATCCACGATATAGTCGATCAGCACCTGGTTATCCAGTTTGATCCTGTCTTCCGTCAGTTCACAACCGTCAAACATCGTAAACCCGTCGCCATGATTCAAGAGCATGTACTCATGGCCGGCGAGCGTATAGGTCTTCTTCGGATCGAGCGGCTCGTCGCCGATCATGACGTTCTGCACTCTGCGCTTCGCGCCCGCGATCCGCTCAAACATCCCGTTCTCATCGCTCACGCATCCGCTTTCGATATCGCTTCTGATCTCATACGTAAGTCCCGAAACCTGCACGAAACCGCCGTCTTCATCCGGCAGTGATTTTGCGCCCCACTCAAGCGCATCCCATATCTGCTGTCCCGTGACTTTGATCACACAGAGCATGTTACCGAACGGATGCACATTGATGATGTCACCGTATGTGATGTCGCCTTTTTCAATGCCCGTCCTTATGCCGCCGCCGTTTACAAACGCGATGTCCGCACCACTCTGGTCGCGGTACGCATCCGCACACAGATCGCCGAGATTCGTTTCCGCGCGCCGGATCATACGGATCGGTTCGCCCGCGTCATCCTTTGCCACCGGATCGTTGATCGTAAGTTCCACATCCGTGGTCGCAACGACTTCGCCCAGCTCCTCCTGCAGCTTTTCCTGCGCAGCTTCCACCTTGTCGCGGATCTCGTTATGCACATCCATCAGATCCGCCATGCATCCGTCGCCCGAACAGCTCCAGATATTGGTCTTTAAGATCTCGCCATCCGCGGAAATGTGGCTGTAGCCGATGCAGTCCAGTTTGTAGCCGACAGCGGAACGCGGCACTTCGACCCCGTCCTTGTTCTTCATGACAAGCTGCTCGGTATCGTGACTGTGCCCGTCCAGGAACACGTCGATCCCGTTCGTGTTTGCGATCACATCCGCATAGGTCCAGGGTTTGCAGACATCCTCCAGCCCCAGATGCCCGAGCACATACACCAGCTCCGCGCCTTCCGCACGCGCATCGTCCACGGCTTTCTGCACGGCTTCATAGACTTTCTCGCCTGTCTTATCCTGCATGAAACCGTAAATGAAATTACCCTGCTCATCCTCAAAATACTTCGGCGTCGAAGTCACGATCGTCATGGGTGTGGTCACGCCGATAAAAGCGATCTTATGCCCGGCCGCTTCCTTGATCACATACGGCGCAAAGAGCAGTTCGCCTTCTTTGTTGAAGTTACAGCTGACGTAGGGAAAATCAGCCTTCTTCGTCAGTTCCAGAAAGCGGTCCATTCCGTAGTCAAACTCATGATTTCCGATCGTTGCCACATCATACTTCAGATCGTTCATCAGATCGATGATCGCTTCGCCTTTGCTGAGCGTGCCGATCGACTCGCCCTGGATGGCATCGCCGTTATCCACGAGCAGCGTCTCATAGCCCTGTTCTTCAAGCGTATCCCGGATCTGCTGCAGGCCTGCATAACCAAAGCCCTGCTCCACGCCGCAGTGCACATCGCTGGTGAATAATATGTAGAGTTCGCCGTTCTTCTCCACGCCATCATCCACACTTCCGACCTGCATGCTGCAGCCGCTCATCGTGAGCAGCAGCGCCATGGTTAAGCAGATGGCTGTCAACTTCTTTACGGTTCTCATGATCGTCTCCTTTGTGTGATTTTTACATAAAAATCCTGTCTGCCGGGATAACCTGACAGACAGGATCGTTCGTTGCATTCTGACTTGGCCTAGTTCGTATCAAACACCTGAGTCATCAGATCCACACGGTCATTCTCGTTGGCTGTCTTGAGCGCCTCCGCGCGGATGTCCTCCTCCACGGTCGCGTTCGTGATCCGCCCCATCTGCTGTGTGAACGTGTTGTTGGAATTGATCTCTTCCTGGACCTTCTGTGCGTTCGTACGCTCTTCTTCGTCCTCTTCCTCTTCCTGCCGGCCGACCGGCTTCTCTTCCTTCTGCATCAGCTCATCTCTTCTACCGATCTCCTGATCGTACTCGTAACGCGAGATCTTGCCCTGCAGATACATGGTCTCAAGCTGACCTGCGGAAACGCCGACCAGGGACTGTTCCATTCTGTCCTGCTCGCGCTCTTTGTCCGCTTCCTCTTCTGCCAGTTTCTCGGCAGCTGTCGGCTCGGCATTCGGCGCGTTGGAAGCAACGTTCTCTGCCGCCTGCTCCGTCTCCTCAGGCTCTTCCTCCTCCGGCACATCTTTACGGAAGACCATACCGTCCTCCAAAGCTGCCAGGGACTGCTGCTTCGCCGCAACCGTGTCGCCGTCCTCATCAGCCGAAAGCACGTCTCCGTAAACAGAGCTGTTCAGGGCTGCTGCCTCTTTCTGGGTCTCCGCTCTTTCTTCTTCCGCTTTCTTCTGCTGCTCGGCGGCAGGATCTTTTTCATTTACGGCATTCGCAGCGCGCGCCGGATCGTACACGGGCGCTGTCATGTTTGTATTCAATGCATCAATTCTCATACTGACCTCCTCCTTTCAAAAGGATGTTCCCCCTTGCGGCGTGTCCGTTTTGACACCCCGTTTCTGCGCCTATTATACCACATTCTCAGTCTTTACAACACATTTTTTCAACAGTACGGTACATTTCGTCCATGATCTGCTCGTTGAAATAGGCTCTCCGGTTGTAGACCGCTACCGTTTTTATGAAATCTTTGTCGTCAAAATCACCCTTCTGCTCCCACAAAAGCACGTCAAATAAGAACTTCATGTTCAGGTGGATGAGCCCCATGCGCACGTTCCGCCGGAAGCTGTAATCATCGAAGGTTTTTAAGAAATGCTGGAGCAGGTAGTAGGCGTAGAGCCCCGCATAATAAGGCACATATTGCGGATACTTTGCGAGAAGATCATCCGCCAGTTCTGCCCAGTGTCTCCGAAACGGTTTTGCCGCATTTAACTTTCTGAAGAACAGCTGGCAGTAGCCGTACAGCGTCGGGTTCCCGAGTGAGAGACGCTCGCCGTAGAGATGGGTGTGCATGATCTCTTCGTAGACGTTGGCATCGAAGGGGAACAGGTTGCTTTCCGGTTTACATAACTCATCAGGGCGGTATGTCACAAACGGATTCTCCGCAAGCCACGCCCCGTTCTCTTTTAAGAAAGCCTGCTGCGCTTCACTCGCATAGGCATCGATCCTTGCAAGCACATCGCGCAGATCCGCGACCGTTTCCACGGCAAGCAGCGCATCCGTCATCTCCTGCCTGCATGCTACGAGCGTCAGGAGATAGTCTTCATCCTCATTTGACCCGAAGCGTCCGCTCTCGGGTTCCCCTTCCGTCTCGTGAAAATCTAATTCCTTAAAACGTGAAAACCAGAGTGCTGCCCCCTCGATACAGGACAGATCGATGAGCCGCTCCTCAAACGCACCGTAATTCCTGTAGAAACGTGGAAACGAGCGGCAGGCTTCGGGCAGGAAGTCATGCCCCTTTGCAAGCTGCATACTGCATAGCCCGTCGCGGTTCAGGAACGGACAGACGGCCGACGAAGAATTGAACTGGTCGCGCAGGTGACCGGAGGTCGCAAAAAAAAGACGCAGGCCGAGCAGCCCACCGGCATTTTTCATGCGCTCTGCGTCTTCTTTTTCAAGCGGTATGATCCAGCCTCTGCAGCAGGTCTCTTCGCACTTCCCCGCGTTGCAGCAGAAATCCCGGAAAAAAGAGATCTCGCGAATCTTCATCCTGCCTATCCCTCAATCTCCTCAATGTAATACATCCTGGAGGCAAAATCCTGAAACAGCCTGGTCTGCCCGGTATATCCCGTGCCGCCGAAATTCTGCGCGAGCACGATCCCGGCGTTGTTCAATAGGGCGCCGCTCACCCTGTAGTCCTCGGTCTCCGAATCCATATGCACGACTTTAGAGATCGCATCGTGTAGCAGCGAATTCTGCTTGATGTGCACGGGCGCGATCATGTTGACCAGGTTGCCGAATTCCTTCAGGTCATGACGGAGCGGCAGGTTGTACACATGGTACATCTTCTCATCGTCAAGCCCGGCGGTCTTCAGCACCGCGCGAAAATCATTCGGCACTGCAAGTTCATTCCAAAGCATGGCAACGGCCCTGCGCCTGTCTTTGTCAACGACCGTCCATGCATGTTCGTCCACTCTGTAAAAATCACCCGCGAAGAATACTTCTCTCCACCTCTTATATTCTTTGATCTGCGCTGCGATCTCATTGAGCTCTTTTGATGAGAGATCACTTAAGTTCAGTTCATAGCCGAGCACGCCAAACGCAGCCACATTATATCTCGTATATAACGGCGTATCTCTGAGCGTCTGATGGTTCGGACAGTCGGACACATGCGCTGTGACCGTGGAGAGCGGGTAGCCGTAACTGTAGCCTTCCTGGATGTGCGTGCGCATGATCGCATCCGTATCATCGCTGCCCCAGATCTGCGGGAAATAGCAGAGCATCCCGAGATCAAACCGGTTGCCGCCGGATGAACATCCTTCAAAAAGGATCTCCGGATATTCCCTCATCAGATCGTTTAAGATATCGTAAAGCCCGAGCACCCAACGGTGTGCCGTCTCACCCTGGCGCTCCGCCGTGGATACATAGGAAAAAACATCGGAGAACATGCGGTTCATGTCCCACTTCACATAGTCAACGCCCTCACTGAACACCTTTCGCATCGCGGATTTGACAAACGCCACGACCTCCGGGTTCGTAAGGTCGAGCAGCATCTGGTTACGTCCCAGGCTCTGCTCTCTCCCCGGGATCTGCATCGCATACGAGGGATGCGCGCGGTAGAGATCGGAGTCCTCGCTGATCATCTCAGGCTCCACCCAGATCCCGAACTGCAGTCCGAGATCGTGTACCTTTTTGGAAAGCCTGCGGATGCCGCCCGGCAGTTTCTTCTGATCCGCTTCCCAGTCCCCGAGCGACGTCGTATCGGAATGGCGTCCCTGAAACCAGCCGTCATCCATCACCAGCAGCTCCGCGCCGACATCGGCCGCCTTCTTTGCAAGCCGCAGCAGTTTGAACTCGCTGATATTGAAGTAGGATGCCTCCCAGGAATTCAACAGGATCGGCCGCACCTTATCGCGGAATTTCCCGCGTACAATATGCTTACGGACAAACGCATGCATATGCGCACTAATGCCCCTGTATCCATTGACCGAATAAGTCATTACCGCTTCCGGTGTATGGAAACATTCGCCTTTTGCAAGCGTCCAGGCAAAATCAGAAGGGTCGATCCCCGACACAAACCTTACGCCGTAAAAGCCGCTCATCTCACACGCCTCGTAGTGGTTGCCGGAATAGACCAGGTTAAACCCGTATCCTTCGCCCCAGCGCTCCGTGGTCTTAGAAGACACTACCATGACAAACGGATTGTTCCGGTTCGAAGAGACACCGGTCTGTGTATGGTTCACATGCAGGCCGTGGGTAATGTTTGTCTCATGCTTTTCCATTTCCCGGCCCCAGTTACCGCCAAACGTGATCATCTTATAGTCTGCGCTCCTGAGATCCAGCTGCATGCTGAGCAGGCGTCTGATCGTAAAGGATGCTTCCTCATCGTTGTAGAGCACCGCGCGTCTTGTGATCACATCGCAGGCGGGAAAGACCGTATAGATGAGGTCCAGACGCACGCCCTTGCTGCGTTCTGTAAGATGCAGGGTTAATTGACTTGGGCGGTCAATTTTGCCTGCCGTCGTGCCTGCTGCCCCGTTATCTGCCGCACTGCCTGTCTGCGCACTGCCTGCCGGCCCGTCACCCGCGACCGCGCAGGGCATACCTTCTACCGGTGTGATTTTGTCTGAGAGATCATAAGACTTGAAAACAAAATCCGATGTCCTGCTGCCGTCCGCATAGGAAAGCAGAAGCATCGGCTCCCTGAAATCACCTTTGCCGGCCGAGGATACTTCCAGCGGCAGATCCTCGATCGTCAGCGGTGAATCTTTTGTATAATTGACCGTCGTCCCCTTGCCGTGGCTCACCTTATGCGAAAGCGCAGAGACCACATCCGCCCCGTCTGCAATGTAAAGCGGAGCACCATAGTGCAGATGCTCCGGCAGCCCTTCGGCGTTGATGGAAAACGCGTACGTCGTGTTTGCGGTTTCAAGTAAAAACAGTTTGTCGATGACCCTGATCATTTCTCTCCCCCGTCCGGACCATAGAAGGTCGCCATGCAGCCGTCCGTCGCTTTGCTCCGGTATACGCAGCCGTCCGCCTTCTTATAGATCGCTTCAAAATCAGCCTTTGCGCCATCATGCGTTATCACCGCGCCGGCGCTGACCGAAACCCGGTAGTCCTTCAGTTCCGGAATGTCCATCGCGCCCAGTTTGGAGAAGACGCGTTCGATCATCGTCCTGCCGGTCTCTTCGTCGAGCACGTTGTATGCAAAGACCGCATACTCGTCACCGCCGAGACGGAACACAACGTCCCGGCCGCGGAATTCGTTGCGGATGATGTCGGCGATGCCGCGGATGACTTTGTCTCCCACGTCATGTCCGTAATTGTCGTTGATCGCTTTGAAGTCGTCGATATCGATGATGCAGAACATGCCGTCTTTACCGTTTGCCAGCGCATCGATGACTTTACGTTCGCCGCTGCCACGGTTCAGAATACCCGTCATCTGGTCCGTCTCTGCGAGCAGCTCCAGTGCTTCACGCTCCCTTGCGGATTCCACGACGTCATCGACGTTCTTAAAACCGGCCAGGATGCCGCTGTTTAAATTGTTCGGATTGATCGGAATGTAGGTGAACTGATAGTAGTGGATCTCGCCGTTGTCCATGACGCGGTAACTCGAAACGTACTCGTCCACTTCCTGCATCTTGGCGCGCACGGTCTCAAAACTCATCGCCTCCAACATCGCCTGCTGATCCTCGGCGTACACACGGTCCGCGATGTACTGCTTGCAGAGCACATCGTAGGGGTATACACGCTCACTCGGCTTTTCCATCCCCTTCGTGACGTAGCCGTCCAGTTTCAGGATCACGACCGTCGCGTTGTTGATGTCGACTTTGAAGATGTTGTAGTAATCACGGCTCAGCGCCGCCACGATATCCAGCTGCTCGCGCAGATACTGCTTGTCCGCGATGTGCCTGCGGATGGATTTGTCGATATCACGGAACGCCAGGATAAAGTGGTCCGCCGTTTCCGGATCGCCCGCGAGCGCAAACGCCATCTGATGATAGGAAAGCGTCCCGTCATCTGCCATGCGGATGTAGTCGACCGTATAGAGGCTTCCGCTTTTGATCCGGTCAAGAACCGTTTCGGAAGATACTTCGCGCATCACGCTGTCCGGCCTGTCCGCAACGTAAATATCGATGTATTCCTCCATGGCTTTATCATAATGATTGTATTTCTGCCCAAGCTTCACGGCACCGACCGAAGTGTTCTCGCCGGTCGTCCGGTAAAGACGCATGCTCAGGTCATCGTTATTCACGATCCAGATCGTGTGGTACTCTTTGCCAAGCCCCGTCACGATCCCCATGCAGTTTTGGATCCGCCGGTTGAAATCCTCCACCAGCTGCCGCTGCTCTGCAGGATAATCCGCGGGATTCAGTAATTCGTCTTCCTTGATGATCAGATCTGATTGCATACGCTGTCCTTTCTCTTGACTGGTTTTATCTGTCGCCTTGGTGGTGTGTGGCTATCGCAAATGGCGCTTCGTGATTACGCTACTTTACGGTTTCCGCACGCCGACCAGGATAAACCTCCCGTTCTTCACATGATAACTGCAGGTCGAGAGCGTGACAAACTCATCGCCCCACTCGGCTTCCACACCCGTATCATAGAGTGCACGCTCTTTTATGTTGTTAAGATAGTAGTCAAAATCATCTTTATCAGACAGGTTCGTATAATAGTAGTACCGGAAGCGCCCGTTGTCCTCATCCTTCTCCTGTCTGTATATATCCACGCCGCCAAAATCAAAGTTCAGGTCGATATCATTTAACGTCAGGATCACAGGCTCCGTGTACTCACCCGACTCTTTCGTCTCCTCGTCGACCTTATGGATCTTTCCTTCTTCCTCTAACTTCGCAAGGCTTTCTTCCGCGATGGCTTTGTCTGCTTCCTTGCGGTCCTCTTCCGTTTCCAGTTCCTCTTCGTCGATCTGCGAATAGAAAGCCGCAAACAGCTGATATTCGCGCTCCTCATAGAGCGTGTCAAACCGGATCACGGGATGGTTTAAGCCATAGGATGCATCCGCAAAACGCGCCAGCGAACCGAAGCTGGTCCCGTCCTTCATGTTATGCCCGTAGATCAGGGTGTTGTTATATCCTTCCTGCCAGTCAACGGCAATGAAAAGCGTCCCCATGGAAGCCTCGCTGCCGTCAATGTCACGGTGCAGGAAATAGTTCTGGCTCGCAGGCGTGTAAACGACCGGTGCATCGATCGCCGTTCCGTCGATCTTAAGCCAGCCTGCAATATACGGATTTACCTGCAAAAGCAGCCGGTACTTTTCTAGCGGTTCTCTGGTCTCTTCAGGCTCCTCCGGCTCTGTCTCCTCCGGTGCAGGTTCCGTCACTTCTTCTGCAATTTCTTCTGCATTCTCTGCCGGCTCTTCTGCCGCAGCGGCCTGCTCCGGATCCACCCAGCCGTCCTCACTCTTCGTCAGTTCGCCTGCCGAAGCATCGAGATCCTGCTGCCCGGTCTTTAACTGATGGCGCATGCGCACTTCGTCCGTGCGCGCACGCAAAGACTCACAGCCGCCAAGAAGAAGCGCCCCTGTAAGCAGTACCGTTATGAAGATCATGGATGCTGAAATTTGCTTTCTCACGTCCGGTCAGACCTCACACAATGAATGCCTGTTAAATATACCATGTTTATACCCGTTTTTTCAAGTATATCCGCCACGACAAAGAAAAACAGACGGGACGAACCCGCCTGCTTTCCATGAGGTGATACTTTACCCGAAGATTGTATCTATACCATCTCGCTCAGCCCTTCTCGAGAGCCAGCGTTCTGGTCGTCAGATCGCACACTTCCGACGGTCCGTAATACTGGATCGCGCCGGGATAAGTGAATGCAGTCTCAACTGCCCACTGATCTCTGTGTGCTGCAAAATACTTGAACGGTGCACCGTCCAATTCCACAAGAGCCTTTCTGATAACCGGCTTGTCTTCACCGTTTCTGCGCTCGATGTTCATCATCTTGGTGATCGGCATACCGCCTGCAACCCACTCTTCCGCCGGCTTGGACAGGTTCGAAACCTTGGAAAGATATCCTGTGTAGCCGTACTGGATCAGCATGAATGCATTGTATCCTAAGGAGTAGCAGTAGTCCGCGTCAAAGTTCGACGGAAATGCGCATCTGCCTTCATAACCGAAGAAGTGATGCAGCGCACCGAATTTACCCTTGTAAGTGCCTGCTGCTTTTCTCTTATCAAGCTCGTCCTTTACAAGTGCGGACAGGAGTTTCTCGGATTCGATCAGGGAAACCTGTACGTTACCGTGCGGATCACGCTCTAAGAAAAGCTGCTGCTGAATGAGCTGCGGCAGGATCGCAAACACTGCCATGGATTCTTTCGTAAGACCGTTCTCGATGAACGCATATTTTGCATCCCAGTCGGGAAGTGCATTGAACTTCTCTGTGTTCGCACCGGCCAGCAGTTCGTTGATCTCTGCGATCAGCTTACTGAACTCGGGAACGAATTCCACGATACCTTCCGGAATGATCGCAACACCGAAGTTATTGCCGGCATTGCCTCTCTTCTCAACCGAATCCGCGATCTGGGAAGCGATCTGGGATAAGGACATCTTCTTAGCCGCAACTTCCTCACCGATCAGGCAGATGTTCGGCTGTGTCTCAAGCGCACATTCGAGTGCAACGTGGCTTGCGCTTCTGCCCATGACTTTGATGAAGTGCCAGTATTTCTTGGCTGAATTGGCATCTCTCTCGATATTGCCGATCAGCTCGGAATATGTCTTTGTCGCTGTATCAAAACCGAAGGAAGCTTCGATATCTTCATTCTTCAAGTCGCCGTCGATCGTCTTCGGGCAGCCGATGACCTGCACGCCTGTGTTGTTTGCAGCCATGTACTCAGCCAGAACCGCTGCGTTCGTGTTGGAATCATCACCGCCGATGATCACGATCGCTGTCAGACCGTGCTTCTTGGCAACTTCCGTTACAACCTTGAACTGGTCTTCCGTCTCCAGTTTCGTTCTGCCGGATCCGATGATATCAAATCCGCCTGTATTTCTGTATGCATCGATGAATGCATCGTCAAACTCAACAAAATCATCATCGATCAGTCCGCTCGGGCCGCCTTTGAAACCAAGCAGAACATTGTTTTTGTCAGTTGCTTTCAGCGCATCGTAGAGGCCACACACAACGTTGTGTCCGCCGGGCGCCTGACCGCCTGATAAGATCACGCCGACAACCTGCTTCTTCGGTGCAGAAGTATTGCTGCCCTTTTCAAAAGTGATCTCGTTCTTACCGTATGTATTAGGGAAAAGCGCTTTGATCTTGTCCTGATCGGCAACACTTGCAGTCGCTTCGCCATTCTTAACGCAGATCTCAGCGATCCCGTTTCTGAGCATGCCGGGAAGCTTCGGCACATACTCATATCTTGCTTTTTGAAGGGGTGAAAGATTCATAACAGATCTCCTTTACATTTTATTACACCGTATTCACGGACCACTGTGTATTCTACAACATTTCACCGTGCAAAGTCAAAAAAATCCTTACATCCGAAAGCCCGCCTTGAACGCATCCGAGGAAAACGCCCGTTCATAGTCACTCAGATCGTACAGTTCGACCGGCGGAAATTTGACTTTTCCTTCCTGCAAAATCAGCAAAGCCTTGTCAAACGGACCGCATCTGCTCCCGACGATCGTGATCTCATCGATCGGCAGCACGCTTAAGTTAAGGCCGCTCGTTCCGGCATAGGTACTCTTCAAAACGATCACGCCCATCTTGCGCACGATCTGCAGCGCCAGCTTCAGCCCGGAAGGACTGCCTGTTGCGTCTACGACAAAATCATAGCTTTCTTCGGGTCGTAAGTCCCTATACGTATCTGCCCCCTGCGCGCCGTCCGTTCCATTCCTCCCTAAAGCTTGCACATCGTTCACTTCGCTTCCATCTGCATTCTGCGCGCTGTCCGTTCCATTCCTCCCTGAAGTTTGCACATCGTTCACTTCGCTCGTGAGAAACGACCGGTAGTCTAAGGTTTCTGCGTACGGCTCAAACAGTGCCAGTTTGTCTGCATGCTTTCCAATGACCGTGAGCGGTGCGCCGGTCAGCGCCAGAACCTGTGCCGTCATAAACGCCAGCCGTCCGTCCCCAATCAGGGCTACTCTTGACGCCGGGTCGATCTTTACCTGCTCCGTCACTTCCACCGCGGCCGCAAGCGGCTCGGTGAACACGGCCTGCTCCGGGGAAAGGCCCTCCGGAACAGGATGCAGCAGATGCGTCGACAAAGCCATGTATTCCGCAAAACATCCGTCTCTTGAAAGCCCGAGTTCCACGCGGTCCGGGCAGTGTTTTTCCCGTCCGGTACGGCAGTACACACATGTTCCGCAGCCCTCGTTCATCTCGCCAACGACCAGTTTCCCGACTAACGATGCATCCGGACTCTCCACCACTTCACCGACAAATTCATGTCCCATGATCCCCCTGAAATCAGGGCGGTAACCTTTTAAGATCTCCTTGTCCGTACTGCAGACCGCAGCATATACAATTTTGATCAGACTCTGGTCCTGATCGCACTGCGGCATCGGTGCATCTTCACGGTAGACGGCTCGCTTTCCGTCATAATACAAAGCTTTCATTTTGATTTTTCCTTCCCGGTCCTATCTGTCCCAAAAATCGGACATGTCAGTCTTGACATGTTCGAACATGCGTTCTATAATCGGTGTACACGGAGATGGCTTATGGGTGCAGAATCATTCAGAAACAAAGCGGTAGACGTGATCTGCCAGATCAATAAGGACGGGACCATGGTTCCGATGAAGGTCCGCCTCGTGGACGAGGACGGGCTGATCCAGACGTATATGATCAAGGCCTACCGGGATCTTTCCCACAAAGGGAATTTCCAGATGCCAAACGGCGTGATCGCGACCTCCACGATCTTTCCCTTTGAATGCAAGATCACCAATTTCGGCAGAGAGCACACCATCCTGCTCTACTACCATGCCAATCTGCACGTTTGGCAATTGGCAGTGCCGGAGAAACCTTCCGGTCCCTCCGGCAGCTGATATTCTGATTACATATCTGCACCTGCGCGCTTACTTCATCTGCATACATGTATGTCTCTGCGACTGCACCTTCGCGCTTACTTCATCTGCTTGCATGTATGTCTCTGCGACTGCACCTTCGCGCTTCAGTTCTGGCGCTCCTCATAATCGCGGTCGATCTTCGCTTTCCAGTTCCCACCGGCCAAAGATGCATGCAACGCTTGCGGCGCGGCACCCCTTACCTGCGCGATCGCTTCATCCAGAACCTCGTAATTGAGGGCCGTACCGACTGCATCACAGTGGAAGTTTGCAGCCCTGTCTCCGTCGATCCCGATACTTCCCGCAACCTCAACCGCATCAATATTTGCACCCAGGAAGAGGAACTCCCAGTTATGCTTTTTCTGACGGTTTTTGATCTTCTTCTTGATATCGTTGTAACTGTATTTCCTGCTGGCATTCTCCATGCCGTCCGTCGTGATCACGAACAGGGTCTTTGCAGGCTTGTCCTCTTCGCGGGTCGCCTTCTGGACTTTCGCGATGTGGTCGATCGCGCCGCCGACCGCATCCAGCAGGGCCGTGCATCCTCTGACATAGTAGTCGTCATCCGTCATCTTCTTGACGTTCTTAATGCTGACTCTGTCATGCAGCACCGTGGTCACATCATCGAACAGGACCGTTGAAACATACGCTTCGCCGTCTTCCTTTTTCTGCTTTTTGATCATGGAATTGAACCCGCCGATGGTGTCCGCTTCCAGACCGCTCATGGATCCGCTTCTGTCCAGGATGAATACCAGTTCTGTTAAATTTTCTCTCATAATGATTACCTCCGTAAATGTGTTTGTTTGTTGTTTCTGAGGTAATCATACAGCCCGGCCGTTACCCACCGGTCACTTGCCAGGCGACATTTTTTTCTTTTTATTTACATGGCTATTTTTATACTTTTTTCCAGCAACTACGTGTGAATGATGAAACAATCGATTGTTTACACGTAGTTTTTTGCTGTTTTCGTCCTGCGGCTACGTGTAATTGATGAAGACATTGATTATTTACACGTAGTTTTTCTCTGCTTTCGTCTTGAAACTACGTGTAATTGGAAAGGATATCAACTATTTACACGTAGTCATCCTCTATTTATGTCTTGAAACTACGTGTAACTGGAAGGAGTGTCAGTAATTTACACGTAGCCATTCTCTATTTATGTCCTAAAACTACGTGTAACAGAAAGGATTGTCAGTAATTTACACGTAGTCATCCCACACTTCAATGCGTGTGAACTCCGAGAGATTCTTCTCCGTGTTCAAACAGCGCAATATTGATCTCGTGAATATCGTAAGCTTCTCTCTCGATAAAATATTGCACGATCAGGTCCTGCCTGCTGCAGGGCGAGAATGCAAAACCTGCTCTCGAAAGAAGATCCTTTGTCTCATCCAGATTCAGTTGCAGCGCGACCGCAAGTGCCAGCGCAGTCGACTTGCTCGGATTTCTGGTCGTCCCGCATTTGAGTTTCGAGAAAGCCTTCCGGTCCAGGTTCGCCCGCTTCTGCACTTCCACATCCGTGAGTCCCTTATCATCCGCAAACGAGAAGACCATCTCCATGAATGTTTTGTCCAGGTTCTCGATCACATCTTCTAAGCTGCGCTTCTTTTCAAGCCTCTCCGCGCGCAGGCTCTCCATGACCGGAGCAGCACACGCATCGGCCTCCACAACCTCCCGCAGTTTCTTCCTGCCAAGTCCGAATCGGGATTCCTTGTGCTTCTCTTCAGAGCGGCCTGCCGATTCATCCATATCGGCACTGAGTTCCTCCATGCGTACCGCCGCACCCGTGAATGTGGCGCCGGCCATGTTGGCTCTCGACATATCATAGTATGGCCCGGCATCCCGCGGCATCCTACCATCCTGCGGCATCCTACCATTCGGCACCGGCCCGTAATCATATTCTTCTTTCCGCTTCTCCTCTACATAGTTATCATTGATATACGCATCAATATCCCCATAGAGTTCGGATGAAAGATGAACCGATTTCCGGTCAAATACCACCAGATACAGTTCCGTGTCATGATCTGCCAGATGCGCTTCGATCTCAGACAGTGCGATCCGAAGCGCGATCCCTTTCGGGAAACCGTAGCTCCCTGACGCAAGTAACGGAATGGCAAGGCTCTGCACGCCGTGCTCTTCGGCTACCCGGAACACACTCTTATAGCAGTTTCGGATGACCTCTTCCTCGCCTGCCTCGCCGCCCTGCCAGGCAGTCCCGACGGTATGGATGATGTATTTTGCAGGCAGGTTAAATCCGTCTGTCAGCACGGATGATCCCGCAGCGATGTCACCGATCTCCCGGCGTTTGGCAAGGAGCGCATCAGCCCCTGCTGCCGTGTAAACAGCCGTATCGATCCCCGCGCCAAAAACCGGCTTCGGATTGGCCGGATTGACGATGGCATCCACCTGCATTTTCGTTATGTCGTTTCTGACGATCTGAAGCGGCATACTATTTCTCCTCTATGTCTTCTGCACTCTTAACGAGTTTGGCCGTCACTTCCGTAGCACCTTCCACATACGATTTCAGTTTCTCAGCCGTCTTTCCGATGCCGCTCCCGCCGGATGTCGCAAACGCATATACCTTCTTACCCGTCCAGTCGTACGCCTTGCAGAACGTGTTCACAACGTTCGGTGCGCAGCCGTACCAGATCGGGAACCCGACATAGACCGTGTCATACTTTTCGAACTCCGCGACACTGCCCTGCACAGGCACTTCCTTGCCGCCGAATTTCTCCTTATTGCATCGCGCTAACGGATTCGGCCAACGGATGTCGGATTTGGTGTAGGGCACCTCCGGGACGATCTCAAACAGGTCCGCCCCGATCTTTTGCGCAAACGCCTCCGCTACCTTTTTGGTCGTTCCCTCCGCGCTGAAAAAAGTCACCAGTGTACTCATATTTACCCTCCAATCGTGCTCAACAGAAACTGAAATCATTATACTACAGAAAACGCGACTTTTTAAATATGTATTCTCTTCTTCAAGTCGTCGCAAATCGCCCACAGGCTCAGTTACGTGTGAAAAACTGATTATCCATACAATACACGTAGTTTTATAGTAAAATCATGGATCGACTACGTGTAAACACCCAATGCACTCGCAAATTACACGTAGTTTTGAAGCAGAATCGGCGAGT
The DNA here is from genome assembly GCA_017620255.1 of Lachnospiraceae bacterium. Classification (GTDB taxonomy): domain Bacteria; phylum Bacillota; class Clostridia; order Lachnospirales; family Lachnospiraceae; genus UBA2868. The sequence continues at coordinate 213,917 of JAFZQU010000019.1, forward strand.
AACTACGTGTGTAGAGATTGTTATTATAAATATTACACGTAGTCCCGGAAATACTAATTGGATTTTGTAAGAACCTGGTGTAAGATTTTGATTGTAATTTTATCTTTTAATTTACTGCGCTAAGGCAAAGAGGGTAAACAAATGAGTTCATTATTAAAATCCACATTGAATACAAGAGCCTTGCCAACGGGAGACTTGCGTTATATTAGAAGTGACTTTCCTGGAAACCTATCAGATGATGAA
>JAFZQU010000020.1 GCA_017620255.1 Lachnospiraceae bacterium
AATAGAGAAAATGGTCAGAAGGCCAGCAACTACAGGCTTTTTGGAAGCGTGACAAAGCGTTAAACCTTCTGTTATAATACGAGCGGAGCCACCTTTAGGTTCCAGTGGGCAACCGTGCAGGTTCAAGTCCTGTTATCCGCAGTGACGAGGCTTGCATGGATTGAATGCTCCCCGCAAGCTTTAAAAGAAACCAAAGTGTTATAAACATTTAAAGAGGAGAAAAGAATGAAAAAGACAAAAATGTTGAAAACACTTAAACAGAGGATCCTTGCGATCGGCATGGTCGTGGCATTAACGGTTCCGCTCATGATCGGATGCACAGGATGCGGCAGCGCCGAGAAAAATCTTGGTGCGTTCAAAGCCAAAGCGAAAAACGGTGTGATCGACCTGCCGCAGCCCGGCGTGAAATGAACCCTTCCCGATTCACTGAAGGATAAGCAGGATATGATCGGCGGAACATGCTATGTGGATTCAAGCTGGCTTTGCGTCAGTTACTATATGATCGATGAAAAAGACAGTGAAAACACCGACTGGGTATTTGCGCAGATAATCGCGTACCGGGAACACTTCTCGAAAGAAGAACTCATGGGCGATACGCCGACAGTTTCCGAAGACGTGCTCGTAGATCTTGGAACCAACGGCTCCTTCTATTATTCGGGATTCCGCTTTGATCAGGCCTACGCAGATGATCCGACCATACTCAGTGAGTGCCTTGAGGGCCTGGACGAGACCGAGAAAGCGCAGTATATGGAACTGCTTTCCCATTCAACAGAGCTGCTCGACGGGGTTGAGATCTATGCAGTGAATATTCCGGATCCGCCAAAGATCACCGAACTCGATCCCGCAACGACCATGGGATACGTCCTGCAGGATATTGACGGAAACGACGTGAAACTGGGTGATGTGATCGCCGCAACACCGACCTCATACTTTGTGGATTCCAACGGCAAGATCCTGGAGTCGGTTATGGGAGCGCGCAGCGAAGGATACTGGGAGGATATACTCGAGAAATATCTTCCGAATATGCAGTAAAAATCACGGAAAGCAGTGATCTTCATTTATGGCTCTTCATCTGATCAGGTGGAGAGCCATTAAAAGTATGTAAGGGAGACAGGCAGTTGTACAGGATAGAGGAATACGACCGCAGTGCGGACTGTAAAACATTGATACTTTCGCCGGATCTGTTTCATGAGGCGCTGGCGGAAGATCCCAAGAGCGGAAGAAGGTTTCATGTAAAAATCAAGAGCGGGGATGATTTTGACATCGTGTACTATGACAACAACGATGATCTCGAGCCGCTCGACAGTTACCCCAAATACCAGAAGCCGCCGTTCATGGCAAGCTACAGGGTCTACGATGAAAACGACACGCAGACCCTGTGGATGGGTTTCTTTGACGGCGTCACAAATATGGTGTTTGAGGAGCTTAACGAGTACACCATTGTTTTGACGAAACTGGTGCTTCGTGAGACGGATATCGATGTTTACTGCACGGATGAGCGGATCCTGTATTTTGTACCGGGGCAGGAGAGGCTTCATGTCGTAAAAGACCTGCCAAAGGACCTTGATCCTGACAGCCTTCTTACGATCCAAAAAGAACTGGCATCCGGCATAGAAGACGGAACATTCAGGACGTTAAGCAGTACGTACGCCTTTCACAATGTGTTTGTCCTGCAGTGGATCTTAAACGGGAGAGATTTGTCGCACTTCCGTTTCATTACGGTGGACATTTCCGACTGGGCCGGGATCGGCGCGATCCTGTCCTATGTTGCGCGGTATCAGATCGCTTTTTCCCGCTTCGGTTTAAAATTCGTACATATCGGAAACGGGTATCTTGGAAAGTACCGGACGGAAGAACTGACGAAGTTTTTTGCGCTGGATCTGGAAGATGCGGAGGCAGACGAGGAGAATACGCTTGTGGTGCCAAGCTTTATGGCACTCAGCAAGACCAGGTTTCTAAAAGGCATTCCGCACTCCATCGATCAGTCGGTCTTAACAGACAGGTTCAAAGCGGAAATGGACGAATACTATGACGGCCTGTTCGGGGAAGAGAAAGTGCTCGGCGTCATGATCCGCGGGACGGATTACGTCACATCCGGCATGACGGGAGACCGTGTCATGGCTTCTGCACAGCAGATGGAGCCGCTCATCAGGGAGTGGGTTTCAAAATACGGATTCGACAGAGTCTTTCTTGCGACCGAAGACGCGGATGCGCTTGCATACATGCATCAGGCGTTCGGGCATCTTGTGGTCGCCCTGTCCCAGGAACGCCTGAAGAAATCGGATCTGAAACAGAATGAGATCATATCCGATTACGAAAAAGAGCATGCAGACGGAATGTACGAAGAAAAGCTGGAAGATACCACGATCAACTATTTCTATGCACTCTACATGCTCTCTAGATGCGACAGTTTTATCAGTTCGGGACGCTGCAACGGCTCGGACATTGTCCTGTCCTTCAACAACGGACACTTTTCACATTTCTATAAATTCGCAGTCGGTCTTGAGAAGACAAGCTGAAAATCCCGTGCTCCTTTAAGATCGTTGCAGCAAATAACAACCTGTTTTGGAAAGGGCTATATAATGGGACGGATCTTGTTGGACTCCAACCGACGGAGATCAGCCTTGCGGATCAGACAATTTCTGTCAAGGAACAGAAGAAACTGATGCCGGTGTTTGCATCGGATCCTTGGCTTGGATCCGGGGTGAGCGTTTTATTCCGCCGGTTTGTCGTTATTGTCTTTATCCCCTTCGGCGCTTTTGAGATCTTTCCTGATCATGAATACGGCAAAAGACAGGATCCCGCCGATCATCACGGCCAGCCAGCTGCGTGAAAAATCATTTGCGAGATATCCCCAGATAAACATGACCACTACGGAAACCATACTGATGAGTGCACAGATCGTACCTGTTTTAATATTCTTCATACCATATTCCTCCTTTTGTCCTGCTTATTTGACTTTGTCCCACCATACGGGGAATACAAGGCCCTGTGTCTGCCCTGCGGCGATGGCTGCCTTGAGCGTCATGATATAATCGGCATCGCTCATGAACTGGTCGACTTTACATGCATCGCAGTGCCAGAAGTCGCCTGCCGGCTTCATGGGCTTCCCGCATTTGGGACAGGTGGCTTCATTTTCGCCGCCGAGTCCGCCGACTACTTTTGCAAGCGCTTCGTCATCGATTCTCTGTTTTTCTGACATAACAGCAACCTCCTTCATACATTGAAAATGGCCGAATCATGTAAAGGGATTATACATCAGATGTGCTGTGATTTGTTGTAAATACGCTATTCGGGCGAATATGGTGCTTAATCAGTAGCAGATGTTTCTTCAGAAGGCTGTATTTTCCTGTCGTCTTTTAAGATATATGCGTCCGAGTTCTTTCCAGATGTTTTTCAGATATTTGATCATAGTGTGATTATACACTGAATGGGTTCAAAGTTGCAAAATACATTCCGGAAGGATTGCATATTTGGCCCAAAAGCGTTAAGGTAAGCACAAATAGACAGATTAAAGGAAAGAATCGCATGGAATACAGAGAAGTGATCAAACTGAGAGACGGCAGGGAATGCCTTAACAGCTGCCAATATCGCATGCGCAAAGAAGGCCGGCTATTCCCAGCTCGAACTCAACGTTGTGGCAGAAAATGAAAAAGCAATCCGGCTTTACAAGAAAGCCGGATTTGTGGAGTTCGGGAGGGATCCCCGGGGATTCAGATCGCGCTATTGCGGCTACCAGGAGCTGCTTTATATGCGTCTGGAACTGGACTGAGTGTCCTTTTTTACCATTCGATCTCGCGGCCGAAATGTTTTTTGTATTCTTCCGGTGTCATAACGGTCGTGCTGACATTGTAGGCTTTTGCGTATTCACATGCTTTGTCCAGGGTGGGAGCCGGTACGATCAGGCTTCCGTCCTGCCGGACAACACAGTACCTGTTGTTGGCTTTGTCGCCGACCACATAACCGCCGCTTACCTGTTCCAGCTGTTCAAGATCTACTGCTTTCATGTCTTTATTCATCTTCATACGCTCCTTTCACTTTGTCCGCCGCTGCGGATCTTTTTCTGCTCTTCTCTTTCCATCTTTTTATACGATGCTGCTGCCTTGCATGGCCAGATCAGCCGTGATTGATTTTTCCATCCGGGTCTGATAGTATAATCATAACATGTAACATGTTAGTTGAAAAGGTTTTTTTGAAAGGACTTTTCTTATGGGGAAAAAACAGATCCGCGTCGGCTGCATGTTCTGGAATTATCTGGCAGACCGTACGCAGCAACTTGTGAGGGAACTGTGGGACTGCTTTGAGGAAATGGGGATCAGCGCAAAATTCTTTCTGGGCACGGAGAACCATTTTTACATGAACGAGGTTATGGTTGGAGCCAGCAAGTATGATTATCAGTATTCGGCCCTGCCTGCCTACAGCCGCTATGAGGACTTTGATCTGCTGATCATCTCCGGCGGTACGCTGACGATCAGCAGGAGCCGTGAGGAAGCGGAGCGGGTTCTTTCCATGCTGCCGAAGGTGCGCACGATCTTTTTGGAGAATCCGAGAGACGGTTCACTCAGCAGAAGCCTGATACTGGATAATGCGGCAGGCATCCGGCAGTGTACGGAGCATCTGATCACGGAACACGGCTGCCGGCGCATCGCTTTTATAGCAGGGCCGAAAGAAAATATCAGTGCCATCGAGCGAAAAAAAGCTTTCTTTGAAACGATGGAAAAGTACGGTCTGTCGGTGGAAGATAAGCTTCTGATACAAGGAAACTACGGGGAAAACATGGACGGAGCGGTGGAAGAGCTGTTTACCGGAACGGACTATCCCGAAGCGATCGTTTCCGCCAATGATGAGATGGCACTTGCGGTTTACCGCGTGGCCGAAAAACACGGCCTCACGATCGGGAAAGATATCCTCGTGACAGGCTTTGACGATATCAGTGTCGCCGCTTATCTGGATCCGCCGCTGACGACAGTGCGGCAGGACTATCACGAAATGGCAAGACAGATCGTGTCCCTGGGTATGCGGATGTTTGACGAAGAATTGCCTGAATCTGTTGTGTACTGTCCCCAAATGATGGTGCGATCTTCCTGTGGCTGCGCCCTGTGCAGGGACAGGGAGGAAACCGGCAAAGCAGAAGAAGGACATGACAAACTTGTCAGCAGCTTTATGAACCTCCGCAATATGCGTCAGCGTCTGCTGAGCGGTGCAAACATGAACCGTGCCATGCTGAACGCGCGTGACCAGATGTCCTATAACGCCATGATCGCTTCCATGATGCAGGTCGAGAATCTGAAAAGTGCCCGCATGCTGCTGACAAAACCGAGCCTGTTCTTAAGGCGTGAAGATGTGTTCGAACCGCCGCAGAAGGTGTATATGGCGATCCGCTGCAGGGACGGGATCAGCGAACAGTACCGGGATGAAGAAATGCCGGAGCTGTTTCTGGACCGGCCGGATGCAGATGATCTTACCGCCGGGTGCGGGGTCGTTTTTCTGCTCTTTTTCGAAGAATACCAGTATGGAATTCTCGAGCTGCAGATCAGCTATGAAGAGATCGAACACTATTACATGCTTTCTTTGGAGATCGGGCAGGGACTGCGTTATATCGATCTTCTCAAGGCGGCGGCCGAAGCAAAGGCAGAACTGGAAGATAAAAACCGGAAGCTTGATTTTGCCGCTTATCACGATGCGCTGACCGGTGTATTTAACCGTAACGGCTTCCTGCAGCAGGAGAGGGAAGTGCTGCGTGAACACAACGGAAAACAGGTCGCGGTCCTGATGGCAGATCTGGACCATCTGAAGCAGATCAACGATGCCTGCGGCCATGCGCAGGGCGATCATGCGATCACGCTGACCGCAAGAGCCCTGGAAGAGGTGCTTGGTCCTTACCATCCGGTGATCGGCAGGACGGGCGGTGATGAATTCTCGGCGATCTTTCCCGTGGGGGATGATTTTGATGCGCAGGAATGTACGGAAAGCATTCACAGATACTGCGAAGAATTCAACCTGACATCGGATCTGCCTTATTTCTTCGGGATTTCCGTGGGCTGCCTGGTCCATACGGCGCATGAAGGGACAAGGCTTCGGGAACTCTTTACGGAAGCAGACGTGCTTTTGTATGGGGATAAAAAACGGCGCAGGCTGATCATTTTAAAAGAAAATGGCGAAAAGAACTTGAATTAACCGGTCACCTGTGTTACCATTAACATGTCAGTCGAAAGTAACATGTTAAAAGTCGGAACGAATACATATGAAATCTGTCATATGGTTCGTTTGTGTTGCATTGTTTGAGAGGGTTCGTTATGTACGTGCGGAATCAGGATAGGAAAGATCAGGATCTGGGAGGCGGAACACACCGCAAGGTGCTCGCCTACAGTCCGACTCTCATGAATGTGGAGCTGCGGTTCGAAAAAGGAGCCGTCGGCGCCATGCATTCCCATCCGCATGAGCAGATCGGCTACATCATCGAGGGTTCCCTGATCTATAAAGAAGAGGGATGCGAAGACGTGGTCCTGCACACCGGCGATTCCTATCTGGCAGCACCAAATGTGAAGCATGGGATAGAATGCTTAAGCGAAGTAAAGTTACTTGATATCTTCACACCGATGCGTGAAGATTTCGTCTGAAAAAACAGCTTTCGGAGGTCTTTGCAGATGAACAATTCGCTGAACCAGCTTACTTATGAATACCTGAAGAAGGATATCATGACTTTTGCCTTAAAGCCGGGTGAACCGGTATCGGCCGCCAAGATCGCGGAACGGTATCACGTCAGTCGAACCCCTGCAAGAGAGGCTTTGGTCAAACTGGAAACAGAGGGACTTGTTGATATTTTTCCGCAATCCAAATCGGTCATTTCCAAGATCGACGTGGACCGGGCAAAGCAGGAGTGGTTCATCCGTAAGACGCTGGAGCTTGGTACGGTGGATGCTCTGTTTGAAAGTGTGAAAAAATCAGACATCCTGAAGATGCGGTCTTATTGCCGCAAGATGGAAGAGATCTCGGAAATGCCCAAGAATCACGATCTGGCATACGAATATCTTCGCTGTGACAACGAATTCCATTCCATGACATATTATATTGCAGGCGAAAATCTGTCTGCAGAGCTGATTGCCAATACTATGACACACTACAACCGGATCCGTCTGCTGATCGATCTTGACAGTTATTATAAAGATCGTACCGTCAGTACGCACGAGCAGCTGATCCGATATGTTGAGGAAGGGAAAAAAGAAGAATACAGGGAACTGCTTGGAAAGCACCTGGGTTATATCACGCAGGATATCGAAGACATGCGCAAGCAGAATCCTGAATTGTTTAAATCCTGATTCGACATACTGAAATTCAGGAGGTTACAAGATGAAAATGACATTACGCTGGTACGGACCGGGGTATGATTCTGTCTCCTTGCAACAGATCAGACAGATCCCCGGGGTATCAGGTGTGATCACCACGCTTTATGGGACCAGCCCCGGAGAAGCGTGGGAACTTGAGGATATCCGTGGGCTGAAGCAGACCGTCGAGGATGCGGGACTGGTCATTGAAGGAATCGAATCCGTCAATGTTTCGGATGCGATCAAAACCGCAGGACCTGACAGGGATGCGCACATTGAAAACTATATCAAAACGCTGGACCGCCTTGGTTCTTTGGGGATCCGCGTTATCTGTTACAATTTTATGCCGGTCTTTGACTGGACCAGATCGGAGCTTGCAAGAGTCCGTCCGGACGGATCTACCGTTCTTGCATACAATCAGGACGTGATCGACAAGCTGGATCCCGACCATATGAAAGAATCCATCGAATCCATGAGCAACGGATTTGTGATGCCCGGATGGGAGCCGGAAAGACTTGACAGTCTGAAGGAATTATTCAACCTCTATGAGGGCATGGATGCTGACACACTGTTCCGGAATCTGGTGTATTTTCTGGAAGCGATCGGGCCGGTCTGTGAAAAGCATGATATTCGCATGGCAATCCATCCGGATGACCCCGCATGGCCGATCTTCGGACTTCCGCGCATCGTTACCGGACTGGAATCCTATCAGCGTCTGCTGAAAGCCGTGGATAAGCCGTACAACAGCATTACGCTGTGCACGGGTTCTTTGGGTACCAATCCGAAAAATGATATCCCTGAGATCATCCGCTATGCGAAAGACCGGATCGCGTTTGCACATGTCAGAAATCTCAAATACAATTCGCCGCGTGATTTTGAAGAAGCGGCACACCTTTCTTCCGACGGTTCCATGGATCTGTATGAGATCATGAAGGCACTCTATGATGTGAAGTTTGACGGGCCGATCAGACCGGATCACGGACGTATGATCTGGGGTGAGGAAGCCATGCCCGGATACGGACTCTATGACAGAGCCCTGGGAACCCAGTATCTGCTGGGACTTCTGGAAGCGATCGAGAAAGATCACAAGCGGGAGGGCTGAAATGGAACTGAAGATCAACACCCTTGCGGATGATTTTTACAAGAAGAACCGGATTGAAACACCGCGCTACGATGTGGAACGGATCAGAGAGAACACGGTCAAATCACCGGTCTGGATCCATTTCGGGATCGGAAACATCTTCCGGATCTTTATCGGAGGTCTGCAGGATAAGCTGCTGAATGAGGGGCTTTCCGATCACGGCATCATCTGTGCGGAAACATTTGACCATGAGATCGTGGAAAAGATCTATACGCCGTACGACAATCTGGTCCTTGGCGTTACGCTCAAAGCAGACGGCAGTACCGACAGGTGCGTGATCGGCTCCCTTGCGGAGGCGATCGCCGCCAAAAGCGGTGACGAAGCGGCATGGAACAGGTTAAAAGAGATCTTTGCAGCCCCAAGCCTTCAGATGGTTTCCTTTACCGTTACCGAAAAAGGATACGCACTCAAGGGAACGGACGGACAATATCTTCCTTATATCCTTCCGGACCTTGAAAACGGTCCTGCAAAGCCGGTGAGTGCCATGGCGGTCGTTACGGCACTTTTATACCACCGGTTCTGCTCCGGAAAAGCACCGATCGCAGTTGTTTCCATGGATAACTGTTCCCACAACGGAGAAAAGCTGCAAAATGCGGTGCTGACGATGGCAGGCGAGTGGGAGAAGAGAGGCCTGGTTACGCCTGATTTTATCGCGTGGCTTAAGGATGAGCAGCAGGTTGCCTTTCCCTGGTCCATGATCGATAAGATCACGCCAAGACCCGACACACAGATCGCCGCGCAGCTGGAAGAGATGGGATTTGAAAACATGCAGCCCATCATCACGGACAAGAAGACCTTTATCGCACCCTTTGTCAACGCGGAGGGTCCCCAGTATCTGGTGGTGGAAGACCGTTTCCCGAACGGCAGACCGCCGCTTGAGAAGGCAGGTGTCTATTTCACGGACCGTAAGACCGTGAATGATGTGGAAAGGATGAAGGTCACGACCTGCTTAAATCCGCTGCATACCGCGCTGGCCGTTTACGGCTGCCTGCTGGGTTATACCTCGATCGCAGCGGAGATGAAAGATGCTCAGCTGAAAACGCTGGTCGAAGGGATCGGCCCGAAGGAAGGCATGGAAGTGGTCTGCGACCCGGGGATCCTGTCTCCGGAGCAGTTTGTACAGGAAGTGCTGACACAGCGCTTACCGAACGCATTCATTCCGGATACGCCGCAGCGCATTGCCACGGATACTTCGCAGAAGGTCGGGATCCGCTATGGCGAGACGATCAAATCATACGTGGAAAAATACGGCAGTGCCGAGAAGCTTCATTATATACCCATCGCGATCGCGGGCTGGATGCGCTATCTGCTCGGCGTGGATGATAACGGAAAGGCATTCGAGCTTTCCCCGGACCCCATGGTGGAGGAGTTATGCAGCATGTTAGCAAACGTGCATCTGGGGGACGGAGAAGAGGCGGCAGCGGCATTAAAGCCGATCCTTTCCAATGACAATATTTTCGGATCCGATCTCTACAAAGCTGGGATCGGAGAGAAGATCGAAGCGCTGTTTGTCAAGGAAATTCAAGGACCGGGCGCGGTTCGCAGGACGCTGCAGGAGAATCTGTAAGCTTTCCGGCAAACGCAATTTTGGCACAGAAAAATGTAAAATCAGCAAAATGAACTAAAATGTCAGTTGCGATTTGTTACATTTTACGTCTTTACGCTAACATGTCAGAATGATATAGTTTAATCATCGACTGACATGTTACTTTGAAACCATTACCGAAAGGTAATTCAACCAATTCAACCGAATCAGTTATTTGGAGGGTAAATTTTATGAAGAGAAAAATCTTATCGATCATTCTTGCAGCAACGCTTGCAGCATCAGTATTAAGCGGATGCGGCCTTCAGAGCGCAGAAGCTCCCGCAGCGGAAGCTCCCGCAGCAGAAGAAGCAGCACCGGTTGAAGAACCGGCTCCTGCAGCAGAAGAAGCAGCTCCGGCAGAAGAAGCAGCTCCGGCAGAGGAAGCAGCTGAAGAATTCCCGGCAGCAAATGATCCGGAAGTCACTTTTGTTATGGCTGAGGTTAACCCGGTTGACGGCACCATCGTAGGCGCTATGGATACCAAGTTCAAAGAGGAGTGCGAGAGACTTTCCGGCGGATCCATCAAGATCGACCTGCAGGCAGGCGGTGTACTCGGTTCCGAGAACGATGTTCTGGATACCATGCTCGGCGGCGGCGGAACAATTGATATTTCCCGTATTTCCGCATTTGCTCTGACACCGTACGGCGGAGAGAAATCCATGCTTCTGTCTCTTCCGTATACATTCGTAAGCAGAGAGCATTACTGGAATTTTGCAACCAGCGATCTGGCACAGGAATTCCTGCTTGAGCCCCAGGAGAACGGCAGTGGCGTTCGCGGCCTGTTCTACGGCGAGGAAGGTTTCCGTCATTTCTTCTCGAAGGATCCGGTTGCCGGTATTGAAGATCTGAAGGGTATGAAGATCCGTGTTTCCAATGACCCGGTTATGAACGGTCTGGTAGAAGGTCTTGGCGCATCCCCGACAGTCGTTGCATTCGGCGAATTATATTCCGCACTGCAGACAGGTGTTGTAGATGCAGCTGAACAGCCGATCGCCAACTACAAGTCCAATGCGTTCCCTGAGGTTGCCAACAACATGATCCTTGACGGACATACACTTGGTGCTGTACAGGTTATCATTACAGACGAAGCTTGGAACAAAATGACACCGGCACAGCAGGATGCAATGATGGAAGCATCCAAGATCGCTTCCCAGTACTGCCGTGAAGTATCCGAAGAGAAAGAGAATGAAGTTCTTGACCAGCTGAAGACAGAGGGATGCAACATTGTTGAAGTAACAGATATCAAGCCTTGGCAGGATGCCGTTTCTAAGGTTATTGACGAGAACGTGAACACAGATGAACTGAAGTCTCTGTATCAGCAGATTCTGGATATGCAATAAAAAAGATTTTTGACAGGGTCGCGTAGAGATCGTGTCTGATGGGCACAGCTCCGCTATGGGTGCTGTGCCCATTCTTTAAAAAAGAAAGGAAAGGGTATTCCTATGTTTGAGAAATTGGACAAGATCAAGCCGTTTTATGACAAGATGTATCAGGCTGTCCTGTTTGTCTGCAAGATCCTGCTGATCGCGGATATCCTGATCACCTCCATGGCTGTTCTGGGACGGTATATTTCCTTCATTCCGGATCCGTCATGGTCGGAGGAAGTGGTGTTGACCTTAATGTCCTATATGGCAGTTCTGTCTGCAGCACTTGCGATCAGAAGAGGTGCACATATCAGAATGACAGCCTTTGACCGCTATCTGCCGAAAAAGACATTACAGGTACTGGACATCATCGCAGACATTTTCGTTTTTGCTTTTGCGATCGTGATGCTGGTTGTGGGAATGAAATATGCAATGACCATCGGCGCCAAGGCAAAATATGTCTCCATGCCGAAGATTTCCAGAATCTGGATGTATCTGCCGGTTCCTGTAGCCGGGCTTGCGATGATCGTATTTGAACTTGAAGCAATCTATGCACATATCAAGGCCGTCGTATTGAAAACGGATTACATGGCAGGTGCGGTAGAGGATCAGGATGAAGTAACGGAAGCATTGAAAAAAGCAGCGGCCGAAGAAGCCGCGAAAAACGGAGAGGAGGGAAAATCATGAATATAGCGACATTAGCCGTGATCGTATTATTGGGCAGTTTTCTTCTCATGGTCTTTCTTCGTTTTCCGATCGCGTATGCAGTAGGAATTTCTTCTGTATTATGTTTGCTGGTAATGGGTAAAGACCTGTCAAATATGTGCCAGTATCTGGTGAAGGGTATCTTTTCCTTCTCCTTAATGGCAGTACCGTTTTTTATCACCATGGGTGTGCTGATGGGAACCGGCGGTATATCGGAAAAACTGATCAAACTTGCGGATTCCCTTGTCGGCTGGATGTCCGGCGGCATGGCTATGGTTAATATCGTAGCGTCTTATTTCTTCGGCGGGATCTCCGGATCGGCAGCAGCCGATACTGCATCGATCGGTTCGATCATGATCCCGATGATGGTTGATCAGGGATACGATGATGATTTTTCAACAGCGGTTACGATCACCTCTTCGTGTGAGGGACTGCTGGTTCCGCCAAGTCACAACATGGTCATCTATGCCATGAGTGCGGGCGGCGTTTCCGTCGGCGCACTGTTCCTTGCAGGTTATCTGCCGGGAGCCCTGCTGGCACTTTCCCTGATGATCGGTTCCTATATCATCTCCAAGAAACGGAATTATCCGAAGGGAGAACGTTTTTCGATCAAGAAACTGTTCAAGCAATTGCTTGTTTCGTTCTGGGCACTGGCAGCGGTCCTGATCGTTGTGATCGGTGTGGTTGTAGGTCTGTTCACAGCAACGGAATCCGCAGCGATCGCCGTTATCTACAGTCTGATCGTTTCCGTATTTATCTACAAAGGACTGACCTGGAAGGGAGTCTGGCAGGCACTTGATAAGTGTATCGACACTTTATCGATCGTCCTCATCCTGATCTCCACTTCCGCGATCTTCGGTTATTGCCTGACCCTGCTGCATGTACCGGATAAAGCGGCAAAAGCGATCCTCGGGATTTCCAGTAATCCGTATGTGATCGCACTTCTGGTCAATCTGATCCTGCTGGTACTCGGATGTATCATGGACATGGCACCGATCATCCTGATCGCAACGCCGATCCTGCTTCCGATCGCTACTTCGATCGGCATCAACCCGGTACAGTTTGGTATCATCATGGTATTAAACTGCGGCATCGGACTTCTGACGCCTCCTGTCGGCGCGGTATTGTTTATCGGTTCCGCTGTCGGACATTGCAAGATGGAAAAAGTAGTCAAAGCGACGCTTCCGTTCTATATCTGTATGGTTGCAACGCTGCTCCTGGTAACCTTTGTGCCGGAGATCGCGATGTTCCTGCCAAATCTGCTCGGAAATTAAGTATAGAATACAGGAATGGAGAAAAACATGGCAGCAGAAAAAGTCATACAGTTTGGCGAAGGCGGATTCCTGCGCGGCTTTGTGGATTACTTCCTGCATAAGCTCAACGAGAAGGGTCTTTGGGAAGGAAAAGTCGTGGTCGTACAGCCGATCGAAAAAGGCATGTGCGAACTGTTAATGCGCCAGAACTGTGAATACAATCTGTATTTAAGAGGCATTGAAAACGGTGGGGTAGTCAATGAGCGCACACATATCGATGTGATCAGCCGCTGCATCAACCCCTATACCGAATATGATGCTTATATGCAACTGGCCGAAAATCCTGATTTCCGTTTCATCATTTCCAACACGACGGAAGCGGGGATCGAATACACCGGAACGGAAAAACTGTCCGATACACCGGCACGGTCCTTTCCGGCAAAACTGACACAATTGTTATACAAACGCTATCAATCAGGACTTGACGGTTTTGTTCTCCTCCCTTGTGAACTGATCGACAGGAATGCTGAAATTCTGAAAGATTGCGTGATCAAATATGCAAGACTCTGGAATCTGGAAGAGTCATTTATCACCTGGATCCACGAAAAGAATGACTTCTGCAACACACTGGTGGACCGGATCGTCACCGGTTTTCCGAAGGATGAGGCAGAGTCGCTCTGGGAAGAGATCGGCTACAGGGATCAGCTCCTGGATACGGCCGAGATCTTCCACCTGTGGGTCATCGGCGGACATCATGAAGACGAACTGCCGCTGCAAAAAGCAGGCTTTCACGTGGTGTGGACGGATGACGTGGCACCTTACAAACGCCGCAAAGTCCGGATACTAAACGGCGCGCATACGTCCATGGTGCTCGGTGCACATCTCTACGGACTGGAAACGGTCGGGGAATGTTTAAAAGACGGGACGGTTTCGGCGTACCTGAAGAAATGTATTTTTGACGAGATCATTCCGACACTCGGTGCAACGGAAGATAACATCGCGTTCGGGGAAGCCGTTCTGGAACGTTTTGCCAATCCCTTTATCCGGCATCTGCTCCTTTCGATCGCGCTGAACTCGGTATCGAAATATAAGGCCAGGGTTCTGCCGACGATTGTGGAGTACCATGAAAAATACGGCGCATATCCGCCGGCACTGACCTTTTCCCTCGCATCCCTCATTGCTTTTTACCGCACGGATGCGGCAAATGATGCGGAAGAGATCATGCGTTTTATGAAGGATGCTTCTTTGGAAGACATTCTGAAAAGAGAAGATTTCTGGGGACAGGATCTGATGGGACTGTACCCGGCGGTCAAAGAATATTACAATATGATTGAAACAAAAGGCATGAAACAGGCATATGAATCTGTGCTTGCAGAGAGCGAGGCTGCCGGTGTCAAAAATCATACGGATCAATGAACTGGATAACGTAGCGGTTGCGCTCAGTCCGATCGCTGCACACGAAACGGTATCGTACGGACAGATATCCGTTACGGCACTGCAGGATATCCCGCAGGGGCATAAGATCGCCCTTGAGGACATTGGCGCAAACGATACGGTCATAAAATACGGCTACCCGATCGGCAGTGCAACGGAAAGTATCGCCAAGGGAGCCCACGTGCACACGCACAATATACGCACCAACCTGGCGGCGGATCTGACCTATTCGTACCATCCGGTCAAAGAAGAGAAGATCGCAGAACAGACGCCGGATCAGGTGCGTTCTTTTTGGGGATATGAGAGAGAAGACGGGCGCGTCGGGATCCGAAACGAACTCTGGATCGTTCCGACGGTCGGCTGTGTGAACGCCGTTGCAAAGGCGATCGCAGAAAAAAGCGCAGAGCTTATCGGAGATACGGTTGATGCCGTCATACCGTATGCACACCCTTACGGATGTTCGCAGATGGGAGAGGATCAGGAGCACACGAGAAAAGCGCTTTCGGATCTGGTAAAGCACCCCAATGCCGGTGGTGTACTGGTGCTGGGACTCGGCTGTGAAAACTGTAATCTTCAGGTCATAAAACCATACCTGGGTACATACGATACAAACCGGATCCGCTTTTTATCCTGCCAGGATGTCGAAGACGAAGTAGAGGCAGGCGTAAAGATCTTAGCGGAACTGGCCGCGATCTGCAAAACGGATAAACGGACAGAACAGCCGCTTAAAAAGCTGGTCATCGGTTTAAAATGCGGCGGCAGTGACGGCCTTTCCGGGATCACGGCAAACCCCGTCGTCGGTGCTTTTTCGGACCGCTTTATCGCAGCAGGCGGAAGCACGATCCTAACGGAAGTGCCGGAAATGTTCGGCGCGGAAACGATCCTGATGAACCGTGCCGTTGACGAAAGTGTTTTTCAAAAAACCGTTTCCCTGATCAATGATTTTAAGGGATACTTCCGTGCAAACGGAGAAACCATCAGTGAAAATCCGTCTCCCGGAAACAAGGAAGGCGGGATCTCAACACTGGAAGATAAGGCGCTCGGTTGCACACAGAAGTCCGGATGCGCACCGGTTGTGGATGTTTTGCGATACGGTGAGCGGGTGCATGAGGGGACAGGGTTATATCTTCTGGAAGCGCCGGGCAACGATCTGGTCGCCTCCACGGCACTTGCCCTCTCGGGCGCACAGCTGGTCCTGTTTACGACAGGAAGGGGAACGCCTTTTGCAAGTCCGGTTCCCACCATGAAGATCTCGACCAACGAAGCGCTTGCACGCAGGAAAAGCCATTGGATTGATTTTGACTGCGGAAGAATGCTTACGGAAGAGATCACAAAAGAAGCACTGACCGATGAACTCTGCCGGTCCGTTCTTGCCGTTGCAAACGGAGAGCGCGTCAAAAGCGAGCAGGCAGGATATGCGGATCTTGCGATCTGGAAACAGGGTGTTACATTATAAGATTGGAGAATGAAAAATGAAGGCATTTATGGACGAAACTTTTCTGCTGGGAACTAAGACCGCGCAGGAACTGTATGAGAAATATGCTGATATGAGAAAGATCCCCGTGCTGGATTACCACTGTCACATCAATCCGCAGGAGATCTACGAGGACAGAAAATTCGAAAACATCGCACAGGTCTGGCTGGGCGGCGATCACTATAAGTGGCGTCAGATGCGGACGAACGGTGTAGATGAAAAATACATCACCGGAGATGCGCCGGATCGTGAGAAATTCCGGAAATGGGCGGAGACGCTGCCGAAGCTGATCGGCAATCCGCTTTACCACTGGTCGCATCTGGAACTGCGTTATTATTTCGGCTTTACGGGAAACCTCAATGCGGATACGGCCGAGGAAGTCTGGAATCTCTGTAATGCAAAACTGCAGCAGGCCGATTTCAGTGTGCGCGGTCTGATCAGACAGTCCAATGTACGGCTGATCTGCACCACGGATGACCCTGTGGATCCGCTTAACTGGCATGAAAAGATCAAGGCCGATGATTCGTTTGACGTGCAGGTGCTTCCCGCATGGAGACCGGACAGAGCCATGAATATCGAGAAGCCGGATTTTGTGGATTATATCGAAAAGCTTTCGGATGTATCCGGCGTCAGGATCACGGATTTTGCATCGCTTCAAAAAGCACTGGCGGTGCGCATGGATTATTTTGCGGAACATGGCTGCAGTGTATCGGATCACGGACTGGAATATGTAATGTACGAGCCGGCAAGCGATGAAAAGATCGACGAGATCTTCAAGAGTGCCCTTCTGGGAATGAAGCCCGCACGGAAGGAAGAACTGCAGTTTAAGACCGCGTTCATGCTGTTTGTCGCGGGAGAATACCACAGGAGAAACTGGGTGATGCAGCTGCATTACGGTGCCAAGAGAGACAACAACGGGGCGATGTTTGAAAAACTCGGACCGGACACCGGGTTCGACTGCATCAGCAATCACACACCGAGCGCTCAGCTGGCCGATTTCTTAAACGCGCTGACCAAAACGGGGATCCCGAAGACGATCGTTTATTCGTTGAATCCCGTGGACGATGCCGCGATCGGCAGCGTGATCGGCTGCTTCCAGGGAGACGGCGTCAAGAGCCGGATCCAGCAGGGCAGCGCATGGTGGTTCAACGATCACTTTACGGGCATGACGAACCAGATGAAGTCACTGGCAAGTCTTTCGATGCTCGGCAATTTCGTCGGCATGCTGACGGATTCGAGATCGTTCCTTTCCTACACGAGACACGACTACTTCCGGCGGATCCTCTGTGACATGATCGGCACATGGGTTGAGAACGGGGAATACCCTTACGAAGAAAAGATCCTTGCTGAGCTCGTGAAGGGGATCTCGTTTAACAACGCTGTGGAGTACTTCGGATTTGATCTGAAAACAATTTAACTATGAGATTTGAGTACAAATACAAAGTAAAAATATCGGATCTGTGGCAGGCATCGATGTACTATGCCTACTCGTCATACCTTGCGATCATCAACATCATCTGCATCATTTCGGCGGCTGCGCTGCTGATCAAATTGTGGGCAACATCCCCGCCGTGGTTCAGGTGCTTTCTGGTGCTGTTTTTGATGCTCTTCACCGTGATCCAGCCGGTGACTGTGTGGTTCCGGTCCAAACGGCAGCTTGCGGGAAACCTTCCCGACCTAACGCTGGTCTTTACGGACGAGGGGATTTCGATCACGGCTGACGGGGAACACCAGGAAAAGAAGTGGGATCAGGTACGGGCCGTTGTCAAAAAGCCGACGATCGTTGTGCTCTATATGGCGGACGGCATGGGTTATATTTTACGAAACAGTGTACTCGGTAATACAAAAGAGGAATTTGTTGCATTTGTGCGGGAAAAGATCCGCAATGACCGAATGGGTCAATCATAAAAGGAAGGCTGGGTTGAACGTATGAATCCAATTTTGGAAGAAATCTATCAGATCGGTATTGTTCCGGTGATCGCACTGGATGATGCAAAAGATGCAAAACCGCTGGCGCAGGCGCTGATCGACGGCGGTCTGCCCTGTGCGGAGGTTACATTCCGTACACAGGCGGCAGAGGAGTCCATCCGCATCATGTCGGAAGCGTTTCCGCAGATGCTCATCGGGGCAGGGACCGTTCTGACAACGGAACAGGTCGACCGTGCAGTTGCTGCCGGCGCAAAGTTCATTGTAAGTCCGGGACTGAATCCGGAAGTTGTGAAATACTGTGTGGACAAAAAGATCCCCGTCTGCCCGGGTACATCAAGCCCGAGTGACGTGGAGGCTGCCCTTTCCTTAGGACTGGATGTGGTCAAGTTTTTCCCTGCCGAGGCAGCAGGCGGACTTGCCATGATCAAGGCAATGGCAGCACCTTATACCAATGTGAAGTTCATGCCGACCGGCGGGATCAATGCGAAGAACCTGAATGAATATCTTTCTTTTAAGAAGATCATCGCCTGCGGCGGAAGCTGGATGGTGAAGTCCGATCTGATCCGTGCAGGCGCCTTTGACAAGATCACGGAAATGACAAAAGAAGCGGTGGAGCTCATGCTCGGCTTTGAGATCAGGCATGTCGGCATCAACATGACGAGCGAAGGGGAAGCGGAGAGCCTTGCCGATCAGATGGAAGGAATCTTCGGGTTTGCCAAACGCAACGGCAACCTTTCCTTCTTTGCGGGGAATGCGATCGAAGTGATGAAGACACCCTATCTCGGAAAGATGGGACATATCGCGATTGCAACAAACAACGTGGACCGCGCGGTCTATCACCTGAAAAAGCGTGGTGTAACCTTCAACATGGAAACGGCAAAGTACGATGAAGACGGTGCTTTGACGGTAGTATATCTGAACGGCGAATACGGCGGATTCGCCATGCATCTGACAAGAAAGTAGGAGGATAAGAAGTTGGGTAAGATCATTACATTCGGAGAGATCATGCTGCGCCTTGCACCGGAAGGGTACACCCGTTTTGTGCAGGCGGAAAAATACGGAGCAACTTATGGCGGCGGAGAGGCCAATGTGGCCGTTTCCCTGGCCAATTACGGACTGGATGCGGCATTTGTCACCAAGCTGCCGAAACATGAGATCGGACAGGCAGGTGTCAATGCACTGCGCAAATTCGGTGTGGACACATCTTATATTGCAAGGGGCGGAGACCGCGTCGGGATCTATTATCTGGAGAAAGGTGCGAGCCAGAGACCGAGCAAGGTGATCTATGACCGTGCGAACTCGGCGATCGCAACAGCTGAGGCGGGTGATTTTGACTGGGATAAGATCTTCGCGGATGCGGACTGGTTCCACTTTACGGGGATCACGCCGGCGCTTTCCGACACCATGGCGGATATCTGTCTGACAGCCTGCAAAAAGGCAAAAGAAAAAGGCATCACGGTGAGCTGCGATCTGAACTACCGCAACAAACTCTGGAGCCGGGAAAAGGCAGGACAGGTCATGGGCGAGATCTGCAAATACGTGGATGTCTGCATCGCCAATGAAGAGGATGCTGCCGATGTTTTCGGCATCAAAGCAAGCAACACGGACGTAACGACCGGAGTGGTCAATCACGAAGGTTACAAAGATGTTGCAAAGCAGCTGGCAGACCGGTTCGGCTTTTCCAAAGTGGCGATCACGCTGCGCACATCGCTTTCGGCAAACGACAACCGGTGGGCGGCCATGCTTTATGACGGAGCGGATTACTACTTCAGCAAAGAGTATCTGATGCATATCGTGGACCGCGTGGGCGGAGGCGATTCGTTTGGCGGCGGTCTGATCTATGCCTGCCTGCAGGATTACGCACCGCAGGAGACGATCGAGTTCGCGGTGGCTGCAAGCTGTCTGAAACATTCGATCGAGGGTGATTTTAACATGGTCAGCGCAGAGGAAGTGAAAAAACTTGCCGGCGGAGACGCATCCGGCAGAGTGCAGAGATAAACGGACAAATGCCGGTCTAAACACAGGAGGGATCACACATGGATATCAGATATGCGGCCAATCAGAGAGATGTGAAGCGTTATACGACAGAGGAACTGCGCAGGGAATTTCTGATCACCGGTCTTTACCGGCCCGATGCGGTCACGGCTGTATACTCGCATGTGGACAGGATGGTGACATTCGGATGCATGCCGGTGAACCGGAAGGTTGCGCTGGATGACGGGATCGATGTTTACGCCTGCTTCGGGACACAGTTTATTCTGGAACGCCGAGAGATCGGGATCTTCAACATCGGCGGCGCCGGACGGATCTGTGTGGACGGCACGGAATACGCCCTCACTTATAAGGATTGCCTTTACATCACCATGGGCGCAAAAGAAGTTCTGTTTTCTTCCGATGATCCCGCAGATCCCGCGAAATTCTACATGGTCAGTGCGCCTGCACACCGTGCTTATGAGACAAAACTGCTCACGTTTGAAAACGCCATTAAACGGCCCATGGGCAGCACAGCGGAATGCAATCAGCGTGTGATCAACCAGTTCATTCATCCGAGCGTGCTGAAAACCTGTCAGTTGTGCATGGGCATGACCGTTCTTAACGAGGGCAGCGTCTGGAATACGATGCCGGTACACACACACGAACGCCGTATGGAGATCTATACGTATTTTGAGATCCCGGATGATCAGGTGGTCTTTCATTTTATGGGAGAAGCGCAGGAGACCAGACATATCATCATGCACAATGAGGATGCGGTGATCTCACCTTCCTGGTCCATCCACGCCGGTGCAGGCACATCGAATTATACCTTCATCTGGGCGATGGGCGGTGAAAATCAGGAATTTGACGATATGGACAACATCAAAACAACGGATCTGCGTTGAGTTCTGACGCAACCGGATCCCCTTTGACGGAGAGAAGATCATGGAAGAGTTATTTTCATTAAAAGGAAAAGTGGCATGGATCACCGGCGGCGCATACGGGATCGGATATGCGATCGCAAAAGCATATGCGCAGGCAGGTGCAAGGATCGTTTTTAACTGCAGCAGACAGGAGACCGTGGACAGGGGGCTCGCAAGCTACAGGCAGGACGGGATCGACGCCAAAGGATATATATGTGATGTCACAGACGAGGCCGCCGTGCGCGATCTCGTGGAACGGATCGAAAAAGAGGCCGGTCCCATTGATATTCTTGTAAATAATGCCGGGATCATCAAACGGATCCCGATGACAGAGATGGATGCTGACGATTTCCGCAGAGTCATTGATGTGGATCTGACCGGTCCGTTCATTGCAGCGAAGGCCGTGATCCCTTCCATGATCAAAAGAGGCGGCGGGAAGATCATCAACGTCTGCTCCATGATGTCGGAACTCGGCAGGGAAACGGTATCGGCTTACGCAGCCGCGAAAGGCGGTCTGAAAATGCTGACGAAAAATATAGCTTCCGAATACGGCGGATATAATATCCAATGCAACGGGATCGGTCCGGGCTATATCGCTACGGAACAGACAGCACCGCTTCGGGAGACACAGCCGGACGGAAGCCGCCATCCGTTTGATGCGTTTATCGTATCCAAAACACCAGCAGCGCGGTGGGGCGTAGCGGAAGATCTGGCAGGGCCCGCCATTTTTCTGGCAAGTTCTGCCTCTGATTTTGTGAATGGCCACATTCTGTATGTGGACGGCGGGATCCTGGCTTATATCGGCAAGCAGCCGTAAGCGGCGGGATCCGCTTTTTTGTTGGGAAATTTATGCTTGTGAAATGATATCCCGGATCGTCTTCGTGACGGCGCCGCTCTCATTGGAACCGATGACATCCGTGAACCTTTCAAGAACATCGGGATGCGCATTGGACGGCGCAAACGACCGGATCGCATGATCCGCCATGGGAATGTCGTTCAGATAATCGCCGAAAACAACCGTTTCTTCTTTGCGGATGCCAAGACGCTCCTGCAGGGCCGCAACGCCCGTGCCCTTGGAGACGCTTGCATCGAACAGATCGATCCACACAAAAGCCGTGACTTTGCAGAGCAGCCGCTCGTTGCTGAACCGGTTGAAAACCGGATAGATGTTCTTTTCTATATCGTCAAAATACAGCAGTGCAACCTTGATCACATCCTCCGGGATCTCTTCGTATCTGCATTCCTTCCAGGTCGGATAGTATTTGCTGATCTCCGCGATATCTTTTTGCGTAAGCTTGTCCGCATCTTCGATCCACGCGTCTTTGACTCCGCAGACCACCGGGATGAGATCCCTGTATTTACGAGCTTCCAACAACACCGGGAGATAGTCTTCCCTTGCGATCGTATGGGAGAAAAGACATTCTTCTTTATAGTACGCGCAGGCGCCGTTATCGGATAAGAAGGCCATTTTATGCGCGGTTTCGCCAAACGGTTTCTGAAGCCCCGTAATCGACCTTCCGCTCGCGGCGGCAAAGATCACATCCTTCTCTTCCATCCGTTGAAACGTTTCGTCAAAATCACCCGGCATGCATCCTGCTCCATCCAGCAGGCACCCGTCCATGTCCGTTACGATCAGTTTGATCATGTCACTACCTCTTCCTGTTTTTCCAAGGAATAACTGTAGCATTTTTGTGTACGCGTAGCAAGTGATAGGGTATAATGCTTGATAGAAACCGGAACCGGGAAGGGAACACTATGGAAAGATCAAACGACCGCAAGTCGCTGGGAATCTTCATTTCGTCGATGCTGATCTTCGGGACGGTCGGCGTGCTGCGAAGGTATATACCGCTTTCGTCGGCACTGCTGGCTTTTTCGCGCGGCATACTCGGCGGACTGTTCCTGCTCGTGTTTGCACTGATACGCAAGAAGGAAGCGTGGGAAAAGATCCCTACAGGCGTGTTCGTGCGTCTTCTGATCACGGGGGCTATGATCGGGATCAACTGGATCCTGCTGTTTGAAGCCTACAATCATACCACGGTCGCGGTCGCTACGCTCTGTTACTATATGGAGCCGACCATCGTTATGCTCCTGTCCCCGCTCATCTTCAGGGAACGGCTGACAGGGAAAAAAGCACTTTGCGCTGCCGTATCCATTATCGGTATGGTACTTGTATCCGGCGTGATCGGGGACGGTGGTGCGCAGGCGGGAAACCTGCGCGGGATCGCACTGGGACTTGGTGCGGCGTTCTTTTATTCCGGGGTTGTCATCATGAATAAGAAGACGCCCGGGATCGATCCGTTCCGACGCACAACCGTACTGCTCTTATCGGCAGGACTTGTCATGCTTCCCTATCTGCTGTTAACAGACGGGTTCAGGGGCGAAGGTGCAAACGCGGTTTCCGTCCTTTTGCTTCTGGTCCTCGGTATTGTCCATACCGGCATCGCATACGCCATGTACTTTGGAAGTATGGACGGATTGAACGTGCAGACGATCGCCGTGTTCAGTTATATCGATCCTGTCTCGGCGCTTCTTTTTTCCGCGCTTCTGCTCAGAGAACCGTTAAGTATAACCGGCATCATCGGTGCCGTTCTGATCATCGGATCAGCCATATTCAGTGAACTGAAAAATTAAAAGGAGGGCGCATATGAACGAATACTATGTATTGAATGACGGGTCACAGATCCCGAAGATCGGGTTTGGGACGTACAATGAGGAATTTGAGGATAACAGGAAGATCATCCTCGATGCGATCGAATGCGGATACAGGTTCTTTGACACGGCGTCTTTGTATGAGACCGAGCGTTCACTGGGAAATGCCCTGAAAGAGAGCGGGATCGCGCGTTCGGAAGTCATCATTGAAACGAAACTCTGGATAGACGAGATGGGCGCGGAAAACGCAAAATGCGCACTCGACAAGTCCTTAAACCGCCTGCAGACGGACTATGTGGACATCTATATGATGCACTGGCCGAGGCAGACCGGTGCGGACGATGAGAACTGGAAGGAACTGGACGTGGAGACCTGGAAGGCCATGGAGGATATGGTCAGACAGGGACGCGTAAAGAGGCTCGGACTCAGCAATTTCCTCCCGCATCATCTGCAGAATATCCTGGATCACTGCACGATCCGTCCTGTTGTCGATCAGCTGGAACTGCATCCCGGCTACTCGCAGGAAGCGGCGGTCGCATTCTGCAAGGAACATGAGGTCCTTCCCATGGCATGGAGTCCGCTTGGAAGAGGGCGGGAGAATGCGACGATCGGAAACGCCATCCTCGTGCGCCTTTCCGAGAAATACGGCAAAAGCATCCAGCAGATCAATTTACGGTTCCTGCTGCAGAAAGGGATCCTTCCGATCCCGAAGGCATCTTCGGCTGCACACATGAAAGCGAATATGGAAGTATTTGATTTCGCACTGACGGACGATGATGTTTCGATGCTATCCTGCATGCCGCAGACCGCATGGCTTGGCGAGCATCCGGACTTCGTCATTCCGGACCGGAAGAGCAACCCGGAGAACGTGTAAGGCAGCCATTTTTCATACCGGAAAAGCAATCCCGGGCATGACATATCAGAAAGAGGAAAAATCATGAGAGCGGTAGTAACGCGCGTTTTATCCGCATCGGTGACAATAGACGGAGCGGAAGTGGCAAAGATCGGGAAAGGATTTCTCGTGCTCCTTGGCGTGCACGTGGATGACACGGAGGAGCAGGCGGCAAAGATCGCGGATAAGATCTGCGGGCTGCGTGTGTTTGAAGACGAGAACGGCAAGATGAACATATCGCCCGGAGATGCAGAAGCGGAACTTCTGATCGTGAGCCAGTTCACACTGTATGCGGACTGCAGTTCCAGAAGACCGGGCTTTACGCAGGCGGCAAGGCCCGAGATCTCAAAGCCCCTGTACGAGATGGTCGTTAAACTTTGCAGGGAACGCGGGTTCCATGTGGAGACGGGAGAGTTTGGCGCAGACATGAAAGTCGCGTCCGTCAACGACGGCCCGGTAACGATCATTCTGGACCTGTAGAGCGATCATTTCCTACACTTAATTCTCTCTATATATTTTCTACATTTATTTTCTATATACATTTTCGTCCAGCATATGTTCACGTTTTGCCACTGCGACGCTGACAGCCACATCACCGGTGCAGTTGCTCATGCAGCGGAACATGCCGACAAGCGAATCGATCCCCATGATCAGACCGATGGCTTCTGTCGGCACACCGATCTGCGCCAGCAGAACACTTAGGCAGATCAGGCCGGAACCGGGTATTCCCGGCGCCCCGACAGACAGGACGATGATCGAAATGATCATGGCGGTCAGGGAAGCACCGGTAACGGGAACACCGTATATTTTGGCAAGCGAGAGCGCAAAAACAGCCATGTACACGCAGGCGCCGTCCATATTGACAGTGGCGCCGAGCGGGATGGACAGGCTGTAGATCTTCTGTGCGATCCCGAGATTTTTACAGGCTTCCATATTCAGCGGGATCGAGGCGTTGCTCGAAGCCATGGAAAAAACCTGCAGCATTGTCTGCGGGTATTTTTTCAGGAACGGAAGCGGATTCAGCTTTGCAACGACCATCATGATGATACTGTAGATGAGCATCATGCATAAAAGCCCGAACACAAACGTGGCAAAAATGCCGAACACCGAGATGATCGTGGCGATCCCCATATTCAGCATCATGGAACAGATGGAACAGAAAACGGCAATGGGCATGAACCGGATCACGAGCGAAGTGATCTTCAGGAACAGTTCATTGAGAGATTCAAACATGTCTTTGATACGTTCGGAGGAATGTCCCATCAGGCCGGCACCGATGCCGCAGATGACTGCAAGGAAGATCAGCTGCAGCATGTCGGATTCCACAAACGGCTGCAGGAAATCCGAAGGAACGATCCCGACGATCATATCCTTGATCGAAACATCCATGGTCTTCGAGGTGATGTCTTTTACGGCGTCGGATACGGCACCCGCAGGGATCGCCCCGCCCGGCTTAAACAGATAAAAGCAGCCGATCCCGACAAAGACCGCGATCACGGTCGTGATCATATACATCAGGACCGTGCGTCCGCCCACACGGCCGAGTTCGGAGAGGTCCGAAAACCGCACGATGCAGGAAACGATCGAAAAGAAAACAACCGGGGCAACGATCATTTTCAGAGCGTTTAAGTACATGGTCTTGACCGGCGTCAGCAGATAAGTATCCAGATCCGTGTTAAGATCGGCAAAGCCGAGTTCGGAAAGAAGAAACCCGGCGATGACGGCAAGAGCCATCGCCCCGAGCGTCTGATAGAGAAAAGCGTGTTTGGATCTGCGCACCAGAAAACTGATCCGGTTGGTCCCGTGGTTGTGCCTGTAGCGGAGCTTTTCGGCCATGGATCTTAGGAGGATCGAGCGGATCGTATCCTGTGCGCCCGCACCGACCTCTTCATCCAGAAGATTTTCAGGTCCGATCTTTTCTGCCGGATTGTACCGGTCGCCCTTTGCGGAGATCTCAACGGTCAGATAACCCATGACCCCTCTGATGGCGACGGTCATGTCCCCGGTGGCATGCGAAGCGATGCTGCCCGCCATTTCTTCGGCGGCAAGACAGGCATTTGAGACATCTTTTTCCCTGATCCCGCTGCCCTGTAGTTGCTCGCGCACGAACTGTGTGATCTGTGAGATCCCTTCCCGGTCCGCACTGACGGTTTTTCTGATGATCATAGCTTCCTCCTTTGCCCCAAAGACCTCCGGCACATTTATTATTTATCATATCATATCTGTTTCGGAAACGGGGGCGGATATGATATAATCCTGTGTGGAGGAGGTGTTGGTTTATGTTTCGATTCTGGGGTGACGGGTCAGACCTGTCCAAAAGCCTGGTGGAAGCCATACAGGTGCGTTCCACGGAGAATTTCAACTGGACTTTTATTTTCATTCTGGCGGTCGTGTTCTATGTGTATTGGAGCGAGCTGCACAAGAAAAACTACGAGGTAGTGTATGCGGGCCTTGCACTCTACGGCGTGCACTGGCTGTACGAGATCTGCAATGCCGTGATCGCGCATTTTTTCAAATATCCGTTGTGGTCTGTCAGCAATGAATCCACGACTTTTATCCTGCTGATCGGCGTGTGCTGGGAACTGTCGATGATGTTCATGCTCGCCGGGATCATTTCGTTCAAGATGTTACCGGAGGACAGGAACAAACGCTATTTTGCCAAAGACGGCAAAGGCGGGATCAGCTGCAAACTGGCCGGGGCCATCGAGATGGCACTGCTGTTTGCGCTCGTGGAATCTTTTCTTGCCGCAACATCCAATCATTCATTCATCTGGGTATATAAATGGTGGGGCGTAATCCCGGTATTTATCACGACATATATCCCGTTCTTCCTTGCCAGCAATTACGTGCCCGATATGGAAAAATCAAAACGCAACAGATTCCTGATCACGATCTGGAGTGCCGTTGCGATCCTGCTGGTCGTATTGATCCCGCTTGGTATCATCTGACGTAAAAATCAATCCGGAGAAAAAATGAACAAAACAGTTGATGAAAGAGAAAAGATAATCGTAAGGACAAGTGTGACCGGAATTGTCGCAAACGTACTGCTTGCCGCCTTCAAGGCGGTCATCGGCCTTGCAAGCAATTCCATCGCTATTGTCATGGATGCCGTGAACAACATCTCGGACGCCGGCAGTTCCCTGATCACCATCATCGGAACAAAACTGGCCGGAAAGGAACCCGACAAAAAGCATCCATTCGGATACGGCCGCATCGAGTATATGAGCGCGATGATCATATCGGCCATCGTGCTGTATGCCGGTATCACGTCGTTTGTTGAATCCGTCAAGAAGATCATAAATCCTGATACGCCGGATTATTCAACGGTCTCGCTGGTCATCGTAGGGGTGGCGGTCGTCGTGAAGATCGCCCTCGGCAGATATGTGAAATCTGTCGGAAAGAAAGTGAATTCCGGTTCCCTGATCAATTCGGGAGAGGATGCGACGCTTGATTCCGTCATTTCGGCATCCACACTGGTAGCGGCCGCGATCTTCCTGATATTCGGCATTTCCCTGGAGGCATGGCTAGGTGCCGTCATTTCTCTTGTGATCATAAAATCGGGGCTTGATATGCTGAAAGAAACGGTTTCACAGATCCTGGGAGAGAGAAACGATCCCGATCTGGCAAAGAGCATCAAGGAGACCGTGATGGAATTCCCGGATGTGCAGGGAGCCTATGATCTTGTACTGAATAATTACGGCCCGGATTCCTGGAACGGTTCGGTCCATATAGAAGTACCGGACACGTATTCTGCGGACCGGCTGGATCAGTTCATCCGCAGCATACAGGAAAAAGTATACGCCAAGCACAGGATCATCCTGACTGCGATCGGGGTATACTCCATTAACACCAGGGACCGGGACATCATAGAAGCACAGAAAAAGGTGCATGGGATCGTAACCGCCCATCCGCATATACTGCAGATGCACGGGTTCTATATGGACAAGGAAAAAAAGACCATGCGGTTTGATATTGTGATCAGCCTGGATGCAGCGGACAGAAAGACCGTATACGAAGATGTCCTTACAGATGTGCAGAAGCATTATCCGGACTACCGCTTGCAGGTAGCGATGGATACTGATTTTTCGGAAGAATAGAAAAATCATGGAACAGATCAGGAAATGCAGTCCTTTCAATGGGACTGCATTTTTTGTATCGTGATATCGTGGTGGGCTTAGAATGAAAAATTAAACCTGTACTTTGACAACTGAAAATCGCCTATAAAAGTCTAGTTTACTGTTGCAATGAACTCTGTTAAATTTCTTATATCGATTACTGTCTGCGGATAGGAGCAGATATGAATTATTATAAGAG
>JAFZQU010000004.1 GCA_017620255.1 Lachnospiraceae bacterium
CTCTTATAATAATTCATATCTGCTCCTATCCGCAGACAGTAATCGATATAAGAAATTTAACAGAGTTCATTGCAACAGTAAACTAGACTTTTATAGGCGATTTTCAGTTGTCAAAGTACAGGTTTAATTTTTCATTCTAAGGACACCCTGTAATGATTATATCCCGGGTGTATGACCCATAATCCGTACGATATTTTCATCCAATGCTTTCCTATATGATTATAGCATAATCTTCTTTACGCTTCGGGTCATAAATAATATAATAGTGGGAAATGGAGGAAATTGAGATATGAAAAGTAACGTTCCCGAGATCTTCGGCAGCATGGTGTTCAATGACAGCATCATGCGCGACAAACTGCCAAAGGATATTTACCGTTCCCTGCACAAAACGATCGAAGACGGCAAGGATCTGGACATCGCCGTAGCCAATGTGGTCGCGATCGCGATGAAAGACTGGGCGATCGAGCAGGGCGCAACACATTATACCCACTGGTTCCAGCCTTTGACCGGCATCACCGCCGAAAAGCACGACAGTTTTATCTCGCCGCAGAACGACGGGCGCGTGATCATGGAATTTTCCGGCAAAAACCTGATCAAGGGTGAGCCGGACGCCTCCAGTTTCCCCTCCGGCGGCCTGCGCGCAACATTTGAAGCACGCGGCTACACCGCATGGGATCCGACCAGTTATGCCTTTGTAAAAGACGGCGTATTATGCATCCCTACCGCTTTCTGTTCCTACGGCGGGGAGGCTTTGGATAAGAAGACTCCGCTCCTTCGCTCCATGGAAGCGATCAGCGAACAGGCCCTGCGGGTTGTCCGCCTGTTTGGCGATACGGATGTGAAGAAAGTCAACACGACCGTCGGCGCCGAGCAGGAATACTTCCTGATCGACGAGAAGGTCTATCGCGAGCGCAAAGATCTGTTCTACTGCGGACGGACGCTTTTCGGCGCTCCCGCGCCCAAGGGTCAGGAAATGAGCGATCATTATTTCGGCGCCATCAAGCCGCGTATCTCCGCATTTATGAAGGAACTGAACGAGGAACTCTGGAAGCTGGGTATCCTTGCCAAGACCGAACACAACGAGGCAAGCCCCGCGCAGCATGAGCTCGCGCCGATCTATACGACCACCAATATTTCCGTGGACCACAACCAGCTGACCATGGAGATCATGAAGAATGTCGCAAGGCATCACGGCATGGTCTGCGTGCTCCATGAAAAACCTTTTGAGGGCGTAAACGGAAGCGGAAAGCACAACAACTGGGCGCTTTCAACGGATACAGGCGTCAATCTGCTCAATCCGGGCAAATCCCCGCATGAAAATGCACAGTTCCTGCTGTTTTTGGTCGCAGTGATCAAGGCTGTGGATGAATACCAGGATCTGCTGCGTTATTCCGTTGCTTACGCCGGAAATGACAACCGTCTGGGCGGAGATGAAGCACCTCCGACCATCATGTCGCTCTTTATCGGCGATGATCTGGCTGCTGTTCTCGAATCGATCGAAAACGGCACGGACTACGATGCACATGCTTCCCGCATGGAGATCGGCGTTCACGTCCTGCCGACTTTTACCAAGGATTCGACCGACCGCAACCGCACTTCGCCGTTTGCTTTTACGGGGAATAAATTTGAATTCCGCTCTCCCGGCTCCTCGCAGTCGATCTCTGGCCCCAACGTTGTCCTGAACACGATCGTTGCGGAGGAATTACGCCAGTTTGCGGATGAACTTGAAAAAGCGGATGATTTTACAGATGCTTTGAGTGAACTGATCAAACGGACGATCCGGGAACACAAACGGATCATCTTTAACGGAGACGGTTACTCCGAGGAATGGCGTAAAGAAGCGGCAAAACGCGGTCTGCTGGAACTCCCGACCGCGGTGGATGCATTCCAGACTTTCTTAGATCCCAAAAATGTCGAACTGTTTGAGCGCCACAGGATCTTTACCAAAACAGAGATGCAGAGCCGCTATGAGATCAGTCTGGACACCTACTCCAAGATCGTAAGGATCGAGGGACTGACAATGGTCAACATGGCGCATAAGCAGATCCTTCCTGCCGTGAACCGCTATGTCTCTGAACTCAGTACCACTGTAAACAGAAAACGTGCCATCGATACAGCAGATCAGGACGGTGCATCCGCTGCTCCCATCTCCTGTGCGATGGAGATCTCTCTGATCCGCCGTCTCTCCGAACTGCAGGATCAGGCTTTTTCACTTGCGGAGGACCTTGCGGCCAAACTGGACGTTGCATCCGCCAAGACAGATGCCCTGCGTCAGGCCACCTACTACCGCGACGTGATCATTCCCGCCATGCGTGCGCTCCGCAAATGCTGCGATACCATGGAGGTCTATACACCTGCCGACGTATGGCCGTTCCCGACCTACGGCGCGCTTCTGTTCAGCGTGGATTGACGCTGATCCTATATCCTGTTCAGATCTGACAGCCAGGCGGCTGCTTCGGCGTCGCTTGGCATTTTTAATCCTGCGCGCGGGGAAAGACCGACACTGCCGATCGCCGGGCCGTCCGGCAGGCAGGAACGCTTAAACTGCTGGGCAAAAAAGCGCTGATAGAACAGTGTGATCCATTTACGGATCTCATCCCCGTCGTATACCTGCGAAAAAGCCACGACCGCCATGCGGTAGATCTTATGCGGTGCAAACCCGTAACGCAGCATGTAATACAGGAAGAAATCATGCAGTTCGTAAGGACCGATGATATCTTCCGTCTTCTGTGCGATCGATCCGGCCGCCGCAGGCAGCAGCTCCGGGCTGACCGGCGTAGCCACCACGTCGCGCAGTGTCTCTGCCAGTTTTTCGCGTGTCCCCTCTTCTCCCGTTTTGTCAAAATCACCCGCGACCACACGGTCTGCCAAATACAGGACGATCTTGCGCATCAGGGTTTTGGGTACATCCGCGTTGACCGCATACATGGAGATATGATCCCCTCCGTATGTCGCCCAGCCAAGCGCGAGCTCGGACAGGTCCCCTGTACCGACCATGAGCCCGTTCTTTTCGTTGGCAAGGTCCATCAGTATCTGTGTGCGTTCTCTTGCCTGTGCATTTTCGTAGGTTGCATTGTGTACGTTTTGGTCATGTGATATATCGGAAAAATGCTGTGTGATGGCATCCGCGATCGAGATCTCCCGTACCGTAACACCAAGCAGTTCCATCATTTCCATTGCATTCTTATGCGTGCGGTCCGAGGTCCCAAAACATGGCATGGTCACGGCAAGGATATCCTTCCTGTCCCATCCGAGCAGATCAAAGGCACGGACGGTCACAAACAGGGCCAGCGTGGAATCGAGTCCGCCGGAGATCCCAAGCACGGCTGTCTTGGCCCTGCAGTGCGTCAGGCGCTTTTTCAGCCCCATGGTCTGCAGCATCAGGATATGCGCGATGCGCCGGTTCATTTCCTGTTCATCCTCCACAAGGAACGGATTTTGACGGATCACACCGCTTAAGACCGTTCCGCAGGGCTTCATGGAGACGGAGATCTTTTCCGGTACTGCCTGTCGTTTTTTCGTTAATTCATCATATAATTTTTTCATTCTGCGTGCTGCATGCACGAGATCCACATCCACAACCCCATAACAGATCCCGTTCGTGAAGCTTCCGGATTCAGCGATCAGCTTGCCGCACTGCGTGATCAGGTTATGACCTGCGTACACGTAGTCCGTCGTCGATTCACCCTCACCGGCATTGGCCTGGACCAGGATGCACTGATGACGGCGGCTGCCGCACAGAGCCTCCTGCGTACGGATCGTGTCGGCACAGACAAGATCATATTCAGCCATCGGACGGACAACCAGATCAGCCCCGCTCCTGTAACACAGGCCGACGGAAAAGGAACAGGACGTTCCCTCCACCCGGACCTGCAGCAGGAAAGATTCCGGTTTTGCGACCGTGGCAAGAACGGTACCGTTCTGTATAAAAGCCGTGACCGGCTGCCCGGATACCGGATCGGGAAACCCGACGACAACAACGGAATCACTTCCTTTTGTTTCTTTTGCGATCATCTGGATCCCGTCCGCCGCTGCCTGCAACAGGGCAGACTGCATGATGAGATCTCCCAGACTGCATCCCGTAAGACACAGTTTCGGGAACACGATCAGCTTTGCACCGGCATCGGATGCCTGGTGGAAGAGTTTCACGATCTCCGCTGTGTTATAAGCCACATCTGCCACCTTCAGATTTGGGGTAACGGCTGCTATTTTAATAAATCCGTCTTTCATGTCTGCCTCCTGTATATCGATGTTATAACATGTTTTATTTTTTCGCTTTCGTCCTTATTTCACGCAGTTCGTCGATCGAAAAGGTGTAAGCCTTTCCGCAGAAATGACATTTCACTTCGATCGGTTCGCCTGCGGCGATCATCCCGTCGAGTTCCTTTGCGCCCACGGCGATCAGAGCTTTCTCTACACGCATTTTATCACAATTGCAGAAAAACTGCGTCGGATACGTCTGCAGGATCTCCGGTTCAAAATCACCCAGCAGGTATTCGATCAGTCCTTCCGGCGTTCTTCCTTCATCCAGAAGCGTCGTAACACTCGGCATCCCGCTGATCTTCTCTTCCAGCGCGTCGATCAGGTGCTCATCGGCATAAGGCATGAGCTGTACGATAAACCCGCCGGCCTGTCTGACGGTGTTGTCCCTGTTCATCAGCACGCCGAGACCGACTGCCGAAGGGACCTGTTCGCTGACCGCAAAATAATAGGTCAGGTCTTCCGCGATCTCGCCGGTCTTTAATTCGACCTGCCCGACATACGGGTCCTTCAGGCCCATATCTTTGATCACATTTAAGATGCCGATTCCGAGTGCACCGGAAACATCCAGTTTGCCGGCCGCATTCGGCGGCAGGATCACATCCGGCACAAGGGCATATCCTTTTACATTTGCAGCACCGTCGGCAGTCACGGTCAGTCCCTTCGCAGGTCCGGAACCGCGGATCTGAAGCGTCAGAAGGTCTTCCTCACTTTTCAGCGTCAGGCCCATCATGGCGCCTGCCGTCAGCAGCCTGCCGAGGGCAGCCGTGATCACAGGGCTCGTGTTGTGCGCGATCCGCGCCTGTTCCACCAGTTCCTTTGTACAGGCCGCAAAGGCCCTGATCTGTCCGTTTCCGGCTGTTGCTCTGACAATATGGTCACTCATATCCAAACTCCTGTTTTAGGGATCGTGCGGAAATCCCCGTGTATTCTGTTGATCACATGGGTGCCGGCCGCCTGCAGATAAAGCAGAGCCGCTCACTGTGATCTCTTGCAGGTTCTCCCGAAAAGGCATCGCAGACGCGTAACAGTTCAAGTCCTGCCTCCCGGATCATCTCTTCCACTTCCAAAGCCTTGTAGGCGCGCTGTGTATGAACTTCCTCGAAGCGGCGGTAGTTCTCATCCCCGTCATTTGCATACAGTGTCAGCATATATGTGTTGATCCGCGTCTTCGCATCAAACTCGTTTTCCCAGATAAAACTGCAGTCGTCGCGGTTTTCGGCAAAAGTATTGTCTGCAAGCAGTGTTTCGTATTTATATTCCGTATTCAGGTCAAATAAAAAGATACCGTCATGGTCGAGATAATTGGCCGCCAGTTTCAAAACCTTCAAAAAATCCGCCGGATCCGTCAGATAGTTCATACTGTCGCAGATACAGACGATCGCGCGGACCGTGCCGTACAGTTCGAAGGCACGCATGTCCTGCAGAAGATAAAGAATGTCATGCCCGCTCTCATCCCGCTTTTCCATGGCGACCGAGAGCATATCCTCCGCATTGTCCACGCCGATCATGTCGTAACCCGCATCCGCAAGCAGTTCGGTCAGCGTACCGGTCCCGCAGCAAAGATCCAGAACGAGACCGTCCCCGATCCCGTAAGAGCACAAAATGTCCCGCACGAAAGCAGCCCACTCCGCGTACGGAACATTATCCATCAGTTCATCATACAGTTGTGCAAATCCGGTATATGCATCCATTTCCAGTTAACCCGTGATCCCGAACCATGCGCCAAAGCCCAGGGTACAGAGCACGCCGACGATCACGCCGGCCAGCGCAACGCCGCAGATGACAGCAATGATGCTTTCCTTGAATTTCATGTCCAGAAGGCTCGCGGCAAGCGTTCCCGTCCATGCACCGGTTCCCGGAAGCGGAATGCCCACAAAGAGCATCAGTGCCACGAACAGGCCGCGCCCTGCTTTGGACATCAGCTTTTCGCCGCCCTTATGGCCCTTTTCCAGACAGAATGTAAAGAATTTCCCGATCACGGGCTTGTCCGCGCCCCACTCAAGCACTTTCCGCGCAAAGAAGAAAATGATGGGGACCGGAAGCATATTACCGATCACGATCAGGATATAACCGGCCAACAGATTAAAGGACGGGTCGGCCGCCTTGAATCCGTAAGCCACGGGAATGGCGCCCCTTAATTCGATCAGGGGGACCATGGAAACCAGAAAAACGATCAGATATTGCATAATTCCTCCTTCAGTACTTCGACCAGCCGCTCCATCTGCGCATCCGTGCCGATCGTGATCCGCAGATAGTTATCGATCCGCGGCTTTTTGAAGAACCGCACGTAGATATTGTGTTTCTTTAAGCGCGTAAAGATCTCATCCGCAGGGACCGTCTGGTGTGTTGCGAACAGGAAATTGGCCGCCGAAGGCAGGCAGGTGAAGCCCAGTTCCGAAAGCGCAGCCCCTGTCTTCTCCCTGGTCTTTACGATCTTTCCTATCATCTCACGAAAATACGGCTCATCCTCCACCGTTGCAACGCCGTAAGCGATCGCCGTGCAGTTCATCGTATAGGAATTGATCGAAAACTTCACGTTGTTGAGCGCTTCGATCAGGGATGCATCCGCCATGGCAAAGCCGATCCGCATGCCCGCGAAAGATCTGGATTTGCTGAACGTCCGGATGATTACAAGGTTTTTATACTTTTTCAGAAGCGGCAGCGTCGTTTCCCCGCCGAAATCAATATAAGCCTCATCCACGATCACGATGGAATCCGCATTGTTCCTGATGATCTCTTCGATCACGGACAAAGGTTCCGCCATGGAAGTCGGTGCATTCGGGTTTGCGATCACGATCCCGCCGTTAGGCCGCATATAATCTGCGGAACGGATATGAAAATCATCCGTGAGCGGAACCGTTTCGTAGGGAATATGGTACAATGCCGTCCAGACATCATAGAAAGAATATGTAATGTCCGGGAAAAGGACCGGCCTGCTGCCTGCAAAAAACGTCAAAAAGCAGGTCGCCAGCACATCATCGCTCCCGACCCCGACAAAGACCTGCGCGGGATCGAGCCCGTAATAGGCTGCCAGCGTCTTTACGAGCGGTGCGGCAGTCGTATCCGGATACAGGCGCATTTCCTCGACGGGAAGCGCCTCGATCGCCTGTTTCACCTTCGGTGAAGGCGGGTACGGATTCTCATTGGTATTCAGTTTGATCAGGTCTCCCGTAACTTTGGGCTGTTCGCCCGGAACATACGGGACCACCCGGCGGATATTTTCCTGATAACCCATTTTTTTCTCCCTTTTACAGTGTTTCTTCCGCAAGCTTTGCAAAAGCCGGCAGGGAATTCACGATCGTCTCATAGGCCACACAGTACGCGATGCGCACATAGCCGCCGCATCCGAAACCGGAGCCCGGCACGATCAGGATATGGTATTTCTTTGCGATCTCGCAGAAGGCTTTTTCATCTTCCATCGGCGATCGCATGAACAGATAGAACGCGCCGTCGGGTTTGATGCACTGAAATCCCAGTTTCGTCAGTCCCTCATAGAGGGTGTTCCGGTTCCGTTCGTAGTAGGAAATGTCTGTCGTTTCCTCGAGACAGCGCTCTACGACCAGCTGGAACAGCGAAGGCGCATTGACATAGCCGAGGATCCTGTTTGCCACGCTTGCGGCACCGTATACATCGGCAAAATCATCCACCTCGGAGGGGATGACAAGATACCCGATCCGCTCGCCGGGCAGGGACAGGGATTTACTGAACGAATAACCGACGATCGTGTTTTTGTAAAAATCAGGAACAAACGGCACTTCCACGTCACCGTATACCAGCTCGCGGTAAGGCTCGTCCGTGATCAGATAGATCGATGTTCCGAATTCTTTCTGCTTTTCGTTCAGGATCGCAGCCATCCTGCGATAGGTCTCCGCTGAATAAATAACACCTGTCGGGTTATTCGGCGAGTTGACCAGTACGCATTTGGTGCGGGCCGTGATCTTTTCCGCGAATTCATCAAGTTTCGGCTGGAAGGTCGCCGTGTCCGGCGAGATCTCGACCAGCACGCCGTCGTAGTTTGCCACATAATTCCGGTATTCCGCAAAGAACGGAGCAAAGGTGATCACCTCGTCTCCCGGATTTAAGAGCGAGCGGAAGACCACGTTCAGCCCGGAGGCCGCACCGACCGTCATGATCACGTTGCCGGCATCATAATGTGTACCGTATTTGCGGTTTAAGGAGTTTGCGACCGCTTCCCGCGTGGATGCAAATCCCGTATTGCTCATATAGCCGTGCAGGCGCATGGGATCCTCGTTCTGAATGAGGTCCATGACCGCGTCTTTCACCGCTTCCGGCGGTGCAACGTTCGGATTTCCCAGCGAGAAATCATACACGTTCCCGGCGCCGTAAATGGCCGCCATTTTCTGTCCTTCTTCAAACATCGCCCGGATCGCGGAAGATCCCTTCACCAGGCCTACCATTTTTTCACAGATCATATTGATTTTCTCCTATTCCGGAATTTGTTCGCTCTCTATGGCAAAATCCCCCTGCGTGAAGATCTGCGCGATGGGGGAATCCGCAGGCAGGAGCAAAGTCTTTTCGCCGCCATTCTCCCGCATGCTTTCCTTTGCGGCATCCAGCGCACGTACAAAGGTGTAAAAATCACTCTTTTTGGTGTCTGCATATGCATCGCTCAAGATCCGCATGTACTCTGCTTCGCCTTCCGCACGGATCTCTTCGGCGTCCGCCTTCGCCTCTGAAAGCATGATCGACACTTCCTTGTCGGTCGTGTTTTTGATCATCTGCGCCTGGGATGCGCCTTCTGCCGTATATTGCGCCGCGATGTTCTCACGCTCGGAGATCATACGCGTGTAGACTGCCTGTTTGTTGTCATCGGGCAGGTCGAGTTTCTTGACCTCGACCGTTAAGATCCTGATACCGTACTGCTCATAGACCGTGCCGATATGATCCATGATCTCCTCTGTCAGGGACTTGATCTGCACGACTTTCGTCTTCTCTTCGAGCACGATGTCGTTATTCTGCACATCTTCCTCCGCCACCACATCGGTGATCGTCATTTTGCCGTCGCGGCTCCTGATCACCTCATCCTGGGTCATGTTGGAGATCTTGTTCTTCATCGCGTTGTAGACCAGCATATCGATACGGTTTTCCGCGTTCGCGATCGAGCAGCTTAAGGTCTGTGCGAACAAAAGCGGGTCCGTCACTTCCCAGAGCACATAGCTGTCGATGATCATCGACTTCTTGTCACTGGTGATGACGTCCGAAGGCGGAATATCATAGAGCAGGATCTGCCGCGGGATCGTGTCCACCGATTCGATGAACGGCACCTTGAAATTGAGTCCCGCCGTCGAGATGGTACGCTCCACGCGTCCGAAACGCCTGATGAGTTTGTATTCGTCTTCATGACATACGACTAATGACGAGTCCAGCAAAATGAGCAGGACCAGGCCGAGTACGACCCAAAGCCAGACTTTGCTGCGCTTCTTTTTGGAAACGGGATTTCCGTTTGAATCAAATCTTTCTGCTTCTGCCATCTGTATTTCTCCTTATATACCGTCACTCTTCCGATCCGTCACCGTTTGGTTCCACTGTATTCAGTGTTTCGTCAAACGGTGCAAGCGGCAGGATCTTGGAAACGCCGTTTCCGTCCCCGCCTTCGATGATCACCTTGAGATCCGGCAGGACTTCTTCCATGGTCTCGTAGAACATTCTCTGCTTTGTAACGGCCGGGAATTTCACATACTCCTCGTACATGGCGTTAAAGCGCGCTACCTGGCCGATCGCCTCATTGATACGCCCTTCCTTGTCCGCTTCGGCGTCCTGCTTGATCTTGTCTGCCTGCGCCTGTGCGTTCGGGATCTGCTCATTGCGGTATTTGTTCGCATTGTTCAGCGCTGTTTCCTTACCCTGTTTTGCGGTCTCCACGGACTTAAACGCCGTGATGACTTCCTCCGTGGGCGGCTCCGCATCCTGGATCGTGATATTGACGAGCTGGATACCGATATCGAGTTTGTCCAGTTTTTCCAGGATCATGTCCTTGATGTTTCTCTGGATCTCGTTTTTGCCGGTGGTCAGCACCGCGTCCACGCCGTAGGATCCGATCGTGGTACGGATGCAGTTCTGTGCGAGGTTCGCAAGGACCAGTTTGGGGTCGCTCGATGCGTACAAAGCCTTAACCGGGTCCGTGACCCTGTATTCCACGTAAAAATCAATCTGGATAAAGTTATAATCCGATGTGATCATCATGGAATCGTCCGGTCCCATCTGCCCGTCGTAATTCTGGTCATAGTTGTCGGAATACCCGATCGCAAAGCCCTGGATCGTCGTATTGACTTTATCCACGGTCTGAATAACGGGGATCTTGAAATGGATGCCGGGCTCCGTCACAGCCTTTGCCACGCCAAACGTACAAACGACCGCCTGTTCCTCTTCCTGGATCGTATAGAAAGAATTTCCGATCAGAATGAGTATAAACAGAACAGCCGCTACCGCGCCGATGATCTTAAGCGCCTTGCCGGCCGAAGGTCCCATCCCTTTGTCTTTCTTTGCAAAACCGCGGAATTTTGATTCTTTTTCCGTCTGATTGAAATCTTCGATTGCCATATGGATCCTCCATACAGTTTGATACTTTGGACAACTATAAAAGTATACCATACAATTCCATAAAAATCATGTTATTATACTGGTATGTCGATGAATCTTGTTTTTTCACAAATCCTGATCATACTGACCTATGTCCTGATCGGTTATATCGCGGGAAAAGCCGGGCTGATCGGTAAGGAACAGCGCGTTTTCCTGTCAAAACTGTGCGCGGACCTGATCCTGCCTTTCACGGTGATCTCCGCCACCTCTCAGGAACTGGACACAAACGATGTGCGCAATCTCCTGATCGGCACGGCTCTGACGCTTGCCGTTTTTCTGGGCGTTACGTTCGTATCCGTCTTTGCACACCGCCTGGCGGGTGCTGACCGTGCGCGTATGTCCGTGATCACGGGGCTTGTCACCTACCCGAACTGTACATTTCTCGGATTGCCGCTGTGTCTGGCACTGTTTGGCGATATCGCCATCCTTTACAGTGCGGTCATGATCATTGTATTCAACGTGTTGTTTTTCACACTGCAGTATACACTTTTTCTGAAAGACAAACCGAGCATCAGGAATCTCTGCACGCCCACCATGATCAGCACACTCTTAATGCTCTTCATGCTGGCTTTGAAGCTCCGTTTTCCGGCACCTTTGCAGACGGCATTTTCCAGTATCGGTTCGATCATTTCACCCCTGTCCCTGATCATCATCGGGGTCATGCTGTCTGAAAACCGTCTGTTGCGGATCCTGACGGAAAAGTCCTCGTATGCCGTCGTCTTTGTCAGGAACCTGCTGATCCCGCTGCTTGTGATCCTGCTCTTAAAGCCGCTGCCGCTTGATACCACATCCAAGATGTGTCTCCTGGTGTATCTTGGTTGCCCGTGCGCGACACTGACAAGCATTTATGCGATGCGGCTTGACATAGAACCCGTTCTTTGCGTGAACAGCGTCCTTTTGTCCACGCTCTTCTTTACGCTGACACTCCCGCTCATCATCCTGATCGGACAGTTTCTCCTGTGAGCAGGAAACCATGAAAAAGGCACCGGCTGTACCGGTGCCTTTTTTATGATCTGTACCGTTTGCCGTATTTGACCGGTCAGTCGTTACCGATCAGCACGAGGGCCACATCGTTGACATTCGTTCCGGTCGGTCCGGTCACGATCAGGCCGTCCACAGCCTTCAGGGCCGCGTATGAATCGTTGTTCTTTAAAACCGCATGTACGTCCAGTCCCTGCGCCTTCAGTTCGTTGAAAGTATCCTCGTCCACATAGCCGCCCGCGGCATCTGTCGGTCCGTCCGTTCCGTCGCTTCCGAAAGAGAATACCGCCGTGTTTTTCAGGCCGGAGATCCCGGGTGCTGCCGCCAGCGCAAGTTCCTGATTACGGCCGCCCAGTCCCGTTCCGGTCAGATGTACGATCGTCTCACCGCCTGCGATATAAGCGAGTTTTTTGCCGTCTTTTTTATGCGTTCTTGCCACACTGCTTAAGAAGAAACCGGCTTCCCTTGCCTCGCAGCTCAGTTCATCCGTCAGGAAAACGGGTTCATATCCGAGCGCTTTACAGGATCTTGCCGCAGCACTGCACAGTTCACGTACCGAACCCGTGATACAGCTTTCCACGTTATCAAGCGTCTTGGGCGTTTCTTTTGCCAGTAATTCCCAAGCCTTGTCTGACATTTTCAGGTCATATTTCTTTGCGATCGCAAGAGCCTGTTCGCATGTGGAAGAATCCGGATAAGCCGGCCCGCTCGCGATCATGTCCAGGGGATCGCCCAAAATATCGCTCAGAACGATGGAAAATACCTTTGCGGGTGCCGCAGCTTTTGCGAACTGGCCGCCCTTGATGGCACTTAAACGCTTTCTGACCGTGTTCATTTCCACGATATCCGCACCGCACTTCAGGAGCTGTTTCGTGATATCCTGCAGTTCCGCCCCATCGATCATGGGATACTCAAACAGCGCGCTTCCGCCGCCGGAGAGCAGGAAAAGCACGGTATCGTCACTGCTTAAGTTCTCCACCATGGCCAGCGCCTCTTTTGCCGCCGAAAAACTGTTCTCATCGGGCACCGGATGTCCCGCTTCGCGGCATTTGATCCCCTCGATCTCTCCGATGACATGATCATATTTTGTGATCACGATCCCGTCATCGATGTCCGGCAGTTCTTTGCGCGCTGCCGCCGCCATCTGCCAGGCTGCTTTCCCGGCCGCTACCAGGATCGTCTTTCCGCTTCCCGGGTGAAAGTCAAGAAGCGCCCTTGCCACTGCCTCATCCGGCAACACGGCATGGAGCGCCTCCTTTATGATCTGATCCGCATCTGCTCTTAGCTGTTTGTTCATATGACACCTCCCTTGGTCTTAAATACCCCATATGACTGTCTTTATCATACCATATTTACGGCCGGTCGGCATCGTCAAAATTGTATTGTCTTTTTTTATTTTTAATTGGTTCTGAATGAAAATGGGGCTTGCCGGCCCCGTCCCTTCCGGATTTCCCCGCCCGGATCCTTTTTCTATCCGGCTACGTGTAGATTTGGCGATATCGATGATTTCACACGTAGTTTTTTCTTGCTTCCGGCTTTACACTACGTGTAAAAATGGTTAGCCATCGATTTTCACACGTAGTCTTCCTCCGGTGTGATCCATACCGGGTGATTTCCGAAAGCATCAGGCAAAACGCACAGGCAGGGAAATGATAAGGAAAGACCGACCGCGCTGCTTAGTCCAGATAGGGCAGGACATACGCCGTGCTTCTTGCAAGGATGCCGTTCATATGGGCGATCGCCGTCCCGTAGTTGGTAAAGGGAACGCCTGCTTCGTTTGCCATGCGCATCCGGTTTGCCATTTCGTTATCATGCAGCATGCAGGCGCCGCAGTGGATCACAAGATCATAGGCTGACAGATCCTCCGGAAAACCGTGCCCGGAAGTAAAAGTCAGATCCATCTCTTTTCCCGTATATTCCGACAGCCACCGCGGCAGCTTGACCGTTCCGATGTCTTCGCACTGTCTGTGATGCGTACATCCCTCGGCGATCAGCACCTTCGCATGGTCAGGCAGCCTGTCAATAGCCGAAGCCCCTTCCATGGCTGCCTTCAAAAACCCTTTGTAGCGGGCCATCAGGATGGAAAACGAAGTCAGGGGGATCGTTTCCGGCACGATATGCATGACTTTACCAAATGCCTGAGAATCCGTGATCACAAGCGACGGCGGCTCCTTGAGCCGGCTGATGGTATCGCTTAAGCCCTCCACGGAGCTCACGATGCCGATCGCGCCCGCATCCAGGATGTCCCTGAGTGCTTCCTGCTGCGGCAGGATCAGACGGCCTTTCGGCGCCGAAGTGTCGATCGGGATCACCAGTATCACCACCTGCGAAGGCTTCAACATATCAGCCACAAGACGGATCTGCTTTTCCCTGCCTTTTGCGCAGCGCGCCAACGCTTCCTTGAGTGCTTCTATGCCTTCTCCCGTCTGCGCGCTCACAAGCAGTACCGGCGGAGCTGCCATATCCTTGGCAGCTTTATCCCTTGCAGCCATATCCTTTGCTGTCATATCCTTCGCTGCCGTGTCATTTTCCATAACAGCAGGAGCGGCAAGATCCGCTTTGTTACGTACGATCAGATAAGGGATCTCGCGCTTTTTGATCGTATCAAACAGTTCCGCTTCGATCGCACTCAGCCCGTCGGATTCGGTAACAAGCACGGCAATGTCACAGGTCGCAAGGATCTCCTTTGTTCTGGCGACACGCTTTTCTCCCAGTGCCCCTTCATCGTCGTAGCCCGGCGTATCGATGATCGTCACAGGCCCTAGGGGCAGTAGTTCCATGCTCTTTTTGACAGGGTCGGTCGTCGTGCCGAGGACATCGCTTACCAGCGACATTTCCTGGGCTGTGATCCTGTTTACCAGACTGCTCTTTCCGGCGTTCCGAAGCCCGAAAAAGCCGATGTGGGTGCGCTCCGCCATGGGAGTATCATTCAGACTCATTCATTTCCCTTTCTCTATGCTAACGGCAGAAACACCCTTCTTCGTTCGCTGACACGCTCTCTCAGAAGGTGTTTTCTGTCCGCATCCGTATGATTCGTATCAGAAACGGAAGTCCCGTTCGCCTTCCGCGATCTTTACAAGCCGCTCGCGAACGATCTCCCT
Organism: Lachnospiraceae bacterium; assembly: GCA_017620255.1. Taxonomy (GTDB): domain Bacteria; phylum Bacillota; class Clostridia; order Lachnospirales; family Lachnospiraceae; genus UBA2868. Next base: position 14,946 of record JAFZQU010000004.1, read on the forward strand.
CACCTTTTCTTTGGGAATGGTGTCGATCTCGCGCTCGATCATCTCCTCGCCGATGCGCTTCGTATCTTCCGATGCGTAGTCAAGGAGGAACTCCTTCAGCGTCATCAGTGCGTTCGGATGACAGCAGTTCTGGATCTGGCCGGATTTGCAAAGTTCCATGAAACGGTCGCCCGTACGTCCTTCGCGGTAGCAGGCCGTGCAGAACGAAGGGATATAGCCTGCGCGCATCAGCCAGTTGACCACTTCATCCAAGGTCCTGCAGTCGGAAACGTCAAACTGCGCCGTATCCTGCGGTCTTTCTTCTTCCGTATAACCGCCGACGGAAGTTCTCGAGCCGCCGCTGATCTGGCTCACGCCGAGGCGGATGATCTTTTCACGCACTTCCGGTGTTTCCCTGGTGGAAATGATCATGCCGGTATAAGGTACGGCGATGCGGATGCAGGCCGCGATCTTGCAGAACATCTCATCGCTTAAGGAATTGTCAAAATCACCCGGATCGATATCATCGGCAGGTTTTACTCTCGGCACGCTGATCGTATGCGGTCCGACGCCGTGCACGGCTTCCAGATGCTCCGCATGCATCAGCAGCCCTGCAAACTCGTAAGCATAATTGTCGAGTCCGAACAGCACGCCGATCCCGACATCATCGATCCCGCCTTCCATCGCGCGGTCCATCGCCTCCGTATGATAGGCGTAATCATGTTTCGGACCGGTCGGATGCAGTACCTCATAGTTCTTCCGGTTATAGGTCTCCTGGAACAGGATATAGGTGCCGATCCCGGCATCCTTGAGTTTGCGGTAATTCTCCACGGTCGTGGCGGCAATGTTCACGTTGACACGGCGGATCGCCCCGTTCTTATGTTTGATCGAGTATATGGTCTTGATGCACTCGAGAATGTATTCGATCGGGTTGTTGACCGGATCTTCGCCGGCTTCGATCGCAAGGCGCTTATGGCCCATATCCTGCAGAGCGACCACTTCTTTTGCAACCTCTTCCTGGGTCAGTTTCTTACGCGTGATGTGCTTGTTCTTCAGGTGATACGGGCAGTACAGGCAGCCGTTCACGCAGTAATTGGAGAGATAAAGCGGTGCAAACAACACGATCCTGTTTCCGTAGAAATCCTTCTTGATCTGTTCGGCCAGGTCGTAGATCTCCTTCACCTTCTCTTCGTCCTCGCAGGCCAGCAGAACGCTCGCATCGCGGTGGCTCAGTCCCTTGCGCAGTTTCGCGCGCTCTAAGATCTCGTCCACCAGCTTCAGATCCCTGCTGTGCTCCTTTGCATACCGGACGGTGTCAAGTATCTCTTCATCATTGATAAATTCGTCCGCTTTCATGGAATGCATGTCATACTTCATAATTAAAACCTCCGTTTTATATGTGCCGGGCGTGATCGCCGCGGTCCGTTACGATCTCACACCCTGTTTTTGCGATCCGTGCCTTCAGGCAGGCGATGCAGGCCGCCGCCTCGTCTCCGGTACAGATCTTGTTATCGTAAAGCAGATATTTTTCCCGCACACCGGCAGGGGAAAGATTCGGCATCAGGACATTGGCGCCTGATAAGATCCCCTTTTCGCGCCCCATCGGGTCGGCTGTTCCGAGCGCTGTCGTGGCGGGAAGAAGGACATCGGGCAAAGTCAGCCGGATCAGGGATAACAGAAAGACGGTCAGTTCCGCGCTGCCTGCCTGCTCTTTCGCAAACGGCGTGTCCTTATGCGGGATAAAGGGACCGATCCCGACCATCTCCGGTTTCAGTTCCCGCAAAAATAACATTTCATCGGCAAGATCTTCATCCGTCTGTCCGGGGGAGCCCACCATAAACCCCGCACCGGTCTGATACCCCAGTTCTTTCAGTGTCTTCAGACAGGCCATCCGGTTCCCGTAGTGCATATCCGCAGGATGCAGAGCGGCATAATGCTTCGCATTCACTGTCTCATGGCGCAAAAGATAGCGGTCTGCACCTGCTTCTTTCAGCAGTCTGTAACTCTCGCGGCTCCGTTCACCGACCGAGAGCGTAAGCGCGCAGTCGGGATAGGTTTCCTTCAGGCTCCTTACCACAGACAGGAGAATCTCATCCGTGTAGTAGGGGTCCTCGCCGCCCTGCAGGACAAAGGTACGAAAGCCGAGTTCATAGCCTTTCCCGGCACAGGACAGGATCTCCTCCGGCATCAGCCGGTAGCGCTCTGCTGCAGTATTACCCGCACGGATGCCACAATAATAACAGTTGTTTTTGCAAATGTTGGTGAACTCGATCAGGCCGCGGATAAATACCTTGTTTCCGTAGTATCTCTGCCGCGTCCGCACGGCCAGATCCGCCGCTTCATCGCGTACGCTTTCGCGGTCTTTGATCAGCCGGAGATATTCTTCTTTTGTCAAAGCCTCACCGGCTGCCAGTTTTTCCAGTTCCCTGCTGCCATCCATCTTTGCCACCCTTGTCCGAATGTCTGTATGCGTTGATTCTGCAGTGTTTCCCATGCTTATTAAATGTTGTTTAAACGTTGCTGAAAGCCGCTTTGGAAGAAATGCCGCTCAGTCTGCCGATCTGTCCGCAGAGTGTGTTGATCTCATTCTGCTCAGCATCGATAACAACCGTTATGCAACTGATATCCTTTTTCGGATAAGGAATTCCCATTCTTCCGATGATGTGCTCTCTGTGTTCGGACAAAATATCATTGAGTGCACCGATGCTCTCCGGCTGCTCAACAATAATACCGATCACCGCCACGCGTGTTCCCGTTTCAGCCATATAAACTTCTCCTCCCTGTATTACCTTCCCGGTTTTGCCTATCAAAAAAGCCGTGCGAAAGCACGGCCAAATTCAACGATGTTCATATCAGTCTGTTTTGTTCGCACTTTCGGTCAGATCGTATCTTTCCGTCAGATTGGATATATTGTATCCCCGTTCCTGTCTTCTGTCAACTCTTGAGCCACTTGATCAGAAGTGCCTCGAGATTCTCGACTTTAACGGGCTTCGCGATAAAGTCATCCATACCGGCTTCCGTGAGCAGCTCTCTGGCCTCTTCCACGGCATTTGCGGTAAAGGCGATGATCGGGATCTTGCGGTAGGCCGGGAATGCTTCCCGGATCCTCTTTGTGGCTTCCACGCCGTCCATCACCGGCATCATGTGATCCATCAGAATGAGATCGTAGTTGTCTTTTTCCACGGCCTTAAGGGCCTCTTCCCCGCTGGTCACGCAGGTCGGTTTGATCCCGTAGAGTCCGAGCAGGTTCCGCGCCACATAAAGGTTGACCGTGTTGTCATCGACAACCAGGACCTTTGCATCCGGCAGGAACAGAATCTGTTCTTCCGTATCCTGTTTTTCTTCCTGTGCATCCGATACTTCAAGCGGATCCGCTGCGATCTCCTGCGGGATCGAGATCTTGAATACAGAACCTCTTCCGAATTCACTCTCCACTTCGATGGCCCCGCCCATCAGGCGGATCAGCCGCTGCGTGATCGCAAGCCCGAGCCCTGTTCCCTCGGCCGCACGGTTTCTGGTACTGTCCACCTGTGAGAACGATTCAAAGATCCGCTCCAGATCCTTCTCCCGGATCCCGATACCCGTGTCTGCCACGCTGATCTTAAGGTCGATCTCCCTCTCACCGGTCTTCTCATAGGTTACATCGATATGGATCGATCCCTCTGTGGTGAATTTCACGGAATTGGAGATCACGTTATTCAGGCTCTGCCTGATCCTTGCACTGTCCCCGTACAGATGCTGCGGAAGATCCGGCACGATATCCAGTTTCATCTCAACCGCTTTGCTGCCAAGTCCTAAGGATGTCAGTGTGACAACATCCTGCATGGTCTGTTTCACATCGTATATCCCCGGTGAGATCCCCATGGTTCCGGATTCGATCCTGGAAAAATCAAGGATATCATTGATAATGACAAGCAGGGCGTGCGCGGATGCGTTCACCTGCGAGGCATACTCTTTGGCCTGACCGGAAAGATCCTCCTTGAGCATCAGATCGGACAGGGTCACGATCGCATTCATCGGCGTACGAATCTCATGGCTCATGTTGGCGAGAAAATCACTCTTATACTGTGCTGCCTCCGCGATCTTTCCTTCGTGGATCTGCAGTTCACGGATCATGTCTGCGGTGTTCTGTGCAAGCAGTTGGATCTCGTCACGTCCGTAAGGGTAGGCGCGGATCGCATCAACCGTATCATATGCTCTGGTGGATGAAAAATCATTGATCTGTGCAGACAGGTGATTGATCCTGCGGATATGATTATGACTGATAAAGAAAAGAAGGAGCATTGTTAAAAAGAGCAGCACGACTGCCAGCTGCAGAACCTGCAGACCTGTACTCTTTAAATACATGTTGTTTACGTCCGAGACATTGATCTCCGTCACGACCAGGCCGATACAGCGGCCGTGGATCACAAGCGGCGTATAGCAGGAATAGGTGTTGCCCCATTTATTGTCCCACTCATACACTTCATCGTACCTGCATGCATTAAAATAGGTGTCCCACATGAGCCTGTGTTCACTCGGCTCCTCGTAGTAGGAATCACCCATATAAAGGAAACCGGGGTGCTCTTTATCCTCGGTACGTTCGCCGTCGATCATGTAAACCGTGTAGCGGGTATCTTCCTTGGGAAGCAGGAAATAAGTATACGGAAGACCAAAGGCCTCCCGTGCCTTCTCAAACACTAAGATCCAGTATTCCTGCCGGTAGGTGTAGTAGAGGTTCTGCAGTTCCTCCGTCATTTCCTCCGGCATCACATCTGTTTTAAAAGTCTTGCCGGGGTAGGCTTCTGAAAAAGCCTGATTGAAAGTATTAAGGGCCGTCCGGCATTCCGTGAAGTCATACGGGATCCGGATGTCCTCATAATGTGCATCGTAGTATTGCTGATAAGCCAGAAAATCGTCGGGATCCTCCTGGATCAGGCTGGCCAGATAATCGCCGACCTCCATGATCCGGTCACGGCATACCTTCCGGTACTGTTTCATCTGCGAAAAATACGTAACAACAGCCGTGATCACGATCGTCGTGATCACGAACAAAGAGATCAGATAGGCAAACTGCCTGATCAGTTTGATGTTGTGCCGCTTTTCTTTTTTCATGTAACCCGCCGTTTACCCCGTCATTCAAACGGATATACGATCCCGAACTGCTTCCGGATCGCATCCATCTGCCGCATGATCGTTAATGTCTCAGCGTGCGGCATCTCTTCACATTCTATCTTACCTTCTTCTATAGCCTTTTTGCAAGAGAGTACTTCATATTCATAGCCCGTGATCTGCTTTGGTACGACGATCTCTTCCAGGACGGAATAACGTTCGCGGTCCGGCGCATAGACCGTGATCTTCTCCGGGTTGTTGATATTCTGCACGGTGATAAAGCCTTTATCGCCGCAGATCAGGCCGCGTCTGTCCGTTAAGGCAAACATGGTCGTGAACATGCTCGCCATTTTCCCGTTACTGTATTCGAGCATGACCGTATCCTGCCCGTCCACGCCCGTTTGCGTGGGAACCATCGAGGCTTCGATCCGCTGAATGTCATCGCCTAAGATCATGCTGGAGAAATTCAGTGTATAGACTGTCAGATCCAATAAACAGCCGCCCGCCAGTTCCGGCTTCATCAGGCGTTCATTCATATCGATCTTGTAGCCCAGGTTCGATGCGACTGTCGTCACCTCGCCGATCTTACCGCTTGCAATGATCTCATCGATGATCTTTCTGGACGGCATGTAACGTGTCCAGATCGCTTCCGTCAGCAGCAGTTTCTTTTCTTCCGCAAGCGCCAGCATTTCTTCCGCCTGCTTTGTGTTGGCCGCAAATGCTTTCTCGCACAGCACATGTTTACCTGCGTTAAGCGCGGCAAGCGTCCACTGATGGTGGTGTGAATGCGGTACGGCGATGTAGACCAGATCGACCTGCGGATCCGAAAGCATCTCCTCATAAGAACCGTATGCTTTCTGCACGCCGAATTTTGCGGCAAATGCTTCCGCCTTTCTCAGGTCCCTGGATGCGACCGCATAGTTTTCCACGTCCTCCATCCCTGCGATCGTACGTGCCATCACGCCGGCAATGCCACCGGCCCCCAGTAATCCTACCTTCATACCTTCTCCTCCTTTATAACCCGCTTGTTTTCCGGATAAACGCTATGCATGCGCACGCAGTTTACCGGCCAGCATACAGATCCCAAACGCCAGCGCATCTGCCGCGACGATCGTGGCACCGACAGGCGTCCCCGCAAGGATCGACCCGAGGATCCCGGCCAGCGTGCAGATGATGGAAAGGGACGCCGAGGCGATCATGACTTTTCCGAAACTGCGGAAAAGGCGCATCGCGGAAAGCGCCGGAAAGATCACCAGCGCGGAGATCAGCAGCGAACCCACAAGATTCATGCCAAGCACGATGATCACCGCGGTCAGCACGGCGATCAGCATGTTATAACGATCGGCTTTCACGCCGATCGACCGCGCGAAAGCTTCATCAAAAGTCACCAGAAAGATCTTATGATAGAACAGGACATACACAGCCAGTACACACACCGAAAGGATCGCGCAAAGCAGCACTTCCCGCGGCGTCAGCGTCAAAATGGATGTGGAGCCGAACAGCGTCGAACAGACATCCCCTGTCAGATTGGAGGAAGTGGAGAAAAGATTCATCAGCAGATAGCCGAACGCCATCGCGCTTACAGAGATCATCGCGATCGCGGCGTCTCCTCGGATCTTCGTGTTCTGCCCGCTTTTCAGGATAAAGACCGCGCTGATGACGGTAACGGGCAGTACAAGGAGCATCTGGTTCGTCAGCTGCAAAACGGCAGCGACCGCCATCACGCCAAACGCCACATGCGACAGCCCGTCCCCGATAAAGGAATAGCGCTTTAAGACCAGTGTCACGCCGAGTAAAGATGCACAGAGTGCGATCAGGAGCGCGACCACCAGTGCATAGCGGACAAACGGATAGGAAAATGCCACGTTCAGTTTCTCGATCATCAGGGTTGCTCCTCACAAAAGGATCCCCGGTATGCTGTCAGGATCACTCCTTATAGACATACCAGTCGTCATCGTCTTCATCGTAGTAATAAATCTCATCCTCGTCTTCGTCATAATAGAACACGAGATTGGATTCCTCGTCATAGAGGTAGAGCATATCATCGTCATAGAGATACCAGATCTCTTCTTCGTAGTCATAGATCCAGTCGTCGGACGCCGGACCGTCTCCGAAGTCATAGTCGTAACCGTACTCACAGGAACCGCCGCCGCTGATATTACAGCCGTATTCCTTCTCATAGGTGCCCCAGCCGCCCCAGTCGTTTTCGAATGTGTCATAATCATAATAGTCATCCTGGTCACGCGATACAAAGGCGCGCAGCCAGTCGATGTATTCCTGGTCGAAGCCGGCTTCTTTATACACGCTGCGCAGCGTGTCGTAAAACTCGGCATCGCCGTAGGGCAGTGACACGGCAAGGCCTGTAAGCTCGTTTTTATCGGAGGTATGCCCGTAGTAGGCCACACAGGCTTTGAGCGTGGACATCAGCTTTTTGGCTTCATCACTGTTTTTGTCGATCCCTTCCAGCAGAGCCAGAATATCACTGATGTAATAATCCGAAAGCGTCACGTCGCTTTCGTCCGTATCCCACATATCCCAGAATCCGCCGGTAAGACGTCCTCTTGCCTTATGAACACGGCTGTAATTTTTTCCGAGGAGTTCATCTTCATGTTTGTACGCATAGGTTTTCCAGGCCGCAAACAGATCCGACACCGTAGACTCGTTGAACAGCGCAACACAGGCGGAATCCCCCTCACTGCTGCTCTCGTTTTCCTCAATGACCGCATCGATGATCTTCTTGCCAAGCAGCGGTGTGGAGGCACCGGGATAAGCTTCAAAATACTTCATCCACTCTGTATAATTCCAGCCGATCCCCGACTCGAAGTCCTCTGACAGCAGCGTAAACCTGCAAAACGGTGCAAGCGCGTAGCAGGTTTCCAGATTTGCCATGATGCAGCAGTCCATGCCGATGATATCAAACGTGATATCCGGATGTGCGGAAAAAGCACGTGCCATTTCCGCGATCGTAAGACTGGATTCATCGGATTGCCATTCATCGTAACCGAATCCGTATACCGGACCGCCGCCGTGATCCCAAAACAGGAAAAGATAGCGCTCCGCCGGAAAACCGGTTTTGCAGAAACCGATAAACTCGGATAAGGTGTCGGCTTCCGTACAGTCTAACTGCCCGAGATCATCCCGGAGGAGTTCCAGGTCATGGTTCCTTACCCGGTAGGTCTGGGCCGTCTTGGAAGAAATACCGTATTCCTGCCATTCCTTCGTTCCCATGGTCTGTATGATAACGTTGACGTTTTCCCCGACACCTGAAGCGATCATTTCGGCAATGTCGCGGCTGGCCTGTCCGTCCTGGCTTTCCAGATCGGAACCGTTCATATAGACCATCACGGTTGCCGAACGCGCGCCCGTATCCATGGACATGGTCTCGACATCCAGGGACGTCGTGAGTGCCTGTGACATTTGTTTATCCTGTGTTTCCGTCACATGCTCCGCCACCGGTCCCGTTTCTTCCCGATCCGGCTCCTCTTCCTCATCCGGCAGCAGCATCAGGATCAGAAATAACACGCCCAGTACTGCAAGGATCACCAGCAGGATCTTTAAAACTTTTTTCCCCATCTTTTCTGTCTCTTTTCTCTGTTTATTACGGCATCAGATCCGTGAACTTCCCAGTTCCGCCCACGCTGCAATGAAACCCGCATGGTGTGCGACACGTTGTGAGCCGATATTGGACATACTCGTTCCGTAGAACGGCATATGTCCGGCACGCAGGATATCCTCTTTCAGGATACGGACCAGCAGGGCGCCGAGGTGTTTGCCGCGGGCTTCCCTGTCCACATCGATCCCGATCTGCCAGAGCGTTTCGCTGTCTGCGCTTGCACCGGCCATCCCCAGGATCTTTCCGTTTGCGACCGCACCAACCCCCAGCATGTCCGGAGCGGTTTCCTCAAAAGAATATGCATTCTGAAAACGCTTATCATCCCGAAACTGTTCGATCGATCCGCGGTCATATTTCACGATCGAAATTCCGGAAGGTGTGGCAGTCTCAGCGACAGCAGCTTCTTCTGTCTCTTCCGGCCGTTCTGCCGGCAGATAGAACGGATGCGCGCTGCCCAGTTTAAAACCGTGCGGCCTGACGATCTCTTCCAGTTCCCTGAAACGTTCCACGTCCATGAACCAGTCGCCTGACGTCGTTGCATAGCGTTCCCTGCAACAGGCCATGATCTCTTCCGTTCCGGTAAACAGCAGTTTCCCGTTCACAGCTGCAACCTTCAGGCCGCAATCATCGGAAGTGCGGAATCTGCGCCTTCCGGGAAGCGGCGTAAAGACCGTGAAATGATTCTCACGATCTGCCACGTCTTCGTATCCGACACAGTAATCCAGTGCCAGTTGTTTATATAATGCATCCTTTGCCTTTGCGTAAAGGCAGGTATCCTTTTGCATGTTTTACCTCGCTGCCTTGTAGATCGCAAGCATATCCGGCTCACGAAGGACTTTGGCGCTGCCCTTTGCCCCGCCGACACTGACCGCGCACTTCTTAGCCATTTCCACGCAGTCTTCGTCCGTCGGCTCCACGCCGAGTTCCCGCATATTTGTCGGCATGCCGATCTCACGGTAAAAGTCTTCCATCGCTTCGATCCCTTTCAGGATGACCGCTTCGTCGTCTCCTTCATCCGGTATCCCCATCACGCGGATCGCAAACTTTTTAAAACGGTCCATACAGTCACGGTAAACATAGCGTGCCCAGGTTCCCCAGATCGCAGCAAGCCCCGCACCGTGCGCCACATCGTACTTACCGCCCAGTTCCATCTGCAGTTTATGCGGCATCCAGTCGCCGCCGTCCGTACCGAGTCCCGTCAGGCCGTTGTGCGCCAGGCTCCCGGCCCACATGACCTCGGCTCTTGCATCGTAATCCTGCGGATCCTTTGCAAGGATCCTGGCCTGCTGCATCACGGTACGGATCAGTCCTTCGGCCAGGGCATCCGTGATCTCCATGTTGCCGCCGTTGCTGAAATAGCGTTCCATCGTGTGCATCATGATGTCCGTACATCCACAGGCCGTCTGATAATCAGGCAAAGTCATGGTCAGCGCCGGATTCATCAGTGCGAACTTCGGCCGGCAGATCTCATTGTTATAACCGCGCTTGAGACCACCCTCCTCTTTGGTGATGACCGTTGAATTGCTCATCTCGCTGCCGGTCGCTGCGATCGTCAACACAACGCCTATCGGAAGGCAGGCCGTCGGGACACGTTTATAGTCGAAGATCTCCCATACATCCCCGGGCTCAGCCACGCCATAGGCGATCACTTTTGCGGAATCGATCACGCTGCCGCCGCCGACAGCCAGGATCAGGTCGACTTTTTCTTTCCTGCACAGTTCGATCCCTTCATACACCAGCCCGAGTCTCGGATTCGGGACGACACCGCCAAGTTCCACATAAGAGAGACCCTGCGCGGTCAGTGCCTCTTCCACCCGTTTCAGCAGTCCGGAACGGATCACGCTCCCACTGCCGTAATGGAGCAGGACCTTCGTTGCGCCAAGCGCTTTCGCTTCCACGCCCGCCCGGTTTTCCGCATCTTTTCCAAAGATCACTTTGGTCGGTGTATAGAACGTAAAGTCTCTCATATTCATGCCGTGTCCTCCCGTCTGATTTTTACTGCTCTTACTATTTTACACGTATTTTGTCATTTGGAAAACACTCTGTCTGTTTTTCGTTTAAATTTCGACAGGTCTTCCTTCCCGTTTCAAGATGCGCTGGATCGCAAATTTACCGGAAACGGCTGCGATCGGCAATCCGCCGGGACACATGATCCACTGTCCCGCCAGATAGAAATTCTTCAGGTTCTTCAGTTCACCCTTCGCACGCAGCTGCTTTGTTCCCTTTGTGGTAATGAAACTCATATAGGCGCCATGGTAAGCATTGCAGTAGCGCTCATACGTGCGCGGTGTCCAGCAGTCAAGCAGCTCGATCCTGCCTGCAAGGGAGGGGAACTGCGCCACGATCCTTTTTTCCAGTTCGCCGGCCAGACGTTCCTTTGTCTGCGCGTAAGCGTGCTCATCCAGGCTTTTCCAGAAGGCAAAATCCTCATCCTGCTGTGTGACATTGGTCTGCAACACTGCTTTTCCTTCCGGTGCAAAAGAGGGTTCGTAAGCAAAATTCTTGACCGACATGCGGCTGAAGCTGTTGCTCCCGATCTGCAGCGGCTCACAGTCAAACACGATCGTTCCTTCTCCTGCAAAATCACTGTCGACCGCAAAGGCCGCCTGAAAGCCGCTGAAGGTCGGGTAACTCTTCTGATCGGCATAGGCCTTTTGATACTGCGCGGGCAAGTATTTCTTATCCAGCAGTTTCCCAAACAGGAACCCTGTGTCCACTGCGGAGATTACCTCATCCGCTCTCACAACGGTGCCGTCCGTGAGCACGATCCCTGCTGCGCGGTCGCTTCTGCCCGCCTTTTCCGTGAGGATACGTTCCACCGGTGCGTTCACATGCAGTTCACCACCCATTTCCCGGAAACGCTTTATGATCCGGTTTGTCATGGCAAGCGAGCCGCCCACCGGGATCTTTCCGTTCCCCGCAGCCATGGTCGCATAGGAGACCAGGAAGGAATATGCCGTATAGTTATAGCACAGGTAGTCTGTCATCATGGTGGAAAGAAGCGGATTCTTAAACATCTTGCCGAAATCTTCCATATTGATCTTGCCGAACGTCTTCATGACCTTAGGCATATCAGCCATCTCTTTGCCCATTTCGATATAATCGCGGATCCCCATCATATCGAGCGGTTTTTTGGCCGGTATCACGCAGGTCTTCGCATACTCCACGTGCTGTATGAACAGATCGATCGCATCCTTATCCTCCGGTGCAAAAGCGGTCAGTTCCTGCCTGGTCCGTTCCAGGTCGTTCCAAAGTGTCAGCGCCTGTCCGTTCAGGATACTGGTGTAGAACTTTCCCTCATCCACGTATTCCGTCTGCTCATCGATGGCGCCCATCGTCTTCCAGACCTGCCAGAGATCCGTTTTGGGATCCGTTCCGGTCAGCCAGTGGATGCAGTTGTCGATGTGATATCCCTTGCGGTTCCAGCCCATGCATTCGCCGCCCGCAAGTGCGTTCTTTTCATAGATGGCCGCATCGTATCCGGCCTTCAGTGCATAGATACCTGTTGATAGTCCGGCGATCCCGCCGCCGATGATCACAATTTTCTTTTTCATGATTTTTCCTCTTTCTTTTATGAATTGATAAATGATCCTGTTGATAAGATCCCCCCGGGATCTGTCCGGTCGCCGGTTCATCCGGCCCCAGGTGCTTTCAGGATCGCGAGTACCCATTCCGGCTCCGGAAACGGGATGTCAGGCGTGATCAGATGCTGTTCCATGATCCCCTGCACGCTGCTCCAGTATGTATGCGACAGGGTCAGCGGGTCGCCCTCCCGGATCAGCCCCATCGCCTGTCCCTTTTCAATGACTGCGACCGACCGCTCCACCTGGGCAACAGACAGGGCCAGTTCCCGTATGTTTGCGGGCATCCCGAGCCGCATGGCCTGTGACATCAGGACAAAGAGCTGATAGATCCAGGGGCTTTCCCCGGCCGCATCAAACAGGCTGCAGAGGAAGATCCTGAAATAGGCGAGCGGATCGTCCTTCGGACCCTGATCGGCCCGTTTTGTACCTTCCACACCCATCTGCACCAGTTCCAGGAGCAACTGTTCCTTCGATTCATAGTAGTGAAAGAGCAGTCCCACACTGATGTTCAGTTCTCCCGCTATGTCGCTGATCTTTGTCTCCGAAAATCCTTTTGTTACAAACAGTTCCAGTGCTTTCATCCGGATCTGCTGCCTGCGCTGTTCTTTCTGTTCCTGTCTTGTCATCTGTTTCCTCCGTACAATGCTCCCCGATCCGTTGATCGTTTATTTATTGATGATCCATTCATTGATTTTATATTCATTGAATTTATATTCAATATATCAGCAGATGGTTTTCCTGTCAACCCCTTATTCATTTTCCTTCCGGAGATCATCTTTTTATACGCAGTATCAGGGCAAAATCACTGCCCCGCTACGTGTGAAAACCGGATAGTTGCTGATTTTACACGTAGTTTTTGGACGAGATCATGAAACGGCTACGTGTGAAAATCTTTTGGTTGCCGATTCTACACGTAGTTTTTGGGCGAGATCCCGGTGCGGCTACGTGTGAAAACCTCATGGTTGCCGATTCTACACGTAGTTTTAGGACGAAATCCCGGTGCGACTACGTGTGAAAACGCAATGATAGTTGGTTTTGCACGTAGTTTCAGATCGAAAACAGGGAAAAACTACGTGTAAAGTAACGATATTATGGAATATACACGTAGCCGGACCAAAAGCCGGGCAGAATACTACGTGTAAATATAGAAAAAGCCGGATCATACACGTAGCCTGGTCCCGGAACGGACCCTATGGCACAAAAAAACACCCGCTATGCAGGTGCGGGTGCAAAAAGTACATATTTCATTCTACAGGAGCCGCCGCAACTCACAGTTGCCGCACAGATTGTCCCAGAAACGGGCAAGCTCTGTCCCTTCCGTCCTGCAGATCATGGCGGTATTGACAGCGCCGTGGGCTACGATCAGCACGTCTTTTCCTTCCTGCATCGCAGGGATCGCAACATGATCCAGAAAATCTCCGGCGCGTGCAAACAGATCATCAAAACTCTCTGCCCCTTCCACGGCACGGTAGTGTACGGGATCCTTAAAAAGCGGATACAGCGGGGATTCCGGGTGCTCAAAAACGTGTTCCGATCCTTCGCAGATCCCGAAACTCATCTCCTTAAGACGCGCATCCGTATAGATCGGAACGCCCCGTCCCTCCAGAAAGATCTCTGCAGTCTCCAGAGCGCGGCATAGCGGGGATGCATAACATATATCAAAATGAAGCGCTGCGTATTTTTCGCGCGCTTCCCTTGCCATCTGCCGGCCTGCTGCATTTAGCGGCACATCCGTCCGCCCCTGGATCTTATAACAGGCATTCCAGTCGGTCTGCCCGTGTCTCATCAGATATATCATAGCCATTGATCGAGTTTTTCCTGTAACTGTGCCAGTTTGACCGGCTTACAGATATAATCGTTCATGCCGTTTTCAAGAAACATTCTTTCCGCACCTTTGACCGCGTTGGCCGTGCAGGCAATGATAGCCATGTCCCGGACCCAGGGCGCATCCAGAGCGCGGATCTTTTCCGTGGCCTCGATCCCGTCCATGTCAGGCATCATATGGTCCATCAGGATCAGGTCATATGCTTTCTTTTGCACCATTTCGATCGCATCCGGTCCGTTCAGGGCAGTATCCGCGCTGATCCCGAACGATCTGAGCATGGCGGATAAAACCTTGATATTCACGGAATTATCATCCACGATGAGCACAGCGGCGCCGCTGTGCGGCCCTTTCTTCTGCTCATCTGGATTATCTTCTTTTTCGTGCGCAAATGCGCCCTTGCCTGCGCGGATCGCGTCTGCAGCGGCAGCGACCGTAGTCTCCGCATTTCCATACAGCACAAACGGCACATTCTTTTGCAGATGGATCTCGTGGCGTTCCTGATCGGAGAGCGGCTTTTCGCTCTCGATCTTCTGCGGCAGGATACAGTAGAAGGTCGAGCCCTTTCCGTATTCACTCTCCACACGATAGGTACCGTTCATCCGTTTGATCAGGTGACCGGAGATCGCAAGCCCCAGGCCCGTACCCTGAATGTTACGGTTATTGTTCAGATCCAGGCGGCTGAATACGCTGAACAGACGGCCGATATCTTCCTGTTTGATCCCGCGGCCGCTGTCCGAAACAGCGAGTTTCAAAAGCATCTCACTGCCAAGCCTCTCCCAGTCCACATCCAGCCGGATAAATCCCTTGTCCGTGTATTTGACGGCGTTTGAGAGGAAATTCACCAGGATCTGGCGGATCCGTCCGTCATCCCCGTTTAAGCGCGAAGGGATCGTCGGATCGATATTGATGATAAAATCAAGGTCTTTGTCTCCCAGACGGATATTTACGATGTTGATGACCGTGTTCAGCAGTTCCTTCACATCATAGGAGACCGGCAGGATGTCGACTTTTCCGGATTCCGCTTTGGAAAAATCAAGCACATCACTGATGATATCAAGCAGCATGTGTCCGGAACTTAAGATCTGCGGCAGGTATTCCCTGCTGGCATCCAGCGTATCCTCTTTCTGCGCCAGTTCCGCAAGACCGAGGATGGCATTTAACGGCGTACGCATCTCATGCGACATGTTGGCTAAGAAGAAGGTCTTCGCCTCGCTGGCTTCTTCTGCGGCCTTTTTCAGCCGTTCCAGCTCCCGTGCATTGTTTTCCAGTTCCGTGACATCCGCCAGGACCAGTAGATATCCCAGAAGGGTTTTACGCTTCAGGGGATAGTAATACGTCGTATAATGCCTGTCACCGATCTGTATACGTTCCTGCGATTCCTGCGCGGAAATGATCTTTGGCGCATAAGAAAAGATCGTACCGGTTTCCATATCCCCAAGTTCCGGAAAGATCTCTTTCGCCCTGTCATTGGAATCCTGATAACGGTAAGACACATCCGTCACGATCAGTCCCGCGAACGTGCGGTAGAAAAATTCCGCATAGGCAAGTTCCGCCGGATCCGACGTTTTCCCGGCCGTCTTCACGATCGCGATGATCCCGATCACTAACAGTATGATCGCGGAGATCGGTTCGTATCCTTCGAATCCGATCGCGATCGAGAAGATCATCGCAAGCAGCGTCAGCCCTGCTGCCGCCAATATGCCGGTAAACGCTTTCCTGCGCTTCCTTGAATTCGTCTGAAGGATCACTTTTGCCGCAATGATACAGCAAAGCAGCGACAGGGCCGCAAGATGGGCCATGAACAGATAGAAGAGGAAGGTTCCCTTCTCCACAAGATGCGGGAACAGGCCCTCCTGCGTAAAAGAAAGCTCTTTGAAATACAGGCGGTGATATCTGGAAGTCAGCATCAGAAACAGGGTTATCGTTTCATACAGAAAGATACCCTTCCAGACAGCCGACGGAACCTTCAGGGCCTGTGTATATTTATCCAGATAGACCGCGAACATGAAGGCAACGTAAGCAAGCCCGCAATATTGCAGGCAGAGTGCATCAAAAGCCATATCCTGGTTGGTCGAGAGCATCTCAGTCAGATAGCCGAGACCGTACGCTACCACGGCAACGGACGCGCCAAGCAGAAACTTGGCTTCCGGGCGCAGCATGAAACCGAACAGGGAATATAGTCCGTATATACCGACAACCAGTGCCACGATCTGAATTGTGATCAGTACATGATAGGTCGTGATCATAACAAGATCATTTTATCATGCCAGGGGGCAGATGTCACACGCAATTGTCAGATATTCTTTTTAGGTGTATATTTATTTTCAGAATTGTGTAAAGAGGTTTGGCAATGATCCTCATCTTACTGAACTGGCTCTTTATCCTGCTCACCACCTATGTGACCGGCCATGCCGCTTTGCGGCTTGGCTCAAAACTGTTCGGTTACGGCGGTCATCGTCATTTTCTGATGATCCTTGTGACCGGATTTTCCTGTGTGAGCGCCTATGCCGGATATTTCAGCCTTTTTGGCCGCGTCTCTCTTGCATCTGACGTGATCCTGGTCGGGATCTGTCTTTTCTGCATTTTACTCGATAGAAAACACTATGTCGGGATGCCTTTACTCATCCTGGCTTTTCTGCGTGACTGCAGGCATTCCCTGAAAGATCCGGATAAGATCAGATCCGGCAGGGGCGGGATCATCCTGTTACGTATCCTGCAGTTAACCGGTGCCATCCTGCTGTTTATCGCGATCCTCTACTTTACGGCCTCCGGCTCCTTTTCCGCAGCTTCAGGACTTTACCGTCCGCAGGCGATCCGCTGGATCGAGGAATGCGGCACCGTAAAAGGGCTCTGGCTTGCAGGAGATGCTTTCTGTTTTGACAGTTCCGCCTTTTGCGCCGGCGCACTGTACGGTTTTTCCTTCGCAGGGCAGTCCCTGCATGGCCTGAACGGGTATCTGGCTGCTGTCCTGACACTGTATGCATATTTCTGCATCACAAACGCCTTTCTGAAACGGACTTTCGGAAACCTGCACACGATCCTTGCTTTTACGCCCATCGTGTACACGGTGATCCTTGCCATAGAACTGATCGCACCGGATACGGACCCGGTCTTTTCCTATCTGCTCCTTGCCATTCTGATCCGCCTTTCGCAGCTGATGGATGAAAAGGAAGAAGAAAGTGCACCCTATGCCCTGCTCTTTATACTGACCGTATTTCTGCTTACCGTAAAGATCTCAGCCTGCGTACTGCTCCTTCCGGCGCTCCTTGCACCTGTCCTCATGATCCGCCGGAAGCACTTTAGGGCACTGATCCATACGCTGCTCTCCACCCTGCTCCTGATCCTTCCGTTTCTGATCAGGCGCGTGCTCGTTTCCGGCCGTCTGTTCTATCCTCTTGCTTCTCCGGACCTGTTTGCCCTGCCCTGGAAGATCCCGAAAGATACGATAGGGGCGCAGATCGCTTCGATCCGGGCACAGGCACGCGGCATAAGCGGGTCCGAACAGGCTATGCGGGCCTTTAACTGGGTCCCCGTCTGGTGGAGGAATCTCTCAGGCACGAACCGGCTGTTCCTGCTCACGGCTGCTGCCGCTTTTACGGTCGGGCTGATCTGGAGCCTGATCGCGCTGATCCGTGTGATCCTCTCGCGACGAACAGACAAAGCCGTTAAACTTTCCGCCATGCTGCTTCTGGAAGCAGGGGCCATGGCCTCTCTTACTTTCTGGTTTCTCTTTGCGCCCGATATCCGGGATGGCATGATCTGCCTGCTGCTGGTTCCCTTTGTAACGTTTGCGGTCCTAAAAAACGACGATGCCGTGCCTTCTTCGTTAAAAACCCTGATCCCCGGCATCTTAAGCTGTATGCTTTTGTATCCGACCGGAAACATTCTCTATCAGGATATGAGTTATATGCTTACGGACCACGGCGCAAACTATGCCCTCTACCAGAGGGATTATCCTGCAGCCGATGTAAAAGAAGTGAGGTTTGAGGGCCGTACTTTTTATTACCCCGCTCAAAGCGGCGCACCGTTATACCATGAGCCGTTTCCGGCCGTACTGTCGCAGGATGTCGTGAACCGTATGACATGTATCGGCGATTCGCTTTCAGACGGTTTCACGATCAAGACACAGGAGATTGGCGGACAATGAAGAATCTGAAAGGAACCCTGATCCTGCTACTGACCGCCCTGATCTGGGGAACGGCTTTTGTCGCTCAGACATCCGCCTCCGGCTCGATCAGTGCGTTCACATTCAATGCCACCCGCTCTCTTCTGGCAAGTGTCTTTCTGTTCCTGTTCGTGTTGTTACGCGCAAAGATCGCAAAAGAAAAAAAGCCGCTTTTTACAAAGCAGACTTTACTGGCCGGTGTGATCTGCGGCGTCCCGCTGTTTATCGCCACCAACCTGCAGCAGTACGGGATCGAACTCTATCCGGCAGGCACGGCCGCCTCGGGGCGCGCCGGGTTTTTGACCGCGACCTATGTGATCATGATCGCACTCTATACCCTGCTGAAGACCAGGCGTTTCAGGCCGCTGATCCTTTTTGCGACCCTGCTCTGTATGACAGGTATGTATCTGCTCTGCTTATCGGGCGGTTTTGGCGGGATCTATATCGGCGATGTTTTGATCCTTCTTTGTGCACTCGCCTTTGCCGTCTATATCCTGCTCGTGGACGTATACGGGACCGTGGAGTCTGTAAAAGTCTCCTGCATCCAGTTCGCCACCGCCGGGATCCTCTCGTTTATCTGCATGCTTCTCTTTGAATCCCCGACCCTTGGCAGTCTCACGGCAGCCTGGTTCCCGATCTGCTACGCCGGGATCCTCTCAAGCGGCGTAGCCTATACCCTGCAGATGGTCGGACAGAAATATGCAGAACCCGTCATCGCCACCATCGTCATGAGCCTCGAAGCCGTATTTGCAGCCCTGTCCGGCTGGCTGATCCTTTCCGAACAATTAAAAGGACGCGATCTTCTCGGCTGCGTCCTTGTCTTTGCATCTGTTCTTCTTGCCCAGTTACCCGAGCGTGATCATTCGTAAAAAGGCTTATTTTGCCTTGCTCTTTCCGAGGTACGCCTCCTTGACGCGTTCGTCGGATAACAGCTGTTCTCCTTCGCCTTCCATGATGATGTTCCCCGTCTCGATCACATATCCGTAATGGCAGGTCTTTAAGGCCATGTTTGCGTTCTGCTCGATCAGCAGCACCGTAATGCCGTTGTCATTGATCGTGCGGATGATGCTGAAGATATCACGCACCACGAGCGGAGCCAGACCCAGGGAAGGCTCATCCATCATGATCAGCTTCGGACGGCTCATCAGTGCCCTGCCGACCGCCAGCATCTGCTGTTCGCCGCCGGACAGCGTACCGGCAAGCTGCCAGTGACGCTCACTCAGTCTCGGGAACAGGCGGTATACATAGGCAAGGTCCTCATCGTAATTGTCTTTGCGCAGATAGGCGCCCATCTTCAGGTTTTCGAGCACCGTCAGGTTCGGGAACACACGTCTGCCTTCCGGTACGAGCGTGATCCCCCGTGCCACGATCGCATCCGGGGACAGTCCCAGGATATTGTCGCCTTCAAACAGGATCTCGCCGCTCTCGGGTTTCACGATCCCCGAAACGGAACGCAGGATCGTGGATTTTCCGGCACCGTTCGCGCCGATCAGCGTGACGATCTTTCCTTTTTTGACATCCATGGATATGCCGTTGACGGCCTGGATGCCGCCAAAGCGTACGTTTAAGGATTTGATCTGCAAAATCACATCACTCATCTTCACTCACCCCCAGATATGCATCGATCACCTTCTGGTTGGACTGGATCTCGGCCGGCACACCTTCCGCGATCTCTTTTCCGAAATCAATGACATAGATCCGGTCGGAAATGTCCATGACCAGATTCATGTGGTGCTCGATGAGCAGGATCGTTAAGTTGAACTTCTCTCTGATATAGTGGATGAACTTCGTCAGTTCCTCCGTCTCCTGCGGATTCATACCGGCTGCAGGCTCGTCAAGGAGCAGCAGTTTCGGATCCGTTGCAAGCGCCCTTGCGATCTCCAGCTTGCGCTGTTTACCGTACGGCAGGCCCGTTGCGATCTCGTCCTTGACGTCATAGAGGTCCACGAGTTTTAACAGTTCCTCCGTCTCACGGCGCATTTTAGCTTCTTCTTTGCGGTTCAGCTTGAGCGTGGCCGTAAAGATATTGGAAGTCCTTCTCAAATGCTTAGCCGTCAGGACATTGTCGAACACCGTCATCGACTTAAAGAGACGGATGTTCTGGAAGGTCCTGGCCATGCCCAGTTTAGTCAGTTCATCCGGCGTTTTCACGAGGATATGCCTGTACATATCCGCGTTGGCGCCGGCGTAAAGCTTTTTCATCTTTCCCTGCGGATGATTTTCAATGATCTTTTCTCCCGCAAAGGAAACCTGTCCGTTCGTCGGCTCATAGACGCCCGTAATGGCGTTGAAAGCCGTTGTTTTGCCGGCACCGTTGGGACCGATCAGGGCAACGATCTCGCCCTCGTTCACGTCCATCGTCAGGTTGTCGACTGCGACCACGCCGCCGAACTGCATGGTCAGATTTTCTACGTGAAGTACGTTTTTACTCATCTTTTACACCGCCCTTCACGCTTTTTTTCATAAAGAGATTTTTGATGCGGAGGATCCCGTCATAAACGGAGATCTCCCGCGTCCCCATGATACCCTGCCTGAAGAACAGCACGATGATCATGATCAGGATCGAGAAAACGACCATTCTGAACCCGGGGCCGAGGAGCGGGATCTTTGCACCTGCATCCGTATAGGTCTCAAGGTCCAAAAACTTCAGCCACCATTCGGAACTCGCGTAGAAAATGAATGCCGCGATGATCGATCCGGAGATTGAACCGATGCCGCCGATGACCACGACCAGAAGGATCTGGTACGTCATGGCCGATGTAAAGGATACGCTCGATACGCTGGTATTGCACATCGCCATCATCGCTCCCGCGATCCCGCAGAAGAATGAGGAAATGATAAAGGACAGCCGTTTGTGATGCGCCAGGTTGATCCCCATGGCTTCCGCTGCGATCTCATCATCGCGGATGGCCTTAAAGGCACGCCCGTACGTCGAGTTGATGATGAGCACGATGATCAGGATACTGATCCCCGAGATCGCCGCATATACGAGGATGTTCTTCGGTGCGGTGAACATGTTGATCGGATCCGGACCATTCGTTACGGGTCCGAAATTCTGCAGCTGCACAAGACCTCTGACGATCTCCGCAAACCCGAGTGTTGCAATGGCAAGATAGTCGCTTTTCAGACGCAGCACCGGAAGACCGATCAGGAACGCAAAGAACGCGGCGATGAGGCCTGCCAGGAGCAGTGCCGGAACAAGCGGCATCTGGAAACGGATCAGCGAATCCCCGTAATTCCGGAATACGTTCGAGCGCATATCCACGGGAATGGTCAGGATCGCGTATGTATAAGCACCCAGCAGCATAAAGCCGGCCTGTCCCAGTGAAAAGAGGCCCGTGAACCCGTTTAAGAGGTTCATGGAAACCGCTGCCAAAGCAAAGGTGCAGACTTTCCGCAATACGGAAAACCACATGGAAGTGGACGGCGCAAGCAGCTCGATCAGTACGAGTGTCAGGATCAGTGCTGCCACAAGGAGAAGGTTGCAGATCGTTCGTTTATTCTGATTCCACATATCGCACCTCCTCACACTTTCTCGGTAGTCTTCTCACCGAAGATACCGGTAGGTTTCACAACCAGAATGATGATCAGCAGTGCGAACGAGATCACGTCGGAAAAATCAGCCAGGCCGAAGGCCTTCGCCAGACTTTCCACCACGCCGATGATCAGCGCTCCCACGACGGCGCCGGGTACCGATCCGATCCCGCCGACGACTGCCGCGATGAACGCTTTCAGTCCCGGGTTGGCACCGGACAGATGATTGATCCCCGTATTCTTGGCAAAATACAGAATGGAGCCCGTTGCGGCAAGGAATGCGCCGATCGCGAATGTGATCGAAATGACGCGGTTGATCTTGATCCCCATCAGCTGCGATGTCTCAAAGTCCTTGGAGACCGCGCGCATGGACATGCCGAATTTCGTATGATTGATGATCCAGACTAAGATCACCATTAAGACCAGCGCGATGACCGGGGAAAGAAAGACAGTCAGTTTGTCTTTGACGCCGAAGATCCGGATGCTCTCTCCGATCACGGGGATGTCCGGGAACTGCTTGGACAGACCGCCCGTCACATAGCTCACCAGATTCTGCAGCAGATAGGAAACACCGATCGCCGAGATCATGACCGACATACGCGGTGCGCTCCGAAGCGGCGAATAGGCGAATTTCTCGATCAGGAACCCGATGAACACGGTTAAAACGACCATCAGGAAGATCGCAAGCCAGATCGGCAGCATGGGAAAATCAGCCACTATGTAGATCATCAGGATGCCGGAGACCATGAACAGTTCTCCATGGGCAAAGTTGATCAGTTTCAGGATGCCGTACACCATGGTATAGCCAATGGCGACAAGGGCAAACTGCCCCCCTGTCGCCAATCCTCTGATCAGGTAAGATAGAATATTCATATAAAGAACCTTTCAGATAGCTTATTTGGAAGCCGTCTCCCATGCGAACTGGGCCATGACGGAACCCTGGAACGGATCCAGGAAGCAGGTACGGAAGTAATAGTTGTGTCCCTCTGTTACGGATGCGTTTGTGCAGGAAACACCGATCGCCGGGATGCCTGCATCCTCAAAGGTCTGTGCAGCCGCGATGGAAACACCGGAACCGTAGGAACCAAGAGATACCAGAGCACCCTGTCCTACGATGTTGGAAGCAGCCGTTACCGCGTTCTCCTCAAGGGAGCCGTTATCGGAAACGTAGAGTTCCACTTTGTAGTCTTCGCCGTCGATGGTGATCGTATCATCAAGAGAGTTTGCATAGTAGATGCCGAGTACTTCCTGCTTACCGCCTGCGGCGTTGTTACCGGAAGTCGGCTCGTAAACGCCGATCACGATCTTTTTGTTTGCGGTATCTAAGGAAACGCCTGTTGCACTGCCGTAATCAACAGCCTTGCCCTGTGCTGCATTGTTCGGGCTGGTCTGTACTTTTACGAATTCAAAAGCGCCGCTGCCGGCCTTCTTGATGTATGCGCTGTCTTTGATCGCATCGCCGTTCTGGTCAAACTGGATCTTGCCGGTAACGGCATCGTCAATGCTGGTAGCCCAGAGTGCGTTGGCAACATCGATCGAGGTAAGGCCGGATCCCTTTTCCTCTGCTGCCGCGCGGATCGCTGTCATGGCAACATTGTATGCATCAAAACCGAGTGCGGATACAGCTGCAACGATATCGTTTCCGCCGTTCATTTCCTTATAATCCGCATTGGCGTTCAGCCAGCCTTTGAAACCGGATACGAAATCCTTGGCCGATGTGGAAGAAGAATCGGATTCATCAAAGAATGTGGAGCAGTATACTTCCAGATCCGTGCCTGCTACCGCATCCAGTATAACGGAAGACTCCCATGTATCGCCTGCCATGATCGGGCATTCGATCCCAAGGTCATCTGCGTTCGCAAGAAGGTTTGCGGCAACCGTGGTGGAGTTCGGTGCGAAGATCACGTCTGCACGGTTATCCAGTGCCTTCTGCAGATAATCGGAGAAGTTTGTTGTATTGGTCGGGAAGGTCTCCATAACGACCGTTCCGCCGTTTGCTTCAAACGCTGTTTTAAAGTTGTTGGCAAGACCGAGCGAGTAAGTATCGCCTTTTTCCGCGAGTACATATGCGGTCAGTCCTTCGTTCCCGCCGCCTGCAGCAGCAGCGCCGCAGCCCGCAAGGAGCATCATGGTCATGGCAAGTGCCATCACAACGGAAATTAACTTTTTCATAATCCATCCCTCCTGAAGAAAATGATTTTCTAACTGATTTATCATACCTTTTACACGCTGTTCTGTCAATTTTGTGTTACAATTAGTACATGTTTGAAAACGCACGTGTGATCCTTTCACTGATCCTGCATACAGGCATCGTCCTACTCACGGGCAACGCCCTGATCATGGGGTTTAAAAGAGAGAGGGAACAGCATCCGGACAGCCATGAGACACATCTGTTCCGCTATTTTACGACGGATTCCAATGTATTTTCGGCGCTTGTTTCCCTATGTCTTGTGATCTTCCTTGCGGGGATGCTCACCGGACATGTGTCCGCGCTGCCCCGTTTCCTGCTGCTTTTCGGTTATATGGCGTCCGTCTCCGTTTTTGTGACTTTTATGACGGTCATGGTCTTTCTGGCGCCGATCACCAGTTATGCGCAGATGCTTTCAGGCCCCGACCTTTACATGCATCTGGTCAATCCGCTCTTAGCGGTCATTTCCTATGCCTTTCTGCTGCCGGGAGAAGCTCTCCCTTTTGCGACCACGTTTTTCTCCCTGGTCCCGACCGTGCTCTACGGCATTCTCTACATATACAAGGTACTGATAAAGGGAGAAGAAAAAGGCGGCTGGTCTGATTTTTACACATTTAACCGGAACGGTGCCTGGCCACTCTCCCTGATCCTGATGTTAACCGGGACCTACGTGCTCGGGCTGTTACTGTACTTTGCAAGGAGCCGTTTTGGCTGAAGGATAGCGGAACATGGACAGACTGCAGGTTGAAATCATCAAAAGCAATCGCAAGACCATGAGCCTTGAGATCACCAAAGATCTGAAGGTGCGGGTACGCGCGCCAAAATACGTCAGTAAACGCAGGATCCGCGATTTTGTGGCTTCACGCATGGACTGGATCGTCGTAAATCTCGATAAGATGCGTCAGAAACAGGAAAGCCTTGCGGCACTTAAACCGCTTTCCAAAGAGGAACTGCAGGCGCTCGCCGATCAGGCCATGGAGGTCATCCCCGGAAAAGTCGCGCAATATGCCGCCCTGCTCCATGTCACATACGGACGCATCACGATCCGGAACCAGCAGACCAGATGGGGCTCCTGCTCCGCAAAAGGGAATCTCAATTTCAATTGTCTGCTGATGCTGACGCCGCCTGAGGTCGTCGACTATATCGTCGTGCACGAATTGTGCCACAGGCTGGAAATGAACCATTCGAAACGTTTCTGGGCGCATGTCGCTTCCCTGATCCCCGATTACAGACAGCATGAGAAATGGCTGAAAGAAAACGGTCCCTCGCTCATGGCAAGGAACCGCTGAAATGTTGTACCCGTCAGGCTTTCAGCCTGAAGATCAGTGCTAAGACGGCAAGGAAGAGACAGCCCGTAAAGAGGATCGCACTTGCCAGAAGGTGCTGCTTTTTCTCAATGGCAACGATCGCAAAAAACTCCCTGACAAAACCGTTTGGCCAGAAATACCACTTCGTCCTGCTCGCGATCCCTTCTGCGGTAAGCCCCGCTCTTTTTGCAAGGATGCCGCTTCTGTACATATGATAATTGGTCGTTGCAAAACAGACCTTCGCATCCGGATTCAGTTCCTCAATGATCTCTTTGGAAAACAGGAAATTCTCGTAGGTGTTCGACGAGCGCTTCTCCGCATGCACTTCCGTGCTCTCCGCCCCGTGTGCGAGCAGGTAAAGTTCCATCGCGGAGCCTTCGCTCATGATCTCATCACTGCCCTTTCCGCCGCTTGGAATGAATTCCACACGCTTTCCCGTCGCGATCTCCTGGTCCCAGGCGTAACGGATCGCACGGTTGGTGCGCGCTTTTATGAGCGGTAAGAGGCCGCCCTTTTTGTCGATGGAACAGCCGAGGATGATAATGAAATCCTTATCGTAACGGGGTTTCTGCCTGGCCGCCAGAAAAGCCATGACGACCGTCCCCAGGAAAAAGCACTCGAAATAGCACATCATCAGGAGCAGAAACAGGTTCAGATAGGTATGTACCGCCATGTAGACCGTGTTCCCCATCAGATCCCATTTCCTTAGGACCTGACTCTCCACCAACGTGGACGCCAGATGGATCGCCACGGTGCCGCCGACGATCATGATCCCGAGCACGACGCCGAGGATGTTTTTGATGCGCATGCCCTCGTGCCGGATCAGGGCCAGATTACTGATACTGATCGCAAGGCAGATCAGGGTGAAAACCGGGATCGCAAACATGGAGAAGCGTTTCGGGAAACGCACGAATTCAATAAAGAGATACCGCAGCGTCAGTTCCTTGGTCTCCAGAAGACAGGATAAAAGATAAGAGTACAGGGAAAGCATCAGCATGGACAAAAACAGGATCCCTGCAATATAGACCGCATTGCGGTAATAATACAGGGATCTGTGCAGGCTTCTTTGCAACAGAAACTGCATGAGCACGATCGTTGCAAACAGAAGCGCAAAAAGTATGTTAAAGATCCAGACGACGGTCAATGTACTTTCCTCTCCAGCATCGCCACGGCGGCTTCGTAGTAGAGCGGTCTGTCCCAGACAAAGCCCTGTACATAGTCACAGTTCTGTTCACGCAGAAGGTCGACCTGCATCTGGGATTCCACGCCTTCGGAAATGACATCGCAATCCATCAGATGTCCCATGTAGATCACAACGTTGACAAAATCACGGCTCATCTCGCTGGTCTCGATATCATCGATCAGGCTCTTGTCGATCTTGAGCAGGTTGATCGGCAGTTTGACGAGCTGTGCCAGAGATGTATAGCCGGTACCGAAATCATCCAGTGCGATCTTAACGCCCAGTTTACGCAGCTTTCCGATATTCTGGATCGTGATGTTCTCGTTCTCGGCCAGGGAATATTCCGTGATCTCAAGCTCCAGCCTGTTGGCCGGGAAGCCGGTATCTTTCAGCACCGATGCCACATGCTCTGCAAAATCTTCCCTTGTCATGCTGTTTGCGGAGACATTGACGGAAAGGATGACGTCTTCTCCGTAATTGCTGATATAATCCACCATTTCCGTCAGCGCACGGTTTAAGACATAGGTATCGATCTGAATGATCAGATTGGTCTTCTCCGCGACCGGAATAAACTCGGCAGGGCCTGCGCTCGTGCCATCCGGCAAAAGCGTACGCAGCAGGGTCTCAAACCCGCGCAGCTGTCTGGTCCTGGTATCATATTGCGGCTGATACATCAGATAGAAGTAATCGCCCGCCAGACATTCCTTGACAAGGGTCTCGAGTTCGTTCTGTTTTAGGATCTCGGAACCCATCTGTTCATCAAAGCAGACCAGTGTATTGGCGCGTTCTTTCATAGCATGATAAAGCGCAAGATCCGCGTATTTGATCAGGGTCGAAACATCGAGCGCATCCTCAGGGTATCTTGCGGAACCCGCGTAAACGCGCGGATAACAGTAAACCGGATATTCGCCCTCCTCGAGTGCGATCTTGCCGCCGAAGCGCTCCTTCATACCGCGCCTGAATGCGTTTAAGTCAAAATCAACATCCGTTACAAGCGCATATTCGCTGCCGCCGATCTTGCAGACCGTGCCGTAGCCCTTCGTCATCTCAAGCAGTTTTACGCTGACATCCCGCAGCAGCCTGGTTCCCATGTCGTGCCCCAAGTTATCATTGATCATGCGGAAATTGTCGATGCGGAAATAGATGACCGTGAACAGGGATCTTGCTGCAATACGCTTCTCGATGGTCTCTAAGAAACCGCGCATGTTATAGAGTCCCGTCACATAATCGGTCAGGCTCTCCTGCTCCACCAGACGGAACTGTTTGCTGATGATGAAGATCGCAAGGAATGCGAGCATTGCATTGATCGCTCCGGGAAGCGGTGCCAGACTCTTCGTGTGCAGGATGCCCACCATATCATATAGCACCGTGAAGATCAGGATACCGTAAGACAGCCTTGCACCGGCACGGTAACTGATACAGGTCATGATGATGCACACGATGAACATTAAGAGCTGGATCACACCGTTCATACTGAAGACAGGCAGTGAAACATTGCCCACTCTGAGGGCGGATTCCTGGTTCAGCGTTACGTTACTGATGATCAGTGCGACCAGTATGGTTATATTGAGGATCATGAGTAAAGTGATCCACATTGTCTTGTGTGAGATCTTATTCAATCGCATGTCTGTATTATAGCACGTTCATCGACATTTGCGCAAATTTATGATAAAATCAGGAGGTATGAAAATAAGGAAACTATCCCCCCTAATCGAACGCTTTACCGGCAAGCGCTCAGCTGCGATCTGGCTGATCCTTGGCGCGGTTTTACTGAACGTCCTGCTGTCCTGGCTCGTCTATGATTTTTCCATGCCGCTCTATCTGGATACGGCCGGAACGATCGTCGTGTCCGTCATTGCGGGACCCTTTCCGGGCATCGTCGTGGCGGTCGCCACCAACGTGCTCTGTTCGCTGTACAACGACAACGCGATCTATTATGCGATCCTGAACGTTCTGATCGCTATTGTCACCTCCGAATTCGTGAGACGCAAAAAACAGAATGACGTCGGTGCATACGCTCTTTATTTTGCGATCATCGCATTTATCGGCGGTGTCATGGGCGGCGCGATCCAGTGGGGGCTCTTTGGCCGGCCGCAGTTTTCTTCCATTTCCGAAGCCTCCGATGCTTTCGCCGAGGCGACAGGGATCGCAAAGTTTGCAGGCTTTCTGCTGCTCAATTTCTTTCTGAATCTCGTTGATAAGGTCGTTTCCGTCGGAGTTGCCTTTTTGATCTTCGAGGCGCTCCCCCTTTCTTTCCGGGAAGCCGTACGCTCTTTTTCCTGGCATCAGAATCCTCTGTCAAAAGAAGAAACCGATGCGATGCGCAAGCAGAGTTCCAAAAAACATTCGCTGCAGCACGGGATCGCCCGGATGCTGATCTTCGCAGCCGTTTCGATGACCCTCGTCATGGGCTGGATCAGCATCTATCTCTATTATCAGAACGCCAGGGAAGAAATGACGCAGACCGCACAGGAAGCTGCTTCTCTCGGCGCCGAGTTGATCGATCCGTCCCATGTGAACGATTACCTGGAAAAGGGCAGGCGCGCCGAGGGCTATACGGAAACGGAAAAAATGCTCTATGCGATCAGGGAGAACCTGCCTGCCGTTGCCTATCTTTATGTCGTAAAGATCATGGACGACGGCTGTCACTTCATTTTTGACTTGGAGACCGAAGACACGCCCGCCTGTGTGCCCGGTGAGATCGTCCTATTCGAAGACGCCTTCCGTCCTTACCTGCCTGCGCTGTTTGCGGGGGACCCGATCGAGCCGGTGGAATCCAACGATGCCAGCGGCTGGGTGATCACCGTATACCATCCCGTTTACGATCACGCAAGAAACTGCGTCTGTTATGTCGGCGCAGACGTGTTCATGTCTTACCTGACCGATTATGTACGCAATTACCTTTTGCGCACTCTTCTGATCTTTTCGGGCTTCTTCCTGCTGATCATCGGTTACGGCCTGTGGATGACCAACTACAGGATCGTTTTTCCCATTGACAGCATGGCAAGAACAACCAACAGTTTTGTATACGACAGTTCGGATCAGGCAGCGCTCTCCGTCAATATTGACAAGATCAAAAACCTGGCGATCCGGACGGACGATGAGATCGAATACCTCTACAAAGCCCTGTATAAGATGACAACAGATACAGCGGACCAGATCCGGGATATCAGGCACCATGCAAAGGCCATCACACAGATGCAGGACGGCTTGATCATCACCATGGCGGATATGGTGGAGAACAGGGATTCCGACACAGGCGCGCATGTGCAGAAGACGGCCGCCTATGTCCGGATCATTCTGGAAGGGCTTAAGAAAAAGGGCTATTACAGGTCCAAACTGACCGATAAATACTTCTCTGACGTGATCACCTCCGCACCGCTCCATGACGTGGGTAAGATCAGTATCTCGGATACGATCCTGAACAAACCCGGCAGGCTGACGGATGAGGAATTCGAGATCATGAAGGGGCACGCTGCAGCGGGCAAGCAGCTCATGGAGAAAGTGATCGATACCGTGCAGGGCGAAAACTATCTGAAAGAAGCCAGGAATATGGCCGGATACCATCACGAGAAATGGGACGGGACCGGATATCCGGAAGGGCTCTACGGGGAGGTCATCCCGCTTTCCGCCAGGATCATGGCTGTTGCGGATGTTTTTGACGCACTGACTTCCAAGCGCGTCTATAAAGATGCGATGCCGCTCGAACAGGCCCTGCAGATCCTGGAAGACGGGGCCGGGACCCATTTCGACCCCAAATGTGTGGAAGTTTTTATGGACTCCATCGAAGAGATCAAGGTGATCCTGAAAAAATACAACCGGGACAGGCACTGATCCCGGCTTTTCATCCTATTAAAGAAACGAATCCTTACGGAGGCCGGATATGATAAAGAAACATCTGTACCGCCATCTTGCGGTTCTTTTTGCCGTCTGTGTACTGTCTGTCACTGCAGGGACTGCGGCATATGCACTTGCCACGGAAGACATTGCGGAGACCGGGAAGACGGATGCCGCTGCGAACGGCGGCGGCTATGCCGTCACCGGACAGCTTGAAAATGCCGGCTACGCAACAAAACTCTACAACGCTTCCAACGGACTGCCGACCTCCGATGCCAACTGTATCTGTGCGACACACGACGGCTATATCTGGATCGGCGGATACAGCGGGATCATCCGCTATGACGGAACCTCTTTTGAACGAATGCCCTCAACCGGCGGCCTGACAAACGGCAAGGCTCTGTTTGAAGACAGTGATAACCGGCTGTTTGTCGGTACGAACGATAACGGGATCGTTGTACTTGATCCGGACGGAACCTCCATACACTATACCTACAAGGACGGACTGCCTTCTTCGACGATCCGTGCCTTCACGCAGGGACAGAACGGCCTCGTCTTCGCAGGAAGCACCGACGGCGTGGTCTATATCGACAGCGATAATATCCTGCATAATCTGGCTGATTCGCAGTTGGACAAAACCTATATCATCCGGCTGACTTCCGATTCAAACGGCGTTGTCTACGGAAATACCAGAAGCGGGGACGCATTCTCGATCGAAGGTACAAAAGTCACCGCCTATTATCACGGCGGTGATCTGGGGATCGGGGACATCACCACGATCTACGCGGATCCCGGCAATCCCGGCTGCGTATATCTCGGCACGGATTCCGAAAAGATCTACTACGGCAGTTTTCGAAAGAACCTGTCAGACCTCAGGGAGATCGATGTGTCGCCGATCCACAATGTCAACCTGATCGGGTATGCGAGCGGCCGTATCTTTGTCGTATCCGACACTTCCATCGGATATCTTGACGGGGACGGGAAACTCTGTCTGCTCGATAACATTCCCTTAAACAGCGGTATCGAGGCCATGACGGAGGACTATCAGGGGAATCTCTGGTTCACCTCTTCGAGACAGGGCGTCATGAAGATCGTCACCGACAACTTCCAGGATCTGACGGAGGCGGGCGGCCTGACTCCGGAAGTTGTCAACAGCACCTGCCTGCATGACGGCCAGCTCTATATCGGTACCGACAAAGGACTGCAGATCCTTGACAGCCGCAACCATCCCGTGGAAAATGCCCTGCAGGAATATATAGGCCAGGCACGTATCCGCTGTCTGATGGAAGATGGGGAACGCAACCTCTGGGTTTCCACCTATACGGAAGGTCTGGGACTGGTCTGTTATACACCGGATGGCCGGATCATTCCGTACACGGAAGAAAACGGTATGCCGAGCAATGCGATCCGCTGTACGGTCGAAGCGGACGACCACTCCGTTCTCGTCTGCTCAAACGGCGGCCTTACGATCATCCGTGACGGAGAGATCGCGCGGATCGTCGGCGAATACTCCGGGATCAGCAATACCGTCTTTCTGACCGTGGCAGAAGGCCCGGACGGACGGATCTATGTCGGGACGGACGGCGACGGCATCTACATCATAGACGGTAACCGCATCGAGAAGATCGGCCGCGACGACGGGCTTACCAGTGACGTGATCCTGCGCCTTCGAAGAGATAAGCAGCACGGCGTTCTCTGGATCGTCACCTCCAATTCCATTGAATATATGAAGGACGGCACGATCACCGCCGTGGAGAATTTCCCTTATACCAATAACTACGACCTGTTTCCGGATGATGCCGACAACATCTGGGTGCTTGCTTCTTACGGTGTCTACTGTGTGAAAGCACAGGATATGCTCGATAACGGGGTCTTCGAATACAGTCTCTATGACACCGCAAACGGGCTTCCGTCCGTACCGACCGGAAACGCGTTCAGCGAACTCGACCACAACGGCAATCTCTATATAGCCGGCAGGAGCGGTGTCAGCAAAGTCAATATCCATCACTTTTTCACCGAACAGAGCCGCATCCGCACCGGCATCAAATCCATCTTCTGCGGAGAGGAACAGATCCTGCCGGATCCGGACGGGACCTACACGCTTCCTGCAGAATCCGGCCGTATCCAGATCAACATCGGCGTCCTGAATTACATGCTCTCCAACCCTCTCGTCCGTGCTTATCTGGAGGGGGATGAGAACGGCGGTATCACTATGCCGCAGAACGCCTTAACGGCTCTGGAATATACCGGCCTTTCCTACGGAACCTATAACCTGCACATTCAGATCCTCGATCCTTCCGCACCGGATAAGGTCGTGCAGGATGAGGTGTTTAAGATCGTTAAAAAACCGCGGATCCTGGAGCTCTTTGTTGTCAGGATCCTGATGATCGCAGCCGGGCTCGCACTGGCCGGTCTGATCGTCTGGTGGGTCATGCGCAGTACCATCATCCGCAAACAGTACGACCAGATCCGCTCTGCCAAAGAAGAAGCGGAACGTGCCAACAGCGCCAAGTCCCGGTTCCTCGCGAACGTTTCCCATGAGATCCGTACCCCGATCAATACGATCATGGGTATGGATGAGATGATCCTGAGGGAAGATGCGACCGGCGTACCGAAGCCTTACTTCATGTCCGTCGTCAACTATGCGCTCGATATCCGGCGCGCATCCGAGTCCCTGCTCACGCTGATCAACGATATCCTGGATCTTTCCAAGATCGAATCCGGTAAGATGCATCTGGTGGAACAGGAATACGATATCGCGGAACTGCTGCGCACGATCGTTGTGATGATCCGTGTGCGCAGCGAACAGAAAGAACTGACCTTCGACCTGGATATTGATGAAAATATCCCGAGACGTCTCTACGGCGATATGGGCAAGATCAAACAGATCGTACTGAACCTTCTGACCAACGCCGTCAAGTACACGGACCGCGGCGGTTTCCGGCTGAAACTCTCCCTTTTGTCAAGGGACGAAGACACCTGCGAACTGCGCTTTTCCGTCAAAGACACCGGCATCGGAATCAAGCCCGAAGACATGGAAAAGCTGTTTTCCGCTTTTGAACGGCTGGACGAAGAGAAGAACTCCGCTGTGCAGGGTACCGGCCTCGGCCTGAACTTATCCCGCCAGTTCGTCAACCTGATGGGCGCCGATCTGACCTGCGAGAGTGTGTACGGGGAAGGGTCTGATTTTATCTTCACGATCAGACAGAGGATCGTGGATCCCACGCCGATGGGCGTCTTTGACGAAGAAGGCGGGGACCAGATGAACGGCCCGTATGTGCCTCAGTTCTGCGCACCCGATGCGGAGATCCTGGTCGTCGATGATGAGCCGATGAACCTGTCCGTGATCAAAGGTCTCCTAAGTGCCACCAAGATGCTGATCGCAACGGCATCCAGCGGCGAAGAATGTCTGGAGAAGATCCGCTACGGCAGTTACAACGTTGTACTGCTCGACCATATGATGCCCGGCATGGACGGCCTGGAAACGATCGCCAAGATCCGCGAGGATCATCCGGATCTGCCCGTCTTTGCCCTGACGGCCAATGCCGCCACCAACGGGGAAGAATTCTATAAGGAACACGGTTTTACGGGCTACCTCGCCAAGCCGATCGATACCTATACGCTGGAAAAAGCCATCAAACCCTGCCTGCCGCCGGAGATCATCATGGAACCGGCCAAGGAAGGCGGCGGAAAGATCTCACAGGAACTGCCGGAAGACATGAACTGGATCCGGGACGTCAAAGAGATCGATATGCAAAGCGGGATCCGTTACAGCGGCGGCATCGACAACTTTGTCAATTCCCTGCACATGTTCGCGGACACGCTCGATGACAATGCGGCGGTGATCGAGAACGCCTATGCGCAGGATGATATCAAGCTCTACACGATCAAAGTCCATGCACTGAAAACTTCCGCCAGGATCATCGGCGCCATGTCTCTCTCCGAGGCGGCGCTCACAATGGAAGATGCCGGCAAGAAGGAAGACATGACTTACATCCGCGCACATGCGGACGAGCTGCTTGCATCCTACAGGGCTTTCAAAGAGATCCTCTCACCCTTACATGCGGCAGAGCAGACAGAGGCAGGATCCCGCGATCCGGTTCCCGAAACGGAACTTGCGGACGCCTATACGGCGCTTCGCGAAGTGATCCCGCTGATGGATTATGATTCCGTGGAAATGATTTTGACGCAGCTTGATAACTACAGCCTGCCCGAAAAGGATGCCCTGATCATGGACAAACTGAAGAAGGCCATGAAGACGTTTGACTGGGAAACGATGGAAGAGATCATAAAAGAAGAAGGAACGGACGAAGGGGGAACGTTAAATGAATGACAAAAAGATCATGGTGATCGGAGAAAAAGAAACCTTTCTGGTACGCGTCATGATGAACAAACTGACGGCCGCGAACTATAAACCCGTGTTCGTCCCCTTTGACATCACGGCGATCAACCGCGAATGGGAAGACACCCTGCTGATCACGTGCTACATGGAGACCACCGAAGGATCGCATGCGGATGTGATCAACTTTCTCGCGGACAAACTGACAGACGATGAAAAGCAGGTCATCGTGGTCGGGGATCTGGATACCACGTACTTTGTAACGGAAACCATTTCCTCAAACCTCATCTATCATGTCTTCCACAGGCCTCTCGATAATGAAGCCTATGTGAAAAAAGTGACGGAGCTGCTCGGTAAAATGGAATCAGGTGAGTTCCGCAGGAGCATCCTGGTCGTGGATGACGATCCTTCTTATCTGAATATCGTCAGAGTCTGGCTCAAGGATACCTATAAGATCTCGATGGTGACCTCCGGCCTGCAGGCGATCAAATGGCTCGGCAAGAACAAGGCGGATCTGATCCTGCTCGATTATGAGATGCCTGTCACGAGCGGACCCCAGGTTCTGGAAATGTTAAGAAGCGACACGGAGACGCGCACGATCCCCGTGATCTTCTTAACCGGGCGCGGCGACAAGGAAAGCGTCATGTCCGTACTGGCCTTAAAACCCGAGGGATATCTTCTGAAGAATATCGAAAAAGACGAGCTTTTAGAGAAGCTGAACGCGTTCTTCAATCACAAAAAGATCAATGATTGAGAAAAATTTTAAAAACCTATTGACATGGTAGGTTAATAGTGTTATAAATATATCCAGAATCATTCAAAGGAGGAAAAAACCATGTCGGATCGCAGAGCGAACATGCAGTGTTGTTGGCGAATGTTCAACTCCCGGGCGTATATTATGGCCGGAGCTTCTGCATGCCGATGTTGATGCCTCCGAAACTGTGAGAACATCCTTTTAGCCATATGCCCGGGAGAAAACAGGCTCCCGGGCATTTTTGTGCTCCGGAGCATAAGCCATACCGGCGGACAATCCTGATGCAGATAAAAGCGCATGGAAAACACATAAAACAGATAAAATACAAAACAAAGAAAAGAGGAGAGAAAAAAATGAGCGATTACAGATTTGAAACCTTACAGTTACACGTTGGACAGGAACA
Organism: Lachnospiraceae bacterium; assembly: GCA_017620255.1. GTDB lineage: Bacteria > Bacillota > Clostridia > Lachnospirales > Lachnospiraceae > UBA2868. The sequence continues at coordinate 50,745 of JAFZQU010000004.1, forward strand.
GGCTGATCCGGCCACGGATGCCAGAGCCGTTCCCATTTACCAGACAACTTCCTATGTATTCCATAACAGCAAACACGCCGCAGACCGTTTCGGTCTCGCAGATGCCGGAAACATCTACGGCAGACTGACCAACTCCACACAGGATGTTTTGGAAAAACGCCTTGCAGCGCTCGAAGGCGGCAGTGCGGCACTCGCACTTGCATCCGGCGCGGCTGCGATCACCTACACGATCGAGGCACTGGCCGCAGGCGGCGGACACATCGTTGCGCAGAAGACGATCTACGGCGGCAGCTACAACCTGCTTGCCCATACCCTCCCCCAGTACGGGATCGAAACAACTTTTGTGGATGCACATAACCTTGCAGAAGTGGAAGACGCGATCAAAGAGAACACCCGCGCGGTCTACCTGGAAACCCTCGGCAACCCGAACAGTGACATTCCCGATATCGATGCGATCGCAAAGATCGCACACAGTCACGGGCTTCCGCTTGTGGTGGACAACACGTTCGGAACACCCTACCTGTTCCGTCCGATCGAGCATGGCGCCGACATTGTCGTTCATTCGGCAACGAAATTCATCGGCGGCCACGGCACTACGCTGGGCGGTGTGATCATCGAGTCCGGGAAATTCAACTGGAAGGAAAGCGGAAAATACCCTGCGATCGCCGATCCCAACCCGAGTTACCACGGCGTATCCTTCTACGACGCAGTCGGCCCGGCAGCCTTTGTGACCTATATCCGTGCGATCCTCCTGCGCGATACAGGCGCAACGCTGGCACCGTTCTCTGCCTTCCTGCTCCTGCAGGGTGTGGAAACACTCTCCCTCCGTCTGGAGAGACATGCCGAAAACACGAAAAAAGTGGTAGAATATCTGCATAACCATCCGCAGGTTGAAAAAGTCAACCACCCCTCGCTTCCGGAACACCCTGATCACGCTCTCTATCAGAAGTACTTCCCTAACGGCGGCGGCTCGATCTTCACCTTTGAGATCAAAGGCGGGCAGGAGGAAGCGTGGAAGTTCATCGATAACCTTACGATCTTCTCACTGCTTGCAAACGTGGCGGACGTCAAGAGCCTCGTGATCCATCCGGCTTCGACGACACACTCGCAACTTTCCGAAGCCGAACTGAAGGATCAGGGCATCTACCCCAACACGATCCGCCTCTCTATCGGTACGGAACATATTGATGACATCATCGCAGATCTCGAAAAGGGATTTGCTGCAGCAAAATAGACAAAACAAACAGAAAAATCAAAAGAAAGAAGGATAAGAACATGGCAAACATTTACAAAGGAACATTAGGACTCATCGGCAATACGCCGCTCGTGGAAGTGACAAATATCGAAAAGGAACTGGGCCTTAAGGCGACCGTACTCGTAAAACTCGAGTACTTCAATCCCGCAGGCAGTGTCAAAGACAGGATCGCAAAAGCGATGATCGAAGATGCGGAACAAAAAGGACTGTTAAAGGAAGGTTCCGTGATCATCGAGCCCACATCCGGTAACACCGGGATCGGTCTGGCTGCGATCGCCGCGGCCAAAGGCTACCGCATCATCCTGACCATGCCTGAGACCATGAGTGTGGAACGCAGGAACATCCTGAAAGCTTACGGGGCCGAGCTGGTGCTGACAGAAGGTGCAAAGGGTATGAAGGGCGCGATCGCAAAGGCCGAAGAACTGGCGGCTGAGATCGAAAACAGTTTTATTCCGGGACAGTTTGTGAATCCGGCCAACCCTGCGATCCACAAAGCAACGACCGGTCCGGAGATCTGGAAGGATACGGACGGCAAGGTAGACATCTTCATCGCAGGTGTCGGTACAGGCGGAACCGTTACGGGAACGGGCGCTTATCTGAAAGAACAGAATCCGGCCGTAAAAGTTGTAGCCTTAGAGCCCGCCGATTCGCCGGTACTCTCCAAGGGTACGCCCGGTGCGCATAAGATCCAGGGGATCGGCGCCGGCTTTGTTCCGGATGTTCTGGATACGAAGATCTATGATGAGGTATTTACGGCGGCCAATGAGGACGCGTTTGCGACTGCCAAACTCCTTGCCAAAAACGAAGGCATCTCTGTCGGGATCTCGTCAGGTGCCGCACTGTTTGGTGCCATCGAGCTGGCAAAAAGACCTGAGAATGAGGGCAAAGTCATTGTAGCCCTGCTGCCTGACAGCGGTGACCGTTACTACTCCACGGCTCTGTTCACGGATCCGCAGTAGATCACGCACCGGTCATAAATAGCAGCGAAAAAAGAGTATCACAAAAAAGGCGGTCATCCGTTTATTCGCAAGGATGACCGCCTTTTTGCATATCGGCAATTACGATTGTTCTTTTTTCTTCCGGTAATCTTCCAGTGCCGATTTGATGGCTTCCTCCGCAAGTACCGAACAGTGCATCTTGTAGGCCGGAAGGCCGTCCAGCGCTTCTGCCACCGCCGCGTTGGTCAGCTGCATGGCCTCCGAGACCGGTTTGCCCTTGATCATTTCCGTCGCCATCGAACTGGATGCGATCGCGCTGCCGCAGCCGAATGTCTCGAATTTGACATCCTGTATCACATCGTCCTCGATCTTTAAGTACATCTTCATGATGTCGCCGCATTTGGCGTTGCCGACTTCCCCGACACCGTCCGCATCCTCGATCACGCCCACGTTTCTCGGATTGCGGAAATGCTCCATGACTTTCTCACTGTATAATGCCATATCTTTTCTCCCTTCTGTACTCTCTTACGTCAAGATCACAAAATAAACGGTTTCTTTCCTTCTGTCAGATCACGCCAGATCGGCGAAAAACTCCGTAAGTACGTTACCACCTCTCTGACGGAAGCGATCAGGTAGTCCGTCTCTTCCGCGGTGATATCTTCTCCGAGTGTCAGCCGGAGTGACCCGTGCGCGACATCGTGTACCCTGCCGATCGCAAGCAGCACATGACTCGGATCGAGCGATCCGGAAGTGCAGGCACTGCCGGAGGACGCGCTGATCCCTTTGTCATCAAGCAGCAGTAACAGCGATTCGCCTTCGATCCCTTCGAAGCAGAAATTCACGTTGCCGGGAAGACGTTTTGACGCGTCTCCGTTCAGCGCACTGTGTTCGATCGAAGACAGCCCCTCGATCAGCCGGTCTCTCTGTTCTCTCTGTCTGGCGGTGTTTTCCGCCTGTCCTTCCACGGTTTCCTTCAGGGCCTCTGCCATGGAAACGATGGCGGGAACATTCTCCGTACCGGCTCTTTTGCCTCTCTCCTGCGCGCCGCCCTCGATCAGGTTGCGCAGGGGGATCCCTTTTTTCACATACAGGAAACCGCAGCCCTTCGGCCCGTGGAACTTATGGGCCGATGCGGAGAGCATGTCGATATTGTCTTTTTCCACGTCAACCGGCAGATGCCCCATGGCCTGCACGGCATCCGTATGGAACAAAACGCCCTTCTCCCTGCAGATCTTCCCGATCTCACCTACCGGCTGGATCGTCCCGATCTCATTGTTGGCATACATGATCGTAACAAGACAGGTGTCTTCCGTGATCGCCTCTTCCACCTCTTCCGGTCTGATAAGACCGTCCTCATGCACATCTGCCAGCGTGACACGGAACCCTTCCTGTTCCAGTTTTTTCAGGGTATGCAGGATCGCATGGTGCTCAAACGCGGAAGATACGATATGCATCTTCCCCTCGCGCTTTCCGCGTGCCGCCGCGCTAAGGAGCGCCTGGTTGTCCGCTTCGCTGCCGCCGGATGTAAAGGTGATCTCCTGCGGGTTCGCGTGGATCAGGCGGGCTATGTCAGCCCTGGCTGTTTCGATCGCTTCCTTTGCCTGCTGCCCCAGTTCATAAAGGCTCGACGGGTTACCGTACGCCTCTTCCATGTAGGGGATCATGGCGTCGATGGCCCGTCTGCTCATCTTTGTGGTTGCTGCGTTATCCGCATATATTCTCATATTTCTTCTCCTTTGTTTCTCTGCCGGCCGCTTCCCTCCCTGTCAAAGGTCGCGGTTTTGGCCACGGACATTATACAACCCTTTCGCCTACTGTGTCAATGGGTTTATGGGGTTGATTACCTATTTACCCTGCGGTATAATATGCTGTAGAACCTACAGGAGGAACCATCATGATCTCAACAAAAGGCCGTTATGCACTGCGCGTCATGATCTATCTGGCCAGGGCGCACAGCGACAGTTACATCCCCTTGAAAGACATTGCTGCGGGGGAGGAGATTTCCAAGAAATACCTGGAGATCATCGTCAAAGACATGGTCGCGGGAAAACTGCTGACCGGAGCCAGCGGCAAGGGCGGCGGCTATAAGCTGTGCCGGAAGCCGGAGGAATATTCGGTCGGCGAGATCCTGGAACTGACGGAAGGAACGCTGACAAGCGTTGCCTGTCTCGAAGAAGGCGCAGGAAAGTGTCCCCGCGCCAAGAACTGTCCGACCCTTCCCATGTGGGAGGAATACAACCGGATGATCCATGATTTTTTCTACAGTAAAACACTGAGCGACCTCCTGTGAGGCCGCTCTTCTTTTATCTGTTACCGTTTCTCATCTGTCCGCGGGTTCAGGCATCCGTCTCATCGGGTATGCACATCCTGCCGACGGCATACCAGAAGATGGGCGTGCACAGCTGGAAAGCCAGCATGTTGGAGCCAATGGACTGCAGAAGTCCCACGGCTACGATCCCGAGTTCCGCATAGTATCTGCCAATCCTTGAGGCGCCCTTTTTGACCGCAAGGATCAGAAGGTAGAGCCACAGGGAAAAACCGATCACACCGTTCTCACAGTACAGTTTCACAAGTCCGCCGTCCGCGATCACATGCGCACCCTCGATCCCAAGCGCCTTATGGCCGTTTGCACCGAGGCCGTTTCCAAGCCAGGTGGAATACATGTTGTTGACGGCTGCCACCCACTGCTCGCTCCGCTGGGAGATGGCAGTCGGCAGGGAGATGATCCTGTACCAGTATTTTAAGATAAAATCAAACCGTAAGACGCAGATGACCGCAAAGAGCACGGCGAGCACCAGCAGTTCGATCCAGAAGTATTTCCGTTTCAGAAGATGCAGGTTGAAAAACAGCAGAACGTTCACATAGACAAGCACGAGCGCTGCGGCGACCAGACCGCTGCGCTGGTTGGCCATGATCGCGAAGAGCAGGCAGAGCGCCATGGCAAGGATGCCGAAGATCCGTGCGCGGCTTATCCCTGTCCCGGCCTGTTTTGTGTTTTCCGGCATGTTGCTGCCTTTTGCATCCCCGTCTGCTTTTGTCAGGAAATAAGCGCCGGCGAGCATGCCTGCCACCATCAAGAAACTTAAGCAGGTGGATCCGACCACGGAATGCATCCGCACATGTGTCGTCGCGGCATCGGCTTTGGAAATGTAACCTGCCGCAAAGGACCAGTCATTGTAAAACTGCGGCGCCAGCGCATAGAAAAGCGCGCCGGGCACGCCAAGAAGCAGCATCGCGATCAGGTAATCACGATACCATTGCCGGCTGTGTCCCTCTGATGATCTGCCCGCAAAATAGAACACCATCGGCAGTGCGGATGCGACAAATTCAGCCGCAAAGACCGAGAACGGAAAACCGCCCGCAAGCAGCCAGATCACGGACAGCGTCTGATAGGCAAAGAACAGAACGGCGAACCGGTCGGGAAGCGTCTTTAAGGTAAAGCCTCTCCGAAGGGCCAGTTCTAAGGCTGCAAAAAACATCAGGAGCGTTGCAAACACGCCCGGCCGCATCCCTTTTATGAGCAGCGTCGACAGGTAGCCGAGTGCCACAAGGATGTAGTAAAGGTCATAAAACCTGTATTTTTCGTATAATTGTTTCCACTTTGTCTGATTCATGTCAATCTTACCGTAACGGATTCTCAGGCACCCTGATCGTCCGTCTTGGGTTTTGCTTCCAGTAAGAGCAGTTTCTCGGATAACAGATGGGAAAATCCGCTTAAGACCGCTGAAAAAGCGACGAGATTCTCGGCGCTCTCCACCGTCAGTTCGCCCACCTCATCGTGTTTTAAGATCGGTGCGGCAACATCCGACAGAAGATCCACGAAATACCGGCAGATCTTGTGATGCAGGGCGGCATACTGCCCGTAAAGCGCACGCATCTCCTCTTCGCTTAAGTTTGAGGGGATCAGTTTCTGGATCAGGGAGATCTCGATCCCTTCCTTCATGGTCAGCACCATGATCAGATAGGCGATGTGGATCCGGTAGTAACGTTTCTTGACCGGTTCCGGGATCACCTTCATGCGCACGTAATTGTTGATCGTGGAGGGCGTGATGAACTGTGCCTCCTTGAGGTCCGGCGGCAGATAATCCAGATACTGCTTCAAAAGCACGATGATCTGTTCCATATAAAGACCGAAGTCCGGTATGTTGTCCCAGGTGGGCAGGTTAAATTCCAGAAGGTATTTCTTCCATCTTCTGAGTTTGGCAGCCACCAGTTCCTGATCGTTGGTCATAGTTTCCTCACCTGCATTTTTTTACCTTCTCATCATATCAGAAATAATGAAAAGTTACAATTGACTTTGTGACGAATATGCTTTAATCTAATATTAGTTATTAGATTGTCTTGTTTTATTTATTTGGAGGTTTGATATGGCAAACAAGAATGCTTCCTATGTGATCGTTACCGACTCGGGCGCAGACATGCCCTATGAGTACCTGGACGCGCACGGCATTCCCTGCGTGGACCTGACCCTTCACTTTGAAGGCGAGAACATTGAAATGAAGAACCGGGAGATCAGGGTGAGTGATTTTTACGCACGGATGCGTGCCGGCGAAGTCGCAAGAACATCCGCACCCAGCCCCGCTGCTTTCGCGGAGACCTTTGAGGAGATCCTGGCACAGGGCAAGGATGTGCTCTATCTCGGTTTTGACACGGGCATCAGCGCGACCGTCAATTCCGCGCTCATCGCTGCGGAAGACCTGCGCGAGAAATACCCGGAGCGCAAGATTTTCGTACTCGACAGCCTTTGCGCAAGCGCCGGTCTGGGTCTCGTGATCGTACAGACCGTCAAACGTGCCGAAGACGGCATGAGCATCGAGGATGCCTATGAATTTGCAAAGTCGCTCGCGCCGCAGGTCGCACACCGCTTTACCGTGGAGACACTGACCTATCTCTGCCGCGGCGGCAGGGTCAGCAAGACGGCGGCATTTGCGGGAAACATGCTGAGCATCAAACCGGTACTGCATGTGGATGACGCCGGCAAGCTCATCAACATCGCCAAAGCCAGGGGCAGGATGAAATCCTTATCCATGCTGGCGGATGCGTTCGGGGAAACGGCCCTGCACACCCTTGCGGGATCCGAGATCGCCGTCGGTGCCGAGTACATGGCAGACCCGGAAGACGCGGCGAAATATGATACGACCTACATGATCTCCCAGGCCGACTGCATGGAAGACGCACAGGCTCTGGCAGACATGATCTATAAGAGATTCGGCAGAAAAGTGGATATGATCACGGACATCGGCCCGGTCATCGGCAGCCACGCAGGTCCGGGTACCATCGCCCTTTTCTTTGTAGCAACAAGACGTTAATAAACAGGGAGTACGCATGACACGCACGAAACTTGCCGACAGGAAACTGCCGGATTATACAAGAGGAGAAGAGATCACAAACATGGTCACACACATCATCGGCGGTGCCTTCGGCATTGTCGCGCTGGTGCTGTGCGTGGTCTTTTCTGCCATGCGTCACAATCCCTATCTGGTGGTCGGGAGCGCCATCTACGGTGCTTCCCTGATCATTCTCTACACCATGTCGAGTGTTTATCACGGCCTGCGTCCCAACATGGGCAAAAAGGTACTGCAGGTCCTTGACCACTGCACCATCTATTTTCTGATCGGCGGCACCTATACACCGATCGTCCTGGGTCCGCTGCGCGCCATGAAACCGTGGCTCGGCTGGACGATCTTCGGCGTGGTCTGGGGATTCAGCGCCCTCGGCTGCGTGTTTACGGCGATCGATCTCGAGAAATATAAAAAGCTTGCCATGGCCTGCTATGTGGGCATCGGATGGATCATCATCCTGGCCGTCAAACAGACCATACAAGCTGTTTCTTTTGAGGGATTCCTCTATCTGATCGCAGGCGGTGTTGCCTACACCATCGGCGCCGTTCTCTACGCGCTTGGCAAGAAGAAACGCTACATGCATTCCATCTTCCACGTTTTCGTCCTGCTCGGCACCGGCCTGCAGTTTGTCACGATCTTCGTTTACTGCATTCTGCGCTGATCCCTGCGGGGTTCAGTATCCCTTTTCCCTGTCCACGCGGTAGGTGAGCGGTTCTCCTTTCGCATAATGTACCAGGTCTTCGCAGAACATCTCCACGTTTTTATTCAGTGTATGCTCCACGGTCAGATTACCGGCCACATGCGGCGTGATCAGGAGGTTCTTTGTCTTCCAGAGGCGGCTGTCCTCAGGGAGCGGTTCGGTCTGAAAAACATCCAGCGCTGCCCCGGCCAAATGCCCGCTATCCAGCAGGTCCGCCAGCGCATCCTCATCGATCGCGGATCCGCGTCCCACATTTACGATATAGGCACCCTCAGGGAGCAGTTCCATGCGTTTTCGCGATAGGATCCCTCTCGTTTCAGGCGTATCCGGAAGGCTCATCACGAGCAGGTCCGTTTCCGGCAGGATGGTATCGAGCAGACCGGTCTTCATCACACGGTCAAAACTTGGCTCGCTGCTTTTCCCGCTGTGACTTATACCGGTCAGCTGTTTCGGTTCAAACGCCTTCACGCGCTTTGCAAAACTGCCGCCGATATCTCCTGCGCCAAGAGCGGTGATCCGGCTGTCTTTTAAGGATCTTTGCGCCCTGCGGGATCCCCACTGACCGTTTAGGGTCTCTGCATGAAAATCAGTCAGGCAACGCATCATCATCAGAGATACGGCAATGATATGCTCCGCGATCGACACGCCGTACGATCCGGAAGAGTTGGTCAGGATGCAGTCTTTATTGGCAAAGGCGTCCGGTCTCATCATAAAATCGACGCCCGCAGACGGAACGCAGAGCCATTTCAGATCCCTGCTCGTCGCCGCGATGTGCGTCCCGTAACCGTATACGACCTCCGCATCGGCAAAACCGGCAGGGACCGCCTGCTCGTCTTTTGCAAAGCACACCCTGGCACCCACAGATGCCGCCGTCTTTTTGATCTTTTCCATATTCGCTTCTGTCAGGGCTCCCGGCAGGAGCGGATCATTCAACACGATTATCTTCATGTTTACCATTTTACAGCCGGGAACGGTTTGATACAACCAAAATCCGCATGTTATAATGAGCAGAGAAAATTCCCGCAGGAGAGACTGCCATGAGATTACAGGAACTGGAACGCTTTGAAAACATCACGATACAGTGCCATGACAACCCCGATCCGGATGCGCTTGCTTCCGCACTCGGGTTGCACCGGTATTTTGAAGGGAAGGGGATCAGATCCCGCATCATCTACAGCGGGCCCTTTCAGATCCGCAAATCCAATCTTCTGCTCATGATCAAAGAACTGCAGATACCGGTTGCCTACTACCCGGCAGATGCGGGAAAGATCGACGGACTTCTGCTGACCGTGGACTGTCAGTATGGGCAGGGAAACGTCACATCCCTTCAGGCCGATCAGATCGCCGTGATCGATCACCACAACGGAACCTCCGAGATCGGACTCTGTGAGATCCGTCCGGCACTTGGCAGCTGTGCGACCCTTGTCTGGGATATGATGCAGAAAGAGGGGATAGAGGTGCTGCAGGACCGCGATCTTTGCACCGCCCTCTACTACGGGCTGATGACCGATACCGGCAATTTTTCGGAGCTCTCTCATCCGCTCGACCGCGATATGCGTGATTTTCTCATCTACAATGAAGCCCAGATCCGCATGTTCACCAACAGCAACATCTCTCTCGAAGAGATGCGCATCACCGGAGAAGCACTGGCCGGTTATGAGCGCATCAGCACCTACAGCTGCGGCATCCTCAAGGCGGATGAATGCGATCCCAACATCCTCGGTATCATCAGTGATACAGCCCTGCAGGTTGCGGAATTCAATGTTGTCGTGGCTTACGGCCACGTATCCGGCGGCTACAAACTCTCGGTCAGAAGCTGTACCAGAGAAGTGATGGCGGATGAGTTCATCCGGTACATCACGGATACGGTGGGCTCCGGCGGCGGACATGATTACAAGGCCGGCGGTTTCATCAGCGAGGACAAACTGGCAAAACAGTTCCCGGACATGGCTTTTCCGGATTATCTGAACAGTATCATCCGGCAGTACTTTGAATCCTTCCGGATCATCCTGGCAGCGGAGTATGCGCCCGATCTTGCCACATTCCGGAAGTACTGCAAAAACCGCATGGTCCTCGGCCATGTCGATCCGCTCTCGTTTCTCGAAAAGAATACCCGCATCCGCGTCCGTACGCTGGAAGGGGATACCGATCTGATCGTGGAGGATGATTTTTACCTGATGGTCGGACTGTTGGGCGAAGTTTACCCGATCGCAAAAGAAAAGTTTGCGGCAAGTTACGAGGAGACTGACGAGCCATTTGCGGCGCAGATGGAATATGTGCCCAGGATCTACACACAGCCGGACGGAAAAGCCTATGACCTTTCGGAATATATCAGGCCCTGCGTCCCGACCGGCACATCCTGTATCTACGCAAAACAGCTCGACATCAATGTCAAGCTGTTCACGAAATGGTATGAAGAAAAGTATATGCAGGGCGTGTCCGGCGACTATATCGCATGCCGCGCAGACGATCTGCATGATTTTTACATTATCCGCAAAGACATCTTCGGTATGACCTATTCCCCGGTCAGTTGATGCTGTAGCGGCTCAGGACATCATCAGCCGGAACATAGCCGTTTAACAGCTTGTCCGCGAGGTCTGTAAGCTTGTCATACGGCAGGATCCTGATCCGGTAGTACAATTCATCCTTGAACCGGGAGCGGATATATACGCTCTTACCGTCTTTTCCTTTGGCAGCGATCTCGCCTGCCGCCAGTTTTCCGATCCTGTTCAGGTCCTTATCAAATATCTCCCTCCCGATGATATAGACTTCCGCCCTGTCCAGATAGATAAACCCGGTATGCCACAGGGTGATCCCGCTTGCATACAGGGTCTTCACCTTCTCTCCCTTCTTCCTGTCAAACACATAAAGCGTGCCGTCGGTCGCGGATACGGCGATGTACTTCCCGTCATCGGAGAGGGCCGCACAGAAAACGTCGATGTCCTCTATGCCGGACAGACCGTCTGTATCCGGCTGCTCTTCCGGATAAATAACGGGTGTTGCGTCATCAAGATCCGACACGGTTTCAGCCATGCCTCTTCGTTCGTAGATACTGATCCTTCCCGTGTCCGCAAAGTGCAGGAAAAACCGGTCATGATCCGCGTCATAGGCAGCGTGTGAGACAAATGTCCCGTCATCATGTCCGTACAGTTCAAAAGCAGCCTCATCGGTTGAAAAGAGATCTGCGGTATACATGCTGCCTGTCGCATCGAGCAGAACAAAGCCTTCCTCATAGGCATATTCACAGACAGCATCCAGATAGCCCGTGACCACGTCAATGTCTTCCAGATCCGGGCCGAGCATGTAAGCCATGCGGTCGGAGACCAGCAGAAGGCCGTACTCGCCAAGAAGCATTTTATAGAAGCCGTCTCCTGAGAGTTGCCTGGTGGCAAGAGTCTCACCTGTCCCTGCATCCATCGCGGCCAGACTGCCCGTGATCCTTCCCGTCATGTCCGCTTCTTCCCGGTACAGGTAGACGGTCTCTCCGTCGGTTGCGATCGCGGGTTCCTCGCAGTCTGCGAGGGCAGGCAGCATCGTGCAGGCATTGGTCTTCAGATCGATCAGTCCCGCATGCATCCCGTCCATGGCAGAAAGCACGAATGCGATATATCTGCCGGCAGGATCCCGGTATACGCTTTCCACGCCGTCCCCGTCTTCCGACCACCAGGTCCCGATATCGATCTGCTCACTCTTTCCGTCTTTGCAGACCGTGATGCCTTCATAGGTAAAGAGCACGGTGGCTTTGCTCCCCTGCAGGTAATAGATGTCGAGCACATCCTGTGCCAGGATCTCTTCCCTGCCGCCCTTCAGATCCGTATGGACGGCCTCACCGTCCTCATTCAGATATGTCACGCCGGTTGCATCGGGACTCGCATATACACAGTCTATGCGTAAGATCTCTCTTGATGTATCCGTATCGATGAGGGTGGCGTATCCTTCGGCATTTATGAGCACACAGTTCCCGTTTCCCGCCATGTCCATCCCCATGATACTCTCGGGGATCATGAGAGCGCCCGTTGGAAAATAACAGTTTGCAACCTCGTAGGGCGCAAGCGCTTCCGTGAGCGCATAGACGGCATCCGCATTATGTGCCTTTGACTCTTTATCCGGCAGAACGGATCTGACGGCATATACCGCATCCTTTTGCAGGCCTTCGGATAAGAGTGAAGCAGACGCATCGGCCATGGCGCCCGCATATTTATCCTGAATGACTTTGTTCTGGCGGCTGATCTTTACCGTAAAGAAAAGACAGGTCAGCGCAAAAAGGGTTACGACTGCAAACGCAGCGGAAGCAGCGATCAGCCGTCTTCTGACCTGCCGTTCCCTGTGACGCTGGCGCAGGTCGTCATAATTGAGACCAAACATTGCCGCGCACAGTTTGAGGACAACGTTATCCAGCTTTTTCAGGCGCTGCCTGTTGTTATCGCCGCGGCAGTCCGCAGCAAGCGGTTCTCTCCCGATCGTGACCGTGACATCATTGCCCGCTGCATCCTTTGCAAGGACCTCTTCGTGCAGCAGGATCTCGGGAAATGATTCCTCGGGCTCTCCTTCCGCAAGGACCAGAAGGACATGCTCGCGGTCGTGCATCTGCACAAAACTCTCGATCTCCTTCATGCACCACTGCGACTGGCGCAGTCTCGGCGTGCATATGACGATCAGAAATTCGGAATGCGCAAGCGCGACCGTGATCGGATCGGACAGGTTCCCGGAAAGCGGGAGTTCCGCCTCGTCCCGAAAGATCCGCTCGATCGAGCGCTTCCCTGCCGCAAGTTTCTTTGCGGCAGAAGAAGGCATCTTATAGCTTTCCAGCTTCTTGTGCAGGTGTTCCGAGATAAAGGAATCCAGCTCGCAGTGTCTGTAGCTGATAAACGCATCGTATCTGATATTTTCAAGTGACATGTTTTTTCTCTCTTCCGGATTGATCTGGTTTTACTAAATCAATACCATAAAAAGAGATTACTTTACAAGCCCTTTGTCTGTCTTTTTCACATGTTTGAACACATTTTCAAACCGGTTCAGGGCCTCATCGATGATCTCCGGCGTGTCTGCCATGGAGGTGTAGAGCCTGGAGCCTGCCAGTGTGACAATGCCGTTTGCCATGTAGGCTGCGCCCATGCGCTCCATGGAATCCTTGCGCACGTACATCATGTCTTTGTTCTTCAAAAGTCCCAGGGCGGATTTGATAAAGCTCAGGGAGGAAAAATCAAAGCTCATGGCACCGGTGCACTCGAGGTGTACGATCGAGCCCTGGTTATAGGCAACGAACGGAAGGGAATAGCGGTCAAGCAGTTCCTTTAAGCCGTCGCAGAGCCTGTCGCCCATGCGGCCTGCGATCTCGCAGGCGTTTGTCCTTGCGATCTCCTGAATGGCTGCGGTACCTGCCACGCAGGATAAGGGATTGGCTGCCAGGGTGCCGCCCACATATGCCCTGTGTTTTCCGGTCGCAAGCCCTGCTGCCATCAGCTGTGCATATTCTTTCTTGCCGCCGACGCCGCCTGCTGCCGGATAGCCGCCTGCCACGATCTTACCAAAGATCGTTAAGTCCGGAACCACGTCAAAATACCCCTGGGCACCGCCAAGGCCCACACGGAAGCCGGTCACCACTTCGTCAAAGATCAGCAGGGCGCCGTATTTATCACAGAGTGCGCGCACGCCCTTGTTATAGTCATGCGCAACGGGTCTCGTTCCGCTCTCGGGCCCGACAGGCTCGATCAGAACGGCAGCCGTGCCGCCTTTTAAACGGTTGCGCTTTAAGATCGCTTCGAGCATGTTTAAGTCGTTCGGCCTGCACTCATCCGTCATCCTGTAGTCCGCGCCCGGAATACCGTGGGATTCCAGGAGTCCTCTGGAGCCCGGGATCTTCAGTCCGTATACCAGCTGATCCGACCAGCCGTGGTAAGCGCCGCCCATCTTGATGATGCGCTTCTTGTCGGTCGCGATCCTGGCGATACGCAGGGACGCCATGCAGGCTTCCGTACCGGAACCGAGCATACGGAACATCTCCACGTTCGGCATGTGTTTGTTGATCTCTTTTGCCATCATCAGCTCGGATTCATGCAGCAGTCCTGTCACGGGGCCGCAGGTTTCCAGCAGTTCGAGTACTTTCTTACGCACCGGCTCATAGTTGCTGCCAAGGATCGTGGGACCGCCGGCCTGCAGGAAATCGATATACTGATTGCCGTCCTTGTCGTAAAGATATGCACCTTCCGCCTTTGCCATGCACATCGGGAACGGCTTGTTGAACGCGAGGTTGTGCTGTACGCCGCCCGGAATGTAATTCTTGGCTTCCTCATAGACTGCGCGCGAGGCCTTGCACTTCTCGTCATAATACTTCATGACCTCGTTCTCATAGTAATCGTCCGAAACCTCCCAGATCGTCTGGCTTGTCAGTTCCTTTAACTGCCTGTTGATCTCTTTCGGGTCATCCCATCTTGAAATACCGCAATTTTCCATTCGTTTTTCCTCCGTGATGTTTGCTGTCTGTTTATTCGTTTTTATCCGGATCCTGTCCGGCGTTTTCTTCTTTCTTCGCGCTCCTGTCCGTATCCAGTGTTTTCCCGAATACGATGAACCGGTCGTAGAGATACTCTGTCACAAAATTGAGCGCCATGTTCATGCCCGTCACCAGATATTCGTTCCAGCCGCACTGCTCGGTCAGAAAGTGCTCGAGAAGCGTCGTTGCCGGCGTGAACACCGCGTAAAATGCCGCAACCTTGAGCATGGCGACCGGCACGTTTCCGGCCGAGTGGAACGTGAACTTCCTATTCAGCGTAAAGTTCCAGAGTACCGACAGGACCAGTGCGATCAGGTAGCAGAGCCAGTGCGGCCATTTCACAAATTCATTCAAGAGCGTAAAGCTGACGATCTCGATCAGGCCCGCAGAGATCGAAAAGAACACGAACTTGACCGCTCTGAGTGCCTCTTTTCTCTTATTGTTACCCGTCATATCATCCCTCTTTCTGCTTGGAATACTTCTTCTTGTAGACCGTCCGCATCAGGTGACAGTCAAACGCAGAGAGCTTCGTGTTGACATGACAGGCCAGCGTATAACGCTTTGCCATGGCTGCTTTCTGGGAAAGCAGCATCAGCGCCTTCGCATCATCCTGCTTTTCCGTTAGGATCACACAGCCCACGCCTTTGACCAGAATGGCATCGTAGCGGTCAAGTGCTTTCAGGATCGCATCATTGTCATTTGCGACCGCGACCATCTTCGCACCGATCATCTGCGCCATGTCATCCAGCTGTGCGGCAAAACCGCCCTGTTCCGCCATATAGAGAGTTTCCGCCGTCGGCATGATGACCATGTCGGGACAGGACCGCAAGAGTGCGGGATCGATCTCCCCGGCAGGTTTTATGCCTGCATCTCCCAGTTTCTCTTCCACGGCGCGTCTGCAGACTTCTTCCAGCACCTCCGCTTTCCGGATCGTCTCATCCCGGTTACAGCCGAGGATCACGGCACCGTGGTGTTTCATCAGAACGACTTTGGAGCCGCCCTTTAAGGCCGCTTCCACGTTGGCACACAGTTTTTTCGTGCCCGGCAGCCCGTACGGGGCGACCGTGATCTTCCCGAGGATCTCTTCCTCTTCCGGCGTGAGTTTCAAGCTCTCAGTTCCGACCAGACCGACTGCCGTCGCAAAATCCTGGTGCGTATGGATCACAAACTGCACTTCCGGGTAGGTCCGGTAGGCCGCCGCATGCACTTTTTTCTCGCTCGACGGCTTGCGCGATCCCTCCCAGGTGTCATTCCTGAAGTTGTAGACGGGAACGTCGTTCCCTGTCATGTTTTCATAGCCGAGTCCGCTCGGTGAGATGGCAAACGAATCCGCGTTCACACGCACGCTGATATTGCCCCAGGTCCGTGCGACAAGCTGTTTGTCAAGCAACATCCTGCCGGTTTCCGCAACCAGCTGTTTATATCCTGTCAGGTCCATCTTTGTTCTCTCCCTTCGTATGGATCTTGTTTGTCATGCGGAAAGAGTTCACAGCCCTAATCGTTCAGGACCCGGAACAGTTTCGCATTGGCACCGTGCAGTTTTTTGAATACCTGATAATTCTTCTCATAAAGAGCCCGGTTCTTCTCATCCGGTGTATATACGGCTTCCACGCGGATATAGGAGCCGGCTTCTTCCAGAGACGGGATCACGCCCATCCCGACGCCTGCGATCATGGCCGCCCCGATCGCGCCCACATCCTGTGCATGCTCCACCGTTTCGATGCGTTTGCCCGTGATATCCGATAAGATCTGGCAGGTAACGGCTGAAAGTGCCCCGCCGCCCACAAAACGGACCGTATCGGATACAGGTACTTTCTTCCCGGAGCATTCCATCATCCAGCGCAGATGGAAGCAGATCCCTTCCAGGACCGCGCGGATCATGTCACGTTTGCCCGTCTCGAGCTTGAGATTGAAAAACATGCCCGCCGCGTCAGGATCCTCAAACGGACAGCGGTTCCCGTGCAGCCAGGGGGTAAAGATCAGGCCGTTTGCACCGGGCGCAACCTCCTTCACCGTATCGCTCAGATAGTCATAAAGGCTTATATACAGGGACTCCTCGCTCTCCGCGACCGTCTGTTTCTTCAGATAGATCCCGATCTCATCCAGTGCCAGGTGTTCCTTGACCCATTCAAAACACTTGCCGGCCGTTTCCATCTCCGCAAAATAATTATACAGGCCGTCCCTTGCGCCCACCACGGCAGCGATCATGGACACGATGTCGACGGTCTGCCTGTCCGTGAGCGTGGATACCCAGCCTGAGGTCCCCGAATAAATGTGAGTCTGCCCGACACGCGTACAGCCGGCGCCGATCCCGATCAGCGTCGCATCCCCGCCGCCGCCGAACACGGCTGTCCCTTCCAAAAGGCCGAGTTCCGCTGCCGCTTCTTTTGTCAGTGAGCCTGCCTGCTCACTGCAGTCGATGATGCGCGGCAGATGTTCCCTGTTGACGCCGTACAATTTGCAAAGGGAAGCATTCCAGCCTTCTTTTCCTTTTCTCGTATCATACAGGAAAGTCGCATAGGCGGAATCCCTGGTCATTACCATCTCCCCGCTCGCGCGGCAGATCAGATACTCCTTTACATCCAGCCAGCGGTAGATCTTCTGATAGATCTCCGGCTCCTCTTCTTTCACCCATAAGTATTTCCAGACAGGGTCCTTCACACTGGTCGGCGCCGCTGTCGTGATGAGAAGGCTCTTTAAGAGTTTGCGGACCCCAAGGCCCGAGATCCGGATCAGGCCGCCCGCATGTTTATCGAAAATGTCTTCCGCACGCTGGTCCATGTAGCTCATGGGCCTGCGCAGGGCGTTGCCGTTTTCATCCACCGGGACCAGTCCCTGCATCTGGGAACAGAAACTAAGGGCACTGATCTCTCCTGCATGAACGCCTGTCTTTGCAAGCAGTTCCCGCGTCGTCTGGCACATAACGGACCACCACTCACCGGCATCCTGCTCCGCCCCGCCGTTATCGAGAATGTACAGATGATAGGTACCATATGCACCGTCGATCAGTTTCACTTCCCTGTCAATGGCAAACAGGCAGGTCTTCATCCCGGTGGTTCCGATGTCGTAGGAGATCACGTATTTCATGGCGTTCCTTTCTCGTGAACTTATATTCACGACACACTGTCATACTACCACAAAACGACGGATTTCGCAAGATTATTGTTGACTTTACATCATTTCGATTATCCGATATATTTGAAGGGAACAATGCCTAAGATCCTCGAACGAAAGGACAGTCCCGCATATGATCCGGAATATAGATAAAACAGTCAAAATCATATTTATCATCATTCTGTTTTGGACCACGCTGCTCTTTGGCTATGCGCTGATCTGCGATCCGATGATCGGGGAAGCCTATACCGGCTCGTTTGCGGTGAAAGACTTATCCGACGGATGGACCATGATCGCATCCGACGGCAGCGAGCAGACGGTGGATCTTCCTCTCTCGCTGCATGAAACGGAAGGGGATACGGTCATACTGCGCCATAAACTTCCCAAAGACGTGCGCAACGGTATGCGCCTTTGCTTCCGCTCCTCCAGACAGGACATCACTATTTCGGTCAACGGAAGGGTGATCGGAAAATACAGCAAGAACAACTTCATGTTCAAGCGCAAGATGGTCGTCAGCGCCTTTCTTCTGGTCGAACTGCACGATGAAGACGCCGGCGGGGATCTTGAGATCAAGGTCACACCCGGTCACACCGGAAGCGGCAGGATCAATGCCGTGACCTATGCATACGGCAACAATGTCTGGTTCCCGTATCTGAAGGACTTCCTGCCCTTGGCCGTTATGGCGTTTCTGCTGGTCGCCATCGGGTTTGTTACGGTCTTCGTCTACCTGATCTTCCGGAAAAATCCCGATGTTTCCGCTTCGCTCTTATACCTTGGCATGTTCATTGCCATCGTCGGCATGTGGGTCGCAAGCGAATGCTTCATCAAGCAGCTCTACTTCGGATCGCCGTCCTATTCCAACATCTTTTCGTTCGTACTGATGGAGATCCTGGCCGGCTTTGCCGCCATGTATTTTAACGAGGTGCAGGCACACCGGTATGAAAAAGGCTATGTGATCATAAGCGTGATCATTCTCCTGCAGGTTCTTATAAACTCCATCCTCAGTTTCACGCATCTGGTCGACTATTATGAGAGCCTGTTCCTGTCCCATATCTGGTCAGGGATCTTCCTGCTCTGGACGCTGATCACCGTGATCAGGGATATCAGATCCGGCGAGATCAAACATTACTCGGTCAATGCGGTCGGTATGCTCGGGATCACGGTTTCCGCCCTGTTTGAACTGATCGATTTTTACAGCGGTGCCACAAGGATCGGGATCTTCCTCGGCTGCGGCCTGCTCTTCCTGCTCGCAACGACGATCATCCAGACCATCAAAAACATGCTTGCAAGGGCTGAAGAGAGAAGAGTCCGTTCCGAAAAGATGAATGAGATGACCTTCCAGACCATCGCCAGCACGATCGATGCCAAAGACGAATACACCGGCGGCCACTCGGAACGTGTCGGCGAATATGCGGCAAGGATCTGTAAGAAGATCGCGGATAAGTATGATTTTAACGAAGAGGATCTTGCACGCATCCAGTACATCGGAAGGATGCACGATATCGGCAAGATCGGTGTGCCGGACAGTGTGCTGAACAAAAAAGGAAAACTGACGGAAGAAGAATATGAAAAAATGAAGCAGCATACCGCCATCGGGGACGATATCCTGAAAAACCTGGATACGATACCGGGGCTCAGGGAAGGTGTGCGTTCCCACCATGAGCGATGGGACGGATCGGGTTATCCCGACGGGTTAAAAGGGGAAGAGATCCCGCTGTTTGCCCGCATTCTCTGCCTTGCGGACGGATTTGACGCGATGACGACGGACCGTGTCTACAGGAAACGGCTCCCGCGCGAAAGAGTGATCGAAGAGATCAGGGCCAATAAGGGTACCCAGTTTGACCCGGAACTTGCCGATGTGGTCCTTGGTATGATAGAAGACGGCGAACTGGACTGCTAAGCCTGCTGTTTAAGCCCAAGCGCTCCGGAAAGGAATTTCATAAGTTCTTCTTCCATCTTCTCATCATCCCGGAAGATGTCCTTTCCGCAGTATAGCTCCAGACGCCGCTGATAGTATTCACAACTGTAGGAAAACTGCACCATCATAAAAAGACTGTCGAAAAAGAACGCAAACAGCGCAGGATCCGCATCCGTTCTGCACATTCCCATCTCCTGCGCCTTACGGATCAGATCCGTATAGACCATCGCAGATATTTCTTCCACTTCTTTGGAAAGCATCGCGGAAAAGTGCGAAGCACCGACCCCCGTGATCTCATGATACATCCGGTTGATCTCCTGATGTTCCTTGGCGTGACTGATCAGCGTGCGCACCACACTTCTCAAACTCTCAAAGACATCATCGCTCTTACCCGCAACGTCCATGAGCGCATCGGTCAGCGCCTGCAGACTGTAGCGCACACAGGCAAGAAAGAGGGTTTCTTTGTCCGCGTAATATTTATAGATCACGCCGACGCTGATCCCTGCCCTGGCCGCGATCGCGCTCAGTCTGGCTCCGCCGTAACCGTTTGTGGCAAATTCCTGTATGCCTGCTTCGATCAAAGCATTCAGTTTGTCATCGCTCAGTCTCTTGTGCATGTCTTTCCGTTTAGAACTTTACAACCTCCGGTGCCTTTGTAAAGGAACTGAAAGTCGCCGTTGCATCTTTCAGGTAGAATACTTCCGTGTTACCGTCATCTGCCGCATACATTCCCTTCAGTGTGGGATAAGCATCCAGCATGGATTCCCTTGCTTCCAGACGGTCATCCTCAACAAGCTTGGCCGCAACACGCAGCCAGTCGCCGTTCTTGAACGCACAGATCTCCACTTTCGGATTGGCATGGATCTGTTTGGAAACGTCTTTGACTTTTCCTGTCTGGATATACAGCTTACCTTCAAAGATGTGTGCCGTGCCAAACGGACGTACGCGGGGCTGATCCCCTTCGACAGTGGCAAGATAATAGGTTTCCGCTTCTTTCAAAAACTGTGCTACTCTTTCCATTTTTACCCTCCTTGGAAATCTGTTTATAGATCCGGCGCGTCCTTTTCGCGCTCAGCGTTCGATCCGGATATCCGTCAGCGCACACTGGTCGCCCGTTAAGGCAACATAGATATTCTTTGGCGCATTCGGGATCGTAGTTGTATTCCTGGTGGAGATACCGAGATTTTCCGTGTTCATCGTGATCGTATCGTCGATCCGTACAAACGATGCGACGCAGTCCAGACCTTTTTTATGCGTCTCTTTCCAGGCGTCCCAGCCGGGAAAATCATCCTGCTTACTGACAGTCAGAATGTTTTTCGCGTCCGTATCCGCCACACTGTTTTCACCGTCCAGCCGGATCAGGGCGTATTCGCGGTAGCCACTGCCGCCGACTTTTCCGTCCGATGACGAGAAGATCACAAAGTACGGGCAATGCCATACAAGTCTTGCGGTCGGCAGGCTCATGGTATGAAACCCGATCACCAGATGGTCCAGCAGTCTGATCCCGTCCGTTGCCGCCGTTCTCTGTCCGTCCACCTGCAGATTCGGGATATCTCCCACGTTTCCGTCGATATAGCTGATCTCTTCGGCGATCCTTGTGATAAAAGTATCCGGGACCGGTTCGCTCTCCTTGCGGATGCTGACATCGCTGATCCGGCAACGCGTACCCGTCAGCGCGATATACGCATATCTTGAACTGTCCGGAAGCGCCACGGTCACTTCGGTCATCTTTTCGCCGTCATCGATCCGGATCAGGATATGGTCTTTGACTTTCACCGCCACGATCTCATAAACGGGATCCGTCTTTATATCCTGCAGAAGTGCTGCGCTTTCCTGATCCGTTTGCACCTGTTCATGCACGGTGACGTTTGCTTCCATCTTTCTGGCGCCGGCCAAGACCGACCTTCCGTCCAGATACACTTCGCCGTATTCAAAATAGCAGAGTTCGCGGACTGTCTTTTCATCGTCGTGTACACGTCCGTCCAGCGAATCAAACAGGATGAGGCTGACGCCGGCGATCTCCGTCCCTGCCGCTTTTCCTTCTTCCTCTTCCATATGCACGCGCATACGGATCTGTGTCTTGTACTGCGTAATGATGATCCCGTCTGAGATCTCGCTCCGGTAGTCGCCGAAAGTGATCTCGTTCTTGCCGGCAAACTCGCTTACCGTGTCTTTTTCCTGCATTTTATAGTCGGGATCCTGATCGATCAGATGCTGCATGATCTTGGCGATCTCCGGATCAAACTGCGTTCCGGCCCCTTTCACGATCTCCTCCCTGACAAGCTGCTGCGGGATCGCATTCCTGTAGCTTCTGTTGGATGACATCGCGTCATAGGCGTCCGCAACAGAGATGATCCGTGCGATCTCCGGAATATCCTCGCCTTTGAGTTTGTCCGGATATCCTTTTCCGTCATAACGTTCATGATGATAATGCGAGCCGATGCTCAGATAGGGATATTCACTGATGCTCGAGAGAATGGCATTTCCTTTAACGGGATGCTGCTTGATGATCTCATACTCTTCCACGGTCAGTTTCCCTTTTTTATTGATGATATTGTTGGGGATGCCGATCTTGCCTACATCATGCAAAAGTGCCGCATAATATATTTTCTGGCATTCCTCTTCATCCTTGCCGAGCATCCGCGCGATCATTTTGGAATACTCCGCCACGCGCAGGGAATGTCCGTGGGAGTAGGTATCCTTGGCGTCAATTGCATTGACGAGTGCCGTTGCCGTCTGCTCAAACAGCCTTCTGGATGCCTTTTGCTGCCCCATCAGATAATCGACTTCTATCTTCTGATAATCCTCGATCTTTTTGTTCCTGCGGTAGATCGCAATGGCCGTGACGATCGTCAGGATGTTCATAAACATCCCGGGAACGGATGTCAGACTGTGCTGCACCAGAATGCCCTGCAGCATCATCGGAAACTGCAGGAGCAGCAGGATGAGGGCAGTGATAAAACCGGGTTTGCGGCAAAATACCACCATAAAGATGATACAGATGTTAGCCAGTGAGGAAAGGACACCGGTCAGGGCCGATGCCGGTATACCCGTGCCGAAGACAGAGATCACATCCTGCGACCTTGCCATCCTGGTCACAAAGACCAGCGCAAACAGATACAGGCCAAGACATATGAAATATAAAGCTTTATTGGATTCCCTGTGTTTATACATGTACGTCTCCCATGATACTTTTATACTATACTATATTTTTCTATATTCGACAAAGCCTATATGATATAATACGTTTATTACGGAGGTATCGGATCTTGGATTATCAGGACTTTGTGGACCGTCTGGTCAAAATCGCCTGCGTGGTTTCCGTCGATACGGATCAGGAGGACGGAAACGCCGAGCTGTGCATTGAAGCCGCAAATAAAGCCTATCTGAAATCAGTGGATGTCGACCCGAAAGCCTTTAAACCGGGACGGCCTTACCATGAATATATCGGCAGGGAATACAATTTTGAATCCATGGCCTTAAAATGCATCAGGGAAGAGCGCCTGCTCCATGCCTATGTGGATGCGGAGCTCTACAATGCCTGGATGGATATCTATATGATGCCGCTTGTATCCGACACGCCTGGCAGGGGCTATTGCCTGTTTTCCTATGAAATGAACCGCACGGCGGTAGCGGATAAACTGTCGGATGTCTCCCCGCAGACGGCGCTCCAGGTACTGCGCACCACGCTCAAATTACGTGAAGCGAATGATTTTCACACAGCGATGGATTCAATCATTGAGGATATCCGGGAAAACTGCCGCGCGAACTGCTGCAGGATCCTGCTGACCGACTATGAGCACCGCACCTGCAAAGTACTCTGTGAGAGCATGGCCGATCCGTCGATCCCGTCCATGACCACTTATCTGGATGATTCTTTCTTCGACGTTGTGGATACCTGGGGCGATCTGATGGCCGGCAGCAACTGTGTGGTCATTCATGATGCCAGGGACATGGAAAAACTGCAGCTGCTCTGCCCGATCTGGTTCAGGTCGCTGCAGAGCGCAAAGGTACATAACATCGTCATGTTCCCGATCCGTTGGAGCGGCAATACGCTCGGTTATATCTGGGCGACCAACTTTGATGCGGAACAGACTGTCACGATCAGGTCAACGCTCGAGATCACGACTTTTATCCTCGCATCGGAGATCTCTTATCTGCAACTGTTTGAGAAGATGAGAGATTTAAGCATCCACGATCTTCTGACCGGCGTATACAACCGCTACGCCATGAACGACCGGATCGCGGGCATCCTTGCCGGGACGGAAATGTTGGGACGTTCCTACGGGATCGTATTCCTGGATGTGAACGGACTCAAACATGTGAATGATACGCAGGGACACCTGATGGGTGACCAGGTGCTCAAAGACGCGGTCGCTCTCATACAGAGCGTCTTTCGTTCCCATGACATCTACCGCATGGGCGGGGATGAATTCCTTGTGCTTGTGAAAAATACGAGTCTGGATGATCTGAACAGACTGGTCAATAAGATCCGTGCGGCCCAGGCCGCTTCCAATACGGTAAAACTGGCCATCGGCATGTGTTTTGCCGACGGGGAACAGGATATCCGCAAGGCCATGCATATCGCGGATGAAAACATGTTCCGGGATAAGAAGAATTACTATCACTCCGGCTGCTGAACGCCTTTTCCGAAAAAGAGTTCGTTCAGGCACTCGAGCGCCGTTGTAAATACCGCTTCTTCCACTGCATCGCGCCATGCAGCGGGTCTGCGCTTTCCTTCCAGGACGTATTTGCTGATGATGCCTTTGAACAGGTCGATATCCTGGATCCTGGCCGTTCTCATCAGCCTTCTTTCGTCTTCATGGGAACGGATGCGGTTACGCGTATAGACATAGGGATAATTCTTCGTGACAAACTGTGTCTTCTCCGCATCTTTGACAAAGGAAAGAAGTGTGGAATCGAATACCGGGATCTTAAGGAGCGTGCCTTTTGTCTCCTCATCTCCCTCATAGAAACTCTCCACCGTATCACCGGTGGATTTTTTGAGCCACGGAAGATAGCGGAGCAGTTTCTCCACATCCGCAGAATACTGTTCAAGGATCTGTTCTCTGATGTTTTGTTCCTGTCCGTACATGCTTTGTCCTCCGCCTCATAATATGGTATTCTGTAATTGTCCTGAATCACTTTATATTATAATGCACTTTATGACCAAGGTAAACAAATAATACGATTCTTTATGGCCGGGGCATATAAAACATAAGGGGTTATCATGCATAAAAAAGAACGTTTCATCGCCTATCCGATCCTGTTCATCGTGTCCGTCCTGTTCCTGCTCGCCTTTTCACTGTGGGAAAGCCCGCTCTACCGTTATTGGTACGGCTGCGACGCATCCTTTTTCTCCATGGCGGGCCGCGGCATCACGCAGGGCTGGGTACCCTATCTTGATTTTTTTGACCTGAAAGGCCCTTATTTCTTCTTTCTGCAGGCCCTGGGGCAGTTCATCCACACAGACCGCCTTGGCATCTGGATCCTGGAGATCCCTTTCCTGTTTGCATCCCTTATCCTGATGTATGAGATCGCAAGGCTCTTTGTGAACAGGCTCCGCACCGTCGCGATCCTGCTCATCATCCTGTTCATGCATGTCGCAACGCTTTGGGGAGGCAACACCCTGGAAGAATACATGCTGCCGCTCTCACTGCTGACTCTCTTTCTGACGCTGCGTGCTGCCATGAAGGGAAGATCTGAGAACGCTCCCGCCGTTTCTTCCGCGGATGGTACTTCAGATGCTTCTGCCGGTACAGCCCCCGGCAAATTTATGCTGCAGCTTGATGCGCTTCCCTTCTATGTACCGCTCATTACCGGGATCTGCTTTGGGATCATCGCCTTTTCGAAGATCACCGTGGCTGCGCCGATCGCCGGAGTTGTGATCGCCGTAGCGTTAAACAACCTGCTGAACAGGAATTGGCGCGCCCTCTTTTCCTATCTCGCCTTTGCACTGCTGGGTGTTGTGATCGCCGTTACGCCCATTTTCCTGTATTTTGGCTGCCATCATGCCATCCCGCGCATGCTCTACTGCGTATTCACATTCGCGACAAAGCGGAGCGTTGATTTTTCCGAACCTTTCGGACTGGACTGGGAACTGAAGACCATCGGCGCCGTCTTCAGCTTTGTGTTTGCACTGGTGCACCCGCGCAAACTGGGAAGACCCATGCAGATCCTGATCCTTTCCATGTCTGCCGTGACCTATATCCTGCTGCACCTGGGCGTCCCTTTCATCTATTATTTCACCACCGTATTCCCGGTTCTTGTCCTGTCCCTGGCGGTATTTCTGAAAATGTATGATCCGTTCGTACTCTTCACAAATATCCGTCAGTTCCTCCTGTTTACCATGATCGTCGTCATGCTGTATTTCTATTCCCACAGTTCCATGGACACGATCAATACCTTCCTGCACGGCCGCGACAACGAATGGTACGAAGCAGACTATCAGGCAGCCAAGGACTTGGCCACGCTGATCCCAGCCCGTGAAAGAGATCAGGTATTCTCTTTCTCCGTCGATATGATCTGGTTTGAGGTCAACCAGATCCTGCCCTGCAATCCCTATCAGGTCAACCTGCAGTTCTTTATCGACCTGGATCCGCGCATAGAAGAAGATCTGACCGCCTATCTCTATGACACCCCGCCCAAGTGGCTGGTGATCGGTGACTCCTTCGAAGGCGAGATCCCCTCTCTCTTTGCGATCGTGGATGAGAAGTATGAATGCATCTGCACCAACAACGCCGGCAATCTCTACCTTTTGAAGGAAGACTGACCGGAGCAGGAGGCGGCATGCGGCAGATTTCACCCTGGCGGCTCATTTTCGCTCTTTGAGATGCACTTTTCTTTTTCGCTTTTTTAGAAACTTCACCCTGACGGCTCACTTTCGCCTCCCAGGGTGCATTTCTCATTTTCCCTTTTTCGGAAATTTCACCCTGCCACCACACTTTCGCTCTTCAAGGTGCATTTCTCATTTTCCCTCTTTCAGAAATTTCACCCTGCCACCACACTTTCGCCCTTCAGGGTGCATTTCTCATTTTCCCTCTTTCAGAAATTTCACCCTGCCACCACACTTTCGCTCTCCGGGATGCAACAATGCATCCATGCATCCATGCAAAAAAGCAGGACCGGAGCAATTTCCGGTCCTGCTTTCCGTAACGCCCGTATCAGCATGTATGTGCCGGGATCAATCTTCTTTCTTCAGGCTGCCCTTTGTGGAACGGGTCTTGGAATAGATGAGCAGCAGCAGTGTGCCGATCACGCCTGCAGAGATGATGTTGCAGATCGCAGCAACAACGCCCTGTGTGAATACAAGATTCGTGGGCTCACCGTACATTACGATATCCAGGACCGGTGCGATCACGATCCATGCGATCACATTGCCGATCGCCTGCACAACGTTAAAGAATACGATATCCTTGCCTGTGAAAATGCCTTCGTCAACATTGAGTTTCGCATAAGCAAAGCCGTATACCAGGCCTGCGAATCCGCTGGCGATGACCCAGCTCCACCAAACCGAGCCGTAGGAGATCGCATCGCCCAGTGCATGTCCGATAAACGCGATCAGCGCGCCGCAGATCGGGCCGAACAGGGCTGCAAAGAATGCGCAGATCCCGTAGCATGTCTGGATCTGTGTCTCGGGAATACCCGTAGGCACTTTCACAAACATGTTCAGCACCAGGAAAAGTGCAGCGCCCAGTGCCGTTGCAACAATTGTCTTTGTTCCGAACTTCCAGCATTTCTTCCAATCCATAAAACCTTCCTCCTCTAAAAGAATTTATTTATCTCAAGCACCGATCTCTACTGTCCACTCGCTGCCATAAGATACGTGATACTGTTCCGTGAAGGAACCCATGCAGACCGCAAAAGCCACATTCATCAATTCATTATTATATAGGATCGGGGCGCCCTTTTCCACACATCCGAAAGCCTTGTCAAACAGGATCTTTTCGGAAAAAACACTCCGGCCGGCACATTTGATCGTGACCGGCAGATATTCCCCGTACGAAAAGCCGCATTCCTGCATCATCTTCAAGGGGATATTGGTCCAGGCGTTCCCGAAATTCGGATCGTCGATCTCGATCATGCCATAGACCTTTCCGTCCGCGATCTTTGCTTTCGGATCCGGCAGCCTGACGATCTCTTCGAGAGGATAAGCAGGTCCGACCCCCTCAAAATCAATGATATGCGCAGCCAGTCTTGCCGCCGTGTAACCGAAGAGGTCCCTGCCGTGGAAGATCGCCACGCCTTCTGTGTCCTTGCCGCGCAGGCGGTTGACGCTCTCATCGATCTCACGGACTTCCAGAATGCCCATATCCCGATCGATATGCGTCAGCGTACCGTTGTCAGGCGTGACCACGTAATACCCGCCGTTCACTTTGGCGACGCAGGCGCGCCGTTTCGTGCCGACACCCGGATCCACGACGGACACATAGATCGTCCCTTCCGGCCAGAAACGCAGGCTCTGGTTCAGGCGATAGGACGCCGACCAGGTGTCATACTGCGGCAGTTCGTGCGTTCCGTCCATGATCTCGAGGGTCCTGTCCACGGACTTGACCACCCCGTACATCGAGGAAACCGCCCCTTCCTTATAGGTAAAATCAGTCTGGAATACCAGTATCGGCTTATCCATCTCACTCATTATTTTGCCTCTTTCTCTTATTTAGGGCCGCCCTTACAGGAACGGATTGTAATAGCGCGAGTGGTTCACAAATACGATCATCCCGATCGAGAGTGCCAAAAGCAGCAGGCAGACGCCAAGCGCAAAATAGTCCTTCGCGTTCAGCTTCTTGGCACAGTACCAGGTGCGCTTTTTACGCATACCAAAGCCCCTCAGATCCATAGCATTGCTGATCAGCTCGATCCTATCAAGCGTAGTAAAGATCAAGGGGATACAGATGTTCAAAATGTTCTTCATGCGCACGGACAGCCGCTCTTTCTTGGACATATCCAGGCCTCTCGCCTGCTGCGCCACGGAAATGTCCTGATAATCGCGGATCACGTCCGGGAAATAACGCAGTGTCAGCGCCAGCGCATAGGTCGCCTTATAGGGGATCCCGATCCGGTTCATGGACGAAGCCATCTCGGATGGATGCGTGGCCAGGATAAAGATCATGCCCAGCGGGATGATCGAACAGTATTTCATGACTTTGCTGCCCTGGTACATGAGCTGCTCCCAGGTCAGTGTATAGCGTTCCGTTATGGAAAAGATCACATGCTTCGTCCCGTAGATTTCCACGCCGTACTGCGGATGGAACAGAAACGTCAGCAGGATGTTCATCAGCATGAAGATCGCAACATAGATCACCATCAGCCGTATCTGTTGGAACGTGATCTGCGACAGCAGAAACGCGATCATGGATACGACAAAGACCACCACCATCACGCGGATATCATAAGTAAACATGACGGCAGCGCCGGCGATCATGAAGCATAAGAACTTCGTGACACCCGACAGGTCATAGATGAAATTGTGGCGCTCCACGTAGTCAAACAGTTTTGTGTTCATGTTTTTCCTTTACTTCGTCTGCGGACCGATCCGGTCCCGCAGTCCTCTTTCATAATGGATAAAGTTCTCCACGAAGGATTGCGCATCGTCAATGCCGCACTTCATGGCCAGATCATAAAGAGAGGTCAGTTTCAGATTGGCCCGCTCTGCAATATCGGGATTTGTCAGCGCATGTACGCTGGAGCCGTCAAAAAGTACCTTTCCGTCACAGATCACCAGCGTCCGTTCGGTATATTCAAGCATCAGATGCATATCGTGAGTGATGATCAGGATCGTCACGCCGCTTTCGTTCAGCGAACGCAAGAATTCCATGATCTCCGTGTAATGGTAGTAATCCTGGCCGGCCGTCGGTTCATCCAGGATCAGGATCTTCGGCTCCAGAGCCAGCATCGAGGCAATGGTGACACGTTTCTTCTGTCCGAAGGAAAGCGCTGAAATGGGCCAGTTACGCATCTCATAGAGGCCGCAGGTCTTAAGGGCAGCCAAAACCCGCCGGTCCACTTCCTCCTCCGGGTATTTCCGAAGCTGCAGGCCCATCGCAACCTCGTCATAGATCATCTGCTTGCAGATCATCTGGTTCGGGTTCTGCATGACATAGCCGATGTGCTGTGCCCGTTCCTTGATCGTCTGGTCGCTGATATCACGTCCTTCATAGAAGAACTGTCCCTTCACGTTTTTGACAAGCGCACAGACCGCCTTGGCTAATGTACTCTTTCCGGCCCCGTTTGTTCCGACGACGGAAACCATTTCGCCTGCCGATATGGAAAAATCGATCCCTTTGAGGATCTCATGATCCCTGTTATAGGCAAACCGGATGTCCTTTCCGGACAGGATCTCTTCCCGCTTCGGGGAAGGCTGCGGCTGCGGCTGCCTTTCGTTCCATGCAATGACCGCATCCCTGATACGCGGGATATCCAGTGTTTCCACGCTTTCCGGTTTCATATCGGCTGTTATTTCAACGCCCGCATAGCGCAGCGCACTGACATACAGCGGCTCGCGGATCCCAAGCGGCGGCAGGACGCGTGCTTCAAACAGCGTATTGGCGTCCATGTCTGCCACGATCCTTCCTTCGTTCATGACAATGACGCGGTCCACATGGCGGTAAAGCACGTCTTCAAGCCTGTGTTCAATGATAACAACTGTTTTGTTATATTTTGTTTTAATCTTATCGATCAGGTCGATTGCCGTTTTTCCGGTGGCGGGATCAAGGTTGGCAAGCGGCTCGTCAAACAGGAACAGTTCCACATCATCCACCATGACGCCGGCCAGCCCGACGCGCTGTTTCTGTCCGCCTGACAGTTCAAACGGGGATTTCGTCAGATGACGGTCCATATCCACGATCGCAGCCGTCTCCTGCACCAGTTCGATCATCTCTTTCTGCGGCATACACTGGTTTTCCAGGGAAAACGCAATGTCCTCTGCAACGGAAAGGCCGACGAACTGCCCGTCCGGATCCTGCAGAACGGTACCGACGATCTTGGACAGCTCAAACAGGCTCATTTCCGACGTTTCGCGCCCGCCCACCTGCACACTGCCCTTGCTCTCTCCTTTGTAGGAAAAGGGGATCAGGCCGTTGATGCAGTTGCCGAGCGTGCTTTTGCCGCTTCCGCTCGCGCCCACGATCATCACTTTTTCGCCTTCATAGATCGTCAGATTGATATCGTGCAGGGTAGGCTCCGCCTGTGCGAAATACTGGAACGAATAGTCCTTAAATGAGACAAGCGGTTTTCTTTCGTTTATCATAACTGTTTTCTCCAGGTACGGATACTGAACAAAAGGATCATCGGGAAGAGCTCGAGTCTGCCGGCCAGCATGTCAAAGATCAGGATGATCTTGGATAATACGCTGAAGGAACTGAAATTGCTGGTCGGTCCGACAAGGGCAAGCCCCGGTCCGATGTTGTTAAAGGTGGCCGCGACCGCCGTAAACGAAGTGATCAGGTCGAATTTGTCATAGCAGACGATCAGCAGGGAGGCCACAAAGATCATGATATAGGTCGCAAGATACGTGTTGATCGAGCGGAGCACGGTATGCTCCACCGGTTTTCCTTCCATTTTGATGATCTTTACGCTGTTGGGATGGATCATCGAAGACATTTCCTTCATGACCGTCTTCCAGAGGATCGCTATCCTCGACACCTTGATGCCGCCGCCCGTACTGCCGGCACAGGCGCCGATAAACATGAGCAGCACGAGGATCGCCTTGGAAAAGGTGGGCCAGAGGTCAAAATCCTGCGTGGAAAAACCGGTGGTCGTGATGATGGAAGCGACCTGAAAGGCACTGTGATGGAAACTTTCGAGAATATTTGGGAAAAAACAACGTACATCCAGGGTGATGAGAAGCGTCGCCACCAGGATAATGAAAAGATACGCCCGTGCTTCCTCCGATTTCAGGGCATCCTTGGGTTTTCTCGCATAAAAGAGAAAATATACGTTGAAGTTCACGCCAAAGAGGATCATGAAGATCGTCGTGATCATCTGCTGGTAGAACGTATAATTGGCAAGCCCTGTATTCTTGACGGCAAATCCGCCGGTACCGGCTGTTCCGAAACTGACGCAGATCGCATCAAAGGCCGGCATGCCGCCACTGATGAGCAGGATAAACTCAACCAGGGTCAGGACAAGATAAATGCTATAGAGGATCTTGGCCGTGGAACGCACCTTGGGAACCAGTTTGCCGACTGAGGGGCCGGGGCTCTCCGCGCGCATGATATGAATATTCTCGGCACCGGACATCGGCAGGATGGCAAGAACAAAGACAAGAATGCCCATACCGCCGATCCAGTGCGTAAAACTGCGCCAAAACAGAATGCAGTGGGACAGTTCCTCCACGCTGGAAAGGATCGAAGCCCCGGTGGTCGTGAAGCCGGAAACCGTTTCAAACAGGGCATCGATAAAATGCGGGATCGCTCCGCTGATATAAAACGGCAGGCAGCCGAATATACTGAGCAGCACCCAACTGAGCGCGACCGACACAAAGCCTTCCCTTGTGTACATTTTCGTATCTTTCGGTTTGCGGGGAGAGATCAGCAGTGAAAAAACCGCACAGCTTACGGCGCTGATCAGGAAATAAACGATTTCGTGTTCTCTGTAAATAACAGCTGTTATAATAGGGAGCAGCATCAGGATCGCTTCCATCCTGAGTACCCAGCTTAAGATGTAAAATACCATCCTTCTGTTCATGTCCGCCCCCTGTAAGCCTTATCTGAGAATATCTGTCAGGTCGTTGAGACCTCTCTGTGTCGTCACGATCACAACCGAGTCTCCCGGCCGGATGGAATCCTGGCCGCCCGGAATGACAACTTTTCCGCCGCGGTAGATGCAGGCCACCAGCAACCCCGGCTTCAGGGTCAGCTGCTGCAGCTCGATATCCGTAACTTCCGATTCACGCTCCACGCGGAATTCCAGAGCCTCCGCGCACGGTGCGACCTGAAAGAGCGTTTCGATATTGGAACCCATGGAATTCTGCATCGCCCTGACATAGGTAACGATCCGGTCTGCGCTTATAAGCTGCGGATTGATCACGGAACCTAAATTCATGCTGCGGATCACGTTATCAAACCCGATCCGGTTAATCTTGGTCAGCATCTTGGCTTTCGGATTCAGGCTGCCCGCGTAGAGGGAAAGCATGATATTTTCTTCATCGATACCCGTAAACGTGGCAATGGCGCCGCACTGCTCGATCCCTTCGTCCAGCAGGAGCTGCTGGTCCGTGCCGTCGCCGTTGATGATCGTAGCCTTCGGCAGGACTTCCGACAGAAACTGGCAGGTCTTAAAATCACGCTCGATGATCTTGACGCTGATGCCCGTTTCCTCCAGCGTCTTCGCGACATAATATGTCATCTTGCCACCGCCGATCAGCAGGATCGATCTGATGGAATTGTTCTGTACATGGGCTTTTTTGAAGAAATCCTGTGCCTGCTTGTGGTCCGCGACAAAAGAAAGGCGGTCGCCGGCATGCAGCTCAAAGCTGCCGTCCGGGATCAGTACTTCCTCTCCGCGCTCCACAATACAGATCAGGACCCTGCATCTTAACTTGGTGTTGACTTCAAAAACCTTGCATCCGTCCAGCTCCGAGTTCTCCGGGATCACAAGCTTCATCAGGTCAACACGTCCTTTGGCAAAGGAGTCGATCTTGATCGCGGACGGATATTTGATCAGACGGGATACCTCGAGCGCAGCCTCGCGCTCCGGATTGATGATCATGGACATGTTCAGTTCTTCCCTTAAGAACTGGACCTCTTTGACATATTCGGGGTCACGGATCCTGGCGATCGTATGGCAGTCGCCGGCTTTTCTGGCCATCAGGCAGCAGAGCATGTTCTGTTCATCGGAATTGGTGGTCGCGATCAGAAGGTCGGCCTGTCTGATCCCGGCCTCCATCTGTACCTGGTAACTGACGCCGTTGCCCTCAACGCCCATCACATCGATCCGGTCGGCAACGGTACGCAGCGTTGCAGCGTCCTTATCGATCAGGGTGATGTCATGCCCCTCCGCATTCAGGCGTTCTGCCAGCGTGATACCGACTTTGCCGATGCCTGCGATAATGATCTTCATGAATCTGTCTCCTTGCTCTGCAGCGGGATGTCCACGCTGCCGATATCCGTAAACGTCTCATAATTATCATGGATCGTCAGCGTGAGCGTATCCATGGTATCGTGCAGTTTGACCGCATAGCAGCATTCCACGGACTGTCCGTCCGAGATCTGCAGGTCCCTGTTATAGAGTTCTTCCGGTGCATCCTCAAGCGTGGCAAACGTCTCGCAGTCCGTATCCCCCTGCCTGACGGAAGGAGGGAACACATCGGACATGCTTAAGGGTTCACTCGTCTTGTTCGTGAAATTAAAATAGATCAGCGCGGCCGGTTTGCCGTCCACGTCCCGCACGATCTGGACTTTATAGCAGGTCAGCGCGAATTTGTCGTTATCCACGTTCACGCTGCCGGATTTGGCCGCTTCGCTCTCCTGTTTCGCAGGCTTGGCGGATTCTGCGGTGTCAAAATCACGGTTCTGCAGTTTGAAGAAGAAATGAAAAAAGACGGAGATCACGCCGGCTAACACAAGCAGTTCCAAAACGATCAGAACAACCGATGTGGCCTGGCGCTTCTGCGCTCTGCGTTTTTCATGCCTGTCCATGGCCGGTGTCGATACCGGTCTGTCATCAAGATACTTACTCATAAAAATACCATTCACAATATATAGTCATCCGTACTGCATGATTGTAGCACATTTTGTATGAAATGGAAAGAGAAAGAAAAAGGATCCGCGCATAGTGCGCGGATCCTTCGGATCGCGTCCGGCAGTGTGCCGGAGCGGATTATTTAATGTTGCCCTGGTAATCTACGTTTGCATTCGGGGTAACCGGATCAGCGGAAATATCGTTGGAAACCTTGATGGATCCGTCTGCCATACCCTTGATGAGTGCCTTGTAGTCATCCTTTGTGAACTTGCCGTCAGCAAACTGCGTGGAATCCGGAAGCTGTACATAGTTAGCGCTCGGATCGTCACCGTTTACGATACCCAGTGTAGCGATCTTGCCGCCGTAGTTTGCCCAGCCGTCCTTTAAGCAGATGTCTGTCAGTGCGTTGTAGCATGTCGGATACAGACCCTTCATAGCGGATGTAACCGTTAAGCCTGCACCGTAAGCGCCGTCGATGATCGGAGCCTGGTCAACGTCTACGCCGATGACTTTGCCGCCGGTCTTAACAGCTGCTTCACAAGCGGATGTGTAGATGCTGCCGCCTGCTGCGAAAACGACTTCCGTGCCGCCCTGATACCAGGTATCCATTGCGGCCGTGATGTCTGCATCGCCGAAGAACTGGTTGCCGTATGCATATTTAACATCAACTGTTGTGCCGAGCTCAGCAGCTGCAGCGTCGCAGCCCTGTACAAAGCCGTAGCCGTAACGTACAACGGCCGGAACAGCCATACCGCCTAAGAAACCAAGCTGTGTGTAGCCGAGTTTCACTGCAGCGTAGCCTGCCAGATAACCGGAAAGCTCTTCCTGGTATACTGCGCAGTAGCAGTTGCTCATGTCAAAGTACTTGGAAAGATCCCAGTTAGCCGGGTTGTAATCATAGGATTCACCTGCTTTGCCGACTGCTGCTTCCAGAAGGTCACCTTCTGCAACGTCGAGCGCGATGAACTTCACGTCCGGATAGTTCGGAGCTGCTTCAACCAGTGTGCCGCCGAATGCATAACCCGGCATAACCAGTACGTTGTAGCCCTCTGCTACCGCTGTATCAACCATGGCAACACGGTCAGCTGTGGAATCGCCTGCGGGTTTGTAATAGGTAAATTCAATCCCGTTTGCTTCCGCAAAAGCCTTACATGCTTCGTAAGTTGTCTGGTTAAAGGACTGGTCGGTGATATCACCGTAGTCTGTGATCATGGCGATCTTGTAACCGCCGCCTCCTGCAGCACCCTTGCCGCCGCAGCCTGTCAGAAGCGCTGCAACCATAGCAACCGCAAGAAGAATAGATACTACCTTTTTCATAGTTTTTCCCTCCTGATATGTTACGATATGACAACGGTCCGGCCCGTAAGACCAAGGCCGAAACAGTTAAATACATATTACCACACCGTCCCTGAATTGGCAAATCTTTTGTAAGGTAAAATCACAAAATTTAGTATCTTCAATTGATAATTCCAACTATATATTGTACAATGGTATACAGGGTCCTTGCGGATACATGCTTTTTCCGTACGGGACGTGAATAATATGATGGAGGTAACGCTTTTGGAAGATCAATATGCGATCGAGATGCTCGGCATAACCAAGATTTTTCCAGGCATCATCGCAAATGATGACATTACCCTCCAACTGAAGAAAGGTGAGATCCATGCACTGCTGGGGGAGAATGGTGCGGGTAAATCTACACTGATGTCCGTTTTGTTCGGACTATATCAGCCGGAGAAGGGTGTGATCAGGAAGGACGGGAAGGAAGTAAAGATCCAGAATCCGAACGATGCGAATGATCTTGGGATCGGCATGGTGCACCAGCATTTCAAACTGGTGGAATGTTTTTCCGTTCTCGACAATATCATTTTGGGCGTGGAGCCCACTAAAAACGGCTTTTTACAAAAGAAGGAAGCCCGTGAGAAGATCATGGAACTCTCGGAAAAGTACGGCCTGAAAGTCAATCCCGATGCGCTCATCGAGGATATCACGGTCGGCATGCAGCAAAGGACCGAGATCCTGAAGATGCTTTACCGCGACAACGAGATCCTGATCTTTGACGAACCGACGGCCGTGCTGACACCGCAGGAGATCGATGAGCTGATGCAGATCATGCGCAATCTCTCCAAGGAAGGCAAATCGATCCTGTTCATTTCCCATAAACTGAACGAGATCATGGCCGTGGCAGACCGCTGCAGTGTTCTGCGGAAAGGCAAATACATCGGCACCGTGGACGTGGCGAACACGACCAAGGAAGAATTATCCCGCATGATGGTCGGCCGTAACGTCGAATTTGCCGTACATAAAGAAGATAAGACGCCGGGCGATGTGATCCTGCATGTGGAAAATCTCAGTGTTGCCAGCAAGATCCATAAGAATGACGCCGTCAAAAACGTATCTTTCGAAGTGCGTTCCGGCGAGATCGTCTGTATCGCCGGGATCGACGGCAACGGGCAGACGGAACTGGTATACGGCCTGACCGGGATCGAACCGCTCAAAGCCGGTACCATATTATATAAAGGAAAAGACATCACACACGCTTCCATCCGGGAGCGTAGCATAGACGGCATCAGCCACATTCCGGAAGACCGCCATAAACACGGTCTTGTACTGGATTATTCGCTGGAAGACAACATGATCCTGCAGCGGTACTTCGAACCGGAATTCACTTCCAAAGGAGGCACCCTGAAACGTGCCAATATCCGTTCTTACGCCAACAGGCTGATCGAGCAGTACGATGTCCGTTCCGGACAGGGCGCCGTCACGAAAGCGCGCAGCATGTCCGGCGGTAACCAGCAGAAGGCCATCATCGCACGTGAGCTCGATAAGAAACCGGATCTTCTGATCGCCGTGCAGCCAACCAGAGGTCTGGATGTCGGCGCGATCGAATATATCCATAAACAGCTTGTGGCACAGCGCGATGCGGGACACGCCGTTCTTCTGGTATCCCTGGAACTGGACGAGGTCATGACGGTTCCGGACAGGATCCTTGTTATGTATGAAGGCGAGATCGTCGGCGAACTCGATCCGAAGACCACGACCGCCGAAGAACTCGGTCTCTATATGTCGGGTGCAAAGAACAACATGCATGCACAAGCCGGAAAGGAGGAGACGGTATGAATAAAGAATCGATCCTGAAAAAACCGGCCGTACAGGCACTGCTGTCCTCTTTGGCCTGCATTGTCCTGGGTCTGTTTGCAGGCTTCATCGTTTTAACGTTTATCGATGCAAGAGGTGCGGCTTCCGCCCTGTTTGACATCATCCGGAATTTCTTCCGCTACCCGAGTGCTCCGGTCGCTCTCAAGTACTTCGGCAACACCATCGTAAAGACCGCTCCGCTCTTAATGTGTTCCTTATCGATCCTGTTTGCATATAAGGTCGGCCTTTTCAATATCGGTGTGGCCGGACAGTACGCATTCGGTACCGGTCTGGCTCTGTTTGCAGCCCTCCACTGGCAGCTGCCCTGGATCGTCTGCATCCTGCTCGCCTGTGTGGGCGCTTCGTTGCTCGGTGCGATCTCCGGATTCCTGAAGTCCTACTGCAACGTCAATGAAGTCATCTCCGGTATCATGCTGAACTGGCTTTCGCTCTATACCACAAACATGATGCTGACAGTCGTCAAGGAGACGACCTCTCCTTATACCAAGAACATTGTCAATGTCAATCACTCGGCCCTGCTGCCGAACATCGGCCTTGACAAACTCTTTAACAATAACCAGTATGTGACCGTTGCGATCCCTTTGGCCATCGTCCTGTCTATACTGGTATGGTTTGTGCTCGAGAAGACCAAATTCGGCTATGAGCTCAAAGCGACCGGCTTCAACAAGCACGCCGCCAAATACTGCGGCATGAAGGAAAAGCGCAATACGATCCTGACGCTGATCATCGCAGGCGCACTCGCCGGTCTCGGTGCCGCCATGTTCTACCTGACAGGGTATGAGCAGTGGCAGTGCACACAATCCAGTGTGCCGGGCATGGGCTTTAACGGTATAGCAGCTGCATTCTTAGGCGGCCTGCATCCCATCGGCGCGATCTTCTCCTCGCTGTTTATCCAGCACATCACGGAGGGCGGCGCTTACGTGGATAAAACGCTTTACTGCTCGCAGATCTCCGATCTGATCTCTTCGATCATCATCTATCTGTGCGGCTTTGTTCTCTTTATGAAACTGGCCCTCAACAAATGGCTCGCAAAACGCGACGAGGCAGGATCGTCAAAGGATGCTGCCGGAACCGGGAAAGGAGGCAGATCATGACCTTATTATTACAGTACACACTGATCTATGCTTCCGTTCTGATCCTTGTTGCGCTCGGCGGCTGTTTTTCCGAACACTCCGGCGTGATCAACCTGGGTCTCGAAGGTATCATGGTCATGGGCGCCATGGGCGGCGCGCTTGCCATGAAATACTTGACAGGTGCTCCCTCCGTTGTGATCATACTGGCAACGATCGCGGCATCTGCTCTGGTCGGACTGGTCTATTCCCTGCTTTTGGCGGTCGCCTGCATCAACTTCAAGGCTGACCAGACGATCATCGGTACCGCGCTCAACATGCTCGGCACCGCAGCCGCAACCGTTATCATCAAAGCCATCAACACGTCAGCCAATCCCGATGACGTTTCTTCGGTCGTTCAATACATCGACGCCAAGAAGTCCTTCATCGTTTCCTTTGGCCGGTTTGATTTTAACTGGTTCATGCTCGTTACGCTGCTGCTGCTCATTGCGGCTTATATCCTGCTCTACAAGACCAGGTTCGGCCTGCGCCTCATGGCCTGCGGCGAACATCCGCAGGCAGCGGACTCTGTGGGCATCAACGTCTACAAGATGCGCTATGCGGGCGTGATGATCTCCGGCGTTCTCGGCGGACTTGGCGGCATCGTCTATATCACGGCCGGCGTTTCCGAGTGGAAATTTGAAAACGGCGTGGTAGGCTTTGGTTTCCTGGCTCTGGCCGTTATGATCTTCGGTCAGTGGAAACCGACCAGGATCGCGCTTGCGGCCCTGCTGTTCGGCCTGTTCCGTGCCCTCTCCAACGTATATTCGGGCATCGGCATTCTTTCCATGCTGAACATTCCGAGCACGGTCTACAACATGCTGCCCTACATGATCTCTCTGCTCGTGCTCGCGCTGACTTCCAAGAATTCACGGGCTCCGAAGGCCGAGGGTATCCCTTACGACAAA
This sequence comes from Lachnospiraceae bacterium, assembly GCA_017620255.1. GTDB lineage: Bacteria > Bacillota > Clostridia > Lachnospirales > Lachnospiraceae > UBA2868. The sequence goes on from JAFZQU010000004.1 coordinate 90,363, forward strand.
GGAGCACGTTAAATGCAGTACCGACACGAACAGTCCGTTCTGGGCTTTGGCTGTATGCGGTTTCCCCGCAAGGGGAACGGGTTTGATATGGAGGAGACGGAAAAAGAGATCCTCTATGCCGTCGAATCCGGTATCAACTATTTTGACACGGCTTATATCTATCCCGGGAGCGAAGAAGCTCTCGGGAAGATCGTGTCAAAGCTCGGGATCAGGGACCGGATCCGCATCGCCACCAAACTGCCCCATTACATGATGAAGACCGCAGCCGATATGGAAAAGCATTTTAACGAACAGCTTTCCCGGCTGCAGACGGACTACGTTGACAATTATCTCATGCATATGCTGCCGGATCCGCAAACCTGGCAGGTCCTGGTTGACCGCGGCGTTCCGGAATGGCTGGCTGAGAAGAAAAAGGCAGGATCGATCCGCAACGTGGGATTTTCCTACCACGGTTCTTCCGTTCTCTTCAAGGAACTGCTGCACGCCTATGACTGGGATTTCTGCCAGATCCAGTACAATTACATGGATGAGAATTCGCAGGCCGGCAGGACCGGACTGGAAGAAGCAGAGGCCTTGGGGATCCCCGTGATCATCATGGAACCGCTGCGCGGCGGAAAGCTTGCAAAACTTCCGCCAAAGGCTTCCGCACTCCTAAAGGAGACCGAGCCGGACTGGTCGGATGCGGAATGGTCGTTCCGCTGGCTCTATGACCAGCCGGGCGTCACAACCGTTTTATCCGGCATGAATTCCATGGAGATGCTGAAAGAAAACATCGCCATCGCATCCGCAACGGAAGCCGGATCCCTGCGCGGGGAAGATCATGCGGCCCTGAAAGCCGCCATGGAGATCATCGGCGCAACCACCAAGGTGCCGTGCACCGGCTGCAGCTACTGCATGCCCTGTCCGGCCGGCGTGGATATCCCGGGCTGTTTCCGTTGTCTGAACGTGACCGGGGTGGACGGCTATGTAAGCGGTTTTCGCGAGTATTTCATGTGTACGGCGTTGAAAAAAACGCCCGGCTACGCATCGTTGTGCCGGGAATGCGGCAAATGTGAGACGCACTGCCCGCAGCATATCGCGATCCGGCAGGAACTGAAAAAAGTAAAACGCAAATTTGACAATCCCGTCTTTCATATCGCACGTTTCTTCACGCGACGCATGGGATTGCACTAGATTAAAAGGGGTTTGATCGGGGATGAATGTGAAAATGAAAAGAAAACTGAGTCTGCTAACGGCTGTCATGACAGCGCTGGTGCTGGTGCTGTCAGGCTGCGGCGAAGAAGATGCCGCACCGGCTTCCGCACCGGAGACTGCCGTGAATGACCCGCTCTCGGAATTAAAGCCTGCCGCGGTCCCGACGGACAGTTCCCGCGTCATGCAGATCGAGCGCTCGGAGAGCCTGCCCGGTCCGATCCGTGAGACATCCGAGGTTCCCACGGGTTCAGCGGTCTCCATTGCAGAGCCGCCCGTGCTTGAGACCAAAGATCCGACCCCCACGCCGACGCCCACACCGGATCCTTCGTCTGAGGATCAGAAGGATCCCAACAAGACCGGTAACGGCACACCGCTGGTGTTCTCTGTCGGTGATTCCACCTATGTTGCGCTCGGCTCTTTTGATCCCACCATGGAGGCAGAGATCCTGACTGCGATCAATGCTTACCGTGTCCGCGGCAACTTACCGCCCCTGGAAGCCAACATGAGTCTTGAATTCTGCGCGGATACGCGTTCCAGGGAAGCCACCTTGTGCTTTAACCATACACGTCCAAACGGCAGCCTCTGGTACACGGTTGCCGCCGCCTACTACAAAGCGGAACTGCTGGCCAAGGATTACGGCACCGCCCAGGATACCGTGGATGCATGGATGTCCACCGCGACCGGCCGCCAGTATCTCTTAAGCCCCGATCTTCTCTCGATCGGGATCTCCGTGTTCAAGCACGACGGCCGTAACTTTATCGTTGCAGGGCTCGGCGACTGATCACGCGTACAGATATGCGTGATAGCGGTATACGGCCTCGATCAGCCGTACGATCTGCGGATCCACACCATCCGTGATCAGATCCGCAAAACTCTTTGCAAGATATGTATTTCCCAAAAGACGCACGTGAATGAACGGGGCGTCTTTTCGTTTGTCAAAACAGAATCCGCTGTTTTCGCTGTTCTCCATATCCCCGACCGTTTCAAACAAAGTCAGTTTCTCAAGATAAGGGGCGCCCGCATAAGGACAGAACGATGCGCAGTTGCCGCATTCGTTGCACAGCCTGTCCACATGGATGATCTGCGGCATATCCATACCTACAACGGAAACAGCCACATTTGCCCGGTTCGGACATACGTCCACGCAGTTTTCACAGATCTGGCCGCAGCTTAAGCACCTGTCGTCAGCTTCCCTGCAGGGTTCGCAAAGAACACCTTTTCTTAAAAGGATGGTCTCCGGTGCCAGCGAAGCATTGACCGTGCTGCCGATAGGATGGCTTAAGATGTGTTCTGCAGCGGCCGTTGCGTCCGCGATCGCTTCCACGACCGTTGCGGGACCGCGTCTGCCGTCTCCGATCACGTAATAGCCTTTCCTGTCCGATTCCATGGTGTTTTCATCGACAACAGGCAAACCCCTGTCTGTCAGGGAAATGCCCATCGCTTTGTAAAAATCACTGTCTACCTTCTCGCCGATCGCAGCGATGACGGTATCTGCCTCTATTTCCTGATAGGAACCTGTCGGTACGGGACTTCTTCTGCCGCTCTCATCCGGTTCTCCCAGTTCCATGACTTCACATTTCAGGATCCCGTCCCGGAAACTGACAGGCGACAAAAGCGGACAGAACGTCACGCCGTCTGCGACCGCTTCTTTCAGTTCTTCCTCATCGGCAGGCATATTGCGGATATCCCTGCGGTATACGAGTTTCACCTGTGACACACCCTGATTGCGGATCGCGGCTCTGGCCGTATCCATAGCCGTATTTCCACCGCCGATGACGACGACGCGTTTGCCGATCTCCACTTTTCCGTCTGATTTCTTAAAATCCTTAAGGAACGTGATCGCATTGATCGAAGCATCCCCCTCAAGCCGCAATTCACCCGGCTTTCCTGCTCCGACGGCAAGGATCACCTTCTCAAAATCAAGCAGAGCCGTATCGGAATCGATCTGCGTTCTCGGACTGATCTTCACACCCAGTTTCTGCAGGAAGGAAACGTCCTTCCGGACAAACTCCCTGTCGATCCTGAAATCCGGGATCACATGCAGAGGGATCCCGCCGGCCTCATCCGTTGCCGTAAAGATCGTAACATCGCGTCCTTCTTTCGCAAGAAAATATGCTGCCGCCATGCCGGCCGGCCCGCCGCCGACGATCGCGATCCTGCCGGATACAGCATTTTCTTCTGCTTTGAGCCCGGAAAGCACCGCTTCATAACCCCTTTTTGCGGCCAGAAGCTTCGCCTGCCTGATCTGCACGCTTGTTTCATAGAAACTTCTGGTACAACTGCTCATACAGGTATGCGGGCAGATCGTACCGGTCGTGAACGGGAGCGGGTTCTTTGTCATGATGAGCGCCAGTGCGTCCGCGTATCTGCCATTTGATACAAGATCCATATAAGCCGGAATATCCTGTCCGATCGGGCAGGTCTCGTGACAGGGTGCAATAAAACAGTTCAGGAACGGAATGGTCCCGTCCTTTCTGCGTGTCGTTTTCGTTTTCAGGTCTTTGATAAAGACCGGATCCTCTTTCGCCTCGTCTGCAAGCGCACGAACCGCCTGCGGATGTACAAAGACTGACACTCCGTCCTTTGGGGCAACGGGCATTCCCATTCCCGGTCGTGCACACGCGGGATCCGTAAGGGCTGCCGCGATCTGCTTCATGCGCGCATAGCCGCCGGGTTTCAGTACCGTGGTCGCAATGGTCACGGGCCAGATGCCTGCGGATACGATCGCAGCGATATTACGGATGTCTGCGCCGCCGGAATAGGAGATCTTGAGTCTGCCGTCAAACTCCTCCGCAAGTTTTGCGGCCAGCGCGATCGAGAGCGGATACAGCGCGCGTCCGGACATATACATCTCTTCACCGGGCAATTCTCCGGCCCTGATCTGTACCGGAAACGTGTTGGTGAGCTTTACGCCAAAGGTAAGTCCCCGTTTGTCCGCCGCTTCCTGCAGCCGTTTCAACATGGGAACCGCATCGGCGTACTGCAGATCGTCCTTGAAATGGAAATCCGTAAATGCCAGGTAATCATAACCCATGTTATTTAATGTCTCTCTGGCAAAATCATAACCAAGCAGGGTCGGATTGCACTTGATAAAGGTGTGCAGGCCCTTCTCTTCCAGCAGATACAGCGCGATCTTTTCGATCTCGCCGGCCGGACAGCCGTGCAGGGTGGAAAGCGTGATGGAACGGCAGATTCCGGCCGGGATCGCTTCCACATCCTCCTTATTTAAATAACGATAGTTATGCAATCTCTTCAACAGATAGTTTCTGCAGTCACGGAAGATCTTGGTCCCGGAAGCATCCTTCAGGCCTTCGATAAAACCATCGATCTTCGGCGATCTGATCCCGTCCAGATCATAGCCCACACTCATATTGAAGATAAAGCCGTCCGGGCTGCCAAGCTGCAGTTCTTTTGCCAGCACATGCAGCGCGAACCAGGCTTTCACATATTCCTCAAAAGCCTCATCCACATACAGTTCCGTGGACCATTCCACGTTGTATCCCTCATCTTTTGCCAGGATACAGGGTTTGCTGACCGGCAGGTCTTCGCCATCCAGCTTCTGTACGGTCTTCAGTTCGAAAAAGCGGCTTCCGTTCACATAGGCTGCAATGATATTCTGCGCAAGCTGCGTATGCGGCCCTGCTGCAGGTCCAAACGGTGTTTCCATCTTTTCCCCGAACAGTTCCCATGTACGGGAAGGATCTGCCGCATACAGCGCCCGCTCGCCAAACAGCGTGCTCTCTGTATGGTATTCTTCCGCGATCCATGTCATCAGTTCCGCAAATGATAACGGGTGCATTCTGTCGCTCATAAACCCTCCATTTTTTCGTATAATCATGAATTAATAAGTCTGGAAAGTGCCTCTGCTGCTTCTCTTACGTGTGCAAGCTCCGCTTCCTCATCAAGGTTCTGCAAGATCCGGTCACGCATCAGTACCTGCCCGTTTGCAATGGTCGTGATCACGCTTCTGCCGCTCATACCGAACAGGATATGGGAATTCAGATTTCCGCCGTCCATCGGTGTAGGCGGAATGTAATCCGTAACGATCACATCTGCCGCAGCTCCCTCTTTCAGGACACCGAGCGGCATCGGGAAGTAGCGTTCCGCGATCTTTGCGTTGTTTTCAAACAGCATTTCAGGTACTTCCGCCCAGGCTGCGTTCGGATCGCACAGGTGATGCTTGTGCAGTATATTTGCCACTTTATAGGATTCTGTCATATCGTGGGTATATCCGTCCGTGCCAAGTCCCGTGAGGATACCCCTGTGCACCAGTTCCATCGTGGGCGGACAGCCGCAGGCGTTGCCCATGTTGGATTCCGGATTGTGTACGACCATGGTATCCGTCTCTTTGAGCAGGTCCATCTCGTGTCCGTTCACGTAAATGCAGTGCGCACAGAGCGTTTTCTCACCGAGGATCTCCTGATCCATCAGGCGGTCGATGATCCGCTTGCCGTGCTTATGCAGGCAGTCATGCAGGTCTTCGATCCCTTCCGCTACATGGATATGATAGCCGGTGCCTTTCGGCGTATGTTCCCTGCAATAGAGTAGCGTATCATCGGAAAGCGTGAAACTGGCGTGCAGACCGAACATCCCCGCGATCATACCTGTCTCATCTTCCAGGGCATGCTTGATGAAAGCCTCATTCTCCAGCACGGCCTCGCGCATCTTTCCGCCGCCGTCGCGGTCGGATACTTCATAACATAAGCAGGAACGGATCCCGCACTTTTTCGCCGCCTTCTCGATCGTAAACAGGGAATCCCTGATACTTCCGTAACTTGCGTGGTGGTCAAAGATCGTGGTGACACCGCATTTGATGCACTCGATATAGGTAGCCATCGCACTTGCATAGACTCCTTCCGGCGTCAGATGCCTGTCAATGTTCCACCACATGCCGTCCAGGATCTCCAAAAACCCTTTCGGGGCATACCCTTTGATCGACAACCCTCTTGCGAGCGCCGAATAGATATGTTCATGAGTATTGATGAACCCGGGCATGATCACACCGCCGTGCGCGTTCACGTACGCAGCGTCCGGATACTCTGAACGCAGTGATTTTTCCGCATCGACGGCCCTGATCCTGTCTCCGTCAAGCAAAACCGCCCCGCCGGGAATATAAGGCCTCTTTGCATCCCTTGTAATGACATTGCCGTTTCCAACCAAGATCATATGCACACCTCCCGTTCTTTCCGTGCTCACTTCAGTTTCGCATCAGTTTCGTGATCCGCAGAAACTCTGTGATCATCGTTTCCTCATCCATATTTTCATGCATGGCCTCGCTGATGAACCGGATGATCCTGAAAACCGAGATCTCCGTCGGCGAAACCGTGATATCGATGTTGACTTTATGCAGCAGTCTGACATGTATCTGTTTATCCACGCGCGTGATCACGGACGGGATCTTCTTGGACCAGGCATACATGCTGGTCACGAGATTTGTCTCATCGTTATCGGTCAGGGACACGATCGCGTCTGCCTTTTCCACACGCTCTTCCTCGAGAACATCCGTGATATCGCCTTCCGCGTAGATCACGTTTGCGGCCGGGAAGCGTTCCATCTCAATGCGCGCACGGTTCACATCGTCCACGATCATCGTGACTTTTTTGCCTGCCGCGAGCAGTTTCTGCGTCAGATAGCCGCCGGAAATGCGGCCGCCGACGATCACGACATCCCGTACCCGGTCACGTTTGATCCCGAGAGCCCGGAAAGCCTTATCCAACTCCTCTTTTCTGACCACGATGTAGAGCGTGTCATTTTCCTTTATGACCAGATCGTCTTTTGGCTGCATCGCTCTTTTGCCGCGGATCACGATACCGATACGCATATCAGCGTTCACTTCCGTCCGGATGGCCGCGACGGATCTGCCGATCAGCGGCGAAGATCCGACTGCGTTTAAGTCAAGCACATAGATCCGCTCATCCATATAGCTTTCCAGCTTGACATAGCCCGGAAGCCCGATGTTGCGGTATACTTCCTCCGCAAGATCCATTCTCGGCTTTACAAAGTAATCGATCTTATACTGTTTCTTCAGTTCCGCTTCCTCGCCGACCAGGTCCGGCATCAGAAGTCTGGCTGCGCAAAGCTTCGTGCCGGCTGATTTTGCCTGCATGCAGCTGAGCAGATTGATCTCATCCGTATGTGTGAGAGCGACCAGCACATCTGCCGTTTCCGCTCCGGCTTTTTTCAGCGTCTGGCTCGATGCGCCGCTCCCGACCACGCCGTTGACGCGGAACATGTCCGTAACAGTTTCCACAGCCTCTCTCTTTTCATCGATCACGACGATATCGTGATTTCCGTTATCCAGGATCCTGACAAGCGCCCGGCCTGCCTCTCCTAAACCTACTACAATGATCTTCATATATTCTTTCCTCTTCCGGCCCTCAGCAGCCGCTCTCTTTTCTGCCGTCCTGCCTTGTTCTGGCCGCTTTGTGTTCTTCCAACTTAAAATAGACCTTCCTGATCGTCAGCCCCTGCACGAGCACGGAGAAGAAGATCGTCACATAGGTCACGTTGATAAAGATCCGGTAGACCTCCGGGGACAGAAACGCCTCCGTCTGGATCGCCAGCGCCAGGGACAGTCCGCCTTTTAGCGCCGACCATACCATAAGCACCACGAACTCACGCAGATCATAATTGCCGGGAATGCGCCGCCCGCCAAGGAGCGTGCTGATCAGCACGCCGATCACGCGCGATAAGAGCAGGATGACGATCGCCGCCGGGATCACGACTGCAGCGTATGAACTGATCTCCACGTCAAACACATACAGGCCGATCATGACAAACAGCACGGCATTCAGTATATTTTCCAGGATCTCCCAGAAATCCTTATAATATTCCTTGGGGTCGATCACACAGACGCGGCGCTCCATCTGATCCATCGCATAGGAAAAATACATACCGCAGACAACGGATGCGATCACGCCGGAAAAACCGAGTTCCTCGCATATGATATAGACAAGCGCCACATCAAACAGCGAGATCAGGATGTAACGGACAGGGTCCTTGGTGGTCTTCATCAGGGAAAAGAGCACAAAAGACACAAGGAGTGCAACGGCCACAGCCCCGACGATCTCCTTGCACATCAGGATGACGAAGTTGTCTTCCCCGCTGTGGATCACGATGGATCTGACAAAAACGAACAGCGTCACGCCCGTACCGTCATTAAAAAGGGATTCGTTCTCGATCACGGAGCAGACATTCTTGGACAGGCCGATCTTGCTTAAGATCCCGGTCGCCGCGATCGGATCCGTCGGGCTGACCACGCATCCGAGCAGAATGCACATCCAGATATCCACCGGAATGTGAAACAGCATTGCGACCGCAAAGAACAGCAGGCCGTATATCACGGAAGATATGGCCGTTGTCAGAAACGCGAGCAGGCAGATTGGCCGCAGGTTCTGCTTAAACTTGCCCATGTTGACTTTGCTTGCCCCCGCAAACAGCATGAAGCAGAGCACGCCGTCCATGAGATATTTCTCAAACCCGAACTCTCCGACCCTGCCGATAAAATCATGCAGGATAGGCCAGTCAAACAGCCTGTCGGCCCCCATGAGCAGCAGCGCGATCACAAGAGAAAACAGGATCAGCGCGATATCGCTCTGCAGATGGAACAGCTTCTCATTCAGGATGCCGATGCAGACGATGAACGCTAAAATGATGATCAGAAACAATAATACATTCATATGTTTATTGTACCAAATCGGCGGTCCGAATACCATACCCGCAGGGCAAACTGTTCCCGTTTCCACAGCGGTTTTTTCGGGGCATGAGCCGGAACCGGCATCTCAAATACGAAAAAAAGTTTAGGCATTTACAAAGAAATTGTTCTCATCATGCGAAAGACATGGTACAATGAGCGCATAGCAATCTGTTCAGCCAAGATCACGGAGTAATCTATGAACACTTATACAACCTTAGAACATCTTAAAAAGATCGCACACGGCCTGACCCTTCAGTTCGGACAGAACTGCGAAGTCGTCATTCATGATCTCAGGGGCCGCAGTCTTGAAAATACCGTTGTCTTTATCGAAAACGGCCATATCAGCGGCAGGCAGGTCGGCGACGGCCCTTCCCATGTTGTTCTGGAAGCGCGCGGCAAAAAGGCCAGCGAAGTGCAGGACCGTTACGGGTATCTGACGCGCACAAAAGACGGACGGATCCTAAAATCCACGACCATCTTCATGGGCAATCCCGAAACGGACCATGTGGACTATGTGCTTGCGATCAATTACGATATCACGAGCCTGATGACGATCGATGCGGCCGTCCGCTCGATCATCTCGACCGGCGAAGACGAGACAAAACGGAAGCAGCCCGAACGTATCACACAGAATGTCAACGATCTGCTCGATGACCTGATCGAACAGTCCGTCAACCTGGTCGGCAAGCCGGTGGTGCTCATGAGTAAGGACGAAAAAGTCACGGCCATCCGTTTCTTAAACGATGCCGGCGCTTTCCTGATCACCAAGTCCGGTGACAAGGTTTCCAAATACTTTGGGATCTCCAAATACACACTGTACAGTTACATTGACGTCAATAACAACAAATCCAAGGTCTGACCGGTAAAAATGCGGCATCTGCCGCATTTTTTTACTTCCTTTTTTTCGCGCTTGCTCTATGGGGCATCGTCCGGATTACGTGTATTTTCTCCGGATCCCGGCAGAATACACGTAGTATGGATCACTCATTCCGCGCCGCCTACGTGTAAAAAACCGGCAACTGCCACTTTTACACGTAGTCCCGGAACGAAAACGGCTTTATACTATATGTGAATAGTCCAAAGGATGATTCATACGTGTAACACGTTTGTAAATATAGCCTGTTCAGGCAAGGAGGAGGAATCCGTGAACGATCGGAATTATGTAAGTAACGCTGTCTGCGTCAAATGCGGCGCAGTGCATGAAGCAAAACCTGATCTTACGACCTGCGAGAAATGCGGCGGCATTCTCGATATCCGCTACGATTACGACAGGATCCGCTCTGACACGGATCCCGCCAAAATACAGGCGCGCTCTGACCGCTCCATGTGGAGATACAGGGAATTCCTGCCGGTAAGAGGAGATTCGCTTGAGGATCCGGCAAACGGGCAGGGCAGTAAGACCGCTCTTCTTCCAAAGCTCCGCGTCGGCTGGTCACCGTTTTACCGGGCAGACCGTCTGGCACGTGAGATCGGGCTTGAGACGCTCTATATCAAGGATGACGGTATCAATCCCACCGCATCCCTCAAAGACCGGGCCTCTGCCATGGCCGTTGTCAAAGCTTCCGAAGCAGGCGCCACGACCATTGCCTGCTCTTCCACGGGAAATGCGGCTTCTTCGCTGGCAGGCAACGCGGCTGCCGCCGGATTTGAGACCTATATCTTCGTCCCCGAGCGTGCGCCGAAGGGCAAGGTCGCCCAGCTGATGATGTTTGGGGCACATGTGATCTCCGTGCAGGGAACCTACGAGGATACATTCCGCCTCTCCGCGGAGGCGATCGATCAATACGGGTGGTATAACAGAAATGCCGCCATCAATCCGTATCTGATGGAAGGCAAAAAGACGGTATCTTTCGAGATCGCAGAACAGCTGAACTGGAAAATGACCGACTATGTCGCCGTTTCCGTCGGTGACGGCTGTACGATCGCAGGCGTCTGGAAAGGATTTAAGGATCTGTTCGCAGCCGGCTTTATCGACAGGCTGCCGCGCCTGATCTCGGTACAGGCACAGGGTTGCTGCCCGCTCAACCGCGCGATCGCGGAAGGCACGGACTGGCGGCCCATGGAAGAAAATACGATCGCCGACAGCATAGCCGTCGGCGTTCCGCGTAATCCCGATAAAGCATTAAACGCCATTCGTGAATCGAACGGCGTTGTAGTCAATGTTTCAGATGAAGAGATCCTGGCCGCCATGCGGCTGCTTGGCAGAACAAGCGGTGTATTTGCGGAGCCCGCAGGTGCAGCAGCCACTGCCGGCGTGAAAAAAGCCGTCGGAACCGGACTGATCCCGCAGGATGCATCCGTTGTCACGATCGTAACCGGTTCCGGCCTCAAGGACGTCGCCAATGCGATGAAAGCCGCCGGGGATCCGCTTCTGCTCCCGCCCGATCTGAAGCGTTTGGAGCAGGCACTTTCCGCACAAGGCCTGGTGTAAGTCAGCAATAAATACTGCTTACGGCTCTCCGCCGCCTTCTTCTCCGCCCGGTTCGGAAGGTTCTTCCGGCTCAGGTACAGGTGTCGGGGTCGGTGTGGGTGTCGGTTCCGGTTCCGGCTCTATGGTCGGCGTTTCTGTCGGCTGCGGATCCGGCGGAGTGGTAGGCTCCGGTACTGTAGTCGGTTCCACAGTCGGTTCCGGTGTTGGCGTAGCCGTTGGTTTCGGCGTCGGCGTAGGTGTCGGCGTTGGCGTCGGCGTGGGTGTCGGCGTAGGTGTCGGTGTAGGCGTCGGCGTTGTGAGCAACGAGGGATCGACCACTTCCACATTGGCCGGCAGAACCGGCGTCTCTGTCATGATCTTCTTATTCTCCCCGCTCGGTTTTACATAGTGCACGATGAATTCACCGCTGTCCGGTACCCCGGGAACCGGATGATGGATGATATAATCCAGGATATCATTATAGGCGGATGCCCTGTAATGCAGGCCGTCACCCGCATCGTATTCGGGCTTGATCTGCCCGTCTTTTCCTTTCAAGATCTCCGAAACATTCAGAAAATGCAGGCCTTTCTTTTCCGCCAGATCATACAGGAACTCATTGTATTTATCGATCCACTCGTTTTTGACGGAGTTGCGGTAGGTACCGTAGTCGTTCACCGGCCAGATCGACATCAGAACGATCTTGGAGGTCGGCGCAAGCTCCATGATATGCTCGACAAGTGTTGTATAGGTCGATTCGTACTTGTCTTCCGCCATGCCGTTCATGCCGTTGACGCCGTAGCATACAAAGACGACCGGTGCCGGATGCGACGCCAGATAAGTCTTCAGTGTGTACTGTTTTCCGGCATTATTGGTAAATGTGGTGGATTCCACCGCCGTGTGTGCGATGCCGATCTTGGCAAGCGCATTATCATCGGAAACAAACCCGTAATTTACCATGGCGACCGTTCTGGAATCCCCAAGGAAAATACAGTTGTTCATGTAGCCGTTTTTGGTGCTTTTGTTTTCGGCAAGCAGGGTCGGATCGTCCACTTCCTCGGTCTCCTCACTGACAGCGTCCTCATCCTCCCCGGATTCTCCCTGAAACAGGCCAAACAGACCGCCCTTCTTTTCAGGTTCCTGGCCGGACCCGTTTTCCGCAGCAGTCTCCGGTGCCTCTTCCGTACCGCCACTGCCCCGTCCCATGGAACAGGATATGATACAAAGCGCAGCGGTCAGCGTTACCGCAAGCAGGAGCGAGAGAAGGCAGGCCATTTTGTTACGCACCACAAAACGCCAGAACGTTCGGAAGAAGTTCTTTTTTTTCGTTCCCACGGGCGCATTTCCGGCTTTGCCGCCTTCCTGTACAGGATCTGCATCTGCTGCTTTGGGCGCAATATCCGCCGGGTTTGGCCCGGCCCCCGTACTTTCCGGGACAGCCCCCCTGCCAAGTTCAAGATCCGCAGCAAACGGATTGCGCTCATTCTTTGGCGCAGGCGTCACTTCTTTTTTGCGACGCCGTCTGATCGGTTTTTTTGTGTTTTTATCTTCGCTCATTTTCTCAGTTAACCGCTGCAACACCGCCGGCTGCCTGGCCGACCATGTTCAGCGCCGTCTGTCCGTAGTGAATGTCATCCGACAGGTATGCATCCGACATGGAACGCAGCGCGGTCGATGCAAGTGTGAACCTTGCGTCTTTTGCGCAAAGCTCGACCTGTGCGTTGATGATCGGATCAAACATGGCGGCATTGCCCTTCGGATGCCCCGGCGTGATCACATATACCCGCTCCAGTCCGCTGGCAAAGAGCGGCCCGAAAGCAGAAGTCACATTTGTCTGGTACTGCGTACCTGTCGTTCCCTCGATGGCGTCCGACTCTCCCTGCAGCCATACGGCAAACGAACGGCGCAGCGTGATATGGTTCGACGTCAGGTATGATTTTGCCAGCGTGTACCTGTAGAGAAGATCGGATTTGGCCTGCGGGCTCGCCCAGTATGCGGAGTCCGTCGCGCCCCGGACAGCCGAGACCGCAACGACGGGGACTCCCGTTGCCGCATAATAGGAATTCACAAAAGAAGAGACCAACGTTCCTTTCCGTAGGGAAGAAGGATCCGCGAGATAACCGGATTCCATCTTTCCAAACGGCTCCACAAGCGAATGCAGGCCACTCGGATCTGCGGCCGGAAGGAATTCATAGCCGCATCCGTTCGGTACTGCCGGCGCCAGTCTGGCATTACCGCCCGTTCCCGCCATATTGCTCTGTCCGGCAAACAAAACGAGATCCACGGTCATAACGCCCGGGATCTCTTCCGCCTGAACGGGTTTCGATATAATAACACATGTAATCGCAACAAAAGCTGCCGCGATCACCGTTTTCAGTATCTGTTTCCAATCATTTTGTTGCATTGCTTCCCACCAACTCTATTTAGATATTTCAAACCAGATCCATACCACATATAGTATGCCATTGATGGGTATCCGCGTCAAGCGATCACAGTACCGGTCTTTCCGTCGAGACCGTCCTTTGCTTTCTCAAGGAGCGTGATCAGCGCCCGCCGTCCCGGTTTGGATGCGGCAAAATCAACCGCCGCCTGCACCTTCGGCAGCATCGAACCCGGCGCGAATTCACCGGCTTCCATGTACTGTCTCGCTTCCTCAACGCTCATCCGGTCCAGTACCTTTTCATCCGGCTGTCCGAACCGCAGTGCCACTTTTTCAACGGCCGTCAGGATGATCAGTTCGTCCGCATCCAGGTCTTTCGCCAGTTTTGCAGACACAAAATCCTTGTCGATCACGGCACTCTGGCCTTTCAGGTGGTTACCCATAAGCGCCACCGGAATGCCGCCGCCGCCACAGGCGATCACGATATCCCCCGCATTGACCAGTGTCCGGATCGCTTCGATCTCCACGATCTCGTACGGTTTGGGGGATGCGACCATACGGCGGTACCCTCTGCCGGCGTCCTGCGCCATGACATAGCCGTATTCTTTCGCCGCATGCTCGGCCTGTTCCTGCGTCATGAAATGTCCGATCGGCTTGTTCGGGTTCTCGAAAGCCGGATCGTCCTGCAACACGCGTACCTGCGTGATCATTGTGGTCACCGGGATATCCAGCCCGCGGTTTTTCAGTTCTTCACGCATGGCATTCTGCAGATCATAGCCGATGTAGGCCTGGCTCATCGCCACGCACACGGAAAGCGGCGTGTTCGGCTGGTTCGGATCTTCCCGCGACAATGCCGCCATCGCATTGTTGATCATGCCGACCTGCGGCCCGTTGCCGTGGGTGATCACCACCTGATTACCGGCTTCGATCAGATCCGCGATGGATCTCGCCGTGATCTTAACCGCCTGCATCTGTTCCGGAAGCGTATTTCCAAGGGCGTTTCCGCCCAGTGCCACTACGATTTTCTTTCCTCTGTCCATGCTCTACCCTGTGATCCTATCCTGCCTGTGTGAAACCTTACGCGCGCACCCGCGGCTTCGCTTCTGCTTCCAGTTTGGCGAGCAGTCCTGCGGGATCCTTGAACTTCGACAGGAAGATCATGGCCGCGATGATATAGGGCTTGAAACTTGCCTGCTTGTATAACGGCGTGCGGTAGCGGTCAAATACCGACGCATCCACCTCGCCCTCGCTGCAGCTGACGCCCGAAATATCGGCCGGGAGGCAGTGCAGGTAAAGTGCCTTGCCGTCTTTTGTCTTCTTCATCAGTTCCTCGGAGCAGGTCCAGTCCTTGTGCGTAGCGTTCTGCGCAAGCAGTTCCTTCTCCAGTTTGTCTATGCCGTCAAAATCACCCGCGCCGTAGAGATCCGTCCTCTTTTCCATGGCCGCGTAAGGCGCCCAGCTCTTCGGATATACGATATCCGCGTTTGCAAACGCCTCTTCCATGGAAGCAACCTTCGTAAAGGAGCCGCCGGAAGCTGCCGCATTCTTCTTTGCGATCTCCATGGTCTCCGGCATGATCTCATAGCCGTCCGGATGCGCCAGCACAACGTCCATTCCAAAGCGGGACATCAGACCGATCACGCCCTGAGGGACCGATAAAGGCTTGCCGTAAGAGGGCGAATAGGCCCAGGTCATCGCGATCTTCTTGCCTTTCAGGTTCTCAACACCGCCGAATTCATGAATGATATGCAGCATATCCGCCATGCACTGGGTCGGATGGTCGATATCGCACTGCAGGTTCACGAGCGTCGGGATCTGCTCGAGCACGCCGTCCTTATAGCCTTCCCGCACAGCAGCGGAGACATTCTTCATATAAGTATAGCCCTTGCCGATGTACATATCGTCCCGGATCCCGATGACATCTGCCATAAACGAGACCATGTTAGCCGTCTCCCGCACGGTTTCCCCATGCGCGATCTGTGATTTGCCTTCGTCAAGGTCCTGTACCTCGAGCCCAAGCAGGTTGCAGGCGCTCGCAAACGAGAACCGGGTTCTCGTGGAGTTGTCGCGAAACAGCGAGATCCCGAGTCCCGAGTCAAAGACCTTGGTCGAGATATTCCGCTCGCGCAGGTTCCTGAGTGCATCCGCCACCGTGAAGACAGCCGCGATCTCGTCGTCCGTCTTATCCCACGTATGGAAAAAATCATTCAGATACATCTCATCAAATTTCAATCCGTTCAGTTTCTGCAGGTATTCCTGTAAATCCGCCATTATTCAGTCCTTTCTTGAATATCATGTGTTATATTAAATCATCCTTTATCGGAATTTCGCACCTTTTTCAGCCAATCATGCTGCGTGTTATTTATTTATCCGCACAATAGATCGAAGGTAATGCGCTATAGATCGCCGCGCACTTCACAAGGTCTGCTTTCCAGGTGCGCTCATTCGGTGCATGTGCCTGTGCTTCCTTACCGGGCCCCAGGCCGATGCAGGGGATGCCGAAACGTCCCATGATCGATACGCCGTTCGTGGAGAATGTCCATTTATCGACCTTCGGCTCTCCGTACATGCCCTGAAAAGCCTTGACCATGGCAACCGTCGCCGGATGGTCCGCCGGGATCACCCAGGTCGGGAAGAAGCACTCGGTCGGATACTGCAGTCCCGTGTAGCTCGGACGGTCGTATTTATACATGGAAACCTTCGCCTGATACTTCTGTACGCTCGGCAGGGCTTTGATCTCTTTGATCGCCGACTGGTATGTCTCCCCGTCCGTCAGTCTCCTGTCAATCGAGATCGCACAGGAATCCGCTACCGCGCAGCGGCTTGGAGAAGTAAAGAAGATCTCCGAAACAGCCAGCGTTCCCTTTCCGAGGAAATCATTATCAAGGAGCTTATCGTTCAGCGCGCGTACTTCCTGCAGGATGTCTGCCATCTTGTAGATCGCGTTATCGCCTCTCTCCGGCGCGGATCCGTGGCAGGAAATGCCTTCCACATCCACCCTGATCTCCATACGGCCGCGCTGTCCGCGGTAGATATTGCCGTCTGTCGGCTCCGTGATCACGACAAATTCCGGTTTGATCTTGTCTTCGTTGATGATGTACTGCCAGCAGAGCCCGTCACAGTCTTCTTCCTGCACGGTTCCCGTCACAAGCACGGTGTATTTGTCATTCAGCAGTCCCTGCTCTTTCATGATCTTCGCGCCGTACACCGCCGAAACGATACCGCCAAGCTGGTCGGAAGTACCTCTGCCGCCGATCTCCGTCTCGTTTTCATATCCTTCATAAGGATCGAATTCCCAGTTGTCGATATTGCCGATCCCGACATTATCGATGTGTCCGTCAAAAGCGATCAGCGTCTCACCGTGTCCCATATAGCCGAGGATATTGCCCATCGGATCGACTTCCACCTTGTCAAACCCGACCTTTTCCATTTCTTCGCGGATACGCTCCACGTGCCCCTTTTCCTGCGCGCTTTCGCCGGGGATCTTTACCAGATCCCGCAGAAACTTTGTCATATCCGCTTCATAGCCTTCTGCTGCCTGTCTGATCTTTTCAAAATCCATGCCATCCTCCCGTTTCTGCCATTCGTAGCCAGATGTTCCTTCTGTTTTGTTTACTGCCTGCAGGATCTTGCCCTACGGGCGTCTTTCAACCTCAATTCTAACATATGGGGGCTGTTTTGCAATGATTTTCCAAAAATCATTTAGGCGCTCTGACTTTTTTTGTCACGTTCGTTGTAATTCGCCCGTTCTGATGATAAAATGAACACAGTTGGTTCTATAATAAACCGGCACTTACGCCGTCTCTAATCATTTAGGAGGAATCCGCATGATCGATCTGACCAGAAATGAAGCATCACTGGAACGCAACATTAAGAAAGCAAGGGAAAATCACATCATTATCCCCACCATCGCACAGATGAAGGATCCCGGCAAGATCCCGGCAAAGATCCGCGAGCAGTTGAAAGATGTGGGATTATGGGATGTGAATCCGCTCAACCTTTTCAGGATCACCTGGAAGAACGAACAGAAAGAATCCGGCGGTCTCTTCCACGGCAGCAACTACATCGTGCTTCCGAGCGAACTGACCGGCGTAAAAGCCAGGATCATCTGCATGGTCGGCAAATGGTTTCCGACCGGCTGTCATAAGGTCGGCGCGAGTTTTGGCTGTCTTGCTCCGCGTCTGATCACGGGTCAGTTCGATACGGGCTATCATAAAGCAGTCTGGCCTTCCACCGGCAACTACTGCAGGGGCGGCGCCTTTAACTCCAAGCTCCTCGGAGCCAATTCGATCGCGATCTTACCTGCGGAAATGAGCAGGGAGCGCTTTGAATGGCTGCATTCGATCGCAGGCGAAGTAATCGCAACGCCCGGCTGCGAAAGCAACGTAAAAGAGATCTTTGACAAAACCTGGGAACTGAAGAATACACGCGAAGATGTGCTGATCTTCAACCAGTTCGAGGAAATGGGCAACTACCTGTGGCACTATAACGTGACCGGTTCCGCAATCGCGGATGCTTTTGAGGAAATGAAGGGGCCCGGCGACCGCTTTGCAGGCGCGATCTTTACTTCCGGCTCTGCCGGCACCATGGCAAGCGGTGATTACCTGAAGGAAAAATATCCCGGCGCAAAGCTCGGTGTCGGCGAGGCGCTGCAGTGCCCGACACTCTTAAACAACGGCTTTGGCGGCCACAGGATCGAAGGCATCGGCGACAAGCACGTTCCGTGGATCCATAACGTAAAGAACACGGATCTTGTCGTGGATATCGATGATGAAGATTCCCAGAAGATCCTCCGGTTCTTCAACGAGCCGCTCGGAAAAGAATATCTGATCAGCGAATGCGGCGTGAGCAGTGATTTTGCCGAAAATCTGCCTCTCTTCGGTATTTCCGGCATCGCAAACATGCTCTGCGCGATCAAGATGGCAAAATACTACGAGATGGACGAGCACGACGTGATCGCCACGGTTCTCACGGATTCGGCCGTTATGTACCAGTCACGCATCCGCGAGCTGCAGGAAGAAGACGGCGAATACAATCCCGTCATGGCAGCTGTGGATTATACGGCGCACATCGCTTCGATCAAGACCGACAACATGCAGGAACTGACCTATGCGGACCGCAAACGCGTGCACAATCTCAAGTACTACACCTGGGTAGAACAGCAGGGACGCAGCGCGGAAGAACTCAATGCGCTGTGGTATGACGAAGAAAACACCTGGGGCAGCGTAAGAAAGCAGGCCGGCGAGATCGACGCCCTGATCGACGAATTCAACGAACGCACGGGACTTTTACGCGAACTGTAAAGACTTAACGGATACGTTTTCCGACAACGACCAGACGGCCGTTTTCGACATGATAGGCACAGACGGACAGCGTGATGAATTCATCCCCGTAAGAGGCCTCAACACCCGTGTCATACAAAGCCATATCCATGATATGATCATAGAAATCCGCAAATTCTTCCTCGCTGTTAGCCTGGAAGAATTTGTAATATTTGAACACATCGGTCTGCGATTTTAAGTAGACCTGGGAGAGAAAAACAGATATGATCTCGTACTCACGCGCCTCATAGAGCGTGTTGAAACGAATGATCTTGTGCGACTGATAGAAATCTTCCTTGCGGTAATTGTCGAGATTGCCGAACATATCACCGTTTTTCATATTGTGGCCGTGAATGATCAGATTCGTGGACGGACTCGTGCCGTCCGCGTAATCATTGGCCTTTGTGCCCGTACCGACCACGGAATCCGTATCCATGATCAGGCACCCGTTCATATTGTAATTCCTGTCAAAATCACGGTTCAGGTAATATTCTTCATCATCCATCGTCTGCATGACCGGATAGTCGATATTCATGTCGTCCACGCGGAGCCAGCCGACGATATCCTCGTTCTGCTCATACAATGCCTGCATATCCGGCATCATGTCCGCAGGCGGGAGGGTGACTTCGTGCTCCGGCATTTCCACGGGGATCTCGTCATCCGGGATCTCGGTCAGCTGATCGTCTTCCACCGCGGCTTCCGCCGCCGTTGCAACTTCCTGCGCACGTTTTGCGTAACCGAACTGATAAGACAGGACGGAACTCACGAAAATACATACAACAAAGCAAACAACAAGAAGTGGGGGTGCCATTTCCGGCATCCCCGTTTCTGTTTGTTCCATCATTGCGTCTGATCCAACCTCTCCGGCACTCTCATCGTCAGACTCGTCCTCCGCATCCTCTTTGGCGGCTTCTTCCGCCTCTTCCTCTGCGTTTTCCGACTCTTCCGATCCTTCCACCGGGTCATCCACGACCATGGACAGAGTTAGTTCTTCCGTTTCGGGTTCAGACTGCTTTTCTTCCAGTTCCTGATCCAGTGCAGACATGTATCTCCCCGATCAATTATTTCATTCCGGCTGCCTTGTCTTTCTTCCCCCGGCAGCCGGTCTCCCACAGATTTGTTTTATTCTTTCTTGTTTGTGTCATCTCCGGCCTTGCCGCCGTTTTTAGCCGGCAGGTAGGATAACAGGATCGATGCTGCGATACATGCGGAAATGATCGCGATCATGATGATCAGGAATCTCATATTCCCTTCACCTGTCTTAGGCACCTTATCCAGATCCGAACCGGCACCGCTCGGGTTCTTCATCGAAGAAGAAGAGGACGACGAAGAACTGCTCGATTTATCCAACTGATATCCGTCACCGCTCTTATATACGGTTCTTGTTGCAAGAAGTTTTCCGGCAGTTGAATTGGTCGCATTAGAACCATCCTCCTGATTCTGCCCATACGGAACCACATAGAAAGAAACTTTAGGGGAATCTCCGGATAAGCCGGTTGCTTTTTTCAAAAGAGAATTCAACGTATCTTTGCTTATATTTTTCTTGTTGCTTGAACTGTTGGATTCGTTTGGAGTCGGCAGATCATAAGTATCACTCGTAACTACAGTCTTTCCGTTTTCATCTCTTATCTCGATCCTGTATTTGGTGATCGATGTCAGATTCTCTTTTGTGTTAAATCCTGTGTATACTTCATCATTGTTATAGTAAAAGCCTAAAGTATAGTCACTGGATGTACTGCTACTGCTATTGCTTCCACCGGGATCAGCTGCCGTGGCCCAATCAGCAATGGACTCTATTGTTACCCCAGAGTAATCTCCGGGATCGCTGGTACTTTTATCAGTAAATGTCACTGTCGGAACCAAATCTATTTTCTTATCAGCAGCTTTTGCCGTTACTTTTCCGCCCGAGACAGTAAAATCATTTTTATTACCTGATTCTACTGTATATTCTATCTTGGATACAGATGCATTACGCGGATCACCGACAGCTCCTTTATCCCAGTTTAAATCCAGCGCATATCCCTTGCTTATCGTGATCGTGCCCCCGTTAGCACTTGGGTAATCAATGTCGATCAGATCGATTTTATCTTTGATCGTAACCGTGACGGAATCGGTCTTCGAAGGTTTCAGTGCCGCTGTTGCCGTCACCACTACTTCTCCTTCTTTTTTGGCCGTTAACTTTCCCTTCGCATCGATTGTTGCTACGCTAGTGTCACTCACAGACCAATCTATATAATTCTTGGTTGTTTTTCCATTAGTCAGATAAATGGTCGCCGAGTAAGTCGCTGTTTTTCCCACGGCTACTTCATCGAAATATCCATCATCGATGTCAATATAGTCAATATTGGCTCCGCTACTGCCATTTAAGATAGTTACTGACTTTGTTGCAGTTTTTCCGGCCATCGTTGCAGATAATACCACCGTACCCGGTTTATCTCCGGCAGTGAGTACCGCCTTTCCGTCAGCCAACCCCGTAACTGCAGATGTAACTCCTTTCACTTTCCAATCAACAGACGGAAAACCAACCGATGCAGGATCAACCACCAACTGATAATCGGCCGATTCTCCCATCTCCATGGAAGATGGTCCGTTGATAGTAAGGGTAATTGATGATACCTTGATACTCATACCCTGTTTAAACTGAATACCATAATAATCAATGGTCAGATCAAATGTACCATTAATTGCTTTTGCTACATCAAACTCTATCCAGTTAAGCGGAAGGTCTTCTCCACTATGTGAATTTTTATACCAGTCACAACGAACTGCAGTAACGTTTTTTAGATTAGTTACATCACAATCCCTGAACCCATCAAAACTTGCCGTATCCGGGCTTAATTCCACAACAACAACTTTGGTCTCTCCGTCGCCTAAGGGAGCAAGTGTAGTAGGGGTAACCGATGCCAGTCTTACTGGAGTAGTGCTCAACGAATATGACACACCAAACTCCAAGTCATCGCATTCAACTTTTTTTCTGGTACTACCATCTGAACCACTCCACTGATCAAGTGCAAATTCATCATCTTGATCGAACGCAGCAGTATAGGTTTCGCCAAGCAAACCGGCTCCGTTTTCACTTATAAGATCGACGTCTCCATGATCCCCGCTTACAGTACAATCCCACTCATAAACCGAAACAGAGATATCAGCCGTCGCCAATTCGGTCCCGGTATCATCATACGCCACAACAGTCAGCTCATTTTCACCAATACTCAAATACTGGCCGATATAACTCTCCAGGTCTTCCAGTCCATCAAAAGAAATTGACGTTCCACTTACTGTCTTTTCTACACCATCAATTCCTATGCTTTTTACACTTGCATCCCCCCACGATAGCGTATGAGTGAATCCACTGGCAGTTTTCTTATCCTCGTATTTGATGTCAACTGCAGCCCTTACCACTTTCGACCCGGCCAAGCACGCAATTCCCAGGATTGCTACTCCCAGCAACAGTTTTTTCACGATTCCCATGATGTTTTTCTCTCTCATTTTTCCGCCCCTCATTCGGTGATCTCTTTTTGTTTCCTTTTTCTATTCCAACCTGATTTTTCTTGATAACATAAAACCTCGGGCTACATTGTCCCGCAAATCTACATATAGTAGTATGTGTATCTGCCCGCCACAATATCTTGCGAAAGCGCAAAAATACACACTCTTACGAAAATCATTGTAACACAACTTCAACGTTATGACAACCAGTTTATGTAACCTCTCCGAGTGATCAGATGAGATGCCTACGTGTAAGAAACCCTTGGCCGCCGATTTTACACGTAGTTTTTAAAATAAAATTGAAAGGGGACTACGTGTGAAAACCCGGTGATTGGCCGTTTTACACGTAGTTTTAAGATGAAATCGAGAAGAGACTACGTGTGAAAATCGATAGTTGACCATTTTTACACGTAGTGTCAAGCCGGAAACAAGAAAAAACTACGTGTGAAATCACCGATATCGTCAAATCTACACGTAGCCGGTCAGAAAAATATCAAGAACACTACGTGTGAAAAGTGCAAAATGCCGGATCTTACACGTAGACGGGGCGGTGATGCGCCCTTTTGGGCTCCTGAATCAAGGGATATATCCCCCGGGGAGGAAGAAAAATGAAAGAAACTGCTAACCTTAGCTTCCATCTGACCGCCAACAGCCGCCATTAACCGCTAATGGCAGCCATATATTGCGAAAATCCCTTCTCTCGTGATAAGATATAGAAAGTTTCACATCGGAGGATCATACAATTCTCTCGTGATAAGATGATAGAAAGTTTTACATCGGAGGATCATACAATCATGAAAAAGAAGACCATCATCCTACTGACCATCCTTGCCACGGTGCTGCTGATCGGCTGCGGTCACGAGCACGAATGGGAAGAGGCTACCTGTGACAAGCCGAAGACCTGCAAGACCTGCGGGGAAACGGAAGGCGAGGCGCTCGGCCACGATATCATAGAAGCGACCTGCGAAGAGCCCATGACCTGCAGACGCTGCGGCAAAAAGAAAGGACAGGCGCTCGGCCACGATTGGGAGGAAGCAACCTGCGAAGCACCGAAGACCTGTAAGAGATGCGGTAAGACAGAGGGAGAACCCCTGGAGCATGATTTTGCTCCGGCAACTCTTGACGAGCCGAAAACCTGCAGATACTGCGGCCTTACGGAAGGCGAGCCGGTCAGCCTTGAGATCAAGCGCGCTGATTTCCTGAAAGGTGCGGGCTGGAGCTGGGTCATCAACGAAAACCTTTGCGTTGCGGAATACGAAAACCCGAAGAACTACTGGACATATAACTTCTTTGATCTGGACGGACACCTGTTACACGAGCAGGAACTTGACTGCCGTGTAAGCAAGTCCACCTATAAAGGCCATAAGATCACGGTTGCGGATGACTGCTATCTGATGGCCTGGGGAGATACCAAGAACTCCACCATCTGCATTTATGATTACGATTTCCATCTGATCCTGCAGAAAGAAGTCAAGAGCGGCAAACTCTTCAGCGGCCAGTTCCCGGATATCGAGGACGGAAATGCGGACGGATGTAAGATGGTATTTAACGATACGACCAGGGAGGCGATCTTCTGCTTCAATGTCAATACGGGGCGCGAGATCTCCGAGGATGAATACTGGAATGCCGTTGACGCCAACATGGAAATGACACCGGATTACCCGGCGGATAAATACATCTGCTATAACAGAGAGGATGCCGTAGACGGCTACTTTGTCGGGACTGCCGACGAATCCGCATGGGGATACGTCGATGAAAACGGAAACGAGATCGCGATGTATAAGGATGCGACAGCATACAGCGCCAGCGGCTACGCGCTTGTAACAAAAGACGGCCATTCCTACGATCTGATCGATTGTGAGCAGAATGTTGTCGGAGCGGGTGTCGTGACCGGCAAATCTGCGTTCCTTGCGGGTGATGGCGGCAATCTGTTCAAGGTTTTGGCAGACGACAGCAGCACGCTTTATGTGATCGTAAGGTGATAAAACAAAAAACATGCGGGATCATATGGTCCTGCATGTTTTTTTAGTGCATTTTTCATGGATTTTGCTTAATATTTGGTATATAATAAGAAACGAGAATTCTGTGGGAGGTTCGTGTCTGTTATGAAAAGCTCTGATTATTTCCAGAATTATAAAACATTTAAGGTCGTACAGCTCATCCTGCTTGTGATCTTTGCCATCGCGTTCTTTGTTTATATGTACGCGGACGAGCAGCTTCGGACCAGCGTTTACACCAACCGGTCCCTGCTTACGATCTGTGTCTTTCTGTGGGCTTTCATGATCTATTCTTTCGTTTCGATCATCTGGGATTTCCACCAGTTACAGAAGAACATCATCGATAACCACGTGCTGAACCGCACGGCTTATCTGGATAACCTGACAGGCATTCCCAACCGTAACAGCTGCGATATCATTTTTGAGAAATACGAGGCTGCAGGCGACATCAGCCACATCGGCTGCGCGCTTGTCTCCATTTCCAACCTGTCTGCGCTGAATGCGCAGTTCGGACGTGAGACCGGTAACAAATACCTGCAGGATTTCTCCAACATCTTTGAAAAACTGGGTGACGGATACGGATTTGTCGGCAGGAACGGCGGTAACGAGTTCATCGCCGTGCTGGAGCACTGCAGCGAGGAGAAGATGAAAGGCTTTATCGATAAGCTGACTTCCGCGCTGGATGCATATAACGACGATCATCCCGAAGCAAATATCGCGCTTTCGTGCCACACGGCTTTGAATTACGAGCTGGGTGTCACGCGGTTCTCCGAACTGATGCGACTACTATACAACGAGGCAAAGAAGGGATAGGCAATGCCTGATTTTAATCATTCCTACATAGGCGGACTGGTGCTGCTGGCGCAGGAGAATGATTCGGATGCCTTCGCCGAGCTGTACGCACTGACATATAAGCATATCTATAACTATGCCGGTCACTATCTCAGGGACGCATACCTTGCGCAGGATGCAGTCCAGGAGACTTATATCTCCGCACTGAAAAACATTAAGAATATCAAGGATCCTTCGCTGTTTGTCGCCTGGATCAACCAGATCTGCTTCCATGTCTGCTACGACATGAGCAAGAAAGGCGAAAAAGGCAGCGAGGTGAGTTCCGAATTTATGGAACTGTTGCACGATGAGCTGACGGACCACAACCCGGAGGCACAGATCGAAGTCGGTAATGAGATCAAAGCCGTCAAACTGGCGGTGGCCAAACTACCGTTCAACGAGCAGCAGGTCATTGTCATGCGCTATTACAACGAGATGAAACTCGAAGAGATCGCGGATGCCCTGCAGATCAGCCGCAGCAGCGTCAAACGATATCTACAGGCCGGAAAAGACCGGCTCGAAACGATCTTAAGAAAGGAGGGATTTCAATGAACCGTCATAAATATACGATGGATATAACCACAGCCAACAATATCCTGCAGAATGTATTCATCGCAGGCGAACAGCAGCCGAACACCACTCCCTTCGATAAGATCGTGCTCAGGAGCAAAGCACAGACCACGATGGTAACGGCCTGCATGTGGATCGGGATCATCATGCTGTTCCTGACTTTGCTGTCCCCCTTAGCTTTTACCTCGCAGGATTTCAAGATCACGGAATCTCCTTCTGCGGGAAAGATACAGATCGTCTCGCACCAGCTCTATACATCGGAGTTTGTCATGCTGATCGATGGCGAGACGCTTGATTACAGAAATATCTATGCCGTTAAACCGGACGGGACCGTGGTCTTCCCTTCCAGGATCCAGTTTGTGAACGAAAACACGGAAGTAACGATCCCCTATGACGGTACCGAGTTGAATGTCTATATTCCGGATCTTGACGGAAACATGATGCAGGCGATCCTGTCTGAACGATAAAACGGGAGTACATAATGCTTAACTTGCATTCGGAGACAATGAAATATATGTGCCTGTTTTTGGCCGTTGTCTGCCTCTACACCCTGATCGGATGTAAGGAAAAAGCCATTGAAGAAGGTGAGATCAACAACATCACCTATGAAGTGACGGCGTCCGAAGATATCGCTACCGTGCGCCCCAACGAGCCGCTCGTACTCGAGCCTGTTGCCGGCGGGGAAGTCGTATACGGCAACGACACCGTTTCGATCGATGCGACCAATGCAGCTGAAGGCTACATTATCATCGAATACACGGGTGCGAACGAGAAAGTGAAGATGCAACTGACGGGGCCTGACGGCGTGACCTATACATATAACCTGATGTCACAGAGCGCCGTGATCCCGATCACCTCAGGCAACGGCAGTTATTCGGCAACAATCTACGAAAACATCAGCGGAAGCCAGTATTCCACGCTGTTCACGACCGATATGGATCTGACGGTCACCAATGCCATGGGACCCTATCTCTACCCGAACCAGTATGTGAACTTCAACAAGGATTCCGCCATCGTTCCCAAGGCCAAGGAACTGGCTGAGGGTGCCAAGACCGATCTGGAAGTCGTCACTGCCGTCTACTCTTTCGTTGTCGGCAATGTCACTTATGATAAAGAGAAATTCGAAGCCGCGGAAAAGACCTATCTGCCGAATGTCGATGAAGTCCTTTCCACCAAGCGAGGTTTCTGCTTTGACTATTCGGCTCTGATGTGTTCGATGCTCCGCTCGCAGCAGATCCCGGCGCGTATGGAGATCGGCTATGCCGGAGACGTATACCACGCATGGCTCAGCGTCTACATCGACGACAAGGGCTGGGTAAGCGGCATCATCGAATTCAACGGCACGGACTGGACCCTGATGGATCCGACCTTTGCCGCCAATACAAGTAATGCCAAATTAAAATCATTCATCGGCGACGGTTCCAACTACGTCACCAAGTATGTCTACTGATAATGGAGGGTACTATGAGCAAACCAACCGGAAAAATCCTATCAAACCGCGAACTGTCCATGTTCTGCGACCAGATCGCCATGATCCTGAACGCCGGCATCTCCCCCATGGAGGGCGTCACGATCATGATGGAGGATGCGCTTTCGACAGAAGGCAAAGAGATCCTATCCGTGATCCTCGAGCACTGCAACATGGGTGAGAGTTTCCACGCGTCCGTTTCGGCATCCGGCGTATTCCCCAAATACGCGCTTGACATGATCGAGATCGGTGAACAGTCCGGTAAACTCGAGGAAGTCATGCATGCTCTGGCCTTCCACTATAACCGCGAGGAATCGATCGCACAGGGCATCAAGAACGCCGTCACCTATCCGTTTTTGATCGTTGCGATGATGATGATCGTTATCCTGGTCGTGATCATCAAGGTACTCCCGATCTTCAACCAGGTATTCATCCAGCTCGGCTCCGAGATGACCGGCTTTTCCAAAGGCCTTCTGAACATGGGTACCACGATCTCGAATTATTCGATCGTCTTTGTGGCCATCTTCGCGCTTGTGCTGTTCCTCTATTTCTTCTTTGCAAAGACGAAAGCCGGCAAAGCTGCTTTTGCCGCTTTCTGCACGAAGTTCTTTGCCACAAAGCATTTTTACGAGAAGATCGCATCCGGCCGTTTTGCTTCCGGTATGGCGCTCACGATGTCCGCAGGTCTGGATACGGACGCGTCCCTGGAAATGGTACAACGGCTGGTTGATAACCGTTCCATGGCTGAGAAGATCGAACACTGCCGCAACCTGATCAAGGAAGAGGGCTACACGTTCGCGGAGGCGCTCGTTACCGCCAATATCTTCACCAGTATGTATGCACGTATGCTGACCATCGGCTACAAGACCGGCTCCATCGACAAGGTGCTTGAGAAGATCGCCAACGCATACGAAGACGAAGTCGACAACCGGATCAACTCGATCATTACCGTGCTTGAGCCGACACTGGTCATCATCTTATCCGTTGTCGTCTGCCTGATCCTGCTGTCAGTCATGCTCCCGCTCATGGGCATCATGAGTTCGATCGGATAAAGGAAAGTCACTATGAACCGCTTTCAGAAACCAAACCTCGGAAAAAGAATACTGCAGTCCGTGAATTTCTCGATCCTTTTCTTTGTCGCGGTCATCGGGATCTTCCTCTACGGGATCGCATCCGTTTCTTCGGGTTCCGCGGAGGATGAACGCCGTGTCCTGGAAGAGGCGATCCATAAGGACATCGTTCACTGCTATGCGGTGGAGGGCATGTACCCGCCCACTTTGGCCTATATGGAAGAACATTACGGTCTGACCTATGATCACGACCTGTTTCTCGTGGATTATGAGACGGTCGGCTCCAATATCATGCCGAACGTTACCATTATAGAGAGGAGCGCTAAATGAACCTGAAGATGCGCAACAAACCCATCGTGGATATCCTGTTCCTGCTGGCGCTCTTCTGCGTCTTCCTGATCTCTGCGCTCTTCATCATCCTGTTTGGCGCAAAGATCTACCGGGCGACCGTTGCGAACATGGACGCGAACTTCAAGTCCCGTACCGCCTTATCTTACGTGACGGAAAAGATCCGCCAGTTTGACCACTCCGGCGGCGCGTCCGTGATCCATTACGGCGATACGCCCGTCCTGATCCTTAACGAACGGATCGACGATGTGGATTACAGTACGTTCTTATATGAAAAAGACGGATACCTGACGGAACTGACCGCCAAGTCCGATTATGATTTTAACTTATCAGGCGGCACGAAGATCGTCCCGGTCAAGAGTTTTACGGTAGAGCGCGTTTCCGACTCTCTCTACTATTTCACGCTGACGGACGATAACGGTGACACAGTCAGTTATTACGTGGCGGAATACAGCCATACGAACAACGAGGAGGGCATGACGCATGAATAAGAACCTGCCCAAATCGAAAACCGCTCTCTTCCTGATGGAACTGATCATCGTGATCCTGTTCTTTTCCATCGCGTCGGCCGTTTGTATGCAGTTATTCGCCAAATCCCATGTGATCAGCAGGCAGACGAAGGAATTAAACCATGCCGTTGCGATCGCACAGTCCTACGCGGAAGTCATGCGCGGGACGGACGGCTCCATGGAAAGCATTCTTGCTGCTTTTCCGGATGCCGTGGCAGAGGATAATTATTTTGAAGTATTCTATGACAGTGATTTTAATGTGTGTGATCCCGCAAGTGCAGCTTATGTCAGCGACGTGACGATCACACCTAACGGTGCCATCCAGAACATGGAGATACGGATCGTCAACTTAAGCGACTACTCCGAGATCTACACGCTGACTGCCACCAAATACATGAACACACCCCAGGGCTAGGTTTGCACCGATCCCTTAAGGAGAACATATGAACAAAAACAAATCCGGCGGCATCAATGTCGGTACAAGTTCCATACTGGTCACGTTCGTACTGCTGTGCCTGGTCACGTTCGCAGCCCTCAGTTTCCTGTCGGCCAATTCCGACTACAGACTGAGCCAGCAGACAGCGAAGCGTACGACGGAGTACTATGATGCCAACCGGTTCGCCGAACTGTATATGGCCAATATCGAGGGGCTGCTGTCCAAATGCTATGCAAGATCGGGCAGCGAATCGGACTATATGAAAGAAGTCCCGAAGCTCTTTGCGGATAACGATTCGATCACGGTGAACACGGATTCTTCACCCGTGACACTGAGTTATGACGTGAAGGTGAACGATACGCAGAAACTGCATGTCTGCCTTGCGGTGGCTTATCCCGCCAAAGGCAATGATGCGCTGTTCCATATCGTTTCCTGGCGCACGCAGAATGTTGATATCTGGGCAACCGAAGAAGGTTCCCTGCTGAACGACGGCGACATCCGATTTATGGAATTTGAATGATAACAGGAGGATTTTTGTATGGAGATCGTAGAAACCTTATCGCAGATCACGAATGATGAAGCTTCCGACATATTTGTCGTAGCCGGTCTGCCGCTGACTTATAAGTCCCACGGTGTGATGAAGATGTTTGCCGAGCAGAAGATGATGCCGGCAGACACCGCAGCCATGATCACGGACATCTACCAGTTAGCCGGCCAGCGCGATATGAAGCGTCTGATGGAAACGGGCGATGATGATTTTTCCTTTGCGCTCAAAGGCGTTGCCAGATTCCGTATCAATGCGTTTAAACAGCGTGGCTCGCTTTCGGCTGTCATCCGTGTCATCACGTTCAATATCCCGAAACCGGAAGAACGCGGTATTCCGCAGAAGATCATCGAGTTTGCCGACAGAAAGAAAGGCCTGATCCTGATCACGGGGCCTGCCGGCAGCGGTAAATCCACAACATTAGCTTGTATGATCGACCACATCAACAATACCAGGCATGCGCACATCATCACGCTGGAAGATCCGCTTGAGTACCTGCACATGCATAAGATGAGCATCGTTTCGCAGCGTGAGGTCGTGACGGATACAGAGAGTTACTTAACAGCGCTTCGTGCGTCCTTAAGACAGAGCCCCGACGTTATCCTGCTTGGTGAGATGCGTGACTATGAAACGATCAACGTTGCCATGACTGCAGCCGAGACCGGTCATCTGATCCTCTCGACCCTGCACACGGTCGGCGCTTCCAATACGATCGACCGTATCGTGGATGCATTCCCGCCCAACCAGCAGCACCAGATCTGTATCCAGCTTTCCATGGTCCTGCAGGCGGTCGTATCCCAGCAGCTCGTTCCGTCCGTAGACGGCAAGATCATCCCCGTATTTGAGATCATGACGCTGACACCCGCGATCC
Source organism: Lachnospiraceae bacterium (assembly GCA_017620255.1). GTDB lineage: Bacteria > Bacillota > Clostridia > Lachnospirales > Lachnospiraceae > UBA2868. The sequence continues at coordinate 121,494 of JAFZQU010000004.1, forward strand.
GGAACATGATCCGTGAATCCAAGGTACATCAGATCGACGGTATGATCTATGCCTCCGCAGCAGACGACATGATCGCAATGGACACGAGCCTCCTGAATCTGCTCCGTGAAGGCAAGATCACCGAAAAGACGGCCCTGACCTTTGCCACCAATCCGGAACTGCTGCAGAAGAAGATCCGGGCGATATAAAGAACAACAGGGCAAACGCTTACGACGTATAAAATACGCGCAGACCAAATGGTCTGCGCGTTCTTATTACTTTGTTTCCTGTAGGATCAGCGGGCAGTTTACTCTTCGTCCGTATCTTCCGCCTCTTCTGCATCCTCTTCCACATCTTCGGCTACTTCATCGAATTCGTCTTCCGCCTCAAATGTTTCTTCTGCATCCGCAATGGCTTCTTCGAGTTCTTCTTCCACTGCGACGCCGTCGCCTTCCGCCTCATCCTCGGCAGGTTCCGGAACAGGTGCCAGTGCATCTGCTTCCGAGGTGTCGAGCATGACGTTGCGGTAACGCTTCATGCCGGTTCCTGCAGGGATCAGCTTACCGATGATGACGTTCTCCTTGAGGCCGATCAGCGGATCTACCTTACCCTTGATCGCTGCTTCCGTCAGAACCTTGGTGGTCTCCTGGAAGGACGCTGCCGATAAGAAGGAGTTGGTCGCAAGGGATGCCTTGGTGATACCGAGCATAACCTGCTTGCCCTCTGCCGGCTGTTTGCCTTCTGCCTCTAATGCTTCGTTGATATCTTCGAGTTCCAATGCGTCTACCAGCGTACCCGGCAGGAAATCGGAATCCCCGTTCTCCTCCACACGTACTTTCTTCAGCATCTGACGCACGATCACTTCGATATGCTTATCGTTGATCTCAACACCCTGCAGACGGTATACGCGCTGTACTTCACGGATCATGTAATCCTGTACGGAACGTACGCCCTTGATCTTTAAGATGTCGTGCGGATTTACGCTACCATCCGTCAGTTCGTCACCGGCTTCGATGATCTGTCCTTCCGGATCGGTCGTGATCTTGGTACGGGAACCGTACGGGATCAGGTATGTCTTGCTCTCGCCGGTCTCATCGTTGGTAACGACCACTTCACGTTTCTTCTTGGTATCACGTACAACCGCTTTTCCGGCGATCTCGGAGATGATCGCAAGACCTTTCGGCTTTCTTGCCTCAAACAATTCCTCGACACGGGGAAGACCCTGTGTGATGTTATCACCGGCAACACCGCCCGTATGGAATGTTCTCATGGTCAGCTGTGTACCCGGCTCACCGATGGACTGTGCCGCGATGATACCGACTGCCTCACCGACCTGTACCGGCTCACCGGTCGCCATGTTGGCGCCGTAGCACTTCGAACAGATCCCGTTATGGCATCTGCAGGTTAAGATCGTACGGATATTGACTTCTTCCACACCTGCGTTCAGAATCTTCTCCACACGTCTCGGTGTGATCATATGATTTTTCTTAACAAGGACATTCCCCTTGTCGTCCACAACGTCTTCGCTGGCGTATCTGCCTGTGATACGGTCTTTCAGGCTTTCGATCACCTCGTTGCCGTCCATGAACGCTTTCACTCTCATGCCGGGGATCTCTTCGCGTCCCGCGCAGCAATCCTGCTCACGGATGATCAGCTCCTGGGATACATCGACAAGACGTCTTGTCAGGTAACCCGAGTCGGCTGTACGCAGCGCCGTATCGGACAGACCTTTACGTGCACCGTGTGCGGAGAGGAAATACTCCAGAACGTCCAGACCTTCACGGAAATTGGACTTGATCGGCAGCTCGATCGTACGGCCTGTCGTATCGGCCATCAGTCCGCGCATGCCGGCCAGCTGCTTGATCTGCTGGTTGCTACCACGGGCACCGGAGTCTGCCATCATGTAGATGTTGTTGTATTTGTCCAGACCGTCGATCAGTACGTCGGTCAGTTCCTTATCCGTTTCATTCCAGGTTTCAATGACGCCGCGGTAACGCTCTTCTTCCGTGATCAGACCACGCTTGTAGTTCGTGGTGATCATATCCACGGTATCCTGTGCTTTCTGCAGCATCTCCGCCTTCTTGGCCGGCACTGTCATATCGGAGATCGATACGGTCATGGCAGCCTTGGTGGAATACTTGTAGCCCATTGCCTTGATGTCATCGAGCACTTCCGCTGTCTTGGTAGCGCCGTGGTTATTGATAACGCGCTCCAGGATCTGCTTTAACTGCTTCTTGCCGACACGGAAATCCACTTCCAGTTTCAGCTTGTTCTCGGGATCTTCCCTGTCCACAAAGCCAAGATCCTGCGGCAGGATCTCGTTGAAGATCAGGCGGCCGAGCGTCGTGTTCAGCGTCTCGCTGATCGTCTCACCGTTCTCATCCTGCTTGGAGACACGGACATTGATCCGCTGATGCAGCGTGATATCGTGATTTTCATAGGCAAGGAGTGCCTGATTGAGCGAAGAATAATATCTTCCGAGCAGATCGATCATCTGGCAGACAGCATATCTGTCACGATCCTTATCCAGGCAGACACGGATCAGCGTGTCTTTTTCAAGCGGGATCTCCTTGGCGGAAACTTCCTTACCGGCCTTGAACGCAGTTGCTTTCTTCTTCTGGAAAGCCATGTAAGCGTCTATTGCCTCGTCGACGGAATCAAATTCCATCACGGGTTCTCCGTCAAAATCAGGATCCAGCGACAGGTCTTTGTAACGCTCCATCGTCAGATAGTAGATACCAAGGACCATATCCTGCGAAGGAACCGCAACCGGGCCGCCGTCCGAAGGCTTCAGCAGGTTGTTCGGCGATAACAGCAGGAAACGGCACTCTGCCTGCGCTTCCACGGAAAGCGGAAGATGCACGGCCATCTGGTCACCGTCAAAGTCAGCGTTGTATGCGGTACATACAAGCGGATGCAGCTTGATCGCCTTACCTTCTACCAGGATCGGCTCAAACGCCTGAATACCGAGTCTGTGCAGTGTAGGAGCACGGTTCAGCATAACCGGATGCTCTTTGATCACGTCCTCGAGCACGTCCCATACCTCGGGGCGCAGACGCTCAACCATCTTCTTGGCATTCTTGATATTATGGCTGGTTCCGTTTGCAACCAGTTCTTTCATAACGAAGGGCTTGAACAGTTCGATCGCCATCTCTTTAGGCAGGCCGCACTGATAGATCTTCAGTTCGGGACCTACGACGATAACCGAACGTCCGGAGTAGTCCACACGTTTTCCGAGCAGGTTCTGACGGAAACGTCCGGATTTACCCTTTAACATGTCTGATAAGGACTTCAGCGCCCTGTTACCGGGGCCTGTGACAGGTCTGCCTCTACGACCGTTGTCGATCAGCGCATCGACTGCTTCCTGCAGCATTCTCTTCTCGTTGCGCACGATGATGTCCGGTGCATGCAGCTCCAAAAGTCTCTTCAGACGGTTATTTCTGTTGATGATACGACGATAGAGGTCGTTTAAGTCGGATGTCGCAAATCTGCCGCCGTCCAGCTGTACCATCGGGCGCAGATCGGGCGGAATGACCGGAATGACATCCAGGATCATCCATTCGGGCTGGTTGCCGGATTCACGGAAGGATTCCACAACCTCCAGTCTTTTGATGATCTTCGCTCTCTTCTGACCGGTAGACTCAGCCAGGGCCTGCTTTAATTCCGCAGACTCAGCCTCGAGATCGATCTCCATCAGCAGTTCCTTGATCGCTTCGGCACCCATGCCTACGCGGAACTTGCCGGAGTACTCGGTAACATAGTCCTGGTATTCCTTCTCGGAAAGGACCTGTTTCTTCTTTAAGTCGGTCTCACCGGGATCGAGAACGATATAATTCGCAAAATAGAGCACCTTTTCAAGCGTTCTGGGGGACAGATCCAGGATCAGACCCATCCGGCTCGGGATTCCCTTGAAATACCAGATATGGGATACCGGTGCTGCCAGTTCAATGTGGCCCATGCGTTCACGGCGCACATTGGCTTTCGTGACTTCTACGCCGCAACGGTCGCAGATCACGCCTTTGTAACGGATCTTCTTGTACTTTCCGCAGTGACATTCCCAGTCCTTGCTGGGTCCGAAGATCCTTTCACAGAACAGGCCGTCTTTTTCCGGCTTCAGCGTTCTGTAGTTGATCGTTTCAGGCTTCAAAACCTCGCCTCTGGACCATTCTCTGATTTTATCGGGAGATGCCAGCCCAATCCTGATCGCATCAAACGTCATGGGCTGATATCCGTCTTTGTTAATTTCTGGCATGGCTTACTCCTCTTCCTGGAAATTATTCTTCTGTATCTGCATCCTCTGTGTACGCAACTTCGTCAAAATCATCCGCTTCGTCATCGACAGTGACAAGTTCCTCGTTCTCGTCAAACTCCTGCGTCGAATAGCCGGCTTTGGAGAAGGACTCGCTGTCTCTGTAGCTTCTGTCGCCTTCGATCACGGCTCTCAGATCTGTTTCGCCGTAATCGATCGTTTCTCTGATCTCGACTTCCGTATTGTCGTCCCTTAAGACTCTGACATCGAGGCCTAAGGACTGCAGTTCTTTCAGCAATACCTTGAAAGATTCCGGAATACCGGATTCGGGGATGTTATCGCCCTTGATGATCGCCTCATAGGTCTTGACACGGCCGATGACATCATCGGACTTCACGGTCAGGATCTCCTGCAGCGTGTAACTTGCACCGTAAGCTTCCAGTGCCCAAACTTCCATCTCACCGAAACGCTGTCCGCCGAACTGCGCTTTACCGCCGAGCGGCTGCTGCGTTACCAGGGAGTACGGACCCGTCGAACGGGCGTGGATCTTATCGTCTACCAGATGGTGGAGTTTCAGGTAATGCATGTGTCCGATCGTAACCGGATTGTCGAAGTATTCACCTGTCCGGCCGTCACGCAGTCTGACTTTACCGTCGCGGCTGATCGGAACGCCCTTCCAGAGTTCTCTGTGGTCCCTGTTCTCCGATAAGAATTTCAGGACTTCCGGAAGCAGCTCTTTCTTATGCTTCTTCTCGAATTCTTCCCATTCCAGATTTACGTAGTCATTCGCAAGATCCAGCGTATCCATGATATCGTTCTCGTCTGCACCGTCAAAGACCGGTGTGGATACGTTAAAGCCGAGTGCCATCGCGGCAAGGCTTAAGTGGATCTCCAGAACCTGCCCGATATTCATACGGGACGGCACGCCAAGCGGATTCAATACGATGTCCACGGGACGGCCGTTCGGCAGATAAGGCATATCCTCGACCGGAAGCACGCGGGAAACAACACCCTTGTTACCGTGACGGCCGGCCATCTTATCACCGACGGAGATCTTTCTCTTCTGTGCGATATAAATACGTACGGACTGATTGACTCCCGGCGGGAGCTCATCACCGTTTTCTCTTGTAAAGATCTTGGCATCCACAACGATACCGTATTCACCGTGCGGTACCTTTAAGGAAGTATCCCTTACTTCACGCGCCTTTTCGCCAAAGATCGCACGAAGCAGTCTCTCTTCCGCTGTCAGCTCCGTTTCACCCTTCGGTGTGACTTTACCGACTAAGATATCACCCGCACGCACTTCCGCACCGATGCGGATGATGCCTCTCTCGTCCAGATCTTTCAGGGCATCTTCGCCGACGCCCGGCACGTCTCTCGTGATCTCTTCAGGTCCGAGCTTCGTGTCTCTGGCTTCCGCTTCGTGTTCCTCAATATGTACGGATGTGTAAACATCTTCCTGAACCAGACGCTCTGAAAGCAGGACCGCATCCTCGTAGTTGTAACCTTCCCAGGTCATGAACGCGATCAGCGGGTTCTTACCGAGCGCCATCTCGCCGTTGCTCGTGGACGGACCGTCTGCGATGACCTGTCCTTCTTCCACATGCTCGCCTTTTACGACGATCGGCTTCTGGTTGTAGCAGTTGCTCTGGTTGGAACGCATGAATTTGGACAGATGGTAAGTTTCCTTCGTTCCGTCATCATACGTCATCATGATCTTGTCAGATTCGGCACGGTCGATCTTGCCGGCCTTCTTGGCAAGCACGCAGACACCGGAGTCCACAGCTGCCTTTGTTTCCATACCTGTTCCGACAACGGGCGCTTCCGTCACAAGGAGCGGAACGGCCTGACGCTGCATGTTGGAACCCATCAGCGCACGGTTCGCATCGTCGTTCTCAAGGAACGGGATCAGGGCTGTCGCCACCGAGAATACCATCTTCGGGGATACGTCCATGAAGTCAAAATCAGACTTCGGGTATTCCTGTGTCTCTTCTCTGTAACGGCCGGCCACGTTATTCTTTACAAAGTGTCCTTTTTCATCCAAAGGCTCGTTCGCCTGCGCTACATGGTAGTTATCTTCTTCATCGGCTGTCATGTAGATAACTTCATCCGTAACGACCGGATTCTCCGGATCGGAGTGATCGATCTTACGGTAAGGTGCCTCTACAAAGCCGTACTCGTTGATCCTTGCATAGCATGCCAGCGAGTTGATCAGACCGATGTTCGGTCCTTCAGGTGTCTCAATAGGACACATTCTGCCGTAATGGCTGTAATGTACGTCACGGACCTCGAAACCGGCACGGTCTCTTGACAGACCGCCGGGACCAAGGGCAGATAAACGTCTCTTATGCGTCAGCTCACCGAGCGGATTGTTCTGATCCATGAACTGGGACAGCTGGGAGGAACCGAAGAATTCCTTCACGGCTGCCGTCACGGGCTTGATGTTGATCAGTGCCTGCGGCGAGATGCCTTCCAGATCCTGCGTTGTCATACGTTCCCTGACAACTCTTTCCAGTCTGGAAAGACCGATCCTGTACTGGTTCTGCAGCAGTTCGCCTACCGCACGGATCCTTCTGTTACCCAGATGGTCGATATCGTCATCCTTGCCGATGCCGTATTCGAGATGGATACAGTAGTTAATGGAAGCAATGATGTCTTCCTTTGTGATGTGCTTCGGGATCAGATCATGCACATGCGTTGTGATCGCTTCACCAAGCGCATCCGGATCATCCCCGAACTCCTCGATCAGCTGCTTCAGCACAGGATAATAAACCAGTTCCGTGATCCCAAGCTCTCTCGGCTCACAGTCCACGAAATTGGTAATGTCTACCATCATATTGGAAAGAACCTTGACATTTCTCTCCTCGGTCTGGATGTATACGCCCGTTACCGCTGCGTTCTGGATCTGATCGGCCAGTTCCGGACTTACCTTTGTGCCGGCTTTAGCGATGATCTCGCCTGTCGCCTCATCGATCACGTCTTCCGCGAGGATCTGGTTGCGGATACGGTTTCTGAGCATTAACTTCTTATTGAATTTATATCTGCCGACCTTTGCAAGGTCATATCTTCTGGGGTCAAAAAACATCGCGTTGATCAGGCTTTCGGCACTCTCAACGGTCAACGGCTCGCCGGGACGGATCTTCTTGTATAATTCCAAAAGACCCGATTCATAGCTTCCGAACGGCTCCTTCTCACTGATGGAAGGATCCTTCTGCAGGGAAGCCTGGATCTTCGGCTCATCGCCAAACAGGTCAATGATCTCCTGATTCGTGCCGATCCCCAGGGCTCTGACGAGAACGGTCACCGGAACCTTACGGGTTCTGTCTACGCGCACGAAAAACACATCATTGGAATCTGTTTCATATTCCAACCATGCGCCTCTATTCGGGATCACTGTACAGGAAAAGAGCTGTTTACCGAGTTTATCATGCGTGATCGCATAATAGATACCGGGAGAACGAACCAGCTGTGATACGATGACACGTTCCGCACCATTGATAACAAATGTACCTGTTGCGGTCATCAGCGGCAGATCACCCATGAATATCTCGTGCTCGATGATCTTATCGTCCTGTTTGTTGTAAAGTCTGACTCTGACTTTCAGCGGAGCTGCATATGTTGCATCTCTTTCTTTGCATTCCTCAATAGAATACTTAACGTCGTCTTCGCACAAC
>JAFZQU010000021.1 GCA_017620255.1 Lachnospiraceae bacterium
AACATACTGCATTCGGATGATGGAATTATAACACTTTTTGATAAGAAAAGCACCCTAAAAAAGGTGTCTGGCGGACTCGTAAACGAGTTTTATGTAATTAGGCGATATTTCAGTTAAGTATTAGTTTTTCATTCAAGGATAAAGTCCTCTCGTATGCTTTCAATTTTCTATCACAATATTCCAATCTTTTCAAAGGCGGATGTAATCCTTCATTTCCTGATACGGATCGTAATTATTCATTATTACCCCCGTATGACAGAATCAGGCCTACAGGTCCACCAGATAGATTCCGACATTGATCTGTGTAAACGATCCCTTCTGCGTGATCTTGGTGATCTTTGCCTTCAGCAGTTTTCCTGCATCCATAAGTCTGGCAAAGATGATATTGTCCTTTTCCGGCACATATCCGAGTTTTTTCCCGTCAGCATTGAGGATTAGAATGGCGTTGGAATCAAACTTGTTGTCTTCTCTCTGCAGGGACAACATGTCTCCGACTTTAGCGGTTTCCAAGACGGACATATCCTCAAGGTGCGTGGTCCCCGCCACATAGGAATCAAACAGATAGATCTCTTTGATAAGCGGTTTGATAATATCTCCCAGTTCATGTGAGTCCACTAAAGAAACCAGATTCTGCTGGTGTTCGGTTAATTCATTTTCCATGTGATTTTTACTCCATTCTGAATCATGCCATCTAAAATCTCGTCAAGCTGTTTGCCGTAGTCTTCGTATTCCTTAAGCTCGTCTTTCAGTTCCTGCTTTTTCTGCGCAACGGCCTCTTTGTCTTCCAGTAAATATCTGTACTGATAGGTGTCTGTGTTTTTGATCCTTTCAATCTCTTCTTCCAGTTCAAGGATCTTATTCTCAATGTCAGGGATCATGATCAGTACTGTCCCGGTGCCCAATTTATCAAGAGCCGCAGAAACAAGGACCTCGACTTCTTCCATTTCCTTTAAATCATTACAGTTATACGCGATGACCAGCCTCTGCCAGAGATCGTTCAGATCCGCATTCGCAGCCACCTCCGGGTTGATATCCGGATGGATCAGCTTCACCAGTCTGTGATAGATCCGCTTGATCTTCAGCAGATCCGCTTCCGATACGCGCTCATACTTCTTTGCCGCCTCGTTATCCACGATCATGTCATTTAACTGCTTCTGATACTCGGCCAATTCTTTTGCCAGGTATTCCTGCAGTTTTTCCTGGTCGACAGCTTCGCCACGATTCGCAAAGATCTGACAGAACTCTATGGTCTTCTTTTTACGGATACATTCCAGCTTCATCTGAAACACTTCAAGGATCAGTTCCCCGAATTCCCGCACATAGGCCCGCTCATACTGAAACGCCTGCTTTTTCACTTCATCGCGTCTCATGAGCAGTTCTTCATATCTTGAATAGGATGTATTTGTCACTCTTACGATCGGATCACTCATTCTTCTACCTCAAACGCATAGAGATCATCATATATGGATGTGAGTTTCATATTGTCGGTGCAGGCATCCTTAAAGAAATCGTCCCTGCTGTGGAACCACTTTCCGTTAAAGCAGACCGTGCACTCGTTTCCTTCCATGACCGACTCAAGCTTCTGCTTTTTGTTTCCGTGCATAAAAGAGATCTTATGAGGGGTTTTGAGCAGATAATACAGGTCAAAGAAATCGAAATAATCCATGTCAAAATCAATCAGTTCATAAAGATCATCGATCAGCCATTTCATGATATTGAGATTCCCAAAGAAGGCATTATGCCTGATCCTCTGCGCCAGGAAATCCTTTGCATACAGATACAGATCGATTGCCTCCTCTTTTTTGCCCTGTGACGTACGGATACGGGCAAGTCTTGTAAATACCTCAGGCACCGGATCGAAAACATTATTCATATCCTTGACCTTCGGATACAGGTCTTCGATGATCTGTTCATATCTCTCCTGGTCTTTTTCCACGTAGTAGCCGTTTCTGTACATGTCGGCAACTTTGTATGTGGAGACCGGATCCCCTTTTTCCATGAGCTTTGAAAAATATTTGAATGCCTTCTCAAAGTCACGCTCACCGGTCCTGCCGTAATACCAGATGTATCCGAGGCACTCATAAGCCGGATCATAATCAAAGGTTGCGGCCATCTCATAGTACTTGAGTGCCAGATCAAACCTCTTGATCTCATAATAGTATCCGCCAAGATACATCATATCCCTGGGGTTATGTTCCGTATCGATCAGAAAGTTCATGGCTTCCGTGAAAAGGAACACATCCTCCTCGGAGGGATTGTGATTTTTCTCAAAAGATTCTGCTATTTTTCTTGCTTCTTTAACTGTCATGATTACCTCTTCCTGCATCAAGCCTGCAGTTTCATCATTCTTCCATCTTTTTAACTCCACTCATAAATCTCAGCATACCGTTCCGACATGAACGTGCACAGTTCCGCCAGATAGTCTAATGTCGTCTGGTACTGTACGGACGGGTTCGGCATGATCTGCCAGGCCGGATCACTCCTGTCATCTGCCAGAGCGAGTTTCTCCAGTTCTTCCACACGCTTCTGTAATGCCTTGCGTTTTTCTACCAGTTCCGGATAGTCCAGATCTTTGAGCGTGGAAATGTATGATACGGGTGCAATCATCATAGTATTGTCCTCCTTTTGATTTACTGGTCGTCATCCTCTGACCAGAGGTATTCGTCTTCTTCTGCCTCCATGCGGGCCTGCTTTTCTCTCTCCTCTTCTTCCATTAATTCCATAATGATCGCATCGTCGAGAAAGTCTGCTTTTCCGTCACAGGAAATATCGATTCCAAATATACTACCGTCCATGTGTTTCCCTCCCTTCCGTTACACTACTATTTTACCATACCGGTCAGTCATCCATGAAGGATTCGAAGATCATATACTGATTCTCAAAGGCATCCATTTCTGCTCTCTCCATGGCTTTACGGATCCGTTTTCTTTCCCTGCGGGAGAGTTTTCTTCCCTTTTGGGGATGATTGCGGACGCTGTTGACCGTTCTGGTCGATGAAACTTCACCGACGTTGGAAAGGCAGATCCATACTCCGATAATAATCAATATAGTTCCCATGTTACAGTCTCCTCGTTGTTTGGATCTTTGCACATCCCGGAGCATAGGTTCTACCTGATGCATGGCGGGCAAGCTTGGCATACTTTGTCTCAAACGGCAGTTCAAAAAACTCTTCTTTACTCATCCCCGTATACTCTTTGATATACTGTCCCGTGCAAGGTGTCCAACAGTCGACATATCTGTGATATTGACCTTTCCGGTCACGAAGTACGATCGGGAGTCGGCGGATCAAAAGTACTTCTGCTTTTCCGAACGGGTAGCTTGCTATCTCTCCGTAGTCCGAAAGATACTTTCGCTCTTTCAATTCGAACACGCTGATATATACCATGAAAAAGCGGCTCACGATATAGATCAGGGCGGGCATGACGATGAGGATCCATGTTAGTATTACAGAATAATTATCTGCAAAACTCATTGCAACACCTCCCTCTATGCCTATTTTCCCACCCCATCAGTACCATTTAAAGGCCTACAAGGCACAAAAAAGGCCGGCAAGCCCGGCCTTACACTCACTTTTACACATTTTTACCCATTATTTCTATGTATCACCTTCCATATCACATACCACACCCCGCAGGCGAAGATCAGTGCCAGGCCAAACACCCACGATGACATCTTTGAAATGTCGATCTGAAAGAGGGTGCAGAAGATGACAAATAAGAAGAAGCCGCCAAAGAAGATCCCCCAGAAGCCGATGGTTTTTTGACCGCCTTTGCTGTTTGGATTTCTGTATGTGCTTGTTCTCTGTGACAGCGGCCGCGAATCCAGGGAAGCCGCATGACTTTCATAATCAAAATCCGGATCATCTTCGGCTTCCGCCTCTGCCGCTTCGCGCATCTGTTCTTCCTCGATGTACTCATCATACCAATAGTCGTCTTCATCCTTCTCATCGATCACACCGTCCCGGTTATAATCCCACATGCTTACCTCCCATCACCTGCAGTTCAGGATGATCACATCCCGAAGATATGATCCCCGCTGCTCCGGCTTTGTGTCCTGGTACTGAAACAAAAATAGATTCTCCATGATCTCCCTGCTGCTGTTGGTGCCGCAGTTCCGGATCTTTTTCAGATCTTCCATGCTGCGGATCCCGCTCATCAGGTCGTATACGGTCAGAAAGCCCGCACGTCTTAAGCAATTCTGTGAGCGGACGCTCAGCTCCAGCGCATCGATATCAACCGTCTTGTAGCGTTCCCTGAGGTATACCGGGAACTTGAAATTTCCGTCCTTTCTGTCATGAAGGTCCATGCCTTCCAGTTTATTTATGATCTCCTTTATCTTTCCGTATTTGATCGTTTCCGACATTGTAGATCCCTCCGTCATCCTTATGCGTGATCGTTACCTGATCAAACGAAAACTCTTCCACCGCTTCCATTTCATCAAGTATCTTGAACATACGATGCGCATAACCATGCAGGGAGGCCGGGTCCGGCGCATAACCGGCTGCTATGATCTTGCATTGCCCCGATATGGTATGGACCTCGCGGATGATATCGATCGAGGAGAGAAAATCAACCACTTCCGTATATTTCCCGCGTTTGCTTTTCGTCTCGATAAAGAATTTGATCCCATGCCCGGTCTCCGTCGGATCCGTGACCGTCTTATAGCCTAAGATGATCCCTTTTTCTTCCATCGCGTGGATCCTGTTTTTGACGGAAACCCTGCTGATATCCCCGATCTGTTCTGCGATCTCAGAATAGCTCAGTCTCGCATTGTTTTTGATCAGTTTCAGGATCTTTTGATCGAGTGTATCCAATCCCCCGTTCTGCATCGCGCATCTCCTTTCGCTGCTACAGTGTCGACTCTGTAACCTCATAGTATGGTATCTTTCCAAGCAATGCAAGGGGGATTGTTTCGTTTTGAAATGATTTTCTTTCGAAATGAAATATATGTCAGTTGCATTTCTCCGCGATCGTGTCTGTCAGCGCTTTCTGCAGGAGCGCATCCGGGTTTCCCGCGGGATCGATCCACTGGTCAATGAGATGTTCCGGCAGCATCAAAGGCATCCGCTCATGAATGAAACGGATCGGCTCTGCCGCTTCTCTTGTTAAGATCACAAACACCGGCAGATTGTCTTCAAACCGGTACAGTCCGCACAGCCAGGTTGCTGTGGAGCCTGCCGGCTGGATCATGTATTTATCGCCGGTCTCCTTCTTACCGTCCGTGCGCAGAAGATGCTCCCACTCGAAATAGTAGGATGCCGGCACGATACATCTGTGCGACTTCCACGCATCCTGAAAGGTCGGCTTTTGCGCAGCCGTTTCCACGCGGGCATTGATGAGCAGCGTCTTGCCACCAAATCCCCACTTCATCGGAAAAACGGATTGCATACCGGACCTGTTCGGGGCAATGACCGGCACCACATCTGTCGGCCGTATCTCCCCTTCGGTCTTAACGGCGGTCGTCTTATTCCACTCCTGCACAAGGGAAGATTTCAGCATCTTCTCTATGATCGGATCCGTCTCTATGCATCTGTCCAGATAATAACGTCCACACATGATTTTCTTTATATATCCACTATTCGTTCGTATGTCGGCTCTTGAATAAACACATTGTGTATGTTATGATCAGTCTGAGGTATTACTAAACGGTAGGCGGTTTGTCTTATCTCGGAGAGTAAAAAGCTCCGTTCATATAGAAACCCTTACGGGAATCTTCAGAAAGGAGCCGATACGCATGACAATTGTGGATCTTATGACTGTATTGTGCTTATGCGCAACCTTTTTTAGTCTTGGATACACAGTTGGGTATTCCAGGACAAAGAGATAACCGCCACTAGCCCTGGCGGTTATCAGTTTTAAAAACCCTCAGGCAAACCGCTTGCATCACGGTAATACCTCACCTATGTAGAATATAGCATTTTAGCCGCTAAAAGTCAATGACCGTCCCCCCGGTTTTCACCCCTCTGCCTCTGATGATTTCGCATCCGGCCGGTACACGGTTATCGTGACGTTTTCGGAGCCATCCGGCATGGGCCGGTCCATCTTCTTCAGGCAGGTATCGAAAAGATACAGATGCAGTCTGCACACATTCTCATGCAGGATGTCTGCATCCAGTTTGCCGACCAGGGCCTTGATCGGGACCATATGCTTCATGTCGGAGAAACCGAGATGCTGCATTTTCTCAAACAGTGCACCGTATACGACTGCCGCATGGTCGATGTAAGGTCTGGTCTCTGCGCTGAAATTCGTCCTGCAGCTGATCTGCAGGAAGGGCTTCCTCATGATCTTCCCCATATGGTCGCCAAAGATCGCGCCGTCCAGGTTGGCACCGCAGACATACTCGTCATGATCAAGACACAGCAGATAGGCTGTGGCACCGCCCATGGAATGACCGGTCACGCCGATCCCGCAGTCAAAGTCGATCAGGTCACTGTATTTTTCTTTTGCATATCTTACCGCGCTCAGGGTGTCCTTCACCCACTCATTCAGCCTTTGGTTGATGTATGCACAGTACTTCTTCTGGATCCTGTCAAACTTTTCGGCAAGTTCCCGGTTACTCCCCTTGCTCTTCGTAAGCTTCATGACACTGAGTACACCCGGCAGGAAAGGCTCATACTGCTTTTTGCCTGCATCCCTGCTCATCAGGATCTTCGTTCCGTCATCTGCTTCCGAACAGGTGGCATCATAGGGATGGCTGACAGAGAGCACGACATATCCGTGCGAAGCTAGCTCGATACACAGGAATGAATTCGCTTCCCTGTAGGAAGAAAAAGCGTGGTTAAAAACAATGAGCGGGAACTTTGCCCCCGGGATCTTCGGTGCATCCGCATAGCAGTCGAAAATGTTCTCTCCCGCCGCCTCGCTCTTTTCGTAATTGATCGGCGCATGCATGGACTTTTTAAGCGCCATGGCCATGTCCTTTGACATGTAACGGGCTTTTGGCATACCTTCAACGGATGATCTTGACACAGGATAATAGATCCTTGCCGGAATGCTTCTCATCGTTCCCGGCGCAAGCACTTCTTCCCTGTCATTATAGACCGTGTATGTGGTCGTGCCGACTGCGTATTCACCGGTCGGCACCGGTTGCCTGCCTTTCGTCTCACTCTTCCCGGATCTGCTCATGTCAAACTCTCCTTATAAGGCATATTATAATAGTTTACGGGATCTATCAATACGATCAGGTCCGGTTTCTCATCCATCTGCGGAATTCCCGAGAGCACTCTGTCAAATGCAGCCATAGCAGCCTCCTTTCACAACAAAAAAGGCAAAAGCACCATTTATCCAGTATTTCTCTATGCCGTTTTGAACCCGTCCTTTTGTGATTTTGACACACTCCACGCAAGCGGCGGCAGGTCCTTCACGATCTGCCTGCGGATCTTTGCCTGCGCTTTGATCACGTATTCTAAGTCTTTCTGCACGAACGGGTCGCCGCCGCGGATCTGCTCATAGAACAGCTGCTCCGCGCGCTGGTAGAACATCAAAGCCATGGACAGGTTCGGATCCGTTCCTAGCCCCAGATAAAACAGGTCGCCCATGCGCTTCGTGATGTTGCCGCCGCACTTGCAGTTCTCCGTCTTGCAGTATCTCTCATACGCTTCCTTGTAAAGATCGAGCGCGGTGACTTCGCTTTTATCGACGTAGTAGCCGTAGCGGAACATATCACCGACCTTGTAGAGCGCCTCGATCTGTCCCTGCAGGGCCGCCATCGAGAAATACTTGTAAGCCTTCTCATAGTCCACCTCCGTGCCAAACCCGTAATAGTAGATGTACGCAAGATTCTCCACGGACAGCGGATAGCCGGCCTTCACGGCCATTTCGTAGTACTCCCTGGCTTTGACGTAGTCCTGCATGCCGCAGCGGTCCGTGTAGTAAAGGCATCCCATGTTGTTCATGCAGATCGCATTCCCCTCGTCGATCCCGAGCTGATACACCATCATCAGGAATTCCTTCACGCTCTCGGGCATCGTCTTGTCCGCGTCGCACATCTGCAGTTCGAAGGCCACATCAAAAATGTCCCCTGTGTCAAAATCATCGCTCACGGCTTTCGCCACAGCACCGAATGTCTCTTCATATTCCGTTCCCGCGGTCTGCTCCGCGATCTTCTGCAGCATCTGCGCAAAGCAGATGACAAAATCAATCTTCTTTTTCATGGCTGCTCCTTTTCTTCCTCTACAGGTTCGCTTACTCTACTTATTTCTCTGTCATTCTGCGCAGTCGGTTAATGTTTCTCATATTTCAAGAATTCCTCGACGATGTCCATGAGGTCCGCCGGCAGGTAATCCTCCAGTTTCTCCTTCAGTTCCTCGGGCACGCCGTAGAGGGCTTCCGCCATCGCGCCTGCGATCGCAGCGAGTGTGTCGGTATCCCCGCCAAGCGAAACGGCATTGCGGATGACGTCTTCGTAACTCTCACCCTCTAAGAAAGCCGTGATCGCTTCCGGCACCGTGTGCTGGCAGTCTTCGACGTGATGGTAGCCGGGCCTGATCTCGTCAAGCGTGCGGCTCAGGTCATACTGAAATTCCCTGCTCACATACGCGCGGATCTCATCCTTGCTCACGCCTGTCCTTGCCAAAAACATGACTGCCGCGGTCGCTTCCGCTCCCTTTAAACCTTCGGGGTGATTGTGCGAAACGTTCGCGGTCGCCCTGGCAACTTCCCTGGTCCGCTCGATGGAATCATACAGCAGCCCTGCTGCCGAAACACGCATCGCCGAGCCGTTCCCGAAACTGTTGTACGGTTTTGCCTCGTCCCCTGCTGCCAGCCAGCCGATGAAACGCGCGCCGTATCCGGCAAACGGATACCCGTGCCCGAAGGTCTGCATGGACTCCTGCACGGCTTCCTCGATCTCATCCGTGTCCGCGTCCTTCCCGGCATCCATCAAAGCCTTCCCGACCGCCACGGTCATGACCGTGTCGTCCGTAAACGAACACTCCTCCGTGAACAGTTCAAACTCCTTCGTCTTATCTCCTCTGTCAAACTCAAATCTGCTCCCGATGATATCTCCCAAAATTGCTCCGATCATGTTCATTCCTCCTTCTGTTCTCTATGATATGTCCGGTTCATTCTCATCCGGTCACTTCCCGGGCGACATTTTTTTATCCCGCGCAATGGCTACATTATGCCGGTTTGCGCCCGGGGTCGCCCCGCCACGATATCCTTGAATGAAAAACTAATACTTAACTGAAATATCGCCTAATTACATAAAACTCGTTTACGAGTCCGCCAGACACCTTTTTTAGGGTGCTTTTCTTATCAAAAAGTGTTATAATTCCATCATCCGAATGCAGTATGTT